>MAAE01000056.1:800-5703 GCA_002162675.1 Colwellia sp. 39_35_sub15_T18 | reverse complement strand
CAATTTTTTGTCAAAATATGCTCAAAGAGCGAACCCGACCAGAGATAAAGAAAAAGGACGATTAAAATGCGGCCTGAATCCAATGATCTCTTAATGTCCAACCTATGAATACAGCTAAGCTGAATTAATCAAACCTACCCCTTATGATATAAACTTCCCTAAAGGGTTACTGTCTACTTGTCTTGAAGTAATCAAAACAAACCCACACCCTACATGAACAACAGAATCTCAAAATATTACTTTTAAATTAGCATTTTAGCTAAACTCAGGTTAATCTTTGAATATATCCACTCTTTTATAGCGAAGTAACTCATGAAAATATCTGACGATATTCACAATTATTATGAAAAATTAGTCATGCATCATTTTTCAACGGCAAAATTTGATGAAAAGTATGACGAAGACTTTATTGCTGATCTGACCTGTGTAGTGTTAAATCAACTTCCTACCCGTTATATTCGTCACGAAGTTGACATGGCTTTTTATCTACCAGCTTCAGAGCGTTTTGAAATGGAGACTAAAGTTAAAACAGCCATTAGCAAAGCAGTGGAGTTTATGAAAGTGCACAAACCTATCGCAGAATAATTTCGAAGCTCGAAAATAAGCGGCTAGTAATTCCCTCCAAAAAAGGTGCATACTATAAATAGTAGAATGACGATTCATAAAAGTGAATATCAACCATCATCCTGAATTAGATTCAGGATGATGGTTCGGCGAAACACGTCTTCTTAACATTAGCTAAAGCATTTAATCTCATCCTCAATGCAATAATGGGGATAAACGATGAAGCGACGAACGTTAGTAGATTGAAAGCGATTAATTGATCTACAGGAAAAAACGGTCAACCAATTACCGTTTTTTGTAAACAAAATAACTTACCCACCTCAATTTATTTATAAATATATAAATAAATTGAAGCAAGACGAATCATCAGAGGCTTTTGTAAAAAACAAAGTGATAAAGATTAAGCCTATCAAAGCAACCCTGATGCACTTAACGTATGGAGAAACAAGATTAACAGTCTTTGATAATTGCTCACTAAACTGGTTAGCTCAATTAATAAAAGCACTTCAAGCCTGAAGATGTTCATTGATGTCCCTGACGTCTATTTACACCGCCAGTTTATTGATTTTCGAAAATCTATTAATGGCTCAACAGCATTAGTTGAATCTGAACTAGAATTACCCATCATGTCTGGTGCTTTATTTGTATTTTGTAATAAAAACCGCGATAAACTGAAACTGTTGTACTGGGATAAAACGGGCTCTGCTCTCTGGTACAAACGCCTCGATAGAGACAAATTTAAATGGCCAACGAGGTTGGATGTATCAACGATGAACTTAACTGAGCAACAATTACATTGGTTGTTATCTGGATATGACATGATTGGTCATCAGCCAATGGATATAAAAAATTGCACGGTAACTTGATCTAAAAATAAACCTTGTCGATCGTCAAGGTTTCATCGATTCCTTCTTGGTCACAATCGTATTACTGTTAAAATAACAACATGAAATCAGATGTTCTTCCAAGCGATATTTATCAGCTTAAAGCGTTGTTGTTAGCTGAACGAGCATTAACGGCTCAGTTACAACAAGATAAGCAGCATTTATTGGAGTTGTTCCGTCTAGCACAGCAAAAACAATTCGGTAAATAATCCGAAGGGTTTGTTAGGCAAGGTGAATTATTTAATGAAATGGAAGAGATCACGGATATTGTTGAAGAAGAAAAGCAAGACATCAGCTATACCCGTAATAAACCAAAACGTAAACCATTGCCAACAGACTTACCGCGTGAAGTGATTGTTCATGATTTAACAGATGAAGAAAAAGTCTGTGATTGTTGCAGTGCCCAATCAATTACATAAAATTGGTGAAGATAAAGCCGAAAAGTTGGAATTCATTCCTGCACAAGTGAAAGTCATTGAGCATATTCGCCCTAAGTACGCTTGCCGTCACTGTGAAAAAACAGGCGTAAAGAATACCATCAAACAGGCACCTGTTACTGTCAGTCCAATACCTAAAGGCATCGCTACATCAAGTTTGTTAAGCCAGCTTGTCACCAGCAAGTATCAATATGGCTTACTACTGTATCGTCAAGAATCGATGTTCAAACAATATGATATAGCGCTGAGCCGTCAAACTTGAGTGATTGGATGCTAAAATCAGCCACGCTGTTTGAGCCACTGATAAATAGGTTAAAGAATGAGTTGCTAAAACAAAGCGTTATCCATGCGGATGAAAAAACCGTCAATGTTGTAAAATCCGATAAAGTGAAAAGTTACATGTGGCTATATTGTACGGGCACTGATTCGCCATTCCTCTCAATAAAATCGCCAATATAGTGCTTTTTGATTATCACAATAGTCGGGCTGGGGCGTGCGTGGTAAATTATTTATCGGGATATACGGTTATCTACAAGTGGATGGTTATCAAGCGTATGCACAAACAAAGGCGACATTGGTTGGCTGTTGGGCGCACGCACGACGGAAATTCATTGAAGCGAAACAAGTACAAGGTAAAAACAAATCCGGTAAAGCGGATATGGTATTGAAGTTAAGCTCAGAGGAAAAACACTCGAAGAAAAATATGAAGTGCGTCAACAAGAAGCCAAGCCCTTAATTGAAAAGTTACATGATTGGCTCACCAAACAACATGTGCTGCCAAAAACAAAACTAGGTGAAGCCATTACCTACCTTAATAACCAATGGCATAAACTCATTCGCTACTTAGAAAGTGGTCAACTTAATATCGACAATAACCGTGCAGAAAGAGCAATAAAACCCTCTGTTATTGGTAGGAAAGCCTAGTTGTTTAGTCAAACGGCCAACGGTGCACATGCTAGTACAGCACTTTACAGAATTATAGAAACTGCCAAAGCTAATGGCCTGATCCCATTCGATTACGTGTTAAAATGTTTGGATGAACGTAAGCGTATAGCTAACGACACCTGCCTCTAGCCTTTGATCTCAGATATATTATTTCCTTACTTAATCTAGGAGGTAATCATGAGAATTACGCGTAGCCAAGAGCAATGGCAAACCATCATTGAAGATCAACAAACTAGCGGCTTAACCATTATTGGTTATTGCCAACAACAGCAATTATCAACGTCGAGTTTTTATGCTGTTCGAAAGAAATTCTGCTTGTCGTCAGGTAACTTTGTTCGCGCCAAAATAACACAACAGGTGGAACTAAGTGAAGAGAAAACCTTCATAACAGTCACCGTGGGTAAGGCAAATATCAGTTTACCGGCATCAACCTCTGTGACTTACCTAAACCAATTATTACGTGAGCTTATTTAATGAAGTGTTTGTTACACCTTCAGCCGTTTTTCTTCATCGAGATTTTGTCGATTTTCGTAAAGCAATAAATGGCCTCGCAGCACTTGTTGAAGATGAACTTAACCGTGATGCCTATACCGGAGCTTTGTTCGTTTTTTGCAATAAAACCAAAGATAAACTGAAAATACTGTACTGGGACAAAACAGGTTTTGCACTTTGGCAAAAGCGTTTGGAAAAACAAAAATTCAAATGGCCGAGCAAAATTAATGGCAATGAATTTGCGTTAACCGCTGAGCAACTCGATTGGTTACTCTCAGGATATGATATCCTTGGTCACTAAGAGTTACATTATCAATCAATGATCTAAACGATCGGTATTACGCTTTTTTTGCAGTCAACGATCATTGACACAAACGCTTGTGCTAATTGACGCTAGCAGCAGTATTGGCTTGAATATTTTGTTAAAATCAGTGGATGAAATTTAATGCTAATTCGCTACCCAACGGCTCTGAACAACTCAAACAAATGCTGCTTGAGTTGCAACAACGTATGGAAAATGAATTAGCCGAAAAAGATGTTGCTTATCAACAATTGCTTGAGCGTTACAACCTCAAACTTGCCAATGAATACGGCAAAAAATCAGAGAAGATGCCGGGTGTTGATGAAGTATTCAATGAAGCAGAATTAGTGCTTGATGAATACGATAAAAAACTTTTGGCAGACTCAATAGCTAATGTTAAAACGAAAGCCAAGCCAAATTGTACCTATACTGGCAGACAGAGACGAATATATTGCATCGGAGTCGAGCTTTTATCGCATATTAAAATCTGAGAATATGCTGCACCATAGAGGCAAAGCTAAACCGAGAAATAGTCATAAAAGGCCAACGAGTTATACCGCTAAAAAGCCCAAAGAAGGTAAACGTCCGGCAAAGTGCATCTAAACAATAAGTCGAGTTCAAGTTAAGTTACTTCAAACTATTATTTGGAGTAACTAATGAAAATAACTAGAAGCCAAGAGCAATGGCAAACTATTCTTAACGAACAACAAGCTAGCGGCCTAACTATTATTGATTATTGTCGTGAACATCAATTAGCAACGTCCAGTTTTTACGTGTTTCGTAAGAAATTAGGTATCACATCAAGCAGCTTTGTTCGTACCAAAGTCACCCAGCAAGTTGAGTTGATAACACCCCAAGCAGTCATTGAATTGACGTTGGGTAAAGCAATATTAAGGCTCCCTTCAAATACCAGTGCAACCTACTTAGGCCAAGTATTACGAGCGTTGGTTTAATGAAGATATTTGGTGATGTACCTGATGTCTTTTTACATCGCGATGTTGTAGATTTTCGTAAATCGATAAATGGCTTGGTTGGCATTGTCGAGGATGAACTTGAACACGATGCTTATACCGGCGCGTTGTTCGTCTTTTGCAACAAAGCTAGAGACAAACTTAAAATTCTCTATTGGGATAAAACAGGCTTTGCGCTGTGGTATAAGCGGCTGGAAAAACAGAAATTTAAATGGCCGAGTAAAGTATCAAGCCAAGCGTTTGAATTAACGGAGCAGCAATTGGCTTGGTTGCTCTCGGGTTATGCTGTTGTAGGTCATGATCCATTAC
>MAAE01000056.1:0-791 GCA_002162675.1 Colwellia sp. 39_35_sub15_T18 | reverse complement strand
GCAGATAGCAGATAAAAAAATTGCTAAACTGTGGGCATGAAAATTTATGCTAACTCATTGCCTAACGACTCAGAACAACTCAAGAAAATGTTGCTTGAGTTGCAGCAGGCTATGGCAGAAAAAGATAAAGCGTTAGTAGAAAAAGATAAAAAAATCACTGAGCAAGCCATTCAAATTAATCAGTTTATTGAGCGCTATGAAATAGCCAAACGTAAACAGTTTGGCAAAAGCTCAGAGCAAAGCCCTGGCGGTGGTGAAACCTTCAATGAAGCTGAAGAAACCTTGGATGAAGCGGATAAAATGCTCTTGGCAGAGGTTGATAGCAAGCAAGTACCCATCATTAAAAACAAGCCGAAACGAAAACCGCTTCCCAAAGACTTACCACGTAAAGTCGTGACAATAGATTTACCTTTTGATGAGCAAGTCTGTGATTGCTGTCAAAGTCGCCTACATAAAATTGGTGAAGCACGTAGCGAAAAGCTTGAGTTCGTGCCCGCACACATTAAGGTAATTGAAACAGTTCGCCCCAAATATGCTTGTAAACAATGTGAGAAAACAGGTACCGAAAATCACATTAAAAACGCACCAATGCCTCCTACACCTATCCCAAAAGGCATTGCTACGGCCAGTTTACTCAGCCAACTTATCACGGCCAAATACCAATATGGTTTACCGCTATATCGACAAGAAAGCATGTTTAACGACTATGGCATCAGTTTAAGTCGTCAAACGATGTCGGATTGGTTAATTCGTTGCAGTGAGTTACTGATGCCACTGTATAACGTATTAAA
>MAAE01000033.1 GCA_002162675.1 Colwellia sp. 39_35_sub15_T18 | reverse complement strand
AGCGGAACCAGCCAACTGTAATTTGTCCCTGTTTAAACGCTTGTTAGTTGCTGATGCACAACAACTTTTTAATAACACTACTGTAACCAACCCACCGAAAGAAAACCAGTACATAAATTAGCTAAAACATTTGGAAGTTTGAACGCTGAAAAATAACGGCTAAACCTAGACACTTCCTATGATTGATAACGGCTTTAACAAACTCACCAGAATTTGTAATTACTGATTTAAAAGCACCTAAAATAAATAGCAAACTAACGCCACGTTAAGCGGCAAAAAATTGTTGGCTAAAATTGTGAACGGAGTGAAACAGCCAACAGTTTTTTGTCCGTTTGAACGTCTTGTTAGCTGTTGACTGTTACCCAAATTAAAACATGATCTTCTATCAAAAGTATATCATTATCATTGAGCTATAAATATTTATAGTTTTTTGTAAACTAACTCAATAAAGGATTTTAAGTTATGAAATATTTACATTTACTCCCTGCTACACTACTTATTGCTGCTGCAAGTTTTTCTTTTAATGTCATGAGTGCCGATGGCGCTGTTACAGAATCACCGTCAGTTAAAGTGCTAGAGCCGCATGATCAAATTGAAGCATTAAATTCTATTCTAGATTTTGAAGAGGCTGCTAAAAGTGGTCAAACAGCCAGTGCATATCAACGTTGTAGCGCCACCGTTTATACTCGATACACGAGTATAAAATTGGGAGATACCCGGACTATTGCAAGCTTTACTCATGATGGAGGTAGCTGTCACAGATACGGTTTTGCTATTTTAAGAAATTATGACGGACATGATTTCAAAGTGACTTTAGTTGATAGTTTGGGCAACAGAGTTGCGGGCGGATATGGCGTAGCAGTTTCCACCTCTATATATAATACAGGTACTTATTATTGGAGAGTTGAGAATAAAACAACGACAGGATCTCGCACTTATGGTGGGATTACATATGAGGTGAGATCTAAAGGCTAATTAGAATAGATATAAACGGCTACGGCTCATAGGGTCTTAACCTCATGAGCCGTTAATTATAATGAGTTGATTTATTATAAAAAACTCAAGTTTTATTGAGTAATGTCGATAAAGCAATACAATAATTTAATTAAAAAGGATTTTTTATGAAAATTAATATCAACTCATTATCATTACATAGTCAACTTGGAAATAAAGGTACAGCGTTTCCAAAAATAGGTAACGAAAATCTAAAAAACATTTCTGAACAAAAAGCGATAATCGAAAGCAATTTAAAAGCTAACTTAAGCACCATTAATCTCTATCCGAAAGAAAAACAAGATAATAAAATCTTTGATTCATCATTAATTGAGGGTAGTGCTTATGAACAAATATTTAAAAAAAAAGATCTCGACTTTTCTAATATGAGTATAAACGAACTTCATAGTATTGTTAAAAATGTGAATGATATGCAGTGGGAATATACACAAAAATACGGCAGTGATGAGCCGATTAGATTAGGTAAATCAGGTAATCCAATAATATCGAGAAAAATGGAAAAAATGCACGATTTAGAGTCTACTCTAGAGATCCTTTCTTATGGAAAAGGTGACGTTGACCCTGATAAAAAAATTGATACTATTGAGTATTTTTCTCACAGATCAGAGAAATTGGACCAACGTGCTAAAGAATATCCTGAACGTCAGACTTATCAAGTATCAGCCTCTTACATGAAAGAAATAATTAATACGCTTGATAAATTTATATCCGATGATACATTTAACTTATATCAAGAAAAGGCTGCTTTGCTGTTAACCGATAAAAAGAAAGTTGATGTTTTTATTTGAAAACAGCCTAAAACATAGCAAAACAGCTAACGCCCACATTAAGCGGACTAAAATTGTTTGCCAAACTTGTTAAGGAACGAAACATGGCAAACTGTTTTAGTTCCGTTTAAATTGACTTGTTAAGTTGATTTACCAGCTGCTATTACACAATTGTCTCTCACAAGGTTCACCATCATTATTTCCATCTATCTGAACATTTGGGCAATTAGCTAAATAGAATTTTGCTTCATCGCAAGACACCATACTGCTACAGTGAGTTTTTCCTTCACAAGTAAACCCCATTTCTTCATAAGCGGGATACAATTTTGGTTTAATAACAAAAGAGTAAATACCAAACCCAAATGCAATTAACAATAGAAATGAAAATACATTTGAAATAATAGACGGCTTATCTTCAGGTATACCTTTAACACTAATTAATGAAATTGATTTAGCGCTTTGCTTGCCTTTTTCCATTGCAACCTGAAATAGTACTGAGTCGCCTTTCCTTGGTCTGCGATATCCTTTTTTAAACTGAGAAATATGAGCAAATACTTCATCTTTTGTACCATTTTCTGAAATAAAGCCAAATCCACGGTCGTCATTCCAACGTACTATTTTGCCTTGCATGAAAATCCTTATACTAGGAGTATTTGAGTATCAACTTAACAGCTTATTAGAAAGAAAAACTCCCTGTTTAAACAAAGATAAAATCATTCTTTCATACCTGTAAAATTAAAAAGATACCTTACTTGTTTATTAACTACAATAGCTTACTAACAATGTTCATCATTTATTAAAGATGAATACGAGAAAACTTCCTTTTTATTGGCACAAAGCAGGAAACAACACTAGACTGTATACGTATACAGTGCCAGTAAAATAAATAAGGATATATACATGAGCTCACTTTTCCTTGTTCACATCGAAGAATTAATGTGGACCCAAAGGTATGCAAAGCGCACTATTGAATCTTATTTATATTGGATAAAAGCTTTTATTCTTTTTAATAATAAAAATCACCCAAGTAAATATCATGATCGTGAAGTTGAGGCTTTTTTATCTCACTTATCAAATGTAATGAATGTTGCTCCAAAAACTCAAGCGCTGGCATTAAACGCTGTAGCGTATATGTACAAAAATGTACTTAAAAACGAGTTAACTCTAGAGCTAAACTTTAATAAAAGTCACATACAACAAAAGCTACCGGTAGTACTAACACAACAAGAAGTGTCGGTATTATTACCACAGATAAACGCAAATTATAGATTAGTTTGCCAACTAATGTACGGCAGTGGTTTACGTTTAATGGAAGCGGTGCGTTTGCGAATACAAGATATAGACTTTGATCATTTCACCGTACGAGTGTGGCAAGGTAAAGGTGCAAAAAATCGCTGTGTTACCTTAGCCAAAGAACTTGTTCAGCAGCTTAAAATGCAAATAAGCAGTGTCGAATTACTTTTTCAATGTGACAATGAAAACCCTGCTTATCAGGGTGTTTACCTGCCTTTTGCCTTAAGTCGAAAATCCCCCTATGCGCGCAAAGAGTTAGGGTGGCATTACCTATTTCCCTCAAAAAGATTGAGTATTGACCCAGAAGTTAATGCGCTTAGGCGACATCATATTAATGAAACGTCTATCAGAAAAGTAGTCAAACAAGCAGCGAAAGCGGCAAATATCACAAAAAATGTCACTTGCCATACCTTACGACATTCTTTTGCAACCCATTTATTACAACGCGGTGCAGACATTCGTACCGTGCAAGAGCAACTAGGCCATAGCGATTTGCGCACCACGCAAATTTATACACACGTTATTGAACATGGCGCTAATGGCGTGCGAAGCCCTTTGTCAGATATTCTCTAAAGGATTTGAGTCATTTGACCTTAAATAAAATACTTTATTCTTCACCACCTTCTAGTAATTCAGCAAAGTTTTCTAGTTTTTCTAGCGCCAGTGCGTGAATTGATTTACGAGGATAGCGGCCAGTACTATTAAGCGTACCGGCCTTAGTCGACATCAATAGTTCTAACGCTTGGTCAATCGTTTCTACGGCATAAATAGTAAACATGCCTTGCTCTACAGCATCAATAACATCATTATTTAGCATTAAATTAACAACATTAGTTTTAGGAATAATCACTCCTTGCTTGCCTGTTAAGCCCTTATCTTTACAAAGTTGAAAAAAGCCTTCTATCTTCTCATTAACACCGCCAATAGATTGCACCTCACCATGTTGGTTTATTGAACCTGTAATCGCTAAGCTTTGATCAATAGCTAATAACGTAACCGCAGATATTAATGCGCAAAGTTCAGCCATTGAGGCGCTATCTCCGTCGATATGCCCATAAGATTGTTCAATAGCAATGTTAGCAGAAATACTTACCGGAAATCCTTGCCCGTACTTATGCCCTAAATATCCCGTTAATAACAACACTCCTTTTGAATGAATAGACTTACCTAAATCGACTTCTCCTTCTATATCGGTCACCCCTTGGCTGCCAGCGTAAACAGTGGCCGTAATTCGTGCCGGTGTACCAAAAACACTATCGCCAATTTCTAACACGGTTAAGCCATTAACTTTGCCAACAAACTTTCCTTCGGTGCTAATTAACACTTGCCGCTCTTTAATTTCATCCAGCCAAGTTTCGCTTAATCGGCCCGTTCGGCGTTTTTTTGCGGCCAACGCCATGGCAATATGTTCGGCGGTTAACGTGCCGTTACCGCCACTTTTGTTCCAACAGTAATTGGCTTCATCTAATAAATCATTAATTTGCACTATATTGGCTGAAATTTTATGTTGATGCTCTGCTCGCCTTAAAGCATATCGCACCAATTCAAGTACGGCTTCATCATCAATTTTTGGATAATTATGCTTAAACGCTCGTTGGCGTATCAAATTACCAAAAGCGATTAAATTATCGTCATTTTTTATTAAATAACGATCAAAATCGGCTAACACTCTAAACAACTCAGTAAATTCTTGATCGTAATCTTGTAAGGTGTAATAAATTTCAGCATCACCCAATAAAACTACCTTAACTTGCAGCGGTATTTTTTCCGGCTGTAAGCTATAAGATCCTGGTTGAGATAATTCAGAATAAGGGTTCTCTATGGTTATTTGCCCTGTTTTCAAGGCTAATTTTAATCGACTCCACACTAAAGGCTGAGTAAGTAACTTATCCGCATCAAGCAGCAAATAACCACCATTGGCTTTATGCAATGCGCCGGGGCGAATTAAACGATAACTGGTGTAACTGCTCCCTTGAAAGCTAGAAAAGTCAACATGGCCAAATAAATTTTGATAGGTTGGGTTTTGTTCATAAACTACAGGAGCACCATCATTAACATCACGCGGCACCAGTAAATTAGGTAAAAAGCGCTCCACCATAAGCTTGCGCAAGTCTTTGTCGTTAGCAGAATCCTCTTCTTCAGTAACTAAAACCTCTAAAACAGCATCAACAATATGCGCTTTCACTTTGCATAAGTACTTTAACACCCCTTGGTTAGCAGAAAACTCTTGCTCAAGCTCTTTCAAATAAGGCGCTATACCTTGCTCTGCGGTGTCATATTTAAGCTTACGCATTTTGTCAGATGAAATACGTTTCCATAAAGGCAATTCAAGCAATTGTTCAGACAAGACATTTTCAAGCTCAGCCAATAACTGATAAAATTTGGCTCTTTCAGTCTCATTTACATTAGCAAATTCTTTATCATTTAAAGGTTTACCATCAACTAAAGGTGAAAAGCCTACCTCACCATTTTCTTCATATAATGCGACATCCTTTTTTAAAGCAATTTCTTCAACGGTCGTAATGGCTTGGTCATATTTTTTATTAAATTCTCTATCTATGGCAGACTTTTGTCGTTGATAGCCCGGATTATCAAAAACCTCAGGAAATAAGTCTAATAATTCATCAATAAACTTATTCATCCGCGATAAAAGCTGTTTACCATCACCCGGGTTTACATACAGTTTAAAGGGTGCGTGGTTTTCATCAAAATTATTGATGTAACACCATTCAGGCGGCGTAGGTTCTTTTTTAGCTAAAGTTGTTAGCATTTGTTTTATCAGGGTTTGTCGGCCTGTTCCGTGCTCTCCCATAGCAAAAACATTAAAACCAATTGCAGACATAGCTAAGCCAAATTCAAGTGCCTCTTTAGCGCGTTCATGACCAACAAAGGTTTGTTTTATATTACTAGCACATTGTGTTTGATGAAAAAGTTGAGCAGATATGGTCGAGCTAAGTTGTGAAGGGATAAGTTTGCAATGTGAAACAGACGTTGTAGCCATGAAAATCCTTGAGGTTATTTGACGGTTCTTTGAAGGCTTTTTTAAAGGTAAGCCTTTAAAAAAGCATTAAAGCTAGTGTACTCGTTAACTAATCCTCTAACAATAAAGAAATCAAGGATTAAGAGGCAAACGAGTAAAGTTTTCACCACCACATTGAGCACAAACCCCCAATTCACTGGCGTGCATCACGGTAATAGTCTCTTGGCATTGTTGGCAAGCAAGCTCGCCAAAACCAATAACATCACCCGCATGATAAATACCATCATGGTCAAAATCATCAACCAATTCTGCCCACTCTACTTGTGATTTATCGGTTAATTGTGCCAAATTAGACCACAAAGATTCATTGAGTAAGCCTAAGTAGATAGAGTTCTTGGCTTGCGATTGATTTTGTTGATAAAAGTCATGCAAGTCATAACGTAAATTATCAACAAATTGCGTTAGTTTTTCTTCCGACATATCTTCAAGGGCTTGGCCGTAAAGTTTAGCTTGCTTTAGCAATTCAATAACCTTTGGCTTTTGTATTTCTTTCACTTCATTAAGCCAAGCATTCAGGTCTTGATATACTTCCATTAGGTACTCTTTTCTTTGTGTCATAACAACGCCCTTTAATCACCTTATTTTATGCTTCTTAACTAACCACGTCACCAACCACGTTACTAACCATATTAAGTATAGACAAAATCAGCAATTAAGCTTGTTGTTAGGCACTGAGATAGGGTATTCTATCGCGATAATTTAAACTCAATATTATTGCGTGTTTATTACTGTTACTAGTAACAATTGAACAGATAAAAAGCGCGGAATAACATGCAAAAATAGCGTTCGAGAAACCATAAATGGAAGCCATTTACAACCCCCAAGCAATTGAAGCAACAGTGCAAAAGTTTTGGACTGACAACAACACCTTTAAAGCCATTGAAGATGACAGTAAAGAAAAGTTTTACTGTTTAGCCATGTTCCCCTACCCCAGTGGTAAATTACACATGGGTCATGTGCGCAACTACAGCTTGGGCGATGTAATTTCTCGTTACCAACGTATGCAAGGTAAAAATGTTATGCAACCTATGGGTTGGGATGCCTTTGGTTTACCTGCAGAAAATGCTGCCATTAAAAACAAAAGTGCTCCCGGAAAATGGACTTATCAAAACATTGATTACATGCGCAACCAACTTAAATCACTGGGTTTTGGTTACGACTGGGACAGAGAACTAGCTACCTGCAAGCAAGATTACTACCGTTGGGAGCAATGGTTTTTCACTAAACTTTATGAAAAAGGTTTGGTTTATAAGAAAAACGCCACGGTAAATTGGGATCCAGTTGATCAAACAGTGTTAGCAAACGAGCAAGTTATTGATGGTCGTGGTTGGCGCTCTGGTGCCATCGTTGAGAAAAAAGAAATTCCGCAGTGGTTTATTAAAATTACTGACTATGCACAAGAGTTACTTGACGATTTAGACCAACTTACCGACTGGCCTGAACAAGTAAAAACCATGCAACGTAACTGGATTGGTCGCTCGCAAGGTGTTGAGATGACTTTTGACGTTGACGGCCTAGTGGCGGGTGAAAAAGCAAGCTTTGACATTTACACCACTCGCCCAGACACATTAATGGGCGTTACTTATGTCGCACTTGCTGCCGAGCACCCATTAGCGCTGATTGCCGCCAAAGAAAACGCTGCACAAGGCAACTCAGCATTAGCTGATTTTATTCAAGAATGTAAAGGTAACCAAACCACAGAAGCCGACATGGCTGCTATGGAGAAAAAAGGGGTTGATACTGGCCTTAAAGCCATTCATCCGCTTACTGGCGCATTAGTACCGGTTTGGGCTGCTAACTTTGTTTTAATGGATTACGGCTCAGGCGCGGTAATGTCAGTACCAGGACACGACCAACGTGATTACGAATTTGCCACTAAATATGGCCTTGAAATCACTCAAGTGATCAGTACCGCTGCAAAAAGTGGCCAAAATGCTGATGACGCTAATGTTGCTGATACTAATATTACCGATATAAGCAAAGCTGCCATCACTGAAAAAGGCATATTGATTAATTCCGCTGAATTTGATGGTTTAAACTTCGAGCAAGCTTTTAAAGCGATTAGCGATAAGTTACAAAGTGAAAACAAAGGTAAAGTAACCACTAACTTCCGTCTACGTGACTGGGGCGTTTCACGTCAACGTTATTGGGGAACACCCATCCCAATGATCAATCTTGCCAATGGCGAGTCAGTGCCGGTACCAGAGAATGAACTACCGGTAGTATTACCAGAAGACGTAGTAATGAACGGTGTTACCTCACCTATTAAAGACGATCCAGAGTGGGCAAAAACCACTTTCAATGGTGAAGAGGCCTTGCGCGAAACCGATACCTTTGACACCTTTATGGAGTCTTCTTGGTATTATGCACGTTATTGTTCACCAAACGATGATAGTCAAATGATTGATCCCGCCAAAGCCAATTACTGGCTGCCGGTTGACCAATACATTGGCGGTATCGAGCACGCCATTTTACATTTACTTTATTCTCGTTTTTTCCATAAATTATTACGTGATGTCGGTTTAGTGCAATGTGATGAACCTTACAAAAAACTACTGTGTCAAGGCATGGTATTAGCCGATACCTATTATCGTGAAGCCGATAATGGCGCACAAGAATGGATTGCACCAGATGACGTTACCGTTGAACGTGATGACAAAGGGCATGTAATCTCAGCCATCAGTAAAATTGATGGTGAAGCAGTTATATCGGCGGGCATGAGTAAAATGTCTAAGTCAAAAAATAACGGTATTGACCCACAAGAAGTCATCAATAAATACGGCGCCGATACGGTGCGTTTATTTATTATGTTTACTTCACCGCCAGAGCAAACCTTAGAATGGTCTGATTCGGGTGTTGATGGCGCCCACCGTTTTGTTAAACGTGTTTATAAAATAGTCCATGACTTTGTTGAAGCAAGCGTTGATACAAAAAATGATGACCTATCAGCCATTAGTGATTTAACATTAAACTCAGCTCAGAAAAAACTGCGCCGTGAATTACATAAAACTATCGCGAAAGTAACCGATGACATTGGTCGTCGTAATACCTTTAATACGGCGATTGCTGCCATTATGGAATTGATGAATCACTTAAATAAAGCCCCTATGACTACCGCAGAAGACAAAGCGGTAATGCTTGAGTCTTTGCGCGCAGTTGTACTAATGCTAACGCCAATCACGCCGCATCTATGTAATTATTTATGGACTAAAATTGCCAGTAACAGTAATGAATCAGTTGAAGATGCTCAATGGCCAATCGTTGATGACAGCGCTTTAGTTGAAAATGAAAAACTAATTATTGTGCAAGTTAACGGTAAGTTACGCGCAAAAATCACTGTCGCGGCTGACGCCAGCAAAGAAACCGTTGAAGAAATAGGCTTAGCCGATAGCGGTGTCGTTAAATTTACCGAGGGTAAAAACATACGCAAAGTAATTTACATACCGGGTAAATTATTAAACGTGGTGGCGAATTAGCATGCGCTGTAGGAGCGGTTTTAATCGCGAACGCTCGGGAATAAATTCCCTCCTACATGCTAAGCAAATTTGCTTGGTAATGATGTTATCAAGCTTATTGACCGCTTGTGGCTTTCAACTTCGAGGTGACTATTTACTCAATGACGAGCTGCAAACGTTATATGTTAGCTCTAGCGATGTGCATGGTGAATTAACCCGTTTAGTAAAGCAACATTTAACCCGTAATCAAGTAAAAATACTAGCGCATAAAAGTATTACCGCACCTGAGCTACGCATCATGTCAGACAAACTCGACCGCCGCACATTGTCGGTATTTCAAAATGGCCAAGTCGCTGAATATGAACTTATTTATGCGGTGCATTATCAATTACGTTTTAGCGCTAAAAACGGTGAACCCATTGAAGAACCACAAGACTTTCGCTTTGAATTAAATAGAGATTATCAAGATGATCCCAGCTTAGCCTTAGCAAAGTCTCGTGAATTATCATTACTGCTCAGTGAAATGAGAAAATCAGCTGCCGATAGAATTTTACGCGATATGGCCAGAATTCAGCGCTAGCTCTTTAAATAAAAAGTAACAGGCTTAAATGAAAATTTACCATAACCAACTACCGCAAACATTATCACAGGGCTTTAAACCTGTGTGGTTGGTTTTTGGTGACGAGCCTTGGCAAAAAAATGATAGTTTAGCCACCATTAAAAAACATGCTAATCAGCAAGGTTTCAGTGAATTAATTCGTTTTAGTAGCGACAATAAATTTGACTGGCAGCAGCTTATTGATGAATATCAATCAATGAGCTTGTTTGCCAATCAGCGCATTATTGAGGTTGAATTTACCACCATAAAAATTGGTGACAACGGCAATAAATCTCTGCTCGCACTGAGTGAAGTCATCGAAAAAAACATGGCATTGCAAGATGTGATTTTTATCTTTCATGGCCCTAAACTCGACGGCCCTAGCGCTAATAGAAAATGGTTTAAAACCTTAACTCAGCTGGGCTGTTATCTACCACTTTATGACATTGATGCTAAAGCACTACCTCGTTGGTTACAAAATCAAGCCCGAGCTCTGAAGTTAAACTTATCTGCAGAATTATCTTTATTACTGATTGAGTTATTTGAAGGCAATTTACCCGCTTTAGAGCAAGAGTTGCAAAAGCTGTCACTACTGTTCAGCCCAAATCAACAAATTAGCCTTAGCGACGCCGAGCATTTAGTCATCAATCAAGCAAAATTCAACCCTTTTCAAATTGTTGATGCGTTATTGCAAGGTAACTGCAAAAAATGCATTACCATGTTAGATAAAATGCAACAAGAAGGCACGGCTGCGGGGCAACTAGTGTGGGTGTTTCATAAAGAAATCAATCAGCTTTATGCCATGCTCACTAAACTTAGTGATGGCAGTCACCTTAATGATATTTATAAAGAATACCGAATATGGGATAAGCGAAAACCTTTATATCAACATGCCCTAACCCATATTAGTCTTGCTAATGTTAAGCGAGCATTATCGCGATTGGCTGATATTGATTTATTGACCAAAACCAGTAGCGAATTTAATAGTTTTATCTTATTGGCGGATCTTTGCCTCACCCTTTACCAAGGGGAAGTCACCCAACACTTTTCCCTTAACTATGAATACAGTTAATATGAATACAGCTAACCAACCGTGACTAGCATTGGCATATTAGGCGGCACTTTTGACCCCATCCATTTAGGGCATACCGAGCCTGCTAAAGTGGTCGCTGATTACCTATCATTAGACAAAATACTGTTTATCCCCGCCAGTATTCCTCCCCATAAAGCCAGTCCGAATGTAAGTGCCCAACAGCGTGCTAACATGGTGACATTAGCTTGTGCAAATGAAGATATTTTTCACTGTGATCAACGTGAGCTAACACGTAGCGGTAATTCTTACACGGTCGATACCTTAAAGTCGTTGCAACAAAGTTATCCTAAGCAGCGCTTATTTTTTATTATTGGCCTAGACTCTTTGCTCACTTTTACCCGTTGGCATCAGTATCAAGAAATATTATCACTATGCCATTTAGTGGTAAACAGCAGGCCAAACCACCAACTTAAAAACTTAAATGAAGACACCAAAGAATTACTTGCCAAGCATCAAGTTAACGATATAAAGCTACTAAAAAACACCTGCAGTGGCGGTATTGTTTTTGTGCCTAACACTACTGACGATCAACAAGTAAACCAAGAGCAAACGCTGCCTATTAGCAACAAAGGCCGAGTAAACCTTAATATTTCTTCAACTGATATTCGTGCTCGTTTAGCAAAGAAACAAAACTGTCAGCACTTACTTGCCGCGAGCGTTTTAGATTTTATCAACAAAAATCAGCTTTATCGTTAACGATCTCGCTAAAAAGTGTTATTATTATCTGCTTATACTTATTTAATTGTAGCTCGTACTTTAGTATGACATCTAGTATGACAAAAGTACGGCAATGATCGGTGATTTACTCCCGAGTAAAACAATCAACCTGACACTAGGAAGAACACCTTGCAAACCGAAGCACTCAACGCATTTGTAATAGAAAAACTTGAAGACATGAAAGGTCGAGATATCATCTCCCTTAACATCACTGATAAAGCCAGCTTCGCTGACTATATGATTATCTGTTCGGGTAATTCAAACCGCCATGTGAAATCAATCGCTCAATCCGTTGCCACAGAATGTCGCGCGCAAGGTTGTGAGCCAAAAGGCATAGAAGGTAATGATGTTGGTGAATGGGCACTGGTCGATTTAGGCGATATTATTGTCCATGTTATGACCGATGAACAACGCGACAGATATAACCTTGAACAACTATGGGCCGAAGATTAAATCACTGGTTAAAAGATTGCCATAGCTGCGTTGGTTTCATTCGCAATAGCGGACTACTTCTCAATTAACCGCCTTGCTATCACAACTTTTTCCTGCGTGATTACTCAATTAATGTCTACATTTGGGTAATAAGTGCAGCAATTATTATGAAACTAACTTTATACGCCGTTGGCACTAAAATGCCCACTTGGGTCAGCCAAGGTTTTAGTGAATATGCGCGTCGCTTCCCTCGAGATTTAACTTTTGATTTAGTTGAGGTTTCCGCAGGGAAACGAGGGAAAAATGCGGATATTGCGCGTATTTTAGAAAAAGAAGGTGAACAATTACTTGCTGCTATTCCTAAAAGTAGCCGTATTGTTACCTTAGAAGTGGAAGGTAAACCTTGGGACACGCCACAACTTGCCAAGCAATTAGAACGCTGGCAATTTGATGGCCGAGATGTTGCTTTACTCGTTGGAGGGCCAGAAGGTTTAGCGCCCGCATGTATTAAAGCAAGCGAACAAAAATGGTCACTGTCACCGCTGACACTACCGCACCCCATGGTAAGAGTTCTGATCGCAGAAAGCTTATACCGCGCATGGAGCATCAATAATAACCACCCTTATCACAGAGAGTAGCTAATGGCTCCTCGTCACATCATTATTGGTAACCATTTTTTTGCTAAGAGTGCCGAAGCTTATTGGCTGGTGCTTTTTATTGGCAATAACCTTTCTCAATCGAGCAGGCAGTATTAATGGCTCCTCGTCGCGTTATTATTCGTAACCACACCTCTGAAGCAAACCTCTTTGCTCGACGCACTTTTATTGCCTTTACCGGTGTGTTGGTGCTATTGCTCATACTTTTTAGTAATGTTTACACCCTACAAGTTAATTCTTTTGAAAAGTACCAAACTCGCTCAAATTCCAACCGCATTAAACTACTGCCTGTCGCGCCAAATCGTGGCTTAATTTATGACAAAAATGGTGTAATACTCGCCGATAACAAACCTGTCTATAGCTTAGCGGTGATCCCCGAAGATGTAGATGATTTAAAGGCCAGCATAGCCAATGTCAGCCAACTTTTATCAATCAGTGCCGACCGGCAAACTAAATTTTTCAAGGCAATTAAAGGTAAACGTCGCTTTAAACAGCTTGATTTATATTCACGCTTAAGTGAACAACAAGTAGCACTTTTTTCAGTTAATCAGCACAAGTTTCCAGGCATTTTTGTTGATGCTCGCTTGAAACGTTATTATCCTTTTAGCGATTTAACTACCCATAGTTTGGGTTATGTTGCCCGCATTAACCGTAGAGATGCTAACAAATTAGCCTTAGCTGATAAGTCTGAAAACTATGCGGCAACCCACGGTATTGGCAAACTAGGCATAGAAAAATATTACGAAGACATTTTGCATGGCAGCATAGGCCACCAAGAAGTAGAAATAAATAACCAAGGTCGTATTATTCGCACCTTAGATTTTACCCCGCCTGTGCCAGGAAAAGATTTAACCTTAACCTTAGATATTGAATTACAAATGATCGCCAAACGTGCCCTTTCAGGTAAGCGTGGCGCCGTAGTTGCCATGGATCCTCGTACCGGTGGCATTTTAGCCATGTACTCAAACCCGAGCTATGATGGCAATTTATTTGTTCATGGTATCAGTAGTAAAAATTATAAAAAATTATTGAATTCTAAAAACCTGCCACTGATTAATCGCAGTGTCCAAGGCTACCCACCCGCCTCAACCGTCAAACCCTTTCTTGCCCTTACCGGCTTAGAAGAAAAGGTTATTACACCTAGTAGCAAGGTTTGGGATCCCGGCTGGTATCAGCTAGAGGGATTACCCAATAAATACCGTGATTGGAAAAAGTGGGGACACGGCTGGGTTGATTTGAATAAAGCCATTGAGCAATCATGCAACATATATTTCTTCAATTTAGCCTTTAAACTCGGCATCACCAAAATAAGTACCATGATGGAGCGTTTTGGCTTTGGTGATTACACTGGCGTAGATATTCATGAAGAAAGTAAAGCTATCATGCCCAGTGTTGGCTGGAAACGCGCTCGCTATAATAAGCCTTGGTATACTGGCGAAACATTATCGGTTGGTATTGGCCAAAGTTATTGGACAGTAACACCACTGCAATTAACACAAGCACTCACCACGCTAGTTAATCATGGTCATAGAAAGGTGCCACACTTTTTACATGCCACTAGTGAACTTATTACGGTAGCAGACAAGACAGAAAATACCTTCGTCGCGATTAACTACGAAGAGCAAGCACCGTTGGTGTTAAAGCAGCAAAAAAATTGGGATTTAGTACTCAATGCTATGCACAGAACTGTACAGGTAGTTGGCGCGACAGGACATTCAGCTTTTAAAGGCAGCCATTATGATGCCGCCGGTAAAACTGGCTCGGCGCAGGTTGCCCGTATTAAGCAAGATGAAAAATACGATGCTAAAACTACCCAGGAAAGTAAACGTGATAATGCTATGTTTATTGCCTTTGCCCCTTATAAAAATCCTGAGATTGTCGTTGCTGTTGCTATTGAAAATGTCGCCAAAGGTGGTGGTGGCACTAATGCAGGACCTGTGGCTAGACAAATAATGGATCAATATTTTGGCTCAAGAATGTTCACTTCAAGCCTTGATGAGCAAACGACAAGCACAGAGATTATTACCGCTCATCAACATGTTCATTCATCAGCTAGCATTTCCTTGCCAGATAATGTTACCCAACATGATACTCTTCAACGAGACTCTACCTTTCAACAAGACTACATTTCTCAAAAAAATAATGGTGCAGATTAATGCGTAGCAGCGGTCAAGAACAACAACAAATGCGCAGTACATGGCAAAAACTTCATATAGACTTACCCTTGTTGCTAGGTATATTGTCATTAATGGCACTCGGTTTATTTGTTGTTTATAGCGCCGGCGGTCAAAGCATGGCCATAGTTTACCGACAAGCTATTCGTTTAGGGGTGGCATTATTTATTATGCTAGTTGTTGCACAAATCCCGCCACTTTCTTATCGAAAATGGGCGGTACCTGTTTTTGTGTTAGGCATTTTAATGTTGATTTCTGTGCTGTTATTTGGTCATGTTGGCAAAGGTGCGCAACGTTGGTTAGATTTAGGTTTTATGAAATTTCAGCCTGCTGAAATTATGAAATTAATAGTGCCTATCATGGTTGCTTGGTTTATCAGCCAAGAAAACTTACCGGTGAAATTGTCTACCATAGTTATCGCTTTTATATTGGTACTACTACCAACACTGCTTATTGCCAAACAACCTGATTTAGGTACCTCGTTGCTAATTGCCAGCTCAGGCATTTTTGTTATTTTTCTCGCGGGGGCAAGTTGGAAGCTTATTGGTATTTGTGCTGGCCTTGCTTCAGCCTTTGTACCTATTTTATGGACTTTCTTAATGCAAGATTACCAAAAGCAACGGGTATTGACCTTTCTCAATCCTGAACAAGACCCGCTAGGCTCGGGCTATCATATTATTCAGTCTAAAATTGCCATTGGCTCTGGCGGTCTTGAAGGTAAAGGTTATTTACAAGGTACGCAATCGCAATTAGAGTTTTTACCCGAGCGCCACACTGACTTTATATTTTCAGTTTTCAGCGAAGAGTTTGGTTTAATTGGCGTTGGTATTTTACTGTCTGTTTATTTATTTATTGTTATGCGTGGTTTATGGATAGCCGTAAACGCGCAGCATGCTTTTACCAAACTCTTAGCCGGTAGCATAACCTTAACCTTCTTTGTTTATGTGTTTGTTAATATCGGCATGGTATCAGGAATACTGCCTGTGGTAGGCGTACCCTTACCTTTAGTCAGTTATGGTGGCACATCAATGGTGACATTATTAGCAGGGTTTGGCATGCTAATGGCCATAGGTACCCATCGTAAATTCCATGTCTGACCATTCAGCAAAATCTAATAAAAAGAAATGAAAATATGCCAATGAAAAATATCGCTTTACTCTTAATATTCATCACGCTGCTAACCCTACTGACGGCTTGTAGCTCAAGTCGTTATCAACATGCTAATGACAGCACGCCAAGCAGGTCTCCTAATCAAGCAGAGCTAAAAGACGCTATTGCGCGCGCTGAAGCACATAGCCGAGGCGGCAATAAAAATTACCGCGTCCGCGGTATTGATTATAAAGTACTTAATAGCGCAGAAAATTTTGAACAAACAGGGATCGCTTCTTGGTATGGTAAAAAATTTCATGGTCACCTCACCTCTAATGGTGAAATTTACGATATGTACAGCATGAGTGCCGCCCATAAAAATTTACCCTTACCAACTTACTTGAAAGTGACCAACCTTGCCAATAACAAATCGGTTATTGTACGAGCGAATGATCGCGGTCCGTTTCACCAAAGTCGTATTATCGACTTATCCTATAGCGCGGCATACAAGCTTGATATGTTAAAAACAGGTACCGCGAAAGTAAAGATAACGGCGATTACCGAATTTGGCAAAAAGCCTGTAGAGAAAAAATCGCTCCCGCTTGAAGGGGTTACTAACAGTAAAAACCAACCAACACCCTCGTCCTCTGAAAGTAGCAAAAACAGCACTAAAAACAGTACGAAGAAAAATGTCATTCAAGTTTTTGCTACCAGTAAACTTGAGTTAGCGAAAAACACCGCCAACAACCTAGCAACAAAGTACTCTCAAACAGTTAATTTTCCAGAAAAAGAGGGCATTTACCGCATTCAAATAGGGCCTATTATTGATGAAGCACTGCAAAATACGCTATTAAAGCAGCTGCAAGCAAATGGTTATCCAAATGCCTATTTAAGAAGTTTGTCGGTTTTCTAACAATAAAAACACAATTTAGCTAACTTCTACCATAGCCAAGCATATTTGAGGTGATATACTTTCTAAATATCTTGTTTTCATCCAATTATTCTTCACTTAATTAATATCACTTATGCTTAATAAAATACCTGAAAAAATTACTCAAAAAAGAAACAAACCGATTAACAAACGGGTAAACAAAGTTATCAACTTCTTCAGTGGCCTTGTTTTTAGTTCAGCGCTTAGTGCTACTTTACTAATATCACCTTTAAGTCATGCCGCTACTATAATTCCCGATGTCCCTCAAATTAACGCTAAAGGCTTTATTTTAATAGATTACAGCACAGGTAAAGTTATCGCCGAAGGCAATGCTGACATGCAGTTAGCGCCTGCTAGTTTAACCAAAATGATGACCAGCTATATCATAGGCAAAGAGTTAGAAAACGGTAATATTACTAACAATGATAAAGTGATGATCAGCGAAAACGCTTGGGCGAAAAACTTCCCTGACTCATCAAAAATGTTTATCGAGGTGGGCACTGAAGTACCGGTTAGCTTATTAAATCAAGGGATTATTGTCGCATCAGGTAACGATGCCTGTGTCGCTATGGCTGAGCATATTGCTGGCAGTGAAAGTGCATTTGCCGATTTAATGAATGCTCATGCCGAGCAATTAGGCATGTCGAGCTCTTTCTTTGAAAACAGTCATGGCCTAGACAGCTCATCTCACATGACCACACCACGTGATATGGCAACGCTTGCTACCGCTATTATTCGTGAAGTACCACAAGAATATGCCCTTTATAAACAAAAGTCGTTTACTTATAACAACATCAAACAATATAACCGTAATTCATTATTGTGGGATAAAAGCTTAAATGTTGATGGCATGAAAACGGGCCATACTTCAAATGCAGGCTACAGTTTAGTCACCTCAGCAACCAAAGGCGATATGCGCTTAGTCACTGTCGTGATGGGCACCGAAAGCGAACGTGCGCGTAAAGTTGAAAGTAAAAAGCTATTAAACTATGGCTTCCGTTTTTTTGAAACAATTACGCCTTACAAAGCAGGTGAAAAATTTGCTAGCAATCGCATTTGGTTTGGTGATAAAGCACAAGTAAATTTAGGTATTCTAGTTGATACGCCAATCACAATACCTCGTGGTCAACGTAAAAACTTAAAAGCCAACTTTGAACTAAGCCAAGCACTTGAAGCGCCATTAGCGAAAGGAACTGTGGTAGGTAAATTGTTTTTACAACTTGACGGTGAAGATATTGCTCAATACCCACTGGTCGCCCTTGAAGAAGTGAATGAAGGCAGCTTCTTTTCTAAGTTGATGGATTACATCAAGCAATTATTTGCTCAGTGGCTTGGATAATGTAGCCGGGATTTCAATCGCGTTTAATGCATACAAAAACCAGTCTATTGACTGGTTTTTTATTAGCTGATTTGCGTAAACAACAAAAGATTGACGGTTATTATTTGATCGTACATAGATAGAAAACAAGCTTTCATCTTTGATTTTTTTATTTTTTAAAAAGTAAAAACTGATTTATTTATGCTTTATTTTCATAGCACTAGACGAAACAAGGCCACTAACTGTTGCGTCAAAAAATCAGTTGGCATAACACTTGCCCTTTCACTCATATAGAAGATATTTTTATTGTGAAGGCTTGTTATGTACTCTGTCAAAACCATTATTTGCTTATTATGTTGTATATCACTTTTTGCTTGCAGCTCTACTGAGCAAGTCAGCAATAAGCAATTTTCAGACAATGGTTATGCTCAGGGTTATGTCAGTGCAAACTATAACTACACGCAATTTACTGCGGTTAATCAACACACAGTCAAAAAAGCCTTAAACTCTGATCATCAACTGATGATGTTGCTATTAAATAGACCCGTGACTGCTGATCAAGACATGATGATCAACTTTGCTAAACAAAGAGCGAGTTACGCAAATGCCTATGCAGCCAATGTAAATACGACCTATGAAAATACAGGGACAGCCATCAAAGGTCCGAGAGAAAGCAATAATAACAGCGCTCGTACCGTTCACCTCTATGCCCACCTGATAGCACAAGATATCAATGCTGTCACCATAACAGCACCACCACAATAGCGAGTAATAACGCTTAAAAAGCACTTAAAAAAAACTAAAACCTTAGTAACTTGTTCACCACCGTGCCGCAATACTCCACAAAGGGCTCCTTGAGCCTACACAGAGACTTTGTTATGAACATGTCGTTATTCGCGTATTCGCGCGATTAAAGTCCCATCTACTAAAAACTAGTCACTAAAAATTGAGTAAATTTACCAAATTATCAGTTATTTCACCAACTTACTTTTCCTATTAAACCAGCGTTAGCTTTGTAACTCCTTGTTACACAAGTGTTAACACTTGTTGGCATAGCCTGTGCTATTTTTATCATAAGAAAATATAGAATAGCCTAACTTTATGGACAGTCCCATGCTAACAATTAATCCCAACAAAGCATTTATTATCACTACCTTAGTGATGAGTACTTTATTACTTAGTGCCTGTAGCGATACCACAGCCAAAACAGATGAAGAAAAAGAAACGGTATTTGCCATTCCTGTTACCGTTGCCAGTATAGAGCGTGGCAGTATTTCTGCTAATTTTCATACCACAGCGACATTAGAGTCACGTACGGAAGCCGATATAATTACGCGAGTGACGGGTATCATCGAGCAACTTGCTGTCGAAGAAGGTGATTATGTAGAAAAAGGACAAGTATTAGCAAAAATAGACCCTCGCCGTTACCAGTTAACCCTTGATAAAGCAGATGCTGAATTAGCAGGGATTAACCAAGAGCTGCAACGTTTATCTTTAATGGCTGAGAAAAAACTCGTTAGCGCCCAAGCCTCAGATAAACTTAAATATCAGCATCAAGCAGCCGTTGCGGCTCGTAAATTAGCTGAGCTTGATTTACAAGACAGTCAAATTATTGCCCCTATTTCGGGTTATGTTTCTCACCGTTATGTTAAACCCGGCCACTTTACTCAAGGGTATCAAAAACTATTCCACATTGTTGACCCTGTAAATTTGCAAGCCGTTGTTTATTTACCTGAACATCAACTAAGTAATGTCGATTTAAACCAACAAGCACTATTGAGTTTTAGCGCCCGTAAAAATAAAGTCTACCAAGCTAAAGTTCGCTCAATTTCACCCGTGATTGACCAACGCAGTGGTACTTTTAAAGTCATTTTATCTATTAACAATGAAAACCAGCAGTTAAAACCCGGTATGTTTGCCCAAATAGCCCTAACTTTTGATACTCATAACAATGCCTTTACCATTGCTAGTGATGCCATTATCACCTTAGATAACACCAGCAAAATTTACTTGGTTAGAGATAACAAAGCGATCGAAATCATGGTTACTAAGGGTTTTGTTGAAGAGCAAATAACAGAGGTTATTGGCAGTGTTGTCGGGGAAATCAATGAAGGAGACTTAGTGGTTGTTAATGGTCAGCATAACCTTAAGGCTGATTCGTTAGTTGAAGTGCTTAATAGTGAAAATAGCGATGACAGTGATAATGAGCTATCAAATAACGAAACCGCCATTGTAAAAGCACATTAATAATAATTAATAAATTGCTAAAGGATTTCTCATGAGTTTAGTTGATACTGCCATAAAGCGCCCGGTGACTGTTTGGATGTTTACCTTTGCTGTGATTTTATTTGGCTTAGTTGGCCTGTCGCGTTTAGCGGTAAATTTACTGCCTGAACTAACCTACCCTACGCTAACCGTTCGTACTAATTACACTGGCGCAGCTCCCGGTGAAATCGAACAATTGCTCACCAAACCCATTGAAGAAGCCGTTGGTGTTGTTAAAGGCTTAAGAAAAATCAGTTCAATTTCTAAAGCGGGTCAATCTGATGTGTTATTAGAATTTGAATGGCAAACGGCTATGGATATTACTAGCCTAGAAGTGCGTGAAAAACTTGACTTGATCACCCTGCCCTTAGATGTTGAAAAGCCCCTTATTCTCAAGTTTAACCCCTCGCTAGACCCCATTATTCGTCTTGGTTTACAAAGCACCGATACTTCTATATTAGGCTTAACCAAGTTAAGAACCTTTGGCGAATACGATATTAAACGTCAGCTTGAGTCTTTATTAGGCGTTGCCTCAGTAAAATTAGGCGGTGGTTTAGAGCAAGAATACCAAGTAATTATTGATCAACATAAGCTAGCGCAACTCAACCTCTCCAGCCAACAAATAATCGACCGTATCAATGCCGAAAACATTAATATTTCTGCCGGTAAACTCATCGATGGCAATACCCAATATTTAGTGCGCACGCTAAATCAATTTACCGATATTAAACAAATTGGTGAGCTGGTTGTTTATCGTGAAAATGACAAAATTATCTACCTAAATGATATCGCCCGCATAGTCGACGGTTATAAAGAACGCACTGACGTTACCCGCATTAATTCAGGTGAAGCGGTTGAACTAGCTATTTATAAAGAAGGCGATGCCAACACGGTGCAAGTGGCGAAATTGATTAACGATGAACTGGCTAGTATTAGCGAAAAGTCTGGCGATAAGTACCAACTTACCGTGGTTTATGATCAATCTACTTTTATTAGTAATGCCATTAGTGAAGTAAAATCAGCCGCTATTATTGGTGGCTTACTGGCCATGTTGGTGTTGTATTTATTTTTACGCGCCATAGTGCCAACGCTGATCATTTCTTTATCTATTCCTGTTTCTGTTATTGCCACCTTTAATATGATGTATGGCAATGGTATCAGCCTAAATATCATGTCGCTTGGCGGCATTGCTTTAGCGACAGGTTTATTAGTGGATAACGCCATTGTCGTGTTGGAGAATATTTCACGCTACAAAGAGCAAGGTTTAAACGTTGTTGAAGCGGCTAGAAAGGGCACCAAGGAAGTCAGCGGGGCTATTATTGCCTCAACACTAACCACCTTAGCCGTTTTCGTACCGCTTATTTTCATTGAAGGCGTTGCTGGGCAGTTGTTTGCTGATCAAGCGATGACAGTAGCTTTTGCCCTTATTGCTTCTTTGGCGGTAGCACTAACCTTAATTCCGATGCTCGCTTCCAGACAGATAACACCACCACTTGATGACAGCGCCAACAAAGTGGCTAACACTGCCTTTAAGCAATTATCCTCTAGCCAAAAAGCGACTTGGCTATTAACTCTGCCTTTAAAAGTCGTTTTTATTTACTTACCCATGCTAATAATGCGCTTGGGGTTAATCATTTTTCATGGCGTTAAAAAAGGCTTATCGGTTGTTATGCAGCCAATAACAATAGGCTTTAATAAACTTTTTGATTGGCTTGCTTTCGCCTATCAAAAACTCCTCAATTTAGCGTTAAATCATGGTATCAAAACCCTACTTATTAGCTTTTTATTCGCCGGCTCGGCAAGTTTAGTGTTACCTAAAATAGGCGTTGAATTATTACCGCCATTATCACAAGGTGAGTTTTATTTTGATGTAGAGTTAGCGCCGGGTACACCGCTGGCGAAAACAGATCAAGCCATCAATTTAATCGCCAAACAACTGCAAAATGATGACAG
Source organism: Colwellia sp. 39_35_sub15_T18 (assembly GCA_002162675.1). GTDB lineage: Bacteria > Pseudomonadota > Gammaproteobacteria > Enterobacterales > Alteromonadaceae > Colwellia. The sequence continues at coordinate 18,095 of MAAE01000033.1, read as the reverse complement.
AGTGAAAAGTACCTATTCATTAACGGGCCGTGGTAGTTTAATGACCAGTAGTGCTGATAAAGGCGGTGAGCACCAAGCACGTTTACAAGTTATTCTCCATAATAGCGCCGATGAACAAGCGGTGATGGATAAAATAAGGAAATACGCCCGTAGCATTGTTGGTGCCACCACGTCACTGAATCGCCCGGAATTATTTACTTTTAGCAAGCCCATTAGTATCGAGCTTGCTGGCTATGATCTAGCTGAACTTAAAAAGTACTCTCAGCAATTAAGCAAAGCAATGGCGCTAGATAAACAGTTTGTTGATGTAGCTAATAGCCAACGTAAAGGTCAACCCGAACTGGCAATTCACTTTAACCAACAAAAAATAGCACAATTGGGACTCAATGCCCCTGATATTGCTCGGCTATTGGCGGTCAAAATAGGCGGTAATGTCGCGAGTAAATACACCTTGCTAGACAGAAAAATTGATATTTTAGTGCGCAGTAATCTCAGCGAGCGTGATTCAATTAATGGCTTACAAGAGTTAGTGATCAATCCAAGCAGCGACTATCCGATAACCCTCGCTAGCATCAGTGATATTGTCGAAACGGTCGGCCCCGCACAAATTAACCGCATTAACCAACAACGGGTAGCGGTGATAAGTGCCAACATTGCCATGGGTGATCAAAACAGTGCCCTTGCTAGTGCCACAAAACATCTTGAAGCATTAAAGCTGCCTTTTTCTGTGGTAGCGACCTTTGGCGGACAAAGTGAAGAAATGCAAAACTCGTTTAATTCGATGTTGATGGCACTAACACTGGCAGTGTTTTTAGTGTATTTAGTGATGGCTTCTCAATTTGAATCGCTATTACACCCGCTATTAATATTATTTAGCGTGCCACTAGCCGGTGTAGGCTCTATCTACGGTTTATTCCTTACTGGTACTAATATCAGCATTATTGTTTTTATTGGTTTGATCATGCTCGCTGGTATTGTCGTTAATAACGCGATTGTATTAGTTGATAGAATCAACCAATTGCGTGAACAAGGGAGTGACAAAATGAGTGCGATTAAAGAAGCGGCAAACTCTCGATTACGCCCAATAGTAATGACCACGCTAACAACAACGTTGGGATTGGTGCCTATGGCAATTGGGCTAGGCGAAGGCGCCGAGCTAAGAGCCCCCATGGCCATTACAGTGATCAGCGGTTTGTTATCGTCAACATTATTAACCTTGGTGGTTATCCCTGTTTTATATTACCTTTTTGACTATAAAAAGTTTGATTCTACAGAATTTACCGACAACACAGAAAGCATAACCGCTAGCCAAACCCCTAAAGATGACAAATTGCTGGAGGCGCCCAGTGTCTAAACAAACAAATGAAAAAGCTGCCGGCATTAATTTAACCACCCTAGCATTAAAAAAACCTGTCACTACCTTTATGCTGTGCTTAACCATGCTGTTAACGGGTGTTGCTGCCACACAGTTATTGCCGTTAGAAAAATGGCCGGGCATTGATATTCCAGAAATGATGATCAGTGCTCCTTATCAAGCATCAACACCAGCCGAAGTTGAACGTTTAGTCACAAAACCTTTAGAAGAAGCCTTGTCGACTATGGGAGGAATTATCCGCCTTAATTCTAACTCAACAGAGCACGGTGCTGAAATAGGTATAGAGGTGAAATGGGAGAATAGCTTAACGGGCAAGGCTATCGAGGCTAGAGAGAAGATAGACGCCGTTCGACATCTATTACCCGAAGATTTACAACGGATATTTGTTTATCAGTTTTCCACGGCTGATTTACCTATTTTAACGCTAAGAATTTCTAGCGAGCGTGAGCTTAAAAATAGCTATCAGTTGTTAAATAATTACCTGAAAAAACCACTCGAGCGTTTAAGCGGTGTCTCTAAGGTTGAGCTTTATGGTATAGATCCTCGTCAAATTTCAATTCGATTACTTAGCGACAGAATGGCTAGCCATAGTATTGATATTAGAGCGCTAACTATGATGCTGCAAAAAGAGAATTTCACCATCAATGCTGGCTCATTAAAATCAGAGCAAGCCAATATTCGTATTAGTCCTAAGGGGGAATTTACTGAGCTAAATGATATACGCGCATTAAAAGTAAGTGACCATGTTTACCTTGGTGACATTGCCAGCGTAGCCTTTGAACAACCTGAGCAAGTAGATGGCCGTCATCTTGATAGAAACTACGCCATTGGTGTTAACGTATTTAAAGAGTCTAGCGCTAATCTCGTTGAAGTAGCCGGCCGGGTAGTTAAGTCTGTTGAAATCATTCGTAGCAGCCGACAGTTTGACGGGGTAAATATTTTTATGATGGAAGATCAGGCTAAAGGCGTTACCGACTCTTTAGCTGATTTATTAACGGCTGGCGCTATCGGTGCGCTACTGTCTTTTGCCGTATTGTATTTGTTTATGCGCAACACAACAGCAACGTTATTGGTGGTTGCGTCAGTGCCTTTTTCAATTTGTATCACCTTGGCTATCATGTATCTATTAGGTTATTCCCTTAATGTTTTATCTATGATGGGCCTATTACTTGCCGTGGGTATGTTGGTGGATAATTCCGTCGTGATCACTGAGTCTATTTCAGCACAGCATCAAAAAACACCCAGTGCCACGCAGTCGGGTAAAGTGCAGAACATTTTACGGGGGGTTGATAAAGTCTCCCTTGCGGTAATGACGGGTACTTTAACCACTATGATTGTTTTTTTACCTAATATTATTGGTGAGAAAGTACAATTAACGGTGTTTTTAGAACACGTTGCTATCGCAATATGCATTTCTTTAGCGGCATCATTATTGATTGCCAAAACCTTATTGCCCTTACTATTAAGTAGAATATCACTCGATAAGTTAATCAATACCCAAGCAGAGAAAAAACCGAGTCGCTTACAGGCTAAATATAAAACCAGCTTAACTTGGGTGCTAGCTCACCCTAAAATTACCGCGATAATGGCCTTGCTTATTTTAGCCAGTGCCGCTATTCCTATGGAGTCTATCACCTCAGACAATATGGACAATCAAGACGGTACTCGCTTGTATATGCGCTACCATGTTGAGGGACAATTTCCGCTAGAGCATGTCGAAGCCATGGTTGACCGCTTTGAAGATTATTTATACCAGCACCAAGAAGAATTCTATATTGACTCCGTTTATAGCTATTACAACGGTGAGCGCGCTGCTTCAACCTTGTTATTAAAAGAAGATCGCGATATTTCCATGACCGAGCTAAAGGCGCGCATTCGTAAAAACATGCCCAACTTTGCTGAAGCTAAGCCTGACTTTGGCTGGCAAAGTGCTAAAAGTGGCGGTGTTAGTATGACCTTATTGGGTCCATCAACTGATTTACTGGTTGAGTTATCCAAACAAGTAGTACCTGTGCTCAACCATATTGACGGCTTAACAGATGTACGCAGTGATGTTTCACAACATCAAAAAGAAATGGTCTTGATTATTGACCGAGTTAAGGCAAGCCAAATCGGTTTAAATTCTAACGAAATTGCTCAAGTAGTCGGCACAGCCTTACGAGGGTTAGAGTTAAGAAGTTTTAGGCATGATCCCAATGGCGAAGTTAAAATACGTTTGCTTTATGATGAACGTCTAAAGTATTCATTAAGCCAATTAAAGAAACTGCCTATCACACAAATAGCAGGGCAAATCATCAGTTTAGAAAATGTCGCCCAGTTTAAAGTACAACCAAGATTAACGGCTATTTATCGTGAAAATCGTCAAACAGCGCTGACTATTGGCGCAAACTTAAATGATATCACCATGGAGCAAGCGCAAAATCGCATTACTACCGCGATGGATGCTATCACTCTGCCGCCAGGTTATAGTTGGAAGTTAGGCCAAGGCTTCGATAGCCAAGAAGCGGATCAACAAATTATGATCACCAATATGATTCTAGCATTAGCGATGATTTACATTGTTATGGCGGCGCTGTTTGAATCATTACTACTGCCTGCCGCTATTATTAGCTCAATTATTTATTCTATTGTCGGGGTGTTCTGGTTCTTTTTTATTACTGGTACCAGCATGTCAGTAATGGGCATGATAGGTATTTTGATCCTCATGGGCATAGTGGTCAACAACGGCATAGTGTTAATCGATCAAATTAATCAAATGTCGCCTAAAATTGCTGATTTAGAACAAACCATTAGTGATATTTGCGTCACCCGTTTACGACCGGTACTAATGACAGTAGCCACGACGGTACTAGGTATGATCCCATTGGCGTTAGGCTCCACGCAAATAGGCGGCGACGGCCCATCATACTCGCCTTTAGCCATTGCCATTATTGGTGGTTTAACTTTCTCCACCATCACTAGTTTGTTTTTAGTGCCTTGGTGTTATTTAATTTTCACCAAAATGGCTCGTAACACCAGTATTGGTTTTTATCATGCCAATCGCTTTGCTAAAAAACTAACCAAGAGTTAGCGCTTTTCTTTTAAAAAGGTAATATATACTCAAACAGTGACACCAACTTCCTGTCTGCGTGAACAAACGCTGAAATGAAAGAAAGTGTTCACGTATTTTCATCATGGATGATGAACAAGGCGATGTAGGGCATGGATGCCCGTTCAACGCCATTACGTCGAAAACACTTGATAGAATGAAAGATTACGTTTGGATCGCAGCTCCGAGGGATTCCAAAGGGAGGCCGGAGGCAGTCTCCCTTTGGGTGATGTCGCCACCGCGACGCGACAGGAGCAAAAAACACAAATTATATTTTTAATATATATATTGCAACTTTACTCCTGAATTAACCATTCCAGCACTTTAAACACTTGCTGCCACTGCGCATCAAACTCGGCCGTGACGGTAATAACTTGTTCAGTAACCGGATGAGTAAAACTTAATGACTTAGCAATAAGCATTAAGCGCTTAAAACCAAAATGCTCACCAAAAAAAGGGTTTTGTTTATTATCACCATAATTAATATCGCCAATTATCGGGTGCCTTAAATGGGCTAAATGGCGGCGAATTTGATGACGCCGTCCAGTGACAGGAGTTAGTTTCACTAAAGAATAGCGAACACTATCAAATTTACCCAGAGCAATGGGCAAACTTGCTTGTTCGATGACTTGATAATACGTTTGCGCTGCTTGTGCTGGTTTATCACGGCTAACATTTTTGTCGCCTAATTTATCTAACTTTTCCTTAAGGGGGTAATCTATCAGCTCACTCTGCTTAGCTATAGGTAAATGTCCACGCACTAACGCATAGTAGGTTTTGTTCAACACTGTTTCAGCCGTTTCACTGCTGATCATTTCTTTTACTGAGCTAACGCCATTAGATTTATTGGCAAAGGCTTCATTCATTTGCTGTGCAACCGCTTTGGTTAACGCAAATAGCAATACACCTGATGTTGGTCTGTCTAAACGGTGCACAGGATAAACATATTTACCTATTTGATCGCGCACGAGTTGCAAAGCAAAATAAATTTCATCCTTATCCATAAAGCTGCGATGAACGAATAAACCCGCGGGTTTGTCTACGGCTACTAAATAGTCATCTTGGTATAAAATAGTCAGTAGCGGTTTTTCGGGTATGCAAGGTGCTTCAATATTCATTAAGCTTTATTTCCTGACGCTATATTGGCAAATTTGTGAAGAGTTTTTACTAGGTTTTTTTACTAGGTTAATGGCGCTATTATCCTTATAATAAGCGCTAAAGACAAATGCACATTTTTCCCAATTTATTGACTAATTATTACGGCCTTATGGATACTATTGATACAATTACCCAGCTTTTACAATCTTCTAATTCACAATATCGTCTTTATGATGTTGGTCGTAAAATAGCAAAAATATCGAAAGAACAATTTGAAAAAATTGAACAAAATCAAATTCCTTATCCGACACCATCGCAAGGACACGCTTGTATTGCCATTGCTTTTTGGCAAAAACAATCACCGCAACCTTATTTGTGGCTGTTAAAGCTTCCTCTAGATGAACGAGGCCTACTAAACCAAGGGGCTAGAAATCATTTTATTGCCATAATTGTTGAAGCGCTTGGCGCTGATTTAACGCAAGATGCTAACGAGCAGCAAGAAGAGTTATTGAAAAACAATCCTTACTTATTCACGCCGGCACAATATAAGTTAGCGGCCTTAAACAGTAAAATAAAATTTGAATTAAAGCAGACGCCTAGCGAATACTTAGCCCCTTTTATCAGCTATATAACAGGTGATACTGGTTGGGAAAATTGGCAAGCGGTTGGTGTACAAGGTATTACAGACTTTGCCGTGCGCATTAATGAAAACATTAATGGCACAGCAAAAAATAGTGAGCTACTCAGTAAAGCACTACCTCATTTACCCAATGAAGTATTATTACCTTTATGTAGCGCGTTAGAAAATGAGCCACTAGCTGTTGAGTTATTAGAGGCCTTAATTACTTTATTTAAGGCCAAGCTAAGCAGTCAAGAGCCTGCCACAGAACAAATGATACAAGTGCAGCAACACCTATTACGCAGCTTAGCCAGTAGTTGCCAACATCCTCATGTACACCAATTGATAAGCTTATTATTGCAACAGCAAACCCTAGCAGCGGATTTACTGATCACTTTGTCAGGACGTTGTTGGTTAGCATTAGAAAACAGTGACAATTTAATGGCATTTTTTGAACATGTCATTGCCAGTAAAGAGCAAACATTATTTAATCATATTTTCAAAGATCTGGTCGCTATCCCTGCTCTTAGGCCTATTGTTTTTCAATGCATGCGCGCGCCTGAACGCAGTGATGCTTTATCAAAAGCTATTGGGCAATTATTTAATTAGCTATCGCTACGAGTATCATTAAATCAACGTTAGCAACAAACACGCAACTTAATCACTGACTTATTCATTTATTTAAGGAAAACCAAGTTACTATGGAAAATATTTATTATTTATTACTCTTTTGCTTAGTTTGTTGGTACTTTATTTATCTAAGAAAATTATCAGAGGCGGCGCGGAGACATGCTAAACATTATTGCGAACAAAATAAATTACAATTTATAGCTATCGCTAGGCGTTCAAGCCGTTTAACCTTTACCAAACAACATGGCTTAATTTGGTTAAGCTTATTTGATGTCGAGTTTAGTGGTGATGGCGAGTCTAGCAATAATGCGACTTTAACCTTGTTTGGCTTAAAATTAGACAATATTGATATTCCCCCTTATCGAGTACATTAAATTTAACCTTTGTTAATACCCAGTTTTAAATTTTCCATGGAGACACTGTGCAGTTATTAAAGTCACTTTTTTGCTTACAAGGTTTTGATAATCGAAGCCGATTTTTCGCTATATGCAGCGCGATATATATTATTTTTATTATGCTAGCTTCGGCTTTCACCGGTAAATTAATTATCTCGTTAGTGATCAGTGTACTATTTAGTGCCGCATTGGGTTTGACAAGTTTACGCCGACTGCATGATGCCAAATTAAATAAAAACTGGTTATTTGCCCCCAGCTTAAGCTTTGCTTTAATGGCGCTGATCATTATTTTTTCTGAGCAACACAGTAGCTATTATTTATTACTTATTCCCGCTCTTAGTTCCGCAGTGTTACTCACCTACCCTAGCAAGCAACAATCCATAGGAAAAAGTTACATATTAGGGTATATAGGCCCTGTTGACATGTCTGAATATCAACAAAATACTCATCAAGGGAAGTCGGCGAAATATCGTATCGAACCAAGCATAGCAGGGGAAAGTGTAATAAGCATTGACGCCCAGCAACACGAAACTCAACAAGCACACGCAGCATATACCTATAATAATAACCAACAAACCTCTCAACTAGACGGTGAGCAAACTGACATTGGCGAGTTGATCCGTTTAAAGTTATTAAGTAATAAAAAAGCTCAGTTAGTTATTATAATTATGGTGCTTATTACCTTAGCTGCCATATTAACCTCATGGTTATTAAGCTTTTTCAGTGCTAATCATTCAAGTGATCTTGAGCAACAATCTACTCAGCAAATATCAAGTATTAGCGCAAAAATAGTACGAAAGCACCCACTAGTCATGCCTGATAATTTCACCTTGTATTTATCTCAGCATCAAGGAGTGATCATCAATTGGCAAGCTGATGAAGTCAATACACCACAACTTTGGTCACAATTGAGTGCACAGGGTGACAACAGCTGCCAGCAAATTAGCTTTAATAAAGGTAAACCGGTACGCACTTTAGCGGTAGATGTGGCGAGTAAAAATGGTGTCAACACTGATTACTTTGCCAGCTTTTCGCCACTTGATAGCCAAACGATTATTCAAGCGCTTGCTTTTCGAGGTAAGTTTACTTTATGTGGTTATGACTTTTCCCTAAAAGGTAGTCAAGCAACATTAGGAAAAAATGAACATTATGCCCACTGGGTTGAATATTAGCCTAACTTAAATTTCAACATTGAGTGTTAAGGTTCAGTATTGAGCCTTAACATCACAATTTCAGCTATAATATTCAGCTTACTTTCACCTTATTTAATCGGAACAACCATGGAACAAACATTTATCAAAGGCAAAGACAGTGCATTAGAAACTTCTATTGCCAGTATGCAAGAAAAACTCACTTCTTTTGGCTTTGATATAGAAGAAGCCTCTTGGTTAAACCCAGTTAAGAATTGCTTTTCCGTACACATTAAAGACAGCAGCTGTGGCTTAATGTTTACTAATGGCAAAGGTGCCACGGCTAAGTCTTGTTTAGCCAGTGCCTTAGGGGAATACTTTGAACGCTTAAGCTGCAACTATTTTTTTGCCGACTTCTATCTTGGTGAAAAAATCAGCAATGATGAGTTTGTGCATTACCCTAATGAAAAGTGGTTCTTCAGTGAAGATGACTCTATGCCTGAAGGGATAATGGATGAAAGTTTATGGCAGTATTTCGACCCTAATAGTGAAATAACCGTTGATAAACTTTATGACATGAACTCTGGCGCTGGTGAGCGTGGCGTTTGTGCCCTACCTTATACCCGCGAGCGCGATCAACAAGATATTTATATTCCGGTAAGTGTTATCGCCAATGTGTTTGTTAGTAATGGCATGTCAGCCGGTAACACCCAAAATGAAGCACGCGTACAAAGCTTATCGGAAATATTTGAGCGTTATGTTAAAAACAAGATTATTGCTGAAGGTATTTGTTTACCCGAAATTCCAGTCACAGTATTAGAGCGTTTTCCGACTATTTTAGCCGATATACGAGAGCTCGAAAGTCATGGTTATCATTTAAGAGTATGTGATGCTTCGCTAGGTGGTTTATATCCAGTGATGAGTGTGACGTTAATTAATCCAAAAGACGGCAGTGTCTTTGCCTCATTTGGTGCTCACCCAAGCTTTGAAGTCGCATTAGAGCGTACCGTAACCGAGTTATTACAAGGTCGAAGCCTTGATCAGCTTGATGTTTTCCAACCGCCAAGTTTTGATGAAGAAGAAATTGCCTCACCACACAATATAGAATTGCACTTTATCGACTCCAGTGGCTTTATTTCTTACGATTTTTTTAAAGACACAGCCGATTATGACTTTGTTGACTGGGACTTTGACGCTGATACTGGCACAGAGTACGATAATTTAGTAACCATTATTCACAATATGGATTTTGATATTTATATATCTGACTACAATCACTTAAATGTATATGCTTGTCGAATTTTAGTGCCGGGCATGTCTGATATCTACCCTGTCGATGAAATTGTCTGGAACAACAATAATGACGGCGCCTTGTTTAGAGAAGCCTTCCTAACGCTAAAAGACTTAGGCCATGATGATTGGTTAGATATTCTGGAGGGCCTTGAACAAGGTGGTTATAACGATGCTTTGGCGGCGGCTGAGTTTATTGGTTTAGCGCCTGATGCGGGTACCCTTTGGTTTGATCTACGCATTGGTGAAGTTAAAGCCATGCTTGCCCTCGCCGCCCAAGACGAACAAGCCATTGATTGGGTAAACTGGGCATTACACCTTGATCAAAACAATGAAGAAAATACCCGTAAATATCGCTGCTTACAAGCCTTGCTAGAAATAAAATGGAGTGAGGATAGAGAGTTTGCCCCATACATGACTTCGCTGGCTTTAATGTACGGCAAAGAAATGAGCAAGAATTGTTTGGCAATGGTAGAAGGTAAAGTGATTTTTGACGGCTTACATTGTCCAGGGCTTGGCTTAGAAGGCTTTAAAATCCACGGAAAATTACTAGAGGGTTATGAGAAATTGCAAGCCGCTAAAAGAGACAATTGGAAATAATATCCCCGGTAATCCCCCCAATCACGAGAACTCGATTAAAGCCCAAACATTATGATATTTGGGCTTTTTTAATTAGTGTGTCTCATTTAATAGTTTCTAGCGACGCTAACTTTCGTCCAACTCGGTAAGCTTCAACGACACTCACTAACCAAGTAATGAAAAAAATAGTCAACGCTGGACTGATTGATTCTATTGTACTGGCGGATTGTTGCAGAACCAAGGCACTTATGCTGGCGAGATCCGCAGCAACTTCACCACTTTGTACCTTATCAATGATATCTTGTGCTCGAGAGAGTAAATCACCAAACAACAAATACAAACCAATAAACGCAAAAGCAGCATAAAAAACAGCGGAATAATATTTTCTTAATAATAACTGGCCACAACCAGGAAAAATAAACGCTGAAAAGAGTGCCGCTTTTAATGGTTTTTTCATAACAAGTTTTCTCTTACTTATTAGGCTGTTTATAAATATCTTCAGGTCTGAGCTTTAAAGTTTTACGAACGGAATCTTTCTTACTACTTTTATTACGGTTAGGGTTAACATAGATTGCACTAGCATTGGGTCTAGCGCCCTCAACGTAAGGCTCATCAGGTTTGCTTTTATAACCTTTTGCACTGCCAAGCTTTTTTGGGCGCTCTGAACTTGGTGGTTTTCCAGAGCTTTGCTCCTCTGAATCATCTTTTATAAACTTTTCCGTTCTAGCCACATGATATTTTTTATCAATTGCCTGTAGCAAGTTACGTAATACTTGATCTTTACATTCACGGTAATGCTGATGATCGGTTTTTCTTGAAAAAGCACTTAATTCAGGTTTGCTCAATCTAAAATCGACACTATTAAGTAAAGCAATAAGCTCTTCAGCCTTTAAGTTCAACGCTATTTTTAACTTAGTTAAAATAATATTATTTGATAACCTTTTCTCTGCTACAGCTTGAGGCCCCGCTTTTTTACCGCGTCTTTCATTGATAAAACCATTAAGAAAGCTGGCAAGTTCAACATCTGTACAGCTAATAAAGTCACTGTCATTGTCTTTTTTTAACCACTGACTCACTTGCTCACGACTAGTCGTCATGCCTGCAGAAGCAAACAATGCCATCATTTGCTTATCATTAAAATTAAAAGTGTAGCGCAAGCGGCGAAGTACATCGTTATTGTTCAAAAGAATTCCTAAAAGAGAAAAGTAAACTAGCATATAAGTATGGGATAATTTTAACAGTTTTTAATCACTATTAAAATCATCGATAATTTTGTATTATTTAAATCATTAATATCCTTTGGTAGCAGGAAGCTATTTTGATGAATAATATAACTAAACTCTCGCTAGTATTATCAAGTACATTACTCAGTGCTTGTGTTAACCAAAACACTATTGCACAAAAAAAAATAACATCTGTCCACAATCCTTGTCAAAAAATTTCAGCCTTAATTAAGGCCTATGATAATGGCTTTGAACAAATTAAAATGACAAAAATTAAAGCCAAAGTCAGTAATACTTGGAAAGCGAAATACAACCTTGTTGGTGAAGATTGTCATATATGGTCGTGGGGGGGAGAACAAACGACCTACGCCTGTAATGTTTCAGCAAATGATGAAAAGACAGCCATTGGTTATTACCAAAATGCTATTAGCACTACTCAACAATGCTTAGATGAAAGTTGGCAAGTAAAAGAAGAGCCTAGAAGCCATGATAATGGCAAGAAAACCACTTTCACCAATGCCTATAACAAAGTCAGTATATCGGCTCACTTTGTGCCACTAGACAGCGTATTTAGTGAGAAATGGACGGTTTATTACTATGTTGGCAAACCTAAACAGTAAGAATCACCATTTTATAACTAAATAAATTGTATTTATTCAGCTTAGACATATTTACCACAGAGAGCACCGAGGTGCTAACGCACTACACCGAGAATAACAAAGTCTCTGCGTAGGCTCGAAGAGCCCTCTGTGAAGCATTGCGGCTCGGTGGTGAACAGTTACAATAAATTTAATGAATAAACAAAAAAACGAGCGGTTAAGCTCGTTTTTATTAGGTTCAAAAGTTTAACCTAGTGGATTAACCACCACATTTTTTACTTTTGCCTTCGCCACATTTACTATCTTTGGCTTTACCTTCACCGCATTTGCCTTCGCCACATTTAGCTTTTTTGGCTTTGCCTTCACCGCATTTGCCTTCGCCGCATTTAGCTTTTTTGGCTTTGCTTTCACCGCATTTGCCTTCGCCGCATTTAGCTTTTTTGGCTTTGCTTTCACCGCATTTTCCTTCGCCGCATTTAGCTTTTTTGGCTTTGCCTTCACCGCATTTGCCTTCGCCACATTTAGCTTCGCCATCTTGTGATACAAGAGTTACTATTTCTTGTGTAGCAAACGGATTAGTTTCTGCTTTTGCAACATTGCTAGCAAAAACTGAAAATGCTAATAAACCCATTACTGCAGCTAAACCCGATTTTTTAAGAATATTCATACATGTTTCCTTTATTTAATTATTAATACGTTGAGCATATTAGTTATATAACTTTTTACATAGACCATCAAATAATAAATAAAATTTCAACTAATCACAATTTATTTAACTTTTAATAGATATAAAAAAACCAACAATTATGTTGGCTTTTTAAACATTCAATATCAGTTAGTCGTTATCTAAAAATAACTAACTAAATTGAAACATTCTTGCGTCTAGCCGTATCTGCAATAAAGCCTTTCCAACCTTTAGCCGCTTTGCGAGACTTAGGGTCTTTCATTGCTTTATTAATTGCAGCATAAGCTTTTTTGTATTTCTCTAGGTAAAAATAAGATTCGGCAATACTCATGTATATACGACCTTTATTTTTAACACCAAGATCCAAGGCTTTCTGCAATGCAGGGATCGCTTTAGTAAATTGCTCATCTTGCTTTAACAACATACCTTGTTTGCGATAATGCTTAGCTTCATTAGTTAATTTAGCTAATTCACCATAATACTTAGCAGCAGTACCAATATGTTGTGCTGCATGCCAAGCATTAGCTAACGCCGAGATATTTTTCTCATCACGGGTAATATCGCCAGAAGCAATATGCTTTTCTAACAACTTAGCAGCTTTATAAGGTGCTTCAGTAGAAGAATACAAATTAGCTAACGTTTTAAGCTGAGATTCTTTTTCAAGAAATCCTTGCTTATAAGCTAAATCAAGCGTTTGCACAGCTTTTGGATAATTTTCAACTAACAAATAAAACATAGGTAATTGTGTCCACCAAGTTTTATTCTCAGGAAAAATTAAAATAACCGTTTCCAATACGTTAATGGCTTCTTTATATTTTTTACGCTCATAATATGAAGTAAGCTTTAATATATATGGATTTGGGTTAGGTTTATCACCAAAAGCAGCGATAGCCTTATCCGCTGGAACAATCATTTTATCTAATTGTTTCAACTCATAATTAGCTTGGGCAATTTTAACCCAAGTATTGCCATCATCTTTACCAGTAAATTCCATCCACGCATAATAATTAGTTAATGCGCCTTTGTAATCCTTAGTTTGCATTTGCAAGTCAGCTAATAACTTTACCGCTTCGCCGTGATCCACTTCATTTAGAATGTCAGGAGCTACAGCTAGCTTCAAGTACTTTATAGCTTCTTGCTCTTGACTACCTTTAGTGGCATACATAACGGCAATAAAACGCGAAACATAAGCTTTGTCGTAATCTTTCTTGGCATTTATATCCAATAAAACAACTAAGGCACCATCTATATCTGACTCAACACCCTTCTTTTCGTCACCAGCGTAAAGTTCAAAGGCTTTTTGAACCTTTTTACCCACCGATGGACCAACAAGCTGCGTAGGACGTTTTTTCTTTTGTTCTTGTTTAGCGCCCGCAGCCATTGCATTATCTGCAAAAGGTACTTGAGCGACAAGAATTGAAGCAATAACAACTAAAGAAGTTGATAACTCCTTAAAGGTAGATAGCTTCAAAGAAAAGTGCTGAAAGGTAAATTGCTTAAACGTTTTTTTATGTAAACTCATTACTTACCTCCGTCCATTTTAAAGTCAAGTTGCACGGTTAAACCCGGTTGCCTCAATGGTTTACCATCAACAACTTTAGGTTTGTACTTCCACTTTCTTAATGCACGCTTAGCTTCTTTGTCAAAAACACGCTTAGGCTTTGCTTCCATCACTTTAACGTCTTCAACACCACCAATCTCATTAATTGTAAATGAAAGTTTAACCCAGCCTTCTTTACCATCACGAGCTGCTTGAATAGGATATTTAGGCTCTATTCGAACAATTGGCGTTGCATCACCGTCACGGCCAAAACCAGCACCCGGTGCAGATAACCCCGTTGATGCACCCGATAACTGTACACCCGGCATATTAAACTGCAAACCACCACTATCATTACTTGCTTCAGGCTCTGGAGCCTGTTGCTTTGGTGGCGCTTTAGGCGGCGGAGGTGGCGGAGGCGGAACACGGCGACGTGTCTCTGCAGAAGACTTTGGTGGCGTAGTATTAACTTCTACGATTATATTCTCTTGTGCCTCATCCTTAGTTCTATCACCGCTAGAAACAAGGAAAGCCATAAAAGCAAATAAACCAAAGGTAACTACAGCGCCTAGTAGTATTGATACTAAAAAGCGTCCCATACTCTACCCCTTAGCTGCAGCAATGGATATTCTAAGACCACTTCCTGCTTCTTTAATTGCATCCATTACTTTAACAACAACACCATGTTTAGCGTCTTTGTCAGCTTGGATAATAACGACATCAGTTGGTTGTTCAGCAAGTAATTTTTCAATCCTTGCACCAACACGTTCGATATCAACACGACCTTTATCTAACCAAATTTCACCGTTATCTTTTATTGCCACAAAGATGTTAGCGTTTTTCTGTTTAGTTTGTTGTGCTGCTTTAGGTTTATTTACTTCAATACCTGCTTCTTTAACAAAAGAAGTGGTTACGATGAAGAAGATCAGCATGATAAATACGATGTCGAGCATCGGTGTCATATCAATTACCGCTTCTTCGTCCTCACGAATCTTTTTACGTGCCATGAAAATATCTCTCTAGTGATGAGGTAAACTGTCAACCAGTTTAGCCTTGGCTAGTTTAACTTGAGCGTCAAGTCTTGAACTAAAAAACACGCCAGATAATGCTGCTACCATACCCGCCATAGTCGGGATAGTTGCTTGCGATATACCTGCGGCCATTAAACGTGGGTTACCTGTACCTTGTTGTGCCATTGTTTCAAACACGCCAATCATACCGGTTACCGTTCCCAACAAACCAATTAATGGACACATTGCCACTAACGTTCTGATGGTGATCATACGCTGTTCAAGCAGCTCATTTGCTTCGGAAATCCAAGTCTCTCTAATACGATGTGCATACCAAGACGTTGTGTCTGTGCGTGCATCCCAACGAGAAACAATATCGTTTTTCATTGCTGGGTAGACCGATGATAAGAACCAATAACGTTCAATCATCATAATCCACATCAATAAGAGTGCGAAGGCAACAACATAAAGTACGTTACCGCCAGTCGCAACAAAACCCCTGACAGATTCCCAAAGCTCTATCAGGAATAACATTATTTAGACTCCTTCTCAGCAATCGCAGCAATTAAACCTGCGCTCTGCTCGTCTAGTTTTTGTAAAACGCTTTTCGCTTTACCGGCAACAACTGAGTGGATAAGAATAAGTGGCAATGCACAAATCAAACCTAATGCTGTTGTAACTAGTGCTAGTGAGATATTACCAGCCATAATTTTCGGGTCACCCGTACCAAATAAGGTAATGGTTTGGAACGTCATAATCATACCGATTACTGTACCTAAAAGACCCATTAACGGTGCAATAGCAGCAAACATTTTGATTAAGTTAACACCGCGGTCTACTTTAGGTGTTTCACGTAAAATACCTTCATCAAGTTTTAGCTCTAATGTTTCAGCATCCACTGATTTATTATCATGGTAAATTTTAAGTAAACGACCCAGTGGATTGTTTTCATTAGGTGTATCAAGGTTTTTCTCTTGCGCTTTTATTTTAGAGCTCATACCGCCAAGAACAATTAAACGCTCCAGAGCAATGATACAACCAATAATCAAAAGAACGGTGATAGCATAACCAACTTCTTTACCTTCGTGGAAGAATTCCTCAACTGTTTTCTTACGTGTTTCTAGTGAT
The DNA here is from genome assembly GCA_002162675.1 of Colwellia sp. 39_35_sub15_T18. Lineage (GTDB taxonomy): Bacteria > Pseudomonadota > Gammaproteobacteria > Enterobacterales > Alteromonadaceae > Colwellia. The sequence goes on along the minus strand of MAAE01000033.1, from coordinate 1,706 downwards.
AAAATACCACCACGTGAAGGATCCACATAAACACCCGCGTAACCTGAACTCGTATTAAAGAAACCTGATGCAGTTTCAGAAATATAACCTGCTGGTTGCTTAGGTAACGGTTGAACTTGACCAACTTCATCGTTGTAAGTTAAGTAACCATTTGCTGAGACTAAGTTGAAAGTACCTAAACGGGTAACTGTTTCAGTAGATTTAGAACCATCTAAGTTCGTCACTTCAACACTGAATTTAGAAACTTTACCTGACTCTGTCATTTCAGTTTGCAAAGCAAACCATAATTCTTCAAGATCTTCCAATGCAGGAATAGCTCTTGCATTAGCGATGCGATTAAGCGCTTCGCCACGACCTGGGAATTCAGCACTAACAATTGAAGTAGCGATTTGACCGTAAGCACCTGCTGCTGCTGCACGAGAAACACCAAACATTTCACCTAACGTGCCGGTAGCATTGTCTAGTTCAACTTCTTTTTGCGCTAATTTAATTTCATTAGCCGCATATTCTTTGGTTAAACGCTTATTTCGTGCTTCTTGGTTTGATAACTCTTTTTTAGCTTTATTTAATAAAGCTTGCTTATCAGAACGAGCATTTTTAAATTCAGCTTCGCGTTTTTTATCAAGTTTAGCTTCTGATACACGATCAGCTTTAACTTGCTTAAGTAAATCATCTAGCTGATTTGCTTGTGTGGTTGCTACTAAGCCAGCAGTCATTATTGCGGCTAGTGTTACAAAATTAATAATTTTTTTCATTATTTTGCTCCTGCTGCAAATACTGGTAATTTAGTTAGGTCCATTGGAAGTTGCTTACGTGCCATAGCGACAGCATCTTTGATAGGTTTCAAATATTCGTCACCTAACTCTTCCCATGAACGATTTTCGTTATTCCATAACCAAGAGTGTTTTCCGTCTAATGATTGTGCAACAAACGCGATACGTCCCATGTGAACAAAATCAGCTGTTAGGGTAGTGCCACCAAAATCAATTTCTGCTTGGTAAGCGTCAAAAATAGTGCCGTAACCTGCTTCAATTTCATAAGCTTCAAGTACTAAACGAAACTGCTCAGACGTAGTTACGTTTGAGTCAGTCATCACGTCACGTAAATTAGCAACACGTTCTTTACGACGTTCAATATTCATTGGCACATCTAAGTCAATGAACGTTTCTAAGGTGTCTATCATTTTGTACATTAGCGGTACAACACCTTGCTTGATTTTATCGATACCATCGATTTGCTTTTGCAATGATGCGATATTCATTTTTTGATCATTAACCATACGTTGCACGTGATCGTTATAACCACGAAGAACATCGCCTTCATCAACAGTGTTACGATATTCGGCAAGAAGATCTTGCGTTTGCTCGTATATAGTATTGACTTTGGCTTGTGATTTAGCTGACTGCTTAAATATTTTTGCTTCAGCTTTTTGAAGATCTGTTAATGCATCTGCAGCAGCGATATTGCTACCTGCTAATGCTAGTGCGCCAACCATTGCCGTAGCGATGAGGCTTTTCTTACTTACTTTGGACATAGTTCCCAACCAATTGCTATTTAAATTTTGATAACAAAGATTTTTGTTACCGCAAATATAAAAATCTATCGTTTTTTTATGTAACTTTTTTTTATATGTAACTTTTTATGAATACAACCTTTTAATAATCCCAAATGACAAACAAACTGTCAAGATGGGTTTTAAAGTTGTT
>MAAE01000048.1 GCA_002162675.1 Colwellia sp. 39_35_sub15_T18 | reverse complement strand
AGCTTTTTACCTTCTTGAAGTGCTTTTACTGCTTCTTGAAAATCGAATTGAGTTGTCATATGTCATTCCTGTTTTTACTAGTTTACTGAAATGACACAGATTTGTGAACACTACCCCCCAATATTCAAAACCAGATACTGGTGATTGTCTTATTTTTAATCCTAATCAAGTTGCTCACTGTGCTTCATTGGCGGAAAAGAATAAAACACGTTACGCACTTAATTTTTGTATAGTGCAAAGTGAAGCAAATTGGCGAAATGTTTATGAAAATTATCTAGAACCATTTACTTATTTTCAACCATTTGATAATTTTGCTAAAAAAGCATTGAAATTTAAGGCTGAGCCTAAAATACTTGATAATGCTTTTATTAACATTGCTTGCGATCATGAGTTAAGCAGTTTGGCACACGTTGAATTTTTACTTGAAAATATCTTTTCAGATGTCGATGTTGCTACGAATATTTTTCAGCACATTATTAATCATGACCCTTATTTGATGCAATATGGCAGCATTTTTGATTTAGTCTCTTTAATTAAAGAACTATTACATAGTCAGCTAAATGCAAAGCAAGCGATTAATAAAGTAGCAGTGCAAGCTTTGTTAGACTTAGCTCACTATGAAGAAACATTCAAAGATAGTTTTGGCCGTTATGACCAGCAGGGAAAGCCCGACGCTAAAGCGATATTTTGGCCAAACCCCCAGAGTATTAAATATCCGCAATCAAAATTTTCATTACAGCCATTTGTTAAAAAATATCCTATCATGGATATGCAAACTCCAATTGGCTCGGCGGGCAGTTGTTTTGCATTTGAAATCGCTAAATATTTTCAACAATCAGGTTATAACTATGTAGTTACTGAGCGTAATGACGATTTTAATTCAGGGCTAGCTATTGAGGGTTATACTCCCGGTGATACGATTGCTAAGTTTTGTGCCAACTATGGCATTTTATTCAACAGCCCAAGCTTTACTCAGCTAGCAGAGAAAGCCTTTTCGACCAGGGAGTTTAGTAAACTATTAATAGAGGATGAGAGTGGTTATTACTTAGACCCTTATCGTGAAAATGTTGTCTTCAGATCCCAACAAGCATATTTAGCCGATTATGAACAACATATTGCCGCAGTAAAAGCCTCTTTTTTGCAGTGTCAGGTTTTTGTTATTACCCTAGGCTTAAATGAATGTTGGCAGTTGCATGATGGCAGTTTTATGTCGCGTAACCCTAGAGATAATATGTATCATTTAGTTAAACATAGAACCCTTACTGTTACTGAGAATGTGCAACACATCCAACGTTTTTTTGACATTATTAAGCAGCATAACCCAGAATTTAAGCTGATCATCAGTGTTTCACCTATTCCATTCTTAGCTACAGGAAGAGCCGATAAACACCATGTAATTAGTGCCAATTGTCACTCTAAAGCTGTATTGCGTGTGGCGGCAGAAGAGTTAGTACAAAATAACGATGATATGTATTATTTACCAAGTTATGAATTGATTACCGAATGTACTGAAGATGCTTGGCTTGACGATCATCGTCATGTGAAACCTGAAGTGGTTAAACAAGTTGTTGAAATGTTTAAAGCTATATTTGTTAAAACAGAAACTTAATCTAGTTTACTCAATTAACGACAATACCGATTGAATAATAAATTGTTGTTCGTCAGACGTAATCTCAGGATGCAAGGGCAGGGTTAATGATGCTTGGTAATACTGCTCGGCTTGTGGAAAGTCTCCTGCTTGAAAGCCTAACGCCTGATAGTAAGGTTGCAAGTGAATAGGAATGTAGTGTACATGCACTTGAATCCCCTTATCACGCAATGTATTAAAGGCGATTAATTTCTCTTTTTTTGACCAATGAATATTCTGAATTACATATAAATGATAGGCGGAATAACAATTATTATCTTGTGCTAATGGTTTGAAATCGGAGTTTTTAAAAGCATTATCGTAAATTTGTGCGAGTTGATTACGTTTACCAACAAATTCTGTTAAACGGGTGAGTTGTGAGTTACCTAGTGCGGCTTGAATATCTGTCATGCGATAATTATAGCCTAGCGATACCTGTTGATAATACCAATCGCCTTCACTTTCTTTAGTCATCGATTTAGGATCGCGAGTAATGCCATGGCTACGAATTAAGGTGAGTTTTTCTGCTAATTGAGACGAATTGGTTAACGTTGCACCGCCTTCCCCTGTAGTTATTATTTTAACCGGATGAAAACTAAAAACAGTAATGTCTGAATATTGGCAACTACCAATGGGCTGACTTTGGTAACTGCCACCTATAGCGTGGCTGGCGTCTTCAATAATGGCAAAACCATATTGCTGGCTAAGTTTAGCTATTGACGCCATATCACAGCTTTGCCCTGCAAGATGCACAACAATGAGTAGCTTAGGAAGTTTTTGTAATTGTTTAGCTTCAACTAACTTTTTTGTTAAAGCGACAATACTAATATTTCCTGTTTGCAACTCTACATCAACGAAATCGATATTAGCACCGCAATATATAGCACAATTTGCCGAAGCGACAAATGAAATGGGTGATGTCCATGCTATATCGTCAGTGCCTAGCTCTAAAGCTAAGCAGGCGCTATGTAAGGCCGATGTCGCATTGCAAAAAGTTTTAGCATGTTTAGCTTGGCATTGCTGGGCTAAGTTATGTTCGAAGTTTAGACCGGCATTGCCTTGTGTTAAATGTGAAGATGCGAGTATTTCAGTAACGGCAGCGATATCTTTGGCTGAGATGTTTTGCTTGCCATATAAAATCACAATGTTGCCATTTTATTTAACGCAAGAATTTGCTCAACAGTTAAAAAATCTGGATTGTTTTTAGAGTTATATTCGAAACCTTCTCCTACTTTTTTGCCTATTTCATCCAATACATTTTTGTCAAAACTATTACTACGACTATTAAAACTAATGGTTGGCGTAATCACATAATGATCATCAAACTCTAGCGTATGATAAAAATCATCGGCAGGGCACATTATTTCATGTAGTTTCTCACCAGGACGAATGCCAATTATTTTTGTCGGTAAGTTAGGTGCCATCGCTTTGGCTAAGTCGGTAATGCGTATACTTGGGATTTTGGGAACAAAAATTTCACCGCCAGACATGCGATGAAAATTTTTCAATACAAAATCAACACCTTGTTGTAAGGTTATCCAAAAACGAGTCATTTTTTCATGGGTAATTGGAATTTCACTGGCATTGTTATCAATTAGTTGTTGGAAAAATGGCACAACCGAACCTCTTGAGCCAACAACGTTGCCATAACGCACCACAGAAAAATGAGTGTTATGGCCGCCTGTCATATTATTGGCGGCAACAAATAGTTTGTCTGAGGCAAGTTTAGTAGCACCATAAAGGTTAATTGGATTAGCGGCTTTATCGGTAGATAAAGCGATAACCTTTTCAACATTATTGGTAATCGCTGCACCAATGACATTTTCAGCACCATTAATATTGGTTTTAATACATTCAGTTGGATTATATTCAGCTGCGGGTACTTGTTTTAATGCCGCGGCATGAATAACATAATCAACGCCATTCATAGCTTGATTTAAACGTTCACGATCACGAACATCACCAATAAAATAACGCATAGAGCTATGATTAAAGACTTGTTGCATTTCATATTGTTTTAATTCGTCTCGAGAATAAACAATGATGCGTCTAGGTTGGTAGCGCTCTAGCAAGGTTTTAACGTAAAGCTTACCAAAAGAGCCTGTGCCACCTGTGATAAGAATATTTTTATTATTAAACATGTATAAAACCTTTCTTGGTATTAAGTTCGAGCGAAACTAACTGAATTTTAGTTTTTGTCATACTTTATTTTTGATTTTCTGTCTGAAAGAGGCAAAAATCGCGCCATTCGCTATTTTTAGTGTAAACAGCTTTATCTTGGCTGTTAAGCTTTATTTGGTTGTTGACATTGTTTTTATTCATATTGTTAACGTAATTAGCTAAAAAAATGCAGATATGCTGATAATTGCAACGCTTTAATAAACTAGGCAAAGTTTTTGCTTGTTATTAGTTAACTATCAAGCGCACAATACTAAGAAATAGCAGTTTATACTCATTGTTTTAAAAGGTACTCAATGTTAAATATAGCCATCATTCCAGCCCGAGGTGGAAGCAAGCGTGTTCTTAAAAAAAACATTCGCGATTTTTGTGGCAAACCTATCATCGCATATAGTATTGAGGCCGCTTTAGCTTCAGGGCTATTTGATCGAGTGATTGTATCAACAGACGATGATGAAATTGCTAGTGTGGCGAAAGAGTATGGCGCTGAAATTCCATTCATGCGCCCTAAAGAGTTAGCTGATGATTATACTGGCACCAATGATGTGGTGGTTCATGCGATTAAAGCATTAGAGCAAACAGGGCAAAGTATCAATTATGTTTGCTGCATTTATGCGACTGCGCCTTTCTTGCAGCCTTGTTACTTGAAGCAGTCGCTAAAGCAATTAAAAGTGACGACATATAAACATTATGCTTTTAGCGTGACTAAATTTAATTATCCGGTACAACGCTCTTTTACCCTTGAGGGAGTGCAAAATAATATTAGCTTGCTTGAGCCTGAATCTATAGGTGCCCGATCGCAAGATTTAGCGGAAGTATTTCATGATGCTGGGCAATTTTATTGGGCTTTAGCTCATGATTTTGTCAATATTAAAGGTGGTGGTGTGTTTTCTGATTTTTCCATTCCTATTGTGTTGCCTAACTATTTGGTACAAGATATTGATGACGAAGATGATTGGCGCCGCGCTGAATATATGTATCAGGCATTACAACATGATATTATCGGAGCCAAATAATGGCTCATTCTTATATCCTAGTCTCAAAAAAGCAGCGTCATGATGTGTTATATCAACGTTTAGCGTCTAGCTTACAAGGGCAGTGGCATTTAATTACTGATAAAACTCAACTTAGCCTTGAAAAGTTAACTGCCATTAATCCTAAATATATTTTTATTCCTCACTGGTCAGATAAAATAGCGGATGAAATTACCGAGCGTTTTGCTTGTATCATGTTTCATATGACCGATTTACCTTATGGTCGTGGCGGTAGTCCTCTGCAAAATTTAATTGTTCGTGGTCATGAAGATACGCAATTGAGTGCTTTTCGTTGTAATGAGCAACTTGATGCAGGACCTATTTATGGCAAGTTACTTTTGTCATTAGCGGGTACCGCAACTGAAATATTTAATCGAGCAGATTTATTGGTTGGCCAGTTGATTTTTGATATTATTCAACACGATATTGAACCTATACCACAAGTCGGACAAGTAACAACTTTTACTCGTAGGCTCGCTGAGCAAAGCAATATAACGAATTTGGATAAGTTATCTGACGTTTATGATTATATCCGTATGTTAGATGCGGATGGTTACCCGAATGCTTTTCTCAACTCAGGTGAATTTATCTTAACATTTACCGATGCGGTTCATGATGAAGAGCAGGTAAGTGCTCAGGTTATTTTTAAGCGTAACGCTAAACAGAAAAATGAAACAGGAATATTGCAATGACAAACAAACCGGTGACAGCAGTTTATATCGCTGGGCGAAAAATTGGCTTAGAAGAAACACCTTTTGTTATTGCTGAGTTATCGGGCAATCATAATCAGTCACTTAATACTGCCATGGCTATGATTGAAGCCGCGGCGAAAGTCGGTGTACATGCAATAAAACTGCAAACCTATACTGCCGATACTATGACTTTAGATTGCGAACAAGAAGACTTTCAAATACTTGAAGGTGACAATCTGTGGCAAGGTAACTCGTTGCATAAACTTTACCAAAAAGCATACACACCATGGCAGTGGCACCAAGCCCTGTTTGAAAAGGCTAAGTCATTAGGGCTAATTGCTTTTAGCTCACCGTTTGATAAAAGTGCGGTCGACTTTTTAGAAACATTAGATGTACCTTGTTATAAAGTTGCTTCCTTTGAGAATAATGATATCCCGTTAATTAAGCATATTGCTAAAACAGGTAAGCCAGTCATTATTTCTACTGGTATGGCTTCATTAACTGAAATATCAGAAGCGATAGATTGTTTGAAGAGTAATGGTTGTCAACAGATAGTGTTACTTAAATGTACCAGTGCTTACCCTGCCTCACCTAAGCAGGCTAACTTAAATACTATTGCCCACTTACGAGCTACTTTTGGTTGTGAGGTGGGTATTTCTGATCATACCTTGGGTATAGGTGTCTCTATTGCTGGCGTAGCATTAGGTGCAACGGTCATTGAAAAACATTTTGTTTTATCGCGTGATGACGGCGGTGTTGACGCCGCTTTCTCACTTGAGCCAGAGGAATTTAAATTACTGGTAAGTGAGAGTATGAGTGCGGCGCAATCGCTTGGCACTGTGATGTATGGTGGTGATACTAGCGAGCAAAACTCTAAAAAATATCGTCGTTCAATCTATATATCGCAAGACATTAAAAAAGGGCAAATACTCAGTGAAGAAAATAGTCAAATTGTCCGACCCGGTCTTGGTCTCGCGCCTAAGTATTTTGAGCAGATTATCGGGCAAAGAGTAAATAAAGATGTCAGCAAGGGAACACCACTGTCGTGGGATATTTTAGGGGGCTAATGAATGACGAATGTTTTAGTCGTTGTCGCGCATAGCGATGATGAGGCGCTTGGCTGTGGCGGCACTATTGCTAAGCATAGCGCCAACGGTGATAAGGTCACGTTATTAGTGATGACTGATGGTATTTCTTCGCGGATTGCAAGTCACTGTGTTGATGGTGGCTCCGTTGATAAAAATCAACGTTTAAGTGCTCTACAAAAATCATGCAATGTTTTAGGTATTTCTCAGTTTGTTCAGGGAGATTTTCCTGACAATAAAATGGACAGTGTGGAATTACTCTCTATTGTGCAATTCATTGAAGAAAAAACAAAAAATCTAAACCCTGAAATAATTTATACTCACAGTGTCGATGATCTAAATATTGACCATAGTCTTACCGCGCAAGCGGTATTAACGGCGTTTAGACCCTTGCCGCAAAGTAGCGTTAAAACCATTTTATCTTTTGAGGTGTTATCCAGTACCGAATGGCAATTTTCATCATCACAATTTCAGGCAAACTGGTTTATTGACATCAGTGACTTTTATCTGAAAAAAGTGGCATCTTTACAATGTTATTCTGAGGAGTTGCGTGAATTTCCTCATCCTCGTTCATTGATTGCTGTACAAGCATTAGCGCAATTAAGGGGGGCTACCATAGGTAAATGTCACGCAGAAGGCTTTCAACTATTACGACACCAATCTTAATGACTTCTTGCCTACTTTTTCGCTTTGATGCCTCAAGTGAAATTGGTTTAGGTCATGCTTTTCGCTGCAGTGCCTTAATTGAATTTTTTAGCATGAATTATCGTATGTTAACGCTAAAATGTGTGGTTGTCAGTCGAGCGCTACCGAGCTTTTTACATGATAGATTACTTGCTATGGGCGCTGAAATTCACACCCTATCCAATACACTTGAGTTGATTGACGAAATTGATTTGCTCACGTGTTTAAATCAGCGATATCAAGCAAATGTTTTGCTTATTGATGGTTATCAATTTGATCAATATTATCGTCAATGCTTAGGGCAAAGTGCATTAAATATTATCAGCTTTGATGATATTAATTCTTTGACTAACTTGCATTGTGATATGGTGATTAATGCACTTGAAAATGCCCATGAACTAGGTTATCAGCACAGTGCACCGCAAGCTAAACATTTATTGGGCTTGCAATACAGTATTATTCGACAAGAGTTTTTACTTGCTGATAAAAAGCCTTTTAAAGAACGTACAAAGTTACTTGTTAACTTTGGCGGTAGTGATATAGGCGGCTTAACCTTGCTGATATTACAGTTATTGGCGCAAGGCCAGTTTGCTATTAAGGCGAATCAGATAGTGGTAATTACTGGTGCGGGTTGTCATAAAGCTGGTGAAATAGCAAAGTTTTGTCAACAGGAAGGTTTTCAATATCAGCATAATTGCAACAATATGGCGGCAATATTACAGCAAACACGATTGGCTATCTGTGCTCCTGGCGCTATTGTTTATGAGCTGGCTTATTGCCATGTACCTAGTGTCTTTTTAACGATTGCTGATAATCAATTACTCTCAGCAAAGGCGCATCAAAAAGCTGGCTGGTGTTATACCTTTAATGGTTTAACGGATGATGGGGTTATTCAGGCTATTGCTCAGGCGAAAACTCTCTGGCTAAGTCAATCACAACTTAATCTATTATCAGCTAAGGCAGGCCAATTGATCGATGGTCAAGGCGTAGCCCGCATTGCCGAAAACATTATTAACCATTTATATAAGCATGATTAATAGGGAAATTATTATGAGTTGGCCATTAACGGGTTTTGGTGTTGAGCTTAGGCCAATAACCGCTGATAAATTAGAAAAGGTACGCAACTGGCGTAATCACCCTGAGATTAATCAGTTCATGCTTGATAAAAGCTATATTAGCGCGCGGCAGCAGCAACAATGGTTTCAAGGTCTAGCGACTAAAGCGGAACAAGTTTATTTAATGATTATGTATAAAGGTGAAGATATTGGGCTGATTTATGCTTCGTCAGAACCGAATGCAGGAGAGCTTGCACCCTTAGCATTGGCGGAAACTGTTTGCCCAGGTTTATATATTGCGCCTGAATGTAAATATAAAAACAGTATTTTAGCATTTTCACCGTCATTGGTATTCATTGAATACTTATTTAAACAAGGTCGTTGTAATCAATTGAAAGCACAGGTATTTAAAAATAATAATAGTGCTATTCGTTATAATGAAATGTTAGGATATCAACAAGGTAATGTTGATGAACAAGGTTTAATCACCATGTCACTTTCATTACAGCACTTTCAGTTAGCAAAAGCTAAACTCAGTAAAATACTTAGATTTTAAAAGGCGTAACCATGACAGCATTAACCATTTTAATTAATGCCTTTGAAAATGCATTAGAGCTACCGATAAGTGAGATAAACGACTCGCTAGAATACAATAGCCACAAAAAATGGGACTCAACGGCACATATGATCTTGATTGCTCAGTTAGAGAATGACTTTGATGTGATGTTTGATATTGACGACATTATTGATATGAGCTCTTTTGTTAAAGCCAAAGAAATTTTGCTTAAGTATGACGGAAAAATTTCATTTTAATCACTGGCGCTTAGTCCTCACTAAGTAAGCGTTAGCAGGAGTTAGTATGGTTGTTTTAATTACAGGCGCTTATGGTGCAATAGGTAAAGCCGCGTGTATAGCTTATGCGAAAACAGCCTCTTTACTTTTTATTACTGGGCGAGAACAGCTCAAACTTGATAGGCTTGCTCTGCAGTTACAGCAAGAATTTAATCTACCTGTTGAAGCTATTGTCACCGATGTTAACAATGCAGAGCAAATAAGAGCCTTATTTCAGCGCTTGAGTAAAGTATCAAAACGTTTGGACGTTTTGATACATTGTGCGGGCATATTAACACAATCGCCTTTACTCATGACACGTATAGATGAGATACAAACTTGTATCGCGACTAACCTCACTAGCAGTATTCTTTTTTGTCAGCAAGCCAGTAAACTGATGATGCGTAATAAATATGGCGTTATCACCCTAGTTAGCTCTGTTGTGGCTCGTCAAGGCAGTGCCGGTCAAAGCATTTATGGCGCAGCAAAAGCAGGCATTGAAGGTTTGGTTAAATCCTTAGCTAAAGAGTTAGGTGCTGTGGGGATTCGCATTAATGCCCTCGCACCGGGTTTTATTGATACCAACTTGGTTAAACACTTTAGTGCTGAAGAAAAAAGCCAAGTAGCCGATAAAACCTGTATTGGTCGTATAGGTCAGGTTGATGATATCACTCCCGTACTACAATTTTTGTCCTCCGACGGTGCAAAATATATCACAGGAGAAGTGATTGCCGTTGATGGTGGTTTAGCGCTGTAATGAAGCGCAATCAGAGTTGTTTATGAATAAAGCATATTGGCAAACGCAACACCTAGCAAAACAATACCGTGATAATATTGCCTTGATTTCTTTTCAAGATAATGGCCAAGAAAGTATTGAACAAAAAACGAGCTACCAAGACTTGCACCACTTAGTTGAGCAAGCAAAGTCTGCCATTAGTCAGCATATTATGCCGGCCTTGCCTAATAAAAAAAATAAACAGTTAATCATGTTAGTCGCACGGCACACGTTGAATAGCCTTGTTTATTACCTTGCTGCTTTACAACTGAAGCATGTCATTTGGTGGCTGGATAACGACCTAAGCAAAGAAAAACAGCTAAAATTAATTCGTCATTATCAAGTGAATTTATTGATTGATGATGGCGTTATTACGCTTTTATCAACAGTTGAACATAAATTAAATAACGACTTGGCATTATTAAATACTACTTCTGGTAGTACTGGTAGCCCTGCCTTAGTGCGCCTAAGTTATCAAAATTTACAAAACAACTGCCAAGCTATTTGCGAGGCTTTAGCATTAAATGCAAGTGATAGTGTGTTAACGACTTTGCCATTACATTATAGCTTTGGTTTATCTATTATTAATACTCACCTTAGCCAAGGTACTACCATTGTTTTAAACGAGCAAGGTTTGATGACTCGCAATTTTTGGCAACGAGTTAAGTTATATAATATTCGCTGTTTGTACGGTGTACCTAACGTTTATGATATGTTGCTAAAACTTAAATTAACGCGTTTGTCCCTAAATAGTTTGCGCTTTTTTGCCGTTGCGGGTGGGAAATTAGCCGTGGAAAAAGTCACGGCTATTAATAATTGGTGTTTAGCGCATGGTAAATTGTTTTTTGTCATGTATGGTCAAACAGAAGCAACCGCACGCATAAGCATTTTATCTCCTGAAAAGGTAAGTCATAAACCATCTTCGGTTGGCCAAGCACTGCAGGGCGGTAAGTTATGGTTAGAGTCTGTTGATGCTGATAACGCTCAGCTTTGTTACTCCGGTGAGAATGTCATGATGGGTATCGCCAATGGGATTGCTGATTTGAGTTTGCCGGCTCAAGTAGCGACATTAACAACCGGCGATTTAGCTTATCAAGATGAAGAGGGTGACTTTTATATTGTTGGACGTTTAAAGCGTTTTATTAAGATACTTGGTCAACGCATTAATTTAGATGAGGTTGAGCATTTTTTTACTGAACAAAAAGTGACAACTGTCTGTACAGGGCGTGATGATTTACTTTGTTGTTACTTTGTGATGTCAACAATGGCTAATGAACAAGGCATTGAATTTTATAAAAAACTATTAAGTCAGTTTTTAAATATACATTCAAGCTATTGCCTGTGTTTTATGATTGATAAAATTCCATATTTTTCATCAGGTAAAATCAATTATGCATATCTTGAACAAGTAAAAGAAAGTGTATTGAGTAAAAAGGAGGCTAATTGATGGATTGGGATAAGTTAATTGAGCTGCCTATTTATCAGCTAAATAAAGCGGATAAAATGCCTATATTTAATGAGCATTTAATTCAGTTGGCGCAACATCATTATCAACAGAGTGAAAACTATCGCGATATTATTAACTTCCTCTATCAAGGATCCGTTTTTGAAAATGAGGTGCCAGCACTCGCGGTACGATTGTTTAAGCATCATTTATTAAAAAGTATCAATGATAAAGATATTTTTAAAATAACCACCTCATCAGGTACAACGTCACAGCAAGTTTCTCGTATTGTTTTAGACAAAGAAAATATCTCAAGGCAGCAAAAAATTTTAGTGAAGATAGTACAACAATGGTTGGGACGAAAACGTTTGCCTATGTTGATTATTGATCACCCTAATGTCATTAAAGATAAGTTTTCTTATTCGGCACGCGGTGTTGGCATTCAGGGTTTGTCATTGTTTGGCCATCATCATACTTATGCTTTAAATGAAGATATGACGCTAAATATGAATGCTATTGAGGAGTTTTTTGAAAAATATACTGCTGAGCCCGTTTTCATTTTTGGCTTCACTTTTATTATTTGGCAATATTTTATTCAAGCGTTAAAAAAAGAAAAAACCAAAGCACAATTTTGTTTAAGGAACGCGACATTACTGCACAGTGGTGGCTGGAAAAAACTTCAAGAGCAAGCTGTTTCTAATCAGGAGTTTACCGCGCAATGTCAGCAGGTATTAGGAAAAGTTAATGTGCATAACTTCTATGGCATGGTTGAGCAAACGGGTACTATTTATGTGGAGTGTGAGTTGGGGTATTTACATTGTCCAGTATGGAGTGATGTTATTATTCGCAGTAAAAAAGACCTAACACCAGAAAAAAATGGTGTAGAAGGAATTATACAAGTGAATTCATTGCTGCCAACAAGTTACCCAGGTCATGCCTTGTTAACAGAGGATCTAGGCGTGCTGCTTGGCGAAGATGATTGTGCTTGTGGCCGCAAAGGAAAATACTTTCGGGTTAATGGCCGTTTAGCCAAAGCAGAAGTGCGAGGTTGTAGTGATACTCAAGCTTAAAAATTTACCTATTCGGCTATTATTGCCAAAAAATAAAGCGGCTATTTTTGATGATAAAAAACAGCTACCGCCTTTTAGTGATGAAATTATTACAGTCCTTAGTCAGCTTGGCTTATTTTTAATGAAAGAAGGTCGTAGTGAGCCGAGCATTGTTGCCGCAGGTTACTGGCTGAGAAAGAAGCTACTATTGACGATGAAATCGCAATATGGTGAACAATACCTTAGCGCTAAAGGAGCCGCCTTTCATATTGCTCCAGGAAATGTAGATACATTGTTTTTTTATTCAATGATAATTTCTGTGCTGTGCGGTAATCAGACCATATTAAGAATTAGTAATAAACTTAGCGAAGAAACGCAGTTTTTTATCCATTTATTAAATACTTTTTTTGCAAAACATCCTGAATTTTCAGCGGTACAATCATTAATGAACATAGTTCAATATGATCATGCATGTTTAGCTGGTAATGAAATAACCCAGCAATTGTCTCTTTTTGCCGATGTTCGGGTTATTTGGGGCGGCGATAATACCGTTAAAGAAATCAGTAAAATACCGTTAAAATCTACGGCATGTAATATTACTTTCCCTGATAGATACTCCGTAGCAGTTATTCAATTAGAAAGCGAGCAACAAGTGGAGCAAGCCGTAAATAATTTACTTACCGATATTAAACCTTTTTACCAACAAGCTTGTTCGTCACCGAAAGCGATATATTGGCTTAAAACGGCGCAAAAATTGCAAGAAAAGTTCTGGCTGTTATTAGCTGATAAATTAGCTCAGCAAGTAAGTTTAAGCTCGACCGATTTAATTTCTCGCTTGGTTTATTTACAGCGATTGCCTTTGTTATTTGTTGATGGGCAGCAAAACCATTTATCAGTGAGCCGTTATGAAATGTTACAGCAAGTAGGTGTTAAATATTTACCACTTGAAGTTATAAAAGCTCATTGTGGACTCTGGATTTTATTAAGCCTGCAAATTCAATGCTTAACAGATATACAGTTGTTTGAACATTGCCAAACGGTTACCGTTTCAGGCATTGATAAAATAGTTATTCAGCATTGGCAACAGTCTGTTAAATTAGCAAGATCCCAAACCGTAAAACGCATTGTACCAGCAGGACAAGCGCTAACTTTTTCCCATATTTGGGATGGTGTTGATTTAATAAATAAACTTACGTCTTAAAAATCTCAATGGAGAAACTATGTTTTACGACCTTGCATCACCGACCTTTGGTGATGAAGAGCACGCCGCATTAAATAAAGTCATTGAAAGCGGTTATTTTTCTATGGGAAAATATGTTGCTGAATTTGAACAGCAATTTGCCAAGTATCATGATAAAAAACATGCTGTTATGGTGAACTCTGGATCTTCAGCCAACTTAATTGCCACTGCCGCGTTATGTTATAAAAAAAATTCGCCACTAAAAGCGGGCGATGAAGTGATCGTCCCTGCAATTTCTTGGGCGACAACTTATCATCCATTACAGCAATATGGCTTGAAATTAAAGTTTGTCGATGTGCAGTTAAATAATCTTAATATTGATATTAGCCAGTTAGAAAAAGCATTAACGAAAGACACCAAAATGATTGTCGGGGTGAGTATTTTAGGTAACCCAGCCGCACTTGATGTAATACGTGAATTTGCCGATAAGCACAATTTATACTTTCTAGAGGATAATTGTGAATCGCTTGACGCGGAATTGAATAATCAAAAAACAGGTACCTTTGGCGATATAGGTACCTTTAGTTTTTTTTTCTCACACCATATTTCCACGATGGAAGGTGGGATGCTGGTTACAGATGACGATGAACTTTATCAGTTAGCGATATCGCTCCGTAATCACGGCTGGACACGAGGACAACCTGAAGGCTCTTGTATTTATGATGATAAGCAAAACGACTTTAATGAAGCATATCGTTTCATTCTCCCCGGCTATAATGTACGCCCTACCGAACTTAGCGGTATCGTTGGGCTTGAACAATTAAAAAAGTTACCAGAGTTCACGGTTGTTAGACGAAAGAATCTTGCTTTATTTCATCAGTTATTCGCCAAAGATCAACGCTTTGTCATTCAAGACGAATTAGGAAAAAGCTCTGCATTTTGTTTCCCTATTATTGTCAAAAAAGATTCAGGGTTGACCCGTGAACAAGTATTTTCTGCGCTTAAAAAGGCTGATATTGGTTTTCGTATGATCACAGGTGGTAACTTCCTTCGTCATGACGTAATCAAGCATTACCAATGGTCTTCAGTGGGTGAAATGCGTAATGCTGATTATGCCCATGACCATGGTTTCTTTATTGGTAATCATCCGTTTGATTTAACGGAACAATTAACGACATTAAAAAATGTTTTAGATAGCCTCTAATATGCCTTTAAAGCATTAAGACCGTAGAGACAAATAGATTTTAAAGAGAGTTAAATAATGAATAATGCAACGGAAAGTAAAAATATTTTAGTCACGGGTGGTGCGGGTTATTTAGGCTCAGTTATTGTTCCTAAATTATTAGGTTTAGGTCATAAAGTCACTGTTCTTGACAACTTTATGTTTAATCAAGACTCCTTGAATCCCTTATGTTTGAACCCAAATTTTGATGTTTATCGTGGCGATTGTCGTGATAAAGCAGAAATTTCACCTTTAGTGGCAAAAGCTGATGTGGTTATTCCATTAGCCGCATTGGTTGGCGCGCCTCTTTGTGGCCGTGATGCTTTAGGTACTATATCAACAAACCGTGACGCCGTAGTTTTATTAACGAAATTAATGAGCCAAGAACAGCAATTACTTATGCCGATAACTAATAGCGGCTATGGCATTGGTGAAGAAGGAAAACACTGTGATGAAACGTCACCGTTAAACCCAATAAGTTTGTATGGCACCAGTAAAGTAGAAGCTGAGCAAGCGGTCTTAGAAAAAGGCAATGCGATAAGTTTTAGACTTGCCACCGTATTTGGCATGTCGCCACGTATGCGCCTTGATTTATTAGTAAACGACTTTGTTTATCGAGCAGTAAAAGACAGCGCGATTGTATTATTCGAATCTCACTTCAAGCGTAATTTTATTCACATTCAAGATGTTGCTAACGCTTTTGTGCATGGTTTAGCAAATTTCGACAGCATGAAGGGCGAAGCTTATAACGTAGGTTTGTCTGATGCGAATTTATCGAAGAAACAATTATGTGAAAAAATTCAACAGCACTTACCTAAGTTTGTATTTATTGATGCGCCCATTGGTGAAGACCCAGATAAGCGTGATTATATTGTGTCAAATGCAAAAATTGAAGCGACGGGATATAAGCCGCAAGTTTCATTGGACAAGGGTATTGAAGAATTGATCAAAGGTTACCGAATGATCTCAAATACTAAATACAGCAACGTGTAAGTTGAGTGGCAAGGAAAAGTTGTGAGTAAAAAAAGTCTACATAATAAACGTGTTTGGGTAACAGGTCATCGAGGTATGGTGGGCTCGGCAATTTGCCGACAACTTGCTGTGAATCATGATGTTAACTTACTAACGGTAACCCATAAAGAGCTTGATTTAACGGATTTAGCCGCAACACAAGAATGGTTTGAAGAAAACAAACCTGAAATTATTATTCATTGCGCGGCAAAAGTAGGCGGTATTGAAGCAAATAAAAATCAGCCTGTAGAATTTCTGAGTGAAAATTTAGCCATTGGGTTGAATGTTATTCATAGCGCGGCTAAGTACAATGTTGAAAAATTAGTGAATTTAGGTTCGTCGTGCTTTTATCCTAAAGTTTCAGCACAGCCTATCAGTGAAACGAGTTTACTCACGGGATCTCTAGAGCCAACTAATGAAGCTTACGCGTTGGCAAAAATCACTCTAACTAAATTATGCTCTTTTTATCGAGCGCAATATAACAAAGATTTTATTACCATAGTACCAACAAATTTATATGGTGAAGGTGACAATTTTGATGCTAATCATGGCCATGTTATTTCTGCTTTAATCACTAAATTTGTAGAAGCTAAGCAAGATAATACTGGCAAAGTTGAATTATGGGGTACAGGAAAACCTTTACGTGAATTTATTTATGTTGACGATGCTGCTGCCGGTATTTTAATGCTCACTGAAAATTATTCATCCCTTGAGCACATTAATTTAAGTGGTGGTGAAACGGTTTCAATCAAAGAATTGGCAGTCGTTATTCAAGAGCTTGTCGGTTACCAAGGCGAAGTTGTTTTCGATACCAGTAAACCTGATGGCATGATGAAAAAGTCGTTAGATAATAGTGCTATTGCTAAATTAGGTTGGCAGCCTGAAACATCACTCGTCAACGGGTTACAGCTAACACTTAATTATTACCAGCAACGAGATGAAAATTATGGTATTTAATTGGCTTTTTGTTGTTCAAAATTTTGAAATTAAATCTTATCAAGACAGCGCCGCAAAAAAGTATGAATTGCCAACAGTGGACAAAAAAATTACTAGAAAATGTTAATTTACATTAAATTATAGATACTTATAATAAATTACTTTTTATGTTTTATCGTTTATGCAAATGGTTATAGCGTGAAAAACATTAAATGAATATCAAAAGGTAAACAAATCATGAATTCTCAGTCATCAGTATCATTGGCCGAACTGTGCAAGAAAATCCGGTTGACGCTATGTGAGGTTTCTCAGCAAACGAAAACACCACATTTAGGCAGTTGTTTATCAAGCGTAGAACTATTAGCCGCACTTTATTGGCAAGAGCTGAACATAGATCCACTTAACCCAAATAAAGTTGAACGAGACTATTTTGCGTTAAGTAAAGGGCATGCCGCTTCTTTGCTTTATACCGTATTGGCTTACCGAGGTTACTTTCCGGTTAAAGACTTATATCAACATGGTAAAACCGGCTCGCCATTTGAAGAGCACCCTGGCGTAAATGCACCAGCAGGTGTTGAATTGGTGGCAGGCTCTTTAGCTCACGCGTTAGGACAATTTACAGGGATGGCATTAAGCGCAAAAATTAAAGGATTATCAAATAGATTTTACGTGCTGATGGGAGACGGAGAATTAAACGAAGGCACTATTTGGGAGGCTGCAATGTTTGCGGCAGGGCAAAAACTCAATAATTTAGTGGCCATAGTTGATTTCAATAAATGGCAAGGCACCGGACGCAGTAAAGATATAATGCATATGGAGCCACTAGAAGATAAATGGACTGCCTTTGGCTGGCATAGTATTCGTGTGAATGGTCATGACCTTTCGCAAATAACAGAGGCTTTAGAAGAAGCGAAGACAATAACGGATAAACCAATTGTAATTATTGCCGATACTATAAAAGGGGCAGGTGTTTCCTTTATGGAAGATGATAACAACTGGCACTACCGTATTCCAACTGAAGATGAAGTTATAAAAATAGCACAGGAGCTAGCGCTAACATGAGAAATGCCTTTGCAAAATGTCTATTAACATTAGCCATACAAGACGATGATATTACTTTGTTTTATGCTGATATTGGCAATCGTTTGTTTAACCCCTTAAAAGAAGTCGCTCCCGAGCGCACTATTAATGCCGGTATTGCCGAGGCTAATATGGCTTCAATGGCGGCAGGTGCGGCAAAAATGGGCTTAACACCTTTTATTTATACGATTACACCTTTTACTACTGCACGTAATTTTGAACAAATTAAAATTGATATCGCCTATCAAAACTTGCCGGTTAATATTGTCGGCACAGGTTCGGGGTTATCTTACGCAAATTTAGGTCCTACTCATCATTCTTTTGAAGATATCGCCTTAATGCGTTCTTTACCAAATATGGTGGTGCTTGCTCCTGCAGATTCACAAGAATTAACGGCCTTAATGCCTTTAGTTGCTAAAGATAAACGACCTTGTTATTTACGAATAGGTAAGAAAAATGAGCCTGTGGTACATCAAGAAACGCCAACATTAGTTATTGGTGAGGCTTATGTCATTCAGCCAGGGGAGAAGATCGCCGTGTTATCAACGGGGACTATTTTTCCTGTAGCTCAAGCTTTGGTTGAGCAGCTGAATTTACAAGGGATAAATGCAGAATTGGTGAGTTTCCATACTATTAAGCCACTAGATGAAAAATATCTACATGCAGCACAACAAAAATTTGAACGTATTATCACCATTGAAGAACATAATGTTTCGGGTGGTTTTGGTAGCGCCGTTTTAGAGTTTTACAACGAACATCAACTCGCTATGCCTATTCATCGTTTTGGTATTCCAGATCATTTTATTGACCAAGTAGGTAGCCAAGCAGACGCAAGAAAAATCGCCGGTTTAACCGTTGAATCAATTTTAGAAAGTTTAACCAAGGTGTTACCATAAATGCGTATTGGTATTGATTTCGATAATACAATGGTTGATTACACTGGCGTCTTTTATCAAGTCGCTCTGGAATTAGGCTGGATCCCTAAAGAAACCTTACCCACTAAATTCGCTGTAAAGCAGTCTTTTCTAGATGCTAACAACGAACGAAAATGGACAGAGTTACAAGGTATTGTTTATGGAAGAGAGATTCATCAAGCAATTCCGTTCGCTGGTATTCATCAAACAATTACTACATGGCTCAACAAAGGCCATGAGTTATTTATTATTTCTCATAAAACCAAATATCCTATTATTGGCGATAAGGTTAATTTTCATATTGCGGCAATGACTTGGTTAGAACAATATCAACTTGTTTCATCATTGGGTTCGTTAAGCACTATTGCCAAGGAAAATGTTTTTTTTAATGAAACTAAAGAAGAAAAAATAGCGAAAATTGCTGCATTATCATGTGACATTTTTATTGATGACTTACCAAGTATTTTAATGCATAAAAGTTTTCCAAAGCAATCAAAGAAGGTTTTGTTTGATCCGAAAAATGAACAAAAACTTGAACAACAATACAGCGAATTAGCTAAAAATAAGATTTCTCATTGGTCAACATTAGCGGAGCATTATTAATTGCAGCAATCTAGTTTGTTAGCTCGTTTTTTAGCTGAGCAACTGGGTAATGGTTCTTTTGAACTTGTACCTTGTCAAGGCGGAAAAAACAATCAGTGCTATCAAGTCAAGCAGGTAGACAAATCTTATTTTTTAAAATGTTTTTTCGCGGGCCCCTCAGGAAAATTCCCTAAGCTAAAGGCTGAATACAACTTTTTAAACGCTTTGCAGCTACAAGATAACCATCAGGTTGCAAAGCCGATTGCGGTCGACTTTAACAATGGCTATTTACTGACTGAATTTATGGTTGGTAGAAGCATTACAGCAGAAGACATTAATGCTGATAGTGAAAGTCGTTATGTTCAGCAATGTATTAATTTTATTCTTGCTATAAACACTAATGTGCACCAGTCAACGCATGATAAAAACCAAGCGAGTCTTCAACAAGCGTCTGATGCGATTACTAATCTTGACGACGCTTATCAAATTGTAGAGAAACGCCTATCACGAGCCAAAAACACGATCGATAGAACTGACGTAATTACTCATGAATGTTTAGATTTTATAACGAATGTTTTAGCTGAAAAACTTGCTGAAATTAACTTGTTAATTAATGAAAAAAATCGATTTACCCCTTTAAATTCTGATTGCATATCACCTTCTGATTTTGGTTTTCATAATGCAATGTTAATCACCAAAGAAGCCAGTTCTAGTTCGTTAACAGATGAATTAACCTTTTTTGATTTTGAATATGCTGGACATGATAGTAAGTATAAATTAGTCGCCGACTTTTTTTGTCAGCCAAGACATCCCGTTGATATTTCATATTTGACACTTTTTGTGCAGCAGCCTTTTTTCCGAACATTGATTGATGAACAAACTACTTTTATAGTGATCCTCGCATTGACTCAGTTGAAGTGGAATTTAATTTTACTCAATGAATTTATACCCGAAATTGCGAATCGCAGAGAATTTTCAGGACAATCGAACAACGAAATATTAAGCGTACAGTTACAGCGCAGTAAAGCATATTTCTCTTTGCATGAGACAAAGTTGAACCATGCCAAGCAGATATTGTGTAACGCTTCAAATCTAAAGGCTGATGGCATGAAATATAGTTGTATTGTTTGCCACGCAGAGCATGTTGAACGGGTTTATCAATCGAAAGAAGAGCATTGTGTCGCATCGGATTGTCGCCCACTAGGGTTTAACTTCGCCATTTATCAATGCCAAGCTTGTGGGCATTATCAAAAAAATATTGATGACGCTTACCAACAAAATGTTGAAGAAGTCTATGCAAGTTATCAAGCTTATCAGTTAACAAAAGGTAAAGAGCAGCTTAACTTTTCTGCTGATGTGCCGAGTTCGCGCTGTCAGATGATCTTAAATCATTGTCAGGAACTATTACCTAAGTCAGGACGAATGCTTGATGTGGGGGCTGGCAGTGGAGTTATGCTTGCAGCGATGACGGCGCTAAAAGGAGATTGGCAACTTTACGCGCAAGATGTTTCTGCTCATCAAGCCGATATGTTAAAGAAAAACTATAAACTCATTGATTTTTATCAGGGGGATTTACACTACATAGAAGAGCAGTTTGACTTAATCACTTTAGTACATGTTTTAGAACATGTTTGGCAACTAGATAGCTTATTGTCTACGTTGAAAAGTAAACTGTCATCAACGGGGAAAATTATTTTTCAAGTGCCAAATATTGACGAAAACGAATGGGACTTTGCGATATACGATCATGTTTCTCATTTTTCAAAGCAGACCTTGGCACAACTCGTTTTACAATATTTTCCTTTTGTTTATTGGCCTAAAAATCAAATAGACAAAGAGCTGACGGTGGTTGCTTCATTAACGGCATTTCCCTCAAGTGAAAATAAGAGTAATGAAACTATAAATAGTCATAAAATATTTGATCCTCAGAAAAAATGCATAGAGCACTTTGATAATAATGTTCAACACCTTTTAAATATCAAGCAACAAGCTATTAATAGTGTTGCTGTGCTAGGTACTGGGCCATCAGCTTCATATGCAGGCTGTATTTTAGGTGAAAAGGTAAGTTGTTGGCTTGATGAAGACAAACATAAAATAGGGCAGTTATTTTGTGGTTACCCAGTAAAACCCTTATCGGCAATAACGAAAAATGAATTTATCGTCTTACCTTACCCAGCAGTGCAAAGTCGTCGTATTAAAGAGCGATTAAGCGATTATCGTTTTTACTAATACCTCAGTAGTTACTACTGAGCAATAACCATTTTTAGCAGTAAATAATAAATTTGAGAGAAAATATGAAAGCCGCGGTATTATTTGAAACATCGAAACCTTTGCAAATACTTGAAGGAATAGAGATCCCTAAATTACAGTATGGACAAGTACTGGTTCGCATTATTTATAGTGGCGTTTGTCACTCACAATTAATGGAAGTGCAAGGTGGCCGTGGCGAAGACAAGTACTTACCCCATTTATTAGGCCATGAAGGCGTTGGTATTGTTGAAGCAACAGGAGAGGGCATCAGTAAAGTTAATGTTGGTGACACGGTTGTATTGGGATGGATAAAAGGCCAAGGCTTAGACGCACCTGGCGGCACTTATCAATACCAAGGGCAAAAAATTAATTCCGGTGGTGTAACTACTTTTTCAGAGTTAAGTGTGGTTGCGGAAAATCGTCTGGTAAAATTACCGCAAGGTATGCCATTAAAAGTGGCGGTATTACTTGGCTGTGCTTTACCTACGGGAGCCGGTTTAGTGCTAAACGAACTGAGACCTGAATGGAACTGTACTATGGCGGTTTTTGGTTTAGGCGGCATTGGTTTAAGTGCATTAATTGCAACACAACTTTTTTCACCAAGTTTACTCATTGCGGTAGATGTTGAAGATGAAAAACTGGCCTTGGCGAAAGAGTTAGGCGCGACTCACGTTTTTAATTCAAACAAATGTAATGTGGTTGAAGAAATCGCAAAGATCACTCAAGGTGGCGTAGACTATTCAATAGAGGCTGGCGGGGTAACGAAAACTATCGAACAAGCTTTTGCTAGTGTTAAAGATGGTGGCGGGCAATGTATTTTTGCTTCACATCCGGCTGATGGCGAAACAATCAAATTAGAGCCCCATGCTTTTCACCGGGGAAAAAGTATTAGAGGAAGTTGGGGTGGTGGCGCTCAACCAGACCGAGATATTCCAAAACTAGTTGAACTTTATCAAGAAAAACAGTTACCTTTTGAACGTTTGTTATCGCAAGAATATTCACTAGATAATATTAATCAAGCATTAGATGACTTAGCACAGCGGAAAATAGTTCGTGCGGTTATTGCTATCCACCCTGAATTAGACAAACAAGGTTAAATAGATAATGGCAAAAGTGCTTATTATTGGTGGCGATAGTTATATAGGTCAGACACTACATAGTAAATTAATCGAGCAAGGAGATACGGTTGTAGCAACACAAAGAAAAAATAGTACCCTAAACAACTATTTAGACTTGTCTACACCTTTAGCGAACTCTGCTTTATTATCGCAACCGTATGATGCTGTTGTTTTTTTAGCTGCAATGACCAATATTTCACAATGTCGTGATTTTCCACAACAAGCACAACAACTGAATGTAACAAACACGCTTGAGTTATTAAACTATTTTTCACGGCGTAATATATTTTCAATTTTTATGTCAACTAACCAAGTTTTTTCTTGTCAAAAACCCAATGTACATTGGCAAACTGAGTATCAGCCTTGTTCTCTTTATGGGGAATTAAAAGCTGAAGTTGAAAAAGAAATTTATACACAGTCACTGAATGTAGCTATTGTTCGACCGACTAAAGTTATTGGTGTCAACTTTTTGCTGTTTGAACAATGGCAACAAACAATCCTGAGTAAAACGCCGCTATTAGCTTTTAAAGATCACTTTATTGCGCCTATTTCGCTGTCATTTTTATGTAAACAACTTATCGCTTTAATCCAGACACCAGAGAATATAACCATTCAGCTATCAGGTGCTAAAGATATAAGCTATTACCAGTTAGCGCAGGTTTTTGCAGAGCAATTAAATTTATCACAAGCTAATATTACGGCGATTTCTGCCGTCGAGAAAGGTGTCATTCCTTTACCCTATGGCTCATTGGAGCCCTTTTATGGCTCAAATATTGCAGGTTTTAGTGATAAGAAAACAGAATCAATTTCAGCGGTTATTGCCGACTTTAAACGAGGTATTTGTGCTTAGTCAATCATTACAAACATTGCTAACCGAAATAAATGAACACCATCAAAAACTAGTGTGCGTATTTGGCAATTTCAATATTTTACACCCAGGACATATTCGCTTTTTAAAATTTGCGGCCGAACAAGGCGACAAACTTGTTATTGGCCTATTAGCTAAAGATTATTCATCGGGAGCATTTCTCAGTGATAACGACAGAGCTGAAGCCTTAAAGTGCGTCACTGTGGTTGACGATGTTTTTATGGTTACTGACAATAAATTAGATTTTATTGATGCCTTACAACCCAGTGCAGTTGTAAAAGGCAAAGAATTCGAAAAGCTCGACAATGATGAGCAAGATGCCGTTAATGCTTATGGTGGGCAACTGGTTTTTGGCTCGGGTGAATTTATTAGCGCCAATGCACTTGATAGTGCAGAATCATTACCATACTCACAGTTGAATTTTTCATATAAATCTTTAGCTTATTGTAATCGTCATCAGATCCATGCAGAACTGCTAAAAGAAATTATTGCTCACTTTACGCAATTAAAGGTTGCGGTTATTGGCGATGTTATTGTTGACGAATATATTGATTGCCACCCCATAGGTATGTCGCAAGAAGATCCAACGATTGTCGTATCACCACAAAAAACTCGTCGTTTTATTGGTGGTGCAGGCATTGTTGCTGCTCATGCTCAAGGTTTAGGGGCAAGTGTTGATTTTTACTCTGTCGTGGGGGAAGACGATAATGCCAATTATGTCGAGCAACAATTGACAGGTTTTGGCGTAAAATCGACTTTAATAAAAGACCCTTCTCGACCGACCACAACAAAAACTCGTTACCGCGCCAATGGCAAAAGTTTATTAAGAGTAAATAATTTTCGCCAACACGATATTCATTTGCCGGTAAGGCAGCAGTTACTTGACGTTATTATTCCTAAATTAAAAAATTATGACTTGATTATTTTCAGTGATTTTAATTATGGCTTTTTATGTAATGGCTTTTTAGAGTCTCTAATATGTTGTGCAAAAGAGAATAACGTTGCCATGGTTGCTGATAGTCAATCGTCATCGCAAGTGGGAGATCTTGCTAAGTTTCACGACATGTTACTTATTACACCCACCGAGCACGAAGCACGGTTAACGCTGCAAAATAGTAAAGATGGTTTAATTCAAGTATCAGAAAAAGTTGGTGAATTTTTAAATGCAAAACATGTGATGGTAACGCTTGCTGAAGATGGCGTGTTGATCCGAAGTAAAAATAAACAAGCTGGTTGGTGGGATACAGACGAACTTCCTACCTTTAATAAAAGCCCGCTAGATGTTGCTGGAGCCGGAGATGCAATGCTAACCGCGAGTGCAATGTCATTAGTCAGTAAAGCAGATATTTGGCAAGCTTCATTTATTGGTAGTTTAGCCGCTGGTTGTCAAGTAGGGCGTGTGGGGAATGTGCCATTACAATATCAAGAATTACTTAATGCTTTTAGTCAGGTTAATGCTCAATGAAGGCCTTATTATTAGCCGCTGGATTAGGTACACGTTTACGCCCCCTGACGAATAATATTCCTAAATGCTTGGTGCCTATAAATAACAAACCTTTACTAGGTTATTGGTTAGAGCAATTAAGCGCAGTAGGTGTTACTGAATTTCATATTAATACCCATTATCTCTCGTCACAGGTTGAAGCGTATCTTGAGCCATTAAAAGAAAAATATAATATAACGACTCATTATGAACCCTCGTTACAGGGCACATTAAAAACCTTTCAACAATTATCAAAGCAATTATTTGATGATGAACAAGCTATTATTGTTGCTCATGCTGATAACCTTGTTTTTTGTGACTGGCAACAGTTTATCGAATTTCATCAACGTGCGCCTATTGATATTGTAGCGAGCATGATGACCTTTGAAACAACAACACCATCTTCATGTGGCATTGTTGAAATTGATGAACATAAACGACTCATTGCTTTTCATGAGAAAGTTGCAAACCCTCCTTCAAACCATGCTAGTGGTGCTGTTTTTTGTTTTAACTCAAATGTTCAAAAACTATGGAAAAAGCAAGCTGATTGCACTGACATTAGTTACCATTTATTGCCCTTACTGTTAGGTAAAATTCAGTGTTGGCATAACAATCAATATTTAAAAGATATTGGTACACCTCAAGCACTACAGCAAGCCGAGCAGGATGTACTGTTATATGTCTAAGCCGTTATCAATTCATTTACTTGTGCCTGTTTGGGGAGATAGTTATTTAGATGACTATTTATCATTAAGCCTGCCTTGCCAGTTATCACTCCAAAATTTACCTGCATTAGCTGAAAATAATCATTATAAAGTTCATTACCATATTGTTACTGATGATGCTGGGCGTGAAAAAATAACGTCGCATCAATCCTATCAACAGTTAATGTCAATAGTTAAGGTGAGCTTTCATGAGTTGAGGAGACTGGAAAGTAGCATTGCTGATGATCGTAATTTATGGCGGAGATATATCGATAGTGACTGGAAAAAATATGCACTAAAAATGGCCTGCCTTGAATTAGGTATGACTCAAGCACACTTGTCTGCTGGGGTGTTTATTCCACTCATGTCAGATATTATTATTTCTGACGGTGTTTTTAGCTATTTACTTTCACAACACGAGCAAGGTATAGACTGTGTTTTAGTGGGAAGTATACGTGTCAAAAAAGAAGGTTTTCTATCGGACAGTAATGAGTATTTTAATGATAAAAAAAATGTGTTGGCATTTCCTGGTAAAGAATTAGTAGCATTATCCATTAAGCATATTCACCCATGGAGTTTACAAAGTACAGTTGATAGTGTTCATTTTAATAATCAATGGCCAGACTATATTTATTGGCATTTACCTAACGTTGCGGTAATTCAGCGAGGAAATTATTGTTACCCATTTTTAATGGATTGTCGGCTTAAAATAGAGGTACCAAAAAATTACACTATAGACACAATGCCGTTGCCGTATAAAAACGATAAAATTCATGTGGTTTGCGATACCCAAGCTTGTATGGTAATGGCACTTGAAGATGAACATATCCCCCCCTTAACTATTGTAGACACATTTAATCCCTTAAGTGTTGCGCTTTTTAAAATGAAAGAAACGCAATTACACCATCAATTCTTTAGTCAGCATAACGTTTTATTTGGTGACGACCAAAACCCACAAGTTAAGGAGTTTATTAAGAGTGTTAAAGGGCAAGCGCAGGGCATAATGGATTGTGAAACGTTATTAAGCAATTCGACTGACTTGTTTAACGTGTTTACTCAGCGTGTTGCCGTTGAGCAGCTGGGTCAAGAGTGGCTGTCATACATTCCAGCTAAAGTGGATGAACTCATTAAAAATGAAAGTAATATCATTGCATTTGGTGGCGGTACAGAGCTTAACGCCTTACTTGAATACAGTTATTTAAAAATAGTTGCCATTGTCGATAATGATGAAACTAAAGAGGGGCAGTTAGTTAATAATGTGCCAGTGATCTCTGTGGAAAGTATAAAAAATTATATTAATAGTACTGGACGCATAGGAAAGCAGGCTGTTGTAATAATTTGCTCACAAAGGCATCAACTTGCCATGCATAATCAGCTTGTTTCAACTTGGGGAAATGAGTTGAAAATACTCAACCCCTACTATCATATCACTATATAAAACAAAGAACTATTTCGTTTGTAAGCCAATAATAAAGGTTTATACTAGTTAAAAAATTAGAAGTTTGGATAAATATTAAATGAGAATATTAGTAACAGGTGCATGTGGCTATAAAGGTAGTGTTTTAGTGCCAAAATTATTAGCACAAGGCCATACAGTTACCGCATTAGATATTATGTGGTTTGGTAATAATTTAACCGCACATGAAAACTTAGTTGTAAAAGAGCACGATATTCGTGATGTTGCTTCACTCGACTTAACCGACTTTGAAGCGATTATTCATCTAGCGTCTGTTGCCAATGACCCATGTGGTGACTTAAACCCTAAGTTGACTTGGGAAATCAGCTGTTTAGCTACAATGCAACTTGCTGATAAAGCGAGTAAATCAGGTATAAAGCAATTTATTTATGCCTCTTCTGGCAGTGTCTATGGGATTAAGGATGAAGAGCAAGTAACCGAAGAACTCGAGCTTACCCCTATATCAGAATATAACAAAACTAAAATGGTGGCAGAACGAGTATTGTTAAGTTACGCCGATAAAATGGCGGTACAAATTGTTCGACCTGCAACTGTCTGTGGTTTATCGCCGCGCATGCGTCTTGATGTTTCTGTGAACTTATTAACCATGGCCGCATTGAAAAATAATAATATAACCGTTTTTGGTGGCGACCAAGCTCGACCAAATATTCACATGGACGATATTACCGACTTGTATATTTTTATGCTTAATAACCCTGATAAGACGCAAGGGGTATTTAACGCAGGTTTTGAAAATATTACTATTATGGATATCGCTAAGCTTGTACAAGCTAACATGTCGGATAAAGGTATTGAATGTAGTATTGAAGTAACACCTTCTAATGATCCTCGCTCTTACCGAGTTAACTCAGATAAGTTGCTAGCAACGGGCTTTAAACCCAGTAAAACGGTAGCTGATGCTATCGAAGAAATTGTTGATGCTTATCAATCGGGTGAATTAACCGATAAACCAGAGTTTCATAATCTACATTGGATGCAAGACAATATTATTAATAAAAAATAATTTTACTAATAAAGTGTCTACCGAACGTTTTAAATTGTTTAAGAGAGAGTTATGTCTAACAAAATTGTTGTTTTAGGAAGTAATTCATTTTCAGGTGCTAGCTTTTGTCGGCATTTGTTAAGCCAAGGGAAAGAGGTTATTGCTTTAAGTCGTTCAGTAGAGCCTATTGACGCGCTATTACCTTATAAATGGCAAGACAAACCACTAGCATTCTATCAATACGATTTAAACCATAATTTAGCTGATATTGAAAAATTATTAGCGATTGAAAAACCCAAACATATTTATAATTTTGCAGCACAAAGTATGGTGGGACAAAGTTGGCAACATCCGGAACACTGGTTTATGACAAATACTGTGTCAACGATCCAGTTTCATAATATGCTACGTAAAGTTGACTGGTTAGATCGCTATATACATATATCTACACCTGAAGTTTATGGTAGTTGCTCGGGTTATGTTCAAGAAAATAAAAATTATCAGCCAAGCACACCTTATGCTGTATCTAGAGCCGCGGCAGATATGAGTTTACATACCTTTAATGATGTTTATGATTTTCCTGTTTCATTTACACGTGCAACGAATGTTTACGGCGCAGGCCAGCAACTATATCGCATAATTCCTCGTGCTATTTTAGCCATATTGCAACAAGGCACATTATCATTGCATGGCGGAGGCCATTCAGAGCGCTCATTTATTCATATTGATGATGTTTCTGCTGCTACGCTCGCGATAGGCGAGAAAGGAAATAATGGCGAAATTTACCATATAGCCACAAAAGACACCGTCAGTATTCGAGGATTAGTTCAACAAATCTGTAAATTAATGGATTATCCTTTTGAACGTTTGTGTGAAGCGTCAGAAGATCGACTTGGCAAAGATTCTGCTTACTTATTGGATTCAAGTAAAGTGCGTAACGAATTGGCTTGGCAAGATAATATTTTGCTAGAGAATGGTTTGAAAGAAACGATTAAATGGCTAACCGATAATTATCAAGTGTTGAAAATTCAGCCTAGTGAGTATATTCATAAAGCATAGTGTTTTTGTGAAACAAGTGAGCTTAAGAATGAAATTTCTATATGATGGACCAGAACAAGTATCTTAACCCTCAAAAATTAATTGAATACACCAGAGTAAAATTATTTAGATTAGCGGGGGAGAAGCTAATTTATAAACTTTTTGATATGTCATAAAGTTTATAAATTAGTCGATCGTTACTATCGACTAAAAAACTTTACCACTGTTTATTTGAAACGATGCCTCTGAAATAACGCCATGGTTATATGTATTGTTTGAACCCCTAGCAATAATAGAAAAAGTATCATTACTTTGGCTTTTATTCCATTTTATTACACCGTAACCAACTTCAGTTGAAGTTGAAGGATGTAATGCTGACCAAACTATGTGAACTGTTGCATGTGGTGCAACAGAAAACTTAACTGTCGGGCCAGTTGTTGGTTCCGTATATGTATTTACTACATATCCTGATGAGCTATAAAGTCTTTCTGTTGTTGCCGATGATGTCGACTCATGAATAACAGAACCTGATTGATTAAAGAAAGTGATTTCTATTTCACTTTGAGTGTTTGACACATTTGAAATAAAAAGTTGAACATCTTGATCAAACTGAGATCCACTTGCAACAATATTAGGAGGGATAACTGCACTACCTGACGCAGCGTAAGCGATATGAGTCGAAATGATGAGGTAAATTATCATCATTATTTTTACACAAGTTACTCTTTCATAAATAATCCTTTTTAATTTTTTGTCTTTGAAATGATATTAATAGCATATAGAAATATAGATTAAAAACTCGTGATCTTTGCATTAATAAACTTATTAATGTCTTGCCATTGTTCTTTAATATGATCCATTTCAATACCTTTTTCTATTCTACGTAAATTTTTTCTATCGCCAGCATTTTTATTGTCTTGAAATTCCTGTACTCCTATCATGGCAATATCTAGTAATTCAGATAACTCTAAGGTAGATAGGTTGATTTTTTTAGAAAGTAAAGTCGAAAACTCCGCTTTCCAAGCCGTTAAGCTATTTTCTGCAACTAATTGCGATATTCTAACCATTTCGGCATGCGCGACAGAGTCAGGTATAAACTCTCTATACATGGCTATTGATTTATCAATTTTAATTTTGCCTGCAAAAACTAAAAAGCATGCTTGAGAAACCTCGATTAAATCAATATACAGCTCACAATCTAAAACCTGGTGAAGCGCTGGAAGGATGGTTTCAAAATAATGAATTATTAAATCTTTTCTAGTTAATGCATAAAAAACATTAAAGTAATTATGAAAATAATATTCAGCCCTTTCTTTGTTGTTTTCTTGATCGATTTTATACTCTTTTTTCATGGCGTATTGATGGGAAACATAGAGTAAATGTCTACCTTCTTCTTGCCAAAAACTAACATGCCCACCTTGAATCGCCGAGTAATCAGAGTTTTCTTCGAGAAAAAATTTGTACTCAATTAACTTTTCAACAATAAAAAAGTCATCGTCAGCAACAAAGGTTGTAAAAATATTTGTTTGTTTCTTTACCGTTTTCATCGCTTTTTGTAATTTATCTATATAAGACATTTTAGGATAATGAAGATAGATTAGATCTTTACGCAGTGAAACTCCTTGGTTACATTCCACGGAAGAATCTATTATCAGAAGTTCTATTTCATTTGAGTAACTCTGGTAATAATTTACAATCCTATTTAAATATTGGGCTCTGTTATGAGTTGGAATGATAATTAATATTTTTTCATTCTTTAAAGTTTCGTTCATTCTTGGTTTTCTCATTATAGATAGGTTGTTTTTATTGATTTATAAAGAAAATTTAATACAATCAACAATATCAAATTTTACACTGTTGTGAAAGTTACAAAGTTTATTACCATTTAAAATGGAACGAGTAAAAAATCTTTTTGGCTTTATTCTTGCTTGTTACTTCATATGTATAAAGTGACAATGATTCATCTTTCTTAATAAACATAAAGTGATTAGTCCGTGAAAAATATAAATATTAATTTTGACAATAATCAAATAACTATTCTAAATAAACAAGATAAAGAAAAAACGGTCAGTATTGCTAGTCAAGAAGGTTTTTCAGCCATTAGCCAAGAAATTCATGGAGCGGGTTGGGACAATAAATATGTTTATAGCTTTTCTTGGTTAGAAAGGTTTGTCATTCAGTTACCCAATGATATGTTTATGGAGATTAAACAGTGAAAGCCGTTATTTTAGCTGGAGGGCTAGGGACTCGCATCAGTGAAGAGTCTCACTTAAAACCAAAGCCAATGATTGAAATCGGTGGTAAGCCCATTCTCTGGCATATCATGAAGATCTATTCATATTATGGCATTAATGATTTTGTTATTTGCCTTGGTTACAAGGGCTATATTATCAAAGAGTATTTTGCTAACTATTTTTTGCATATGTCCGATGTGACCTTTGATATGCGCAGCAATCAGATGCAAGTGCATCATGAACATGCTGAACCGTGGCGAGTAACCCTAGTGGATACTGGCGAACATAGTATGACAGGGGGGCGATTGAAACGAATCAAAGATTATGTTGATGATGAGAC
The DNA here is from genome assembly GCA_002162675.1 of Colwellia sp. 39_35_sub15_T18. Classification (GTDB taxonomy): domain Bacteria; phylum Pseudomonadota; class Gammaproteobacteria; order Enterobacterales; family Alteromonadaceae; genus Colwellia. The sequence continues at coordinate 117,428 of MAAE01000048.1, read as the reverse complement.
TTTCTGTTTCACCTATGGTGATGGTGTTGCTGATATAAATATTGATGAGTTATTAGCCCACCATAAAGCAGCGGGTCAAATAGCAACAGTAACGGCAATTCAGCCCCCTGGGCGTTATGGAGCACTGAATATAGAACAGGGTAGCGTTCGGAATTTTAAAGAAAAGCCGGCAGGCGATGGTTCATGGATCAATGGCGGTTTTTTTGTGCTAGAGCCTTCAATATTTGAGTTGATTGAAAATGACAAAAGTATTTTTGAAGATAAGCCGTTGATTCGTTTAGCTGAACAGGGACAATTGAGTGCTTATCAGCATCATGGTTTCTGGCAGGCGATGGACACCTTGCGTGATAAGAATAATCTAGAAGACTTATGGCAATCGGAAACAGCCCCTTGGAAATTATGGTGATGCCGTTGTTTAACGATTTTTTTCGAGGACGACGCGTATTGATCACAGGTCATACTGGTTTTAAGGGAAGTTGGTTGACACTATGGTTACATCGACTTGGTGCCAAAATCACAGGTGTAAGCCTAGATCCTATCACAAAACCAAATTTATTCACTCTGGCTGGTATTGAGGCTATGTGTGAACATTATGTTTGTGATATTCGAGATCCTGTTGCTCTTGCTGCCTTATTGCAGACAGAAAAACCTGAGATTGTTTTTCATCTTGCAGCACAGCCACTAGTTCGAGCCAGTTATCACAATCCGCTAGATACTTTTTCGACTAATATCATGGGTTCGGCTCATCTGCTAGATGCGTTACGATCTGTTGACTCGGTTAAGACTGTGGTAATGGTAACAACCGATAAGGTTTATCATAATCAAGAATGGTTATATCCCTACCGTGAACAAGATCGTCTCGGTGGATTTGATCCCTATAGTGCCAGTAAGGCCGCAAGTGAACTGGTTATTGATTGTTATCGAAAATGCTTTTTAGCTGAACGAGGGGTAGCCTTGACAACCGCTCGAGCAGGTAATGTTATCGGTGGTGGTGATTGGTCAAAAGATCGCCTAGTCCCCGATGCTGTTTGTGCTTGGCAAAAGCAGCAACCACTAGAAATTCGCCGCCCAGAGGCAGTCCGACCTTGGCAACATGTATTAGAGCCTTTGTTTGGTTATATGCAACTTGCTCAAAAATCATATCAAAAACCGGAGTTAGCCGGAGCCTACAATTTTGGCCCGCACGCTCATGAAGCCGCAACTGTGCGTAATGTTATCAGCATGGCGTTGCAGTTTTATGGTTCAGGTGAGGTGATTTGTCATGAAGTACCAGAGGGACCTCATGAAGCGGGCTTGTTGATGCTGGATACCAGCAAAAGCCGAAGTCTATTAAAAACTCAATCGTGTTGGTCTTTAGCTGAAACCTTGGATCGAACTTTTAGTTGGTATCGAAGTGAACATCAAGGTCAAGCTGCACTTGCTTTATGTGTATCCGACATTGAAGCCTATGAAGCCTTATTATGAGTCGTTTTACCGTTACTGATTTACCACTAGCTGGATTAAAGCTAATTGAACGTCAAGTTCTCGATGATCAACGTGGTTTTTTTTCCCGTCTTTTTTGTGCTGCTGAATTAGAAAAATGTGGCTGGCATCAGCCTATTGCTCAAATAAATCACACCTATTCAGCCAAAAAAGGGACTGTTCGAGGGTTACATTTTCAACATGCTCCTTTTAGTGAAGTAAAATTGGTCAGCTGCCTGCAAGGTGAAATTTGGGATGTGGTAGTGGACTTAAGAGTCGATTCTCCAACTTTCTTACGATGGCATGGGGAAAAGTTATCGGCGGGAAATGCTAGGGCTTTATTGATTCCAGAGGGATTTGCACATGGTTTTCAAACGTTAAATGATAATGTGCAGCTACTTTATTGTCACTCTGCTGCTTTCCAGCCTAACGCCGAAGCAGGGCTTAATATTTTAGATCCGCGTTTAGCAATAGTTTGGCCGTTGCCGATCAGTGAATGTTCTCAGCGTGATCAGGTATTTCCATTTTTAGATGACCAATATTCACGGGGTGTTATTTGATGACGTGCAGGTACTGCGGAACACCGCTTAATCATACCTTTGTGGACTTAGGTTTTGCGCCGCCTTCAAACGCTTATTTAACTGTTGAGCAGCTTAATCAGCCGGAGTTTTATTTTCCGCTCAAAGTTAAGGTGTGCGATCAATGCTGGCTGGTGCAAACCGAAGACTATGCACAAGCAGAGCAATTGTTTAATGCCGATTATGCTTATTTTTCCAGTACCTCCAGTGGCTGGTTGGCTCATGCAGCCCACTATGCTCAGGCCATTATTGAGAGACTGCATCTCAACTCAAGCCACCATGTTATTGAAATAGCTTCAAACGATGGTTATCTACTGAAGAACTTTGTCGCAGCGGGCATTCCTTGTTTGGGTATTGAACCTACCACTAGTACAGCTGTTGTTGCAGAACAGTTAGGTATACCTGTTCTGCGTGAATTTTTTGGTGAAGAATTAAGTAAACAATTAGCTGAAAAAAAACAGCAGGCGGATCTAATCATAGGTAATAATGTCTATGCCCATGTTCCGGACATCAATGATTTTACCCGAGGGCTAAAGGGGGCTTTAAAGCCCAATGGCACCATCACGTTGGAATTTCCGCATTTGATGCAGCTTATCGAACAGGCTCAGTTTGACACCATCTATCACGAGCATTTTTCTTATCTGTCACTATATACAGTATCACTGATTTTTGAGGGCGCTGGATTACGTATTTGCGATGTTGAAACATTACCAACTCATGGCGGCAGTCTTCGAGTCTATGGCTGTCACGCAGAAGATATGCGCCCCAGCTCTGAAACGGTTAAGGTCATGCTGAGGCAAGAAATAGAGAATGGCCTGCAAATGTTAGCTACTTATCAGCAATTTCAGGTACGGGCAGACAAGATTAAAGACGACTTGTTGAGCTTTTTGATTGAACAAAAACGCGCAGGTAAAACTGTAGCTGCCTATGGAGCGGCTGCCAAAGGAAATACAATACTTAATTATGCAGGTATAAAACCTGACTTGCTACCGTTTGTCTGTGATGCCGCACTTTCAAAACAAGGGAAGTTTATGCCGGGTAGCCATATTCCCATTTTGCATCCTAAAGTTTTATCTGCATTGGTTCCTGATTATGTACTGATCCTACCTTGGAATATTGCTAAAGAAGTACACAAGCAAAATGCTGAGCTTATAACTAAAGGAACCCAATTCATAATTGCCGTTCCTGAACTGTATTTATTATAGAGATTATTAATTTATGAATTTTTCAACCAATCCTCCCAAAATACCAGTCTTTAAGCCTTTAATTGAAGAGGCCGAAATCTCAGCATCCGTTGAGTCTTTAAAGCTTGGTTGGCTTGGTATGGGCAGTTATGTTAAACAATTTGAAGAGCAAGTCGCTACTGTCTGTGAATTAGATGCATTGTCAGATCGTCATGTTGTTGCTGTGAGTACTGGCCACGCGGCAATTCATCTCTCTTTACTTATGATGGGAGTCGGTCCAGGTGATGAAGTTATCACACCATCATTTAATAATGCTGCCGACTTTCAAGCAATACTAGCCTGTGGTGCCGAACCTGTTTTTGTTGATATACGTAAAGATACTTTGTGTATTGATGCAACTCAGGTCGAAAGTCTTATCACAGAAAGAACAAAATGTATTATTGCTATGGACTATGACATTTTTATTTGCGACCACGATAGACTTGCTGAAATTGCCAAGCGACATGGTATCCCTGTGTTACATGATGCGGCTCATTCATTTGGTTCTTACTACAAAGGAAAACCAACAGGCAACCAGCATGCTTACACCATTTTTAGCTTTGACCCTGTGAAAACAATTACTTGCATTGATGGTGGGGTTATTGTTATTCAGGGGAAGGAAAGTGTGCGGCGCTTACAGGCTAAACGTCTAATTGGTATGACACAGCCAGCTGAACAAATGTATAACAATAGCAGAGCTTGGGCTTATGATATAGAAGAGCTCGGCTTTCGCTACCATATGGCCAATTTGCACGCTGCCATAGGTTGTGCTCAGCTAAAAAAAATGAAAGCTATCTCTGAAAGTCGTCAGGCTGCTTGTCTTCATTATTCGATTAGTCTTAGCAAGATTGAACAAATACATGCACCTAACACTGATTTTAAAAGCATAACACCATTTCTTTATTATATTCTTGTTCCCCCTACGGATCGAGGACACCTACGCAAGCATTTGCTAAGTTGTGGAATTGATACGGGAATTCATTGGCAGCCTGGGCATACCTTCACACTATTTCAAAACTGTAGAAAAGGGAATTTAGATGTTACAGAGTATGTGTCACAGAGGGTATTGTCCTTACCTCTTCACTCTATGATGTCATTGGAAACGGTTGATTATATTTCAGGAAGTATCTCTGAATACTTTGAGGCCTCGAAATGAATAAACCCTCAGTAATATTATTAGGATCAAAACCTGGTGCTGTTGCGGCTCTTGCTGTTTTAGTTGAACGCGGTTGGGATGTTCAATACGTAGTTGCAAGTCCAGGAGATGAGCCTGAATGGTTGGAAAAACCGTCACTACAAGAGTTTGCTCAAGCGCATAATTTAAACGTTTTGACTGCACAAAGTGCAATCCCTGATAACACTAAAGTAGATTTCGTTATCAGCTATATGTATAGAAACCTTGTTGTGCCTCGCACTCTTAATATGGCAAATGAAGCACCTTTAAATTTTCATGCTGGGCCACTACCCCAATTTGGAGGTTGGGCTTTTTACAATATTGCAATTTTAGAAGGAAGCAAAGAATACGGCTGTACCTGTCATTATATGGACCAAGGCTTTGATACAGGTCCTTTGTTAAGGGTTGATCGATTCACTATTAATCCTGCGGTTGAAACCGCCTTTAGTCTTGAAAGAAAGGCGCAAGCGAAAATGGTCAAGTTATTCATAGATTTCTGTGAAATGGTAGCAACTGGCGAAAAATTACCTTTAATGCCGCAAAACCCAGTTGAAATGCGTTATATGAAAAAAGATGAATTTGAAAGCCTTAAAGAAATCCCGCTAAACGCTAGTTCAGAGAAAATTGAGAGGTATGCTCGAGCATTCTGGTATCCCCCTTATGGTTGTGCTTTTATGATGATTAATGGAAAGAAAATTGAAATAATTCCTGAAATTGTAAAAGAAGAAGTAGCGAAAAGCATGCACTCAAGTGATCTGACTGATCTATTGAGTGTCGCAGGGGTTACATTAATAAATCAAAGGACAGGTAAGTGAGTCAAGAAAAGCAATCTCATGAAGAGCGTATTGCTTCATATGCAAGTAATTTTTTCTTTCAGCACTTCAAGTTTACGGGTTGAGCAGTCCATGCGAGAAATTCTAACTCCCTTTGACTTCTGCCTGCGCCATAATACCTAATATAGAATTAACATAGATTGGAGAATTCACATGCAGTTAGAAATATCTAACCCAATTTCAGAGTTTAAGTCTGAAAATAGATTGACCATATCGAGCTACCCAGATAACCATTCATGGAATAAAATTACACATGACTGGATGGTTCAAGCTTTCGAAAATAGATACATGTATAATTTTGAATGCCTAGGTCGTCCTATCATTCAAACTCCGATTGATATGGTGGCGATGCAAGAATTAATTTGGAAAATAAAACCAGACCTAATCATAGAAACTGGTATTGCCCACGGTGGCTCTCTTATTTTGAGCGCTTCAATGATAGCCCAGCTTGATATGTGTGAAGCCATTGAGTCTGGTGAAATGCTAGACCCTAAAAAATCTAAGCGTAAAGTCTTAGGCATTGATATTGATATCCGTGCTCATAACCGTGAAGCCATTGAAGCTCACCCTATGTCCTCGCGCATTGAGATGATCCAAGGTTCTAGTGTTGATCCAAATATTGTTGATCGGGTTAAAGCCATTGCAGAAAATTATTCACGGGTAATGGTTTGCCTTGACTCTAACCATACTCATGAGCATGTACTTGCTGAATTGGAAGCATATGCATCATTAACTAGTGTTGGTAGTTACTGTATTGTTTTCGATACCATCATTGAAGACATGCCCGCAGACATGTTCTCTGATCGGCCTTGGAGTCCTGGTAATAATTCCAAAACAGCTGTATGGGAATATTTGCACACTCATCCCGAATTTGAGATTGATAAGGATATTCAACACAAGCTATTGATTACCGTTGCGCCGGATGGTTTTTTGAAGCGCAAGAAATAATACTACATCTTATTTTTTCTTGATTACCAGTGAAATGCACAAAGGTGAACAGCGTGTTTAATCTGGTTTTATGAATTGATTGGCAGTTAAAGGAAAACTTAACACTTTCTGAGCGCGATGACTCCTATGCCAATTTTATCCAAAATCATTAATAACAATTAGGCCTTCTCGTTATGTTAGAAAAGCTTTTTCGTCAGATAAAAAAACATACATCAATAGAGTCTCCTTTACTTGAACTACTTATTTACTATTTTTCAGGTAGAGCCGGCGGCAGTCGCCGTATTAATGCTATTGATAGTGCAAAAGATAAAGTTCAGCACCAATTAAGTGAGTCTGAAAAAGACTACCAAAATGATGTTTTACCTGTTATTTGGGATTTTGCCGCTAGACCTTATGCACTAGGTGATATTTTAACGACTTTAATAGATTGGACGGTTAAAGCAGAGAAACAAAATAAAAAGTGGCTAGATATTTATGTCGTAGCAACGCCTGAAAGACCGGCAAGTGCTAAACAGCCTTACATTGGCTCGCTTAACTTTGAAAAATTCTTATTTGAGTTATTACCAGCATTTAATTTTTGCCCAATAGTCCGTAATGTGCACCTTATTCGATCGAGGGAGCAAATGGAAAGAACGCTATTAGCCTGGAATTATCACCGTATTGATAGCTCGCCGACACTTAATCAATATAACGACGAACTAAATCGACAGCAGCCGTTTATGGGAGACTTTAAAAATATTAAAGCCTATTTTGATGAACATAAAAGTGTGCCTAGGTTTCGTCAATTGAAAAGCGAAAGCCCATTAAAAGACGAATTGTTGTTTGGTTTTAAGCCTGACAGTATTTTTGTTACTGTGCACATTCGTCAAAGGTCTAAAGAAGTACATAGCCAGCATGGCGGTGCACTATATCGTGATTCTGATCAGGATGTATGGCTTGAATTTATTAATCAAACGGCGAAAAACCATCCTAATGTTGTTTTCGTTGTTGTTGGTCGGCTTGCTGAGTTCACACGAAAGCTATATAACTGCCACAATGTGGTGATTTTAAAGCACTATGGTTTAGGTTTGATTGATGAATTGAGTGCAATTCAGCACAGTGATTTGTTTATGGGCGGAATAAGCGGGCCAGCGATGTTTGCTATGTTTACTCAAACACCGTATTTTCTATTTCAAGGCGAGTCTAGTGCACAAGAAGCCGCTACATACTTTAATGAGAACTTAGGGGAGGAGTCTCCATTTTTTACATTAGCTACTCAAAAAATCAAGTGGTTAACGCCAAGTGTGAATGATTTAAACCATTATCTTGATAATTTCATAAATAATAAAAAAGAGGTTACTTAATGAGCAAGAGTCAACAGGCATTTCTTGATTATTATAAAGCGCATAATATATCACCCGTAGCACAAGATGTTAGTGATTTAAATAAACACTTTCAGCGAAGGAATGCTTTATATCGACAATGTGGCCTTCCTTCAGCACTCATTAAAGGAAAGGATATTTTAGAAGTAGGGCCAGGTACCGGACATAATGCTTTATTTACTAATAGTTTTGCTCCTAAAAATTATGTTTTATTGGATGGTAATCCCAAAAGCTGTGAAGAAACAGAGAGGAACCTTCAAGAACATTTTGATGATTGTTCAAATATAAATGTTATTCAAAGTAATTTTTGGGATTTTGAAACAGAAAGTAAGTTCGACTTAGTTTGCTGTGAAGGAACGATACCTTGGCAAAATGACCCTGAAGCCTTTTTGTTAAAGCTCTCAAGTTTTGTAAAGCCTGGTGGCCTCTTATTGATCACGAGTTCTGATGCAACTTCATATCTAAGTGAAGTATTGAGAAGACTTATTGCCCGAATAATTTTATCAGACAGCTTAGGGAGTGAAAATAATGCTCATATCTCACTGCTTAATACAACTGATGTACTTGATACACTAAGACCTTTTTTTACTGAACAACTTAGTCACTTAAAGGGAATGTCTCGCAATGTGGATGACTGGGTGCATGACAATATTTTACAACCGTTATTCGGTAAACCATTATCTATCAGCCAAGCGATTAATACCCTATCTGAAAATTTCGATATCTATGGAAGTTCTCCTCAAACTATAACTGATTGGCGTTGGTATAAAGATATTCATGGGGATAATCGAAATTATAATGAAAGAGCGGTTGAGCTGTTTTCTTGTCAAATTCATAACATGCTTGATTACCGAATGGTCTACCCTGAGCAAGCAGCTGAATTTGGAGATGAAATCGCTAAGGTCGCGAATGAGATTATGAATAATATTTTCCTCTTAGATAAAGTAGCGGTTGATGATTATCCATCAGCATTAAAAACGGTTGTGCACTCGGTTAGTGGAAGTCTATCAATTTTGGAGAAATTGACAGAAAAATATTCAAATGAAACTAGTTTGTCTATTCAAGAGTTAAAGCAACAATTAAGCTGTTGGAGCCAAGGGGATAAGTTTAATACTCACTTGCTGAAATTTTCTCCATGGTTTGGGCGAGGTCAACAGTACTTAAGCTTCACTAAAAAATCTTGGTTTGAAGTTACCGAATAAAAAGAATGGAGAGAACAAAATGGGACAAGAAATAGATTTACTTGCAAATTACCCAAAAGCAAAAAGAAATACCGCAGAGCGAGCGAAGGTCATTACAGAGCAAGATAGAGAAATTGCTCGTCAATACGGTAAAGACTTTTTTGATGGCGATAGAACATACGGTTACGGAGGTTTTCATTACTTGCCTCGTTTTTGGCAACCAGTAATTCCAGACTTTAAGCATTACTTTAATTTATCGGCTGACTCAAAAATACTTGATGTCGGTTGTGCTAAAGGTTTTATGTTGCACGACATGCAAGAGTTAATTCCGGGGATAAATGTTACTGGGCTTGATGTTTCAACATACGCGCTTGAAAATGCCAAAGAAGAAGTGAAAACGCATTTACAAATTGGCGATGCTAAATCATTACCTTTTGCTGACAATACCTTTGATGTGGTTTTTTCAATAAATACTGTGCACAATTTAGATGAAGATGAATGCGCACAAGCATTATTAGAAATTCAACGAGTCAGTAAAGGTAAATGCTTTATCACTGTTGACGCTTATCGAAATGACGAAGAGAAAGAGCGCATGATGCAATGGGCGTTAACCGCTAAAACCATTAAACATGTAGATGACTGGAAAGTCTTTTTTAAGAAGGTAGGTTATAAAGGCGACTTTTATTGGTTTATTCCTTAAAACTATTTGTTTTGTGATGTTTTTTATTGTGCCCTTTAATAAAGGGTTGTTATTATACAATCCATTCCGTTTTTAGAACGAAAGTTCCAAATAACGTATTTTGTAAAACATATTTTTTAAGTAGAGTAATACTTTAGATATTTTATTTAAGTATCTTTTATATAGAGGGTAGCATGAATATAGTTATTTTTGGGATAGGGAGAGGCGGAGATAACGCTTATAAAATATTTAGCAGTAATAGTGATAACTTTAACATTATTGCTTTTACTGATAATAATTCAGAAAAATGGGGGGGGGGGAGAAAAACAATCTTCCTGTTATTGCTCCAAATAATGTTCAACAGTTAGAATTTGAATTGATTTTAGTTGCTAGCCAGTATTATTATCAAATTTACCAGCAATTACTTCAGCTGGGAGTTTCTCATAAAAAAATAAAAATATTAAGCGAACGTGTTCTTAGTGGGAAATTCGACGATGATAAAGTTATTGATAATTCAGCTTTTAGAGGGCAGGAAATACTTTCTGAAGGTACAGGTTTTTCATTAGTTACGTTACCGAAGTCAGGGACTATGTTTACATGGCAAAACCTAGTAAACATATCTAATAAGGGCTTTCCACGTTGGCTATATGAAGAAGAAAAAGTAAAAGAATACCAAAAAGGTATAGACAACTTGATTAAAGGGAATGTAACTACAGGAGACTTTTCGAGTCAAAAAATTGTTGATATAATTCAACTCAAAAATGATTTAGAAAAAGGAGCAATAGTTGGTTTTCACATGCCGGCTAATTTTCATAATATTAAAAAATTAGAACAAGCAGGAGTAAAAAAATTAACTGTTTTACTGAGAGATCCCAAGGATGCGCTAGTGTCTTGGACTCATCATTTAAATAATGAATTAGCAGCAAGAATGATCGAAGTTCAAAAATTTTATTTTCTTCCAGATTATTACACTAAATTATCAATCAATGAACAACTTAATTTTCAAGTAAAAAGTTATTATGCATTATGTGTTAACTGGATAGAGTCATGGTTATTCTATGCTGCTGATCAAAATCATGAGTTAGATATTCAAATAGTTTACTTTGATGAAATGAAGAATAACCCTCTCTCATATTTTGAACGTATATGTAAATTTCATGATAATGTTACTTTTGACTTATCACTTCTTAATGTTGCTTCTCAAGGAAGTTTACATTATCGAAGAGGAAAAAATGGCAGTTGGAAGGATGAAATACCTCAAGAGTCACATGACCTTCTTGATGCTATAAACTCAGAACGAATGGAAACCGCTTATCAAAATCTGGTAGAGAAAAATAAGTACGTCGTTTTGTTATTAGAAAATAGTGTTGAAATTAAAGAGTATAAGAGGGGTATTTGTGAGTTACTTAATACTTATACTTTTTGCAAAACAGTTAAAAATTTATTTTTAAACTTTATTAAAGAATACTATTCAGATCTAGATTATAAAAAAATATATGAAGAAGTTTCAGAACTTAGTATGTTTGATTTTAGGCCTGATTTATCAGTGTATATAAATGATATTAGTTGCTAATTAACGCATGCAGATCTTTCATGAGCATATGACCTACAATAAGTTGTAGGTCTTCTGCTATTTGCATATCGTTAATGGCAAAATGTAATGGGTGATCCGCCATTTCTTTAGCTTTTCCGCCAGTAAAACCTAAAATTGCGCAACTTGTCATATTAAGTGACTTTGCTTGCTCGAGAACAGACAGTATATTGGCTGAATTTCCACTACCAGAAAGAACAATAAGAATGTCCCCAGGTTTGCCTTTATTAAAAAGTTGCTGAGCGTAAATATTATCGTAACCGGTGTCGTTAGCTAAACAGGTTATTATTGCGCTATTTGCAGATAAAGACTCAACATTAAACGCTTTTCCTGTTGGGTTTACACCATAAGAAAAATCGTTAGCAATATGGTTGGCATTACCTGCACTACCCCCATTGCCGCAAATGAAAATATTCCTTTGTTCTTGCCATGCTTTAAACATTATTTCAGTAAAAGCAGAAAGCGTGGTCCAATCAAAAGTATCTAAAATGTTGGTTAATTGAGATACATATTGAGGGATACATGACTTTTTCATTTTTTGTCCTATTCATTTGATAAAATGATTTTCAGTATTATTAAGCAAATATAACGTAAATATACTGCAAATCAATAGCTTTACTGTATTTAGGGGAATAAAAATAGCACATCTATTTCTATTGGTTTTTTATAAAGTGTATTGGCATAAGATAAATACATATCAATGATAAATAGTTGATTTATATAATGGCTTAAATATTGCTCTGTTAATTTTACTACTAACAAAGCAGAATCTTATCTAATTAAAAGTTGGAATATATATTACTAATGAAAAGTAAAGTGAAGGCACTCTTTTTAATCCAAATGTTTGATACGAAAAAATTGAATGACTCCGCTGGTTTGAATGAAATTGCCAAACCAATGATTCAGTCAAATTACCTCTCTACCTACCATGTTTTTTCATGGGGAGTTGGTGAGCACTATATCAATAGCTATATAGAGGATATATGTTCAAGCTTACAAAATGAACTAGGCTCAGAGCCGGTTACTATTTATGGTGCTGGAGCGCATACCGAAGGATTATGGCCGCAACTATCTCGGTTTAATGTTGAGTCTATTGCAGATAAGCAGCTTGAAAAGCAAGGGAAGCAATGTTGTAAAATAAACATTATCTCTCCAACAGAAATTACAACTAATATTATTATTGTCTCAAGCAGAGCGTGGGAGGAAAGTATTGTCGAAGAGTTAGCGGTTCTTTATCCTGACAAGCAGGTGATAGGCTTATATGGAGGGTTAGTTGAGACGATTGTTGCAGACAATAACTCACAAATAAAAAAGCTAGGTGAAAAATTTGATAAGTATGAATTTGACTATGTTTTTTATACGCCAGCTGACCCTGCTGAGGCGTTAACGAAAAGCCAACTTAGTCAATTAAAGAAAATGTTTTCAGCTAAACTAGTCGTTGTTTGGTGGGATTATGATGATAGTAGTGAGTCAAATGTATATATGACTTTGGAGAGAAATAGCTTATTGACAGCTGATTTTATTATTGATCCTGGAAATATCAGTAAAACAATTAAAATGAAACAAGGTTTCTTTCCTTACCACAACCATTCCCTTACCGAAAAAGTTGCTTTATTACCCACACCTGTAGACAGTTCTATATTTTATCCTAGAGATAAAATAATGGATGTTGCGATGTTTGGTAGTGATGTCGGGTTACGAAGAAAGTGGATTGATGGTCTATATGATAAATTCCCTGAAAACTTTCATCATATTGGCGGTGTAGGGTCAGGGAAAGTAGCTATTCCAATGGAAGATTATGGGCGTATGGTGGGAGAATGCAAAATTATTGTTAATAGCCAAACCTATAGCTTTAGAACGCAATGTAAAGGAAAAGTTAGGGAAGCTTTAGCAAGTGGCTGTTTATTATTAGAAGAAGATTGTTTTGATACCAGAAGCTTCATTGGAGAGCATAATTTTATAAAATTTTACTCAAGTGAAGAAGAATTATACGATTTAGTGAAATATTATTTAAAACATGATGTTGAACGTGAAAAAATTGCTCAGCAGGGATATAGTTGGTATTTAGATAATTGGTCATCGACGCCTTGGTCAAAAAAGGTCTTATCTTTTAATTAGTAGAGTGATCAATATGATTGAAAATAAAGAATTAGAAAAAATAGCGGCGACATGGCGAGCAACTTGTTTGAGAATGTCAATTTTAGGTAAACACGGGCATTTAAGCTCGTCATTATGCTACATCGATATTTTGGTTTACTTATATAAAAATTGGTTAAATTTTGAGGGTACTGATGATCGAGTTGCTGATAAATTTTTACTGAGCAAAGGTCATGGTTGTACTGCTCTTTATGTAGCGTTAGCTGATGGCGGCTTCATTGATAAGGCAGCACTAAGTACTTACGCTAAACCACATTCTGCATTGCAATGTCATCCGTGTAAACATGCATTAAATTTATTAGAAAATTCATCCGGAAGTTTAGGGCAAGCGTTAGGCATAGCCTCTGGTATAGCTATAGCTCAAAAGAAAGAGCAAAAAAATTCAAAGATTGTTGTCTTGATGGGAGATGGGGAAACTAATGAGGGCTCTGTATGGGAGTCTGCAATGTTTATAAAAGCCCAGCAGCTTAATAATGTCGTTGCCATTGTTGATTACAATAATGTTCAGGCAGTTGGTAAAACGGATGAAATATCGGGGCAAACAGATTTAGCTGAAAAATTTGCAAGTTTTGGTTGGCATGTAAAAACAATTGACGGTAATAGTTTTTTGGAAATAGCTGACGCTTTTGATGAATTCGATACCATAACGGATAAGCCTAAATTTTTATTAGCGAAAACAACTGCGGGTATTGATTTTATTGATAAAGCTACAGATGCTCTATGGCATTATCGCATCCCTTCTAATGATGAGTATGAATTGGCGCTCAAGCAATTGAACGCAGAGCCGATGGTATAAATATGAGAAGAGCATTTAGTGATACATTGGTTGAAATAGCCGATAAAAATGAGAAATTGATGTTTCTAACCGGTGATCTTGGTTATCAAGTATTTACTGAGTTAGAAGAAAAACATCCAGATAAGTATATTAATGCAGGCATTGCAGAAGCCCAAATGGCAACCTGTGCTGCAGGTCTAGCGCTGAGTGGTTATCGCCCCATAATCTATTCTATAGCGTCTTTTATGACGGGTAGAGCTTTCGAACAAATAAGAGTAAGTATTAATTACCAACAGCTACCTGTTTTGGTGGTTGGTGCCGGTGGTGGCTATATTTATGCTAACAGCGGTGTAACTCACCATGCGGCAGAAGATATGGGGTTAATGAGTTTATTACCGGGTATGCAGGTTTTAAGTCCGGGCTCGCCCGAAGAAGTAAAATCGTTACTTTGGCAATTTTTTGAAACTACAAAGCCAGCTTATATGAGAGTAGGACGTTTTGGAGAGCCAGAGTATGAAGCACTAGCTCCCGTTGAATTAGGAAAAGCTAGGCCGGTTGCTCAAGGAAGTGACATTGCATTATTGAGTACTGGGGATAGCGTAATTTCATGTGTTGAAGCTTGTCAATTATTGGCGGAAAATAACATTAACCCTAGCCATTATCAATATCACACCATTGCTCCGTTTGATGAAACCACTTTAGAGAATGTTTTAATGACACATCAGCACGTCATTGTCATTGAAGATCACTTTCCGGTGGGAGGACTTTATAGCAAAGTTTGTGAATACAAAGCCAAAGGGCAGTATTTATCAAATTTACATCGTTTGGGCCCAAAACATGAATTGCTTTTTGGCGCACCATCAATCAAAGAATTAAAAGCTGAGCAGCACTATGATGCTCAAGGCATTTTAAATTTTTGTCATCGCTTGCTTAATGAATAATAAGGTTAACTTATGAGTAAAGAACAAGATATTAATATTGTCAGATTTGGTCCTGAAGGTGAAGATGAACGTAGAGGCGAGCTTATTGATTTAATGAATAATTGCCCGATCCCTAAAGAAGAGCTTTTATTAAACACAGGATTGTTTTTAACACCTCAAACTCTTTCTCGCGTGCTTTACATGGATCATCTGTATAAAAAAATACTCAATACTCAAGGCATAGTGATGGAATTTGGATGTCGTTGGGGGCAAAATTTATCGTTGTTTTCTTCAATGCGAGGAATTTACGAGCCTTTTAATCGCTTAAGAAAAATTGTTGGCTTTGATACTTTCTCTGGTTTTGTCGACGTATCTGATGAAGATGGCGGAGAAATGAAGAAAGGTGCATATTCTGTGACACAAGGGTATGAAGTGTATTTAGATAAGTTATTAAAACTTCAGGAGCAAGAAAGCCCATTAGATCATTTAACTAAGTATGAATTGGTTAAAGGGGATGTTTGTGAAACAGTCCCTCAGTATATCAAAGATCATCCTGAAACCATTGTTGCTTTAGCTTATTTTGATTTAGATCTTTACACGCCAACTAAAGCTGTTATTGACGCCATTCGAGATAGGATCCCTAAAGGAGCAGTGATTGCATTTGATGAAATTAATGATCCTGCTTGTCCTGGAGAAACACTCGCGTTACTTGAATCCTTTGGCATTAATAATTTTCGTATCGAACGATATCAATATAATGCAAGAACATCTTATTTTGTTTATGAATAACACAAAAAGTGGAGAGTTTTAGTGCTTGATTTAGTCATTATCAACCCAACGGCTCATGCTGAGATCTATCAAGGTTTAAGTGGCGAGTATGCTGCTATTGAACCTCCTGTATGGGCTGGTTTGTTAAGTTCAGGTATTAAAGCTCAAGGTTTTAGTGTTGAAATAATTGATTGTGAAGGTGAAATGATCGGTTATGAAAAAGTTGCGCAACTAACTCAATACTTAAAGCCTAAGTTGATTTGTGTCGTTGTTTACGGACAACAACCCTCAGCATCTACACAAAATATGTATGGCGCTTCATTAACATGTAATGCCATAAAAAATATTAATCCTGATGTACCTTTACTACTAGTTGGCGGGCATGTTTCGGCATTACCCGAACAAACTTTGCGTAGTGAAAATGTTGATTATGTTTGTCAAGGAGAAGGGATCCATACACTTTCTGGATTGTTAAGAATCAACTTGCAACGCTCAGATCATTTAAAGCAAGTTCCAGGACTTTGGTATTTTGATGAATTTAAGCAGGTTGTTCATAACGAAAGGGCGGCGATGGTACCAATGGGCGAACTTTCACAAGTTTTACCGGGTGTTGATTACGATGCGCTTCCAATGAAAAATTATCGAGCACATAATTGGCATTGCTATGACGGCATGACAGATAGAAGCGGTTATGCATCTATTTATACTAGTTTAGGTTGTCCATTCACTTGTAGTTTTTGCTGTATAAATGCATCCTTTGGGGCACATAGGTTCAGATACTGGCAACCAGACTTTATCATGAAGCAAATAGATGATTTAGTTCAAAATCATGGCGTTAAAAATTTAAAAATTGCAGATGAAATGTTTGTTCTAAAAGAACCGCATTTTATGGAAATTTGTCGTTTAATTGAGCAACGTGGTTATGATTTAAATATTTGGGCATATAGCCGAATTGACACGATAAAAGAACGACATTTAGAGCAATTAAAAAATGCCGGTATCAATTGGTTAGGTTTAGGTATTGAATCTGTCTCTCTGCGAGTAAGGGACGACGTGGTTAAGGGGAAGTTTAATGAAGATAAAATAGCTTCAGTGGTTAGCGAAGTTCAGTCTGCTGGTATCCATGTTGCTGGTAATTTTATTTTCGGCTTGCCAGAAGATAACTTGACCAGTATGAAAGAGAATTTAGATTATGCGATGTCGTTGGAGCTAGACATGGCTAATTTCTACGCTGCTATGGCATACCCAGGCTCTCAGCTACATCTTGATGCAGTTTCCAATAACTTGAAACTGCCTGATACTTGGTTAGGATATTCTCAACATTCCTTTGAAACATTACCATTGTCGACTAACTATGTTGATGCTGCGCAGGTCATAGCCTTCAGGGATAAAGCTTGGCAAGCATTCCATACAGACCCTGCTTATATAAAAAGAATGGACCAAAAATTTGGAGCAAAAGTAGCCAAACACTTACAAGAAATGACTACTTATAAAATACCGAGAAAATATGCTGCCAAGAAACTAGATGTAGAGTTAAATTATCCTCATTTTGATAGCGGTAGCTATATTATTCCTGATAAAAAGGTGAGTTAAGTGATGAAAGCTAAACCTTCTGTGTTAATACTCGCTGGTGGTTTGGGTACTCGATTGAGAGCCGCTTATGCTGAAGGCCCTAAAGTATTAGCTCCAATTAACGGTAAGCCATTTTTATTTTACATACTTAATGAATTGAAAAAGCAGGGTTTTCATCATGTGATTTTAAGTTTAGGTTATAAGTCAGAGTGTGTTATTTCTTTTTTAGAAAAATTTAATTCTGATGGAATGGAAATTTCCTATTATGTTGAAGAGCAACCTTTAGGTACTTTAGGCGCGATTTCTTTTGCCGCTAATCAAGCTAAAAAATCAGAGTTAATAGTACTTAATGGTGATACATGGCTTGATGTAAATTACACAGATTTTCTTCAGACTGTTGATAAAACTAAAGATGAGATAGGCATGGTTTTGGTACATGTAGAAGATAGCACTAGGTACGGCAACGTGACTATTGATACTAATAACTATGTCACTAATTTTTATGAAAAATCATTAACAGGCTCTTCAGGTTTAATTAATGGTGGGAGTTATTATATTAAAGGGAAAGTATTAGAACGTTTAAAACAATATCAACAGGGGTCATTTGAAACTGATTATTTACAAATATATAAAAAAAATCGCATTAAAACGTATATAACAGACGGTAATTTTATTGATATTGGTACGCCGACTAGCTTTTCACAAGTACAAAAATTATTTCAAGAGTGGTTTATATGATTATTTCAAGAACACCATTTAGGGTCTCTTTGTTTGGCGGAGGGACTGATTATCCGCCTTGGTACAAACAACATGGCGGTGCAGTTATTGGCACAGCCATTAATAAATATTGTTATATTACCGTAAGAGATTTACCTCCATTTTTTGAGCATAAGCATCGTATCGTGTATTCAAAGGTAGAAGTGCCTAATGACATTGAGAGTATTCAGCATCCGTCAGTAAAAGCGGTATTGTCTGAAATGAATGTAACAACAGGTATTGAGATTCAGCACCAAGCTGATTTACCTGCTCGTTCAGGATTAGGCTCAAGCTCCTCATTTACGGTTGGTTTATTAAATGCTTTGCGCGCTAAAGAAGGAAAAATTTCCTCACCACAATTTTTAACCGAAGAATCTATACGCATTGAACAAGATGTGATCAAAGAAAATGTTGGTTCACAAGACCAATGTTGGGCAGCACACGGAGGCACTAATTTTATTGAGTTCTCGTCTTCTGGAAAAATTAATGTTACGCCCTTAATTATGCAAAAAAATACCGTTAAAAATCTAGATTCACATATTATGTTATTTTTTACTGGGATTAGCCGTATTGCTAGTCATATTGCAGAGAAAAAAATTAATAATCTTTCCTCTAAACAACAACAGCTTTCAACGATACTAGATATGGCCTACAGTGCTAGAGATGTATTACAATCTTTAAATTGTGATATGCGCGATTTAGGTGGTATGTTGAAAGAGTCTTGGACGCTAAAAAAAGAACTAGCTGATGAAATAACCAACCATGAAATTAATGAAATTTATGCTCAAGCCATTGATGCCGGAGCATACGGAGGAAAACTTCTAGGCGCTGGTGGTGGTGGATTTATGATGTTTTTAGCCCCACCTGAAAAACATGAGCAAATTAGACAGCGTCTTAATAAGCTTATTCATGTGGATGTGAAAACAGGTGCCTGTGGTTCTAAAATTGTGATGTATGAGCCCTATGGCTTTTATTAGTTAGCCTTGATCTTATAGTTTTCAGGGTAAAACTCTCGCTCTATCATTTCAATTAGAATGTGAATGATTTTAATATGAATCTCTTGAATACGATCGGAAAACTCGCTGTCAATAGTACAAATATCGATTGTTGCTTGATTGCCTGCATTAGAGTACTTAACACCGGTTAGTGTAATTACTTGGATGTTGTTTTTATTTGCATATTCGATTGCTTTTAATATATTTTTACTGTTGCCACTGGTGCTTATAGCGAGTAAGCAATCGCCTTCTTTGGCTTTGGCTTCTAAGTATCTAGAAAAAATAAAGTCGTAACCAAAATCATTCGCTACACAACTTATATGACTGGGATCGCTAATAGCTGTTGCAGATAATCCCGGTCTTTCTTTTCTAAAGCAACCAGTTAATTCTTCAGCAAAGTGCATAGCATCACTCATTGAACCACCATTACCACAACTATAAATTGAATGACCGTTTTTTAAGCAGCCAATCAATAATGAAGCTGCCGCTTCAATATTAGCTATGTTTTCGGCATTATTCATAAATAATGTCACCGCCGACTGACTTTCACTAAGGGCTTTAAAAATATATTTCTTCAATGTTAATTAATCCTTTTATTTTATTTTTTTAGAGCTAATTCAGTTAACATTAGCTGAGAATACTCAGCTAAGTCTTCACATAAGTAGTGTATTGTATCAGGCAGCTTGTCCGGCAATTTCTTACCACTCTTAACTAGCACCAAAGTATTTACTTTGGCATTAACACCCGCTTGAATATCGCTTAGAGTATCGCCGACCAAAATACTTTGCTCAACATCTATATTATACTTTTCAACTAACTCGTTAATCATACCTGAATTAGGTTTACGGTATGAACAATCACGTTTATATTTCCCTATGCCTTCTTGTGCGTGATGGGGGCAAAAACGCACTTGGGTAATTTCTATGTTGTGCTGCTTAAGCCTCGCTAACATCCAATTGGTTAATAGATGATAATCAGTCTCAGTATAATAACCTCTGCCTATACCAGCTTGATTCGTTATGATGAATAACAAGTAGCCTTGCGTTTGAAAAGCTTTTAAAGCTTCAAGACAATTTCGGGTAAAAACAAAGTCTTCTATTTTATGTAAATAGTTAATTTCTTCATTTATAACACCATCTCTATCTAAAAATATTGCTTTGTTTTTTCTCATGTTTAATACTTTATTTAAGATGGCTGGATACGTCCGTAATTAAAATACTCTTATCATCAAACATTTCATCAAACATTTCATCAAACATGGTTGTCATAATATTTTCCCACTTTTTAAGGCGCTAACCCACTTGATGTTAATATAGCAAATTATATGCCCATAACACTAAATCAGTTGATTTTGTTGGTTTTTACAGCAAGTTGTTGGTTATTTATTTATTTTTTATTAGCCAGTCAAAATACTGACCTTTATTTGTTGAAACCGTCAAGTTTTTGTTGCTTAATTGCGATGAGTAGCTAAAATCATCATTAAGATTAACGACTAATAAATGACTTACTTTATGCCACAAACTGTTTCTGAAGCACCTTTTCCCCATGTAAATGGTATGTATGGTCATAAACAAATTCTTGTTCTTGATAATGACAGCGCAAGATCTCATCAAATGGCAACGGTATTATCTTTTGTTGGTGAACATTTTCTTCAATGTGGACAAGATGAGATAACCGCAGCATTTAAAGCAAGTGAGCACCTGCTTACGGTCATATTGGCAGGTGATATTAGCTCTGCAACGGCCGAGGTGGTCAAAAACAATCCTAAGATACCTTTTTTACTGCATGATGTTGTTGATGTCAGTAGTTTGAATGGTCATGTCAATGTTATTGGTTGTTTGTCAACGCCATTAAATTATGCCCAATTAACTGAGCTGGTTCATCATTGTCATCAATATCACAATAAGCTGCCTCGCGCTGCGGGCAAGTTTGGCGATAGTATTTTGTTTCGTTCTTTAGTGGGGTCGAGTAAACCCATGAATGAAGTGCGCTTTTTAATTGAGCAAGTGGCAAAAACACCCGCGAGTGTCTTAGTGCTGGGTGAATCAGGTACGGGTAAAGAAGTGGTAGCGCGTAATATTCACAATTTATCGGATCGAGCCAAAGGCACTTTTGTACCGATAAACTGTGGCGCCATTCCTGCTGAGTTATTAGAAAGTGAGCTATTTGGTCATGAAAAAGGCGCTTTTACCGGGGCCATCTCTACCCGAAAAGGCCGTTTTGAACTCGCTGAAGGCGGGACATTATTTCTTGATGAAATAGGTGACATGCCGCAACCTATGCAAGTGAAACTGTTACGTGTGCTACAAGAGCGTACTTTTGAACGCGTTGGCGGCAGTAAAAGCATTAAAGCCGATGTTCGTATCATTGCCGCCACCCATCAAAATTTAGAAGATATGATTAAAACAGGTGGTTTTCGTGAAGATTTATATTATCGCCTCAATGTTTTTCCTATCGAAACGCCGGCATTGCGCGAGCGAAAAGAAGATATTCCTTTATTACTTAAAGAATTACTCAGCCGTTTTGAACACGAGCAAGGTAGAACAGTGCGCTTTACGGAGAAAGCCATTGAGTCGTTAATGGAACACCCATGGGCAGGTAATGTTCGTGAGTTATCTAACTTAATTGAACGTATGTTGATTATGTACGGTGAGCAAATAGTCGATGTTGCAGAATTACCTCACAAATATCAACATATCGAAGTAGAAGAATATACCCCAGAGTATCCTGAAGAGCTGCAAGAGCAAGACGCCATTAATGAGTTGTTTTCAGGTTTTGATTACGATGATGATGAGGCAGATGTTGACGCGACTATTATTAATGGCTCAACTCAAACCGAATCTAACGCAGGCTTACTACCCAGTGCAGGTTTAAACTTAAAAGAGCACCTAGCTGATTTGGAAGTTTCTCTGATCTCACAATCATTAGCAAAACATGATTATGTGGTTGCTCGCGCCGCAGAAACCTTGGGGATGCGTAGAACTACTTTAGTTGAAAAAATGCGTAAGTATGAATTGCAAAAGCCAATAGTTTGACAGTAACCGGATTGCTAAATTTTTTATTTTTCTATTGTAAGTAACTGATAAATAACATTAAAATTTATGGCATGTAAAGTGCTTTGAACAAGGTTAGATAAAATTTTTATTTGGACTTTGTTTTATGGCACAAGTACAGCATTTTGATGTTAAGCATACTTTTAATCCCGCTAATGTTGCTTTTAGTAATAAAGAAGGGGTGTTGGCCCAAGAAGCTTTTCCGGGTGAATTAGCCGCTTTGCGTGCTGAACTTGCTCAGCTATCTCAGCTGTCTAAAGTAAAACAAAACCAGCAAAAATCAACAATACCCTTAGTTTCAGCTAAGGCATTACCTGTAAATAAAGCTACAAATCAAGCTGTAAATAAAGCTACAAATCAAGCTGTAAATAAAGCTACAAATCAAGCTACAAATCAAGCTGTAAATAAAGCTACAAATCAAGCTGCCAGTCAAGCACAACCAGAGCCACAACTAAAGTCACAACTAAAGCCACAGTTACAATTACCATTACAGCCAAAACAAGCAAGTCAATTAAGCCAGTCAAGCCAAGCGCAAATGGCCGATCAATTGATTGAAATGATGCCAACGGGTTTGGTGATGTTAGATGGTGATGGTGTGGTGGTTAAAATCAATAAGGTTGCTCGCAGTTTACTTGATGAGCCTATTTTAGGGCAACTTTGGTTTAATGTGATTGCTCGCTCTTTTAAACCCAGAGCAGACGATTGGCATGAGGTTTCTCTTAAAGATGGCCGTCGCGTTAAGCTAGAGATCGCCAGTTTAGGCGCTCAGCCGGGCCAGTTAATCATGATCACCGACTTAACTGAAACGCGTTTGTTGCAAGATAAAGTAGGGCAGATGCAGCGTCTTTCTTCGCTTGGAAAAATGGTATCAACCTTAGCTCATCAAATTCGTACTCCTTTATCTGCGGCTATGTTGTATAGCGCTAACCTGTCAAATAGAAAGTTACCTGATAATGCTCGTGCCACTTTTCAAGAAAAACTGACCGCACGTTTGCATGATTTAGAGCAACAAGTTAATGACATGCTGCTGTTTTCTAAAAGTGGTAATGAGCAAGTGGTTGCGCCGCTGTCTGTTAATGAGCTGATTAATGACTCAGTACAAGCAATGGACGCACTAATTATTAAAGCTAAAGCCCAAGTAAATGTGCATTTAAACAGTGATGATTGTCAAGTTTTAGCCAATAAAAATGCCTTGGCGGGAGCAATGCAAAATCTTATTCATAATGCTTTGCAGGCGGCTGAAAGCGTCAAGTTGACGCCTGCCATTGTTAATATTCAAGTATACGTTGAGCAAAGTAGCGTTTATATCAGCGTGCAAGATAATGGCCCAGGTATTGATTTAGCCATAATCGATAAAATTTTTGAGCCTTTCTATACCTCAAGTTCAAAAGGCACGGGTCTTGGTTTGGCTGTTGTTAAATCAGTACTTGAGGCTCATCAAGGTGAAGTTAACTACCTTAGCCAAGCAGGGCAAGGGGCACATTTTTGTTTGCAGTTACCACTGTTAGCAAAAAATAAGCTAGGAGGTACAAAATGAGTAATCATAAAATATTAGTGGTTGAAGATGATGCTGGGTTACGAGAAGCATTAATTGACACCTTAAGTTTAGCTGATTACCAGTGTGTAGAAGCTGATTCGGCCGAGGCGGCGTTATTACTGCTTAAAAATCATAAGGTTGACTTAGTGGTTAGTGATGTGCAAATGGGCGGTATGTCAGGATTATCGTTACTCAAAAACATTAAAAATCAGCTACCTAATATGCCTGTGCTGCTAATGACAGCCTACGGCACTATTGATGATGCCGTAAAAGCGATGAAAGATGGCGCCTGTAATTATATTGCCAAACCATTTTCACCTGAAGTGCTGCTAAATATGGTTAGCCAATATATTCCCCCAGCCGTTGTTAATAAAAATTCACCTATTGTTGCTGACAAACGCAGTATTGAGTTGCTTAGTCTAGCCCGTAAAGTAGCAACAACCGAAGCTTCTGTTATGGTGCTTGGACCAAGTGGCTCGGGTAAAGAAGTGTTATCACAATATGTGCATAACAACTCACCTAGGGCACAACAGCCTTTTGTTGCCATTAACTGTGCGGCCATTCCTGAAAATATGCTGGAAGCAACCTTATTTGGTTATGAAAAAGGGGCCTTTACGGGGGCTATTCAGGCTTGTCCGGGTAAGTTTGAGCAAGCACAAGGGGGTACTATTTTACTTGATGAAATTACCGAAATGGATTTGGGCTTACAAGCAAAAATTTTACGGGTATTACAAGAGCGGGAAGTAGAGCGCTTAGGTGGTAGAAAAACCATTAATTTAGACGTGCGCATTATTGCTACCAGCAACCGAGATTTGAAAGAAGCCGTTAGAAAAGGGGATTTTAGAGAGGATCTCTATTATCGTCTCAATGTATTTCCATTAACTTGGCTACCATTGGCCGAACGTGTAGATGATATTCTCCCGTTAGCGCAACATTTAGTCGCGTGTTATTGTCAAAAAAGTGGCGAACAAGTTGCTGAATTTAGCCCCGCGGCGCGCAGTAAACTTAATGCTTACAGTTGGCCGGGTAATGTCCGCGAGCTAGACAATGTCATACAACGCGCGCTTATTTTACACTGTAATCAAATTATTGATGCTGATGATTTATTGATTGAAAATTTTGACACTGAAAATGTCAGTAAAATAGAGCAACAACCTGCACCTGACGACAAATTAGGTAGTGAACTTAAGTTGCAAGAACATCAAATTATCCTCGACACTTTACAAGCCTGTCATGGCAGCCGTAAAGAGGTAGCTGAGCGCTTAGGCATTAGTCCGCGCACGTTACGTTATAAAATTGCTCGTATGCGTGATTCAGGTATCCAAATACCGGCTTAATCGTCAAAGGGGATTTATTCGCGTTCCGATTAATAGAAAAGCTGTAATGTGTAGAGCATTACAGCTTTTCCACGTTATAAATTCCAAACTTATATTGATTGGCATCATGCTTGCAGCATCACCATTAATAGGTTGATAACCATTTTTATAAGCAAAAAATTGACACAAGCGAGACCCGTATGGATATTAAAACTAATTCTTTATTTGCCCAGATGCAAAATATGTCATTACAAGCTACAGGTAATAAAATACCTGCCGTTGGTGGCGATCTACAAGCCGTTAATCCTACCGGGCAAGTTAATAAATCTAGCAATGATTTTGGTAATTTACTTACCGATGCTTTAAAAACAGTCAATGAACTACAACAAGATACCGGCGCTAAAAAAATGGCGTTTGAAATGGGTGATCGCAGCGTTACATTAGCAGAAGTGATGATAGCGTCATCTAAATCAGGTGTCGCTTTAGACGCAACAGTACAAGTTAGAAACAAGTTTGTTGAAGCTTACAAAGAAATTATGAGCATGCCTGTCTAGGCAACTACCGACCTGATGTAGGAGCGGTTTTAACCGCGATGTTTTCGAGAATTAATTCTCTCCTACAAGAAATAAAATCAAATAAAAAATAGCAGTAAGCGGAGAAGTTAATTGGCTGATACAAATACAATGGTAGCAACTGATGGTAGTACAGATATTATCGCCAGTGACTCAGGTGAAAATGGTGCTATGCAAGAGCAAAAGTCAGGCTTCTCAGCAACATTGGGTAATGTCGATATTTTACGGCAAATAACCCTAGTGGTGGCCTTATCTATTTGTTTGGCCATTGCGGTGTTTGTCATTATTTTAGCTAATGAACCTGATTATCGTATTTTATCTAAATTACCCACCGAACAGCTGATTAAAACCATGGACTTTCTTGATGCCAATCAAGTGGATTACCGTCAAGAAAATAACACCATCTCGGTGCCTACCGATGAATATCAACATGTAAAGTTATTACTTGCCCGTGAAGGTTTAAGCAATGAACCTTCTGAAGGTGAAGACATGTTAATGAAAGACATGGGCTTTGGTGTTAGTCAACGCATGGAGCGGGAGCGATTAAAATACGGTCGTGAACAAAGGTTAGCTAAAACCATCGAGCAACTACAAAGTATTGCCCGAGCCAAAGTTTTATTAGCTATTCCTAAAGAAAATATTTTTGCCCGTCGAGAAAAAAATCCATCCGCGACCGTGGTATTAACCATGCAACGAGGTCGTATTTTATCGGCTGAAGAAGTCGATGCCGTGGTCGATATTATTGCCTCGGCTGTGCAGGGCTTAAGCCCAAACAGAGTAACAGTTACCGATCAAAATGGTCGCTTACTTAATTCTGGCTCGCAAGACTCTATTTCATCACGCTCGCGTGGTGAGTTCGAAATTGAGCAAAATCGCGAACAAGAATACATGGAAAAAATTGACAATATTTTAATTCCCATCGTTGGCTTAAGCAATTATACCGCCCAAGTTGACGTGACCATGGATTTTACTCACACCGAAGAAACAGCGCGTCGTTATAATTCAGACTTACCCGCTTTACGAAGTGAAATGAAAGTTGACGACAGTTCAATCGGTGGCGGATTAGGGGGTATCCCTGGTGCTTTAACCAATCAACCGCCATTAGAATCAAGTATTCCCGAAGATGCGACTACGGGTCAAAAGAAAGCGATGCCAAGTAGAAAGCACAGTGAATCAACTAAAAATTATGAACTTGACGAAGCGATCAGCCATACTAAACAACAAACAGGTATTATCCGTAAAGTAAGTGTTTCGGTAGCGCTTGACTATGTTAATAGTACTGTACCTACGCCAGCAAATACTGACACAGAAGGTGAAGAGGGCACACAAGTAGCCGCCGTGGCAAAAGAGCCAAGATCAGTCGCAGAAATTGCCGCCATTCGTCGACTATTACAAGGGAGTGTTGGTTTTGATTTACAACGTGGTGATGTTTTGGAAGTGATAACCATTCCATTTTCTCGCTCTGATTTTGGCGCGGTCGCAGAAGTCCCTATCTGGGAACAACCTTGGTTTATGAAGGTGTTAAAATTAGTGATGGGCGCTTTGGTTATTATTGTGTTGATATTAGCGGTTGTTCGCCCCATGTTGAAACGCTTAATTTACCCAGATAGCACCCCTGAAGATTATGGTGATAAATCTCTTGATAGTCATATCGATTTAGGTGATGAAACCATGGATATGCTTACCTCTGATTTTGATGCAGGTAATGTTGGTTTTGCACCTGATGGTAGTTTACAGTTACCCGATCTTCACCGAGATGAAGATGTTTTAAAAGCGGTTCGTGCTTTAGTGGCAAATGAGCCAGAATTATCGTCGCAAGTAGTTAAAAGTTGGTTGAACGAAGATGAGTGATGAAACAGAGGTTGGTGAATTAGCCCCAGCACCCGCAGGCTTTGATGTTAATAAATTAGATGGCGCAGAAAAAGCAGGTATTTTACTGTTAAGTTTGTCAGAAGAAGATGCCGCACAAATTCTAAAACATCTTGAGCCGAAGCAAGTACAGCAAGTGGGTACTGTCATGGCGGCCATGGAAGATTTTACTCAAGAAAAAATCACCGCGGTGCATAAACAGTTTATTCATGAAATACAAAACTTCTCTACTATTGGCTTCCAAAGTGAAGAGTTTGTTCGTAAAGCATTAACCGCCGCTTTAGGTGAAGATAAAGCGGGTAATTTGATTGATCAAATTGTTATGGGAGGCGGTGCTAAAGGT
This sequence comes from Colwellia sp. 39_35_sub15_T18, assembly GCA_002162675.1. Taxonomy (GTDB): domain Bacteria; phylum Pseudomonadota; class Gammaproteobacteria; order Enterobacterales; family Alteromonadaceae; genus Colwellia. The sequence continues at coordinate 89,766 of MAAE01000048.1, read as the reverse complement.
TTAGACTCGTTAAAATGGATGGACTCTAAGCAAGTAGCCAATATCATTCGTAACGAGCATCCACAAATTCAAACCATTGTTTTATCTTATTTAGAGCCTGAGCAATCGGCTGAAATTATGGGTCAGTTTACCGATAAAGTCCGTTTAGACTTAATGATGCGTATTGCCAATTTAGAAGAAGTGCAACCGGCGGCCTTACAAGAATTAAATGAAATTATGGAAAAACAGTTTGCGGGTCAAGCGGGCGCACAAGCTGCGAAAATGGGTGGCCTGAAAGCCGCCGCAGATATCATGAATTATCTAGATACTAATGTTGAAGGTCTGCTGATGGATTCAATTCGTGAAAATGATGAAGAAATGAGTCAACAAATTCAAGATTTAATGTTTGTTTTTGAAAATTTAGCCGATGTTGATGACAGAGGCATGCAAGCCATACTGCGTGACGTACAGCAAGACGCCTTGATGAAAGCGATTAAAGGTACTGATGAGGCACTTAAAGAAAAAATTCTTAGTAATATGTCTAAACGTGCGGCCGAAATGCTAGCGGATGACCTTGAAGCCATGGGACCGGTGCGTATCAGTGAAGTAGAAGCGGCACAAAAAGAAATACTTTCCGTTGCCCGTCGATTATCTGACGCTGGTGAAATTATGCTTGGCGGTGGTGGTGGTGGTGATGAATTCTTATAATTTTTTTCGCGTTGGTTTTAGTCTAACAACATGCTGTGCAGGATAATTGAACATGAGTAATAAACCCGTTCGCATCATTAAAGCCGATCAACAAAGCTTAGATGTTTGGTCACTACCTAACGTGGCAACCAAACCAACAGCCAAGCAAGAAAGTCACACTAACGCTTTAGGTAAAAAGCCTAATTGGCATTTTGAGCCACCAGAAGAAGAAGAGATTGAAATCGTGCCTCTAACGGCACAAGAAATTGAAGAAATTAGACAAGCAGCATCCGAAGAAGGTTTTAATCAAGGCAAAGAAGAAGGTTTTGCCAAAGGTTATGAAGAGGGTAAAGCCAAAGGATTGACGGAAGGCACGGCGCAAGGAATAGAAGAAGGTAAAGAGCAGGGTTTGGCGCAAGGTAAAGACAGAATAGATACCTTAAGCACTAACTGGCAAAGTTTGATAGAGCAGCTTAATAAACCGCTTGCCAAGGTCGAAAAAAACATTGAAGAGCAACTGTTAAATTTAGTGGTGCAGCTTACCGAAGCGGTGGTTTTACAAGAAGCAAAAACTAACCCCGATATTTTAATGGCCGCTATTAGTACGGGTATCAAAGCATTACCAAGTAATGATGTGCAAACACAAATTCATTTACACCCCGATGACATCAAGCTTGTTGAACAACAGTTTGGTGAAAAATACCTTAAAGATAGCGGTTGGCATTTGCTACCGGCACCCCAGTTAACCCCAGGTAGTTGTCAAATTGAAAATAGCACTTCTAATATTGATTTGCAGATGAAATCTCGCCTTAAGCAAGTGTTGGAATCTTTTTTGCAAGATGCTTTACATCAATAATATATTTTGACACTTGTAGGCGGGAACTTGTTCGCGCGCCTTGTTAATTAGAAAAAGTGTTAATTAGAAAAAGCGTTAATTAGAAGTAACTGTTCACCACCGAGCCGCGATGCTTCACAGAGGGCTCTTCGAGCCTACATGGAGACTTTGTTATTCTCGGTGTAGTACATTAGCACCTCGGTGTTCTCTGTGGTAAATATTTCTAAGCTGAATAAATACATTAGAAAAAGGTAAACCATGGTCGATAGTCTCCGTATCAGTGAAAGACTTAAAAACAGTCAAAATTTTGTGCATCCTTTTAAGGAAAGTGTCGCGGGGCGTTTGGTACGTGTTGTTGGCCTAACCTTAGAAGCCGTTGGTGTTAAAGCGCATGTTGGTAGCCAATGTTTAGTGGAAACCATACATGGCGATTTACTCGCTGAAGTGGTTGGTTTTGCGCAAGATATCACTTATTTAATGCCAGAAGAAAGCTTGCGTGGTGTTTCTCCTGGCGCACGCGTTTTACCTATATCTACTAAATTACATTTACCTTTATCGATGAAGCTGCTTGGTCGAGTTATTAATGGCATTGGTAAGCCACTTGACGGTAAAGGCCCTATTGAATCAGACAGTGACTATGTTAATGATAATCAACCGATAAACCCTTTATCGAGACGTGCTATTACTGAGCCGCTAGATGTCGGGGTGAGAGCTATTAATAGCTTTATAACTGTTGGTAAAGGTCAGCGCATGGGTTTATTTGCAGGCTCAGGTGTGGGTAAAAGTGTTTTAATGGGCATGATGACTCGAGGCACTAACGCCGATGTGATTGTGGTTGGCTTAGTGGGGGAGCGTGGCCGAGAAGTAAAAGAGTTTATTGAAGAAATTTTAGGAGAAGAAGGGCGTGCGCGCTCAGTGGTAGTAGCAGCACCCGCTGATAATTCTCCCCTTATGCGGTTAAAAGGCTGTGAAAGTGCGGTACAAATTAGTGAATACTTTCGCGACAAAGGGCTTAATGTTTTATTGCTACTCGACTCATTAACACGCTATGCGCAAGCACAACGTGAAATTGCTTTAGCAGTTGGTGAGCCACCCGCCACTAAAGGCTACCCGCCGTCAGTATTTTCAAAATTACCGCAATTAGTTGAACGCGCAGGGAATGGTGGTGAAGGTCAAGGCTCTATTACCGCCTTTTATACCGTATTAACCGAAGGGGATGATTTACAAGACCCTATCGCGGATGCTTCAAGAGCAATATTAGATGGCCATATCGTTTTATCACGAGAATTAGCTGATTCGGGTCATTACCCAGCAGTTGATATTGAGAGCTCAATTTCTCGGGTTATGCCTATGGTTGCTAGCGAAGAACATCAAGTGCTTGCCCGTCAATTGAAACAAATTTATTCCGTGTATCAGCAAAACAAAGACTTAATTGCCATTGGTGCCTACACAAAAGGCAACGATCCGCGCATTGATCAAGCCATTAATGTTGTACCCGTTATTAACTTCTTTTTACAGCAACAAATGCAAGAAGTTATTCCTTATGAACAAAGTGTTGCGCAGTTAAAAGAAATTATTGCCGCGGCTACGGCTAATAGCCAAGCTAATGCTAACCAAGGTATGCCAGCTTAGTTTGTAAAGTGTAACTGTTAATATTTTTGGAGAATTATCATGGCAACAAAGCAACTTGAAACCTTATTAAAGTTTGAACAGGGTAAAGAAGAGTTAGCCGCCAATACCTTGCGTGGTGCAGAAAATGATTATCAGCAAAATTTAATTCGTTTGCAGAGTGTTGCCGATTACCGTTTAGAATACATGAAACGCTTGAGTCAGCGCTCAAGTGTTGGCTTAGATAGCGCGACCTACAACCACTATCATGCTTTTATCAGTAAACTTGATTATGCATCCAAGCAAGTGGAAATAGCCATGAAACAGGCAAAAGCCTTGGTTGAACAAAGTAAAACACTTTGGCTTAAGCAGCGTCAAAAAGTAAAAGCGGTAGAAATGTTAGCGGCTAAACGACAGTTAGCGCTCACTAAAATAGCGAATAAAAAAGAGCAAAACATGTTTGATGAAATAGCGACACAGCAATTTATTCGTCGGCAACTTTCTTAAAGCCATACGTTACTTTATGTAGGAAAATGATAGGAAAGTGACAGGAAAGTGAAACTGGAATGTTTTTTGCTTAACTTGTAATAAGTAAATAAGTAAATAAGTAAATAAGTAAAAGTAAACGTATTTAATTTAGCTTAAAAGTATTACCACAAAGAACATCGAGGCAGGTTATATGCTCCATGCATAACCTAAGTGACCTACATCCATGCAGGTCTTGCTGCGCACTACACCGAGATTGATCAAACCTCTGTGTAGGATCGAAGAGCCCTCCGTGAAACGTTGCGGTTCGGTGGTGAATAAATAAAAATAAACAAACAAGTGTTAACTTGGCTATCAACGAACAATTATAAGTAATTGGAATAACTATGTCACAACTCAATGTCTTACCAATTAGTGTCTCGAAAAATGTCGAGGTGATGGATGAAAGCGCTACGACGACTCGTACCAAAAGCAATGATGATTTCTCGAAATTAATTGATCAACACCTTGCCAGTAACCATGAAGAAACCAGTGAGCGCTTAAATAAAATCAGTAAAGCCGATAAAAAGAATGATGCTGATAAGACTGATGCAACTCAAGTAAGTAATGTAAGTAATAAAAGTGAAGCAGAGCAATTAGCACAGAAGCTAGCACAAAAATCGGCTAATCAAGTCAATAAAACCGATGATAACCGTGTCAATCAAAGCCAAAATATTGATAATGAAAAACTAGACTCTGAACAGCAAAAAATTGCCGCTAGCGGCAAAAATGGTCAAGAACCTGCTACCTCGGCTACTAGCACCTCGGCGAATAGCTCGGTAAGTAGCTCGGTAAGTAGTACTGAAGAGCAAGCACTTTTAGCCTCTGAACAATTGATGTCATTTCTTTATAAAGCGGACAATACTTTACTTGCTGAGTCAAAATCTGAGTCGTTATTTACAGAACAAAAAGCTACTGAAAATAAGTCTACCGAACAAAAAGCTACTGAACAAAAAGCTTTGTATGAAGCGCAACTATTGTTAAAAAGCAGTAACTTAGTTGCGGATTTATCTGGCGTGGCTAAAGCCGTATCAACAGAGCCGCTTACACAAGACTTAACAGAAAATATAATCGATAAAAAGCATCTGTTAAGTACGTCGAGCACAGCACCAAAGATAAACAAAGACATGGCTAAATTGCCTGTTGAGCCTATTCCTGTTAAACCTACTCTTGCTGAATCGACAGCTAAGGGTGAGCTAAAAACTGCTGCCATCACAGATACTGTCGAGTCACTAGTTACAGCAGAAAATGTTAAAGCAAAAAATGCTGATTTAGCAACAGAAAAGCAAACTAATGAGAAAGCGCAAAAACTAGCCGTGGTGAGTGAACTGCCATCAGCTATTAAAACGGAAAAAATAGCTGAAAATATAACGTCAAAGCAACTAGAGCAAGAAGTCACTGCCAAAGATGCCGCTAGCCAGTTTGAAAGTACGCAATCAGCACTAAATAAAAAAATTGCTGAATTAGCCCTGTCTAAACAAATGCCTAAGCAAACGCCGCAGGGGCAGAGTAAAGAGTCAGCTTCGTCGCAGTCGACAGCTGTTATTGACATACCCGTTATTAACAATCAAGTTGGTGTTGGACAACCTATTAGTAATCAAAGTATTACCGATGAAAACATAACGCAAAGCCCAAATCAAAAAACTGTAGAGCATAAAATTAACCTAAGTGCACAAACAAATAGTGCTGTTAATGATGCTACTGAGCAACCGCTGAGTAAAGTGCAAGCACAAAAAATAGCTAAAGAATTGGGTCAAGAGTATTTATCCGCTAAAAATCAAAACCAAATTAGCGAAGAAGTTATGGCAGAAGATAAACCGACTAAACCAATGAAAGCTGAATTTTCAGCTAATGCGAGTTTTACTGATATAAGCAGCAAAGCAACGCAAGTAGCCCAGCAGTCGTTTGAACAGCAATCGGCGGACATTCTTAACCCTGCCGTAGCAACTGAAGTCACACCAAGCCAAAAAACCAATACCCAGCTACATCAAGAAACTATTGCTATTTTTCGTAAAGACTTTGCCGACGCGGTAAAAGACAAAGTCATGTTAATGGTTTCGCAAAAATTACAGCAATTTGATATTACTTTAGATCCTCCAGAATTTGGCAATATGCAGGTGCGAGTAAACTTGCAAAACGAACAAGCAATGGTTAGTTTTGTGGTACAAAACCAGCAAGCTAAAGAAGCACTTGAGCAAAATATGCATAAGCTACGTGACATGTTAGCAGAGCAAGGTGTTGATGTAGGAGATGCTAATGTTGAACAACAGTCGCAACAATCTGATGATGAAACCGCAGGTTCAAATCAGCAACAGGGCGAAAGTACAGCCATGGCAAGTGATATGGTTGAGCATACTTTATCAGCACATAAGATTAATGCTTCCGCAAATGCTGTCGATTATTATGTTTAGTAAAAGTGTTTAGTAAAAGTGTTTAGTAAAAGTGCGTAAGAAAAATAAACCAAGATAAATGATGAGAAATTAAGCTAAATCGCCTAAGTTGATGAAAACACATTGGCTAGGATGCATTTCAAGGATATTATCTAAGGTAATATGGGTATAATATTTAGCAATATAAAATAAAAGGTCAACTTATGGCAGACGAAAAAGAAAAAGCCGAAGGTAATGAAGCTGAATTGGAATTAGATGGCGGTGGAAAAAAGAAAAAAATGCTGATCATTATTATCGCGGTAGTGGTTTTATTAGCTGCTGGAGGCGGTGGTTATTTCTTTTTTATGACCGGCGGTGATGAAATGACAAGTGAAGAACAACTTGATTCGGCCTTAGATAGTGAGTCAGCGATGGCTGAAGGTGATGAAGCGCAAGGTGATGAAGCCGAAGGTGCTCAAGTGGGTACCGCTCTGTATGTACCCATGCCAAGACCATTTCGTTTTAATGTGCCGGGTGCGGCTCGTGATCGATTTGTTGAAATTCGGGTGCAATTATTAGTACGTAGCGGTGATAGTGAAGAAAATACCAAAATGCATGTACCGCTGATTGAAAGCACTCTATTAGGCGTTTTTTCACAGGCAAATGCCGATGATTTATCAACCAGTGCCGGTAAAGAGGCGTTAAAACAGCAATCGCTTGCGGCAGTACAAAAAGTAATGACGGATGTTGAAGGTGACAAAACCATTGAAAAAGTACTCTTCACTGGCTTTGTTATGCAATAACCGCAAAGTTGTTGGTTGCACATCGAAATAAGTTAACAGTAAAAAACCAAGGTAAAAAAGAGAATGACCAGTGAGTGATTTATTATCGCAAGACGAAATTGATGCGTTGCTACATGGCGTTGATGATGTTGAAGAAGAAGAGGCCGTTGAAGAGGTTGTTGAAAGTAAAGACGGCACCTCTGACTATGATTTTTCTTCACAAGACCGTATTGTGCGTGGCCGTATGCCAACACTGGAAATGGTCAATGAACGTTTTGCTCGTCACATGCGTATCAGTTTATTTAATATGATGCGCCGTACCGCAGAAGTGTCAATTAACGGTATCCAAATGATCAAGTTTGGTGAGTATATTCACACTTTATTTGTGCCGACCAGTTTGAATATGGTGCGTTTTCGTCCGTTAAAAGGCACGGCTTTGATCACGATGGAAGCGCGGTTAGTCTTTATTTTAGTAGACAATTTTTTTGGTGGTGATGGCCGTTATCATGCCAAAATTGAAGGCCGCGAATTTACGCCAACAGAACGGCGTATTATTCAAATGCTATTAAAGCTTATTTTTGAAGATTATAAAGAAGCTTGGTCGCCAGTTATGGACGTGTCGTTTGAATACCTTGATTCTGAAGTTAACCCGTCGATGGCAAATATTGTCAGCCCAACCGAAGTGGTGGTGATTAGCTCTTTTCATATTGAACTTGACGGTGGCGGTGGTGATTTTCATGTAGCATTGCCCTATTCAATGTTAGAGCCTATTCGAGAATTGCTTGATGCCGGCGTACAAAGTGATAAAGAAGACACCGATATGCGTTGGTCTAAAGCGCTTCGCGATGAAATTATGGATGTACCTGTTGCCATTAATACCAAATTTTTAGAAGTGGAAATACCGCTAAGCCAAGTTATGGACCTACAAGCGGGTGATATTATTCCCATAGAAATGCCAGAACATATCACGGTACTCATTGAAGACCTACCAACGTTTAGAGCAAAATTAGGTCGTAGTCGAGATAATGTCGCTCTGAAAATTGAAGAAAAAATTAAGCGTCCAGAGTCAGTGAAATCTGAGCTGACCATTTTAACTAAAGGCGGAAAGCGTCTTGATAGTGATGCAGAGTTGCAGCTACTTGAAGATGACATGTAACTTCAGCAACTTAGCAAAATTTATAGATTAATATTTTAAAGCATTGAACATTGAGGCAAGCAGTATGAGTAATGATAAAGATGAAGGTGAAGACCTAAGTATGTGGGATGAGGCGTTAGATGAACAAGCCGAAGCCTTAGCTGAAGGGTCTGCACAAGCCGAAGCGGTTGAACTTGAAGAGCTAACCGAAGACAGCGCCCCGATAACAGGTGATGAAAAACGTAAGCTTGATGCCATTTTAGATATTCCCGTAACTATTTCTATGGAAGTAGGGCGTAGCAATATTAGTATTAGAAATTTATTACAATTGAACCAAGGCTCCGTTGTTGAGCTTGACCGAGTTGCTGGTGAAGCACTTGATGTTTTAGTGAATGGTACTCTCATTGCTCACGGCGAAGTGGTGGTTGTTAACGATAAGTTTGGTATTCGTTTAACGGATGTTATCAGTCAAATTGAACGTATTAAAAAATTGAAATAATGGCGATGTTTTTAAGATTACTTACCGCGATTTTTTTTAGTTTTTGTGTACAGGTTACTTATGCTCAACAAGCTGCTAATCAAGATATTGAACAAAGCACAGAGCCGACAGTAACCGCCTCAGAGCAAGCCCCGGAAGTAGGTAAGCATGTGATGGCAAACATGGACGCCGGTAGCATGGTTCTATCGCTGCTTATGGTCTTAGCTTTAATCATTATTAGTGCCTTAGTGTTAAAACGTTTTAACCTTGCCCAACAAAACACTAAACAACTGAGCGTTGTTGCCAGTTTATCTTTAGGTGCCAAAGAGCGCTTAGTGATTGTACAAGTAGCAGAGCAACAGTTAGTACTGGGAGTTACAGCACAGCAAATTACCCTGATTGATAATTTAGCTGAGCCAATAGTGGCTACAACAGAAACATCACTGCCAATGGCTGGCAATGTACTCGCGTTTTTACAAAAAGCGAGTGGTAAGCAAAGCAAATAAAAAACTAAAAATAATTATGATGAAAAAAGCACTTTTACTGATTTTATTGATGTTAACAGCCTTTAGTCCAAGCTTTGGCCTTTATGCTGCTGATGATTTATCCATGTCAGCATTAACGCTCACCACCAATGCCGATGGCTCACAAGAGTATTCGGTTACCCTGCAAATTTTAATTTTTATGACGGCGTTAAGCTTTATCCCAGCTGCCGTGATTATGATGACTTCTTTTACGCGTATCGTGGTGGTAATGGCTATTTTGCGTCAAGCATTTGGTTTGCAACAAACACCGTCAAACCAAGTTATTATTGGTCTAACCTTATTTATGACGTTGTTTATTATGACGCCAGTTTATAATCAAATTGATGAAACGGCTATTCAACCATACTTAGCTGAGCAGTTAACCTCTGTTGAAGCTATTGATAAGGGTAAGGTGCCATTGCGCGCTTTTATGCTAGAGCAAACAAGATTAAAAGATTTAGACACGTTAGCGTCAATGGCGGGTTTAGAGGCGGTTGATAATCCTACAGATTTACCCATGACCGTCATTATTCCCGCTTTCATCATTAGTGAATTGAAAACAGCCTTTCAAATTGGCTTTATTTTGTTCATTCCTTTTTTAATTATAGATCTTGTCGTCGCGAGTATTCTGATGGCTATGGGTATGATGATGTTATCGCCAATGATAGTGTCTTTACCGTTTAAACTAATGTTATTTGTATTAGTTGATGGTTGGAATTTAGTGATTGGTACTATAGCAACCAGTTATGGCTTAGGTGGCTAAGGCGTTAAATTTAAGATGTTATACTTTAAGTAAATAATTAAGTAAGCAAGAAAGAGAAAAAGATGGGTCCAGAAGTCTTTGTTGACATATTAAGAGATGCTTTACTACTAGTGATTGTACTAGTCAGTGCGGTGATCTTGCCTAGCTTATTTGTTGGCTTACTTGTCGCTATATTTCAGGCGGCAACGTCAATTAATGAACAAACATTAAGTTTTTTACCTCGACTCATTGTCACTTTGCTGGCACTTATCTATGGCGGTCATTGGGGCATAGAAAAGTTGATGGACTACACCTTCAGGCTGGTTGCTAGTATTCCAAGCGTGGTGAGTTAATGGAATTTACCGAGTCAGTTATTAATCAATATCTGGCCGATTTTATTCTGCCTTTTACCCGTGTTTCAGCTTTAATCATGACCATGATAGGCTTTGGCGCTCGCACCATCCCTACCCGGATAAAATTATTTCTGTGTATCACAGTTACTATCGCCATTATGCCGGCTATCCCTCCGACGCAAATTGAGCAGTTATTATCTTTTCATACCGTGTTATTGGTGGGGAAACAAACAATTATTGGCGTGATGCTCGGTTTTGTGACTGTTATGGTGGTTAATACGTTTACTTTAGCTGGGCAAATTATTGCCATGCAGTCAGGATTAGGTTTTGCTTCATTGGTTGATCCTGCCAGTGGTATGAATGTACCCGCGGTAGGGCAATTCTTTTTAATATTATCGTCATTGCTTTTTTGGGTCATGGATGGCCATTTAGCTTATTTACAGTTTGTTGTCGCTAGTTTTGATACCTTGCCTATTAGTGGTGGCGAGTTAGATAGCACTAAGTTTAAAGAATTAGCAGAATGGGGTGGCTGGATGTTTGCTACTGCGCTGTCATTAGCGTTAGCGCCACTGACGGCGATGTTATTGATTAATTTTTCTTTTGGTATTATGACTCGCGCCGCGCCGCAGTTGAATATTTTTGCGATTGGTTTTCCTATTACCATGATGGCAGGCTTGCTGATTATGTGGCTAACGTTTGGTAATTTTCTTACTCATTTTGAAATGCAATGGCAACGAGCATTAGATTTTAGCTGCTATCTTATCGATTGTCGGGCGGCACCTTAAATGGCTGAATCTGACAGTGGTGAAAAAACTGAAGAGCCGACGGCAAAAAAACTCACCGACGCCAGAAAAAAAGGTCAAATAGCCCGTTCGAAAGATCTCGGCACTATGTTTGTGCTTGTGGGCAGTGCTGCCGCGCTGCTGCTGATGGGCGCTTCCCTAGCACAATCATTATCACAAGTAATGAAACGTTTATTTAGTATTACTCGTGAAGAAGCCATGGATATTAATGCCTTGTTTGTGGTGGTTAGCCATGCTGTTGGTGCGGTTATCCAGCCGATGTTATGGATATTTCTTATTATTACTATAGCTGCTTTTATTGGTAATACCCTGTTAGGCGGTATGAGCTTTTCTTGGGAGGCAATGGCGCCCAAAGCCAGTAAACTCTCTCCTTTAGCAGGTTTTAAACGTATGTTTGGCGTGCAAGCGGCGGTTGAGCTGATTAAATCCATTTTAAAGTTTTTCGTGGTTTTTATTGTAGCTTTTTTATTACTTAGTTCTCTTTTTGATGACATATTAGGCTTAAGTCTAGAAACCATGCCTAATAACTTTATCCACTCGGTTAATTTATTATTGTGGATGTTTTTAGTGCTAGCGCTATCTATTGGTATTATCGCCATTATTGATGCTCCTTATCAGGTTTGGAATCATAACCGGCAGTTAAAAATGACTAAACAAGAGGTCAAAGATGAGCATAAAAATACTGAGGGTAATCCTGAAATAAAAGGGCGAATAAAGCGCACTCAGTATGAAATGTCGCAACGACGACAAATGGCTGAAGTACCTAATGCCGATGTTGTTATTACCAATCCAACCCATTTTAGTATCGCATTAAAGTATGATGCTGCCGTAGGGGGAGCGCCAGTGCTTATTGCTAAAGGCATGGATGAAATGGCGATACATATTCGAACCATTGCCAAAGAGCACAATGTTGAGATAGTGCAATCTGCCGCCTTAGCTCGCTCACTTTATTACACCGCAGAAGTTGATCAAGGCATTCCTGAAGAGTTATATGCGGCCGTTGCACAAGTATTAGCCTTTATTTATCAGTTAAATGAACATAAGAAAGGTCGCGCTAAACAACCCATTCCTATTGCGAAAAACCTGCCAATCCCTGACGATTTCAAATACTGAACACGGTTATCAGCAAATAAAGTTTCTAGTTACGAAGAAACACTACCAATAGCTGAGCTTCTAATCTCGCCACTTTTCTTTCTCGTCACTCGTCACTGTTATTTCTGGTATAGCTTTTGCAATTTCACTGTTAGTGTCAAAAAACTATCATTAAGAGCTAGCTGTATCGAATGCAATTAACTGCCTATTTTAATCAATTCAAACAAACTAAATTAAGCCACTTCTCTGGTCTTGGCACCCCCCTATTGGTGATGGCTGCGTTGGGTATGGTGATATTACCCATGCCCGCATGGTTATTGGATATACTATTTTCCTTTAATATTGCCCTGTCATTAGTAGTGTTACTTATTACGGTTTACACCTTAAAACCCTTAGAGTTTGGTTCGTTTCCTTCGGTTATTCTCATCGCCACTATTTTACGTTTAGCTCTTAACGTTGCCAGTACACGGGTTGTTTTATTAGAAGGACATGAAGGTACGGGAGCGGCGGGTAAAGTTATTGAGGCTTTTGGCTCAGTGGTTATCGGTGGTAATTATGCCGTTGGTTTAGTGGTGTTTTTGATTTTAATTATTATTAACTTTGTCGTGGTTACCAAAGGTGCAGGGCGTATTGCGGAAGTCACTGCGCGTTTTACCCTTGATGCTATGCCGGGTAAACAAATGGCGATAGACGCCGATTTAAATGCCGGTTTTATTAATGCCGAACAAGCAAGAGAGCGCCGTATTGAAGTGACGAGCGAAGCCGATTTCTATGGTTCAATGGACGGTGCCAGTAAATTTGTTAAAGGTGATGCTATCGCGGGTATTTTAATTTTATTCATCAATATTATTGGTGGTTTTATTATTGGTATGGTGCAGCATGACTTAAGTTTTGACAGTGCGGTAGAAATATATACGTTATTGACCATAGGTGACGGTTTAGTGGCGCAAATTCCAGGGCTACTATTATCCGTTGCTACTGCTATTGTTGTCACTAGGCAAAATACCGCTCAAGACATGGGAGAGCAGGTAAGTAGCCAATTAGGTCAGGAAAAATCGCTTTACATTGCTGCGGGTGTGATGTTTGTGATGGGCGTTGTTCCGGGGATGCCACATTTTGTCTTTCTACTTTTTGCTAGTATTATCGCTGTTAGTGCTTATTTTGGTGGTAAACGTAAAGCGAGTAAAGTTGTTGAACTTGAAAAAGTAGCGGAAGAAGAGCAGGCACAAAGTCAGCAAAAAGAAGCGGAAGTTAAAGAGCTAGATTGGGACGATGTTAACCATGTTGATGTCATTGGCTTAGAAATAGGCTACCGCTTGATCCCTTTGGTTGATAAAGCCCAAGGTGGCGAATTACTCAGTAGGATCAAAGGGGTGCGTAAAAAACTTTCCCAAGAGTTTGGATTTTTGGTACCCGCGGTGCATATTCGTGACAATTTAGACTTAGACCCTAATGCTTATCAAATTTCGTTGATGGGTGTGACTATTGGTAGCGCTGAAATACGCCATGATCAAGAGCTAGCGATAAATCCAGGACAAGTCTTTGGTAAACTTGATGGTGTCGCCACTAAAGACCCTGCTTTTGGCTTAGATGCTATTTGGATTAATCAAAACCAGCGTGAGCAAGCACAAACCTTAGGTTACACTGTGGTTGACTCAGCTACGGTGTTAGCCACTCATTTAAGCCAAATTCTGACTAATAATGCTTCGCAATTATTGGGGCATGAAGAGGTGCAAAACTTACTCGATATGCTGGCTAAATCTTATCCTAAATTGGTGGAAGGTTTTATTCCAGACACTTTAACGTTAGGGACAGTAGTGAAAGTATTGCAAAGCTTAATGAATGAAGGCGTTGCTGTTCGTGATATGCGCTCTATTGTGCAAACTTTAGTAGAGTACGGACCAAAGAGTCAAGATGCGGAAGTACTTACGGCTGCGGTGCGCATCACCTTGCGAAAATTTATTATTCAAGACTTGGTGGGATCTGTTGCCGAAGTAGCTGTCATAACCTTGGCGCCTGAGTTGGAACAAATGTTGCACCAGTCAATGCAAATGGCGGGTGATGACGGCGCAGGCATAGAGCCAGGTTTAGCTGAACGCTTACAGAAATCACTTACCGACGGTGCTCAACAGCAAGAAATGGCAGGCGAAACACCAATATTATTGACATCAGGTATTTTACGTACCGTATTAGCTAAGTTTGTTAAATATACTATACCGGGCTTGCGGGTGATTTCTTACCAAGAAATTCCTGATGATAAACAAATTAAAATTGTTAGTGCCATAGGGCAGTAAAAATAGATTCGAGTAACGAGCAAGAGAGGTTAGCTGTGAAAATTAGACGTTTTGTTGCCAGAGATATGCGTAGCGCATTAGCACAAATTAAAGAAGAATTAGGTGTGGATGCGGTCATAATGTCTAATAAGAAAATTCCTGAAGGGGTTGAATTAATGGCAGCCGTTGATTATAGCCAGGCGGTGCCCGCAGCAAAACCTAATATTGATACAGTGCCAGACAAGTCTCGTGAAGTCAGTAATGATGTGGTTAATATTGCTGCCGCGACTCATCAAGAAAACCTCAATACAACTGAACCAAAAGTCCCTGTAGATAGTTTATCGGCTTTGTTAAATCGTCAAGTGCAACATACATCTGAACAGGCCCAACCCATTCAAGCTACCCAATCATCGCAAATAAGCACAGCGCAGACTAATACTAGCTATGCACAAGTAAATGATTTACAAATCAATGCTGAAGATAATATTGAACAACAGCTGCGTAGTTTTACTGAACGATTACGTCATTCGAGCCCTGATGGCACTATTCCTGCTCCTTACGAAACATCATCAAATGCTACTCAAGTAGCGAATAACGAACTCCAAACACATCACTCTGTTGAAGCAGAGCAAATGGCGAAACAGCTTAGTGAGCAGCAAAGTAATCAAAAAAACACTCAGTTTCAAAATCAACAATCTTCGGTTAATCAACAAGATTTTGATAAAATGCAGCAAGAAATGGCTTCTATCAGACAACTGCTTGAACACCAAGTTTCTGGTTTGATGTGGCAAGATATGGCGCAAAAAGATCCACAAAGAGCAGTATTAGTTTCTCGTTTACTAGCATTGGGTTTAAATGAGCAGATTGCCGATCAAATTGCCAGTTATGTTCCTGCTCAACATCATGAAGCGCAAGCATGGCAAGAAGCAACCAAACTTATTAGCGAACAAATAAATACCACGCAAAATGACATTATTCACCGTGGTGGTGTTGTCGCTTTGGTCGGTCCTACAGGGGTAGGTAAAACTACCACCATTGCTAAGCTTGCTGCTCGTTTTGCACAAATGCATGGGCATGAGCAAGTGGCGCTTATTTCTACTGATACCTTTCGAATTTCTGGTTTTGAGCAACTGGAAACGTATGGGAAAATTATTGGCTGCCAAGTGAAGCTTGCTAAAGACCGCCAAGCATTAGATGCGCTATTGCAACAATTTAGCCAAAAGAAATTAGTACTTATTGATACGGCTGGAATGGGACAAAGAGATATGCGTTTGGCTGAAAATTTAGCTAATTTAGTTTCTAATACGCGAGTGAGAATTCGAAATTATTTAGTGTTAGCCGCCAATAGCCAACAACAAGTGATGCAAGAAAATGTCGATCGCTTTAAAAAAGTACCATTATCGGGTTGTATTTATACTAAACTTGATGAAAGTGTCAGTATTGGCGAAATAATTACAACTTCAATTCAAAATGGTCTGCCAATAGGTTATCTTACTGATGGTCAAAGAGTTCCAGAAGATATTAAAGTTGCAAATGCTGAAAAATTAGTTACGCTTGCAGATAAAATGGCAACTAAATCAGCAAAGAGTACTCTTTTTACTACCACGCGGCCAATGCCAATAGCACCAGCCACAACGGTATAGAGTATATGGTGAAATTGTCTAATTGTAGTTTTCTTCATGAGTGTAAAGAAGTAATATAAGAAGAGTTATCAAAGAAGTAATGTTAATGGCAGATCAAGCGAGCGGCTTAAGAAAAATGCAGGACTTAAAAAAAGTTAAAGTAATCGCAGTTTCAGGTGGTAAAGGCGGTGTTGGTAAAACCAATGTTTCGCTAAATACTGCGATAGCATTGGGTCAACAAGGCAAGCGAGTTTTAGTATTAGATGCTGACTTGGGCTTAGCTAATGTTGATGTAATGTTGGGGTTACGGGTTAAACGTAATCTTGCTCATGTATTGTCGGGTGAATGTGAGCTCGATGATATTATTATTACCGGCCCGAGTAATATTAAAATTATCCCAGCCACGTCGGGTTCACAATCTATGGTGGATTTGACTCCGTCTGAGCATGCGGGCTTAATTCGTGCTTTTAGTGAAATGAAAACACAATTTGACATACTTATTGTTGACACCGCGGCAGGTATTTCAGACATGGTGCTGAGTTTTACCCGAGCGGCGCAAGATGTAGTGTTAGTGGTTTGCGATGAACCGACCTCGATTACTGATTGTTACGCCTTGATGAAATTATTAAGTAGGGATCATGGGGTTTTTAAATTTAAAGTGGTTGCCAATATGGTTCGTAGCGCTAATGAAGGTCAGCAGCTTTTTGCTAAGTTAACCAAGGTAACCGATAGATTTTTAGATGTTGCGCTTGAATTAGTCGCAGTAATACCTTTTGATGAAAATATTCGAAAATCAGTACGAAAACAACAGGCCATCGTTGAAGCATTTCCACAGTCACCCGCAGCACAAGCGTTAAAAAGCTTAGCAACTAATGTGACAAGTTGGCCCATTCCTAAGCAAGCTTCAGGTCATTTAGAGTTTTTTATTGAACAATTACTTGATTATTAGTGATTGACTTCGACAAGGGAATAACCATTATCTTCAATCAATACCTTGCCTCCAAGCCTTTTAACGTTCGCTGAAATGAGTATTTCGAAGTAACATGAGTATATAACGTGGTAAAAGTTAGTGCCTATAACAATCAAATTGATAAAGCAGTATTGCTTGAGCAGCATACTGTCTTAGTCAAACGCATTGCCTATCATTTATTAGCGCGTTTACCGGCCAGTGTCATTGTTGATGATTTAATTCAATCGGGCATGATCGGTTTATTTGAAGCGGCAAATAATTTTGATAACAGCAAAGGGGCAAGCTTTGAAACCTTTGCAGGCATCCGTATTCGTGGCTCCATGCTAGATGAGATACGCCGTGGCGACTGGACCCCTCGCTCTGTGCATAAAAATAGCCGGATGGTCAGTGAAGCGATAAAGCAACTCGAGGGAGAGCTCGGTCGCGATGTTACTGATATAGAAGTGGCTGAAAAACTTGATATTTCATTAAATGAATACCATCATATATTAAGTGAGGTGAGTACAGGAAAAATACTCGGTATTGATGACCTTGGTGTTAGTGAAGATGCTATTAATTTTGATGGTGCTTGTCACGGAGATGATCCATATCAAGACATCGAACATAGTGCCTTTAAAAAAGGGCTTAGTGAGTGTATTTCCTCTTTACCAGAACGTGAAGCTTTAGTACTGTCTTTGTATTACGATGAAGAATTGAATTTACGTGAAATTGGCCAAGTGCTCGATGTGAGTGAATCACGAGTTAGTCAAATCCATAGCCAAGCCATGCATCGCTTAAAATCACGTATGCAATCTTGGCAAAGTTGAGTAGAATAAAGAATAACTTAGTAGTTTAATAATTAATTAGAAAATTTGAATGTTTCGCCGGAGGGTGCCTTGGATAAAAATATGAAAGTGCTTGTAGTTGATGACTTTTCAACCATGAGACGTATAGTGAAAAATTTGTTACGCGATTTAGGCTTCACCAACATTCAAGAAGCTGATGATGGCAGTACTGCCTTACCAATGCTTCAAGGTGGTGACTTTGACTTTGTTGTTACTGATTGGAATATGCCAGGAATGCAAGGTATTGATTTACTGAAAGCCATACGCGCTGATGCAAGCTTATCGCACATTCCAGTATTGCTAATTACTGCTGAAGCGAAAAAAGAGCAAATAGTTATGGCTGCTCAAGCAGGTGTAAATGGCTATATTGTTAAACCATTTACCGCAGCAACACTAAAAACTAAGCTAGACAAAATTTTTGAGCGTTTAGCTTAGTTCTTGTTTTTGTTGGGCAATAATAGTTAAGGACTTTGCATGAGTATCGCAATGATGGGCCGTGTTTCTTTAGAACAGGCTAAATCTTTGGTGGAATTTTTAGAAGCGGATCAGCAAGAAAAAGCTGATGCGCTTGTTGCCGAAATTCAAAATCCAATCAATTCAGAGTTATTTGCTGAAATAGGTAAATTAACGCGTCAACTCCATGACTCGTTAACTAATTTTCAATTAGACTCTCGTTTAAGTGATTTAGCAACGGCAGATATTCCCGATGCTAAAGAACGCTTAAACTATGTTATTACTCGTACTGAAGAAGCGGCTAATAAAACCATGGATGCCGTTGAGGCCATATTTCCTGTTGTTGATAACATTGCTGAGCAAGCTCGTGCAGTTAATCCCGCATGGACTAAACTGATGAACAATGAAATTGATTTAAAAGAGTTTAAGAGCTTGTGTGGGGATATTGATACCCTATTAGCAACAACAGGCAAAGAAACATCTCGTATTCATAGTTTAATGACTGACGTGTTAATGGCGCAAGATTTTCAAGATTTAACCGGTCAAGTTATTCGCAAAGTGATCGATTTAGTGCGTGAAGTAGAAGATAGTTTGATCAATATGCTAACAGTCTTTGGTATCTCTGCAGAACAAGCGCAAACTGAGTCAACTCCTAAGGTGGGTGAAAATCTCGTTGAAGGACCAATAGTTAATAAAGAAAATAGAGATGATGTTGTTGAAGATCAAGACGATGTTGATGATCTTTTATCAAGCCTAGGGTTTTAATAGGAGTTACGGATGTCTTTTGAAGCAGATGAAGAAATTCTACAAGACTTTTTAGTTGAAGCGGGTGAAATACTCGAATTGCTTTCTGAGCAATTAGTTGAACTTGAAAATGATGTTGATAATGCTGATTTACTTAATGCAATTTTTCGCGGTTTTCACACGGTAAAAGGTGGTGCGGGCTTTCTTGCACTCGGTGAATTGGTTGATGTGTGTCACGGTGCAGAAAATATATTTGATTTGCTACGTAATGGGCAACGCTCCGTTACCGCTGAATTAATGGATACTATTTTATCAGCACTTGATACTGTTAATGAAATGTTTACCTTAGTGCAAAATAAAGAATCTTTAGTTGCCGCTTCCCCTGAATTATTAGCGGAACTTCACCGCTTGAGTGTTCCTGAAGGGCAAGAAAGTGCAGCAGAACCTGTCGTTACAGCACCAGTACCCGTAGTTACTGCGCCAGAAATGTCTGAACCAGTCAGTGCGTCGATAAGCTCAAATGATGACATGAGTGAAGATGAATTTGAACGTTTACTTGATGAATTGCACGGCGGTGGTTCTCCTAGTGCCGTTGCAGCACCTATTACGGTAGAAGCCTCACCAGCAAGCCCTCCGCCCAGCTCTTTAGCGGGTAATAGCGATGAAATTTCAGATGATGAATTTGAATCATTGCTTGATGAATTACATGGTCAAGGTGCTTTTTCAGCAAGCTCCAGTGAAACTGGCTCAACATTAAGCTCTTCTTCTGATGATATTAATGATGATGAATTTGAAAACCTGTTAGATGAACTGCATGGCAAAGGTCAAGCACCTAAAGCAAGTGCAGCAACACCAATAGCATCTATACCTAAAGGTACGCCTCAGGCTCCTAGCGCTAAAGTGGCACCACCAGCGCCTGTACAGAAAAAATCTGCTACGACAAAGCCGACAACTAAAGCAGCCAGTAAAGCGGCAAAACCATCAACAGCAAAAGCCAATCAACCTGCCGTACCACAAGGCGAAACTACCGTTAGGGTTGATACTAAACGACTAGATAAAATCATGAATATGGTTGGCGAACTAGTGTTAGTTAGAAATCGCTTAACAAGTTTAGGCTTAATCTCTGATGATGAAGACTTAACCAAAGCGGTATCAAATTTAGATGCGGTAACTACTGACTTGCAAGGCGCGGTAATGAAAACGCGTATGCAGCCTATTAAAAAGGTTTTTGGTCGTTTTCCTCGTGTTGTACGTGATTTGGCACGTAGTTTGGACAAAGATATTAAATTAGTACTCGAAGGTGAAGAAACAGATTTAGATAAAAACCTTGTTGAAGCACTCGCTGATCCTTTAGTGCATTTAGTGCGTAACTCGGTTGATCATGGTGTTGAAGAACCTGATGTTCGTGAAGCTATGGGTAAGCCGCGTCAAGGTACTGTGTTGTTGTCTGCCTCTCAAGAAGGAGACCATATTCTGTTAACCATCAAAGATGATGGCGCAGGTATGGATGCAGAAAAGTTAAAAAATATTGCCATTGACCGTGGTGTGCTTGACGCTGAGGCGGCAGCAAAAATGCCAGACAAAGAAGCCTTTAGTTTGATTTTTGCACCAGGGTTTTCAACTAAAACTGAAATATCTGAAGTTTCAGGTCGTGGTGTTGGTATGGATGTGGTGAAAACCAAAATCACCCAACTAAACGGTACGGTAAGTATTGACTCTGAAATGGGCGTCGGGACGGTATTAGAAATAAAAGTACCATTAACGTTAGCTATTTTACCGACATTAATGGTGGTTGTAGGTGAGCAAACGTTTGCTTTGCCATTAGCGGCTGTTAATGAAATTTTCCACCTTGATTTGACTAATACTAATAGTGTTGATGGTCAATTGACTATTATAGTTCGAGAAAAAGCTATCCCATTATTTTATTTAGATCAGTGGTTAGTAAGAAATTATGTTGATAAACCTAGAGATAAAGGTCATGTGGTTATTGTGCAATTAGGGAACCAGCAAATTGCCTTTGTTGTTGATAGGCTAATTGGTCAGGAAGAAGTGGTTATCAAACCTCTCGATAGATTATTGCACGGTACGCCAGGTATGGCAGGAGCGACGATAACCAGTGACGGTGGTATTGCCCTGATTTTAGACATAGCCAATATGTTAAAGTTTTATGCTAAAAAATCACCAGTAAATAAGAAGTTGCGTTCATAGCTCATTGTTGATTTTGATTAAGTAGAGGAAGTAAATGGCCTATAAGGTGCTTGTTGTTGATGATTCAAGTTTTTTTAGACGACGAGTCACTGATATATTAAATAAAGACCCACAGCTAGAAGTTATTGATGTAGCAGTAAATGGTCAAGAAGCCGTAGATAAAGCGCTTGCTCTAAAACCTGATGTGATAACCATGGATATCGAAATGCCAGTACTAAATGGCATAGCGGCGGTAAAGAAAATCATGGTGCAATCACCAACCGCGATTCTGATGTTTTCCTCTTTAACGCATCAAGGGGCTAAATCGACGCTAGAAGCACTTGAAGCGGGCGCCCTAGATTTTTTACCTAAAAAATTTAGTGAAATAGCACAAAATAGTGATGAAGCTGGCAGTTTATTGCGTCAACGCGTTGCTCAGCTAGCTAGAAAACGTGGTGTCGCAAAAAGCCAGCTTATTACCAACCGAACAGTTACTACTCGCACGTCAGCGACTCAAACGTCTATTAGTACGCGTAAGTCTCAAGCCTCTTTGACAAGAGCTGTTGTCGAGAGAAGTGAGACCAAGAAACAGCAAGCAATATTTAACAAACCTTCAGGTAAAAATTATAAACTATTGGCTATTGGTACCTCTACAGGTGGCCCAGTTGCTCTGCAGAAAATTCTAACTCAACTCCCTGCTAACTTCCCTTTGCCGATAATTATGGTTCAGCACATGCCTGCTACTTTTACCCAAGCCTTTGCTAATCGCTTAAATTCTTTATGTGAAATTAATATCAAAGAAGCCAGCGATGGCGATGTACTTAAACCAGGCTGTGCCTATTTAGCGCCAGGCGGTCGTCAAATGATTATTAGTGGTACAGAAAATGCAGCTAGAATTAAAATAATTGATGATAATTCAGCAAAAATAACCTTTAAACCTAGTGTCGATGTCAGTTTTGGTTCAGCCGCTAAAATCTTTAACGGTAATGTCTTAGGTGTTATTTTAACGGGAATGGGCGCTGATGGCAGAGAGGGGTCTCGAATGTTAAAAGCTAAAGGTGCGACTATTTGGGCACAAGATGAGCAAACAAGTGTAGTTTATGGTATGCCACAAGCTGTACATGCTGCGGGTATTTCCCAGTTGTCTTTACCATTAGACAGTGTTGCTAGTACTATTTTAAAAGAGGTTACGCATGGATAGGCTCAGTATTGCAGGGTTATTCGTTGCAGTATTGGCTATTTATCTTGGCTTTACTCTAGATGGCGGTTCGATAACGGCTTTATTTGAGTTGCCTGCTTTTTTGATTGTTTTTGGTGGTACCGTTGGCGCTGTTATGCTGCAATCGTCAAGCAGTCAATTTTTTCATGCTTTATCCCTACTGAAATGGGTTTTTTCGCCACCAAAATATAATATTGAGCAAGGTATTGATAATATTGTTTTATGGGCTGAAAAGGCACGTGAATCAGGTTATCTTGTACTAGAAGATATTGCCTTAGACGAAGAAGAGCCTTTTACCCAAAAAGGTTTGAATTTATTAGTTGATGGTGTAGAGCTGGAAAACTTAAGAGTTTCACTTGAGTTAGATCTTGATATCTTTCGTGAGCATAATTTGCGTTCAGCTAATGTTTTTGAATCTATGGGAGGGTATAGCCCAACCATAGGGATTTTAGGGGCAGTGTTAGGACTTATTCATGCCATGAGTAACTTAACCGAACCATCGTTA
The DNA here is from genome assembly GCA_002162675.1 of Colwellia sp. 39_35_sub15_T18. Classification (GTDB taxonomy): domain Bacteria; phylum Pseudomonadota; class Gammaproteobacteria; order Enterobacterales; family Alteromonadaceae; genus Colwellia. The sequence continues at coordinate 67,057 of MAAE01000048.1, read as the reverse complement.
CTTGGGCAAGGTATTGCCACAGCCTTTATTGCCACTATTTATGGTGTCGGCTTTGCCAATTTAATCTACATCCCGATAGCGAATAAAATTAGAGCCATTATTCATCAACAAACCATGTATCGTGAAATGATATCAGAAGGCTTAACTTCTATTGCTCAGGGTGAAAATCCTCATGCGATAGAGAACAAATTATCAGCCTTTAGGTTAGTGCAGTGAACCGTTTACGCAAAAATAGGCATAGTGTCGAGCATGATAATGTTCATCGCTGGCTGGTTTCGTATGCCGATTATATGACCTTGTTATTTGCCTTGTTTGTTGTGCTTTATGCTATGGCTATGGTGAATGAAAAACCCTTTGAAACCATCACAGAGTCAGTGGGACGCGTTTTTCAAGCGAATAATGAACTGCCCAAAAACCGTGGTCATGGTGATGACATACTTGACGTTAACAGTAGTAAGACTAACAAAAGACTCTATGGTAATGGCATATTGGATATTGCCGGGCCACAATTATTAGCTGGTGAGCAAACACTGTCCAATATCTCAAATTCGCAAGTGGGCACTAATTTAACGTCCTTAGAGGAAGAGCTTCACGCGGCACTTTATGAACTTGTTGAGTCAGGTTATGCGCAATTACAAATTGATGGTGACTGGTTAGAAATTGAATTAAATAGTGGCTTGTTATTCCCCAGCGGCTCTTCTTCTGCCACTAATGCCGCCACTAGTATATTAGCCGTTATTTATGATGTTCTTGGTGAAGTCACTAACTTTGTTCGTGTCAGAGGCTATACTGATAACCAAGCGATTAATACAGAGATTTTTTCATCAAACTGGGAATTATCTGTTTATAGAGCCACTTCAATTCTGCGGTTATTGGAAAAGCAAGGCATGGACCCAGCAAGAATGGCGATAGAAGGTTATGGCCAATATTATCCTAGTGCTGATAATGCTACTGTACAAGGGCGAGCAAAAAATAGAAAAGTAGTGGTGGCTATTTCTAAGTATGGTTTGGAAAAATCAAACTTACTGAATACGCCTACCATTAGCGTTAAAGATGTTGAAGCGATCACTAAGATAGTTGATGCCACTGATGAAGGTAATGAAGTTAAAATTATTCGATTACCTAATGGCGGCATTCGTATTACCACACGAAATGAAGATGTATTATCAGAGCAAGATAAAAGTAATGTAATAAAGAATGAAAGTGAGCAATAAAATTAACGATAAACTAGTGTAACGTATGTAAAATATAGGTTAGCTTTTTTATTGAAATGACTAGGATTAAGTATTGGAAGTTTGGACTGTAGCAAATCAAAAAGGTGGTGTTGGTAAAACTACCACAACCATTGCTTTAGCTGGATTATTGGCTGAGTGTGGTAAAAAAGTGCTGCTGGTTGACACCGATCCTCATGCTTCTTTAAGTTACTATTTTGGTATTGAGTCTGAAGATTTAGAACTCAGTGTCTATGATCTCTTTGTGCAGGTTTCCACCAAAGAACAAATATTACAAAGCTTATGCCCAACACAATATAGCAATATTGATATTTTACCTGCAACCATGGGGTTAGCGACACTTGACCGTTCACTCGGCGCTAAAGGCGGCATGGGCTTAGTATTGAAAAAAGCCATGCAAAAAGTGGCAGAATACTATGACTATGTTTTGATGGACTGCCCACCTGTTTTAGGGGTGTTAATGGTGAATGCTTTAGCGGCATCTGATCTAATAGTTGTGCCAGTTCAAACAGAGTTTTTAGCCTTGAAAGGCTTAGACCGCATGATTAAAACCATGGATATTATGCAAGGTGAGCAAGATGAACCATTCAAATATAGTATCGTTCCTACTATGTTTGATAAAAGAACGAAAGCCTCAATTTTAGCGTATCAACAACTACAAGATATATATGGCGATAAAGTTTGGCCGGGTGTTATTCCGATAGATACCAACTTTAGAAATGCGAGTGTTGCCCAAAAAGTACCTTCGCATTTTGCTGCTAATTCTCGCGGTGTTTTCGCTTATAAAAATTTATTAGATTATTTAATGAAATCTCCCAAAAGAAGTAGCAAATAAATGGCAAAACCATTAGCAGCTAGTAAAAAGGTAATGAAAAACTATTTGTCTGAATTATTGACAGAAGAGTTGCCTGAGCTAGAGAAGAAAACAATTAAAGTTGCCAGTAAAACTCACAATGTTATTGAAAATAATCGTTTAGAAACATTACTTCAAAATGTTAATGCTGAACTTGATATTGCTCCAAGTGATGTCGATACTCAGCAAGAATTTGCCCAACAAGAAATCACTGAAAACAAATTCGCCCAGCAATCGCAAGGCGAAGTTGCATTAACGACACAAAAAAGCAGTGGCGATTTTATAGTTAAAACGCCTAAAAGCTACCGTCAAGGTGATTTTCAAGCACTGTTTTTTGATGTCGCAGGGTTAACGATAGCTGTGCCTTTAATTGAGTTAGGTGGTATCCATAAGGTCGATAAAACGACTTCATTAATGGGGAAGCCTGATTGGTTTAAAGGCGTTATGCTCTATCGAGATGAAAAAATTAACGTTGTCGATACTGCATTATGGGTAATGCCAGAAAAATGTGACGAAACACTAAAAAATTCGCTAAACTATCAATATATTATCATGTTAAACGATAGTCGCTGGGGATTAATGGCTGAAAACTTAGTTGATACTGTCGTTTTACAGCAAGATGAAGTGAAATGGCTAGACTCATCGAGTAAGCGTCCTTGGTTAGCAGGGTTGGTAAAAAACAAAATGTGTGCCTTACTTGATGTAGATGCTTTAATAGCCTTACTCAATGAAGGTAGCGGAATTAATCAACTTGATTAATACTCAAGTTAAATAAAATAGTTAATTGGTCAAATTAAATTTAAGAGGCAATTGGTATGTCTGATGAAAGACGCAGTACTAGCGGAAAAAAAGATGCAAATGATGAAGTGCTTCAATGGGTAACCTTTAAGCTAGAAAATGAAACCTATGGCATTAACGTTATGCAGGTGCAAGAAGTATTAAGGTATAGTGAAATTGCGCCTGTGCCTGGTGCTCCCTTATATGTACTAGGTATTATTAACTTACGTGGTAATGTTGTTACCGTTATTGATACTCGCTCTCGTTTTGGCCTAGAGCCATGTGATGTTACTGACAATACACGTGTCGTTGTTATTGAGTCAGAAAAGCAAGTGATTGGTATTTTAGTCGACAGTGTTGCCGAAGTTGTTTACCTCAAAGCCTCTGAAATTGATGACGCACCCAATGTCGGTAATGACGAAAGTGCACAATTTATTCAAGGTGTCTCTAATCGTGATGGTGAACTACTGATTTTAGTCGATTTAGATCAACTGTTGTCGGATGATGAATGGGATGAACTAAAGCAGTTCTAACTGAAATAGTAAATGGTCAAAAAATTGAGCGATTAAACTCTATGTCTATGTTAGCTGTTCCCATTATTGCTGTGCTTGCCTTAGCGTTGAGCTTTATTTTTTTTATTATCGTTTTGGTCATCTCTGCTCGACATAAAGTTAGGATTGCCGTTATAGAGTCACAGTCTCAGGCAACTGAATTGCTGATTGCTAATTTGCAATCAGCATACGAACAATTACAGCTTGATAATAAAAACCTATTAACTAAACATGAACAGGCATCTTTAGAGAATATTCAAGTATCAAAACAACTTGAGCATAGAATTAAGGCTTTACAAAGCCATGTCAATGAACAACAAGTTGCTATGGAACAATTGCAAGTAGGGCAGGGTGAGGATAAGTTTTATTCTCGAGCTATTAAGTTAGCAAAAAAAGGGGCTGAGCTTGATGAAATTGTCAGTGAGTGTGAATTGCCCCGCGCTGAAGCTGAAATGTTATTGTCTGTCTATCAAAAAACGACTCGTTCTTAAGTGCCCTTGAGTTACACACTATATAAAGCCTGTTTAACATATACTAAAACCACCTTGAAGAGGTTTAGGTTTATGTTAAACTGAGCTGTTTTTAGTACCTTATGACATGTAATATCAAGGATTTAGGCTTGTGAATTTTTCTGTACTCCATTATTTTCGTCTTTTTATATTAGTTACTTTCGTTTTTATTAGTGGTTGCTCGTCAACACCACCAACGGATGAAAGCACTAGTGATCCTCGTGATCCGTTGGAAGTGATTAACCGTCCTTTTTGGACCTTTACTTGGGATTATGCCGATAAGTATGTTTATAAACCAGCCTCTGAGTTATACACCGCTTATACGCCACCATTCTTACGCACTGGCCTTTATAATATGGCGCTGAATTTGAATGAACCATCAAGCATCATCAACAACGTCTTACAATTAAAATTTACCGCTGCGGCAAAAAGTACCGGGCGATTCGTGCTTAATTCCACCATAGGTTTGTTGGGCTTTTATGATCCTGCCAGTGATTTTGATTGGTCAGGTGAGCAAGAAGAATTTGGTGAGGTATTAGGTAGCTATGGTGTAGGTGATGGTCCATATCTTGTGGTACCTGGACTTGGTCCTAGCTCGGTAAGAGAAGAGGTTGGTGATTACGTTGATGGTTTATATTGGCCATTAGCCGTTATAGATTTTTGGCCTAACCTAGTGCGCTTGGGCGTGCTGAGTTTAGAGAAAAGAGCCGCTATTCGAGATCAGGAGCAACTTCTTGTTGAGTCAATTGATCCTTATGAGTTCATCAAAAATGCTTATTTTCAAAATATGGATTATCGCCTTTATGATGGTAATCCACCTATCGTGATTGACGAAGATGAAGAAGCCGAGATAGATGCTTTTTTGGATGAATTTGACGATATAGATTAACCGTGATTCTATTCAATCATTTATATCATTACGTCAAACAATCACCTAGTCAGCCTTGTCGTTGCTGAAACAATGATCTGTGTTTTATAGCGCTCATGTTGTGAATTTTTTAAGATAAAAAGCTATAAAAAAGTACCGAATCTAGTTGTTCTTTGCTAGAATTGCGAAAATTTTTATTCAACCCACTTTATTGGAAATTTTAGATGAATATCATTGAAGGTTCATTTGAGGCGAAAGGCAAAAAATTTGCTATCGTTGTATCACGTTTTAATCATTTTATTGTAGATAGTTTATTAGACGGCGCTGTTGATGCATTAAAACGCCACGGTAGTGTTGCTGATGGCGACATTACTATTGTGCGAGTTCCTGGTGCCTATGAGTTACCATTAGCGGCAAAAAAACTAGCAAAAAAAGGTGATTTTGATGCCATAATTGCTATTGGCGCTGTTATTCGTGGTGGCACACCACATTTTGATTTTGTTGCTGGCGAATGTAACAAAGGTTTGGCACAAGTGTGTTTAGAATCAGAAATACCTGTTTCTTTTGGCGTTATTACCACTGACTCTATTGAACAAGCTATTGAACGTGCTGGCACTAAAGCAGGTAACAAAGGCGCAGAAGCAGCCCTTGGCGCGCTTGAAATGGTAAACGTTCTTAGCCAAATTTAGGATAGATATTTTGAAACCTTCACCAAGAAGAAAGGCACGCGAGTTAGCCGTTCAAGCGGTTTACTCGTGGCAAATTAGTCAAAATTCAGTAACGGATATTGAAGTTAACTTTATCAGTGAAAATGCGAAACGTCGTTTTGATATTGAGTATTTTCAACTATTACTTCGTGGCGTTACCACAAGTACGAACGAATTAGACTTAGCTATTTCTCCTCACGTTGACCGACCTATTGATGATATCGATCAAGTCGAAAAGGCTATTTTACGTGTTGCAGTTTTTGAGTTAAGCGACTGCCAAGACGTACCTTATCGCGTGGTTATTAATGAAGCGATTGAGTTGGCAAAATTATTTGCAGCAGACGATAGCCATAAATTTGTTAATGGTGTGCTCGATAAAGTTGTTAAATTAGTTCGTCCGCAAGATTAATTTCTCCTGAAATCATCAATAACTAAGCCCACATTATGAAAGAGTTTGAGTTGATAAAACATTTCTTTACTGAACAAACGGTAAAGCGTAAAGATGTTTTACTTGGTATTGGTGATGATTGTGCCGTTATTGCCAGCACCGAAAAACAAAATATTGTTGTCACAACCGATACCTTAGTTGCAGGCGTTCATTTTCCAATAGACACCCCGGCGCGTGCTATCGGTCATAAAGCAGTCGCGGTAAACTTATCTGATATAGCGGCGATGGGGGCTAAACCAAGTTGGTTATCTCTTGCTATTACCATGCCTGACGTTAATGATGTTTGGCTAGGTGAGTTTTGTACGGGTGTGTTTGATTTATGTGAATACTATAATGTTGAGCTTATTGGCGGTGATACTACGCAAGGCCCCTTAAGTATAACTATTACCGCGCAAGGGCTAACGCCTGAAAATAGTTATTTATCGCGCGCGGGTGCTAAAACTGGCGATTGGCTCTATGTTACCGGTGACATAGGTGATGCAGCATTAGCTTTACAGCAAATCAACCAAAACGTTAGTGTCGAATCCGAATTTATTGACGCCATCAGAAAGAAACTTGATTATCCTAAACCTCGAGTGTTAGCAGGTCAAGCGCTACGAGAATACGCTTCTGCAGCTATTGATATTTCTGATGGTTTGATTGCTGATCTTGGGCATATCTGTCAAGCTTCAAATGTTGGTGCTAACATTGTGCTTGATGCTATTCCGCTATCAAATATAATGCGTGACACTTTGCTACTTGAAGATGCTATTAACCTTGCATTAACGGGTGGAGATGACTACGAATTATTGTTTACCGTGTCAGAAGATAATAAAGTGGGTATGGAAACCGCTTTATCTCATGCTGGTACACCGGTAACTTGTATCGGTCAGATAAATGCATCACAAACTATTTCAACGACATTAAATAATAAGCCTGTGCCTATTACTAATGCTGGCTTTGAACACTTCTCTGCTAATAAATAGCTATGCATAAAACACCATTAAAAGTTAATTTTACCCTAAGTAACCCTATTCAATTTTTAGCTTTAGGCTTTGGTAGCGGTTTAGCGCCAAAAGCACCTGGCACCTTTGGCACCTTAGCTGCTATACCATTATACTTCTTACTCACTTTGTTAACGCCAACATTTTATGCATTGACTGTTTTATTGATGACCTTGGCGGGTTTTTACATTTGTGGAAAAGCGGCTGATGATGTTGGTGTGCACGATCATCCTGCTATTGTTTGGGACGAATTTGTTGGTTTTTTTATCACCATGTTTATGATCCCCGTGAGTTGGCAAAGTGTTTTGTTAGGCTTCATACTCTTTCGCTTTTTTGACATTGTTAAACCTTGGCCCATCTCTTTTATTGATAAAAAGGTGGCCGGGGGCTTTGGCATTATGATTGATGATGTATTGGCGGGAGCCTTTGCTTTAATAATCATGCAGTTAATTTTTTAACTTATTATTCTAGCTATTTATTGACCTAGATCAATAGCATTTATCATGCTTTTGGGCTATTTTAAAAACTGAGCGTAAGAAAATTTTATCAAACGACTTGTTTTTTACTTTTCTACCCTCAGCTCTACTATAGGCTATAAAATTAGTTGATTACAAAAATAGTTAATTAAAAAATAGTTAAGCAACAAAAGTTGTTTGCGCATCCCGTCAACAATTTCAGTTCAAAGTAACAGTTAAAAGGAATACTTATGAAAATAAATCTTTCTGGTCACCATGTTGAAGTTAATGATTCAATAAAAGAACATGTCGAGGAAAAATTCTCCAAAATTGCTAACCACTTTCCCAACCTCATTTCATTAGACGTTATTATTGCTAAAGAACACAATAAATATCAAGTTGAGCTAACAACCAATTATGAAGGTGCACGAATATCGGCGAAAGGTGCTGATTCGGTAATGTATCCAGCTATCGCAAGTGCCGCCAAAAAATTAGATGCGGCCTTAAAACATAGAAAAGGCCAATTAAAAGCAAACTTACACAGCAAGCCTGTGAGTAGTGCACCTGATATTGCGCATGAAAAAGTACAAGAAATGAATTTAGCTTAACCTTTTAATTTTAAGCGTTATTGATATTGAAAAGCTGTAAATAATTTTACAGCTTTTTTTTGTCCGTTTTTTACAAATTAAGTACACTTTTCAATGCTTGTTGTGTAATAATTTAAAAAAATTAAAGCTTTATACCAATCTCAATAACTATGTGATCATTTCTACTTGTTAAAATTACCAACTACGTCGTTATTTATTTAATAATTAGAACAACTAGTTATTAAAATAAATGCCTTGTATTTGGCACTTTTCCCTACGTATAAAATAGCTCACTTAATTAATGAAACTGGTATTATCAAAAAGGAAATATTGATGGTTAAGCGCACAACTCCATTTACTAAACTTTTTAAAATCACCTTATTAAGTTTGTTTTCACTAACACTTCTTGCTTGTTCAGAGCCTAAAAAGCAAGTGGCACCTCCTGCTCCAGCGGTCTCTGTTTATCAGGTAAAAACGCAAGAAATTGGTCGTTATCGAGAATTTGTTGCTCGCACAGAAGCCTCTCAAGAAGCTAATTTACGTGCCCGTGTTGAAGGTGAGTTAGTTGAACGTAATTTTAGAGAAGGCTCTATTGTTAAAAAAGATCAAGTATTGTTGAAAATTGATCCCTCTGCTTATCAAGCTGAATTAACATCGGCTCAGGCTGATTTAAGTAGTAGAAAATCAGGTGAAGATAATGCAATCCGTAACTTGAAGCGTGCTAAAGAGTTAATTGGCGATGGTTATATTTCCCAATCAGATTTTGACCGATTAACAACTGAAGAGTCGCAAGCAAAAGCCGCGGTAGCATCAGCCCAAGCTGTTGTTGAAAAAGCAGAATTAAATTTAAGTTACACCATTATTACTGCGCCTTTTACCGGTAGGGTAGGTAAAGTTAATTATAATGTGGGTAATGTCGTTGGACCTACCAGTGATATTTTAGCGACTTTAACACTGACCGACCCTATGTATGTTAATTTTCAGGTAGAAGAAGACGTTTATATTTCTCACCTACAAGAACAACGCAGTAATAATAATTCTAAATCGTTAGCCGCTGATATTTCACTACGTTTACCTAATAATTCAGAATATCCGGAAAAGGGCGTATTTGATTTTGCTGATACTAAAATAGAGCAAGGCATGGGTACTATTGAGCTAAGGGCTACGTTTGCTAATCCTAATGGTATTATTATTCCTGGTTTGTTTGTTACCTTGGTGCTAGAAAGTCAAGATAAAGAAAGCATGGTGTTAGTTCCTCAAGCGGCAGTGCAAGAGAATCAACAAGGTAAATTTGTGTTAGTTGTCGACAATAAAAATATAGTGGCTCAACGCCATGTTTTTTTAGGTCGTCGATTGAATGCTATGTGGGTGGTTGAAAAAGGTCTTGAGCTGGGTGAAAAAGTTATTATTGAAGGCTTACAAAAAGTAAAGGCTGGTATAGAAGTTAACGCTGTTCCTAAAGTAGTTGATGCTATCACAGGCACAATTTCTGAAATGAATATTGAGAGCAAAACCGCAACGTAATTTAGGGCTAACGTCATGATCAGTAAAACTTTTATAAATCGCCCTAAGTTTGCTTTTGTTATTTCAATTGTCATAACACTAGCTGGCCTTATCGCGATGGGTGTTTTGCCCGTAAACATGTACCCAGAAATCACTCCTCCACAGGTGCAAATAACAGCGGTTTACCCGGGAGCAAGTGCACAAGTTGTTGAAGAATCTGTCATAAGGCCCATTGAAGAGCAAATTAATGGTGTTGAAGATATGATGTATATTCAATCTTCAGCATCAAATAATGGTAGTGCCGTTATTACTGTGTTTTTTAAAGTGGGCACTGACGGTGATATTGCTCAGGTTAATGTGCAAAACCGCGTCGCTTTAGCAACCAGCTCCTTGCCTGAAGAGGTTACTCGTCAAGGTGTTAATGTTAAAAAACAATCAAGTAGCATGTTACTTGGTGTAACTTTGTACTCAAAACAAGCGGAATTAGATCAGCTTTTTTTAAGTAATTATGCCACTAATTATCTTGTCGAGCCACTAGGTCGTATTAAAGGTGTTGCCTCGGCTATGGTCATGGGTGAAATGACGTATAGTATGCGTGCTTGGCTTAACCCTGAACGCATGACCTCGCTTAATGTAACGGTTGCTGAAGTGCAACAAGCTTTACAAGAACAGAATATGATTGTGGCTGCAGGTAAGTTTGGTGCTAGCCCAACACTACCTAATCAGCAATTTGAATATTCAATTCAAGCGAAAGGACGGCTTAAAACCCCAGAAGAATTTGGTCAAACAGTTATTCGCGCGCAAGAAAGTGGTAATTTTGTCAGGCTTAATGATATTGCTCGCATCGAACTTGGCGCTGAAAATTATGAAACGAGAGCACGGTTAAATGGTAATGAAACCGCTTTTTTAGTTATATATCAATTACCTGACGCTAATGCCACTGAAGTTGCTAGTTTAGTTAAGGCTGAAATGGTAAAACTTGCCGAGCGTTTTCCTGACGGCTTAGAATATGTCATTCCTTATGACACCACTGAGTTTATTTATCGCTCAATGGAAGAAGTTAAAGTGACTTTATTCCAAGCCGTAGGGTTAGTTATTCTTGTGGTGTTTATATTCTTACAAAACTGGCGAGCTACCATTATTCCCACCTTGGCTATTCCTGTTTCATTGATTGGCACTTTTGCGTTTATGTTAGTGATGGGGTACTCCATAAATACCATAACGTTATTTGGCCTAGTACTCGCTATCGGTATTGTGGTTGATGATGCCATCATTGTTATTGAAAATGTAGAGCGAATATTAAAAGAAGAACAACTACCCATTAAAGAAGCAGTAACTAAGGCAATGGAGCAAGTTTCAGGGCCTATTATTGCCACAACATTAGTTTTATTAGCGGTTTTTGTACCTGTTGCTTTTATGCCGGGCATTACCGGTGAGCTTTACAAGCAATTTTCAGTCACTATTTCTTTTGCGGTGATTATTTCTTCAATCAATGCACTCACATTAAGTCCTGCGCTTTGTACTGTGTTACTAAGTAAAGAACACATGAAGCCTATTGCTTGGTTGCAACCTTTTGAGCGTGTTATTAAGAAATCAACCTTAGGTTATACCAATGCCGTTAGCTTTTTATTAAAAAGAGTGGCACGTGTCGGTGTTTTTGCGGCTATTCTTTTTGTGAGTGCGGGCTGGTTAACTGCAGTAGTGCCGACCGCATTTTTACCTAATGAGGATCAAGGTTATTTATTTGTTGATATTCAGCTGCCTGATGCGGCTTCAAGTAACAGAACCCAAGCAGTCCTCGATAAAATAAGCAAAATAATTACTGATGATCCTGCGGTTGAAGATTTAGTTTCGGTGAGTGGTAACTCTTTAATAGGTGGTGCAGGTTCAAATAATGGCTTAGCGATTATTATCTTGAAAGATTGGGAAGAAAGAACGACGTCAGAGCTTGGCTTACGACAAGTTATCACTCGATTAATGGGACAGTTGTGGTCAATGCCTGAAGCACAAATTATGGTGTTTAATCCTCCTCCTATTCCTGGTTTAGGTACTAGCTCAGGTTTTGAGTTTAAATTACAAGACAGTGAAGGTCGAGATCCCGCAGCATTAGCTCAGGTAATGAATGGCTTGATTTACGAAGCTAATCAACGTCCTGAATTAAATCGTGTTTTTAGTACTTTTCGTGCCAACGTACCTCAGTACTTTTTAGAGGTAGATAGAAATAAGGCTAAGGCTCAAGGTGTTGCTTTATCAGATGTTTTTGTTACTTTACAAGCTCAACTGGGCTCATTATATATTAATGATTTTAGCCAGTTTAGCAGAACGTACCGGGTTATTATTCAAGCAGAAACAGAATACCGTAACGAGCCGTCTGACTTAAGTCACTATTATGTGCGTAATAAAGACAATGACATGGTGCCGTTAACAACCTTGGCTAAATTAACACCTATTTTAGGGCCAACAACCATTAACCACTTCAATCTTTATCGAAGTGCTAGTATTACTGGACAACCCGCATTGGGTTACTCGTCAGGGCAAGCTATTGCGGTTATGGAAGAGTTAGCAAGTAACTTACCGCAAGGTTACATTTATGAATGGTCAGGACAATCTAAACAAGAAATAGAAGCAGGTGATTTAGCCCCTATTCTTTTTGCTTTGGCTATTTTGTTTGTTTATTTGTTTTTGGTGGCTCAGTATGAAAGTTGGACTATTCCATTCTCTGTTATCGCTGCTGTGCCATTAGCACTGTTTGGCGCCATGTTAGCTTTGTATACCGTCGGTATGGCGAATAATATTTATGCACAAGTTGGTTTAGTGTTATTAATAGGCTTATCAACCAAAACCGCTATTTTAATTGTTGAGTTTGCTATGGAGCAGCGTGCCGCAGGAGAAACCATTTTTAATGCGGCACTCAATGCCGCTAAAATGCGTTTTAGAGCGGTGTTAATGACGGCATTTTCTTTTATTTTAGGGGTGTTACCTTTAGTCTTTGCGACAGGTGCGGGCGCGGGAAGCCGTGTTTCATTAGGTATTACCGTGCTGGCAGGTATGGTAGCCGCTACCCTGTTCGGCACCTTATTAGTGCCTTACTTTTACTTTTTAGTACAACGTATGCGTGAGAAGTTTAAAGGTGAGCAAGTAGAAAGTTAGCTTTAAGATAACTGTTTACCACCGAGCCGCGATGCTTCACAGAGGGCTCTTCGAGCCTACACGGAGACTTTGTTATTCTCAGTGTAGTGCGTCTGTGATAAATATTGCTAAGCTGAATAAATACCTTTAAAGAAAACTTAGCCTGACATAGTTATAATGATGAATAAAACGAGTTAACAGCAGTCTGTTAACTCGTTTTTTTATCTTCTATAGTTGCTTCTTCTAACTTGACGCGTTCAGCTTTAGAGATATAACGTGGTTTATTGCTGGTATGCAATTTAGCATTAGCTTTTTTTTGTTTCTTTTTTAACGTTGCATTGATCTTTTTCTTTCTGTTCATTTGTTTTGACTCTTATATTGAATATAGTGAAATTAATTGTGTTACTAGCATTAAGGGTAAATAGGGATAAATCACCGTTGGCTTTAAAGCGTTCTTTATATAACTAGCGATTAAGTTTACAGCGGTAGGGCGGTTATTTGCCCATTGGCGATAAAACTGAAACGCGACAGTTTTATTCTTATTTTTAGCATTAGTAGTGCTAGTTTCTGTGATCGCGATTGCTTGTTCTATATTTTCAATACGATCGCTAGTTCTTGCTTGAAACGTTTTCCATATCCCTTCCTGCAGCCATAAAATTGCTAGCAAAGATAAAGTTAATAGCACCGAGAAAGAAAAAATAATGGCAATTGATGTCATAGCAACAGCAAAGAGCTTGATCAATAAAGAAAAATTCTCATATTTCTCATGGCTATTATGTAACGTTTGCCACTCGGCGGCTAAAGCACCATCAAATTTTATTGTCATCTTTAGTTAACACTAGGGCTAGAATAGATTTGCTGTTATTATGCGCGCAATCACTTTCTCATGAAAGTTTTTTAATTAATATGACTTGCTATAACTAGAGGTAACCACCTTGCATTCATCAACAGATACTCAAAACACTAGCCTTGATTTTTCATCATTGAATTTACCAGTCGAGTTATTGGAGAATTTATCTTCACTTGGCTATGAACAAATGACGCCTATTCAAGCGCAAAGTTTACCGCCTATGCTTGCGGGTAAGGATGTTATCGCTCAAGGTAAGACAGGCTCAGGTAAAACCGCTGCTTTTGGTTTAGCGATGTTGGAAAAGTTGCAAGTTAAGCGCTTTAGAATTCAGTCGATGGTACTTTGCCCAACCAGAGAGTTGGCAGATCAAGTGGCTAAAGAAATTCGTAAATTGGCGCGAACAATTCATAATATTAAAGTGCTGACTTTATGTGGCGGCACACCGTTTGGTCCACAAATTGGCTCGTTAGAGCATGGTGCCCATATTATTGTCGGTACGCCAGGGCGCATTGAAGAGCATGTAATTAAAGGCACATTGAAACTCGAACATTTAAATTTACTTGTGCTTGATGAAGCCGATCGCATGCTAGAAATGGGCTTTGAAGCTGCCCTTGATAATATTATTGAACGCACACCCGTTGATCGCCAAACACTCTTATTTAGTGCCACTTTTCCCAAGCAAATCAAGGTCATTAGTGAAAGTATTATGACAGATCCTATTGTCGCTAAAGTGAGTGCTAGTGAAGATAAAACTAGTATCAATCAACATTTTTTCCATGTTGCTGACGATAATGAAAGGTTTGAAGCGACTCGCTTATTACTGATGGCAAACCCTGTTGAGTCAACGGTTATTTTTTGTAACACCAAAAAAGAAACTCAGGCAGTGTGTCAAGGGTTACACAATGATGGTTTTAGTGTCTTGGCTTTGCACGGCGATTTAGAGCAGCGCGATAGAGATCAAACCCTACTTAGATTTGCCAATAAAAGTGTTGCTGTTTTAGTTGCCACCGATGTTGCCGCCCGTGGTTTAGACATAGACTCGCTTGATGTCGTGATTAACTATCATATTGCTCATGATAGCGAAGTGCACATTCACCGTATTGGTCGAACGGGGCGCGCAGGCAGTACCGGTAAGGCTTTATCGATTTTTAGTGATAAAGAAAGTTATAAAGTTGGTTTACTCGAAGACGAATTAGAGCAAACCATCAAAGCGGAACTACTACCAACAAGTGAGGTATTAGCTAAGCCTAGGTTACAAGCAAAAATGTCGACTATTCAAATTGATGGCGGCAAAAAACAAAAAGTTCGTCCAGGTGATATTCTAGGGGCACTTACCGCAAAAGGCACTGGCGATATTAACGGTGCTGATGTGGGGAAAATCAATGTCCTCGATATTAAAGCCTATGTAGCGGTTAATAAAAAAGTATTAAAGTTAGCATTGAAAAAGCTATCTACCGGCAAAATGAAAGGTCGAACTTTTAAAGTGCGTCACTTAACGGTTTAAGCCATTTACTTATTTTAATTTATTTTAGCTAAACTTTTGCTTTGTTTGAACAATATCAGCAACTAATCCGACAACAAGTGCTTTGTGAAGACAAGGCACAGTTGGCGGCAGTTACCGCTTTATCATCATTAACCACGCAACTTGTACAATCGCCAGCACAAAACACTACCACCTCATTAATAATTGCAACGATTAGCCAGTTATTCAAAGTGCCAAAACCCGCTGTTAGGGGACTCTATTTTCATGGTCGGGTCGGGCGTGGCAAAACCATGCTGATGGATTTATTCTATCAAAACATTCAACTGAATAATAAAAAACGTATTCACTTTCACCGTTTTATGGAAGACGTTCATCGACAACTCAATGAGCTTACCAAGCAAAATACCAGCAGTGAAGAGCCATTACTTCATATTGCCAAGCAATGGGCGCAAGAGTTTGATTTACTCTGCTTCGACGAATTTTATGTCAGTGATATTGGCGATGCCATGATTTTGTCAGGCCTGTTTGCGCAATTATTTGCTTGTGGCGTTACCTTAGTAGCGACATCAAATTGCAAGCCTGAGCAGCTTTATCGAAATGGTTTACAACGAGAGCGATTTTTACCAACAATTGCCTTGATTAATCAACATTGTCAGGTTATTTCTATTGATGGCGACCTTGACCATCGGCTTGCAACTGAACATACATCACGATACAGCAATTACTTTTTAACCGCGCAAGCCGGAGAATACTTGCTGAGTAAACGCTATCAAGCATTAACTAATGTAGGTGCTGTTAATAAAGGCCTTATAACCATTAATTATCGCCAGATCTCTTATCTTGGCTTATCGAATAAGGTTATTTGGTTTGATTTTTTTGCTTTATGCGCAGGCCCACGTAGTCAGCGCGATTATATTAAACTAGCCGACCAGTTTGATATTGTACTGCTCAGCAATGTGCCTAAATTTTCTGGCAAACTTGTGCCGGCGGTATTTTCAGGTGTCGAAGATCGTTACCAACGTAGCGGTGTTTTATTGGCAGACTTACGACAGTTAGATGATGAAGCAAGGCGCTTTATTGCTTTGGTTGATGAGTTTTATGATAGAAAAGTTAAACTAATTGTTAGTGCTGAAGTTGATATTGATGAGCTTTATCAAGGGCAGCAATTAGCCTTTGAGTTTCAACGTTGCCAGTCGCGATTATTTGAAATGCAAAATGATTGATTTTTACTAAGTATAAAACACCATTATTTGGTAAATTTTACCAAAAATTGATAATGCTTATATTGAAGTCAAATAGTTTTTTATTATCTTATTGAAAAATATATAAAATAAAGTTGGCATCGCTTTTGTAAACAATAATTGTAAACAAGAGTTAAATACCATAATAAAAACCATAGCGTTATTTGAAAACGTAATCACTTATTTTAATACAAGGAAAGCGCAATGAAAGCGAAACTAAAGTCTAATCTTCTTAGCACGACACTGTTGGCCACTACCATGCTGGCAACGTTACCTTCAATGAGTGTCTTGGCGCATGATACCTGTGATGTTGAATTAACTGCGGGCTTTAATATAAATGAAAATACGATCGAATTTTTTAGCGAAACAAGCAAAAAGACACTTTATACAATAAACAATGATGAAACTTTAATTGTTGCGGGTGAAGTTATCGACTTAGATGACAAGCAACAGGCACTAGTGACTCAATACTCAACAAGCATTAAAGCCATGGTGCCTAAAGTGAGAAAAATTGCTACTGAGGGTGTTGATTTGGCACTTGAAGGAGTTAACTTAGCTTTTAATGAGTTACTTGGTGAAGGCAATGATGTGGGTGCTGATTTAACCAAAGAGTTATCAAACCTTCGTGATGAAGTTGCTGAGCGCTATACGCTTGAACGCGGTTTTACCATTGGTGAGGACGGCTTAGACAATGATGAATTGCTTGGTGATGAATTTGAACAGCGCATCGAATCAGCAGTAGAAAAAGCGGTTATGGGCTCTATGGGCAGCATCATGATGGCCGTAGGTAAGGAAATGATGACTTCAGGCGGTGACGGTAATACCTTTGAAACGCGTATGGAAAGCTTTGGTGAAAATATTGAACAGGAAATGGAAAGCCGAGCTGAAAAAATCAAGTTTAAAGCGAATGAATTATGTTTAGCTGCGGTGAACATCGATAAGTTAGAAGAGCAACTAAAGGCTAGTATTGAGCCATTAGAAAAAATTGATGTACTTGCTACTAGCCATCGCATGAAAAAGCATATTGACGATAAAAGCGCTATGTAGTTTTAGTTATTCACGTAACGTTAACTAAAGTGTAGTAGCCCAGACTATTAGAGTTTCGAGTCTAATCAAGTCTCTCATATTCTTGGATTCGAAAATTATAATCTCGTCAGCAATATAAAATAATGCCATATTTAGCTTCATAATGTAGTGACTTAAATTAGTTAATCACTACATTAATCACAGGATTTCGATTGAAACCAATGCTAGGTTTTCCGTTACACACTCTCGTTTGAATTCACTCTTAGGAATGTCGCGTATAATACAGGGACAATCAATAAGGTAAGTAATGTAGCGAAGCTCAATCCGAAAACAATAACAACGGCCATTGACTGAAAAAAAGCATCAAAAAACAAAGGAATAACACCAAGAGCAGTAGTAAAAGAACCAAGAACTACAGGACGAACTCGACTAGCGGCAGAATCAATAATAGTATCAAAACGAGGTTTGCCTTCCTCTATTTCGGTATCCATTCTATCTACCAATATGATTCCGTTTTGAATTAATAAGCCAGATAAAGAAAGTAGGCCTAAAATCCCCATGAACTCCAGTAGTACGCCAGTCACAACTAGGCCAAACACAACACCTATCATTGCAAGAGGAACAACTGACCAAATGACAAGGGGCTGTATAACTTTACCAAAAGCGAGCACGACAACCAAAACCGTAGCAAGGAACCCTAGTGAAAGCCAAAAAAGGTAAGATTCATTTCAACGTAAAGCTAAGAACCTAAGACGAGAATCTTATTTAATGGTGGCTTAGGGTCTTACTCATAGCCACTATTAAATAAAACTTCCACTTACCCTCAACAATCCGAACTTAAGAAATAAATCGATATAATATTATTCATCCAACAATAAAATGAATTAGGAGGTCTGAGATATTTATTCCTTTGTCGAAGAAAGAACTGTCGCTTTGATGCATGTCTCTATGACTGCTTTGGTGGCTTTTGCGACTGTCAGGTTAGATTTAAACCTCTACTCCAAAAGTGTCATATTGAGTTTGCGTAACGTTTACTAAAGTATGAATTTCACCTAAGACCTGACAATGTTACTATTGTCGGCTCTTTTTGTTTTCAATATCCAATATCATGCATGCTGTTCATCAACTCCATCAATTTCGTAAAAGTTTAAGTACCACAACCTATAAAGCTAGGGGGCAAAGAGTTATTCGTTGTCCTTTATGCCAGTTAGCTAAACAATTTTGCATCTGTGCTATGGCGCCCAAAAAAGGCGAGGTAAGTAGCAATGCAGGTTTTTTACTGTTGATGTACGACACTGAAGTGCTGAAACCAAGTAACACTGGCAAACTCATTGCTGACTTAGTGCCTGATACTTATGCTTTTTTATGGTCTCGAACCACAAGGAATGATGAGCTACAAGCGATACTTGATGACGAAAAATGGCAGCCTTTTGTGGTTTTTCCACAAGAATATGCACAGGAAAACCGCCCGGTAGAAACCCAAGCAATAAATTGCTCTACAGGCAAAAGGCCGCTATTTATTATGCTTGATGGTAGCTGGCGGGAAGCAAAAAAAATGTTTCGTAAAAGCCCTTACTTGGACAGGTTTCCACTGGTTTCTTTTGATCCGAAATTGTTCTTCGGAAGTCAATTGCCTGACAGTGGATTAGCAGGCGGTGAGTTACCGGCTAATGTTGAACAAACACCTGTGGGAGAGCATTCACGATATACGGTGCGAAAAACAGAGTTAGCGCATCAGTTTTCTACCGCAGAAGTAGCGGCTAGAGTACTAGCTATGTCGGGTGAGCATGATAATGCCCATTTACTTGATTTATGGTTTGATGTTTTTAATTATCAATATCAAAAAAGCGTGTGCCAGCGTAATAAAGGTAACCCTGCCGCGATTGAAAATTATCAGCAATTTATCAATAACAAGCGCGATTAAAACCCCGCCTACGTCATTCACTTGTGTAGACGGGAACTTGTTCGCGCTAATGGCAATGTGATTAAACTTTGCCTAATAAGGCTTACTTCATACTAATAGTGGTATGAATCTCAGTACCATCTTGATGATCGGGTTCAAACCAACGGGCGGTCACCGATTTAGTGTAAGTCCAAAAACTCACCACTTGCTTACCGTTAGGGCCTAAATCACCCAATTTAGAACCACGTGAACCGGTAAAGCTGAAGTAAGCAACAGGCACTGGAATGGGGACATTAATACCCACTTGGCCAACATCAATATCATTTTCAAACTTACGAGCATTCCAACCCGAAGACGTAAAGATTGAAGTACCATTACCATTTGGGTTGGCATTGATGATTTCAATCGCTTCCTCTAACGTTTCAACTTCTAACACACAAAGGGCAGGGCCAAAAATTTCTTGTGTGTAAATATCCATATCAGTTTTTACATTGGTAAATAATGTTGGACCAACAAAGTTACCGTTTGGATAACCTTCAACTTGGCAGTTTCTGCCATCAACTAATAACGTTGCCCCTTGCTCGACGCCTGAATCTAAAAGACTCAAAATACGCGCTTTAGCTTGTGGTGATACTACCGGCCCTAAATCTGCATCACGTTGTGTACCCGGGCCAACTTTCATTTGTTTAGTACGCTCAACAATTTCAGGTAGCCAGTTGCGAGTTTTACCCACTAAAATAGTAACCGGGTTAGCCATACAGCGCTGACCTGCAGCACCAAATGCAGAGCCTAATAAATCATTTATCGCTCGGTCTTTATTGGCATCAGGCATTATAACCATGTGGTTTTTAGCGCCCATCATGGCTTGTGCGCGTTTACCGTGTTTAGTGGCATGATTATAAACATGCGTGCCAACGCCTGTTGAGCCAATGAAAGACACCGCTTTTACCGGTTCGGCTTCTATTAATTGGTTAACCACATCAGGGCCACCATGCACTACGTTTATTACGCCAGCAGGAATACCCGCTTTAAGTGCTAACTCAACCAGTAAAATTGTTGAAGATGGCGCTTGCTCTGAGGGTTTTAAAATAAACGTATTACCACAAGCAATAGCAGGCGGAAACATAAAAGAAGCTAGCATTAACGGAAAATTAAATGCCGTGATCCCTAAACCAACACCCAATGGCTTATTCAATGTGTAGGTATCGACACCTGTTGCCGCATTATTTGCCATTTCACCTAATTGTAAACGGGTAATAGAGCAAGCATTTTCAATAGCTTCTAATGAACGGCCCACTTCTCCTTCTGCGTCAGGTAGGGTTTTACCATGCTCTAAAGTGACTAATTCAGCTAACTCTTGAGTATGCTCTCTAACGAGTTGTTGAAATGTCAACATGATGCGCATGCGATTAGTTAATGATACTTTTGACCACGTTTTGAACGCCTCGGCAGCACTAGCAACAGCAGCCGCAACTTCTTCTTTGGTGGCCATAGGAACACGAGCAACCACTTCTTGAGTAGCAGGGTTTAATACATCTAACCAATTTTCGCTATTTGAGCGAACTTTTTCACCATTGATGATCAGAGGGATTTCTTTAATAGTCATAGTAAGCCTTAAAGTAGTAAGTAATTTAATTGGTACTAAAATAAGCCTTTAGCTATAATTGAGCAATAAGCACAAATGCAATATAGGTTGCGTTTTTGCAATTAAGGCTGTGCATTGATAGGCTAGTATGATGAATTGGGATGATATAAAAGTATTTTTAGAAGTTGCTCGCTGCACTCGTTTGTCGATTGCCGGCAAGCGTTTGGCTATTGATGCCTCAACACTGTCAAGGCGACTGCACAAATTGGAAGAAAACCTAGCAACGAAACTTTTCGACCGTACCGTTGAAGGGCATGTTCTGACGGCTGATGGCAATAAACTGCTGCAATATGCAAGGCGAATGGAGCTTGATGCCAGCCAAGCTTTTAGCGATATTAAAGAGCAAAAAAGCCTTAACAGTGGCCGAGTAAGAATAGGGGTTACTGAAGCCTTTGGCAGTTTTTTTATTGCTCCCCATTTAGCCGAGCTAAAGCAAAACTTTCCCAATATTCACATTGAATTAGTCCACTTTGCCCGTGATGTTAAAATAAGTCGCAATGAGGCTGATATTGCCATTGCGGTGGAAAAACCTAACAACACCTCGACAATTATTAGTAAACTTTGTGATTATCAATTACAGCTTTATGGCCACGCTAATTATTTGAAAACACTGACAGATGACGTCATTTTTGAGCGCCTAGCCCAACATCAATGGGTAAGTTATGTCGATAACCTTTTATTTACTGAGCAATTGTCTTATGTAAAGGAGCTCAGTAAAGATATTGCACCAAGTTTTCAAAGTACCAGTATTACCAGCCAATATAATGCCATAAAAAGTGGTTTAGGTATTGGTATTTTACCTTGCTTTTTAGCTGAGCAAGATGCTAGCTTAGTTAAGTTATGTGTTAACGAGGTAAAATTAGTGCGCAGCTTCTACTTAGTTACTCATCCAGAAAGCAAACGCCTTTCACAAGTGGATACGGTGTGGCAATATTTAAAACAATTAGCGCAACAAAAACGACATATTTTAATGCCAAAATAATATCAGTTTAAATCAAAAGAATTTGTATTTATTCAGCTTTAAAAGTATTACCACAGAGAACACAGAGGCAGGTTATATGCTCCATGCATAACCTAAGTGACCTACATCCATGTAGGCCTTGCTACGGCTACACCGAGATTAATAAAACCTCTGTGTAGGCTCGAAGAGCCCTCTGTGAAGCATCGCGGCTCGGTGGTGAATAGTTACAAAAAATTAAGCCAAAATTAATAATGCACAGGTGATCATGAATAATTCAAACACAACGCAACAGCATGAGCAAATGACGAAAAAATCAGCCCCTTGGTCACTGATTATTTTTATTATCGTCATTATTGTAGGTATCGGCGTCGCTTGGCAGTTTACCGGGAATATAGAAGAGCCAACGGCAATTGTTGAGCCCGAGGTTGAAAAAGTTGCAATAGTGCCTGAGCCTGTTTTTGAAGCATTAAAGGATGAAGAGCCTGAAGAGGAAGTTGTTGAGCTTGTGCCTGACATTATCGAGCCGGTATTACCTTCATTAGATGAAAGTGATGATTGGTTGAAAATAAAACTGCCAGAGATCACTTGGCGTAAAGAGTTATTAAAACTGGTTATTGATGAAGATATGATCAGACGCTTTGTTGTTTTTACTGATAACTTTGCCCAAGGTGTTGTTGCCTACGAGCATAGCCCTTTCACTTTGCCAAAAAGTAAGTTTTCTCCAGATCAAGCCAATGTCAGCCAACAAAATAATAAAGAAGTTTGGCAATGGGATGAAAGCTCAACAAGACGTTTTAGTTTATACGTCGATTTAATGCGCTCTATGGACAGCGAAAGCTTAGTACAGTGGTATTTTGAAGTTAAACCTTTAATTGATGAAGCATACAGCGAACTTGGTTATGGTGACGATGACTTTACCCAAACCTTACAAGATGCAATAACACGCGTTTTAGATATGGAATTACCGAGTAAGCCATCAATGACATTAGTGAGACCGAGTGTCATGTACCAATTTTCAGACGCTGATTTAGAGTCGTTACCTGAAAGTGACAAACTATTACTGCGTTTAGGTAAAGATAACTTATTAGTGATGAAATCTGTTTTGTTAGAGCTGCATGAAGAGTTAGCTCAACAAGAAAATGGTGTTGATTAGTGGCAGTAAAAAAAGCTGATTTACTTACTGAACTTGCTAACGCTAAAGAAAGTTTTGCGGATGTTTGTGCAAAAAAAATACAAGCAGCATAAAGTTAACTGAAAAGATGAACTAGTGCTTGCATCTACGTGCGCCTTTAGCGATAATTCGCGCGCTTTATTATCTATCTCTTCTACTGATTTTAAAGCAAAAGCCTGAATAATTTTTTAAATAATGTTCTTGCCTACTATGGTGACCCTTTTGGTCCCCTCGCAATGATACTCTGTGAACTCGGCCAGGTCCGGAAGGAAGCAACCGCAGCAGACGACTCATGTGCCGAGGTGTGGCTATTAGGGTTGCCACCCAATCTTTTAAAATCAATAAATTACTCCAAACTGCTACACGGAGTGTTACAGATGACTTCTGAAAACCCTATTTTATATAATCGCAATAGTATCTATTACTATTGAAATCAGCTTATTTGGAAATCGTTAAAAATACTTTGAAAAATTGATGGTAGAGACTTGTTTGTCTTGAAAAAAGAGCATTATTGGGTAAACTAAAGCAATAAAATTTAGCTAAAATTAGTAAGAAAGTTATTAGGAATACATTTTGCATTTTTTGCAATTAAAGTCCTTCCTACCAATTAAATAACTCAATAAAAAATCATATAGGCAGTGCTTAGTGACCTAGTCCAACAGTGGGTTTACCTCTCATGTTTCGGCAAGAGTTTAATACTTAACTACTAGCTGTTTATAGTTATGCTATCCCCCACATTACAAAATGCTAATTATATGAAAATGAAGGAATAACAAACTTGAAGCAAAAAAGAGATCGTTATGAAATGCACAAATACTGGGGCAAGAAACCATCTAGTGATCTAGGTGTACTTATCAGGAAATATAGTAAGGAAGGGGATACTGTTCTTGATCCATTTTCAGGGTATGGTGTATTTTGTTGTGAAGCATTTCTTTTGAATCGTAATATAATTTCTAATGATTTAAACCCAATAGCTAATTTTTTAAATAAGCAACTATTAAATAAGGCTGTAGATTTAGAGTTGCTAAAACAGCAATGGGATATTATTCGAGCTGAATTTAAACCGTTTGTTGAAAAGTGGTTTAAATGGAAGGTCGATAATAAAACAGTACAATTGTCATCTGTTTTAAGAGATAAAAATGACATTCCACTAAAGGCTAAGTATAAAGTTAGTGGTAATAGAAAAGCCCTTGAAATTGAATTAACTGATGATGATGTTAATAAGTATATTGAGTATGAATCCTCCCAAGTAATTGATGACTGGTATCCAGTCACTTCATTAATTGTAAACTCTCGCATCTCTGCGAAAAAGGGAATGAATGTCTCTGATGTTTTTACAAAGCGTACTCTCTCATGCCATGCAAAGTTATTATCCTTAATAGAAAAGCATTCTTTTGGTAAAGAGCAAGACCTATTTAAAGTCGCATTTACTGCGAACTTAGCAAACTGCTCTAGACTTGTTCCTCCAATTAAAAGTCGAGGAGATATGGCTCCTGGGGCATGGATGACAGGGTTTTATACAGGAGAAACTTATCTTGAAAATAATGTTCTCCAATATTTTGAAAATAGGTTGGTTAAAGTTATAAAAGGGAAAAGCGATTATTTAAGTTATTTTGACAAATCTGACGAGCTTGACCTGAATCTTATAAAATACAATAACGAATTTCGAGTCATAAAGCAGGACGCTAAAAAATTAGATATAGAAAGTGAAAGCATTGATTATATTTTTACCGATCCTCCATATGGTGATGCTGTCCCGTATTTTGAACAAAGTATAATATGGAATTCTTGGCTAAATTTTGTACCTGACTATGATGATGAAATAGTTATCACTGATAGCAAAGAAAGAAAAAAGAATAACACCGTTTATGAGCAAGACATAAATAAGGCATTTGCTGAAATTAGGAGGGTTTTGAAAACAGGAAAGATGTTTTCTTTGACTTATCATTCATTATCAGGATTAGAATGGAAGGCGATAACAAATGCGTGTATTAAGAATGGCTTTGATTTAGTTGATTTTGAGTGGCTTGTACAGAAATCATTTACTCCTAGGCAAATAAATAGAGCAAGGACCATAAAAGGTGATGTTTTAGTTACCTTTAAAAAATCAAAGATTATAAAGAAGTATCGAAGTGATTCAAGGGAGGTAATGATATCACTATTTTCAAAAACCATTGCACAATGGTTAGAGGATGAAGTTTTGGATACAAATGAGATATTCCTAAGAATTATGAAAATAGTGTTCTCTGAGCGAATTGTTATTGGTGATATTGATTTACTAAAAATTCTTGTTCAACAATTTATATTTACAAAAGATAATAAGTGGGCACTGCATGATGAGTTTAACGTTTGCTGAATTAGAAAAAGCATTTAGAAATAATGACTTTCCATTAATCGAGAATGATGATCGGGGGATTCGGTTTCTAAAGTTAAGAAGTATGTCGCGCAAAGCGACAATGGAAGAATTTTGTGAGATACATAATATTGATTTAGATGGCTTAAAGTCAAAAGATTACCTCGGACATATTTTTGAAAATAATAAGATTACCGACTCAATTATTAATGAATATATAAATAAAAAATATCAAGAAGAAAGAGAAGGGCGGAGTGATAATCAAGATTACTTGGTGGATCAGTTAACCCGTTTGCAGTCTTTTGACTGGGGTGGTTCTTTTGGGAATAGTCTAGAAAAAAACATCGTTAATAATTATGTAAAAAAGATTCAATCTTATGAAAAAATTAATGATGAGATTGAAGGAAATTTATTGACTAGCTTGCGTGGCTATACATTAAACTCATGGTATAACCACTGGACCTCAATCATTATTGAAGACCTATTCAAAGATCATGACATTGTTTTACCTACAGTTGGCTTAGTAAAAAAGATAGATTTTTTTATTGACGATATACCTTTTGACTTGAAAGTGACTTATTTTCCTGAGCAACTGCTAGCAAGTAAACTTAAAAATAATGGCTATGGTAATGAGCTTACCATGCTGAAAAGGATTTGCAGAAAGCTCAAAATATTTATTCCCGATGATTTAAACGATAAGGGATTGAAGTTGCATTTATATGGCAAAGTGTCAGAGGATCAAAGAGCCGAAGCTAAAGAGTTCATTGCTACGTTAAAGCAAGAAAAAAGGAAAATAATTCAAGAAGCAGAAAATGCTCCTGCAGAGTTAAAAAAATGGCTTTACGAAAATCAAGGTGCAGCAAGATTTGATGCATCTAATCGGTTTTTCTTAGTTTTGACGGATGAAACAGATATGTCAAATAGCTGGAAACTAAAAAGAAATATTGTTTTTTTACGTGACCGAATAACATCACATTTGAATTACTTATCCATGGATATGGCATCCCTAGAAACTACATTTTTTTGGAAGCTAGACAATAAGACCTATAGTTGTAAATCAGATATATTGTTTTTAAAGTACGGCGATTGATGCAAATAATGTATAGGCAAAAGCCCTTAACAGGAAATTAAGTGAATCACTCGTTTATTTTGGTAAAAGTGAAGCTACAATAGTCTTTGTTAAGTTGAGCATGCTTGCGTGTGATGTATATCAGTGAATTGGCATTTTTATAGTCATCTCCTATCCACACACTTTTAGCGTCAATGTGCCATAATAATATTTATATCAAAATTAACTTTTTTGTTAATTAGGGGCTCCATTTATGGGATTATTACTCTTCTATCTTTCTTTGGCACTGGTCATCTCTTTTTTATGCTCAATTCTGGAATCGGTATTTTTATCAATCACTCCTACCTATGTTGCTTCTTTAAGCGCTCAAACTAAGTACAAAAAAAAGCTGAAATTTTTGAAAAAAAATGTCGGTCAATCCATTTCATCTATCTTGATCCTTAATACCATAGCGCACACTCTAGGGGCATTTGGTGTTGGTGCTGAAGCTGTGCTGTTATTTGGTATTGAGTGGCAGAGTATGATCGCGGTTGTTTTGACATTATTAATATTATACGTGTCTGAAATTATACCTAAAACGATTGGCGCAAATTACTGGAAGTCACTAACAAGGCCGACAACAGAGGTTATTTTTTTCCTTGTTAAGATATTGTATCCATTAATCTGTATTTCAAATTTAATCACCAAAAACATTCAAAAAAATAAAGTAACAGGTCCGACACGCGAAGAAATTATTGCTATGGCTGAAATGGGTGAGGAAAGCGGTATCTTGGAAGAAAAAGAAGAGCAACTTATCATCAACCTTTTACAACTAAAACAAGTTCGTGTTCATGATATCCTAACTCCTAGGGGGGTTGTTTATTCATTAAATGCCGATAATGTTATTGGAAACACCATTAATGAAAAAAATATATTTACCTATTCACGTATACCCGTCTATAAAAATTCAAACAATAATATTATCGGAGTGGTTTTTTCTAGAGATATACTCAAGTCAATTTCTTTGGCTCAAAATGACGCGTTGATTTTAGAAACACTGACTAAGCCCGTTTTTGTTGTTTCAGAAAACTTACCCGTTTACTACTTAATGAACTTGTTCATCAAACGTAAAGAGCATTTATTTGTTGTACATGATTATTATGAACAATATGTAGGTATAGTGACATTAGAAGATGCAATAGAAACTTTATTAGGAGTCGAAATTGTTGATGAAGCTGATAAAGTAACAGATATGCAACAACTGGCACGGGAAAAAGCAATTAACTGGAAACAAAATAACAAACAGTGATTTAGTTTGGTAATTAACTTTTTAGTTAAACTGGGAGCAGTTACAAAATCTGTTTCTTTTCTAAAAGCGTTTATCTTGCGATAGAGGCGGCATCCAAAAAATGGACGATGCCAATAAGAAATTGGAAAGTGGCCTTGAATCGATTTATGATTGAATTCGAAGACCGTCTAAAGAGCTTTATTTAAAACTGGCAGTTACACAGCTTTTTACAGCCTCAAAGCAAGGCTAGTATTTCATGGTCGCTTTGAGTTGTTCAATAGTGGTATGGCGAACGTCTTTGCCTTCAACTAAATAAACAATATATTCACATAAGTTGGTGGTGTGATCACCAATACGTTCTAGTGCGCGGGCACACCAGGTAACGCGTAGAGCATTTTTAATTTCTCGTGGGTTTTCCATCATTTTAGTGACCAACAAACGAGAAATATTGTCGAACTCTTCATCAATGATTTGATCATTTTTGATAATTTCTAATGCCGCGGCAACGTCCATTTCTGCGTAAGCTATCAGGGCATTATGCAAGGTTTCACTTACATGCTTACCCAAATGCCTTAATTCAACGAGTGGTCTTGAACCTTCTTCTTCAGCAAAGTTATCTCTGGCCAGTTTGATGGCATTTCTACCAAACTTAACCGCTTCATCACCCATACGCTCAAGATCGGTAATACTTTTAAGCACACTGACTAATAAACGTAAATCACTGGCAGCAGGTTGACGTCGGGCTAGAATTTGTGTGCAATATTCGTCAATTTCTAATTCCATAGAGTTAACCTCTTGATCGCGCTCTATCACCTTGGTGGCTAGCGCTGAATCGGCATTCAATACTGCACTTAGGCCATCGTTAACTTGTTGTTCAACTAAAGCGCCCATGTTCATCACTAGGGTTCTTACTTGCTCTAATTCTTCGTTAAATCGACGTGATATATGCTTATCTAAATGTAGTTTGGTGGTGAAGCCTGCGGGTTTATCCGTATTGTCTTGAGTGGTCATATTATTCTCCATTTAACCAAAGCGGCCAGTGATATAGTTTTCAGTTAATTTGTGACTTGGGCGGGTGAAAATATCTTCAGTTTTACCCATTTCAACTAATTTACCCAGATGAAAATATGCGGTGTGCTGTGAAACACGTGCGGCTTGTTGCATTGAATGGGTAACAATAGCAATAGTGTATTTTTCTTTTAACTCATCAATTAACTCTTCAATAATGGCGGTAGCGATAGGGTCAAGCGCCGACGCTGGTTCGTCCATTAAAATGACTTCTGGGCTAACGGCTATGGTTCTAGCAATACATAAACGTTGTTGTTGTCCACCCGATAAGCCTGTACCTGGCTCTTTTAGACGGTCTTTTACTTCGTTGAATAAACCGGCTTTTTGTAAGCTTGTTTCCACAATTTCGTCTAATTCAGCTTTATTATTGGTTAAGCCGTGAATACGAGCACCGTAAGCGACATTGTCATAAATAGATTTCGGAAAGGGGTTTGGCTTTTGAAACACCATACCAACACGAGCGCGAAGCAGTACGGGATCTAAGTCTTTATGGTAAATATCTTGACCATCAAGCATTAATTGCCCAGTAACACGACAAATATCAATGGTGTCGTTCATACGATTTAAGCAACGTAAAAAAGTTGATTTACCACAGCCTGACGGGCCAATAAGCGCAGTGACTTGGTTTTGTGCTAGGTCTAAACTGACATTGTGAATGGCTTGCTTATCGCCGTAAAAAACATCAGCATTGCGAATTGACATTTTTGCATTATCAGCATAAATATTACCAACCGTTTCCGCTAGCTCTATTTGTGTTAAATCATTTTGTTTTAGATCGATGTTATTCATTATTTTTCTCAAATTTATTTATTTTCAAACTTAGAGCGCAACACCGTTGCGGTTATGTTAACCACTAATAATAGGGTTAGTAACACTAAAATGGCTGCAGAAGTTTTTGCTAAAAACGCTCTTTCTGGGCTATCGGCCCATAAAAATATTTGTACCGGTAAAACCGTTGCTGAATCAACGATACTGGTGGGTACATCAACAATAAAAGCGACCATACCTATCATTAATAAAGGGGCCGTTTCACCTAACGCTTGAGCTATGCCAATGATGGCACCGGTAATAATTCCCGGCATAGCTTGTGGCAATACGTGAGAAAAAGTTACTTGCATTTTTGATGCCCCTAATCCTAATGCGGCTTCTCTTAAAGAAGGTGGCACGGCTTTTATGGCGGCACGGCTAGCAATAATAATAGTGGGTAATGTCATTAAGGTTAGCACAATACCACCTACTAGTGGTGCTGAGCGAGGCAAACCAAAGACATTGATAATAATCGCTAAGCCCAGTAAACCAAAAACAATAGAGGGCACAGCCGCTAAATTATTAATGTTTATTTCAATGATGTCTGTCCAACGGTTCTTTGGCGCAAATTCTTCTAAATAAAGCGCCCCTGCTACTCCTAATGGAAACGATAGTAACAAGGTAACAAACATGGTTAATAAAGTACCCATGAGGGCGCCTTTTATACCAGCAAGCTCTGGCTCTCTTGAGTCACTGGCAGTAAAAAAGCTGATATTAAAACGACTTTCAATGCGTTGCTCTTTAACAGCTTGATCTTTTGCTGGTAACTGGTTTAGTTGTACTAACCACTGCGCTTGCTGCTTGTTAATGCGCAGACCCGCTTCGCCGACAGGAAAGTCTTCTTTAAGGTAACTGTCAACATCGTCATCAAGTCTAACCCAAACACTGACTTGTTTATTAAGGTGTTCAGGTGAAGCAAGTAAGTCGTCCTTAATAGTAAATTCGGCATTGGTTGAGAATAGCTTAAATAGCTTACGCTTTTCTTTGCGGCTAAACTTTTCTGTACCTGTTGATAAAAACATTTCTTCAACAGATTTTTTCAATACTTTACGATAATTAGCGGTTTTGAGTTGTTTAGTTAACGAACTACTCGCCGATGAGTCGTCAACATTTAACCAGCTCGCTTTATAGTTTATATCAAGCTTTACCCAGTGCTGGTGAAACGCGGGTAAAGCTTTTGAGGTAATATCTGTAATTAAAACAGCGACCAACATAAAACCAAAAAGTACGGCAAAAAGCCCCATGCTTTTAAATAGCTTTTCTTTTTGATGGCGCTTTTTAAGACTTAAAGCGACCTTGTCGGTCGTAGATGCTGTGTTTGCAGACAGCGTGGCTTTAGACATAGTGTTGTCCATTGTTGAGTTGTTGATTGACTTAGTCATATTGCTCTCTATATTTACGAACGACTTTCAGCGCTAAAATATTCAAGCCAAGTGTGGTGATAAAGAGCATTAAGCCTAAAGCGAAAGCGGCTAATGTTTTAGGGCTATCGAATTCTTGATCGCCAGTCAGTAAAGTGACTATTTGCACGGTGACTGTTGTGACTGAATCGAGCGGATTTGCGGTTAAATTGGCCGCCATGCCCGCTGCCATGACTACTATCATGGTTTCGCCTATAGCCCGTGAAACCGCTAATAAAATGGCGCCGACAATACCCGGTAACGCAGCAGGCAGTAAAACATTAACCACGGTTTCGCTGTGTGTGGCGCCCATACCTAATGACGCTTCTTTTAATGATTTTGGCACTGCGCTGATGGCATCTTCTGATAATGATGAAACAAAGGGAATAATCATAGTGCCCATAACTAAGCCTGCGGCCAAGGCGCTTTCTGAGGCGACACTTAAACCAAAAGATTCTCCGACGTTTCTAATGACGGGTGCCACGGTTAACGCCGCAAAAAAACCATAAACTACGGTTGGAATGCCTGCTAGTACTTCTAACATGGGTTTAGCAATACTGCGTAATCTCGGGCTAGCATATTGAGATAAATAAATGGCTATCATTAAACCGACAGGCACGGCTAATATCATGGCAATAAAAGTAATTAACATGGTACCAGCAAATAAAGGTATCGCGCCAAAAGCGCCCGAGCCGCCTACTTGGTCAACACGCATCGCCGTTTGCGGGCTCCACTGAGTACCAAACATAAATTCAACAGGGGAAACACTCTTGAAAAAGTTAATAGATTCAAATAGTACCGAAACAACAATACCCAGTGTGGTTAAAATGGCAATGGCAGATGAAGCCACCAATAGCGCGCGAATAATGGTTTCAGACTTTTGACGTGCCTTATAAGTAAGGCTAAATTTTCTCACCAGTACAATAATACTAACCACAGCAATGATTAACACTAAAGCGGTTCTTAACCACGTTGCTTGTTGATTGAGTGTTTGTAAGGTTAATGCTGCGTTGTATTGGCCTTGCAATGCTATGTTGGCACTGGTTTGTAACGCTAGCCCTTGAGTTGCTATTGTTTTAAGTAAGGCAGGTGTTGTTTCTGAGGAAGCTATTGAGCGAATATTATTTAGATATAAACCTAAATCAATACTTGAGAGTGATTGTATCTTGGTGGGTAATGTCAAGGTGAGTAGTTGCTCTATTACCAGCTGCTCAGCACTATTAAAAATTAACAGTGTGATTAGTGCCGGTAAACCACACACCATGGCGGTTAACAAACCAAACTGCTCAGGTAAGCAGGTTAGATCTTTTTTATGTTCAGGACCGCCAGCAACTTTTAACGAGCGCTTTAGTCCAAACCAGTAACTAAAAAGCGTTAAGCCAATTAGCACAACAAAAAGTAAAGATGAATTCATATTTCAAGACCAGTTTTTCTAATAAAATAATAAAACTAAGGCGAGAACTTCTTCTCGCCTATTATTTTTACTTGTTAGTGTGCAGTTAGTTATTTATTTAACGCTAACGGCGTAAGTGCTAATACGTTTTTACGAACACTAACTAATTTGTTTTCGTTTAATGGAATTAAACCTTTGTCGGTCAAATAGCCCTCGGCACCCATTGCCGCTTCTGAGGTGTATTCTGTTAAAAATTCTAAAATTCCAGGTACTTTGCCTACGTGGGCGTTTTTAACATAAAAGTATAGTGGGCGTGATACTGGGTATGAACCATCAGCAATGGCGTCAAAAGCAGGTCCTTGACCATCAATAACAGAACCTTGTAGTGTATCGCTGTTTTGGTCTAAAAAGCTAAAACCAAAAATACCGAACGCTTTAGGGTTAGCCGTTAGTTTTTGTACAATTAAGTTATCATTTTCGCCTGCTTCAATATAAGCGTGATCTTCACGAACGCTATGACAAATTGCTTTGTACTTAGACTTGTTTTGTTTCTTAATGGCTTTTATCCAAGGGAATTTTTTACAGCCGCCTTCTAGTACCAATTCAGCAAAAGCATCGCGAGTACCTGACGTTGGCGGTGGACCTAATACTTCAATTTTATTGGCTGGTAGCGTCGGGTTGATGTCGCTCCATAATTTATATGGGTTAGCCACTAGTTTTTCACTGCCATCTTTGGCAGGTACTTCTTTAGCTAATGCTAAAAATAACTCTTTACGCGTAATGTTCATGATTTTACTAGCATTTGAGTTGGCTACTACAATGCCATCGTAACCAACAAGTACTTCAGTGATGCTGGTAACACCATTTTTAGCACACATATCAAATTCGCTTTTTTTCATGCGACGTGAAGCGTTTGATAAATCAGGCGTATCAATAGCGTTGCTGGCACAAAATAATTTCATGCCACCGCCAGTACCTGTAGATTCAATTTTTGGTGTTTTAAAGTCAGTTTTTTTACCGAAACGTTCAGCGACTACGGTTGAGAATGGGTATACTGTTGAAGAACCCACGGCAGTAATGGTGTCACGACTATTTCCTTGTGCATTTGCAACGCTACTTAGTAAAGCAACAGTGCCTACTGATAGGCCTATTATTGTTTTTGTTAAAGTGCTTTTCATCATGTTGTTCATATTATTCTCACTTGTTAAGTTTTTGAGAGTTATTAATGTTTTATTAAAGTGGGCACAGTGTAGAAATTTTATGTGACAGTTAAATGAATGATTTATTACAGTTATGTTACGGTGGATTTGTTGCTTTAATTTTTCTTAAAAAGATACTGTACTCAATTAAATTTATATGTAAAAATAACCTTACAAATCGCGTAATTAAATCTTTACGATTTTGAGTTTTTATTTTTGGTTCAGCTGTGCCCCTTTAAAAGTGCACTTTGACCTTTTCAATATCTTCTGTAAATCTTATTATATGCTGCGCATTTTCAAGCTTTTTGTTAAAAAGTATTAACTATTAGGAATAAATTATGGCAACGTTAACTGCTGAAACTGTACTTCATAAAAGTACCTTAAATGATATTCATGTCAATGAAGAGCATGTATTAATAACGCCTGAGCAACTTAAAGAAGAGTTGCCATTAAAAGAGCCAAGCCGAGCTTTTGTAAAGTCTGCTCGTAAAATTATTGCCGATATTATTCACAAGCGTGATCCGCGTTTATTAGTGATTAGTGGCCCTTGTTCAGTGCATGACGTTGAAGCAGCTAAAGAATATGCCCGAGAATTGAAAAAACTTCATGATCAATATCAAGACTCGTTATACATTGTTATGCGAGTGTACTTTGAAAAGCCGCGTACCACCGTTGGTTGGAAAGGGCTTATTAATGATCCACACATGGATGGCTCTTTTGATGTGGAAGCGGGGCTTAGAAAAGCGCGTGAACTGTTAATTTATCTAACCGAATTAGGCTTACCACTTGCTACAGAAGCGCTTGACCCTATTAGCCCACAATATTTAGCCGAGCTATTTAGTTGGTCTGCTATTGGTGCACGTACTACTGAGTCACAAACCCATAGAGAAATGGCCAGTGGCTTATCTATGCCGATAGGGTTTAAAAATGGCACTAATGGCAGTTTAGATGTGGCCATTAACGCCTTGCAATCTGCGGCGTCGCCACATCGCTTTATGGGCATTAATCGCCAAGGACAAGTGGCTTTAATTAAAACCTCGGGTAACCCTGATGGTCATGTTATTTTACGCGGTGGTAAACAACCTAACTATGACAGTGTTAATATAAGTGATTGTGAACAGGTGCTCGCCAAGCATAGTTTAGAGCCGGGCATTGTTGTTGATTGTAGTCATGGTAACTCTAATAAAGACTATCGCCGTCAACCATTAGTAGCGACTAATGTCTTTAATCAAATTGTTGAAGGCAATAAATCAATCATTGGTATCATGCTGGAAAGTAATATTAAGGCCGGTAATCAAAGTAGTGATTTAGCGATTGCTGATATGGAATATGGCGTGTCAGTTACCGATGCTTGTATTGATTTAGAGGCGACTAAAACCTTGTTTGCTGAAGCCGATACTTTATTGAATAAAGCGCTAAAATCCCGTGTGATAGGCTAGATAAATTTTAAGAGAAATTATGAGTGATTTTGACGACAATCTTAAAGCGTTACGTGATGAGATTGATGACATTGATAGTCAACTAGTGACCTTGCTGGCTAAACGTTTAACGGTAACCACGAAAGTGGGGGAGCTAAAAAGCACCCAAGGCATGCCTATTTTTGCGCCAGAGCGAGAAGCAACGTTAATCAGTAAGCGACGAGCAGAGGCTGAAAAAGCAGGCCTTAGTGGCGATTTGATTGAAGATGTTTTACGCCGCTTGATGCGTGACTCTTATGTCAGTCAAGATGCTAGTGGTTATCAATGTGTTAATCCTAATTGTAAAAAGGTGGTGGTGGTTGGTGGTAAAGGGCAGTTAGGTGGCGTTTTTGTTGATTTATTTAAGCGCTCTAGCTATCAAGTTGCCATCATTGAGCAAGATGATTGGCCGAACAGTGACGCTATTTTAGCGGATGCTAGTCTGGTTATTGTTGCTGTGCCGATTAGATTAACGTCAATGGTTATTCATCATTTAAATAACTTGCCTGATGACTGTATTTTGGCTGATTTTACCAGTGTTAAAGAGTCGCCTTTATATGAAATGATGAAAGCACATCAAGGCCCTGTAGTAGGATTACACCCGATGTTTGGCCCCGATGTTACCGGGCTCATTAAGCAAACTATTATTGTTTGTGATGGCCGCGAACCAGCACAATATCAATGGTTACTTAAACAATTTCAAGTGTGGGGAGCTAAAACTTTTCAAGTGGCAGCCCATGAGCATGATCAAGCTATGTCTATGGTGCAGGTGATGCGACATTTTTCTACCATTGCTTATGGTTATCATTTGATGACTGAAGGTGTCGATATTGAAAATTTAGTCAACATGAGTTCGCCTATTTATCGACTTGAGTTGATTATGGTGGGTCGATTATTTGCGCAAGATCCTATTTTATATTCAGATATAATTTTTGCTAATCCAGATAATATCAGCATGATGAAACGTTTTGCTTATCGTTTTCTAGAGTTATTAGAAGATGTCGAGCTCAATGATAAAGAAGCGTTTGTAGCTATGTTTAAGCAAGTGTCGCATTGGTTTGGTGATTATGCGAATGACTTTTTAGCGGAAAGCAAAACCATGTTGTTAAAGGCTA
Organism: Colwellia sp. 39_35_sub15_T18; assembly: GCA_002162675.1. Taxonomy (GTDB): domain Bacteria; phylum Pseudomonadota; class Gammaproteobacteria; order Enterobacterales; family Alteromonadaceae; genus Colwellia. Next base: position 31,047 of record MAAE01000048.1, on the reverse strand, counting down.
ATGAATTGAAAAAGCATTAGCCTTTCTCTATTGGTATAACAACCATTAACGGGTCAAAGCCTTTATTAAAAGGCATAAGCTAAGCCAACAGATATTTGGCTGTCAAACCATATAGCACCGTCAAACTGTGCTAGACAACTGTCATTTTGGCAAAATAGTGATGAATCTTCCTTGATCAAGGTCGCATAAGCGCGCAATTCGGTAATAAAAACTACATTATCGGAAAAGTTATAGCGTGTTCCTACTGAAGCGGTAAATGATGGGTAAACAGCTGAGTCAAAGTCGCTATTAAAATAAGTTGCCCCCAAACCTAGCCCAACCGTCGTGGTGTAGCCTCTGTCTTTAAATAGCGCGACACCACTGAAATGAGTATAAAGTGTGTCAAAAGCGTGTATTGCTTGGCTATCCTGATCAGTAACATCTCGAGCAATATAGTTAACTAGAATTTGCCCTTGACCTGTTGGAGAGTCTCGCCAAGAAAAAGCTACCCCTAGATGTTGTTCATCGGTTGTGGCGAGTGTAGTGGTGTTATCGCTACTTTCTAAGTCAGGGCTGAAGGTATTGCCCACTATGGGCATTATTTCAAATTCTGTCGCTATAGAAAATTGAGTAAAGATGAATAAGCCAAGAGTTAATAGCGCTGGCAGTGGACGATGAACAAGTTTCAATGGGGGCACGATTGAATATTCCTTATTATTATGGTTGTTATTTTTATAGTTCTTATTATAGCTCTTACTTTTATAGTTCTTATAGTCATAATTATGGTTATGGGCTGTTTATATTTAAGCTTATTCTACGAGATAAGATTAGTTACCTTGTTGAGATAAATTTAATAACGAGAGTAACAATTCGCCGCCAATTTGATTAGCAACAATACCTTGCTCACCACCGATAGCTGCAAGCTGTAGGTTATTTAGTTGCATTGTTTTAGTCATGCCATGATGAGTATTGTTTAGCACTAAGGTATTGATGGTAATAGCATGTATCTTTATTTTAGCTTGCACTTTGCCACGTTTCTTTTTAGCTTTTTTATGCTCAATAATAGGCCCCGCCTGCGGATGGGTTTGTGCGTAGGTTTGTGCATTTAATTGCGGGTTCTTCTGCGCGTATAGCTTTGCGCTTATGGCAGGGTATAATTCTGGATAGTCTTGTGCTAATTGGTTTTTAATGAGCGTTATTAATGCGGCGATATTATTTTCTGTCGCCGAGGTATATTCACTGTTTAGGGTAAGTTTATTAATGGTGAGTTGTTGAACCGTGGTAATAAAAGCCTGATTTTCTTTAAAAGGTGAAGCGCTTTGAACCGCCGCTGCATTTTGAGTCGCCGCTGCATTTTGAGTCGCCGCAGCGCTTTGTGGTGTCGCGAGCTCAATATTGGCGCTATCGATAAGTAGTGCGTACTTTGCTTGATAACCGTCAGGGTTAGTTAATGTTGCTTCTTTAAACGCGCCAATACCTGAGTTAGCTGAAAAATCAGCGATAGCTAGCTGAGTTGCTTGCTGGCTATAGTATTGGCCCTGTAATTGAATTTGGCTTTTTAGGTATTCATTTAATGAACCACTGGCTAGATACCAAAGCATAGTGCTAAAAAAAACTAATAGGGCGAAGGCTAAAACAGCGAGTTTATTCAAAATACGATCTCTATTTGCGGTTAATTGTTGATATTTTAAGATAAATTGCGGCGCAGGTAAATGATACGTGTAATGCTTTACGCTATAATGTTAATGTTTTATTTCTCCCCCCTATATAAGTCTAAAAAGTTGAGATTATTCATCTATGTCTAATGGCAATGCTATAACGAACCGTTTACCGTTACTTCTTATATTGTTTTTTATTATCGGTCTGCTGGTTTATTTACAGTGGCCTGAAACAGCACAAAAGCAACAAAAATTTCAACGGATAGTTTCAGTGAAAGTAACCACGGCAAAACTGGCTGATTTCAAAGACAGTATTGAGGCTATTGGTACGGCTAGGGCCAATGAACAAGTGTTTATTACCAGTAAGTATTCTGACTTGATAGAGCAGATTTTTTTTAATGACGGGCAATTAGTTAAGCAAGGTGATGTGTTAGTTCGTCTAAACAATCAAGAAGAATTAGCAAAAGTCAGTGAATTGGCCGCCAATTTGTCTGAATCTATGGCGCAGTTAAACCGTTTTCAAGAATTATTAAGCTCAAAAGCAACGTCAAGGTCATTGGTTGATCAACAAGAGGCACAAACTAAAGCCATTGCTGCGCAGTTACAAAGTGCGCGCACTAAATTAAATGATTTGAGTATTAAGGCTCCTTTTGATGGCGTATTAGGCTTTAGGGATGTGAGTTTAGGCGCCTATATTAACGCCGGTGATGTTATTACCAGCCTTGATGATCTATCGTTGATCAAAGTTGATTTTACCTTACCAGAGCGATTTTTACCCACCATTAAGCGCGGGCAATCGGTCATAGCACTTAATAGTGCCTATAAAAACCAACAATTTTTGGGAAAAATAAGCTCAATTGATACCCGAATTAACCCGATAACACGTACCCTGAAAGTACGTGTAGAAATTCCCAATGAAAGCTTAGCTTTACGCCCCGGTATGTTACTTAATATTGAGGTGGTAAGGCAGGTTGAAACACTGTTGCAATTGCCTGAAAGTGCGATTATTCCAATAGAAAATCAACATTTTGTCTTCATTATTAATAATGACAACCCGCAAGAGCCAACGGCTGTTCGAAAAAGTATTACTATTGGTCGCCGCCTACCCGGCGTTGTTGAAGTACTGGCGGGAGTTAACCAACAAGCGCTTATTGTTATAGAAGGGGCGTTGAAATTACGAGATGGGGCGAGAGTAAAAATAATAAACCCGCTTGAAAATTCAAATCTTGAGGATTCAAGCTTTGAGGGGAAAAGCCTTGAGGAGAAAGACCAGTGATCTTATCTGATCTTTCGGTCAAAAGACCTGTTTTTGCCACGGTAATTAATTTATTGATTATCACTTTTGGCATTGTTGCTTTTTTATTTTTACCTTTAAGAGAATATCCTGATATTGACCCACCTGTAGTCAGTATTAATACCTCATATCCTGGTGCTTCAGCAGCGATAGTTGAAACAAAAATTACCCAAGTGCTTGAAGATAGAATCAGTGGTGTTGAAGGTGTTAAAACCATTACCTCTAATTCTCGGGTCGGGCGCTCAAATATCACCATTGAATTTAACTTAGACCGCGATATTGACGCCGCCACTAATGATGTCAGAGATAGAATTTCTCGCGCTTTACGTAGCTTGCCAGAGCAGGCTGATCCGCCACAAGTGTTTAAAGCCAATGATGATGAAAGTGTTATTGTCTGGTTTGTGTTGCAAAGTGACAGTATGTCTACGTTAGCGCTGACGGACTATGCTAATCGTTATATTGTCGATAGGTTTGCTGTCGTTGATGGTGTTGCCCGAGTGCGCGTGGGTGGCGGTCGTACCTACGCCATGAAAATATCATTAAATCGCGTTGCTATGGCGGCTAGAAACGTTACAGTGCAAGATATAGAATCAACGTTACGTAGCGAAAATATTGAATTACCAGCAGGGCGGGTGGAGTCTACCGATCGAGATTTTTCTATTCGAGTACAGCGTAGTTATTTAACAGCGCAAGACTTTGCTAATATGGTTATTACCCGGGCAAAAGATAATTCACTGGTACGTTTAGGTGATATTGCCCAAGTCAAGGTTGACGCCCAAGATGATGAAAATATGTTCCGCGGCAACGGCAAAAACATGGTCGGGCTAGGCATTGTTAAGCAGTCAAAAGCCAATACTTTAGAGGTGGTAAAATCAGCGCGCCAAGAGATGATTTCGCTGCGTAATTCATTACCAACGGGCACAACGATCACTAATAGTTATGATAGCTCTGTGTTCATACAAGGCTCTATTGACGAAGTTTATAACACTTTAATTATTGCCATGTTGATGGTTGTGTTAGTTATTTTCTTATTTTTGGGTAATGTACGAGCAACACTTATTCCTGCAGTTACGGTACCAGTGGCATTAATTGGCTCAATGATGACCTTATCTTGGTTTGGTTTTTCTATTAATTTACTGACCTTATTAGCACTTGTTTTAGCTATAGGCCTAGTGGTTGATGATGCCATTGTGGTGTTGGAGAATATTTACCGTCGCATTGAAAATGGCCAAGATCCTTTAATGGCAGCTTTCGAAGGGGGCAGGGAAGTCGCTTTTGCGGTTATTGCCACCACATTAGTGTTAGTGGCGGTATTTGTGCCTTTAGTGTTTTTGTCGGGCAATGTTGGCCGCTTATTTACTGAATTTGCCATTGCGATTGCCGCGGCCGTTATATTCTCAAGTATTACCGCTTTATCACTAACGCCGATGATGTGCTCTAAAATGTTGCAGCATCGCAAGCGTAGTTCTTCTTTTGGTCAGTTTCTAGATAAAAAATTTGCTAGTTTTGAAGTGGCTTATGGTCGAGCTTTAGCAAAAAGTATTCATCAACCGCTACTTATTATTAGCATTATTGCGATGTCATTGCTGGCGGTGTATTTGTTGTTTATGCAATTACCATCAGAATACACCCCCAAAGAAGACCGAGGTAATTTGTTTATTATTATGCAAGGTGCCGAAGGGGCAAGTTATGAAAATAATGTTAAAAATATGCAACAAATTGAAGAAAAGTTATTAGCCTATAAAGCACGTGATGAACTTGACCGAGTTCTTGTGCGAGTGCCAGGCTTTGGTGGTACAGGGGGCATTGCCATTGTTGGTATGCCTGATTGGGGCGAACGCAGTTTTGATACCTTCGAATTTATAGGTAAAATAAATAAAGAATTAAAGGATGTTACTGACGTAAGAGCTTTCGCTATGATGCGCAGAGGTATTGGTGGCGGCGGCAGTAATTCACCGGTGGCTTTTGTACTGCAAGGTAATACTTATGGTGAACTGGCAAAATGGCGCGATATTATTATCAAAGAGGCACAGAAAAATCCTAATTTATCGTCTATCAACAGTGACTATAAAGAAACCTACCCACAGTTAATGGTGAAAATAGATCGTAATAGAGCTTACGATCTCGGTGTGCCTGTTGGTGATATAGCAAAAACCCTAGAAACCATGTTAGGGCAGCGTCGGGTGACTACTTTTGTTGATCGTGGTGAAGAATATGATGTGATTGTGGAAGGAGATGAGAAACAATACCGTAGCCCTGCTGATATAGACAATATTTACGTGCGTTCAATTAGTTCAAATGAGCTCATTCCTTTATCTAATTTAATTACCGTTGTTGAAAATGCCACCTCGTCACGATTAAATCGATACAATCGTTTACGCAGTGTCACTATTACCGCAAATTTAGCGGATGGTTATGCGTTAGGAGATGCCTTAGATTTTCTGAAAAACATTGCCGAGCAACAATTGCCAGAAGAAGTGAAAATAGATTACAAAGGTCAGTCGTTATTGTTAAAAGAATCGGGCAGCTCTATTTTACTGGTTTTTGGATTAGCGCTATTAATCACTTTTTTAGTATTATCGGCACAGTTCGAAAGTTTTATTCACCCTTTGGTCATATTATTAACGGTACCCTTAGCATTAGTTGGAGCGCTGGCAGGTCTTGAATTAATGGGCATGAGTTTGAATATATATAGCCAAATTGGCATTGTGATGTTGATTGGTTTAGCGGCGAAAAATGGTATTTTAATTGTTGAGTTTGCTAACCAACTTCGCGATAAAGGTATTGTCTTTGAACAGGCATTAATTAGTGGCGCACAGCAACGACTAAGACCTATTGTGATGACTACTTTTACCACGGTAACGAGTGCTATACCTTTGGTGTTGGCATCAGGCCCTGGCGCCGAAAGTAGAATGGTTATTGGTGTGGTTATTTTTGCAGGCGTTTCGTTAGCAAGTCTTTTTACCTTGTTTATTGTACCGGGTGCTTATTATTGGCTTTGTAAAAAGACAGGATCTCCACAAGCCATTGCCAATGAAATAGCAGCGAAGCAAAAAGAGTTGTTATTGAATAGTGAAAAGTTGAGCAGTGAAAAAAATAAGTAAGTGCGACATGAAAGTCTACATGCGCGATCAAAATCCCGTCTACATGCGCAATTAAAATCCCGCCTACAGTAGGCGGGAACTTGTTCGCGCTTTACTTATAAGGATTAAATCTCGCTACTAGGCACGCTGGTGGGGCTGATATGTTCAATAGGATAACAACCTAACACTTTAATAAAATTAGTGTGCTCGGTAATTTCACTGATAGCTTCTTGCAAGGCAAAGTTTTTTAAGTTTGCTTCCACGTCAATATAAAACATTTCTTCCCATGGGCGACCTTGAATGGGGCGAGATTCAAGTTTGCACATGTTTATGCCTTTCTCTTTGAGTACGAGTAAACACTCAACTAAAGCACCAGCTTTTTGACCCGTCGATAAAATAATGGCGGTTTTTGCGGGAATTTGCTCTGCGACATCAACGGATTTTCTCGCGACAAGAATAAAGCGCGAGTGATTTTCATTTTGATTGGCGATTGATTTTTCAAGTGCTTGCAACTGATATAATTGCCCACCTTCTTCACTGCCGATTACCGCAATAGTTTCATCTTTTAGCTCAGACACTTGCACCATCGCATCGGCGGTGCTGTCACAGTATTCAATACGAATATCATTTTGCTTATCTAAAAAATTACTACATTGGGCGAAAGGTTGGCCATGAGCATAAATAGTTTTGATTTTATCTAAACTGGTATTAACCGCGGTTAACAAACAATGCTCTATTGGCTGAGTAATTTCACCGACAATAAATAAGTTGGTATGTTGTAGTAAATCGTAAACCTGATTGATACTGCCTGAGCTAGTATTTTCAATAGGCAACATGCCGTAGTCTACTTGACCAGATTCTACTTGCTGTAAAATATCGCTAAAGTTTTGGCAGCCAGATTCAATGATTTTTTCAGCGCGTCGCGAGAAATAACGATGACTGGCTAAGTAACTGTATGAGCCTTTATCACCTAGGAAAGCCACGCTCACCGTTGGCGTTTGCATGTTTGGGTTGGTTAGGGTTTGCAAATAAGCTTGCTGGTTTAATACCGAGTCTTCAATGATGGTTTGAAAAATACTGGTCACATAATGGGCGTCTAAACCTAACTCTTTACCTTGCTTTACTAAGCGAATGAGCAGTTCTTGTTCACGTTGCTGATCACGAATAGGGCGAACCTGCTGTACTTTACTTTTGGCGACGTTAAGTGTGAGTGCGCGACGTTTAGCAAATAAAGCTAATAGTTCTTTATCTAAGCTGGTTATTTCTTTACGTATTTCGTTTAAATCTAATTTTTCGCTCACTGTGCTTTCCTATTTCGCAATTTACATTTTCTGTTCAAGAAAAAACCTTCCAGATGGAAGGTTTTAACTTAATCAACTTGGTATTAATACTCACTAGACCGGCTACTCTAGCGAGCTTGACTAAATTCTGTCAACACTTTCTTTAGATCATTTTTACTCGTCAGTTAACATTAAGGGATACACAAGTAGATAATGGCAAAGCTACTTATCGTTGCCACGGACCAAACCAGACTACGTAACATGCAAATATTGGCTAAATATAAAATGTTATAGGTTAATCGAGCACATACATGTACCACAGCGAGTAAGACTATATTCTCGCCTATATTTTGGGTGATAATCGCTAATAATACCGCAGGAGCAAAAATAATTAATGATTCAAAAGCATTTTGATGTGCGGCTAAAGCACGGGCACCAAAGCCAGTGAGCTTACTTTGTTGCTCACGCGGGTGATAGTTATTATAGCCGCCCAGTTGATGCATAGCATAAGCAACGGGGGCTTTTGCCAGTATGGGTAGTAGCGTTGCGATAAATAAACAGCAAATTAATATGGTCATGTTTTTCCTTGTTATTTTTGTTGTGTTGCTTGTGTTGCTTGTGCTGCTTTGTACTTATTCAGCTTTAAAATATTTACCACAGAGCGCACCGAGTATAATAGAGACTCGGTGTAGGCTCGAAGAGCCCTCTGTGGAGCATCGCGCCTCGGTGGTGAACAGTTACTTTATTATTAAGCTTATGTTTTATTCGCTTCGAAACTCGTAGCTAATAGCTGAGTAAGGTTAATTTATATTTAGTTTCACCCGGTAAAAAAGGTGAGGCTATGCCTTGCTCCCAATCACTATGACCTTTGCCATAATAAGGGCTCCAAGGATGGGACGCTTGGCTGGTGGGCATGTGAAATATTCCTGTTGCTTCATGCCCCGGTGATACCACCATGCGCTCTGATGCCCCAAAGGCTTTACCTTGTACTCTCGGCATATAGCTGTCACCTGATAACGGATTGGCTGGCATGTCTAACCATTGGCCAATAAAAGGTACCGCTTTACTTAACGGATGTCGAATTGAGCTAGTATTTTGCTGACCCCAAGTGGCAGTGCTTAGTGGTTGTTGTTTTTCGTCTGCGGTTGTTTTCATCTCTTCAATGGTCTTTTGTAGTGCTTGATTAAACACTGCCGACCATGAAGCTAATGGACGCATTAAAAAATTGTTGTTTTGTTGGTTAATAAGCTGCCATAACGGTGTTTCAACTTGATGACGAATACTACGAAATTTATAGCCATCGTCTAGTTTGGCTAAGGTGGTATTTAATTCACTAAACACCAAATCACGAACATTAAGTCGAAAATTTCTCACTAAACGATAACTAACCGAGTCGACACTGGCTCTTAACGGTTTTGTTGTTTGTAATATACTTTTTACTTGGCTAAAGTCACTGTGCGTGGTCATGGCTTGCTCAGTAAGCACTTGTGTTAATAAAAAATCTTGCCAGCGCTGTAAAAACAAGGCTCGGTCATCTAAGCCTACCGCGAGTAGCGCTTTTTCATCAAAGTGTGTCAGCGCCAATAAATCGTCACGAATTTGTCCAGCGCGAGCACCTAGTGCATAACCGCCATTACCAATTTTCTCCAGCGATGCGCCGCCGACAACGCGAGAATTTGCCGTCCATAAACGATCATCTGCTGGGTTGAGTATTTTTGGATATTGCTCTGCGCTTAAATAACCTTGCCAGCCATGACTTCCAGTATGCCAATAGGTAGGCGTTTCACCAATATGGCCTACTTTTTTGGGGATTGGCCCCATAATAGTCCAACCTATATTACCTGACTTATCACCCACCACCATATTTTGTGAGGGAATACCGCTGCGTGCCGCAATATCAAAGGCTTGCTCAACACTTTGTGCTAATTCTAATTCAGTAGCGGTTAAATTAACGGCTTGTTTGTCGTGGGCAACCCAGCGGTAAGCTAATGATTGTCCTTGATGGTTCTCACCAATAACAGGACCCCATATCGTTTCTTTAATGGTAATTTCAGCGGGTTTTTCACCTTTTATAGCGATAACTTGCTGATTAAAAGTGAAGGGGATTTCCCCTGCTGGCGTTGAATACTTGCTACCGTCACTGGAGGTTTGTAAAACAATAACATCGCTATAGTCACCATAGCTATTGGTAAACCCCCAAGCTATTTTGCCATTACTACCAATAACCATGTTGGGCGTGCCGGGTAATGTTGCCCCGGTAACATGCACTTGTTTATTATTTTGAAGATATTCAAAACGGGCACGAAACCAAGTATTAGGTACGCGTATGCCTAAGTGCATATCATTGGCAACAATAGCGCTGCCCGTACTACTGATATTACCTGAAATAGCCCAGTTATTTGATCCCGGAAATTCATCTGCTTGGTCATTCTTGTTACTAAAGATATTATTGCTAAATAGATTACCGCGAAAGAATTTGTTGCTAGATAAATTGTCGCTAATCGTGGGGGGTGCGTCATTTTTTATCACTGACGCTGAGGCGGCAGGCCAAGCATTAACGGGCATAGGTGCAGACAGATGCTGGCTATTATCAATGGCAGCATCCCAAACACTGCCTTTAGGATCTAAAAAGGCATAAACATCAGCGCTTAAAATAGCCTTCATTAAACCCAGTGAGCGTTCTCGTTGCCCATCATGATATTGCAAATCAATATACATGCTAAAAACAGCGAGCACTGAATCTTCTTCACGCCATTGAACAGGATCTTGTTGCAGCAATATATATTCAAAAGGTTCGGTGCCTAAGTACATCAAACCTTGGTTAACACCGCGAGTGTAGGCTTTAAGTAATTCACCTTGTTCTTTAGGTAGGGCGTTAACTATTGCTCGTGCTCTTTCTCTAAAACGGTGGCGTCTAATTGATTTGTCATAATCAAGTGCTAAGGCGCCAAAAAGGCTAGAAAGCTCACCTGCCGAGTTGCGCCTTAATAAATCCATTTGAAAAAAACGCTCTTGTGCATGAACAAAGCCCAATGTAACCGCGACGTCTAAGCGGCTTTTAGCTTTAATAGTAACTATGCCTTGGTTATCTCGTTCAACAATGGCCGTTGCTTTTAATCCGAACACGGTTTCTTTGCCGTTAAGTATCGGTAAAGCACTATCAACTTTGCTATACAGCCAAGTTGCCCCCGAAGCTAATATTAAGGAGCTAACTAATAAAACAGCGATTATTATTTTTTTTATCATCTTGTTTGAAAATATGAAATTACCATGTTGTTAGAGTACCCGATAAGGGGAAACTGAGAAAGTTTTGTTTTTTATTGCGAGAGTGAGACGCTTAAAAGTTAAGCGTATGTTTTCGCTTGATAAAGAAAAAAACTCAGATTTATTTAGATTTAAAGGTTAACCAAATGTTAGAATGCTGGCCTATAATAGTATATCAGCCCTATGTTTTCGAGGTTTTAAGTGTCAGATTCAATGTCCAAACATGTAAAAATAGGAGAATGGATCTTCGAAGTAAAAATGGTACGCGCTTTAAAGGTTGAAGAATATGGACAGCCGTATTCTGCTATTGCTAATTGCAATATTAATGGTGATGCCATGTATGTTGATGGTTTGTTAGCTAAAAAGCAGAAAACCTTTACGAAAGAAGATTTTGACGCTTTTACTCAATTTGGTCAGCTGCTGGATCTAAAGCAAATTTCTTATCACCGATATAAAAATGGCCAGTCAATCACTAAAGATGTTTTTGTTGAGCCTAAAGACAGCACTGCCAAGGCTACAACAGATAAAAACATTAGTTTGGTTAAGTAACTTGTAACAGCTGATCACCGAGCTGCGACCTCGGCGACCTTGTGATAAAAACTTTAAGCTAAAGTTAAGTCACGTTATCAATGAATCGCTGAGCAAACGGCGCTCTAAGCAAATATATAATCGTCAGATATTCAGCAAAGCTTTTTCTGGTGATTTTTTATTGCTAGAATAACGACAAATTAATTTTCATTGATAAATTTTCATGGCATCACTTCAAGAGCAACTGCTTAAAGCAGGTTTAACAACCAAACAAAAAACCCGTCAGGCTAATGCCGATAAACGCAAAAAAAACAAACAAAAGCGCAGTGGTGTTCAGCATGACGCAACACTACAAGAACAAGTAAAACAAGACTTAGCCAAAGCGAAGCTAGAAAAACAAGCCAAAGACGATGCTTTAAATGAGCAGAAAAAACAGCAGCTTGCTGATAAAGAGCAGGTGTTGCGCATCAAACAAATTTTAACCCATCACCAGATCAAAAATGTTGCAGGTGATAATGAATATAATTACACCTTTGATAACAAAATAAAAAAATTACCATTAGATGCTATTACCCACAGGGCGCTGGTTAATGGTCGGTTATCACTGTGTGGCTTAGATGATGTCACTTATATTGTTACCCGTGAAACAGCAGAAAAGCTAGCTGAATTAAATGCTCAGGTCGTGTTAGTTCAAAATGATAAAGTGGCAGATGAACAAGTAGATGAAGATGATCCCTATGCGGATTATCAAATTCCTGATGATCTTATGTGGTAGTTACTACTAAAAACTCATGAAAGGCTTGTACTAGCGGATTGTTAGTAAAGTGTCTTGATTGAGCAATAGAAAATTGCCTATTTAAATTTAACGGTGTCTGCAGTTGTTTAAATAGGCCAAATGTTAATTCTTGTTTTATTGATAAATATGACAACACCCCTAATCCCAACTTGGCCTTAACGGCTTGCTTTATCGCTTCTTGTCTGGCTAAATCCATACTATTGTTAACCGTGGCACCTTGCTGTTGCATTGCTGAGATAAACACCGAGCGAGTACCTGAGCCATGCTCTCGCAATATCCAACGTTGCGCTGACATTTGCTTGATAGTTAGTTTTTCTTGCTCAGCCAAGGGGTGATGTTGACTACAAAAAATGGCTAGTTGATCATCACACCAAGGTGAAATAAGTAATTGCTGATGACTGATGGGGGCTTCAATAAGCCCTATATGCGCTTGTCCAGCCATTAATCTGGCAATAACGCCTTCAGAGTTACTGATAAACAACTTTGGCTCGACTAAAGGGTGTTTTTCAACAAAGTTGGCCAATAATTCAGGCATAACATAAGAGCCAATCGTGACACTTGCCGCGACATTCAAAACCCCTTGTAGGGTATTATTTTGTGGTTGCTGAATTTGAGCTTGCAAGGCCAGCATTTGGTTGGCTTTATTGAGTAAGTCTTTACCTTGCTCGTTGATCGCTAGTTTTCGGCCAAAACGACTAAATAACTCATAACCTAAAATACTCTCCAGCTCTTTTAGTGATTGGCTGGCAGCAGATTGCGTTAAACATAACTCTTGTGCTGCTTTAGTTATCCCTTCAAGTCGAGCGGTAGCGGTAAATACAGTCAGTTGCTTTAAGGTTATATTCATTCGACACTCGCATTTTGAAGTATTCTAGCTATACATTAGTTTTTTTAATATATCACATCGAAAACATCTGTTTTATTTATTTTAATGTCAGGGATATATTGTGCTTAAACAGTATAAACAAGAGCAATCATCATGGCTTTTTCAATTAACAATAGCGCGAACACTTTACACGGTATCTTATTTGTTGTTTTATTAGCTACCACGGCAACTTATTTGGCTGACTTTGTTATTTGTCAACAATTTGCTATTAGTCCATTAATCATTGGCATAGGGCTGGGGATTATTTATGGCAATAGTTTAGGTAGAGACTTTCCTGATAAGTGGCAGGCAGGAGTAATTTTTTCCACCAAAACCATTTTGCGTGTCGGCATTATTTTTTATGGCTTTCGACTAACATTCCAAGAGGTGGCCGATGTCGGAGTGGTTGGCATAACCTATAGCTTAGCGATTGTTGGCACTACCTTTATATTGGGTTATTTGGTTGGTACTAAGCTGTTAAAACTAGATCGCGACACCAGTATATTAATTAGTGCCGGTAGCTCTATTTGTGGTGCTGCAGCTGTGCTGGCAACTGAGCCAGTACTTAAAGCTGAGCCGTATAAAGCGAGTATAGCCGTCGCCACTGTGGTGGTATTTGGCACCATAGCTATGTTTCTTTACCCTTTTCTGTATCAAGATGGTTTGCTAGCACTGAGCGAGCAGGGCATGGGCGTTTATTTAGGTGGAACCTTGCACGAAGTGGCGCATGTTGTTGGTGCGGGTCATGTTATTAATGCCGACGTTGCTAATACGGCTGTTATCGTAAAAATGTTACGAGTTATGCTACTCGCGCCATTTTTAGTGCTATTAGGTGTTTGGTTGCCCAGTAAAGTGTTGCAAGCGACAGGCACAAAAAGTTTGAAGAAATCAAACATTACCATACCTTGGTTTGCTGTTGGCTTTATTGCTATGGTGGCTTTTAATTCATTGAATTTACTCTCAGCTAATGTCGTTAATAACATCAATGGCCTTGATACTTTTGCCTTAACGATGGCCATGACAGCACTAGGCATGGAAACCCGTATAGAAAAATTTAAAGGTATTGGTTTTAAGCCAGTTTATTTGGCAACAATTTTGTTTTTTTACTTGATGCTTGCGGGTTATGCTTTGACAATATTGTTGGTGTGAATAGTAATAATATCGATGCAAAAATATTACTTTTGTAATCGGCTATGTAATAATACATGTCTAACAACCAATATTGAGGGGGTACCATGGCCCACGAGGATAGAAGTAATATGTCAAATAATACTGAGTTGAATGCTGTCTCTATTGAAGGCAATCGCACTAACGAGCAAAAAACTAGCCAGCAAGAATTAGCTGATGCCCATAATGAAATTGCTGAGTTAAAGCTGCAAATAGCATGGTTAGAGCGCTCTTACGAGTAACCGCTTTTCTCAAGTTAAGAAAATTAAGCAAAATAAATTAGAATATTGAAGGCTAGTGTAATATTTACACTAGCCTTCTTTTTTGAGTGATTTTCTTCGTGTAGATAAAGAATATATTTACCACAGAGAACACTGAGGTGCTTCGCACTACACCGAGTATAATAAAGCCTCTGTGTAGGCTCGAAGAGCCCTCTGTTGAGCATCGAGACTCGGTGGTAAACCTTGTTATTGTTGTTTTGTATTTATTAAACTCAAAAACATTTACCACAGAGAGTACCGAAAAAGTCGTACTACACCGAGAATAATTAATCCTCAGTGCAGGCTCGAAGAGCCCTCGGTGAAGCATCGTGGCTCGGTGGTAAACAGTTACTATCTTGGTTGTATTACACTGTTGTGATCATTTGATTGATTCAACACTTGCATTACTGTGTGTTCGTGGTATTTTCTCAGCTAAATTTTTGCTTATAATTAATTTAAGATTTAAGGAACTCCCTATGCCAAAGGCAAGCGACATAAAGAAAAATGCGGCAATAGAGCACAATGGTAAAGTATTAATTGTTCGAGATATTACTCGTTCTGTACCACAAGGCCGAGCAGGCGGTAGTTTATATCGTATGCGTTTGTACGACGTAGTGACAGGCTCAAAAGTGGATGAAACCTTTAAAGCGGATGATATGCTGAACTTTGCTGATTTAAGTCGTCGCCCATCAATGTTTTCATACATAGATGGCGATGAATATGTTTTTATGGATAATGAAGATTACACGCCATATAACTTGAATAAAGACAGCATTAGCGAAGAGTTATTATTTATTAATGAAGACACGCAAGGGATGTCGGTGATTATTGTTGATGATGTACCTGTCGCAGTTGATCTTCCTGCCAGTGTTGAACTTGTGATTACTGAAACCGACCCGTCTATTAAAGGCGGTAGTGCTACTGCACGTACTAAACCGGCAATGCTTTCAACAGGTTTAACTGTGCAAGTACCTGAGCATATTTCTACCGGTGATAAAATTAAAGTGAACACTGAAGATCGTAAATTTATGGGTCGAGCTGACTCTAAATAAGCATCATTAACTTAATTTTAAACGTTAATTAAAAACGCTATTAAAAGTAATAGGTGAAATATGACTGATAACCTTGCATATCCCATTGGTAGCGCAGGAAAAAAATGGGCTAACATTGAAAAGCAGCAGTGGTTTGAACAACAAAGCATTAAGCGTTCTTATCAAGACGAGGTTATTAGTGAAATTGAGGCATTGTCACCTTTTTATGATGTTATTCAATATGATGCCTTAGCTATTGATGAGCAGCGATACCCGTTATTTGCGTTAAAAAGCAAGCATTGGCAACAGGGTAGAAAAACCGTGCTCGTGACTGGCGGTGTTCATGGTTATGAAACCAGTGGTGTACAAGGGGCGTTGCGCTTTTTACAAAACCAAATAAATGGCCAAGGCTCAAATTATAGTGATTTTTTTAATGTTTTAGTCGTGCCTTGTGTTAGCCCTTGGGGTTATGAAACCATTAATCGTTGGAATCCTAACGCTATAGATCCTAACCGCTCCTTTTATGCTGATAGCCCAGCACAAGAGTCAGCAGCATTAATGACTTTTATACAATCACTTAACCTTGATATTTTTGTTCATGTCGACTTACATGAAACTACCGATACCGATAATAGCGTTTTTAGACCAGCACTATCAGCACGTGATGCCCTTGAGCAAAAACTTTGGAATATTCCAGACGGCTTTTATTTAGTTGGCAATACCCTTAATCCTCAAACTGACTTTCAATTAGCGATTATTAATGCCGTTGAAAAAGTCACTCATATTGCTCCTGCGGATGAAAATGGTCAGTTAATAGGTGTTGAATTAGCGCAATTTGGCGTGATCAACTATGCAGGGCGAGCATTAGGGCTTTGCATGGGACTCACTGATGCAACTTATGTCACGACGACAGAAGTTTATCCCGACAGTCCCAAAGTAGACGATGAAAACTGCATTATAGCGCAAGTTGCCGCGATTACCGGTGCTCTTGAACACCTACTTAGCAAGTAATTAGCAAGTAATAATTAATAAAGAGAAGTATTTATAAGATGGATTTTTTTACTGAAATAGCGGAGATAAAGGCAGACATAAAGCAAGCGGAAAACCGCACTATTTTATCTTTGTTTAATGAGGGAAATAGGGCCGAAGACTTTAGCCTTACTGCGGCAGGATTATTTTTAGACTACTCCAAACAAAATATTAGCCAAGACGAGTTAAGCAGACTTATCGCTTGGGCGAAAGAAAATCAGCTGGTTGATAAAATTAACAGCATGTTCGCTGGTGATGAGATAAACAATACCGAGCAGCGAGCTGTTTTACACACGGTATTAAGAGCGCCTGAAGCTGTTAAACGGCATGTACTAGCCGAGCAGACAAGTGAACAAGTGATAGCAACTGAGCAACAAATGGCTAAAATTGTTGACGATGTTTATCAAGGTAAACTCACTAGTTCAACGGGCGCTAAGTTCATTAATGTTATCGCCATTGGCATTGGCGGCTCATATTACGGCATTAAAGTTGGGCTGAGTGCTTTGCATCCGTATCATAGTACTGGTTTACATTTGCATGTACTTGCCAATGTTGATGGCGCTGCGGTAGTCGAAAAACTAGCCAAGCTGAATGCCGCCACAACCTTAGTGGTGGTTATTTCTAAAACCTTTACCACCCAAGAAACCCTACTTAACGCCAAAGCGATTAAAAATTGGATGCTAGCAGAGCTTGGCTCCCCAGCTGCAATTGAAAAGCAATGGTTTGCAGTCAGCAGCAATGTTGAAAAGGCTGCAGAGTTTGGCCTGAATCCTGCGCATGTTCTACCTATGTGGGACTGGGTTGGTGGTCGGTTTTCATTATGGTCAGCGGTAGGCTTACCGTTAGCCTTAGCGATAGGTAATGATAATTTCGCTCGATTAAAGCAAGGTGCTTATCAGATGGATCAGCATTTTAAAACGGCTGATTTTGAGCAAAACATGCCTGTGCTGATGGCATTAATAGGGATGTGGAACAGAAATGCGTTACATTATCAAAGCTTAGCGGTATTGCCTTATGATCACGCCTTAAGGGCATTACCCGGTTACTTACAGCAAACCGATATGGAAAGTAATGGTAAGTCGGTATCAAAGCAAGGCGACAAGTTAGCTTGGGCTACTGCGCCGATAGTGTTTGGTCAAGAAGGCACTAATGGTCAACATGCTTTTATGCAACTTATGCATCAAAGTGATGAAGTTATCCCCACTGATTTTATTGTTGCGCTACAAGGCACTAGCGATCTTGAAGAGCATCATAAAGTACTAGTGGCAAACTGTTTTGCTCAAAGTGAAGCCTTGATGCAAGGGAAAACATTGCCGCAAGTTGAGGCTGAGCTGAAAAAACAGGGCATGAGCCGTGAAGAAATACAGCGTATAGCCCGCCATAAAACGATGAAAGGTAATACGCCGAGTAATACCTTATTAATGCAGTCATTATCGCCAGAAACACTAGGCGCTATTTTAGCACTATATGAGCATAAAATTTTTGTTCAGGGCGTGCTATGGCAAATTAATTCTTATGATCAATGGGGCGTTGAGTTAGGTAAACACTTAGGCGAACAAGTACTTGCGTTAATGAATGACGGCAATGCTGAACATCAAATGTCACCCTCTAATGTCAATTTAATTAAAACTTTTGTACAAAAACATTCACTTACATAAACCCCTATTAATAATTCAAAAAAGCTGTTCACTGTCGGCGTAAATAAGGTAAAATATGCGCCGTAAAAAGCTGGTTGTCGCTTGGCATAATTCCTAGCTTATTGAATGCTTATTGAATATAAAGAGTTGTAAGTTTTATGAATATATTAGTTGTTGATGATAAAAAAAGCATTCGTGATAGTCTTAGCCAGCTTCTAGTGGCGCGTGGCTATAATGTTGATACTGCGGTTAATGGCTTAGATGGCTTTGAAAAAGCGCAGCAAGGTAATTATCAACTTTTTGTTATTGATCACCTTATGCCACTAATGAATGGCGCTTTGCTTAGTAAAAATATTAAGCAAACTACCCAGTATGCTAACACGCCTATTGTATTTATTACCACGCAACCTAAAGAAAACATAGCACGACTACCTGAGGCTAACTTATTCGGACAAGTACTGATTAAGCCACTTAATGAAAGTCAGTTCTTATCAACAGTTTCTTCATTATTAGCTGAGTTGTCATTAGAAACTACTATGTCAACGAATGCATCTTAAATTAGTAACGAATGCGTCATAAATTGCCATATAAAAAGTCTTTCGACACTATAAATGTCCCTTAAATTGTTTTATTCTTTAGCCCATTAACATTGTTAACATTAGTTGAAGAATAATAAAATGAATGAACAACAATTGGCGCAGCTACAAGCCGCTATCAAAACTATCCCTGACTATCCTGTTCAAGGAATACTTTTCCGTGATGTAACCAGTTTATTAGAAGATGCCGAGGCATTTACTTTAACGATGAACTTGTTAACAGATAAATATAAAAATCAAGGTTTTACCAAGGTTGTCGGCACCGAAGCTAGAGGCTTTTTATTTGGTGCACCGTTAGCACTCGCCTTAGGTATTGGTTTTGTACCGGTACGTAAACCGGGTAAATTACCTCGGGCAACATTTGCTCAAGCTTATCAATTAGAATACGGCGAAGATATTCTAGAAATTCACCGTGATGCCTTAACATCTGATGATAAAGTATTGATCATTGATGACTTGCTCGCAACCGGTGGCACCATTGAAGCAACCACTAAGTTAATTAGACGCGTTGGCGCGCAAGTAAAAGACGCAGGTTTTGTTATTTCCTTGCCTGATCTAGGGGGTGAAAAACGCTTACAAGCGATGAATTTATCTCATTTTTCTCTGGTACAATATGACGGTAAATAAAGATTAAACAGTCATTGATAATTACTCATAATAAATTAGTAATTAGTGACGAGTGGTAATGTGCGAATAATAAGAAGATAAAGAGTATGAGCTATCAAGTATTAGCCAGAAAATGGCGACCTAAAAAATTTGAAGAGCTAATGGGGCAAGAACACGTAGTTACCGTGCTGGTTAATGCGTTAGCTCAACAACGATTACACCATGCCTATCTTTTTACGGGTACTCGTGGTGTTGGCAAAACCACTATTGCCCGAATTTTTGCTAAAAGTTTAAACTGTGAAACGGGCATTACCGTTACCCCGTGTGGTCAATGTGATACTTGTTTAGAAATTGATCAAGGTCGCTTTGTTGATTTACTTGAAATTGATGCCGCCTCAAAAACCAAAGTCGATGACACGCGAGAAATTCTTGATAATGTTCAATATGCGCCCACCCGTGGTCGCTATAAAGTCTATTTGATTGATGAAGTGCACATGCTTTCTCGTCACAGTTTCAATGCTTTGTTAAAAACCTTAGAAGAGCCACCCGAGCATGTAAAATTTATTCTCGCCACCACAGATCCACAAAAACTGCCAATAACGGTATTATCACGCTGTTTACAATTTCATTTAAAAGCGCTTACCGTTAAGCAAATAGAAACTAAACTTGAAGAAATATTATCTCAAGAGCAAGTCAGTCATGAAAAAGGCGCACTGACCTTATTGGCAAAAGCTGCCCGTGGCAGTATGCGAGACTCATTAAGCCTTACTGATCAAGCTATTGCTCAAGGGCAGGGTAATATTGTTTTAGCCAATATCGTGCAAATGCTGGGTGGTATCAATCAAAACTGGGTCTACAAAATAATTATTGCCCTTTTAAAGCAAGATGGTGAAAACTTGATGGCAATAACCGCCGATATCGCCAGCTGTGCACCAAGTTATAGCCGCTTATTTGCCGAACTTATTCAGTTATTTCATCAAATTGCCATTTTTCAACTGGTTGATCAGCACTTTGATTTATCACCTGAGCATGCACAGTTGCTGAAAAAATTCAGTCAAGCCATGTCAGCAGAAGACGTACAATTGTATTATCAAATTTGTGTCAATGGTCGCAAAGACTTACCTTACGCAGCAGACGAACAAGCGGCTTTTGATATGACTTTACTGCGTTTGTTTGCTTTTAAGCCCATGCAGAGTTCAGATACCGTCTCTTTGCCGCAAGTAGCGACAAGTTTGCCAGCTGAAACCTCGTCAACAGCAACTTCATCAATAATCTCGTCAACAAGGAATCGCATTGACTTTGATGAAGTAGTGCTCAATGACACTGATGTAGCCGCAAGTGACGCCGTTGAGCCGGAAAATATGATGCAGCATCAACAAAATGTTGATGCAGCTATTGTTCCTGCGCCTATAAAAGCACAACCGATAGACACGCAACTTGTAGTAAATAAGCCGCTAGCAACGCCGCCAGAATCGTCCGTGCAAGAAACACAGCTCGCTCAAGAAATGCAACAAATTGAACAACAAGCAAGCCAACTTCATGAACCTGTGTCAACACCAATGGCAGCACCGATAACAGCAGAAGACAACAGCGCTGTGGATACAAAACAACAAGGGGAAATTGAACCTTCAACAGCGCAAGCTGCTACGGGGGACACTCTTTTTGATAGCCCGGTTAGCGTTGTGCTAGCGGGTCGAAACATGTTGCGCAGTCGAAAGAAACAATTGGATCAGCAAGCAAAAAAGCCCCATGACGTCACAGGGCGTCAAGCTATTGCTCAGCCTATTGATAACGGTTTAGAAAAAAGTGAAAATGACAACGACAGTAAAGTGGATAAGAAGGTAGAGGATTTTGCGCCTGAGCAACCTTATCAAGCACAAAATATCGATCCCGCCACCATAAAAAAAGCCAATCAAGTTGACCAATGGGCACACATGATTGACTCGATGGAATTAACCGCACGCTTAAGGCAATTAGCTATTCATGCCACTATTGATGAAAGCTCGACTGAGCAGCATTTGATCTTATCTTTAGATCAGGCAACTAGGCATTTATACACTGAAGTTGCACAACAGCAACTGCAACAAACGGTCAGTCAGTATTTATCACAAAATATCACTGTTACTATTAATTTAGTTGAAGAAACTGTTGCTGATCCTTATCAAATACAGTCACATATCAATGACAAACGTTACGATTATGCTAAAGAGCTACTTAAAAATGATGACATAGTGCAGGCATTACAACAAAATTTTCAAGCGAGTTTAGACGAACAAAGTATTAGCGCAATTTAACAGATTTACTATCTTGTTAGCGAGCCACTTTGCTATAATGCTAATAATTTATTTTTAAACACTTTATTTTTTGGAGAACGATTATGATGAAAGGCGGCATGGGCAACTTAATGAAACAAGCCCAACAAATGCAAGCAAAAATGGCTAAAGCACAAGAAGAGTTAGCCAATATGGAAGTTGTCGGTGAAGCAGGTGCAGGCATGGTAAAAGTAACCATGACCGGTAGTCATAGCGTACGTAAAGTTGAGCTTGATGATAGCTTAATGGAAGATGACAAAGACATGATTGAAGATTTATTAGCGGCAGCGGTTAATGATGCCGTACGTCGTGTTGAAGAGCAAAATAAAGATAAAATGGGCGCATTAACGGGTGGTATGCAATTACCGCCAGGCATGAAAATGCCGTTTTAATGTCAAAGTGCATAAAAAACCGACATTGTTGTCGGTTTTTTTGGTTTTTAGGCTGCAAACATAAGTTAAATTTACAAGGCTGAAAAATAAGCAAACAATAGATTTTTAATCTTAATTACTTTATAAATTTGGTTGTTGTGATAACTTAGTTACGGGTAAAAATATAATAATTTTCAGAAGCTTCCATGTTCTTTTTTTAACTGCACAGTAAAATAAAAAATGAATAGCACCATTATAAATGATCATTAGCTTTAGTTATCAAAGGTAAAAAATGTCAGATAATTTTTCTTCAACTGCAGCATTTCTATGGTCGGTTGCCGATCTTCTTCGTGGTGATTTCAAACAAAGCCAGTATGGGCGTATTATCTTACCTTTTACCTTATTAAGACGTTTAGAATGCGTACTTGAAAATACCAAGCCAAATGTACTTACCATGTACGAAACGGTTAAAGACAAGCCAATTGAAGCGCAAGATAAAATATTAACCCATTCCGCAAAACTAAGTTTTTATAACACCAGTAAAATGGATTTAAACAAACTAGGTGAAACAGGCGTAGCGCAAAACCTTGAAAGTTATGTGCAATCATTTAGTCCTAATGCCCGTGAAATATTTGAGCATTTTGATTTTTTTAATACCATCGACAAGCTAGAAGAAGCGGACTTACTTTATAAAGTAGCTAAACGCTTTGCTACCACCGATCTTCATCCTGATGTTGTTGATAACCATAATATGGGGCTAGTGTTTGAAGAATTAATCAGACGCTTTGCTGAAAGCTCTAACGAAACCGCGGGGGAGCACTTTACTCCACGCGATATTGTCCGTTTAACTACCTCATTAGTCTTTTGTAACGATGATGACTTACTAACACAAGCAGGTTTAGTTCGTAGTATTTACGATCCAACCGCAGGTACGGGTGGTTTTCTATCATCAGGTATGGAGTACGTGCATGAGCTTAACGACAAAGCAGCATTATCGGCATTCGGACAAGAATTAAACCCTGAATCTTATGCCATCTGTAAAGCCGATATGCTTATTAAAGGGCAAAAGGTCGATAATATTAAACTCGGTAATACTTTATCTAACGATCAGCTAAGCGCAGATAAATTTGATTACATGTTATCTAACCCACCGTTTGGTGTTGATTGGAAAAAAGTACAAAAGGGTATAGTTGAAGAACATAAAGACAAAGGTTTTGAAGGGCGTTTTGGTACAGGTTTACCAAGGGTATCAGATGGATCATTATTATTTTTAATGCACCTTATTAGCAAAATGCGACGTACAGGATGTACTAGTGCCGTGGAAAGCAGGACGCTGAGAACGGCCGAAGTAAAAGGACGTACAAGTGTCGTGGGAGATAGGACATCGGGAACGACCGACCAACAAAGCAGCACTGGCTCTCGTATTGGTATTATCTTAAATGGCTCTCCATTATTTACGGGTGGTGCGGGTAGTGGTGAAAGTGAAATTAGACGTTACGTATTAGAAAACGACTTACTTGAAGCTATTATCGCACTCCCAACTGACATGTTTTACAACACAGGTATTGCCACTTATGTTTGGGTCTTGTCTAATAATAAGTCGAATAACAAGTCAGTAAACCGCAAAGGTAAAGTTCAGCTAATCAACGCTTCAAAAGAACGACCCAAAAAAGGTGGACGTGGCAGAAGTGGCGGTGGCGAAGTTGAAGGTAATGATGAAAACGTATTCTATACCGCAATGCGTAAATCATTAGGCAGTAAACGCAAAGAACTCACCGAAGAAAGTATAGAAACCATCGTTAAAACTTATGGTCAGTTTACTGAAAATGAATTCAGCAAGGTTTTTGATTATCAAGATTTTGGCTACAGACGCGTAACCGTAGAACGACCATTAAAACTAGCTTTTGAAGTAACTAAAGATAAATTCGAACTTTATTGCCAAGACTATATTGAAAAAGCGCAGAAGAAAAATCGAGATGTAACGATAGAACTTGCTCAACCTGCTGGTTACTCAACATTACAAAGCTTGATTGGCAAAGAAAAAATATTAAGTCGTTCTAATTTCTTTAAACGATTTGTTGAAGATAAGAGCGAAAAGCTATCAGCAGCAGAGCAAAAAAATATCTGTAAGTTTTTTGGTGAGCAGGATGAAAACGCTGAAACTTGTATATTTGAAACAGGTAAAAACAAAGGCCAACCAGAACCTAATCCTGATTTGCGTGATAATGAAAATGTACCATTAAAACAATCAGTAAAAGATTACTTTAAACGTGAAGTATTACCGCATGTTCCTGATGCATGGATTGATGAGAGCAAGGTTGATGCCAAAGACGGTGAAGTTGGTATTGTCGGTTATGAAATACCATTCAACCGTCATTTTTACGTTTACCAACCACCAAGAGCATTAGAAGCAATTGATGCCGATTTAGATGCTGTTTCAGCCGATATTATGAAATTACTGAAAGAAGTGCATTCATAATGACAGCAACAGCCTTGAGCGGTAGAAAGTACAGCGAGTACCCTGAATATAAGGATTCTGGAGTTGAATGGTTGGGAATGGTTCCCAAGGATTGGAAAATAGGTAAACTTAAAAATGTATTACGAATTAGAAATGGTAAGGATTATAAACATGTAGAAGTGCAGAACGGTGGTTATCCCGTTTATGGTTCTGGTGGTGAATTTAAACGTAGTTCTAGTTATTTACATGATGGTATTTCAGTTCTTTTCGGTAGAAAAGGGACGGTAGATAAGCCCTTGATTATTAAAGGAAAGTTCTGGACGGTTGATACGATGTTTTATAGTGTAATATTTGAAAATTCAATCGCTGAATATATCCATGGTCAAGCTATTTTATTTCCTTATGATTTACTTTCTACTAATACAGCTTTACCAAGTATGACTCAAGAAGATTTACTTCAACTAGGATTTGTAATCCCGTCTGTTGAAGAACAACAAAAAATAGCCAACTTCCTAGACCATGAAACTGCAAGAATTGACACCTTAATTGCCAAGCAAGAAAAGTTAATTGAGTTATTAAAGGAAAAACGTCAAGCCGTTATTTCTCATGCCGTCACCCGTGGCCTCAACCCTGATGCACTGATGAAAGACACAGGCGTTGAATGGTTAGGAGAAGTACCAAAACATTGGGATAAAGTCGTTTTTAGACACTTTATAAAAACCCGAAAGGGAGTCGCGTTTAGTACATCTGATTTTTGTGATAGTGGTGTAAGGGTAGTTAAAGCAAGTGATATTAAAAAATTATCATTAAGAAAGTCTGATATATTTTTACCTGAACGTTTTGTTAATAAATATCCCAAAGCATTTTTGAAACAAAGTGATATTATTTTGAGTACAGTAGGCAGTGCTGCTGAAGTGAAAAATAGTGCTGTTGGTCAAATTGCAATGGTTCCTCAAGAATTAGATTCAACACTGTTAAATCAGAATACCGTTGTTTTTGACTCGGACAACAATATTATTCATAAGAATTTCATATTCTTCTTACTTCAAACTACTGCATATCGAGATCACCTTGATCTACATGCTCATGGGACTGCAAATCAAGCAAGTCTAAATGTTACAGATATGCTTGATTTTCGATGTGTAATCCCTTCAATTGAAGAACAAAAAGATATTGCAGAGTATTTATATGACTTTATTGTACGTGTTGTAAAATTGGAAGCAAAGGCAACCGATGCAATAGATTTAATGAAAGAACGCAAAACAGCCCTTATTTCTGCTGCGGTTACTGGCAAAATTGATGTGCGAGATTGGAATATTAACAATGACCAATAACTTAAAAAATCAATCTCCTGAACTTCTAGGTGATATTCAGCAACTTATTCACCGTGCTAAGCAAAAAGCGGCAATCGCCATTAACAGTGAGTTAACTTTATTGTATTGGCAAATTGGCAAGCGTATTAACAATGACGTGCTAGGTGGTGAACGGGCTGATTACGGTAAAAAAATTATTGTAGATTTAGCTAAATCCCTTACTGTGCAATTTGGCAAAGGGTGGAGTAAAGCGCAAATAAGTTATTGTTTAAAGTTTGCTGAAATTTATCGTGATATAAAAATTGTCCACGCACTGCGTGAACAATTGACGTGGACTCACATCAAGTCAATTATTTATATTGATAATGAAATCAAGCGTGATTTTTATATCACCATGGCAACACAAGAACGGTGGTCAACGCGCACGCTATCACAACGGATCGACTCACAACTATTTGAACGAACGGCTTTGGCTAAAAAGCCAGATGATGCCATTGTGCAAGAACTTACTATGTTGCGAGAACAAGGTAAGGTGAATGAAGATTTATTGCTAAAAGATCCTTATTTACTCGATTTTTTAGAACTCAATGATAGTTATCTTGAAAAAGACCTTGAAGATGCCATTTTGCATGAAATGCAGCAGTTTCTATTAGAAATGGGCAGTGGTTTTAGTTTTATTGCGCGTCAATTTCGTATCTCTATGAATGATGAAGATTATTATATTGACCTACTGTTTTTTAATCGTAAATTAAACCGATTAGTGGCGATTGAACTTAAAACGGGAAAATTTAAACCTGAACATAAAGGTCAAATGGAATTTTATTTACGTTGGTTAGCTAAACATGAACAGCAAAAAACTGAATTGTCACCTATCGGAATTATACTTTGCTCTGATAAAGACCAAGATCAAATTGAATTGTTAGAGTTGGACAAAAGCAGTATTCATGTTGCCGAGTATTTAACAGAGTTGCCACCTAAAGCATTATTAGAGCAACGTTTACACCAAGCTATTACTAATGCCAAACAACGCATAACTTACAATAGTAGCAAAAACAGTAATAAGTAATAAAAAAAATTAGGGATAAATAATAAATGAGCAGTAGGGCCAAAGAGTCGGTATTTCAAAACGATATTTTAGAACAGATGCAGTCGCATGGCTGGCTGTTAGGAAAGTCTAAAAATTATAATAAAGAACTGGCGTTATACCCTGAAGATTTAATTCATTTTATTAAAAGCACTCAACCTGAGCAGTGGGATAAACAATTAAAAATTCATCCGCCTACTGACAAAAGACCAACAGCACCTGAAGAAGCATTATTAAAAGCCGTTGAACGCGCATTGTCTGCTAGTAATAAAGGTACACTGTGGGTATTACGCAATGTAGTTAAAGACCGTGGTGCTAAATTTAGTTTATGTGCCTTTAAACCTGATCATGGTTTAAACCCAGATGCGATTAAACGTTATAACCAAAACATATTACGGGTAGTACCAGAGCTAGTTTATTCTCCTAATGGTGTTGATGGCAGAATTGATTTAACTTTGTTCATTAACGGCATTCCTGTTGCTACCTTAGAATTAAAATCTGAATTTAAACAGGCATTAGATAATGCCAAAATTCAGTACATGAAAGACAGGCAACCTAAAGATCCTAAAACTAAAAAGGTCGAACCATTATTAACTTTTAAGCGTGGCGCATTAGTTCATTTTGCGGTTAGCCAATATAACGTGGCAATGACCACCCGTTTAGCAGGTAAAAAAACTTACTTTTTACCTTTTGATCAAGGTACACAAGACGGTGGTGAAGGTAATGATGCATCTGACTCTTTATCTGCTGATGGCTCTGGTTATCCAACTGCCTATTTATGGAATGAAATTTTCGAAAAAGATAATTTGTTAACTATTTTAGGTCGATATATTCACCTTGAAGTGAAAGAAGAGCAATTGCTAGATGGAACAATTAATAAAAAAGAAACGTTAATATTTCCGCGTTATCATCAATGGTCTGCGGTTTCATCAATGCTAAAGGCTGTTGAACAAGAAGGTACGGGCGAAAAATATTTAATTCAGCATAGTGCTGGTTCAGGTAAATCAAACTCAATTGCGTGGCTTTCGCATCAATTAGCATCATTGCATTATACTTCCCCTGAAATAGAGAGCGAGCATCCAGGTTTAAAAAAACAAGTGGGTGACAAGGTTTTTGATTCGGTAATTGTTATTACTGATAGAACGGTACTTGATAGCCAATTACAAGATACAATTTATCAGTTTGATCATAACGAAGGCATGATAGCCCGTGTTAACCGTGATGAAGCCAATGCTTTGGGTGGCGGACGCAGTAAATCAGCTCAATTAGCGGGTGAATTAAAAGCTAGTACCTCAATTATTATTGTTACCATTCAAACTTTTCCACATGTATTAGAAGCTATCCGTAAAGATTCAACCCTAGCAGGCAGAAGCTTTGCTGTTATTGCTGATGAAGCTCATTCAAGCCAAACAGGAACAACAGCACGTAAATTACGTGAAGTGCTGATGGCTGAAAAAACGGGTGGTGATGAAGAGGATGCGAACAGAGAACCTGTAGAATTGACATCAGAAGATATTTTACGTTTATCATTAGAGGCCAGAAAAGGCTCTAAAAATATAAGTTATTTTGCCTTTACTGCCACACCCAAAGGTAAAACATTAGAATTATTTGGTCGTTGTCCTGATCCTGAATCACCCGCCAGTGACGATAATAAACCTGAACCATTTCATGTGTACTCAATGCGCCAAGCCATTGAAGAAGGTTTTATATTAGATGTATTGCAAAATTACACCAGTTATCGTGTAGCTTACCAATTAGCGCATCAAAATTCTGATGCTGGCGATCTACAAGAGCAGGAAGTAGATAGTAAAAAAGCATCAACGAAATTGGCTAAATGGGTGCGATTGCATCCACATAATATTGCCCAAAAAGTTGCAACCATTGTTGAGCACTTTAATAGCAAAGTTAAACACCTTCTTGGTGGTGAAGCTAAAGCGATGGTGGTGACATCAAGCCGGTTAGAAGCGGTTAGGTATAAAATTGCTTTTGAAAAGTATGTTGCTAATAGTGGTTATGAGAATATTAATGCAATGGTGGCATTTTCAGGTGAGGTAAATGACCCCCTTTATTCTGCTGGAGAGCAGCCTGATGTAGCTTTTACTGAAAAAAGCATGAACCCAAACTTACGTGGCAGAGATATGCGTAAAGCATTTGATACCAATGACTATCAAGTAATGTTGGTTGCCAATAAATTTCAAACAGGTTTTGATCAACCTAAACTTGTTGCCATGTATGTAGATAAGCCATTAAAAGGTGTTGAATGTATTCAAACCCTATCCAGATTAAACCGTACTTACAAAGGCAAAGATAGAACCTTTGTACTGGATTTTGTTAATGATCCGGAAGAAGTTTTGGAAGAATTCAAAGTTTATTTTCAAACGGCAGAGCTTGCAGGGGTTTCAGATCCAAACCTTGTTTATGAAATTATGGAAAAACTTAACGCGGTTGGAATTTACCAATGGATTGAAGTTGAAAACTTTGTTGAGGCATATAACGATAAACGCTCACACACAAGTAAATTAGCTAATATCTGTAAACCTGCCGTTGAACGTTTTTCTGTTCGTTATAAAGAAGCTACACATGTCTTAGACATTGCTAGAATGGAGTTAGAAAAAGCCAAAATTGAAGCTATTCCTGAAAGAGAAAGAGACAAGAAAATTAAATTTGCTGAAAACAGTGTTAAAAATGCTAAAGAAGCACGAGATATTATTGAAGTATTTAAAAAAGATTTAATTTCATTTTGCCGTTACTACGAGTTCAGTTCTCAAATAGTCGATTTTGACGATTATGATTTAGAAAAACTCAGTATTTACGCCAAGCATTTACATCCCTTACTCCGCTTTGAGGTGTTGCAGGATGATATTGATTTGTCTGATGTGGCAATGACACATTACCGTTTACACGAACAACGTGAAGCTGATTTGCAGCTTGGATATAAAATAGGTGAAGAACAAGCACATTATTTAGCACCAGCTAAAGAGGGTAGTGGCGCAACACCCAAAGATGCTCAAACTGAATTGTTAAACGAAATAATCAGCCGTATGAATGATCTGTTTATTGAAGATGGTTTGTCAGAAGGTGATATGATTAATTATGCCAATACCATCGCTGGCAAAGTTGCTGAAAATGAAATAGTAATGGATCAACTTCGCAACAACACCAAAGAACAAGCCATGCTAGGCGCATTCCCTGAATCCATAAACGATGCGATAATACAAAGCATGGGTGTACATGAAAACATGGCAATGAAGGTATTATCAAACGAAGCAGTAGCTAAAGGCTTTGCTGAACTGATGTTTGATGTGTTGATCAAGGGGTTGAGTAAAGATGAGCAGCAGCGAACTATAGCTGATTAACTTTTTATATAAGGAGTAATTTAGGGATATGAATGTTTCAACTGGTATATGATGGCTATCCTTACCGCGTGTTTTTCTACAAATTATCGCCTTTATGGTGGTTTTAAAATGTCTTTTATAAGTTGAGTTTAAATTACTTTTATGAAATTTAGTCCGTTAGTACAAGAGCTTATTGATTCTTTGAAATGCTTACCCGGCGTTGGGGCAAAATCTGCTCAACGCATGGCTTTTCATTTACTTGAACGTAATCGCCGTGGCGGTAGTAAGCTTGCTACCACGTTAGCTGCGGCAATGGCTGATATTGGTCATTGCAATGATTGTCGAAACTTTACTGAAGAGCCACTGTGTGAAATTTGTCAAAGCCCTAAGCGTCAAATTGCCACTTGTTTGTGTGTTGTTGAAAGCCCTGGTGATGTTATCGCTATTGAACAAACGGGTGAATTTACCGGGAAGTATTTTGTACTGATGGGGCATTTATCACCTATTGATGGCATTGGTCCTGATGATTTGGGTTTAGATATTTTGGAAAAACAGTTTGCGAGTGGTCAATTTAATGAAGTGATTTTAGCCACTAATCCCACGGTTGAAGGTGAGGCTACCGCCCATTTTATTGCTGAGTTAGCGCAACAATATCAAGTTGAACTTTCACGTATAGCTCACGGTGTGCCAGTAGGCGGTGAGTTAGAATATGTTGATGGTAATACCTTATCTCATGCCCTGTCTGGGCGAAAAAGCTATAATTTTTAAAACAAAGTGATGGTTTTCGATGGGCGAGTTAGCAAGGGCTTCAAATAAACGGGAGTTTTTCTTAACTCTTAACTCTAAGCTTCAAACTCTTAACTCTAAGCTTCAAACTCTTAACTCTAAGCTTCAAACTCTTAACTCTAAGCTTCAAACTCTTAACTCTAAGCTTCAAACTCGAAACCCTGAACTTGTCTTTTCGCGATCGGTAACTATTAACCATTCATAGGTTGGACATTAAGAGATCATTGGATTCAGGCCGCATTTTAATCGTCCTTTTTCTTTATCTCTGGTCGGGTTCGCTCTTTGAGCATATTTTGACAAAAAATTGATAGTTTT
>MAAE01000019.1 GCA_002162675.1 Colwellia sp. 39_35_sub15_T18 | reverse complement strand
CATTTCCATAGCGTTTGTGATCTTTTGAGTGCCTTTAACACTCGCAATCTTGGTTTTTATTTCTTTACCAACGGCCATGACTCTTCTCCGAAAACGTTACTTAATTAAAGACTCGATTACCAAGATTGAGTTGACTTGAATAACTCAAGTGCTTTGTTCAAACTAGCTTCAATATCTTTACTGTAGTCACCCTTTTCGTTGATAGTAGCCATCAACTCAGCATGCTCATTGTTTACATAGGCATGTAATGCCGCTTCACAATCAACAATCTTGTTGATAGCAACGTCAGTTAAATAGCCTTTTTCTGCGGCAAATAATGACACTGCTGTTTCAGCGATTGACAATGGGCTGTATTGCTTTTGCTTCATTAATTCAGTAACACGTTGACCATGCTCTAATTGAGCACGAGTTGCGTCATCTAAATCTGAGGCGAATTGAGCAAATGCTGCTAATTCGGCATATTGAGCAAGTGCTAAACGAATACCGCCACCAAGTTTCTTGATGATCTTCGTTTGTGCAGCACCACCAACACGAGATACTGAAATACCGGCGTTAACAGCTGGGCGAATACCCGCGTTAAATAGGTTAGATTCTAAGAAGATCTGACCATCGGTAATTGAGATTACGTTTGTTGGTACGAAAGCAGATACATCACCCGCTTGCGTTTCAATAATTGGTAAGGCAGTTAATGAACCTGTTTTACCTTTAACTTCACCGTTTGTGAATTTTTCAACGTATGCTTCGTTTACACGAGCAGCACGTTCTAATAAACGACTGTGAAGATAGAATACATCACCTGGGTATGCTTCACGACCTGGCGGACGACGTAAAAGTAATGAAATTTGACGGTAAGCAACTGCTTGCTTAGACAAATCATCATATACGATTAGTGCATCTTCACCGCGGTCACGGAAGTATTCACCCATAGAACAACCAGCATATGGTGCTAAGTATTGAAGTGCTGCAGCTTCAGAAGCTGAGGCAACAACTACAATAGTGTTTGCTAATGCGCCATGCTCTTCTAAGTTACGAACAAGGTTCGCTACAGTAGAAGCTTTTTGACCGATAGCAACATATACACACTTAATACCAGTGTCTTTTTGGTTGATGATAGCGTCAATTGCAATCGCTGATTTACCGATTTGACGGTCACCAATGATTAATTCACGTTGGCCACGACCAATTGGAATCATAGAATCGATAGACTTGATACCAGTTTGCACTGGCTGGTCTACTGATTTACGTTCGATAACACCCGGTGCAACAACTTCTACTGGAGAGAAGCCGTCATTTTCAACTGGGCCTTTGCCATCAATTGGTTCACCAAGAGTGTTTACAACGCGGCCTAATAAACCACGACCTACTGGTACTTCTAAAATACGACCAGTACCTTTAACTTTTTGGCCTTCCGCTAAATCAGCGTAAGGGCCCATTACTACCGCACCTACCGAATCACGGTCAAGGTTTAACGCGATAGCAAAACGGCTACCAGGAAGTTCAATCATTTCGCCTTGCATTACATCAGCAAGACCATTAATGCGAATAATACCATCTGTTACAGAAACGATAGTACCTTCGTTACGAGCTTCGCTGACAACGTCAAACTGTTCAATTCTATTCTTGATCAGTTCAGCGATTTCAGTGGAATTCAGTTGCATGCTCTGTTCCCTTATCTAAGATTGTAATGTTGTTGCTAAGCGGTTCAATTTACCTTTGATAGAACCATCTATTACCATGTCACCAGCTTTTAAAATTAAGCCAGAAACGATACTCGCATCAACAAAACAATTAAGCTTTACTTTACGTGCCAAGCGCTTTTCAAGCGCGGCGCTTAATGTTGTTTTTTGCTCTGCAGTTACTTCAACAGCAGAGGTTACATCCACAAATACTTCTTGGTCAAATTCAGCTTTTAACGCTATAAATTGCTCAAGAACTTGTGGTAGCACCAACAAACGTTCGTTTTTTGCCATCACTTTCAAGAAGTTTTGGCCTTGACTGTCTACTTGCTCACCACAAACATTTAAAAATAATGCTTGTGTTTGCTCTACTGAAGCACCACCAGATATGTAACTTTTAATAGTTTCATCTTGTGCAACTTCAGCAGCAAAAGTTAACTGGTTTAACCAGCTATCCATTGCTTTAGCTTCAACAGCAAAATCGAACGCTGCTTTAGCGTAAGGACGAGCGACAGTTGTCAATTCAGACATAGCTCTTTCCTCTTAAAGTTCAGCGACGAGTTTATCTAAGATGTCGCTATGTGCAGCGGCATCAATTGAACGCTCAAGAATTTTCTCGGCACCGGCAATAGCAAGAACGGCAACTTGTGCGCGCAATTCTTCTTTAGCTCGGTTACGTTCAGTTTCAATTTCCGCATGACCGGCAGCTAAGATACGTTCTTTCTCAACTTGTGCTTTACCAGCTGTTTCTTCAACAATTTTAGCTTCATGTTTTTTAGCAGCATCAACGATAGATGCAGCTTGAACTTTAGCTTCTTTTAATTGAGCTGTAGCTTTCTCTTGAGCTAACTCAAGATCTTTAGCAGCACGGTCTGAAGCAGCAAGTCCGTCAGCAATAGTTGCTTGACGATCTTCTATAGCACCAATAATTGGTGGCCATACATACTTCATACAGAATATTACAAATACGACAAACGCAATTAATTGGCCAACTAGGGTCATATTAATATCCATTGTGCGTACCTCCTATCAATTATTCGTTTAAAAAAAAAGTGGTAAAATTAACCAATTTTAACGAATAAGATGTATAAACCAATAGCAACACCGATCATCGCGATAGCATCGATTAAACCCGCTACGATGAACATTTTAACTTGTAGTTGTGGTGCTAATTCTGGTTGACGAGCAGCAGATTCTAAGAATTTACCACCTAAAAGACCAAAACCAATAGCAGTACCAAGAGCACCTAAACCAATTAGTAAAGCCGCTGCAATATACATTAAGCCAAAGTTTTCCATTTTTATCTCCGATTGTTTAAAGTTAAAGTTTAAAATTTCATTTTTGATAAAGAAAGCTACTTACCCACTTGGGCCTAATAACTTCCTCCGTCAAATTTAGTATTACGGGCATCCTACCCTTTACCCTGCGGGCCGACCTCCGTCGTTCAAATTCTTTCCAGAAGAATTAGTGATCTTCGTGCGCTAAACTAAGGTATACAATAGTTAGCATCATGAAAATAAACGCTTGTAATGGGATTACCAACAAGTGGAACGCTGCCCATAAAAAGTGTACTGGCAATTGGAATACACCAATTGTTGCGATAAGTAAGAAAATTAACTCACCTGCATATAAGTTACCAAATAAACGTAAAGCTAGTGATAAAGGTCGAGCTAGCATAGTTACCGTTTCAAGGATAAAGTTTACTGGGTATAAAGACCAATGACCAAAAGGCTGTGTAGTAAGTTCTTTCATGAAACCACCAACACCTTTTACTTTGATTGAATAGTAGATGATAAGGATAAATACACCTAACGCCAGACCAAAAGTGATGTTTGGATCCGCTGTTGGTACAGGTTTCATGTAGATATCGCCTAAAGGCATACCTGTAACCCAATGAATCAAGTGTGGTAAAAGATCAACTGGAACCCAATCCATAGAGTTCATCAGTAGAATCCAGACAAATATAGTAAGTGCTAATGGTGCTATTAAGTCATTTTTGCCATGAAATGTGCTTTTAACACTATCATCAACAAAACCGACTATCATTTCAATCGCACATTGCAACTTACCTGGTACGCCTGAAGTTGCTTTTTTAGCAACGGAACGAAAGATCGTTAAAAAGACCAAACCCATGAATATAGACCATCCCAATGAATCTAAATGAACGGCCATAAAACCGTCACCTACTTTCAAGTTAGCGAGATGGTGAGTAATATATTCTTGGCTGGTTAACTCAGCGCCTGATGACATATTAATTTCCCAATAATTAAAGTTTAAAAAGTAAAAATATCTGAATTACCGCTGCTGCTTAATAATAAACGGAGTTATTATTGGCAAAGCCATAACTAAACAAAACATGCTAAAAAATGGTAACGGACTTATGACTACAAACTTAATTGTTAAACCAAGTAGTAACGCCATTAATGCCATTTTTTGCTTTACGCCACTAAAAAATGATTCTACAACCATCTTTGACGCTCTCGCACCAGCAAATCTAAATGCTTTGTATGCGAAAAATAAATTGGGGATTATCCCAATTATGCCACCTAATGCAGCAGACTTTGCGGATTCAAATCCCCAAATAAAATATATCACCAGTGTAAAAATGAGTGTAATTACGGTTATCAAAGCACTCTGTTGATAGGCAAATTTCCGGCCTGGCTTTGTCAGTTCATTTCTCATATTTTTTAAGTTTTCTTATACGACATCATTCGTATGACACACTGATTTTTTAAAGTAAAAACTTTAACTTTAAAAAGTTTGCGCAAGTATACTTAACTTGTCTTTTTTTGCAAGATATAAGGGCAATACACGCACTATATTTGTGCGAATATTTCATATTCACCAAAGAAATACTGTTTTATATAACTATAAATTAGGACTAACAAAATAAGCCTCTTGATTGATAAATAAGGCTGTCAAATTTGATTGATATACCCTATCCATCCTTTATTTTTTTTTGGCTTTAAAACGCTTCCACAACAAACGAGGTGCTAATTACCAATATCTCAAGTTTATCCTCGTACTTTTCAAAAAATGACAACAATTCAAATAGAGCTATCATTTACTCTATTGAACGACAGCAAAAAGCCCGACTCTTTCGAATCGGGCTTCTTTAAAGAGAAGTTTAGCAATGTCCTACGCTCACATAACGAGAAAAACACCCACACGCTTATTACAGCGCTATTATCTTGCGCGATTGAAATCCCGCCTACAGTAGGCGGGAATTTATTCGCGCTTATTCGTCATTGTTTCAAATCTCAGACAGCAAAAATCCCGACTCTATTGAATCGGGCTTCTCTGAATAGAAGTTTAGCAATGTCCCGCTACGCTCTCACATGGGCTTACCTGCAACATAAGTCACACTCCCATCGGCGCAATTGCGTTTCATTTAACTGAAGGTAAATTTCAAATCCCAAACAGCAAAAAGCCCGACTCTTTCGAATCGGGCTTCTCGTGTGCCGCAGCACAAATTAGAAGTTTAGCAATGTCCCGCTACGCTCTCACATGGGCTTACCTGCAACATAAGTCACACTACCATCGGCGCAACTGCGTTTCACTTAACTGAAGGTAAATTTCAAATGCCAGACAGCAAAAAGCCCGACTCTTTCGAATCGGGCTTCTTTAAATAGAAGTTTAGCAATGTCCTACTCTCACATGGGAACTCCCACACTACCATCGGCGCAACTGCGTTTCACTTCTGAGTTCGGAAAGGGATCAGGTGG
>MAAE01000050.1 GCA_002162675.1 Colwellia sp. 39_35_sub15_T18 | reverse complement strand
AATATCAGGTCAATGCACTTTTCAGTGCGCCAACAGCGTTTCGTGCCATAGCCAAAGAAGATCCTGATGGCGCCTTAATGCATGATTATGACTTAAGTCAGTTGAAACGCTTATATCTCGCGGGTGAAAGGTTAGATCCTGCAACTTACCATTGGTTAAAAGAAAAAACTCAACTGCCTATTATTGATCATTGGTGGCAAACCGAAACAGGCTGGGCAATAGCCAGCACTCCCTTTGCTGATGATGACTGCCATGAACTTATGGCCACTAAAGCCGGTTCGGCTGGTTTTCCTGTACCCGGCTTTAATGTTGAAATTTTAGATGCCTACGGCAAACCGTTACCGGCAAATCAGCAAGGAACCGTTGCCATTAAACTGCCTATGCCTCCCGGTTGCTTAGCAACTATTTATCAAGATGAACAACGCTTTAAATCAAGCTATTTATCAACCCATCCCGGTTACTACGTTACCGGCGATGGTGGTTATATTGACGAAGCCGGCTATCTGTTTATTATGGGCAGAACTGATGACGTAATTAATGTCGCGGGTCACCGGTTATCAACGGGGGAGATGGAAGAAATATTATCAGGACATAGTAGCGTTGCCGAGTGTGCTGTTATTGGTATTCACTGTGCTTTAAAGGGGCAAGTTCCTTTTGGCCTTGTGGTGATCAAAAATGGTATTAATGAAAGTGATGACTCCTTAATCAGTGCTTTGAAGAAGAAAGTGCGCGCAGAAATAGGCGCTATTGCCTCTTTGAAAGGGTTGCTCATTGTTGAGCGTTTACCTAAAACACGTTCGGGAAAAATATTGCGTAAAACCTTAAGACAAATGATAGATGGACAAAAAATTGATATGCCTGCCACCATTGATGATCCACAAGTATTAGATGAGTTATCACCAAGGCTAGTAGGAATAGCAGATTGATACCAAACGAAGCAACATTGATAAATAGCGGTTTTATTGTAAGCTTAGATCAGGTGAATTAAGCTAGGCAGCGATATTACATGCCCTAAAGTAGAGTAAATTAGTGTGTCGTGATGTTCTTTAGTTCACAACACGCTACTCTAGGTGAAAAATGTATTACAACACGCAAGCATACTTAACATTAAAAGAGCAACGAAAACACAAGTTGTTTATTCATACCATGTATCTAGCATTACTCCTATTGCTAGCTAACATCGCGATGGACTATTTTTTAACGGGTCATCTGCCGTTTAACGCGATAATTATCATCTTCCCTACTCTTGCCCTTCTGCTAATTAAACAGTTTTTACCCTTCAAGCAAGGTGTTTACCGATGTTTTTATGTAGTCATTATAATCGCTATTATTGAAGCCATCATTCATGCCCGCCCCAGTCAAGCAACCAGCACTTATTGGGCCTATCTAATCGTTGTTTTCATTTTTACTTATGAGCATGAAATTAAAAATGCCATTATTATTAATAGTTTAACTTTCATTGGTTTATCGACACTAGCTGTGCTTGATCATTTTTCCTTTATCGAGCTACCTTTCAGTCAGTTTAATTACCTAACTTTTTTAATGATTTATATTGTCTTATCCATTTTTATTTATATTATGGTGAAAAATTTCTCAGCATTGGAGGGCATACTACATCGACAGTCGCAAGTATTGAAAAGCAATGTCGATGAGCTAAGCAAAGCGCAACAAGGTTTGATTGAGTCAGAGAAAATGGCTGCTCTAGGCAATTTAGTCGCGGGAATATCCCATGAAATAAACACGCCGCTAGATATCGCTTTAACGGCAATAACCCATAATCAAGATGTCCTTATCAATATAGAAGGCCACCTTAACAGTAAAACCTTAAAACAAAGCATGCTAAAAGAGGCCATTAACTCCCAACAACATGGTTATCGCATTATTCTGAAAAACCTTGATCGAGCTAACGATTTAATTGGCAATTTCAAGCAAATTGCCGTCGATCAAGCGTCTGAAAATATAAGAGAAATTTATCTTTATGAGTACATACAAGAAACGGTTGATTCTATGTATTCATTGCTGAAAAATAAAAATATTAACATTCATTTTCACGGCAGTAACAATATCAAAGTAAATACCTATCCAGGTCCTATTTATCAAATTATCAGTAATTTCATTAACAATTCAGTATTGCACGGTTTTGAATTACAACAACAAGGCAATATCACTATTTCGGTCAATGTTTCGCAGCAGCGAGCAACTCTGCCTTATCTTGATGACGGTATTGGTATGAATGAAGAGATGTTAAAGAAAATTTACGAGCCTTTTGTTACCAGCAAGCGTAATCAAGGTGGCAGTGGTTTAGGCATGAATATTGTTTATAACTTAGTAACACAAGTGTTAGAGGGAGAAATGAATTGTCAGTCAAGTGTCGGTAAGGGGATTGAAATTAATATCTCTTTTCCCGTTGAAGTTTGCGCGTAACCAAATTGATAGCGAACTACCTTAGGTAAGCTTTAAATAAGCCTGAGTAAACATAAATAGCCCTATTTGTTTAACGACAGCTTATTTTTAGTGGTTTTATTGACATGGATAACTTGCTTAACTGTTTTATGGTTAAGTGCAGCTGTATGGCTACCCGATTTTTTATGACTAACAGCATCTTGTGGTGCCACTTTACTTGAGCCGGCAACAGCTTGGTTTATTTCTGCCATCTCACCCTGAGTTAAATCTCGCCATTGCCCGGGCTTTAATTGTCCCAATTCAACACTCATAATACGCGAGCGTTTAAGCTTTTTAACCTCATAATCAAGATATTCACACATACGGCGAATTTGACGGTTTAAGCCTTGAGTTAAAATAATAGTAAACACAAAGCGACTTTTTACCTTAACAATACAAGGCTTAGTGATAGTGCCTAAAATAGGCACACCTCGTGACATACGCTCAATAAAACGCTCACTTATCGGTTTATCTACCGTGACAATATATTCTTTATCATGGGCATTTTCGGCGCGCAAAATTTTATTAACAATATCGCCATCACTGGTTAAAAAAATCAAACCTTCAGAGGGCTTATCTAAGCGACCAATAGGAAAAATACGCTCTTTGTGTCCGATTGCATCAACAATATTACCCCAGACATCAGTTTCTGTAGTGCAGGTAATACCAATAGGTTTGTTGTAGGCAATATAGATCCTATCTGACTTATCTTCACTACTTTTGGCTATTGCTTTACCGTCAACCTTAACAATATCACTGGGTAAAACCTTAGTGCCTAACTCAGGTATATTGCCGTTAATAGTGACGCGCTTTTCTTCAATCAATTTATCGGCACCACGACGAGAGCAAAAACCAGAGTCACTGATAAATTTATTTAAGCGTTTGGCATTCGTTGAAGTATCGGTCATAGCACTTTTTAAGCAGAGTTAATTAATTGAGCATTATACCATTTGGATTAATTAAGGGTATAGAATTCAATGAGAATAAAAGTGCTTAAATTTGATTGTTATTCATGCGATCAAGTAGGCGAATATTTTGTACTAAATCTTGCCTGGACGGATTTAGTTTTAACGCTTTACGCAACATGCTCGCTGCTTGATCATAATTTTTTTGTTCAATGTAAACTTGCGCATGACCAATAAAAGCGCGTTCGGCAAACCCTGCTAAACTGGCCGCTCTGATAAAAAGCATTTGCGCCTGCGTGTAGTCATTATTTTTTTGGTAGTGTTCCGCCAAAGCAATAAGCGCTTTGCCATTGGTGGGTGCCAGCTTAATGGCTTGTTCATATAACTGGGTAATTTTTTTATTGGTATTGCCCGGCAAACTGGCGCGATGAAGCTTGAGCTGACTTTTTTGTAAGTCATTAATTCGTCCGGCGTATTTATCGCTGTGCTTGAGTAACTTTTTCGCTTCTGGCCAGTGTTTTTCATAAATAAGCCAAGCAATAACCGCTTCAATGGCATCAAAATGCTTGGTGTTTTTGCTAGCAGGATTAACTTTGCTTTGTTGCCATTGAGTTAACAGTTGCGCCATCAGCTCTGCTGCTCGGCTAACACTGCCATGGTTTAAGTGTAATTGTGCGGTAGCAATTAAATTGTCGGCATCGCTATTCCCCAATCGAATAGCCATTTCCATGCTAGTTAACGCATCGAGTGGTGTGTTGTCGTCGAGTGAAATTCGGCTACGTTGCAACCATAATCTGGCATCATTAGGCGTTTTTTGCAGCATTTCGTTCAACATAGCCTTAGCGGCGTGATTATCTTTGGCGCTGATCAGGCTATATAACAAACCTTGTTGCCATTGCTTATTTTCGGGTTCAAGTAGCAAAGCTTGCTCGTAACCTGCAATAGCAGACCACGGCGTACTCAGTTGTAAATTGATATAAGCAAGGTAACCAAATAATTGCGCATCACCTTCACCTAAAGTAATAGTTTTGACTAAATGCTTTCTAGCCTGTTGATAGTTTTGTTGCTTGATATAGATCACAGCAAGACTTTTGTGGGCACGAATAAAATCAGGCAGTTGTGCTATCGCTGCTAAAAAGCTTACTTCAGCTAACTCATCTTTATCTAGAGATAAGTATATTTGCCCTTGTACTTGCAGTAACGCCGGGCTCAAGCTTAGGATAGGTTCAGGTTCATATTCTGGTTTACCTACTTGCTCAATAGCCGCCAATGCGCCCGCATAATCTTTTTTGTTAAGCAGTGGTCGTATTTTTAATGCTAATGGCTGCTCTATGGGCAATAGTTTGGCATCACGCTGTAATAATGGGTTATTACCTGCTGGTAGCGTCCATACCGGTGAAAGCTGTGCAATGTTGATACTGTTTATTTTTAACGGTTTTCTAGATGCTGCTGAGTCTTGCTGATTACTGGCAAGGCTGGTGCTGCTATAAGCTAAACTACCAAGTGTTATCGTTGAAATAAGGTAGCTGGTAATTATTTTAGTTATCATGTTTTTTTAAACTCCACTGGCCAAATAAAGCGAGCACGTACTGCTTGTCCGTTTTTAGTTGGCACCGAAAAACGCGAATTGCGGATAATTTTGTTAATTGAATCAAGTAATTCTTTATAGGGCATTTCTTTAATAGCCACTAAGGTGATACTGCCTTGCTCATCAATGAAGACGTCAAGAGCGACTCTTGCTTTTTTAATGCCTTTACGCGCCAAACTGCGCGGAAAAACCGCTTTAATTTGGGTCAGTAATACTGGCACACTGTCGAGTTCACCTAAGCCAAAAGCCTGCCAATCTATGGCTAGGTCTAAATTCAAATCATGAGGGGCATGATTTAATTCTGGCGGCGCTAGCATGGGATCAAAGTCTTGTTTGATGGTTAACTGAGAGACATCAAGTGCTGGCCCGGCGCCCGCAGTATTAAGATCAATCGCTGGTTGCGCCTCGGTTATGGGTCGACTTACTG
This sequence comes from Colwellia sp. 39_35_sub15_T18, assembly GCA_002162675.1. GTDB lineage: Bacteria > Pseudomonadota > Gammaproteobacteria > Enterobacterales > Alteromonadaceae > Colwellia. The sequence goes on along the minus strand of MAAE01000050.1, from coordinate 42,859 downwards.
GCTTAGGTGGTGGCGGTGGCGGTGTATAAGCTTGAGTCACTTTACGTACCATCACCTTAGGTTCATACTCATTGGCGAACCAGTTACTGGCAAAAATACCTAATATAGCCAAGAGCATTAAGCTGCTACTGGCGATAAAGGCGAAGACATGAAAGCGATTGAGTTTCTTTTTCATTAGAGTGTCATTTATCTTACAGTGCCGTGGCAATATTAACCGAGCTAGCGCCCGCCAATTTTGCTTCATCAATAACTTCGACTAATAGCTCAGTCATCACTTGTTTGTCGGCTTGAATAACCACGGCTCTATCTCGTATTTTAAGTAATTGCGCTATGGTATTACGCACACCCGCAACGCCAATTGAAGTGCTGTCATAAACAACATCGCCTTTACTAGTAATCGCTAACATGATGACGGTATTTTCAAGTCGCTGCGCAGAAACCGCTTGCGGTTTATCTACTTCAACACCGGTTTCTTTGACAAAAACAGAAGTGACAATAAAAAAGATTAACAAGATAAAAACCACATCAAGTAAGGGTGATAAGTCTATGCCGTTGTGCGTCTGCTCTAATCGTTGCTGCAAATTAGCACGCATGAGCTTCTCCTTGCTTGCTCTGATTAAGAGTATCAAAGGCTAAAGTCGATACGCTGTTTATAGACACAGTCTGCTCTAATCCTTGCTGCAAATTAGCACGCATGAGCTTCTCCTTGCTTGATCTAATTGCTTGACCTGATTAAGAATATCAAAGGCTAAAGTCGATACGCTGTTTATAGACACAGTCTGCTCTAATCCTTGCTGCAAATTAGCACGCATGAGTTTCTCCTTGCTTGCCCTGATTAAGTTGGTCAACCACCTGTTTTACCAGCAAATGTTTAATGTATCCCAGCAGCAACCAAGCAGGAATAGCAACCACTAAACCTAATTGTGTCGTCCATAGTGCATCGGCTATACCTTGGCTTAGTGCACTGGCTTGATCGAGTTCCGCGCCTTGAGACATGGCATGAAAGGTATCAAGTAAGCCACTGATGGTGCCCAATAAACCTAATAGAGGCAACGCACCAATAAATATCTCGATGGCGCTGAGCCATGAAGCATCTTTTAATTGATAATTGCCCGAATAAGCACGAATAATGTAATACGTAAGCAATTGGTAGCAGGTAAAGCCTAAGGCTAATATGCTCCAGACCACGAGATTATCAAACGAATGAAAAGACATAAAATGATTCCCTAGCCGTTTGAGCTTAAGCCATTAGTTTGCGTGTTTAACTGGCTCAAGTTAACGCCAGATGATTCTAATTGGCCGTAATAAGTTTTAACTCGTCGTGATAGTAACGCGTGCAGTAATAAAGCAGGAATCGCCACCACTAACCCTAACTCGGTAGTGACTAACGCTTGTGAAATGCCCCCCGAAACAGCAGCGGGATCGCCCGCGCCAAATAAAGTCATTAACTTAAAGGTTTCAATCATGCCGCTTACAGTCCCCAGTAAACCTAATAGTGGTGATACCGCCGCGGTAATGGCTATGGCACCTAACCAATAATCCAGTTTATGCTTGTTATGTAATAAGTTGGCAAATAATCTGTCATCACGTTTTTGTCCAATATCACTCTGTAGGGCGATATCAATTAACTGAGCCTGCATGCCTTTTGCTTGACCAAAAAGGCTTTGCTGGGCTTCGGTTTTATCATCGGCTTGAGTGATTTTTTCTAACTGCGCAAAACGTTCATTAAAAGCAGGAATTAAACTCGGTAAACGATAAAACTGTATTGCTTTAGCTAAAGCAATAACCATAGCAAAAAGTCCAAAGGTAACAATAGGAAATATCCACACGCCACCTTTACTAATATGATCAATAATAGTGTCTTGTTCGCTATTAATTTTAAAAGCGCGAGTTAGGGTCGGATCGAATGAAACCTTACCTTTACCTGTGTTTAATAAGGCTATAATGCCCTCACTTTCATCACTGGCTAACAGTAACGTTACTTTAAATAAGTCAGCGGCGGCTGTTGATTCAATATTGTCGACTAAGCTAACAAAACCGGTGATTTGCTCGGTAGGTTCAATAAATAAGTTCACCGGTCCAAGTGATAACACCTGAGCAGCGTGCAATTCACCGTTTGGCATTACAATTTTTTCTGAATGCCAGTTAGGATTAATTTTACTGTCAATATTAGCAAGCAGTTGACTTAACCAAGCCAGTTTTTCTTTTGCAGAAGTTTGTGGCGAGAAAGGCTGTTTTGCTAAGTTGTGATTGAAACGACTTAAAATATTTTGCTGGTATTGCCTTTGTTCACTCCAGGTTTTTAAGCGCGTTTGTAACTGCTGTAGGCTGAGGGTCTTTTCATCTTGTAGCCGCTGTGAAACAGCCGTTTGCTCTCTTAATTTTGCAACTTTTTGCTCTTGTAAGCGAACGTTTGTTGACAATGAAGCTCTGAGTTTACTGAGTTCTTTTTGACTCGCACTAAGCTTTTTTTGTGCTGATTTAATATCTTTTAGTAAGCCATTGACTACCTTGCTATCGCTCACTGGTGAGTTACTAGCATAAGAAAAATTGCAAGATAAGGCTAAAATAATGCTAAAAATGGCTAACTTATTCATTTATTTGCTACTGTTTCGTTAAGTGTTAAGGAAATAGGCAATTGTAAAAATTGTGCCTCACTACGACGTTCAATCATGGCAATGGCATTTAATACCACTTCGCCATCTACGGAGTTATCAGACTGCCAACGCCAGCCTGATGCTTCAGGAATGCCACGACCGACAATAGTGCCATCAAGAGAGACGTACCAAGCTTGAGCTAAGCCGATATAAAGCTGCCGTACCATAATTTCTTTTTCACCTTGTTCAGTAGGCAGCATTAAGGCTGTTTCGGCATGACTGATACGTTGCTCAAAATCATTCAACTGTTCAAGCAATTCTAATAAGGTATTGAGCTTTTGTGTGGTATCTGCGCTGATAAATTCAGCAGCAGAGAGCTTTTTCTGCCAAGCATTAAATAATGGTGGTGGTAACTGTGGTTGTATTTCAGCAATCACTTGAAAGTAATCGACTAAAGATTTTTCTAATAGGGTCTGATCAGACTCCATGCTATTTTGTGACTTTAACAATTGCGCGCGTTTTTTTTCTACTTCGCCATCATTTTCACTGTCGGTGCTTAAGTTTAGCTCTAATTGAGCTTGCTCTTGCTTGAGTAATATCAATCGTTGTTTGAGCAATGGTTCTTGCTGATGCCAGTCATTGATCATGGCATTACGCTGTTGCTCAATAGCAAGCCATTTTTGTATCAAGCTATCTGTTTGTTCAACTTTATTTGATGCTGCAAACACTTGGCTAGCAGCGAAAAAGCTAAATAACACGGTTGCTACCAGGGGTTTCCTTATCTCACTGATGTACTTTTTCATGGCAATGTTTACGCCTTAAATTTTTGTATTAACGATAGATTGTGAATATTTATTAAGAATTGTAATGCTAACGATTACCGTTTGCAACAGTTGAAATGTGAACATACTGTTAAAAAAAAGTCGGCTGTACGAAGTAAACTTTCCGCCAAGTACAGCGGATAATGACATTGCTGGCTGTTATATTTTCAACCCTATTGCATCACAGCTGCATTACATAATATAATACGAATCATTATCACTTGTACCTTTGCTACTCTGTTATGCTTGCTCAATCATTACTAGCACCTGAATTATCCTCTATTGCTAAACTAGCCACTACAACTAAGCTTGCGCCTGACTTACGAGAACAATTATCACAGTTATATAGCAGTAATCAGGCGTGGCTAAAGGGTTGGCTGCACACTAAGTTGGGCTGTTCTTATCGCGCGGCTGATTTAATGCATGATACTTTTATGCGTTTACTCACCCGTGAAGAATTAATTCAAGTCAAAGAGCCAAAAGCATTTTTAACCACGGTAGCTAAACGAGTATTAATAGATCACTGGCGCCGTGAACAAATCGAACAAGCTTATCAAGCCGCTTTAATGCAAATGCCTGAGTTGTATGCGCCAGCACCAGAAGAGCAGTATTTATTTCTGGAAAGCCTACTCGCCATAGACAAGTTACTTGATGGTTTACCCGTAGTGGTAAAACGTGCCTTCTTGTATTTTCAATTAGAAGGTTTAAAGCAACATGATATTGCCGAAAAATTAAATATTTCGTTAAGTACCGTCAAGCGCTATTTAGTGCAAGCGGGTGTGCAGTGTTATTTTGCCAAGCAAATTGACTAATGGCGATGACAAACACGGCGGCAATAACAACAAATAAAGCAGATATACCTGATGCGGTGGCACGTACTGCGGTAGAGTGGTTATTAGCATGGCAAATGGCTGATGAACCCAGCCATATTTGGCTGAAAATTTGTCAGTGGCGACAAGCTAATAGCATTAATGAACAGGCATGGCAGCATATAGAAAGCATCAATGGTCAGTTAGCATGCCTCGCTCAATCAGGCACAAGCCATATCGCTCATCAAACCATATCGTCGCCACACACATCACGTCGTCAAGCACTCAAAGTATTGTCAGCATTCATCGTTGTCTCAGGCAGCTCTTGGTTGTTGGCACGTCAACAGCCTTGGCAACACTGGACAACCGATCACTACACGGGTATTGGTCAACAGTTGCGATTAACACTAGAGGATGGCAGTGAAGTTTTCTTAAACAGTAGTTCCGCTATTAATATTCAATTTACCGCCACACAAAGACGCATAGTCTTAGTTAAGGGCGAAATTTATATAAACTCAGGCAAAGACAATTTTGGTCAGAGCCAGTTCAATAATGCCCGCCCCCTCGTTGTTGAGTTCGCGCAAGGTCAAGCTAAACCAATAGGAACACGCTTTGCTGTCCGTCAGTTTGACAACCACAGCAAAGTATCGGTATATCAGGGCAAGGTAGCATTGCAAGGCAGCAAGGTATCTCATACCGTTATAGTTAATGCGGGCAAGCAGCGTACTTTTAGTGTAGATAATGATGGTGCTGAGCATTATGGTGCTAGCCAATCAGTCAGTGAATCTGAAGCGGCCTGGACTCAAGGCATGATAGTGGCGAGTGATATGCGCTTACAAGATTTCCTCAATGAACTGAGCCGCCATAGAATCGGTATTATTCAGTGCGCACCAAAGGTTGCCGATCTAAAAGTATCAGGGACTTATCCCCTCAAGCAAGTTGATAAAGTATTACAGTCATTAACGGCAGCATTACCTATAAAAATTAGCGCTTTTAGCCGCTATTGGCTCAGAGTTTTGCCCGTAAATGATGAGTATTGATAAATAAATTCAATTTTTATGAGCTGTTTTTATTTCTCAACCGACAAAGTAGTTATAAGAAGACGATAACTCGTCAAAACTAATAACTTACGACACTTTACCTTGAGGAATAACCCATGGCACTTAGCCTTTCTGCTTGCGCTGTCACCACAGCTAAAAGCGCCAATCAATCCCGTATTCACTCTCAACCTGACGAGAAGCAACCTACAAAGAATAAGCCTAAAAAAATGCTGCTCGCGGTAGCGGTCAGTTCAGCACTGGCTTCTTTTGCCATGCCGTTAGCCGCACAAGTGACGAACAATAACTTTGTTAATAACAACATTATTGAGTCGGCTACAAAAAATCAGCATAAATTTAATATTGCTACGGGCTCACTTGAGCAGGCACTCACGACTTTTGGTCAACAAGCTGGCATTATTTTAATTTTTGCTACTGAGTTAACTCGAGGAGTGAACAGCCAAGGATTACAAGGTAATTTCACCCTAGAACAAGGCTTTACTGCTTTATTACAGGGCACTAATTTCACCATTAAAAAAACCGATACTGGCTATGTATTAGCAAAAAATGCTGCACAACAAAATATAGGTACCCTAGCCACAGCCGTAGTAGAAGGTAGTAGCCTGAACGATGGCAGTGCCGCAGACGGTTATCGCAGCGATGGCAATACTAATATTGGTATCTGGCAAGGTCGTACCCTGCAAGAAACCCCCTATTCTATTAGCGTTTTTTCCGAAGAATTATTGCAAAATTTGCAGGCAACCAGTACCGATCAAATATTTAAATTGAACCCGCTTACCCAAGTCAGTAGACCTCAGGCGCAACAAGATCAGCCCTATATCATCGCTCGTGGTTTTCGTATCACCCGCTCATCACGAAATGGTATCGCTCGAGATATTTACGATCATGGTGTGAGTATAGAAGACGTGGCGAGCGTCGAAATATTAACGGGTTTATCTAGTTTTCTCTATGGCCCCGGTCATGTTGGCGGTTTGGTCAATTATGTCAGTAAACGCCCAACCGAGGAAAGATTAACTTCAATAACCCTAGGCAATACCAGTGGTAGCAATGTTTATGTGCATGGCGACTTTGGTGGTCGCTTAGGCAGTGAAGGTGACTTTGGTTACCGTATAAATTTGGTCGCTCAAGATGGCGAAACAGCCACTGAACATCAAGATTTAGAAAAACAATTAGCGAGTATTGCCTTAGACTGGCAGATTAGCGATAACTTGCTACTGCAAGTTGATGGTTCACAGCGTAACTATAGACGTAATGGCATACAGCCTAACTGGTCTTTAGCAGGAGATGCGGTACGCCCCGATGCCGAAGATATTGACTCTGATAAACTTTGGGGGCAGAAATGGCTTTTTCAAGACACAGAAACTCAGCGTTTAGGCGCCAATTTACACTGGCAAATCAATGAAAGCATCTCTATGCGTGCTGGTTACTTAGATGAAGAAATCACCCGTTCTAGCACCTCTGGTTTTAATGATATTTACTCTGATAGTACTTACGATCAATGGACATGGACTAATGAAAACGCCCCACATGTTATCGCTGGTAAGAGCGCTTTTATCTATTTTGATGCTGATTTTACCACTGGCGCCCTTGAACATAAGCTCAATGTTGGCCTAAGAGTAAGTGATAATACGCAAGCACGTTTTAGAGATGATGACTGGAAGCCTCATATTATTGAAGGTTTATCCTTGTCATCACCCAGCTACTATGATGAACCTGTCTGGGATGTTCATGGCGTAGAAGGTAGCTATATTCAAGATAAATGGGGCAGCGATAGCATTAGTATCGGTGATGATATTAGGTTCAATGAGCAATGGTCGGCATTAATCGGTTTCAATTATAGTAAAATTTACAGTAAAGAGTTTAATTCAGAAAAGCAAGGTGATCCCATCGTTATCATCGACGAATACACTTATGATGAAAGCGCGGTGACTCCAAGCCTGTCAATAGTTTTCAAACCAATGGACAATGTAACCACCTATGCCAGCTACATGGAATCATTAGAGCAAGGTGGTACTGCCGATGAAACCTACCAAGGATTACCCGTGGTGAATGCTGGTGAAAGAATGAAACCGCTAACCAGCACACAAATTGAGGTCGGCGCTAAAATTGATGTCAGTGGCATGTTGCTGACCGCGGCATTGTTTGAAATAGATAAATCACTGGAATATTACGACGTAATAAGCGAACAGCAGGCACAATTATTTCAGGATGGTCGCCAAATACATAAAGGCTTTGAGTTTACCGCTACTGGCCAGCTAACCGACAATTTAACCTTAATTGGTGGTTTCACCTTGTTAGATGCACAAACCAAAGAGTTAAAAGACAGCCCGCAATTGGAAGGTAAAACGCCTGCCAATGTTGCCGAGCAAATGTTCAAGCTTTATGGCGAATATAACCTAGTAGCCGTGCCGGGATTAGTGCTTACCAGTAGTTTTAGTTATACCGGTGATTTTCATGGCGATAAAGAAAATACTGACAAAATAGACGGTTATACTTTAGTTGATATCGGTGCTCGTTACCAACTAGATTTAGCTAGTACGCCAGTAACTTTTAGATTAAATATCAACAATTTAACCGATGAACGTTACTGGGCAAATAACCAATATCTTGGCGATGGTCGCAGAATGACCCTGTCAGCTAACGTGTCTTTTTAAGCTGAAAACATGGTAACTGTTCACCACCGAGCCGCGATGCTGACGAGGGCTCTTCGAGCCGACACAGAGACTTTATTATTCTTGGTGCAGTGCGTTAGCGCTCTCGGTGCTCTCGGTGGTAAATATTTCTAAGCTGAATAAATACAAAACATTTATTCACAACACAACTTCTTCAACCGCCAAATAGTTTTCACTCTTTGGCGGTTTTATTTTAATGCCCGTCAATTAACGACCACCAATTAATGACAATTGACAATAATTATTAGTATGCTATTAATAAAACATTGATTACATAACAAAAAATTACTTACTGGTAATCGCTTACTGGCAATTTTTTACTGATATGGGATGGCTCACTATGTTAATTTTTGCTCACCGTGGTGCCAGCGGCACTGCACCTGAAAATACCTTACGGGCCATTCGCGCCGCGCTCGATGCAAAAATTGACGGCATTGAAATTGATATTTATCAAGTTGACGGTAAGTTATTTGTTATTCACGACCGTTGGTTACAAAGAACCACCTCAGGTAAAGGACAAATATTTCACCATAGTTACCAGTATTTACGCAGTTTAGATGCAGGAAATGGCGAAACGATTCCCACCCTTGATGAAGTACTAACGCTGATTGCAGGGAAATGTACTATTAATATTGAATTAAAAGGCGTCAGTGATATCGCCTTATTATTTTCTTATCTTGATGACGCTATCAACCTATCAAACCTGACTGTTAAAGACATTCTTCTTTCTTCATTCAATCACCATTTACTTGCTAATATACACCAACAAAGGCCTGAGTTTGCTATTGGCGCACTAACCGCCTGTCATCCGTTAGAGTATGCAAAATTTGCTCAGCAGCTGAATTCATATTCGATACACCTTGATGTTGACTTTATTAGTCAGCGTTTTGTCGAGGATGCCCATAAACGTGGTTTAAAAGTATTTGTTTATACTGTCGATGAGTTAGAGGATATCAGTGCCATGAAGGCTTTAGGAGTTGATGGCATTTTTTCTAATTTTCCCGCGCAAGCAAAAGAATATCTGGCAGGTTTAAGTAAGCAATAACAAATAATAATAGTAACTACTCACCACAGAGGGCTCTTCGAGCCTGCACAGAACCTTCGTTATGCTCGGTGTAGTGCGCAGCATCTCTGTGGTAAATATTTTATTCAGATAGTAACTTAGAAAAAATAACGCGCCGCTACCTGCCATTGTTTTTCAATTAAATCAATAGGTTTACCTGTATAGCCACGAGCAGGTCTATGGCTATCGGTAAGGTTAAATTCTGCCGATAAAAACCAGTGTTTGCTCATGCGGTAACTGTGACTTAACGTTAGCGCTTGACCGTCTTCATTATTGTTATCACCCCAAGTATCATCATTATCAGTGACGGAAAAGTCTTCAAGGCGAATGGTACTTTTATGCTTTTTATTGGCTGATTTTTCGCTCCAAGGCAAGGTCTGCCATTTATAGGTTAAGGCAACAAAAGCATTGGCATAATCATTATTAACCACATCTTCTCGAAGATGGCTTTGCATTAAGGTATCACCCGATAAATATTGGGCCACCAAGGTAATATTTTTACTAAAGCGCCAGCGCGCGCCTAGATGATAAAAGCGTGTATGCCAACCATATTGGCCATCAACCACTTTATAAGGGGTCGCTCTATTATTATAATAACCGGCAGAAAATTCACCTTTACCGTGCAGTAACCATTCACCGCGTACGTGATATCCAGCACGATGATCAATTTCTAAAAAGGGATCGGACTCTCTCGCTTGCCCTGCTAAAGTTTGTCCTTCTCCAAGGGCAGGAAACCACGGAAACGGACGTTTTTCTGCCCAAAGGGTTTGTCTACTACTTGTGGTCCAGCCATGCCAAGCCAGCAAAGCACCCGTGGGATCATTGTTGATAAATGCCGTTGCTGACAATGATAAGTCATAATCGTCATTATTGAGTCGACCTAAACGCGTCACTTTAACTTCTGTGCCTAGCACACGAACTTCTTCACCAATCCATGTATTTAATGATGAGGAGTTTAGGGTATCTTTACTCGCCCAAGCATAAGCATCATTTTCAAGAGATATTTCTGGATAGAAGATGCCTGCTCTAGTTTGAAAACGATAGCCGGACGCTGTAGGTAAGGTACGATATTTAAAATATGCTTCAGTAAAGCCAAGGGCGCTATCTTCACCGTCTCCCGTACCTTTCAAATAAGCATTTACTACACCATGAGCACTGAGGCCGTTGTCCCATGTTATTGATAAGTCAGCGCCTGCTTGCGCCACAGAAAGTTGCAAGCCATCACCTAAGGCAAACTTACCTTGCCCACTCGCTAAGTAACTTTGCTCTAACGAGTCTACTTGGCTGATTCTGACATCAAGTATGCCATGGGCTGAAAATTCGGCTGCTTGGCTAGTATGTAGCTGAAAATAGGTTAACAGTATTAAAAAATGACCTATGGCTTTACCCGCTTTATTCACACATTTTCCTTAACATTTTCACTGCTATCGTTAATATTCAACTGCTCTAATAACCAAGGCGTTAACTCTATCGCTGGTTTTGGCTTACAAATATAATACCCCTGCCCAAGCTCGCAGTGATGTTCTGCCAACCAATTTAGAGAAAACTCATCTTCAATGCCTTCTGCTACCACATGTAAACCCATATTATGGGCAAGTTCAATAGTAGAGCGAGCAATAATTTGATCATCTTCATCATGTTCAAGACGTTGAATAAATGATTTATCAATTTTCAATTCATGTACGGGTAGTTGCTTTAGTTGTGCCAAAGAAGAATAGCCAGTGCCATAATCATCAATTGATATTTTCATACCATGATTTTTAAATTGCCCTAATAACTTAATTGCCGCTTCGGGGTCTTCAACTACTGAGCTTTCTGTCACCTCTAAGGTTACTTTTTTTGCTGGTACATTAGCCGCCATTAACGCCTGACAAATAAACTGATAAAAGTCACATTCTTTTAAATTCTCTGCCGAAATATTTATCGCAATATTTAAATCAATACCTAGCGTTTGCCAAGTATTATATTGTGCTAATGCGGTGATAAATACCCAACGCGTTAATGCTTTAATTTGGCCCGTTTGCTCGGCAATATAAATAAAATTATCGGGGGGTATCATACCTAACGAAGGATGCTGCCAACGAACCAAGGCTTCAACGTGAGTCACCACCTTAGTTTTTAAACATAATTTAGGCTGAAAATGCAGTTCTAATTCACCTGCTGGTATCGCTTGCTTTAAATCATTAATCAAGTTCAAACGCTCAACCGTATTTACATCAAGGTCAGGGTGGTATGTTTGTACTAACTTACCTGTTTCTCTCGTATGATGCAGCGCGGTATCTGCCTTTTGTAATAACAGCTTAGCATCCGCACTGTGTTCAGGGTATATCGCAACACCAGCACGCACTTGTAGTTGTAAGCTAATACCTTGATAGTCAAACGGTGACTCCAGCTCTGCTTGTAATTGCGCAATAGTATCATTGATTGCCAAATAATCAGCTAACAAGACGAATTCATCAGCTCCCAAGTGCACTAATAATGTAAAGTTTGTTGCTTGACACAAACCTTGTAAACGCTTGGCAAGCTCTTTTATCACTTCGTCACCAACATCGTGGCCTAGCGTATCGTTAACATCTTTCAAACGACTGAGGTTTAAATGCAAGATCATAAAATGCTGTGGCTGCTCGGTTAGCTCTTTCAAAACTTTATTGAGCATATTTCTGTTGGGCAGATTAGTTAATGGATCATGATTGGCAAGATGCATAATAGCTTCTTCACGCTGCAATACTGCCGATTGCATCTGATTAAATTCATCGGCAAGTTGACCGATTTCATTTTTATCATTTAGCGTCACTGTTTGTTGGTAGTCACCACTGGCAATAACTTTTGCCTGAGCAACCAAGCGTTTAATCGGCTTACTAATAGAAGCGGCAATAAAATACGCACTGGTTAGTGAAACCAGTAAGGTTAATATCGCTAAAATTAAAAATCGCCACCACTGTTTCTGTAATAAAGCGACAAAATTAGCCCGTAAGCCATGCATAGCAACACCCAGCTCTTGTTCATCAAACTCGGTAATTAATGAATACGTACTAATATATGTATCGGGGGCTTTATCTTCAATAACCTGCACCGCCAAATTAAGCGCGGTATTGTAATTAGCATCATGCTGTGACGTTGATATTAATCGCCACATATCATCATACTTAACAATAAAGTCAGTCTCCAAACCGGTAATACTCATAAATTCATCAGCCAAGCGATGATCAATTTGAAAACCAAAAGCGACCCAGCCTAAGGTTTTTGTACCGACCGTGACAGGTGATAAACTCAACTGATAAAGTGCGTCGTCAATCATATATAAATGAGCCGCTTGTCCGGTATCAAGCCAGTCAGGAAAGCGAAAATTTGTTCTGCGTTCAATGCCTTGGCGAATTTTTTCAGAGCCGTTAACGAAATATTTTTGCAGTTGCGCGTTAATAATGCCCTCGGAAGAAACGGTCATCGCTAAGTCGGCATCAATACGTTTACGGTGATTATTCAACGCAAACAATAAGCTGCGGGTATCATCATTGAAGACTTCTTTTAAGCCATAATCTTTTGCCGCCGTTTCAGCAAAAGCTGATAAGTAAGCCAGACGACGATCGAACAACTCGGTAAAGATAGTTTTTGCGGTAGTTAAACGGTTATTAATTTCTGCCGCTTCTTGATTTTGATTACCGTTATATAACGTCCAAAAAGCTATCGCTTGTACCATGAGTAACAGTAGGACAAAAAATAAAAATATTTTGTTTTGTAGGCTTTTCATTGGTTAATTTCCTATGTACTCAATCACTAGTAATCTGACAGAAAATCAAAATCATCGTCACTTTTCTGTACTGGAGTATCACTTATATCTTCAGGTAAAGTAAGCGTGAAAGCGCTCGGTGCTACAATATTTTTTTCTATGCTCATGCGGTTATTTTTTGCTTGCATTTGAGGGTGCCAGACAACGATGTTGTACTTACCTTGCTTACTGACATCAAAACTCACCTGCCCTTTTTCATTGGTTTTTCCAAAATAAGGAGTATCAACCACCAGCAAGTAACCACTCATCCAGTCATGAATATTACAGCCCATAGCAACTTCACTCGCATGGTTAAATTGAGTTGAAGTATTGGTTTCACCAGCACGAATTTTAAATGAAAATTTATTATCACTACCCGCAGAGTAGATATGATGAGTAATATCATCTTTATTGACAAAATTAACCGTCGATTTACTTTGGCTAACACTGATATAGGGGGTGAATGATTTATCAAATTGTCCGACAATAACTTCTTGGGAAGATTGCTCTAAAACTTGTCCATTAAGTGGTTCTAGGTAAACCACCATATCGACTAGCGCTTGCCCTGCTTTACTCTTCACAAAAACTTGCACGCAAGTATTATTTATTGACCCATCATTACAGCCACTTTCGCTATATGCCCTTGGCATAATCACCATTGAAAGCAATAATAATGAGAATGTAATTATCTTATTATTCAAAGAAATACCCATATATATAATCATATTAGCAATTTAATTAAGTGTATACCAAATTTAAACAAAAAGAATAACTAAGCAAACTTATTCTCAATAGTTAAAATATACTTAATTTTGCTCCTAGTTTCAAAGTTGTAGAGATATAGAACAAGGAACGACCAATAGAATTTCAGCTGGAGATTAAAATATCGCGCTATCAAAGTCGATACTTACACACCCATGATACTTCAAGATTCGAGTTTCAGGATATTGAGGTAACATGGGTATAGATATTGATGGGAAAATCAGTGATTGGTATATTACTGGCGTATTACTGGCGTAAATGTGACTTACCCGTGCAGACTAAATAACTTGCTGGCCATTTTGTATCAAAGCACTAAGTGGATTAACACCAAACTGATAGCATAACTCTGCTGGCTGGCTGATATTCCATAGTGCAATATCGGCATCAAAACCAACACTTAGCTGCCCCTTTGTCTTTGATAACCCTAACGCTTTCGCGGCATTGCAAGTAACACCCGCTAAAGCCTCACTTGGGGTTAATCTAAATAAAGTACACGCCATATTCAGCATTAATTGAATGGAACATATTGGTGAAGAGCCCGGATTAGCGTCAGTGGCAATTGCCATAGCAACACCATGTTTACGTAACAATTCAACAGGCGGTAATTGTGTTTCGCGTAAAAAATAAAAAGCGCCCGGTAGTAAAACGGCGGTCATATTGGCGGCGCTCATTGCTTTTATGCCTGCTGCAGATAAAAATTCAATATGGTCGCTTGATAACGCCTGATACTTTGCCGCCAGCTCAGTGCCGCCTAAATTAGATAGTTGCTCGGCATGCGCTTTAATGGCTAGACCATGCTGTTTTGCTGCAGTAAATACTCGTTCGGTTTGCGCTAAATCAAAACCGATATTCTCACAAAACACATCCACGGTATCGGCTAACTTTTGCTCAGCAATCACGGGGATCATTTCATCACATACAAGCTTGATGTATCCATCTGAGTTGTCTTTATACTCAACGGGTAGCGCATGGGCGCCAAGAAAAGTACGCTTGACGGTGACAGGAAGTTGCTCGGCTAACTCACCTGCAACGGTCAGCATTTTCACTTCATTATCAAGATCTAGGCCATAGCCCGACTTGATCTCAATGGTAGTTACGCCTTGCTGGTGAAGCGCGGTTAACCTTGGCAACGCACTCTTTAATAACTCAGCGGCGCTTGCCTCACGGGTTGCTTTCACTGTTGAGACAATACCACCGCCCGCCTCAGCAATTTCTTGATAACTTTTACCCTGCAAACGCATTTCAAATTCATTGGCACGATTACCGCCATAAACAAGGTGCGTATGGCAATCAATAAGTCCCGGTGTTAGCCAGCGACCTTGGCCATCAATAACTTCAACATCACTTTTATGGTAGCTTGGTAAATCAGCTTGTTTGCCTAACCAAGCAATTTTGCCATCACTAATAGCCAATGCCGCATCACAAATTTCTCCATAATTATCACCGCCATTGGTCATAGTCGCTAAATTAACATTCAACCAGAGTGTCTGCCAATGTGGGATGGGATTAGTTGCTTGCGCTGTATTTGTCATCAATGAATGCCAAGATTGAGAGGGTATTAAGCAATAACTTTAGCCGAGAATGATAGAATTAGCAATAGTTGTATATACAACTATTGCATTGAGTAACGAATTATGAGATTGTATATACAACTTAGTGTTTAATTAAAATAATTGTCAATATTATGAGCGTTACTAATTTAAAGTTTAACGAAAAACCTGCTAAATATATAATTATCAAGCAACATATTTGCCAAAAAATTGAATCAGGTCAATGGCCACAACATTATAAAGTACCTTCGGAGAATGAACTAACACAACAGTTTGACGTTAGCCGTATGACTGCCCGTCGCGCCCTACAAGAATTAACTGAGCAAGGTATTTTAGTGCGTTCTCAAGGTTCAGGAACTTATGTCGCTACCTTCAAATCGCAATCATCGTTACTGGAAATTCGTAACATTAGCGATGAAATTCATGAACGTGGCCATAAGCATCATGCCAAACAACTGATGCTTAAATCAATTGCGGTTACCGAAGAAGTCGCCATTTTATTAAATTTAAAAAACAATGAACATGTGTTCTTTTCACAAGTATTACACTTTGAGAATGACCAAGCCATACAATTAGAGCAGCGTTATGTTAATGCCGCCTTAGTGCCTGAGTATTTATTACAAGACTTTACTCAAACCACTCCCCATGAATACCTTTCTGATGTTGCGCCATTAACAGAAGCAACCCATGAGATTGAAGCGGTACTCGCTGATGATGAAGTATGCCAGTTACTTAATATTAGTAACAGCGAGCCTTGCTTACAAGTTAAACGCCGAACTTGGTCGAGAAAAGGTGTGGTGAGTTTAGCCATATTAACCGCTCCGGGCAGTAAATACCGCTTGGGCAATCATTTAGTTTTTTAACGCTTTTTTTTACGATGATGGTGTCGAAATAGGCACAACAAGATGAAATATATCCACTAGCAACTATTATCTATTCATAGTTTATGCTGAGTTTATGTAACGTTTACAGAGGAAATCCCATGACAGCTAATACAACAGAAAGTACTGACCCACGACTTGATACCTCAAGAGTGATCCGCGCCGATCGCGGCAGCGAAATAACCACCAAAAGTTGGTTAACAGAAGCAGCAAAACGCATGCTAATGAATAATTTAGATCCAGAAGTCGCTGAGCATCCTCAATCATTAGTGGTCTATGGTGGTATTGGTCGAGCTGCTCGTAATTGGGAGTGCTACGATAAAATTATTGAAGTATTAAATCGCCTTGAAGATGACGAAACCTTAATGGTGCAATCAGGCAAACCAGTTGGCGTTTTCAAAACCCATAGCGATGCACCACGCGTATTAATTGCTAACTCTAACCTAGTGCCAAATTGGGGCAACTGGGAGCACTTTAATGAGTTAGATAAAAAAGGCTTAATGATGTACGGCCAAATGACCGCTGGCTCATGGATTTACATTGGCTCGCAGGGCATAGTACAAGGAACCTACGAAACATTTGTCGCGATGGCCAAACAACACTTTGGCGGCAGTGCTAAAGGTAAATGGGTATTAACGGGCGGCTTAGGTGGCATGGGTGGCGCGCAGCCTCTAGCAGCAACAATGGCCGGTTTCTCAGCGTTAGTGGTTGAATGTGATGAAACGCGTATCGATTTCCGCATTAAAACCCGCTACGTTGATAAAAAAGCCACTAATCTTGATGACGCATTAACCATCATTAATGAAGCTACCGCAAAAGGCGAAGCCATTTCTGTTGGCTTATTAGGCAATGCCGCCGATGTATTCCCTGAATTAGTCAAACGTGGCATTACCCCTGATGTCGTTACCGATCAAACGTCGGCTCATGATCCCCTTAATGGTTATTTACCCATAGGTTGGACCATGGAATACGCTGCTGACATGCGCAAAAAAGATGAAGCAGCAGTCGTCAAAGCGGCTAAGCAATCAATGGCCGTGCAAGTACAAGCCATGCTTGATTTACAAACGGCAGGCGCAGCAACCACAGATTATGGTAATAACATTCGTCAAATGGCGTTAGAAGAAGGGGTAAAAAATGCCTTTGACTTCCCGGGTTTTGTGCCAGCTTATGTGCGACCACTGTTTTGTGAAGGTATTGGTCCATTTCGTTGGGTAGCATTGTCAGGCGATCCTGAAGATATTTATAAAACCGATGCCAAAGTAAAAGAACTCATTCCAGACAACCCACATTTGCACAACTGGTTAGACATGGCGAAAGAACGTATTGCCTTTCAAGGTTTGCCATCACGTATTTGTTGGGTGGGCTTAAAAGACCGAGCGCGATTAGCACTTGCCTTTAATGACATGGTTAAAAGTGGTGAATTATCTGCACCCGTAGTGATTGGTCGCGACCACTTAGATTCAGGCTCGGTTGCTTCACCAAACCGTGAAACTGAAAGCATGTTAGATGGCTCAGATGCCGTTTCAGATTGGCCATTATTGAATGCTTTATTATCAACATCTGGCGGTGCCACTTGGGTGAGTATTCATCATGGTGGTGGCGTTGGTATGGGCTTTAGTCAACATGCCGGCATTGTTATTGTCGCTGACGGCACAGAACAAGCTCACACACGTATTGCGCGCGTATTATGGAATGACCCTGCCACGGGTGTTATGCGTCATGCTGATGCGGGTTACGATATCGCAATAGACTGCGCCAAAGAGCAAGGCCTAGATTTACCAATGATTACTGGCGCCAACGGCAATAAAGGAGCATAAACATGACACAACTTACAAAGTTAAACATTATCCCTGGGCAATTAACCCTAGCGCAATTACGCACCGTAAACCGTTTTGACGGCATTGAATATTCTTTAGATGCAAGTGCTTTTGACGATATCAATAAAAGTGCTGCTGCCGTTCAGCAAGTCATTAAAGATAACCGCGTGGTTTACGGTATTAATACTGGCTTTGGTTTACTTGCCAGCACCCGTATTAAAAACGATGAACTTGAGCTATTACAACGCTCTATTGTTTTGTCGCATTCCGCTGGTTTTGGCGAATATATGGAAGATGCCACCGTGCGTTTAATGATGGTATTAAAAATAAACTCATTATCACGCGGTTTTTCAGGTATTCGTTTATCGGTTATTCAAGCACTAATCGCCTTACTTAATGCGCAAATTTATCCTTGTGTACCCAAAAAAGGCTCTGTCGGTGCATCGGGTGATTTAGCGCCATTATCACACATGGTATTGCCTTTACTTGGCGAAGGTGAAATGTCTTATCAGGATCAACTTATTCCAGCGGCAGAAGGGTTAAAAATTGCGGGGCTTGAACCGGTCACTTTAGCCGCCAAAGAAGGATTAGCCTTACTTAACGGCACACAAGCGTCAACCGCTTTTACTTTAGAAGGCTTATTTTTAGCCGAAGACTTATATGCGGCTGGCACCACGATAGGCTCGCTGACGGTAGAAGCAGCTAAAGGTAGCCGAGCGCCGTTTGATCATCGTGTCCATTTTGTTCGGGGTCAACAAGGTCAAATTGATGCGGCTAGCGCCTATCGTCATGTCTTGACTGACGATTCTGAAATTGGCCAATCACATGTTGATTGTGAAAAAGTGCAAGATCCATACTCGCTTCGTTGTCAGCCACAAGTGATGGGGGCTTGTTTAACACAAATTCGCCAAGCCGCGACAGTATTACATGTAGAGGCGAATGGCGTTACTGATAACCCATTAGTATTTGCCAATGAAGGTGACTTTATTTCTGCGGGTAACTTCCACGCTGAACCTGTTGCTATGGCCGCGGATAACTTAGCTTTAGCCATTGCTGAAATCGGCTCATTATCAGAGCGTCGCATGGCGTTATTAATTGACTCAAGCTTAAGTAAATTACCACCCTTTTTAGTCGATAACGGCGGCGTTAACTCTGGCTTTATGATTGCGCAAGTAACCGCGGCAGCACTCGCTTCAGAAAACAAATCGCTTGCTCACCCCGCCTCTGTTGATAGTTTACCCACATCGGCTAACCAAGAAGATCACGTTTCTATGGCATGTTTCGCCGGTCGTCGTTTGGCGGATATGGCGGAAAACACCAATGGCGTACTTGCTGTTGAATATTTAGCTGCCGCGCAAGGTTTAGATTTTAGAACGCCATTAAAGGGCTCCCCTATTATCGAACAAGCCAAGGCCATGTTACGTGCAACGGTGAGTTTTTATGATAAAGACAGATATTTCGCCCCTGATATTGTTGAAGCCTCTGCCATTATCAGCGATGGTGATTTAAATCAGTTTATGCCAGAGCAGTTATTGCCGAGTTTTTAGTTTTTAGTTTTTAGTTTTTAGTTTTTAGCGCAAAGAGTTATACAAACAAAGTGGGTGCGTAAAGCACCCATTTTTTGCCTTATCATCAAAGCAAATCACGCTTGGCTAACAGAGAACAATAAATGATTGGCTAAAATCAGTCATGATGGAGCAAAAACAACTATTCTTTTCCTTTGAAGTTCTTCGCTTGCATATCCAGAGTTCTAAATTACTACAATATGAATCTTAACTGTCGTATTATACAAACAATAAATACATTTAAATGATAACGCTCTAATAACAATGGTAAATGAAAGCTACGAAAAATCTAAACAACCATTAGCCTTTTCTAAAAATCAAGTAGAAAAAGCTGGGCGGATGATTAGAAAAAACGAAGGTGATTTTGAACATGCTATTACTGTTGTTCAAAACTTTCGTGCGGCTCATTTGTACCCATTACAAATAATTAAAAATTTAGTTTGGAAGCACGTAAGAAAATTAGATTTACTTGAAACAGCTACGATTGTTAGAAGGCTAAAACGTTTACCGACAATAATTGATAAGTTACAAAGAAAATCTTTAGATGGTAAAACTGATAATGCTATTAGCTTAAAAAGAATGCATGACATTGGTGGTTGTAGAGTGATTTTAAATTCATTAAATGACTTAGAACAACTTAACAAAAGTTTAGACTCCAGTAAGACCGTTCACGGTGTAAAAATATATGATTATATAACATCACCTAAAAAGAGTGGCTACAGAGGCATCCATAGGGTTTATAAAAGTTACGATAAATCAGATAGTCATTCATGGAAAGGCTTTCGAATTGAAGTTCAATTAAGAACTAGACTACAACATTTATGGGCGACCACAGTCGAAATAGTTGATATTATAGAAAAAGAGTCCTTAAAAACAAATCCTACTGCTGCAAGTACAAATTGGAAAAGACTCTTTGAAATAATGGGCGAATTTTTAGCTGTGAAAGATGGTTCTTGGAAAATGTCACCTGAAACAGCAACTAGTTATAAAGAAGAGTTGGTATTATTAAACACCAAGCTTTCAATCTTTAACAAGTTAGATGCTTTTAATAGCGCATTTAAAATGGATGAAATCAAAAAAAAATCTAAAGATACTGGATATACTTTACTTATCTACAACACTAAAGAGCAAAAAGGGAACGCTTCTTTTTATAGTGCAAATAAAAAAGAGTTAGCTCTTGAACGTTATGCTGAGCAAGAAAAAAACACTGATAACAATGTACTATTTGTTGCAGGAAGTGATCTGAAATCTATTGAGAAAGCATACCCAAATTACCTAAGTGACACATCAGGATTTTTAGCTGAATATGGCCGAGTTATATTATCACATTTTGAGAATGCACCGACCACCAACGCAAGCTAATACTTTGCTAAACGAAAATAATAGGTTGCAGAGGCTGCACGCATTTTTAAATGCTTGATGTATTATATCTGGTAGTGTTCACACACGATGAATATTAATGGGTGCTTTAAGCACCCATTTTTTCCCTTATCATCAAAGCGAATCACGCTTAGCTCATAAAAAAATGCTTGCTTGAGTTAATTAACAGCATGCCCTTGAAACAGTTCAGCCACTTCTATTGCCTTAGCTCTACCATCATACAGAGTAGCCTTTGACTAAATGAGCCAATGAATTAGCCGTATTTTTTAGTTCCTTGCTTTCTTTCGTAATTTCTTCCATATTCGTTGCCGTTAACAGACTAATTTCACTCGCTGCTTGCATAGCAATATCGACAGCATTGGTACCCTTTTGCTGTTCTTCAGTCGCGCTTAATATTCTGTCATTCATTTGTTCTATTTGATTAACTGACAATGACATTGTTTCTAAAGACTCCCTTATATTGATATTTTCATCAACACACACCTTGGCTTTAACAATACTGACTTTCATTGTTTTTTCAGAATTTAAAACACCACTTTGAATACGCTCAATAATACTTTGAATATCACCAGTAGATTCTTGTGTTTTAACCGCAAGGGTTCTTACTTCATCAGCAACCACAGCGAAACCACGACCGCTCTCTCCTGCCCTCGCTGCTTCAATCGCAGCATTAAGAGCGAGAAGGTTAGTTTGATCGGCAATACTTTTTATTACCTCGACCACTTTACTCACCTCAGCACTGTTTTCAGTTAGTGCACTGATGTGCTCTGAAGTATTCATAATAGACGAAGACAATGCTTCAATGCTTTGCACCGTTTGTTGGGCGACTTGTTGACTATGATGAGCTTTGCTAGAAACATCTTTTGAAACGGCAGAAGCATTCTGTGCTTCGCTTACAATAGCGTCAGTAAACGATCTTAGTTGCACCGTTTTATCAGCTGCCCCGATAATAATATTTTTTTGTTCATCAATGTTATTGTTAACGTCAAGAATATTGCGTTGCGCATTATCTGTTGCCTCCGTTAACTCTTTGGCTGAATTTGCCACCATACCAACCATGCTATGGAGGGTCATCATAAATTGATTGAACTTTTCAGCAACTTGGGTCATTTCATCACGTCCCACTTCTTCCATTCGCAGGGTTAAATCTCCTTGACCAGTAGCTAGATTCGACATGAAGTGATATAACTGTTTAATAGGGCGCGTAATGGAACGAGTAATCATTAGTGCAAATACAACGCCCGTAATGGTAACTAAAGCAACTAAAATCAGTGCATAATTAATAGCGGTATCCACCTCTGCTTTAGACGCTATTTGTTTAGTTTTACCTGTCGCGATTGTTTGTTTTATAATACCTGCTAATAGCAGTGCTAGCTCTTGCTCAACCTGCTTCAAGTTACTATCAGCAGGAATACTTATCAGTTGTCGTCCTGAAATGATTTTCAATTGTCCATCTCGCCACATATCGGATATTTGCATTGCTTTATGAATTAAATTTAGAGTATCTAAAGAGGAAGAAAGCTTTTCTAAGGACGATAAGTTTTGCTTCAATAAGTTATGCCTATTATTAACTTCGTTAATAACCTCCATATTCTCATAATGCTGTATTTTTAACTTTACTCTGTCTATGTAGCTTTTAGTGTTACGAAAGTTATCCCAAGCTTCACGTGCATTATCAACTTGATTTAAGGTAATATCCGCTCTTGTTATAGTCTGGTGACTTAAGCTATAAAGCTGATAAGAAAGCATGCCAGCTAATAATATCGATAGCGTGATCATCAAGGAAAAGCTAAGCAATATGCGTTTATAAATAGTCATCAATGTGTCCTATTGCGGTAAAACGGGTAGAGATACGACCATTGCAGGGCCCGTAAGTGTATTTAAAAACTCAATAAGATCAGTTTTTTCTTTCGTACTTAGTGATAATGGCGACATCAAAGGGCTTAATGAGGTACGCGGTAACCCGCCACTATTATAATGGGTAATAACACTTTCTAACGAAGCTAAACTCCCATCATGCATATAGGGGGCACGTTGACTAATATTTCTTAAACCTGGGGTCTTAAAGGCGTGTTTATTTACTGCTTGATTAGTTAGTGCATACCTTCCTAAATCCTTATCATCTAATAAGCCAATGTCATGGAACTCATTATCAGTAAAATTCCAAGCTGTATGGCATGTTGAACATCTTGCTTTACCATTAAACAAATCAAAGCCATTTTTTGCTGAATCACTAATGGCATTTTCATCACCGTTTACCCATAAATCAAAGGGAGCTTGAGTAGAGACAATAGTTCGTTCATAGGTTGCAATAGCCTTTAAAATAGTTTCTTGATTAATGCTCTCAGCAGGAAACGCTTTTGCAAACCAATATTGATAGCCTGGTATTTTATTTAAGCGTTGAATTGCTTCATCAATAGGCAGGTTCATCTCTACTTCGCTTTCTATTGGCCCTAGCGCTTGATCTTCGAGTGTTGGCGCTCGTCCATCCCAAAAGAAAGGAGCAACCCAAGCCATATTTAACACCGTAGGTGCATGTCTTGGTAAAGGTTGAGCTTGAGCACCAACCGCCTTAGCAAGCGGAACTTCCCAGCCAAAAGAAGGGTTATGGCAAGAGCTGCAATTAAGGTTTTGATCTTTACTTAATCTAGGATCAAAAAAAAGCATTTTTCCTAACATCGCTTTAGTGGATGAATATTGATTGTTTGAGGGAAATGGGATGCTATCAGGCCGCTTATATTGGCTTTTTAAAACATTTTGATTTGCTTGTACTTTAAGTGAAATCATTAACATAAAAAATAATTTAATGATTAGAGTAAACTTCATGGGTTACCTTTGATTAATTATTAATCCTTTCGTAGTATTATATCAGCTATAGATTATGTCGGTATGCACTTATAGATAGCATACCTGTGTAAGTATCGAATATCATAGAAGTTAATCCTATAAACCCAAGTGTAGCGACTACACTTAGCGAAGAACGAAAATGTTCGTTTTCATTTCAAAGTGGACGTTAGCCGATACAAATTTAGGTCGTAAAAAATGCTCGTTTGATGACGTGAACTCACTGATGAATGCAACGTTGATTTTATAAAATTTATTGATTATTCAAAATTTTCTATTAACAACCGCTTGTCGTATATGTAACTGTTGGCAATAGCCCAACTGAAGTTGGCGGGGTGTAAGTCAAATAACACTTAGTTCCTGTGATAGGTATATTATTGTTAGTAATGCCACTGAATCCAACCAAGGACGAGCGAGTTACGTGGAGAGATCCTCCCCCGAAAGTATCTCCATAAGCCCAATCGTCTTCTAATTCTACTACATTCGCTATTCCTGTTGTTCTATTGCCACTGGCATAACCATACGCAACCTCAACATCATTATTCCCGTCTCCATCTATATCAATATTTGTTAAAGATTGATTTTGTACTCCTTGAATTATGGATTTGCTGTACACTAATTTAGAGCCAGATAAAATAGCCCCTCCCATAGACTCTAGTACAGCCTTGTTAGCATCTGAACTAATATCTATGAATTTTGGTGCTGCTGTAACGGCCAAAATGCCCAAAATAACAATGACCACAACCAACTCAATTAAGGTAAAACCCTGCTGCTCTGTACGACTATACACTGCATTTATCTCTATATATTTACTTTAGGAAACGATTTTCGGCGGACTATTCGACGGATTAGATACGACTGCCAATTTTTTAAAAAACAACGACGTAGTATATGAAAATTATAATACCTACGGCAGTAGTGAGATCAAGCTTTTGTTGATTTATTCGTAATAAGTCAATTTAGATCTGAGCAAGTACAGGTAAAGTGACGGTAAATTTTGCACCACCCAGAGTTTCAGAATCGCCGATATCAATACTGCCTTTATGCCAATCAATTATTCGTTTTACAATGGCTAAGCCTATACCATGGCCTTTTACTAAATTTTGCTGATGTTTTCCTCGCACAAATGGTTTTAATATGTCCATTTTAATTGTCGAGTTAACGCCTTCGCCATCATCCTCAACAATGAACACTACGGTATGTCCCTGTGACTTTAACTGAATATTCACTTGGTTATTACCATAGTTCAGTGCATTTTCTAGCAGGTTATTAACTAAAATACTAAGATAAGCGCCATCCGCATAAACATGATACTCATCATTCGGTTTTATTAGCGTGATGTGCATATTGTCAGTAGTTTTTGTTCTAAGGCAGTTTTCAACTAACGCTAAAAAATCACAATGGCTTTTGTTCATTTCCAGCATAGTTTGATCAAGGCGCGCATAAGAAAGTAAGGTTTCTACTAATGACGTCATTTCATCGACATTGTCGCTGATTTTCTCTTCGAATTGACGACGAAGCTTAGGGTCATCCTCCTCTTGCAAGGTATCAATACCAAAACGAATACGTGCTAGCGGCGTTCTTAAGTCATGAGATACCGCGCTACTTAATAATTTAACATCACCAATTAAATCCTCTATGCGTTGCGCCATTTGATTAAATTCAACTTCAATGTCTCGAATGTAAGACAGTGAACTTAAGGTGATCCTTTGTTTCAGCTTACCTTCACCAAATGATTTTGCCGCAGCTCTTAAGGCCATTAATTGCTTAATGAGTGGGTAAATCCACAGTAGGATCAATAAGACTAAGGCAACATAAAACAATAAGGTGAAAAAATAATTTTGCGACTTTTTATCAGCCGTTAGCGTTAACAAAGGCGATTTCAACAGTAATAATTGTTCCCCTGAGGTTATATAATAATGAAAGGTTAGATGACGGTTTGTTGCCAGCAACACAGGAGTTCCCTGCTTCACTTTGTTAAAGAGTGGCAAAGGCAAAGTAAAGGATTTGCTGTCAATAATCGATAGCGCGTATATTTCATCCTGCCATTGCTGAACAAACTGCTGGCGATTATCATCCGTCATCTTGTTCAGGCTATTAGCCAAACTTAGGCCAAGCTTCTCTACAATAGCAACGGCATTGGCATCTTGAACTTGCTCGGTACTATTATATTGCTCATATATACGGTCAAACAGCCATCCTAGGCCAATAGTGGCGATGATAACCATCAATAGCAGTGAGGCGGTTAAATTACGCATAGTCATTCCAACACGTTATTTCAAGCAAATTACTTCCAAGCATCTTTAGCGAATAAATAGCCTTTACCCCAAATAGTTTTTATCCTAAAAGGCTGCGCTGGCTCGTCGCCTAACTTTTTTCGCAACCGAGAGATACGCAAATCAATAGATCGGTCGAAACCATCATAATCAAAACCTCTAAGTTGATGAACCAACTGCTCTCGCGTTACCAGCTGCCCTGCTTGCTCGGCAAGTAGCCATAAAACATCAAATTCATTTGAAGACAATTTAATCTGTATGCCGTTGAGTAATACCTCCATCGCCAACTTATCAATCACTAAATTATTAAAAACTAACCGTTGTGTTGGCGCTGATGAGGTTACTTTAACATCAGCTTGTTTCAAACTAGTTTGGCGATCTAAGTGTTTTCGAATTCTGGTTAATAAAGCTCGTGCTCGTACAGGTTTAGTGAGGTAATCATCAGCACCCATTTCTAACCCTAGTACTTCATCTATTTCTTCATCTCTGGCGGTTACCATAATGATGGCATTGGTAAACTCAGGGCGAACAGCTTTACAGACATCAATACCGTCCAACCCTGGTAACATACCGTCTAAAATCACAATATCAGGATGATGTTGTTGAATAAATTTTACCGCGCTATCACCTCGATCGCATAGTGATACTCGGTAATCTTTCGCAATTAAATACTCTCGCATCCACTGAGCAAGTTCACTGTCATCCTCAACGATTAATAGATGTGATTTATTTTGATCCATAGAGTAAACAAGCCCTTAAAACATTCGCCAGCTGATATTTTTTCGAGTGCTTTTATCATACACCCAAGCCATTTCTATCTCTTTGGTGATTAAATCACTCACACGCCCTTGTTTCTTTAAACTAAAAACTATGTTTTTATCTGCAGACATCTCTTGCTGGAATTTCCCTGACTTCGCGTTTGACCAACATCGTAATGCAGTAGGTTGTAACGAAGAAAACAAACAATGATTATCAAGTTGTTCAGCTTGCCAGCTTATTTTTACATCTACATAACATAACTGCCCTTGGCGCATGGCAACACATTGCTCAGGTTCAATAATTAATGAATATTTCGCTTGAGTTTCTTTAGCAAAAATCAGAGGAGAATAACCTAAGCTAGTCGCCATTATTAATAAAATTAAGTAGGTTAGTAATTGGTAAATAAACGTTTGTTTAATGAAGTAGTTCATCATTACTCTCCACTAAAAAACATAGCTAACAAGAACGCCGACTTCTGTTCTTTCTTTGGCTCTACCATCAAGGCCACCAGCAAAGCTCATTACAGGACTATTCGTAATACTGCTCGCAAAGTCAGTATATTTAAAATAAGTTTCGAAGAGTATATTAGTGGAAATAGGATAGCTCGCTGAGACCTGTGCGGTGACATCAATGCCTGAACCCGCTTCATAAGAGCCAAAATGCGTAGTGGCTTCATCTGCTGAGATACCATAATAATAATCAAGCATTGCTTCTGAACGGTACTCTAAGCCAATGCTACCATGTAATTGCCAGTTTTTAATTTGCCATGCTCTCCCTAACCACATCGAGGCGTAAATAGCATCATCGTAATCGCTGTCAATTGCATAAGGAGCTAACATAAATTGTACTGTGGTCTGGTCAAAGTTTCCTGTGGCTCTCAAACCTATCATATCGGTATTATCAAAGTGCTGAGATAATATTTTTTCTTGATCCCTGATCTCAGCGTGTATTTCACCATGGGCATTGATAGTACTAACATCAAAATTCCAATTGTCCGTATTATAAAAATTATAACCAATACTCAAACCTTCATTACGTTCGTTAGCACCATAGGAAGCTTCGACAAAAAGTCCGCTCCATTGGTAACGACCATTTAAAAACATTGAAAAATGGTTAACTTCATTTTCATAAGGGCTTACTTCAATTTTATAACCATACCCTAACTTTAGGAAACCCCCATTTCGATTTTCTTCAGTGACCACTTGCTCTTCGATTGTCACTTCCTCTGCAGACAAGTGAGTTGAATAAATCGCTAATAAGCCGGTAAGTAAACTTAAAGGTAGTTGTTGTCGTATTTTTTTCATTTTTAATCTTTATTGGTCAATATTGGGTGTAGAAATAATATCTAAACCAGTAAAAAAAGACGTACCAGATGTTACCAATATGTATCGTTTTGTAACATGGTTAATTGGATATGATGAAATAAACTTTCATTATGCCTATGCAGTAAATAGCTTAATACTTTTCTATTAGCTATATTTGCGTAAGGTCTTAAAGTAAAGCTCTAATATCTTCAGCCGTTTTAAGGGTTCGAACTTCTTGAAACAAGGTATCAGCTTCAACGTATTGTAATTTCAAATATTTAAGCCATTGTTTGATGCGATTCGGGTAATATTTACTTTTATCGCCATAGGTTTCACATTCGGTATAATCAAGTAATAACGCTTGTACTTTAGGCCACGGCATAGCTTTCACTTCTTGCCCGTTTAGCATTGTTTTGGTAACGGATTGAGTGTCAGAGTGCTTAATAACCTGTGCTAAATTCGGTAACATTAACGCGCCACGACCCACCATAAGATCATTACAATTAGTTATTTCTCGGCATTTTTGCGCGTCATCAAAAGTAAAAATATCACCATTAGCAATAACGGGAATATTGATATTTTGCTTTATTTTCGCTATCCAATGCCAGTGCGCAGGCGGTTTATAACCTTCAACTTTAGTTCTAGCATGCACGGTTAGCTCATTGGCACCCGCAGCTTCAATAGCTTGAGCGTTCTCAATAGCAAGTGTTTTATCTTCATAACCAAGGCGGATTTTAGCACTGACAATGGCCTCTCTAGGAACAGATTTTTTTATTGCACTGACAATTTGATAAAGGTTTTCAGGATCTTTCAGTAATACTGCACCGCCACGGTTATTATTAACCATTTTAGAAGGGCAACCAAAATTAACATCAATACCATGGGAGCCAAGTTCAATCACTTTAGCGGCATTATCAGCCATGCAGGTTGGGTGTTGGCCGAGTAGTTGTACTCGCACAGGAGTGCCTGCCTCTGTAGTACAACCGTAAGCATTGGCATTTTTTAATTCTGGACAAGCACGAAAAAAAGCCCGGTCTGAAATAACTTGCTCAACAACACGGACAAATTCAGTAACGCAGAGATCATAACCGCCAACTTTCGTCAGTAAATCACGCATTAAGTGATCTAAAACGCCTTCCATCGGCGCTAATACAACTCGCATGATTAAGTATTCTTACTTAAATATTTAGAGAGTAGCTTACTAATCAGCCAATAAAATATCACCGTCATCAAGGCAATAGAAAAATGAACCGTTATGGTCAGTAACTGAGCATTATCATGCCAAAGAAAAACGGGGCCACGGTAAGTTAAATAAAATAAATCTAACAATGAGATATGTAGCCAAACTAAAACAAACATTAACTTTAGTCGATGACGAGCAAGAAATTTTTTAGAAAATAAGTTCAAAGGGTAAACCAATAAAAGGTGGCGACAAGTATTATAAGCAAGCGAGTATTATAACCAAGCGAGTAGGTCGGGGTAAATAAATGAATGGCTTAAAGTCTGTTTGGCTTTTTCACCGCTAACAATACGTGCCGCCTCCAAGGTTTCACCCTCAGAAAAAATAGGCGCGGGTAAAGAGAGTGCTTTAGCAGCATGTTGATAATACACTTTTTTACTGGCATGGTGATCACTAACACCATTAAAAATACCTTGTGGCGAATGCTCTGCTAATAAGGCTAAAATTAACCCTGCCGCATCTTCTTGATGAATAAGGTTAATTTTATCTTTCGCATTGTTTAGTACTTTTTTCGCCAGCAAAAACTTGCCCGGATGGCGATTAGGACCAACTAGCCCTGCTAACCTCAGCACACTAGCTTGATGATTAAATGCCAGTACCGCTTGTTCAGCGTTATGTAGCGCTTGTACTTTTGCAGACGTCAAATTCAACGAGCTTTTCTCATCAACAATGCCCGACAAACCAGTGTAAATAGCGGTGCTAGATAATAAAATAATGCGTTGCACAATACCACGATGCTGAGCTGCGCTGACAAGTTGGGTAATTTTTTCGACGTAGTCTGTGCGCCCTTGTTTAAATTGTGGCGGAATAGCGATAACTAAACACTGCTGGCTAAAAATATCGTGTTGCGTAAGTTGTTCAACATCAGCAGGTAAAGTTAATTGCTGGGCATCTATGCCTTGTTGGTTTAACTGCGCTACATTATCCTGTTTACTGCTGGTAGCGAGCACTGAGATGCCTTTCTCTAATAATGTTAGCGCTAACGCTGTACCCAACCAACCACAACCTATAATGCCTACCGATACGTTTTTTTCAATTTCATTAATGTCTTTAACCATTACTTTTTATTCCTGTGCTTATTGTTTCATTCCTGTGCTTAGCTAAGACAAAATAGCTACCTGTGAATGTCGCGGCAATCTTGTCACCACAATAAATATGCGCGATTAATTTAATACGGGCACTTTTTCCGAGCAGTAAATTGTCAAACTGCCCGGAAACATCAGACTCGATCACTTGCCCATAAACTAAGCCTTTAATCGGTGTATGATAACGAATATTCGCTTCTGCTAGTACAATATCACCCTGCAAGTTTTTTGGATGATCGGCAAGCGCAAGATATACCCATCCCCAACCCGTTAATGTCGCTAACGTATAAATACTGCCGGCAAACATAGTATTATGCAGGTTTCTATTAAACTCGGCATCACAGTGAGTAAGCAACTGCTTGCTATCATAATAGCTAATTTGTAAACCCATCGCCTTACTCATAGGAATAGTTTGATGCCAGACATTCTGTAGTGACTGTGCTGCTATTTGTTTATGCTCAAGAGCATAGTTTAGCTTTTTCGTCATACTATAATGCGTTATCTCATTAAATAGTATGTGTGATACATTTTGCTGTTGAGCGTTAAGCTGCTGCTGATAACCAAGTTTTTGGTAAAAGCCAAGTGCGTCTTCACGAGCATTGAGTACTATCTCTGTCATGCCTAATTTACTGGCTTGCAATTCTAATTCGGCAATAATTTGTTGCCCTAAGCCCTGCCCTTGCGCAGTTTCACATACCGCCATATAGCGAATTTGTCCTTGCTGTTCAGCACGTTGCTCTAAACGACCAACCGCCAACACTTTTCCCTTGTCATCAATAATCATCCGATGAATACTTTGCTGCTCTCGTTCATCTTGCTCACTACCTAACGCTTGCTGCCAAGGTTTTCTTAATATTTGCCAGCGCAACTGATAATATTGGGCAAATTCTTCAGCATTTTTGGGTGATCGCAGGGTATTCATTGTCTATCCTTATCAGTATTAGCCATTTTCAAGCAGTAATACCAAACCCACTAACAGGTATAACTTAAACGCTTATTCAAACATTAGGAAATTATGCAATTATCAAAGCACGTTGCACAAGGAAAATTATTGTATCTAAGCCAAGATGATGAGGCTATATCTGTCAGCGAAAATGAACATTATCGTTGGTTGGCATTTGCCAATGACGACGGTGAGCAAGTTATTCAAAGTGTTATGCATAAACGTAAACCTTATCAGCTCACTTTACCTCACCAAACGGCGCTACTTTTGCCGCTATTATTTTTTCGCCCAACAAACATTGTTGAACTGGGTTTAGGGGGCGGTAATATTGATCGTTTTTTAACTCACCTTTCGGCTGATATAACCATGCAAAGTATCGAGTACAGCAACACGGTTATTAATTGCTTTCAACGTTATTTTAATCCTGACAACGCGATAGTTAATATACAAAACAATGACAGTCAACAATGGCTTGCTCAGCAAAGTGACCACAAGCCAGACTGGCTAATTTGTGATATTTACCAAACTCAACAGCAAAGCGTGGCAGAGACCAATAAACAGCTGTCAGCCTTAATTGATAGTATTGATAGCAACAGTTGTTTATCAATAAATTTACCTGATGCCAGCGACGATGAAGTTAATTTATGCTTAACCGTGCTACAACAATTACAAAGTGACCATCACATTTATTATTTTCATATTCCTAACTATTTGAATATTGTTGTTCAGCTTATTCCTAAGCATTGGCAAACAACCAGATTATTAAAACGGAATAAAAATAGCTATTTGCCTCGACGTCTATTTTTACCATGGCGTAATTTCTGGCGATATGGCAATGAAGTGACAGTGGATACCGGCTTTAAATAGCTTTATATTTAGATAGCATTACTTTTAAATAGCTTTAAATTGATAGGGTAAAAGTGACGGGACCATCATTTAACAACTGCACTTTCATATCGGCTGCAAACTCACCGGTGGGCACATTAAACCCTTGATCACGCAATTGCTGGCAAAAATATTGATAAAGTTCATTGCTAAATTTCGGTTTGGCTGCCGAAGTGAAACTAGGACGCATACCGCTTGAGGTATCGGCAGCTAACGTAAATTGCGACACCACTAAAATATCACCGTCAACTTGTTTAACATTAAGGTTCATTTTACCGTTTTCATCATTAAAAACTCGGTAACCCGCAACGCGTTCAGCTAAGCGTTTGGCTTTTGCTTGTGTATCTGCTGGCTGTATCGCTAAAAACACTAATAAGCCTTGCGCTATTTCACCTATCACTTCGTTGTTAACAGCAACGCTGGCCGAGCTTACTCGCTGAATTAACGCGATCATTTTACCTCACCTTCTAACTCATATTCTTGTAAAGATACGGTAATGACAGCACCACCCAAGACAATTAACCACGATAAATACACCCACAAGAATAAAATAGGTACTATCGCTAACGCGCCGTAAATAGCTTGATAAGAAGGAAACGCAGTTAGATAGCCAGCAAAAACTTTCTTGGCTAATTCAAACAGAATAGCGGCAAATAAGGCGCCGACCAATGCATGCTTAAAAGCTACATTTTTATTTGGCACTAACATGTATAAAAGCACGAAAGCAGCAAACGAAGACAATAAAGGCAACAGCCTAAAGAATATATTACTTAAACCAAAGCTGTCTTCAATGCCCAGGGTAACTAACGAGACAATATAAGAGGTAATGGCTATGCTGCCACCGACTAAAATGGGCCCTAAAGTTAATATCATCCAGTACATAGAAAACGACGTAATAATACGGCGCTTTTTAGTCACCTGCCAAATATTATTAAAGGTTTTATCAATCGCAGAAATAAGTAATAGCGCAGCAACAAATAAAAATGAAATAGCCACCGCTGACATTTTAGAGGCATTATCAACAAAAGCCGACAAATATTGCTGCACTACATCGCTAGCGGTAGGCACAAAGTTATCATAAACAAATTGCTCCACGCTTTGATGAATATCCGCAAAAATAGGAAATGCAGTTGCTACAGACAGCGCTACCACCATCAGTGGCACAAGTGACATCAAGCTTACATAAGAAAGGTAGCCAGCAATCACTTGTAGTTGCTCTTGCTTAACACGTTTTTTTAAAAAGTGAAAAAAAGACAGAGAATGTCGCCATGGTAAGGAGTGTTTGACGTTATTGTATAAAGTTTGCAGATGACTCATATTTGCTAACAATTAGATGATTTTTTAGTGGTTAATATTATACTATGATAACCGCTAAATATTTACTAGCTCATTAAATTTTGGAGATAAAATGTCTGGACAAGGCTCTACAGGAAATATTATCGCGGCAATATGCAATATTTTTTTTCCTGGCTTAGGACAGTTAATTCAGGGCCGACTTGGTGCCGCAATCATCTTTGCCATAGTTTGTGTCGGTGGCTACGCTCTTTGGTGGTTAGTGATACCCGCCATTATTGCGGGTATCTTTCATTTATGGTCAATTTTAGATGCGGCAACCTACAAAAATCATGACTAATATCGACTAAATTACCTCGGCTGTGAAATAAAATTTTCATGTTGTTCATATACCCGGTTAATCTGTGCTAACAGTTCGGATAGCTGTTGAATTTGTTTGGGATTGGCTTTGCCTTGACTGAAAATAAGGCTAAGTTCTTGCATTTTTTTTTGTTGAACGGGAGACATCTTGCAACTCCTTTTGCTAAAAAGCTAATGAAATATGTCAGCGGTAATGCCTGACTGGTAATTTAAGCGTAGCAGCAAATATCATCTTTGCTCACTATTTAAAGCAAGAAAAAGTAACAAGATATAAGCATTTATATTTAGTTAAAATAAAACATAAACTTATCAATACTATTTTTTAGTAATAAGTTTTTGGCAATAAAAAACCGCCTGAAAGAATAAAGGCGGTTTTTAACATTAAACTTGGCAGAGCAAAAATTATTTCGCAGCGCGACCTTCGCGTTTACGATCATTTTCTTTTAAAAACTTCTTACGAATACGAATATTCTCAGGGGTTACCTCTACCAACTCATCATTATCAATAAACTCTAATGCTTGTTCTAATGACATAATGATAGGCGGCGTTAACGTTTGTGCTTCATCAGTACCTGATGAACGAACGTTAGTTAACTGCTTACCTTTAAGGGCATTTACTGTTAAGTCATTATCACGACTATGAATACCAATAATTTGGCCTTCATAAATATCAACACCATGACCAATTAACATACGACCACGAGATTGTAAGTTAAAGATAGCGTTAGTTAATGCTTTACCGGTTGCATTACCAATCATCACACCATTTTTACGTTGGCCAATTTCGCCACCCTTGTGAGGTCCGTATTCAAAGAATGTATGGTAAATCAAACCAGAGCCTGACGTTAAGGTCATAAATTCAGTTTGGAAACCAATCAAACCACGACTTGGCATGATAAAGTCCATACGGATACGACCCGTACCATCGGGTGCCATATCAGTAAGTTCCGCTTTACGAATACCCATTTTTTCCATAATAGAACCTTGATGCTGCTCTTCAACATCAATGGTTACTGTTTCATAAGGTTCTTCTAACTGACCATCAACTTCACGAATAATAACTTCAGGACGTGAAACAGCTAATTCATAACCTTCACGACGCATGTTCTCAATTAAGATACCTAAGTGAAGCTCACCACGGCCAGATACTTTAAATTTATCAGGATCATCAAGTTGTTCAACACGTAATGCAACGTTATGTACTAATTCTTTATCTAGTCTGTCTTTAATGTTACGTGAAGTAACATACTTACCTTCTTGACCACAAAATGGTGAAGTGTTCACTTGGAAAGTCATGTTGATCGTTGGCTCATCAATTGACAATGCCGGCAAACCTTCAACTTCTGTTGGGCAACAGATAGTATCAGATATTTTTAACTCGCCTAAACCGGTAATGGCGATGATATCACCAGCAAAGCCTTCAGCAATATCATGACGCTCTAGGCCTAAGTAACCAAATACTTTACCTACTTTAGCGTTATGAACACCACCGCTAGCAAGTTGAATGGTTACTTGCTGGTTTGGTTTAACACTACCACGCATAATACGACCAACACCGATAACGCCCAAGTACGAGCTGTAATCAAGTTGAGATATTTGCATTTGAAATGCGCCTTCAGGATCGGCTGTAGGCTGTGGAACTTCTTTAATAATGGTTTCAAATAAAGGCGTCATATCAGTGCCAGTTTCGCCTTCTTCAAGCGAAGCCCAGCCGTTGATGGCTGAAGCATAAACCACTTTAAAATCAAGTTGTTCATCGGTAGCACCAAGGTTATCAAATAATTCAAAAACTTGATCCATAACCCAATCAGGACGAGAACCAGGCTTATCAACTTTATTGATAACTAAAATAGGCTTAAGGCCT
This sequence comes from Colwellia sp. 39_35_sub15_T18, assembly GCA_002162675.1. Taxonomy (GTDB): domain Bacteria; phylum Pseudomonadota; class Gammaproteobacteria; order Enterobacterales; family Alteromonadaceae; genus Colwellia. Next base: position 7,265 of record MAAE01000050.1, on the reverse strand, counting down.
TGAGCAAAAGCTTTCTGCGTTACAAAACGCGTTTGTGGCATTGGGCCTTCTTGTGCATCAACGATTAGTAGTACCGAGTCAACCATTGACATTACACGTTCTACTTCACCACCGAAATCCGCATGGCCTGGAGTATCGACAATATTTACACGGTAATCATTGTAGTTAATCGCCGTATTTTTGGCTAAAATTGTGATACCACGTTCTTTCTCGATATCGTTCGAGTCCATTACGCGCTCTTCAAGACCGCTACGAGCATCAAGTGTTCCTGATTGCTCTAATAATTTATCAACTAAAGTGGTTTTTCCGTGATCAACGTGGGCAATAATTGCGACGTTGCGTAATTTATCTAACACAGGCGTTACTCGCTGTTATATTATTAACTCGCACTACCAAAGCACGGCAAATAAATAGGACTATAATTGGGCGCGCATTATACAGGGCATTTGTTCAAAAAGATATCACTTATCATCTCACATTAAGATAAATAACAATACCATTGAATCAACAACAAAAAGCCAGTAGATAAACCAATTAATTACAGGTAAAAATATCAAAATAGTTTATAGTTATTGCGATTTGATAACCATTGCACCAGAAAGATCTTATGCCGCACTCCATAAGTGCATCAGTTTTTTCACAAGGAAGTTAACCCATTGTTTATCAAACCTTTTATTATTGGCATAATTTTAGCTTATATTAGCCACAACATTGGTGTATACCAAAAAATAGATTTAAAACTAACCCACTGGAGAGACAAAATGTCACAAGCAGTATTCGATTTAATTAAAGAGCACGATGTCAAATTTGTTGACCTTCGTTTTACTGATTCAAAAGGTAAAGAGCAACACGTTTCAATCCCTCATCACCAAGTTAACGAAGACTTCTTCGAAGATGGTAAAATGTTTGATGGCTCTTCAATTCAAGGTTGGAAAGGCATTGATGCATCTGACATGGTAATGATGCCTGATGCATCAACAGCGGTTTTAGACCCATTCACTGAAGCTGTAACGTTGAACATTCGTTGTGATATTGTTGAACCTGATACTATGTTAGGTTACAGCCGTGATCCTCGTTCAGTTGCTAACCGTGCTGAAGAATATATGCGCAGCACAGGCATTGCTGACACAGTATTAATTGGTCCTGAGCCAGAGTTTTTCGTTTTTGATGACGTTCGTTTCCATACTGATATGAGTGGTTCATTCTACAAAATTGATGATAAAGAAGCGGCTTGGAATTCAGGTACTGAATACGAAGAAGGCAACATGGGTCATCGTCCAGGCGTTAAAGGTGGTTACTTCCCAACATCACCTGTTGATTCATCACAAGACTTACGTTCTGCTATGTGTTTAGTAATGGAAGATATGGGCTTAGTTGTTGAAGCGCATCACCATGAAGTAGCAACTGCTGGTCAAAACGAAATCGCTTGTCGCTTTAATACCATGGTTAAAAAAGCTGATGAAGTACAAATATACAAGTATGTTGTTCATAACGTAGCTCACGCTTACGGTAAAACAGCCACATTTATGCCTAAGCCATTAGTTGGTGATAACGGTACTGGTATGCACGTTCATCAATCTCTAGCTAAAGATGGCGTTAACTTATTCTCTGGTGATAAGTACGGCGGATTGTCTCAAGATGCTATTTACTACATTGGTGGTATCATCAAGCATGCTAAAGCATTGAACGCGTTTACTAACGCTTCTACTAACTCATACAAACGCCTTGTTCCGGGTTTCGAAGCGCCAGTAATGCTTGCATATTCAGCTCGTAACCGTTCAGCGTCTATTCGTATTCCAATTGTACCTAGCCCTAAAGCAATGCGCATTGAAGTACGCTTCCCAGATCCAACGATGAACCCTTACTTAGGCTTCACTGCTATGTTAATGGCTGGCCTTGACGGTATCAAAAACAAAATCCATCCTGGCGATGCTATGGATAAAGATTTATACGACCTACCTGCAGAAGAAGCGGCTGAAATTCCTCAAGTTTGTTCTTCATTAGGAGAGGCATTAGATAGCTTAGAAGCAGATAATGATTTCTTAACTGCTGGCGGCGTAATGGATATCGATATGATTAATGCCTACATTGGCCTTAAGCGTGAAGAAATTGAATTACTAAACTCTACAACTCACCCTGTAGAATTTGATATGTACTACAGCGTTTAATATAACTAAAAACTATATTGAATTAAGAAGCTCACCTCGGTGAGCTTTTTTTATGTTTAAATTTAAAGAAATATATTTTTCAGTAGTAAATCTATAATTTTTTGTATAAGTTAGAACTACCTATGTTCACACATTTGGTATGTTTGAATATATCTAAAGGACAGATATACTTAGTTGACTATGATAAAATTTTTATTACTAACACTGCTAGCGCTATCTATTGCAACTCCCGTGAACGGTAGTACGGCTAAAATATATGTGTGGCGCAATGAAAAAGGTGAATTAGTTTATTCAGATACCCCTAGACCAGGTGCCGAAGAAGTCATTACTAAGCCTGGCAATGTCATTCAGTCATCTACAACAATTGACACTCAAGTTTTAGATATTCAAACAAAAAAAATAACAGACGATTACCAAGTTGTTATTAACCACCCCAAAAATAATACAACTATCCGTGATAATACTGGCTCCATTTACATCAGTGGCAGTATCAAGCCTATTTTCAAAAGAGGCTTGAAAATTCAACTTATCTTAGACGGTAAACCTTATTTAAGACCGCAAACCCATACTATGTTTTCACTAAAAAACATTGACCGTGGCGAACATCAAATAAAAATGCAATTGCTTAATGAAAAGGGCAAGGTTATTGCATTATCTAAAGCTATTACGTTTTATATGCACCGAGCTTCGGTAAATTAACAAAATAGCACCGAAGCATAGTATTTTGGCTGCAGATAAACCTTTTTTCACATATACTAACAGCAAATGCACCATATTAGGGCATTCGTTAACTAGGTATAAAGTTTTATGTTGCCCAGCAGACAAGAAATTCAAGAACGCAAATATGGCTATCAACAAACATTAGCTAACCAGCTCGTGACCGCGGTACTTATCCTCGATAACCATTTAAATATTTGCTACCTCAACCCAGCAGCAGAAGCCTTGCTGATAAAAAGCATGTATAAGCTCTATGGCAACCATTTTGATTTGATATTTGCCAAAACCTCAATAAATGAAACACGCTTACAACAGCTACTAACCACAGGGCAAGAGTTTACTGACAGCGATATTGTTATTCAATTTAATCAAGAGCACCGTTTTACGGCAGAAATTACGGCTTCTATCATCGAATTTGAACGAATTCCTCATGTGCTACTAGAGTTCAAGCAAATTGATCAACAAAAACAAATTAGTTTAGAAGTTTTTCAACAACAGCAATGGATTGCTGCACGCGATTTAATTAAAGGTTTAGCTCATGAGATAAAAAATCCATTAGGCGGTTTACGCGGTGCCGCACAATTACTCAGTAAAGAGTTAAATGAAGAGCAGCAAGAATATACCGCGATGATTATTGAGCAAGCAGATAGACTAACAAACTTAGTTGATCGCTTACTTGGCCCTAACCAATTACCGCAAATTCAAAAGCACAACATTCATTCTGTACTTGAAAAAGTGTATCAAGTGGTTAGTTATTCCAATGAACAAAATGTTCAACTACGCCGAGACTATGATCCGTCGATCCCAAGTATAGAGTGCGACCAAGAAAAAGTGCAGCAAGCGGTATTAAACATTGTCAATAATGCCGTTCAAGCCATTGGTGAAAATAACACCATCACGCTAAAAACCCGTATCGCCAGCAATAAAAATATTAATGGCCAACGAATAAAACTCGCCGTGCAAATTAGCATTATCGATGACGGTCCCGGTATTCCCACTAAGATACAAGACACGCTTTTTTATCCTATGGTATCGGGTCGTTCAAACGGTACTGGGCTTGGCCTTTCAATAGCACAGACCTTGGTTAACCAGCACCATGGTAAATTGTCTTGCCATAGCCAACCAGGTCACACTGAATTTATAATTTTACTGCCTCTGAAGCAGTAACGTTTGTGGTAACCATATTCATACACGGATTTTAAATCACTTTAACTCGCTTTCACCCAAGAGAATAACTAATGACCACCGAACAAGTTTGGATAGTAGATGACGATAGCTCAATACGCTGGGTTTTAGAAAAAGCATTTGCCAGCGCGAATATTACCAGTGCTTCATTTGAAGGGGCTCAAAATGTATTAATCGCTTTAGATCATGATCAGCCTGAAGTTATTATTTCAGATATTAGAATGCCAGACATTGACGGTATGACATTACTTAATTCAATTAGCAAAGCACACCCTAATATTCCTGTGATCATCATGACAGCACATTCAGACTTAGACAGTGCTGTTAATGCCTATCAAGGTGGTGCATTTGAGTATCTACCCAAGCCATTTGACATGGATGAAGCGGTTAACTTAACTAAACGAGCAATCACCCACGCTCGCGAACAGAGTGCTAAAAACCAGCAAAAAGAAAGTGCACCACTTGCCTCAGGACTCATTGGCGAAGCACCTGCCATGCAAGAAGTATTTCGTGCTATTGGCCGTTTATCACGTTCCAGTATTAGTGTGCTTATTAATGGTGAATCTGGTACCGGTAAAGAGCTCGTTGCCCATGCTTTACATTCTCATAGCCCTCGCTCGAAAGCGCCTTTTATTCCACTGAACATGGCTGCTATACCTAAAGATTTAATTGAATCGGAATTATTCGGTCATGAAAAAGGTGCTTTCACGGGGGCTAACTCCGTTCGTCAGGGTCGCTTTGAGCAGGCTCACAGTGGTACATTATTTCTTGATGAAATTGGCGACATGCCATTAGAAATTCAAACCCGACTCTTACGAGTACTTTCCGATGGCCAATTTTATCGCGTCGGTGGTCATTCTCCCGTACAGGTTGATGTGCGTATTATTGCTGCCACTCACCAGAATCTTGAAGATAGAGTGAAAAACGGTGAGTTTAGAGAAGATTTATTTCACCGCCTCAACGTTATTCGGGTCCACCTACCTAGTTTACGAGAACGAAAAGAAGATATTATTCAGCTGAGTGAACATTTTCTCAAACAAGCAGCTAATGAACTTAGCGTAGAGTCAAAATCATTAAGTAAAAAAGCCGCTATCTTTTTGCAACAATGCCAATGGCCAGGCAATGTTCGTCAACTTGAAAATATCTGTCGTTTTTTAACCGTAATGGCAAGCGGACAAGAAATTTTGTTAGAAGATTTACCTAGCGAATTAACAGAAAAAACAGCTCAAATATCGCCACAAGCATCTTCTTGGCAAGCCGCATTAAGTGACTGGATGGATCAACAATTAGCTTTAGGAAGCAGTGCTATTTTAGATACCGCTATGCCCGAATTTGAGAAAATAATGCTAGAGCGCGCATTACTGTTTACTCAAGGGCATAAACAGGATGCGGCTAAAAAGCTGGGTTGGGGGAGAAATACCTTAACAAGGAAACTAAAAGAATTGGAGATAAACTAAACAGCTGAGTAATGATAACCATTTGCTCTACATGCTGCTGATGATTTTCTCTCAACAAAAATTATGAGGTACAGGTCTCTTCATCACACTGCTTACAACTATTACATAACTTAATGTTAATAAAGTGAGCAGCAATGATGAGGCTTGCACCACCGATAATAAAATAAACCTCTACGTCTTCTGAAAAGTCATGTTTTATCCAGTACAGTGCAACACCTAAATAGAGCAAATAAAACGGGTATAAGCGTTTGTGGTAGCGTTTAAAGCCCGAAAATAAAGCAATTGATCCTAGAACTGCTGTCATCAGTAAAAAAATGTGCTCCCAAGTATGATCAGCCAAAAAGCTAAGACCCATTAACGGTAATACTGGCAATAAAATAGGTAGCAAAATACAATGTAATGCACATAATGAGGTTGCTGTGATGCCTATTCTATCTAACATAATATTCCAAGGTGGGGTTAATTTTACTTGCGACGAAAAATAGCAGAAACTTAAGGGTGATTACTATTTTGTAATATTATCACAATTGATATAGTATAACATTAGCAAATCTTAATAAATTTTAACTGCGGTCAATTGGAAAACTAATGACTTGCTCAATATTATCGACTTCAAGTGCCAACATAATCAAACGATCTACGCCTAAGGCAACACCTGAGCATTGCGGTAAACCATGGACTAACGCTGATATAAAGTTTTTATCTATCGGTTTTTCTAGTAAGCTTAATTCGCTTCGTTGCAAATTATCTTGTTGAAAACGCTGAGTTTGATTTTCAGCATTCGTTAACTCATTAAAGCCATTCACTAATTCAACGCCGCGATAATAGCATTCAAATCGTTGCGCAACTCTATCATCATCAGCACAAATTTTAGCTAATGATGCTTGCGACTTGGGAAAGTTGTAAACAAAACAAGGTGCCTTATTGCCTATTTTAGGTTCGATAATTTCACTAAAAATAAACTGTAATAGAATATTACTATTGTGCTCTTCGACTAACCAGGCACTTAACTTATTCTGTTTGGTGAGCAACGCTAATAATTGCGGACGAGTTGCCACAAAAGGGTCGACACCGACATGCTTAATAAATAACTGTTGGTATGTTACTTGTGATGGTTCAACGCAGCCTAAAATTGTTTTAAGTAACTCTGCTACTTCATCCATCAATTGAAAGTGATCAAAGCCTAAGCGGTACCATTCAAGCAGGGTAAATTCTGGATTATGATAACGACCCGCTTCTTCATGCCGAAAGGCTTTAGCTATTTGGAAAATACAGCCGTATCCCGAGGCAAGTAAACGTTTCATGTGAAATTCAGGCGACGTTTGCAAATAAAGATCTACAGATACTTTATTTGAGCTATCGGCTAAAAAATTATAACGACAACTAAGTGCATCTAGGTGCACATCGGTTACTGTACCTTGGGATAATGCAGGGGTTTCAACTTCAATAACATCGCGATCGCTAAAAAACTGTCTTATTTGTTGTAGTATCTTTGCTCTTTGCTGAGCATTTTGCCAAGAAAGTGTACTTTGCCAAGCCATGAAAGCTCCGTAGTTCTATTTTTAGTTTCAAAACAGTAAAACAAAAAAAGCCGTCCCCTAACTTACATAGGAAACGACCTTTTCAATGCTTTCAATTAAGAACGCATTTAGACTGAATTTGCTTGATAACCGAAGCGTTAACAAGGCGCGGACACGGAGCTTGGTTTACCAAGTGACGTACCTTCAATAATGAAAGC
>MAAE01000043.1 GCA_002162675.1 Colwellia sp. 39_35_sub15_T18 | reverse complement strand
GTATTATGTTTATTCATGCTCTGCTTTTGGGATAGATAGTGGTTTGGCGATTACTATCAGATCAAATTCAGAGCATGAATTCAATTGTTTTATTCCTTAAGATCCAACCTATGAACGGCTATTAGCAGTAATTAGCAAAGAAAAAGTTGCTCAACATTTAATTCAATTTGTCTGGCAATTTCTTCGGCAGACTCTGCTCTTATTTCTGTCAATGCCTGAAAAACCTTTACTACATTTAACGGTGAATTAATATTCCCTTGTTGTCCTAAAAGCGGCATTGCTGGCGCGTCAGTTTCTAGTAACAGACTACTTAACGGTAAGCGCTTAATCGCATTAATGGTCTTTTTAGCTCTAGGGTAGGTGATAGTACCACCAATACCGAGCTTAAAGCCTAAATCTACATAACTCTTAGCTTGTTGATAACTACCCGAAAAAGCATGAATGACACCTGCTTTAGCTAACTTGTGCTGCTTAAGTTGCGGTAAAATATAATGATGTGACTGGCAGTGATGCACCACTATGGGTAAGTTATGTGCTTGGGCCATTGCCAGTTGCATATCAAAAAAATCTTGTTGTAATCGAATATTATCAGCCAATGCTTGTTCGTTTGGAGTATTTTTTTTCGCTTTAAAAACATCAATACCGCACTCTCCAATGGCAACAATATTTTCTCGGTTGTGGCTGACAATGTCGGTTAATTGCCGTTGATAAAAGGCTAAGTCAAGGTTTTTGGGCGATAAGTTATCTTTAAGGATAAGAAACCAGGGATGAATACCTAAGCAGCAAACAATCTCTACTTGGGCTTTGCTTATATCAGTACTGTTTGTAGCAGCACTGTGTATAGCAGAACTATTTATGTCAGAGCTGTTTTTAGAAACATTGCGTAGCTGAGTATTGTTACTTTGTTGAGCAAGCGATAAAACTCGTTGCCAATGCTCGGGGTTAACCGCAGGAACAATAATACGATTAATATTATTGTCTAAACACTGAGTCAGTAATGGCAGGAGGTTGTCAGCAAACTCAGTGAAATCAAGGTGGCAATGGCTATCGGTAAATTGCATATTGCCTCCTATCTTCTCTTAAAGGTAAAAGTTTGTATTTATTCAGCTTAAAAATATTTACCACAGAGACTACATAGAAAACAATAAAGCCTCTATGTAGTCTCTAAGAGCCCTCTGTGGAGCACAGCGGCTCGGTGGTGAATAGTTACAAAAGCTTAACGTTTATCGTTTAATTACATTTTGTCCATTACTTCAATGCCAAGAATATCTAAACCTTGTTCCAAGGTTTTGGCAATTAAATCACACAAGGCTAAACGCGAAGCTTTTACTTCATCGCTAATACCTTCTTTAAGGATAGGACACGCCTCATAAAAACTCATATAAAGGCTGGCTAACTCGTATAAATAATTACACAGCAAGTTAGGGGTACATTCACTAATAACGGCATCAATAACATCTTCAAGTTGTAATAACTTCAAGGCCAGTGCTTTTTCTTGTGGTGCAATAATATCAATTTGAGCGGATATTTGCTCGACTGCTGCTTTGCGGAAGATGCTTTGAATACGTGAATAAGCGTACTGTAAGTAAGGTGCTGTCGCGCCTTCAAAACTGAGCATGGTTTTCCAGTTAAAGATGTAATCACTGGTGCGATTTTTAGATAAGTCGGCAAATTTCACTGCGCCAATACCGACCTTTTTCGAGATTTCAGCTAAATCTTCGCTACTGATCTCAGGGTTTTTCTCTTTAATTAATTCACTAGCACGCACCACGGCTTCATCAAGTAATTCAGCCAGTTTGATAGTGCCGCCAGTACGGGTTTTAAAGGGTTTGCCGTCATTGCCCATCATCATGCCAAACGGACAGTGATCGTAAGTGACTTGTTCAGGTAAAAAGCCTGCTTTGCGCGCGACAATCTCAACTTGTTTAAAGTGCAGCGCTTGGCGTGCATCGGTGAAAATAATAATACGATCGGCTGCTAACTTACCACTGCGATAACGACAGGCAGATAAATCGGTGGTGGCATATAAAAAACCACCACCAGATTTTTGTACGATAAATACCGATGGCTCACCGTCTTTATTAGCCATTTCATCAATGAAAACTACTTTGGCGTCCTGATCTTCAACGGCAATTTTACTGGCCATCAGCTCATCAATAACTTTTGAAAGATCTGGGTTGTAAGCACTTTCACCCATAATATCAGCGCGTTTAAGGGATACATTCAATTTGCTATAAATTTCTTCACTGTGGGCAATAGAAATATCAATAAATTGTTGCCATAACTTGGCACAGTCAGCATCACCGCTTTGCAATTTAACGACATCAGCGCGAGCACGGTCGGCAAAGCCTTCTTCATTATCAAAACGCACTTTCGCTTCACGATAAAAGTTTTCTAAATCGGCAAGGGCGGTTTCAGCCACTTCGTCACTGGCAAGTTTATCGCTTAAATGGGCGATTAGCATACCAAACTGTGTGCCCCAATCCCCCATGTGATTTTGGCGAATAACCTTGTCACCACGAAACTCTAACGCCTTAACAACAGCATCACCAATAATGGTTGAACGTAAATGGCCGACATGCATTTCTTTGGCAAGATTTGGCGCGCTGTAATCAACGACCACTGTTTGTGGCTTATCTTGTGAGGACCCTTTTAGGTAGTCTTCTATGGGATCTTTTAGAGATACTGTCTGAGCAGTACCGCGTTGGGCAACTCCAATATGATCATCACTTGCGACCGTATTAAGCTGTGTGGCAAGCCATGATTGACTTAAGTGAATATTAATAAAACCTGGGCCAGCTAACTCAATGTTGTCAGCAATACCGTCAAGAGCTTTACTCATTGTAAGGTGCTCAACAACTTTAGTGGCTAATTCGCGCGGGTTTGTCTTTAATTTTTTCGCCGCCCCCATCACGCCATTGGCTTGATAATCACCAAACTGGGGACGATTTGATAAACTAATCGCTGGATTAGTATCGCTTGGTAAACCCGCCGCCACCATGGCAGTACTGATTTTTCTACTTAATATTTGTTTAATATTCATAATGTTTAAATCTTTTGTATTTATTCAGCTTGAAAAATATTACCACAGAGAGTAAAGAGGTGCTGCGCACTACACCGAGAAGAATAAAGCCTCTGTGTAGGCTCGAAGAGCCCTCTGTGAAGCATTGCGACTCGGTGGTGAACAGTTACAATCTTTTTAACTTATTGAGTTATCAATTAATGCTCTCTTGTCGCATGAAATAGGATGTCGGGGTGTCTTTCCTGTGCTAATGACAAATTCACCATAGTCGGGGCAATATAAGTTAAATTATTACCTCCATCTAACGCTAGGTTATCACCCGCTTTCTTTTTAAACTGCTCTAATGTGCGTTCATCATCACAGCTGCACCAACGGGCGGTTGCTACGCTGATGGGTTCATAAATAGCGTCAACTTTATATTCTGTTTTTAATCGTTGCACGACCACTTCAAACTGTAGTACACCAACCGCGCCAACAATCATATCGTTGTTAATGAATGGACGAAACACTTGTACCGCGCCTTCTTCTGAAAGCTGGATCAAGCCTTTTTGTAATTGTTTAGCTTTGAGTGGATCGCGCAAACGAATGCGGCGGAACATTTCAGGGGCAAAGTTTGGAATGCCGCTAAATTTCATCATTTCACCGGCGGTAAAGGTATCACCAATTTGTATACTGCCATGGTTATGCAAACCAATAATATCGCCCGCGTAAGCTTCTTCAACGTTAGCTCTATCACCCGCCATAAAAGTTACCGCATCGGCTATTTTAACATCTTTGCCAAGGCGTACCTGTTTCATTTTCATGCCTTTTTCATACTTGCCTGAGCAAATACGCATAAAGGCGATACGGTCGCGATGCTTGGGATCCATATTGGCTTGAATTTTAAAAACAAAGCCAGAGAATTTCTCTTCTGTCGCCACTACTTCACGTAAATCTGTTTTACGCGGTAATGGTTTTGGTGCCCATTTAGTCAAACCATCAAGCATGTGATCAACACCAAAGTTACCTAAGGCCGTACCAAAAAATACTGGTGTTAGTTCGCCATTTAAAAATTCATCTAAATCAAATTCATGGGAAGCACCAACAACGAGTTCAAGCTCTTCACGTAAATCTTCAGCATAATTGCCAATAACATTATCAAGCTCTGGGTTATCAAGACCCTTAATAACACGCTTTTCTTGAATAGTATGACCTTGACCTGTTTGATATAAAAGGATTTCATCATCAAGAATATTATAAATGCCTTTGAATTCTTTACCCATGCCAATTGGCCAAGTAATAGGCGCACACTTTATTTTTAATACCTCTTCAACTTCATCCATAACTTCCATGGGGTCGCGTACATCACGATCCATTTTGTTCATAAAAGTAATGATAGGGGTATCGCGTAAACGAGTAACTTCCATTAACTTAACGGTACGGGCTTCAACACCTTTAGCAACATCGATAACCATCAAGCATGAATCTACCGCGGTTAAAGTACGGTAAGTATCTTCTGAGAAATCTTCATGGCCGGGAGTATCAAGCAAGTTAACTAAACAGTTATTGTAAGGAAATTGCATTACGGAGGTGGTGATTGAAATACCACGCTCTTTCTCCATTTCCATCCAGTCAGACTTTGCATGTTGGCCAGATTTTTTACCTTTTACCGTCCCAGCTTTTTGTAAGGCTTGGCCGAACAATAATACCTTTTCGGTAATGGTGGTTTTACCCGCATCGGGATGCGATATTATGGCGAACGTGCGACGAAGATCGACTTGTTCTTGTTGAACTGACATGCGGCTACCTATTACTAAAGACGTTAGACTAAAAAACGGCATATTATAGCGAGATTACCAGTATTAAGTCATTTAAAAGCGCAAGGTTTATGAAGTTTTTTTGAAATTCTGCTTATTTACCGATTAATGAAATAAGCCAGCAATAGATATCAGCGAAGAGAATGAAAAAAAGTGCTTAATGCTAAAGCACTTTTTACATCAATATTTAATGGGAGTTAGCAAGGGAGTGAGCGATTAATTTAAAACTCATAATCCAAGCCTATACCAAAAGTACGGGGTGGTAGCACTGTTGAAGTTGTACCGCCCGTAGACAGAGTTATTGCTCCTGAGCCTTGATCTACCCCGGCAATTTGCCTAGCAGTAACAACTTCTTCATCAAATAAGTTGGTTCCATAGGCATAAATAGTAAAGTTATCCATCTCATAACCAAAGCGCATATTAGCATTGACAAAAGCGTCAACTTCTTCTGTTAAAGTCGCGGCAGTATCAGCAGACACACCTGCATCGACGGCAACCTGGAATAAGTCTTGGTTATCAAGATTTTCTACTCCTGAAAACCTTGAGCCTGTATAGAATATTGATAAGTTGGCAAACCAACCATCTTGGCTTTTCCAGTTAGCCCCCACTGATGCGCTAGCCTCTGGTGAACTGGGTTGTTTATTACCTGCGAGGTTACTAAATTCACCTTGTTCGGCATACGGAAAGTCATCAAATTCGGCTTTTAATAACCCAAGGCTGGCAAAAACATCCCATTGTTGTGATATAAAGTATTCAAATAATACTTCTACACCATAAATACTTGATTCAGCAGCATTAACTATTAAATCATCCGTGTCGTCAGCGACACTTTCTCCGGGCAAGCCTACTTGTTGATCCTTGTATTTACTATAGAAAATATTGGTGTTAAAAGTAATATCACCTTCGGCTAAGATAGAGCGGCTACCTATCTCAATGGTATTTAAATATTCAGGTTGGTAAGTATCCACTGCTAGAATGTTACCTTCGCCTGCTGAGTTTGGTTTTCTCGTTAGGTAAGAGCCGCCCGCTCGATAGCCTCGTTGTGCAGAGGCAAATACTGAGTGATCGTTGTTTATTTTGTAGGTAACGGCTAGCTTAGGTAACCAAGCGTCGTATTTAGCTGTTTGAGGTGGTTCTGCTGCTGGCTCTCCTAAGCTAAAGTCAACTAATGTTGTACAAGGTAAACTTATTAGTGGTGCTGGTGAACCAATTAAAACACCAGGTACATTGGCTACACAGCTATCAGGTGTTACTACTCTAGTGGAGTCAAGAAGGCCTGAATTATCAAACTCTTCATTGTCATATCTTAGCCCTAAATCAAGTGTCCAATATTCATCAAGCTCTATACGTACTTGTGCGAATAAAGCAGTATTTTCTGTTTTAGTGATAGTTCTTTCACTGAACCTTAACGTCGAGTCATCAGGTGTTACTGAGCCAAAACCTTGCGTTAATCTAGCGACTTCTATGCCTAGCAGTACTTCATTAAGTAATCGTGTGTCGTTTTCGGCGCTAAAGTAATAACCACCGAAAACACCCGATACATTATCGTAGTCGAAATTAAATCTCACTTCAGCAGAGTCAACTTTTTCATCAAATTGATTAAAGGCATAACCATCAAACTCAGCTAGTCTACCGGGAAAACCAAATTGTCTTTCGACCTTGGTATCTTCATGGGTAAAAATTCCTTTAACTGACCAATTATCTGCAAGATTGTAGTGAGTATCTAAGATAAATCGAGAGGTTTGAACATCATTTTGCGGAAATCGGCCTGATGTTGTGTAGTCAAATACGTCAAACGACTGATAAGCATCGTCAGTGACATTGTAAGGAGTGCTAACAGCCGGGCGGGCTTCACCAGTGTTGGTATCATTATGGTCAAACGTTAGCTTTACCATTAATTCATCAATGGCTTTAGGTTCAAAGAGTAGCTTGCCACGTAATAACAAGCGTTCTTCATAATCACCATTTTTATCTGTATGTATATGATCTATAAAGCCATCACTTTCTTGCATGTCAGCGGCCACTCTAAAAGCTAGTTGCTCATCTATAATGGCATTACTAAAAGCACCAGCCACCTGAGAGGAGTTATTTTCGCCATAAGTAAGCCTTAATTTACCTTCGGGAGTATAGGTTGGGTCTGCAGTCGTGATGACAATTGCTCCAGCAAGCGCGTTACGTCCTTGCACACTTGACTGAGAACCACGTAATACTTCAACTTGTTGTACATCCCACAAAGAGGTCAAACTTCTGCCTAAAGCCGTACCAGATAAAGGTGAACCATCTACGTAAACATTAGAAGTCACACCGCGTCCTTCTCCTGATGCGCCATTTCTGCCAATACCACGAATTGCTATACTGTTAGTACTACCTGAACTTGATAGGTTTGGTACTCTAATAAGCGCGTCATTAAGATCAACTATGCGCTCTGCGCTTAAACGCTCGGCAGTGAATAACTCTACAGAGGCATCGACTTCTTGTAGGGTCAAGTCTTGCTTTGTGCCGACAATGAAAATGCGTTCGACGTCATCACTTGTTGGTGGCTTTTCTTCAGCTGTTACGGTCATCGCTAAACTGCTAGCTATGACTAGCGTAAGGCTGTTCAATTTGAATTTTGACATCATGTTCTACAGTTCCTCGTATTTTTGAATATCAGTATTATTTAAAAATACGCATGGTAACCTAAATGAGAGTGGTTTGTATTGCTATTTGTGATATATAGAGGGTATTGATAGAAATTACACTTGTAGATATGCTATCGATGGTAAATATATTCTGCACATATTCTGAATATATTAATGAAATAAATCCGCAATAAATTGATACTCGTTATGCGCTAAAATAGGCTTTGTTAATGATGATATTGAGCTGCTTTTACCGCTTTGTTGCGTTTGAAATTGTTGGCGAAGTAAAGACAAGCTTTGTTGGGTATTTAAGCCGGTAAGCTCTGCAACTTTATCAATAGCCTCATTGTAGGCGGCTTGTGCGACATGATCATGTAGGCCATGGTTATTAAGGGAAGGGTGATGGTTAGTAAACATAAGTGTTTTAACAAAAAGATAACGGTTACTCAATTTAATAAAATGCGGAACAGAAAAGTAGCTGAAGTAAGTTATTTTTTGTATGAAGTTGTAATTATGAAGTTGTACTATAAAAGACGCTAGTGTTGAAACGCTTTATTCGTTAGCGGGTAACTATTTACCACTGAGCGGCAATGCGGTGCAGAGGGAGTTATTATTCTCAGTGGTAAAGCTTTTTAGGCGGAATAAATAGGTAACTTTATAAAGACAAACACATGACAATGGCATCTTCATAACCAAACCCTTTGGCACTTGGGTAATAACCGGTACGACGACCTGTTTCAATAAAGCCAGCGTTCATATACAGCATTTGGGCGGCAATATTTTTAGCGCGCACTTCAAGCCATATTTTTGCTGCGCCTTTTGCTTTTGATTGCTGGATAAATTGCATTAATAATTTTTTACCAAAGCCATTACCTTGCTCACTGGGCGTAACGCATATATCCATTAACGTGGCTTCGTCAATGACTAATTCTCCTATATAAAAACCGATTATTGGGGTTTGGTTGTTATGGCTGCTACGGGTTTTTTCTGCAAGCTTTTCACCAAGCTTTTCACCAAAGTAACGACCACCAATGCAGCTAGTAAAGGTTTTTTCGCTCCATGGATGAGAGTGGCAGGCGTTTTCTATTGATATTAAGTTATGAATGTCATTGGTGCTGATAGGTGTAAAATTGGTTAATTTAGTCATTACAATAAGTTATTAGTTATGGTGTGCCAGAGTTGTTTTTTTAAGTTTGCTGATTGCGCAATAGTTTCGATACTTGGGCTAACCAGTTTATTTTCAAGACAGTGAATTAAAGGTTTTTCGTCGGGACAGCCTTTCAGCTTGTTATCAAGCTCTTCATCAAGCTTTTCATTAAACGCTTTATCAAGCTCCTCATTAAGGAAATACCAATTAAACAGTCCAACATCGAGGTGATTGTTTTGCGCTTTAACTTCACCTACCGTTAAATTTAAGCTAAGTAAAATGTCGCTAAAAATTTTTTGTTTGCTTAGCTCCGTTAAGCTTTGTTGGCTTTGCGGTAGATAATCGTTTTGCCTTGTGTGTTCAGTATTTTTTTCTGCATGTTGTGGTGTTCGACTTTGCCAGAGGCTAATGCCCATTTCACTGAGTTGCTCAAATTGTCTTGAGGTAATAGCCATAACCAACGCTGGAATAGATGAAAAATAATGGCACATAATGACAGAATTATTGACGAGAATAAAGAGAATGTCATTGTGCGTAATTGAAATAAACTAAGGGTATTGATCAAAGAAATTATGAGAGGAAAATGGCAGGGGTGGAGAGACTCGAACTCCCAACCATCGGTTTTGGAGACCGCTGTTCTACCAATTGGAACTACACCCCTGCAACGGATTCGAATTATACTGATGCACAGCCAAAGGTAAAGAGTAAACTGTTAAATAATCTTAATTTTTGGCTGTTTGGCTGTTTTATAGGCGACACTCGCCCCTTTTACCTACTTACTGTCTTTTCTCATACTACAAAATCTAAATTTATCAGGGTAGGGATAAACATCTTCATAGATGCCATCAGCAACATTTTTTTGACATTGCTGCCAATAACTGGCGGATAGTAAATCTTCATGGTGTATTTTAAAGGCTTTTAAATATTTAGGATTAGCGAGCGCAAAAGTGGCTAACTCTTCAGGAAACATATCGCCAGGGGCAACGGAGTACCAGGGTTCTGCGGCATATATTTGCTCTTCGGTTACTGCAACAGGCTTTATTCTAAAATTCACTTCGTCCATGTAAGTAATTTCATCATAATCATAGAAAATCACTCGGCCATGACGAGTAACACCAAAGTTTTTAAGTAGCATATCACCTGGGAATATATCGGCAGAAATCAATTGCTTAATTGCCTTACCATAACCATAAAGCGCGCTTTCAATTTCAGCATCATTGGCTTTGGCTAAGTATAAATTTAATGGCACCATGCGACGTTCAATATATAAATGTTCAATAATAAGTAAGTCATCTTCGTAGCGAATAATTGAAGGGGCTACTTTGTGTAGTTCAGCTAATAACTCGTCATTAAATCTGTCTTTTGGAAAAGCCACCTCAGAGTATTCCATGGTATCAGCCATACGGCCAACTCTGTCGTGTAGTTTTACTAAATGGTATTTACCCTTCACATCTTTTTTGGTCATGTTTTTACTAGGCGAAAACTTATCTTTGATAATTTTGAAAACATACGGATAAGAGGGCAGGGTAAACACCGACATCACCATGCCTTTAATACCTGCAGCTAATTCTAATTTGTCATCACTGCTAGCAAGGTGGTTCAAAAAGTCACGATAAAATTGGGTTTTACCTTGTTTATGAAAACCAATGGCTGAATATAAATCGGCTTTGGTTTTATGAGGCATTAAGCTTTGTAAAAAATTAATGAGTGCATAAGGATGCTGGCAATCGACAAAGAAATAGGCGCGGGCAAAACCGAACACCACCGCCATGTCTTCACTCTTACTTAGCAGGGCATCAATATATAAACCGCCTTTTTCATTATTGAGCACACAGACAATAAACGGCGTTTCTCCCGCAGGAGAAAGTACACGGCCAATCAGATACGCGCCTTTATTACGGTAAAAAGTGAAGTTTAAAATATCAAATTGTAAATCTTCTAGCTTAAAGCGGGTTTTATGCGCTTTACGACGAAATGCTCGAATAAGTACTTCAACATCAGCATCTAAGTCAATAAAAGGCACGGTGCTTTTATGGGCATTCATAATGTCACAGACCGTTTGATTCAAGCCTTTTTCTGCGGGCTTATAGCTGGTATAGATTACGGGGGTTGGCCTATCATCAAGGCGTTGCGCGGTGCTTTCGACAAAAATATAATCGTTATGATAAAACTTACGCTCAAACAGACGACAAAATACTGAATTATAAAAGGTCTCAGCAAGTTCTGGCTGTTTATGTTCAGCCAATAGCGCCACATATTCTTTTTTAACTTGCAGCCACAACATATCATCGAGAGATTTTATAAAAAAATCTTGCTTGATGGTGTCATAAGTCTCTTTCACCCGTTGTTCATAAAAGGTGGTTCTTGCTTTTGCTGCTTGCTGAATTTCTGCCCATTGGCATTGTTGAAATCGTTGTTGAGCTGATTTTGTTATTTCAATGAAAAGATCAATATGGTGGTCAAAACCATTAATAATTGTTTTGGCTATAGAAAAAGCGAGATTATTCATAGTGGCAGTCTGCTATTTAGTGATCATTATTGATGAGCATACTTGAAAAACAATATTTGGACAGGTAATTTCAGTTAAATATTGAATATAATTAGCATTTATATTGTTATCTATCAAACTAACAAACTTATTTATAATAAATCGTTAAGCTAAGTTTATTTAGCTTGCTATCAAAAGCCTTGAGCTCTAAAATTATGCGCTTTATTTCCATCAATATGCTTATGCTGCTTTATCGGTAGTTTAGGCGAAAGGCAAGTTCAACTATTTATCATGCGCGTATCTGATTTTTCCTTCGAATTACCCACTGAGTTAATTGCTCGATTTCCTAAAGCCGAACGTACTGGTAGCCGATTAATGGTGCTAGATGGCAACACGGGAAACCGTGCTGATATGGGCTTTAAAGACATTTTGGCGCAGCTTAATGCCGGTGATTTATTGGTTTTTAATGATACTCGAGTGATCCCTGCGCGCATGTTTGGGCAAAAATCTAGCGGCGGCAAAATTGAAGTATTGGTTGAACGTTTAATCGACAAAAATACCGTGTTAGCACATATTCGTGCCAGTAAATCACCTAAAGTTGGCGCTGAGCTGCTGTTAGAAGGTAAAGCAAAGGCAACTATGGTTGCTCGCCATGGTGCTTTATTTGAACTTAAATTTCAGGGTCAGCAATCGGTATTATCAATTTTAGATGAAATAGGGCATATACCCTTGCCACCTTATATTGATAGACCCGATGAAAGTAGCGATCGAGAGCGCTATCAAACGGTTTACAATGAAAAACCGGGTGCTGTTGCCGCACCAACCGCAGGTTTGCATTTTGATGATGCCTTGTTAGCGCAAATAAAGGCCAAAGGTGTTGAGTTAGCGTTTGTTACTTTACATGTTGGCGCAGGCACATTTCAGCCTGTGAAAGTAGATGAAATTGCCGATCACATTATGCATGCCGAGTATGTTGAAGTATCAACAGAAGTCGTTGCGCAAATTACTAAAACTAAAGCGAATGGTGGCCGTGTTGTTGCGGTAGGCACAACCTCTGTTCGTTCATTAGAAAGTGCCGCTAACTCAGCACAAGAAAAAGGCGTAGAGCTCTGTACTTTTTATGGTGATACCGATATTTTTATCACCCCCGGCTATGAATTTAAAATAGTTGATGCATTATTAACTAATTTTCATTTATCTGAATCAACCTTATTAATGCTCGTTAGTGCTTTTGCGGGTTATGAAAATATTATGACGGCGTATCAGCATGCTATTAGCGAACAATATCGCTTTTTTAGTTATGGTGATGCTATGTTTCTGACTAAACAAACGTTAACGAAAAAAGACTTTTAACCATTTACCACTAAGTAGCAATGCAGTACAGAGGGCTCTTCGAGCCTACACAGAGAATTTATTGTTTTCTATGTAGTCTCGGTGTAGTGCGTCTCTGTGGTAAAAATTTTTAAGCTAAATAAATACCAAGATTTTAAATAAACCATCAGCCTGTTTCGCTGATAGGTAAGGAATACACTTTATGACGAAAAGAATGCAATACGAATTAATTAACACCGACGGCAAAGCTCGTCGTGGCCGTTTAACTTTTGAGCGTGGCACGGTAGAAACGCCTGCCTTTATGCCAGTAGGAACTTACGGCACGGTAAAAGGTATGAAAACAGAAGAAGTTGCTGACACTGGGGCTGAAATCATTTTAGGCAATACCTTTCATTTAATGTTACGTCCCGGCACTGATATTATTGAACAGCATGGTGGTTTGCATGATTTCATTAACTGGGACAAACCTATCCTGACTGACTCCGGTGGTTTTCAAGTCTTTAGCCTAGGTAAAATGCGTAAAATCACCGAAGAAGGTGTACGTTTTAGCTCACCTGTTAATGGTGAAAAAATTATGCTTACTCCTGAACGTTCTATGGAAGTACAGCGTAAGTTAGGCTCTGATGTGGTGATGATTTTTGATGAATGTACTCCATACCCAGCCAGCCACAAAGAATCTAAAGACTCAATGGAGCTATCACTGCGTTGGGCGCAGCGTTCAAAAGATGCCCATGGTGATAATCCGTCAGCTTTATTCGGTATAGTGCAAGGCGGTATGTATGAAGATTTACGAGAAGTATCAATCAATGGCCTAAAAGCGATTGATTTTGATGGCTATGCCATTGGTGGCTTGTCGGTTGGTGAGCCAAAGGAAGATATGATCCGTATATTAGATCATACTGCACCCTTGATTCCCGAAAATAAGCCCCGATACTTGATGGGAGTCGGCAAACCTGAAGATTTAGTTGAAGGTGTTCGTCGCGGTATTGATATGTTTGACTGTGTTATGCCAACACGAAATGCTCGTAATGGTCATTTATTTGTTAATACCGGTGTTGTTAAAATTCGTAATGCCAGTAATAAAACTGATACCGGACCATTAGACGACACTTGCGATTGCTATACCTGTAAAAACTATTCACGCGCTTATTTGCATCATTTAGATAAGTGTAAAGAAATTTTAGGTTCACAGCTGAATACTTTGCATAATTTACATTTTTATCAAAAAGTCATGCAAGGTTTGCGCGCTGCTATTGAGCAAGGTAAATTAGATGACTTTGTTGCCGAGTTTTATGCGCTACGCGGTTTACCCGTACCGCCTTTATCGCAAGGCAGCAGACAAGTTTAAAGTTTCGATTTTAAAGCGACGAGCAATTGTCAAAAGTACAGAATCTAGTAGCTTAGCAATATAGTGAAAGTTATTAACTAATTATAAAAAAGAAGTAAGAGGATATTATGAGTTTATTTATCAGTACAGCCCACGCCGCAGCCGCTCCAGCAGCAACAGGTGGTGGTATGGAAATGATCATCATGCTGGCGGTATTTGGTTTAGTGTTTTATTTTATGATTTATCGTCCGCAAGCAAAACGTGTAAAAGATCACAAAAGCTTGATGTCAGAGCTATCAAAAGGTGATGAAGTATTAACCCAAGGTGGTATTGTTGGTAAAATCGTTAAAGTATCAGATGAAAAAGACTTCATTGTGGTTAGCATTAGCGAAGGTACTGAAGTTACAGTGCAAAAAGGCTCAATTAATGCCGTGCTTCCAAAAGGTACAATGAAGTCTTTATAATTTTATCGTTGTTATTTGACTTGATTTCGGCATCAAAAGTACTCATTGACTAGCGTCAACTCCGTGCTTTTTCTTTGAACTAAAGTCAACTAACTTAGCTAAAAGTTATAAATTGTACAAATAACAACCAATAACTATTTTGTTTGTGTTTTATTGAAATAAGTACCAGGCGAAAACGCTGAGTTGACGAACGTCAATGAGCACTTTTAACGCCGTAATTATAAAAATAAAGCGCAAATACTATCGCTCCAAAAAAAGGACACATTGTGTTAAATAGATACCCCTTATGGAAAACACTGATGGTAGCGCTGCTCGTTGCTTTAGGTGCGCTCTATGCCACTCCTAATCTTTACGGTGAAGATCCTGCCGTACAGGTGTCAGGTTTACGTGGTGTTGAAGCAAACGTTACCACCCTTGATACAATTAAAGGGCATTTAACTGCAAGCAATATAGATTATACCAGTATTGTTTTAGAGAAAGGCCAAGTATTGACGCGCTTTAAAAATACTGAAGATCAATTAAAAGCGCGTGATGTACTTGATGATAATTTAGGTAAGCAATACTCAGTAGCGTTAAATTTAACCCCTGCGACCCCTGATTGGTTGGCAAGCATTGGTGGTACGCCAATGAAGCTTGGTTTAGATTTAAGTGGTGGTGTGAGCTTCTTAATGGAAGTAAACATGAAAGAAGCCATCAATAAAGCCAAGATTGGCATGGTTGCTGACTTTCGTGGTGACTTACGGAACGAAAAGATTCGTTACCGTAGCGTAAAAGAAGTCAACGACAGCATAGTGGTTATTTTCCGTAAAGTGGCAGACTTAGACGCCGCTAAGTCGTTATTGAAAAAACGCTACAACGATTTATTACTTAACACCGATGAAGAGTCGTTAACGCTTACCGCGCAAATGACCGAGCTAAAACTCAAAGAAATTCGCGAGTATGCCTTACAGCAGAACATTACCATTATTCGTAACCGTGTTAACGAATTAGGTGTTGCCGAGCCGTTAGTGCAGCGCCAAGGTAAAAAGCATATTGTTATCGAATTGCCAGGTGTGCAAGATACCGCTAAAGCGAAAGAGATTCTTAACGCTACCGCGACTATCGAGTTTAGATTAGTGGATACTGAAGGCGATTTGAGCGCGGCGTTAAACGGCCGTATCCCTGCCAGCTCAATTTTACTCACCGACAAAGATGGCAAACCCACTTTATTGAAAAAACGCATTATGCTAACAGGTGATCATATCACCGACGCTAAATCAGGTTTTGATGAGTATTCACGCCCACAGGTGAATATTTCACTTGATAGTGCCGGTGGCTCTAAGATGTCGAACGGCACTAAGAGCAACATTGGTAAACCAATGGCGACAGTATTTATTGAGTACAAGCCAACCGAACGACGTGATCCTGAAGGCAATATGATTTTTGAAAAAGTTCAAGAAGTCATTTCTGTTGCTACTATTCAATCACGTTTAGGTAAAAGTTTTCGTATTACCGGTGCTGGCTCACAAGCTGAAGCACATAACTTAGCGTTATTATTACGCGCAGGTGCGTTAATTGCGCCGATTGCGATTGTTGAAGAACGTACGGTTGGCCCAACGTTAGGTGCAGAAAACGTACAGCTTGGCTTTCAAGCGATCATGATGGGCTTTGGTTTAGTGTTTATCTTTATGATTATTTACTACCGAGCTTTTGGTATTGTTGCTAACTTTGCCCTTGGTGCTAACTTAGTGTTAATTATTGGCGTAATGTCATTGATCCCTGGTGCAACACTAACCTTACCGGGTATGGCGGGTATTGTACTGACCGTTGGTATGGCGGTTGATGCCAATGTATTGATATTTGAGCGTATTCGTGAAGAAATTCGCGAAGGTAAAACTATTCAACAAGCAATACATCAAGGTTATGAAGCGGCATTCTCAACTATTATTGATGCCAATATCACCACCTTAATTGCTGCGTTAATTTTATTCGCTGTTGGTACTGGGCCAGTGAAAGGTTTCGCGGTTACTTTATCTATCGGTATTTTGACGTCAATGTTTACCTCTGTGGTAGGCTCAAGAACCATAGTTAATGCTATTTGGGGCGGTAAAAGCCTTAAAAAGCTATCAATATAGTTAAGACGGGAATTTAAAAATAATGCAAATTTTACAATTAAAAGAAACCGTCGCCTTTATGAAATATCGCAAAATTGCGATGGTTTTTAGTGCGCTATTAATGATAGCGGCAATCACATCACTCGCGGTAAATAAGTTAAATTTTGGTCTTGATTTTACCGGTGGTACGCTGATTGAAGTAGGTTTTGACCAAGCAGCCGATTTACAAAAATTACGTCAGTTGATGAAAGATAACGGCCATGATGACGCCAAAGTACAGTTTTATGGCAGCAGCCGTGATGTTGTTATTCGTCTTGGTTTACGTGAAGACGTTAAAGCCGAAATGCTGGGTAATGAAATACTGTCAATACTTGAAACTGGCACAGGTCAAAAAATTGATATGCGTCGCATAGAATTTGTTGGTGCCAGTGTCGGTGACGAATTAGCCGAGCAGGGCGGTTTAGCCATGTTAACGGCATTAATCTGTATTCTGATTTATGTGGCTTTTCGTTTTGAATGGCGCTTTGCTGTTGGCTCTGTAGTGGCGCTATTTCACGATGTTTTATTAACGCTTGGCTTGTTCTCTATTCTGGGGTTAGAGTTTGATTTAACTGTATTAGCGGCCATATTGGCGGTTATTGGTTATTCACTCAACGATACTATTGTTGTCTCGGATCGTATTCGTGAAAACTTTAGAAAAATACGTGATACTTTACCTGAAGATATTATTAATATTTCACTTACGCAAACCTTGAGCCGTACCTTTATTACTTCAATAACCACTTTATTAGTACTCTCTGCGTTATTCTTTAAAGGTGGTGCGTTAATTCATGGTTTTGCCACGGCATTATTGTTCGGTGTGTTTGTCGGTACTTACTCGTCAATTTATGTTGCCTCATTGGTGGCATTAGCACTAGGGGTTTCAAGGGAAGATTTGATCCCAGAAGTGATTGAAAAAGAAGGTGAAGAACAAGAGCAAATGATGCCGTAATAAAAACAGTGTCGAGTGTCGAATAAAAAGTGATGAGCCGAGCAACCTTTGTTGTTCGGCTTTTTTAATGGCGACTCTAAATGACGACTCTATTTGTTTTTTACACTACACTTGTACCAATTCCACTAAGCATACTGTATGCTGCACACCTTTTACTAGCACTAAGCTCGTGGCTCGATATTTATAACTCGACACTCGCTGCTCGTATCCCGTAACTTCACAGCAAGAGATTATTTATGAGCGCTACGCCGACAAATTCAACAACGCCTAATTTTACTGACCTCGGCTTATCTGAGGCATTATTAAAAGCGGTTCGTGATAAAGGTTATGAAACACCTTCGCCTATTCAAGCTCAGGCTATTCCAGCGGTAATTTCTGGTAAAGACGTGATGGCTGCTGCGCAAACAGGCACAGGTAAAACGGCAGGCTTTACTTTGCCATTACTGCAACGTTTAAGCAGTAATAAAGGGGTGAAAGTTGGCACTAACAATGTCCGCGCATTGGTCTTGACGCCCACTCGCGAACTTGCGGCACAGGTCAGTGACAGCATTGCCGATTATGGCAAGTACTTAAACTTACATTCAACGGTCGTTTTTGGTGGTGTTAAAATTAACCCGCAAATGATGCGCCTTAGACAGGGGGTTGATGTGCTTGTAGCAACGCCCGGTCGTTTGATGGACTTATACAACCAAAATGCCGTTAAGTTTTCTCAATTAGAAGTACTTATTCTTGATGAAGCCGACCGCATGTTAGATATGGGTTTTATCCGTGACATCAAAAAAATTATCTCCGTACTGCCTGTCAAAAGACAAAATTTATTATTCTCTGCCACGTTTTCTGCTGATATTCGCGCATTAGCTAAAGGTTTGGTCAATAATCCATTAGAAATTTCGGTCAATCCTGAAAACAGCACCGCTGAAAAAGTGACTCAATGGTTAGTGGCGGTAGATAAAAAACGTAAACCTGCAGCACTTACGTATTTAATAAAAGAAAATAGCTGGCGACAAGTGCTGGTGTTTACTAAAACCAAACACGGTGCTAATAAACTGACTAAATATTTAGAGGCTGAAGGTTTAACCGCAGCAGCCATTCATGGCAATAAAAGCCAAGGTGCACGTACCAAAGCACTCGCTGCTTTCAAAGAAGGGCGAGTACAAATTTTAGTGGCCACTGACATTGCCGCACGCGGTATCGATATTGATTTATTACCTAATGTGGTTAACTTTGATTTACCGAATGTGCCAGAGGATTATGTCCATCGTATTGGTCGTACTGCGCGTGCGGGTAATACAGGACAAGCGGTGTCTTTAGTGTGTGCCGATGAGTTGAAGTTATTGTGTGACATCGAGCATGTTATTCAGCAACATATCGAACGTAAAGCATTAGACAACTTTTCACCCGTGAATGCCTTAGGTGAATCTAGAGAGATTAGATCGTCAAAAGCGAAAAAACCGAAAAAGCCTAAAGTAAATAAAGTAGAACATGCAGATGGCCAACACTTAAGCAAAGGCCATCAAGCACAATCTAAAAAATCTCCAGCTAATGCTAAACCTACCGGCAATGGCGGAAGACGACGTCGTGCAAAACCGCAAGCCAATCGTTAACCAACCTTAGACAACGCTTGTTTGGCAACAATGTTGTCAAACAGCTGTAACACTTGCGCGGTGTGATCGGTAATTTCACCAATACCTGTCATTAAAGACATTGCATTAGTGAGCTCTTCAGCACTACTTGATGATATTTGCTCTAGATAATTTAGCTCATCGCGAAAATATTTATCCATTATTTTATTGGGCTTTGATAACTGCACTCTTAAAATACTGGGTTTTTTTATAGTGCGAATTTTATCTAACACGTCATTAAGTTTGCCATTTTTTTGTAGCTGTTTAATATCACTGAACCAAAAGGTGAATTGCTCATTGTGTTGTGATTTTCTCGGAATGGTTAAAATATAGAATACTTCCACAGGGTTACTTTCGCTAACCTTGTTCAATAACGACAGACAATAATTACGAAATTTTTCCTGCTCAACCATTTTTAATAGTAAAAATTTCGAGCAAACATCTTCGTCATTAAAAGGCTTTATTTGAGTATGTTGATTCATCGCTACTGAGCTGATGTGCCATTGTCGTTTGTCTTGATGAATAAAGAAGGGCACCGATAAATGGTTGTTGGCGTATATATTACGCATTGCTTTTTGTAGACCATAAATGCTGTCTTGCTCAAAACCGCAATGGGTTAGATTATCCATGTTTTTATAGATAAGCTCACGTAAAGCTTGGCATGCCGCGTGTTTAGCCTCAGGGCCATTGATCACCACACGTAAAAAACGATTATCTTGGCTGCTAAGCAGCAGATACGCTTGATTTGGCATAGTGAGTAGTTTGTCTCGGTAAGGCATGTCAATTTTCAAACGAAGATTCGCACCCGGTTTTAATTTTACCGGTTTTTCTAACTCAATTAACATGCCACGAGTGGAGATATTATTGCTTTTTCCGTTAATGTTAATGGCTTGATTATCGCTATGGGTCAAGGTGAGTTGTAGTTGGTATTCAAACCTGTCCTCAGCGCGCAGATCATTATTATTGATGGCAACAATCTCCATAGCCGATCGGCGAGACAATTTGGGTAAAGCAAATTTTATTGGGCACTTAAGTGGCCGTTCATTTGACTGTGGCGCTGCTTTTACTGCTAAAGCATCTGATACAGCTAACACGTCATTTAGCTCAGTAACATCCGTTAAAATGGCTAATTGTGTACTGGCTTTAAGGAGTGTTGCTGTTTGTTTATTATGAGGGCGATTTAATAGCGCCATGGCGGGGCTAACATAATCGGGCAAAGCACTGGGAACATGAGCATCTTGCTGAGCATTGACGGTGAGTACCCTTAAACGCAGGTAACGATAATCACCGTTGAGTATAAATTTGCTTAAAAATGAGCTGGCGGCATAATCATTATCAAGCTGGCTTTGCCAAATGATAATAAACTGTTGTTTAGTTTGCTCATTATCTGTGTATTGGTGTTTTAATATGTAGGCATAATCATCAAACTCTTGCTGGCTATTAATGGCGGCTTGTATATCTGTATTGCAAAATAAACGTGCGAGCGGATCATAGTTATTGTTATCAGAAAAAAACTGCCAAAGTGCTAGGTTACTGGGGGTTTGCAAACTGATTGATGGCCGCCAACCGGTGTGATATTTTGCGCAAAGCATAGGGACATCAAGTGTGTTACTCAGTAAAAATTGTTCATGGCATTTAGCATTGATGGAAGCAATTAAGGGTTGTATCTGTTTGCTTTGAGACTTGTTGGCTAGTTGTAGGCGTTTGGCTAACAAATCACTCAGGGTATTAAGCATTTTATTGGTCGACGCTTGGCTAAGCTTGAGTAAATAGTGGCTGCTTTTACCTGATTGTAGTTTCTTGTGATCTTCAACCGTGTATTCAAGCACTATCTCTTCTTGATAATCTAAAGCACTATCGTGGTCGTAAAACCATAAATAAATAAGCTCACTTGTCTCTGCTATGGCGTGTAGTGGCGCCTTAATAACACAGCCATTAGCATTAATATCGAGTGGCGTAACTTCAATGCCTACGGCTAATTTACCTTTTTGTGACATGCCTAAAGGATCATAACTAAATAGCCGACATTTTGATTTTCCTGTTATTTGCGGCTCATTAAAAAAATCACCATTAACTAAGCTAACTTGTTGCACTTCTTCAATCGCTATTTTGCTATGTGCTTTGGCTTCTCGCTCAGCATTCATCATTGCCAGATGGCGTTGTTTGGCTTTTTCACTTAACTCGTTATAAATGTGCAGACTAAATAAACCATTGTTTTTTTCGATACTAGTAGCAAAAAGTGTCTGAGATATTTGATCAAGATAATGACATACATTCTCGTGTTGCACGAGCTCACACTGGTCAAAATAAGGGCGAAAGTCCATGACTAAGCCACAAGGTTTTGCCAAGCGTTTGATTTCCATTTTAATTAAAAATCGTTTCGAGCCAGTGAGTCTTGGCGTCAGTTTTTCGATAAGAGTGTCTAGTTTTGGATGAACAGCATAGGAGATCAGACTTAAAATGATGGTTCTATATTGCGCTAAGTCTTCGTTTAGTTGGGCGGCCATTGTATATCTTTTTATTATATTAATACCAATTGCACTAACTCAGTGATCCAAATGGTATAACTCTGCTCTTTGGCAGATTATTACTAAAAAAATCAGTTTCTTAAAGCAGCTTTTTTGCATGCTCACCAATGGCAAGGAAGCGAAACAAAATCCATCTACTTAGCAAAGCTTTAATAGACTAAAGTCTAATTGATATTCACTCTACGAAAAATAAGCGTGGTTTGCTAGTTTTTATTGCATTTTTATTACAATTGATTAGTTGTTAGAGCACAGGTGCTAAATAACCTAAATTGTGTAATTGTTCGGCATTAAATGTATTTACTACATCGCCAATAATAATGAGGCTGGGTGGTTTTATATTATGGCGTTTAACTAACTCAGCTAGGTTTTCAAGTGTGCCGATAACCACTTGTTGATCACTATGGGTGCCTTTGCGAATTAAAGCGGCAGGGGTACTTTTACTGCGTCCAGCATTAATTAATTGTTCAGTGATAATAGGCAAACTTTTTATGCCCATATAAAAAACAACCGTTTGTTTTTTATCGTTCAAGGTTTGCCAAGGAAGATCTAATGCACCATTATCTTGCACATTGCCAGTGATTAAGGTGCAAGACTGGGCAACTTGCCTATGGGTAAGGGGAATGCCTGCATAACTAGAGCAGGCAGAAGCGGCTGTCATGCCGGGTACAATATGACAAGCGATACCGTTGGCTAACAAAAACTGAGCTTCTTCACCACCACGACCAAAAACAAATGGATCACCGCCTTTTAACCGTAATACTTTTTTATTTAGTTTTGCATGATCAACTAACAGTTGGTTAATGCCTTCTTGTGGTACGCGATGCTCTGCTTGCTTTTTACCCACATAAACACGTTCACAGTTGGTGGGTAATAAGGTCATAATTTCTTGGCTAACAAGGCGATCGTAAACGACGACATCGGCTTGTTGAATAAAGCGAAAGGCTTGTAAAGTTAATAAGTCTGGGTCACCTGGGCCGGCACCTACTAAAGCGACTTCGCCAGTCTTAAATATTTGTTTATGTTGCGGGGGAATATATTGAAAAGCAGTCATGGTTACTCAAATTACAGGTTAATCATTGATGTTACTAATACTATTAAAGCAAAAATAAAGCAAAAAAAGCGCCAAAAGACGCTTTTTTAAAAAATATAAGTTTTTTGCTCAGTAACTATTTACTTAATGCATCACCTAAATGAGGGCGAATATCTTTTAAGATTTCTCTTTGTAATCGTGTGCTACTGGCAACAATGTTACCCGATTTAACGTGATTATGGCCGCCGACAAAATCAGTAACTAAACCACCGGCTTCAATCACTAATAATTCACCGGCAGCGGTGTCCCATGGTTTTAAGCCTATTTCAAAGAAACCATCAACACGACCAGCAGCAACATAAGCGAGATCAAGCGCTGACGAGCCCGCGCGGCGAATGTCTGATGTTTTTTGAAATAAAGAACTGAACATAGCCATATAAGCTTTGGTATGTTGCTTGTGCTTAAAAGGAAAACCTGTCGCTAAAATAGTGGCAGATAAATCTTTATGCGCTTTAACACGAATACGCATACTATTTAGTTGCGCACCTTTACCACGACTGGCGGTAAATAATTCACCACGAATGGGATCGAAAATTACGGCTTGATCAAGTTTACCTTTTACTTTTAAGGCAATAGATACGGCAAAGTGAGGGATGCCTTTAATGAAGTTTGTGGTGCCGTCAAGTGGGTCAATAATCCACTGAAAGTCATCATCTGAGCCTGTTAATACACCAGACTCTTCACCAATAATGGTATGTTCTGGGTATGATTTACGAATAGTCTCAATGATGGCTTGTTCAGAGGCCATATCAGCACTGGTCACAAAGTCGTTAGAACCTTTCGATTCAACTTCAACTTTATCAAGCTGCTCAAAAGAGCGAATAATAACTTTTCCTGCATTGCGCGCAGCGCGCACGGCAATATTTAGCATGGGGTGCATAATAGAGTACCTATTTGTAAATGGCTTTTAAAAGAACGATGTTGATTAAACAGAAAAATCATCCTGCCAAATCAAGCGCGCGGAGTATAGCAAGTTTTATTGTTTTTAGCGATAGAGGGGGGGTAATTAAATTGACTAAAAATTAATCGTTCAAGCATCCTCAAACTCGTATCTTGAAATATCATCGGTATATATAGAAAAATAAACTAACTTAAGCAAACTTTGTTTAGTAATTTATCGTGCTTTTTAGCAAACACCGCAGTAGTCTTCTATGGTAGAATTATTGGCATAGAAATAGGCTTTATACCCCAAGTACTAAATCCAAAAAAAAAGCCAAGTATTTAAACCAAGAATACAGCCAAGAATATACAGCCAAGTAAGAGTATTGAGTAAAATGTCAGATTCAAACAAAAGTAATTTATTAGATCGCGTTCGTATTGTGTTAGTCAACACCTCTGATTGTCGCAACATAGGCAGTGCAGCACGAGCAATGAAAACAATGGGATTAAGTCAATTAATCCTAGTTGACCCGATTGAAATGCCGAATGGCCAGGCGCAAGCCTTAGCTGCTGGCGCAACTGATGTGTTGGCAAATGCCAAAGTGGTTAGCACCTTAAGTGAAGCCATTAACGATTGTGGATTGGTAGTAGGGACGAGTGCGCGTTCGCGTACTTTGCCTTGGCCTATGCTTGAGCCCAGAAGTTGCGGCGAAAAAATGATAGCAGAAGCGAGTGAGTATCCTGTTGCTATAGTCTTTGGCAGAGAAAGTAGTGGTTTGACTAATGATGAATTACAACTTTGTCATTTTCATGTGCAAATTCCCGCTAACCCAGATTACAGTTCATTAAATTTAGCGATGGCGGTGCAAACGTTAAGTTATGAAGTGCGTACTAGTTATTTATTGTCTTTAGATGATACAAGGCAAGAGCACAGTACTGGTAATGGTACTTATATTGGTAAAAAGAATATTGGCCAAAAAGCACTTAAAACCACAAGTGACGATGATGAGCTATACCCCGTTACTGAAGAAACAGAACGTTTTTATCAGCATTTTGAAAATGCACTTAAAGCCACTGCTTTTATTAGTGACAAGCATCCCGGTCTTGTGATGACAAAATTAAGACGCTTATTTAATCGTGCGCGTCCCGATGTTAAAGAAATAAAAATGATGCGTGGCATTCTTGCCTCAATAGAAAGGGCTTCAATAGAGAGAGCCTCAATAGAAAAATCCTCAAAATAAAGCGTTTCAGCCAAAAGTACAGATAAATAAAGGAAATAATATGTTTACCCGCATGAAAGAAGACATTAATAGTGTTTTTGATAGAGATCCCGCAGCACGCACCACCTTTGAAGTATTGCTGAACTACCCTGGGTTGCATGCTATTTGGGTACATAGATTAAGTCATAGATTGTGGCGTGCAGATTGGAAATTATTAGCGCGAACTATATCGACTTTTTCTCGCTGGTTAACTGGCATTGAAATTCATCCCGGTGCAAGGTTAGGACGTCGATTCTTTATTGATCACGGCATGGGCGTTGTTATTGGTGAAACGGCTGAAATTGGTAATGACGTTACCCTTTATCATGGTGTTACGTTAGGGGGAACTAGTTGGAATGCTGGCAAACGTCACCCAACGTTAGAAGATAATGTTGTTATTGGTGCCGGTGCACAAGTGCTTGGCCCTATTACTATCGGTAAAGGTGGTAAAGTTGGTTCAAACTCTGTGGTAGTGAAAAACTTACCCGAAAATGCCACCGCTGTTGGTATTCCCGCGCGCATTGTCAACAGTAAGAGCAATAACGGTAACTCATTGTTAGACGCTAACTCAGGCGAAAAGCTAAATGGCGATGTCGATAAAGAGTCACGAGACGAAGCGGCGAAAAAATTTGGTTTTGATGCTTATGCCGTTTCTGCCGACAGCCCAGATCCCGTTGCCAAAGCTATTGGCCGCTTATTAGATCACATGCACTTGATGGATGACAAAGTCGCTAACCTATGCAAAGAAGTGAATAGGTTAGGGGGAGATGTTTGCTCTAAAGATTTGCCTGAACTGAGAGTAGGTGAATTTGTTGAAGATGAAAAAGCGGCAGCAAAGCATAGAGAAAAAATAGTAGAGAGTTTTGACCCCGAAATATAATTGTAATTAGAATCATTGCCTTGTCGTATGTCATAGCAACTTAAAAGCAATAGTTGAGTAAAATAGTCAACTATTGCTTTTCGCTTTTAGCTTCTTAGTGTAGAATACTTGAGTATATTACTCAGGTATATACTTGATTAAATTTTAAGGTTAGGTAAAATTGCGCGCAATGAGTTGTTATGGTGATATTTGGTCCCTATAAAAATGGTTGATTATCTATCTTATTAGCGTGAATTAAATGGGCAAATTATGAAACTTACCTCTAAAGGTCGTTATGCTGTAACCGCAATGCTTGATGTTACTATTCACGCTACCTATGGGCCAGTGTCATTAGCCGATATTTCAGAGCGGCAAGCCATCTCTTTATCGTATTTAGAGCAATTATTTTCAAAATTACGTAAACATGGTTTAGTGACCAGCGTTCGAGGCCCAGGCGGTGGTTATCGTTTAGGTAAATGTTCAGCACAAATAGCCGTTGCAGATGTTATTACTGCCGTTAATGAAAGTGTTGATGCGACCAAATGCCAAGGTAAAGGAAATTGCCAAGGTGGTGAGCAGTGTTTAACTCACTCATTATGGGAAGGCTTGAGTGAACGCATTGAAGAATTTTTACAAAACATTACTTTGGCTGAATTAGTCACCAAAAATGATGTGAAAACCGTGTCTCAACGACAAGATGAAGAACATAGCCGTTCTAATAAAAGACAGTCGTTAGAGACCATTATTAGTATAAAAGACGATACACCCAATATTATACATGGTTGCCGATAAGCAATTATGTCGATTTTAAGCGGAGAAAGAGAGCCAATGAAGCTTCCTATTTATTTTGATTATTCAGCTACCACCCCTGTTGATAAACGTGTAGCAGAAAAAATGGTGCAATATATGACTACTGATGGTCATTTTGGTAACCCAGCATCGCGCTCGCACAAATTTGGCTGGCAGGCCGAAGAAGCAGTTGATATTGCTCGTAATCAAATAGCAGAATTAATTAATGCCGACCCTCGTGAAATTGTTTTCACCTCAGGCGCAACTGAGTCAGATAATTTAGCCATAAAAGGTGTTGCTAATTTTTATAGCAAAAAAGGCAAGCACATTATCACCTGTAAAACAGAGCATAAAGCTGTGTTAGATACTTGTCGTGAGCTAGAGCGTCAAGGTTTTGAAGTGACTTATCTTGCTCCTGAAGATAATGGCTTAATTGATTTGAAAAAACTAGAAGCGGCAATGCGTGATGACACTATTTTAGTGAGTATTATGCATGTAAATAACGAAATTGGTGTTATTCAAGATATTGGCGGAATTGGCGAAATGTGCCGAGCGCGTAAAATTATTTTTCATGTTGATGCTGCGCAAAGTACGGGCAAAATCAATATTGATTTACAACATTTGAAAGTAGATTTGTTATCTATTTCAGCTCATAAAATGTATGGCCCTAAAGGCATAGGCGCATTATATGTACGTCGTAAACCGCGTATTCGCCTTGAAGCACAAATGCACGGTGGCGGACACGAACGTGGTATGCGTTCTGGCACGTTAGCGACACATCAAATTGTCGGCATGGGTGAAGCGTGTCGAATTGCGAAAGAAGAAATGTCGCAAGATCTTGAACATGTTATCGCGATGCGTGACCGTTTATGGTCAGGTTTAAATGCCATGGAACAAGTGTTTGTTAATGGTGATTTTGATAAACGTTACGCCGGTAATTTGAATGTAAGTTTCAACTTTGTTGAAGGCGAATCATTAATTATGGCCTTAAAAGACTTAGCGGTATCGTCAGGCAGTGCTTGTACGTCAGCCAGTCTTGAACCTTCTTATGTGCTTAGAGCACTAGGCTTAAACGACGAAATGGCACATAGCTCTATCCGTTTCAGCTTTGGTCGCTTTACCACCAGTGAAGAAATTGATTACGCGATTGAACTTATACAAAAATCCATTGGTCATTTACGTGATATGTCACCGCTTTGGGAAATGTTTAAAGACGGTATCGACTTAGATTCAATTGAATGGGCAGCACACTAAGTACTGCTTGTTCTGACAGTTAGGAGAGAGAAAAATGGCTTATAGTGAAAAAGTAATCGACCATTATGAAAACCCACGTAATGTTGGTTCTATGGATAAAAATGATCCATCAGTAGCGACGGGTATGGTTGGCGCACCTGCATGTGGTGACGTGATGAAATTACAATTGAAAATTTCTGACGATGGCATTATTGAAGATGCTAAATTTAAAACTTATGGTTGTGGCTCTGCCATTGCTTCAAGTTCATTAGTCACTGAATGGGTAAAAGGTAAATCTATTGAAGAAGCAGGCGAAATCAAAAACACCGCTATTGCTGAAGAATTAGCCTTACCACCCGTGAAAATTCACTGCTCAATATTAGCAGAAGATGCTATTAAAGCAGCAATTGAAGATTACAAAAGTAAAAATGGCTAATCGCTTGCTTTATAGCAGCGTAAAATAAGCACAAGATAAACAGGATAAGTAGTATGTCAGTTACCATGACGCCAGCGGCAACAGAGCGGGTAAAATCTTTTATGGTGAATCGAGGCCAAGGCCTAGGTTTGCGTTTAGGAATTAAAACGACCGGTTGTTCAGGTTTGGCTTATGTACTTGAGTTTGTTGATGATTTGAATGAAGATGATAATGTTTTTGATATTGAAAGCGTTAAAATTATTATCGACACTAAAAGCTTAGTTTATCTTGAAGGCATCGAGCTAGATTTTGTTAAAGAAGGCTTGAATGAAGGCTTTAAGTTTACCAATCCCAACGCCAAAGGTGAGTGCGGTTGTGGGGAAAGCTTCAATGTATAAATGGTCGCTCTTTGCTATTTAATCCACCTTCATCGTTGAAAGTACTCATTGACTAACGTCAACTCCGTGCTTTCGCCTTGAATCTGAATCAAATATCTGCGAGCTGTTTCTAGCGCATTAATTTAGATATTTTAGAGCAAGAACTATTTTGAATTACTTCCAGTTATTCGGCATTGAAGTTACTTTCGATGTCGATTTAAATCAATTATCACAAACCTATCAAACTTTACAAAAGGCCGTCCATCCGGACCGGTTTGCTCATGCTTCAAGTCAAGATCAATTATTGGCCGTGCAAAAATCTGCAGAAATTAATGATGCCTATCAAACATTAAAGCAACCATTAAAACGTGCTGAGTATATCTTAACTTTACGCGGTGTTG
Source organism: Colwellia sp. 39_35_sub15_T18 (assembly GCA_002162675.1). Lineage (GTDB taxonomy): Bacteria > Pseudomonadota > Gammaproteobacteria > Enterobacterales > Alteromonadaceae > Colwellia. The sequence continues at coordinate 13,730 of MAAE01000043.1, read as the reverse complement.
ATTTGCCTAATGAGCAACAGTCTTTTGGTGATACTGCCTTTTTAATGCAGCAGATGGAACTTAGAGAAATGTTGGATGAAGTAAAGTTTGCCGACGATGTTGATGCCGCATTAAATCATGTTCAGCAGGTTTTCAGACAAGAATATCAGCAGTTGTTTGATTTAATGCGTGATAATATTGTAGAAAATAATACAGCAGCCAATGTGCTTGCATGCGATAATTTACGCAAGTTAAAATTTTATCAAAAGCTTAATATTGAAGTCGAACGTCTTGAAGATAGCTTGTTTGATGATTAATGAAGAAAAATGACTTTCTCTAAATCGTCATTCCAGTTGTCTCTAAGCTGGAACCTTAGTCAGCAAGTTACACAATAGCGACAAATCACATACTAAACAGAATTTTTATATCATGGCACTTTTACAAATAGCAGAACCCGGTCAAAGCACAGTACCTCATGAGCATCGATTAGCCGCAGGCATTGATTTAGGTACCACAAACTCATTAATTGCCAGTGTACAAAGTGGTGAAGCAAGCACGTTAGCCGATCAACAAGGCCGTGATATTCTCCCTTCCATTGTTAGCTATCAAGACGCGTCACAAGGTAATGGCATTTTAGTGGGTGAAGAAGCTAAAGCGCATAGTATTAGTGATGCACAAAATACCATTGTTTCGGCCAAGCGCTTAATTGGCCGTTCATTAAGCGATATTCAAAGTAAGTATCCATCACTGCCATATCAGTTTGGTGGTGATGAAAATCACCCTGAAATTGTGACTCGCCAAGGTAATATTAACCCTGTGCAAGTCTCCGCTGAAATTTTAAAAAGTTTAGCGCAGCGGGCTGAACTTGCCTTAGGCGGTGAATTAACCGGTGTGGTTGTTACCGTACCTGCCCATTTTGATGATGCTCAGCGACAGTCCACCAAAGATGCCGCAAAATTGGCTGGCGTTAATGTTTTACGTCTTCTTAATGAGCCAACGGCTGCAGCGGTTGCTTATGGACTTGACTCAGATCAAAAAGGGGCGCAAGAAGGCGTTATTGCCATTTATGATTTAGGTGGAGGCACCTTTGATATTTCAATTTTACGCCTTAACAAGGGGGTTTTTGAAGTACTTGCTACGGGCGGTGATTCAGCTTTAGGCGGTGATGATTTTGATGTTGTTGTGGTTGATTATTTAGTTGAGCAAGCAGGCTTAACTCGGCCGCTATCACCTTCACTTGAAAGGCAATTAATGCAGCAAGCTTGTGCTGCAAAAGAGCAATTAACAAGCCAAGACAGTATTGAAGTAAGTTTGACTTTAGACGCTACCTTAGCAAATGAACAACCTTGGTCAACAACACTAACGAAAGAAACCTTTAATTCGTTAATTGCTGCCTTAGTGAAAAAAACCTTACGCGCCTGTCGTCGTAGTTTGAAAGATGCCAGCATTAGTGTTGAAGACGTTATTGAAGTGGTGATGGTTGGAGGCTCTACCCGAGTGCCATTAGTACGCGCAGAAGTTGAGAAGTTTTTTAACAAAAAACCATTAACCTCAATTGACCCCGATAAAGTCGTTGCCATAGGCGCTGCTATTCAAGCTGACATTCTTGCAGGCAATAAACCTGATAGCGACATGTTACTGCTTGATGTTATTCCGCTGTCGCTTGGTTTAGAAACCATGGGTGGTTTAGTAGAAAAAGTTATTCCACGCAATACCACTATTCCGGTGGCGAAAGCACAAGAGTTTACCACCTTTAAAGATGGTCAAACGGCGATGGCAGTACATGTGTTGCAAGGTGAGCGAGAATTAGTTGACGACTGTCGCTCATTAGCCCGTTTTGAACTGCGTGGTATTCCTGCTATGACCGCTGGGGCTGCCCATATTCGTGTTACTTTTAAAGTCGATGCGGATGGTTTACTCTCGGTAACGGCGATGGAAAAATCGTCGGGCGTTGAGTCTAGCATTGAAGTGAAACCTTCATTCGGCTTAGATGATAGTAAAATAGCGCAAATGCTTAAAGATTCTATGAATAATGCCAAAGCTGATATTGATGCGCGTATGCTTAAAGAGCAACAAGTTGAAGCAGCACGGGTCATTGAATCTATTCAAGCAGCTATCGCGTTAGATAACCATTTACTTGCTGCTGATGAAGTATCGACCATTGAACAAGTGATCAAATCCTTGGCTGATATTAGCCAAGGAGAAGATTCAAATGCCATTGAAGCGGCGATTAAAAAATTAGATCAAGCGACAGCTATATTTGCCGAACGCCGTATGGACAGTTCAATTAATAAAGCGTTGAGTGGTCAATCAGTTGAAAAACTGTAACCAATAAATATTTTAATATCTATGTAGGAGGGAATTTATTCCCGAGCGCTTTATTTTGCGATTTTCCTATAATTGAAGAGAAAAGTAACATGCCAAAAATTATATTTTTACCCCACGAAGAGTTATGCCCAGAAGGCGCAGTAGTTGATGCTGAAAAAGGCGAAAGCGTCCTTAATGTTGCGTTGAAAAATGACATCGGTATCGAACATGCCTGTGAAAAGGTCTGCGCTTGTACCACCTGCCATGTCATTATCCGTGAAGGCTTTGATTCAATAGAAGAGGGCGATGAACTAGAAGAAGATCTGCTTGATAAAGCGTGGGGGCTAGAGCCCGAGTCACGCCTAAGCTGCCAATCTATTGTTGGCGATGAAGACTTAGTCGTCGACATCCCTAAATATACCATTAATATGGTTTCTGAAAGCCACTAGCTTTTAAGAATCACATTAATTTAAAAGGGTAATAACATGAAAGTGTTACTACCCTTTTTTATTTTGAAAGGTGGACGAACAATGCCTTGAGCATCAGAGGCTCTTGTCTACTTAAACGTTTAAAGTCTTCAGTGAGCAAGGTTGATCCACGTTGAACGGCACCCGTTTTGATTGCTTCAAGAAAGTGACCTAAGAAACCTTCTTTAATGGTCGTTGAATCATCAAGTTTTAAGCCGTTGTTCTCACCGTAGTTTATTGATAATTTTAACTGCCGTAGTTGTTAATCACCTTAAAGTTAGACAGGTGTTGAAAAGCGAATATATGAATAGGCTAGAGGAGTAGTTTCAACTTGTGGATTGGTTTATAGGTAGCTCATATTTGACCATCAAAATAATTTTATGGGTTACCAATTATAAAGCTACAAGGTATGCTAGAAGCTCCTTTAGATCATGAAGTTAATTTCTACTATAATTAATTTCAGTTAATTGTTTTTATAAGAGTGAGTCTAATAAATGATTGAAGAGCTAGCAGTGGGCGATAAAAGAAAGAAGCTAATTTATGCGGGACAAATGCATTTTGTTCATTGGTTAATTGTTTTGCTTTCTCTCGTCTTAACGTTTTCGGCTTGGTATTATTCTAAATCTCAATTAGCGCAAAAACTTGAAGCGAAGTTCCAACGTAATGCCGAACAAGTCGTTGATTTAGTCAAAGAAAGAATGGGATTATATGAAAATGCGCTGTGGGGAGGTGTTGCGTTTATCGATTCGGTAGATACCGATATTACTTATACACAATGGTTAGCTTATTCGAATAGTTTAACTATTGATCAGACATACCCTGGAATTAATGGCATTGGTATTATCTATAATATAAAGCCTAATCAGCTTGATGATTATTTGAAGAAACAGCGCTTATTAAGGCCAAATTACGCATTACACCCAAGCCATCAAGAAAACGAATATTGGCCTATTACGTATGTAGAGCCTGCCGCACCAAATAAAAAAGCTATTGGTCTTGATATGGCATTTGAAACGAACCGTTATTCTTCGATTAAAAAAGCACGCGATTCAGGACAAGCTCAATTAACTGCACCCATTACTTTAGTGCAAGACGCAAAAAAGACTCCAGGTTTTCTTTTTTATACACCATTTTATCAAAAGGGTCTTAAACCTAAAAATATTGAAGAACGAAGAAAGTCTATAGTTGGGGTAACTTACGCACCATTCATAATGAAAAATCTTATGCAAGGTACTTTAGCTGAGAAAAACAGGCATGTAAGTATTAAAATAAGTGATGCTGGCGATTTACTTTTTGATGATCATGCTGAAATGAATACATCGGACTTTGACAGTAATCCTTTATTTTCTAAAGAAATAAATGTTGGTTTGTACGGTCGAGTTTGGACATTTTTGATCCAATCAAATATGAGTTTTAGAGAAGAAGGGACATCGAATCAATCTTCATTTATTCTAGTTGGTGGTTTAATCATTGATACGCTATTGCTTGGTCTTTTCCTCTTTTTAACAAGAGCCAATAGACAGGCATTAGCTTATGCAGATGAAATGACGATAGCATTAACTGAAAAAACCAAACATTTAGAGAAATCTAATAATGATTTAGAACAGTTTTCATATATTGCCTCTCATGATTTAAAGTCACCACTAAATGCTATTAAACAACTTGTTAGTTGGATTGAAGAGGATTGCCAAGATATTCTACCCGATGACTCGAAAAAACATTTGAACTTATTGGCTCAGCGCAGTCAACGCATGATGAAGCTGCTTAATGATTTACTTGATTATTCTCGTATCAATCGTGATGAATTTAAACATGAACAAGTCAATTTAAAGGATTTAAGCCAAGATATATTGGCATTATTAGATAACCCTAACGGTATGAATTTGTCTGCGCCAGATATTGAAATAAATATTCCACAAACGCCTTTAGAAATTGTACTCAGAAACTTGATATCAAATGCTATTAAACATCACGATAAAGATGCTGGTCATATCATCATTTCGTACGATAGTAACACTGAGTATCATTTCATAGCCATTGAGGATGATGGCCCAGGAATAGCTCCAGAATTTCATGACAAATCAATGGAAATGTTTCAAACGCTGCAATCACGAGATAAAGTGGAAGGTAGTGGAATGGGATTGGCTATGATTAAAAGAATTGTTGAGCATTATCAGGGGAGTGTTAGTATTAATTCTGATGGCAAACGTGGTACAAAAATAACAATTAATTGGATTAAAAATACAAGTTCAGTTGCAATAAAACCTTAGATAGATGTAAAGGATAGATTATGGCGAAAAAACCTACTGACGTGACTTTATTATTAGTAGAAGATGATGATATTGACGCAATGACCATTGAGCGAAGCTTTCTTAAGCAGCGTATCGCTAATCCGATTGTTAGAGCTTACGATGGTATAGAAGCGCTTGACCTTTTACGAAAAGGAGATGTATCTAGACCATTAATTGTTTTACTTGATTTGCAAATGCCACGTATGGGTGGTATTGAATTCCTTAAAGAAATCAGAGCAGATGAGTCGCTGTCTGATTTAGTGGTTTTTGTTTTAACGACATCAAAATCGGAAGAAGATATGTTGTTGAGTTATCGTCAGCATATTGCCGGGTACTTTGTTAAAGGGGAAGCAGGTGAAAAATTTTTAGATATTGTAAATGTATTAGATAGCTATTGGAAAGTTGTACATTTACCTGGGTAACTTATTACATAAAGAATGTAGATCAATAAATTATACTTAATGTAATTCATAGCGTGTCAATTATTTTAACGAGGAAACCTATTGGAACCAATGAATTTACTCATTGTTGATGATGATGTCGTTGACAGGGAGCTGGTGAGAAGAGCGCTAAAAAAAAGCAATATTTCTTCAATTATTACTGAAGTAGAATCAGTAGGCGAAGCACTTGAGAAACTCGATACCCAACGATTCGATGCTGTATTACTCGATTATAATTTACCTCAACGTAAAGGTATCGAATTACTATTAGAGCTTAAAGGTGATGTAAATAAACAAAGCATCGCCGTGATTATGATGAGTGCTTCAAGTGAAGATGAATTGGCGCTTAGTTGTATTAATGCGGGTGCCCAAGACTTCCTTGTTAAAACAGAAATTAATGCCTTTCGATTACAAAGAGCTATTGTTAATGCTCAAGCTCGTTCCGATCTAGAGAAACGACTCCTTCAAAGTTATCAGCATACTAAGCAATTAGCAGAGCATGATAGTTTAACGGGTCTTGTTAATCGTTATTATTTCGATGAGGCATTAAATAAAGAAATTCTCAGTAATCAAAGAGAAAAAACTGTATTTGCCTTATTGCTTTTAGATCTTGACCATTTTAAATATGTAAACGATAACTATGGTCATGATGTTGGCGATCAACTGCTTATTGAGGTTGTAAACCGTATCAGTAATTGTTTGCGTGGCCACGAAATGTTCGCTCGCTTAGGTGGTGATGAATTTGCAATTACCCTGACTCATTTAAAGTCAATTAATGGTGCTAGTATTGTGACTCAACGCATTATAAATGCACTAAATGAACCATTTGAAATTGATAACTATTCGATCCAATCTAGTGTCAGTATCGGTATATCGGTTTGCCCTTTTGATAGTAAAGAAGCTAAAGAATTATTTAAGTTTGCTGATATTGCCATGTATCGTGCTAAAAACATGGGACGAAATCAGTTTTCGTTTTTTGAAGAAGAAATGCAGGAACAATTCCTAGCGGACTTTTTAATCGAAAACAAGTTGAAAACTGCTATTACCAATAATGATTTTTATTTACATTACCAGCCAGTAATTGACTCAGAAGATGAAACATTAACTGGGGTTGAGGCCTTAATTCGTTGGAATAATGATAACGAAAATATGAGACCGGATAAATTTATCCCTATTGCTGAAAAATCTCGTTTAATCATAGATATTGGTAAATGGGTTATTAAGCAGGCAATACAGCAACTCAGTTTGTGGAATGCTGATCGACAGTTACCCATTACTATGGCAATTAATTTATCCTCTGTGCAATTAACTGATGAAAATCTAATTGAGTACATTGATGAGTCTTTAACGAAATATAATGTTTCAGCTAGTTTAATTGAATTTGAATTGACTGAAACTGCGTTAATTGTAGAGCCGGAAAATACAGTAAAAATCATTAAAGGTATTAGTGATTTAGGCTGTCTTGTGTCGCTTGATGATTTTGGTACAGGTTTTTCGTCATTATCTCACTTGCATAGCTTTCCAATTGATATTGTAAAAATAGATAGATCACTTATGCCTAATGCTTCCTCGAAAGAAAGAGTGAAGAAAATATTGAATGGATTAGTACTAATGATTAAATCTTTGGATCTAGAAATTGTTGCCGAAGGTGTTGAAACAAAAAACGATTTTAACCTTTGTTTAAAGTTAGGTGTTGGGAAAATTCAGGGGTTTTACTTTGACAAGCCTTTATCAGTGCGTGAGTTAGAAAAAAAATATTTTTAGACAATAACCAAAATGACTTGTACTTCATCGGGCGTTTCTGTTTGAGTTAGCGTATTTACCAATACGACCTTTTTACCCACCTGTTAATTTGTCTGATTTATCTTTTGCTTGTTTTTTCGGTTAATATCTTTTGATGGTGGGACACTGCTCTTGTTACCGTTAAGCCCTAATTTACTTGCCAGCATAACAACGACAACCAGAATAAGTTCAATAGATATCTTCAATGTGGGCGTGAGGCTTTTATCCTCTTGTAACTGAGCTTTGGTTTGCTCAACTATTTCAGTGATGTTGATGCTGTTTAAATTCATTGAAGCTAAGGCGATTAGGTAATAGCCTTAGCTTGGCATACTGGCGGGATCGGTCAATAGTTAAAGAAGATCCTTTTGAAAATAATTTACCTTGGTGAATAGTTACAAATAAATTTAAAATATTATTACATAGGATTTTGTTGCTTGAAAAAAGCAACTATAATACTAAAATCTAATCTAAAGTTTTGGTTGTTGAAAGTATCTTCAACCTATATATAGTGAGAATTTGTTTATGAAAAAAGTGTTATTTGGTATTTTATTTTTATTAAGTCAAGTGAGTTTTGCTGAGGATGAAGTCAAAAAGTTACCGCCATTAGACCCCGCGTATATGGGTGTTCATGGTATGGTTTTATTCACTCAGGGCTCCAGCATTTATGCGTCCCATTTACCGCTTTATAGAAAGCCTCATAACGTTCAGCTACTATATAAATTAGATAATAATGATTTAGCGGTATTGCAAGCGGTCAGAGATAGTCAACTCATTACTATTAAGCCTGAAGCATTTAATTTACAACGTTTAATGCGTGGAGAAAAAATGGTCATACAGGCTGATTTATATTCAGGGCATTTTGAACGTGGAGGTATGTTAGTTTATAAAAACCTACCATTGTCTTTTGATAAGCAAATGTATGTTCGACCTTTTGATGACATTAAGCCTTCAAGTACTAAACAAGAATACGATGTCGTTTCATTAAGAAAAAATTATAAAATTTATATTCATAGAATTCAGCAGGCACCTAGCTTTGATCATATATTGGGTGTTGATTTAGAAGCCAGCTGTTTAGGGCGCTTTCGCACCTCATCGCCAGTACCCAAAGAAACTGAACTTCAATATAAATTTCTAAATTGTGGCACGATGAAGCCTTTATATTTTGAAACCGAAGATTTTCAGGCACCCATATCCCAATAAATATCTTGGCCGCAAGCAGCCTAGTTTTAAAATAAGTCTAGCTGAACTGAGTTGTTTCTTTCATTGAAATACTTTTTGTTTATATAACGACAGAGATAAGTTTCATGTTAAAAGTTGCTCACTAAATCAACGTGCATAACTTGGTATAAAGCTTGGCAATCATAAACTTACTTAGAGTGGTTAATAAGGTTCTCAAGCCACTTTTTAGGGGATATACCTAGCTTTTTTCGAAATACTCGCGCAAGTGCCGAGCCATTTTCATAACCAACGGCATTAGCCACTAATGCAACAGGCTTGTCTTGTTGTAATAAGTCTTTAGCTACAACAATACGCCAATCAATCACATAGTCGCCAGGGCTTTGACCAACAGTACGTTTAAACAAGTCGGCGAATTTTGAGCGGGACATTAATGCAAGTTCAGCCATTTCCTCTAAACTCCAATGCCGCTCTGGCGCTTCATGAATGGCAAGTAAAACCTTAGATACTTGCGGGTGTGCTAACCCAGCGAGCAGACCATGTTGCATTATGCCGTTATTCAGCACATGGCGTAACACATGAATAATAAAAATATTGGTCAGTGAGTTAATCATTGGTTGTCGGCCACATTGTTGGTGAAACGCTTCCTCAAATAACCATTGTGCTGTCTGCTTGAGCTTTTGACAATCACTGAGCTTAAAGCAGAGCAATGCAGGCAATGCTTCGGCAATGGGGTTCGACGTATTTTCATTATAAACAATATTAGCGCAGACCAATTCAGGCGGGTTTTCTTCGCTGCCAATAAGACGATGATTATGTGGTGTTGGAAAAAACATCACCGTGGGTTCATTGACTATTTGGGCATGCCCCTGTTCATCAATCACCGTTAACTCACCACTACGTAGCAAGTGCAAATGCCCCTGATTTGGCGTTTTATTAAAACTAGCTATACCGCATATATTGCCAGTGAAAAATATTTCGGCATTAATCGAAAAGCGTTGAAGAATAACTGATAGCTGATCCATTTTTTTCTCATTCTTGATTGTTTTGGACGATTGGGTTCAAAGTTAGGACTATGTCATCCCTTTTAGTTAATTTAAAGACTTATATTATCAACCAAGGAAAAATCCTTATTAACTATTAAATTTTTAACATGAAAGACTGGAGCAACAAAATGAAATTTTCAACCTTGGTAAAATCAACATTCGCGACTTCTGCATTATTATTAAGCAGCCTAAGTTTTGCTGCAAATATAGAAGTAAATGCTAACGGTAATGACATAGCAATTAAAGGCTACGATACAGTTTCTTATTTTACCAAAGGCATGCCAACCAAAGGATCTAATGAATTTACCACTGCTTATGATGGCGCTATTTATCAGTTTTCAAGTGCTGAAAATCGTGACCTATTTAAATCTGAACCAAGTAAGTATGCACCACAATACGGTGGTTTCTGCGCAATGGGTGTCGCTTTAAATAAAAAGTTAGATACTGATCCTACTGCTTGGCATATTCGTGGAGATAAATTATATCTAAACTTAAACAAAGCCGTACAAAAGAAATGGTCAACTGACATTCCTGGCTACATTAATGCTGCTCAAGTTAACTGGACAGATATTAAAGGGTTAACTGAAACGCAAATCGAAAAAGTTTACCAATAATACTTAACTCTAGTGAGGTTTTATCATGAAACAACTAACGTCAGCCAATTCAATAGACGAGCTGTTATCCGAGCATGAATATTCATTATTAGTTTTTAGTGCTTCGTGGTGTGGTCCTTGTAAGTCAATGAGTCCCATTGTTGAGGGAGTATCAAACATGATGAGAGAACGTTTTAATGCGATTAAAGTCGATGTTGATGATTCGCCAAGTCATGCTGCTGATTATGGTATACGTAGTGTGCCAACGATGGTACTCGTTAAAAATGACGAAATCATTTCGCAACATGTGGGTGTTATGCCGCCACAAAAATTAATGCAATGGTTAGAGCAGCTTACATAGCTGCTTAGCCAACAACAAGAGGATTCATTATGAATAATAAACTACTAGTTAGTGCCGCATTAGCCGCCGTGATCTCTACCGGTGTTGTTGCACCAGCAGAGGCGGGTAGTAAAAAAGAGAAATGTTATGGTGTGGCCGAAGCTGCTCAAAATGACTGTGCAAATTTAGCTGGCACGCATTCATGCGCAGGCCAGTCAAGTATTGACAACGACAAAGGCGAATGGAAATTAGTAAAAAAAGGCACTTGCTCAACGCTGGGGGGCTTGTCAAAGAAAGAGGCTAAAAAGCTATATAAAGCTAACAAAAGTACATAGAGGTATGAATATGTTGGTAAAAAATAATGATGTATTAATAGGCGTTGGATTAAGACATGCACACTTTACTGACATATTAACTTCGCCTAAGCAGGTGGACTTTATTGAAGTACATTCTGAAAATTTTTTTGGAGAGGGAGGTGCTGCACTCTCTGTACTTAACCAAGTTAGAGAGCAATACCTGGTTAGTTTACATTCAACGTCTATGGGGCTTGGTTCTTTATTTGATATCCCAAAGTCATATTTAAGTCGTTTGAAGAAGTTAACGGAAAATATTGACCCCTTTTTAATGTCTGAACACGCATGCTTTACTTGGGGGCAGCAACAAGGCCAACTTATACATAGCGGTGATTTATTACCTATTGCTCATACTTATGAGAATTTAAAAGTGATGTGTGAACAAGTCGATAAAGTTCAGTCATTTTTAGGGCGGCACTTAGTTATTGAAAATGTCTCTGCTTATGTGAAGTTTGACGAAAGTTACTTGTCTGAAGCGGAGTTTTTAGCAAAACTTTGTCAGCATACGGGGGCAAAAATATTATTAGATATTAATAATATTGCGGTTAATAGTATCAATTTTGAAGATGGAAATATTACCAAGTCGGTGACTGATTATATTAATGCTCTTCCTGTAACGAGTGTGGCACAAATTCATTTAGCTGGTTGCAGTAAGCCTCAGGCAGGAGAGCTTGTCGTTGATGATCATGCATGTCCTGTTTCTGATGAAGTTTGGCAAGGTTATCAACAAGCGATCAAGCGTTTTGGCGCGGTGCCAACATTAATTGAATGGGATAGTGACTTACCCGAATGGCCAGTACTTATTAACGAAGCACAAAAAGCGCGTGATATCGCTGATGCCATATTAACAAGGAGTAGCTATGCGTGCGCTATTCAGTAATGAACAACAACGCTTGTTAGCAGCAATTTGGGATGAAGAACCTTCAGTATTGCAGCAAAACGGCTTTGACGCTCAGGGTATTAACATCTATCAACGAAACTTATTAGCGAATGCTCAACGCGCATTAAGTATTAGTTTTCCAACAATTTTTGAGTTACTTGATAGCGATATCAGTGCAAGCCTTGTACATCAATTCTTGCGATCATCTCCTCCCTCTCAAGGTGATTGGGGGCAGTGGGGAGAAACATTTACTACTTTTTTATCAAACCATGAAATTAGTGAAGATTATCCCTACTTACCTGATTGTGCCGCGCTAGATTGGCATATTCACTGTGGATTACATGGTAAAGATCAAACTTTTGAACGGCCATCATTACAGCTGCTTAGTGATAGTGAGCCAGAGTATATTACGGTGATATTTAATCAAAATGTGAAAGTAATTAGCAGTCAATATCCTATAACTGAAATTTTACAGGCTCACCATCATAGTGACGAAATACAACGTAAAGGAGCGATGAAAAAGGCGCAAACAGCCTTGTTATCAATACCAAAAGAGCACTGGACAATGATTTACCGGCCTGAGTTTCAGCCACAGGTCACTAGATTATCTGCTAGTGAAGGAAATTTTATGCATTGTTTAATGTCTGGGTCAACACTTGCTCAGGCACTTGATATGGTGAGTAGTGATCATGACTTTGTATTTGAAAAATGGCTGATTGCAGCGATAGAACGTAATTTAATTTATTATTTTAGTAAGGATAAACCATGAACATCTTAAAGCACTTATTGTTATCAATTAGCCAATTTTATCGCAGCATTGCTTGTAAAGTGAGTATGTTAGAACCAACGGCTTTATTAGTGGCGAGATTTTACGTTGGCTGGGCGTTTTTCTCGTCAGGTCTAACTAAACTTAGAGACTGGGATAGTACCTTATTTTTATTTGAAGAAGAGTATCAGGTGCCGTTATTACCTTATGAGTTAGCTGCTTATTTAGGCACAGCCGCTGAAATAATTTTACCGTTATTATTAATGGCAGGTTTAACAAGTCGTTTTGCGGCACTTGGTTTGTTTTTTGTCAATATCGTTGCCGTTATCAGCCTAGAAGATATTGCAGCAGCAGCTTACGCTGAGCATATTTTATGGGGAACATTACTGGCTCAAATTGTCATTTTCAGTGGCGGGCGTTTTGCCTTTGATCGTGTCATTGAAGGGCAGTTATTCAATATCAAGCTATCAAAAGCGTGATAGCTTGTAAGGCTATACCTTTACTTATTCTCAGTCTGAATCTGAATCTGAATGTAAATCATCAATGTGCAAATAAAGCCTCAATATATGGCTATGTTTTAACTCATATTTATTGAAATATTCTTTGGTTAACCTCGGTCTTCTAGTAACACTTTACTATCCTATCCATATAATTTCATTTTCATGGAATACTTACTCTATCTGAGGTCATTTATGTTTGGTTTTTTCACGCGTACTACAGTACAAGCCCGTTTAATTATTGGTTTTAGCATTGTGCTTATTATGATGATAGTTATCACTATAGTAGGAATAAGTAGCGTTGATACTATTAATGAATCAATGACAATAATTACCGATAAAAATTCAGCGAAGCAGCGCTATGCCATTAATTTTCGTGGCAGTGTTCATGACCGAGCCATTGCTATCCGTGATGTAGTGTTGATTAAAGATGCGAATGAACTTGAAGATACTCTACAAGATATTGAGCGTTTAGAAACTTTTTATAATGACTCTAGAATACCGCTTGATAGACTCATGATGAATAATTCAATGACTGAGGAAATAGTGATTTTAAATAAGATTAAAGGCGTAGAAGAGCAAACGATGCCTTTGGTTAACAGCGTTATTTCAGCAATAAAATTAGGAGAACAAGAGCGAGCAAACTCCTTGTTATTAGACGCTGTGAAGCCTGCATTTACAGAATGGTTAGCGAGCATTCATAGGTTGGATCTTAAGGAATAAAACAATTGAATTCATGCTCTGAATTTGATCTGATAGTAATCGCCAAACCACTATCTATCCCAAAAGCAGAGCATGAATAAACATAATACT
>MAAE01000008.1 GCA_002162675.1 Colwellia sp. 39_35_sub15_T18 | reverse complement strand
TTTCGGAAATAGTTCCAAAACGATCGGTTCAAAGCGAAAGGAGTGATCGGTTAATCCCGAAATCAATGATCGGATAATACCGAAACGGGTGATCGGTTCAGGCCGAAGCATGCAGCAAAGGGGAGTCATCAAATCCCTCATAACCTAACAGAGTAACCTTCCCTGAAGTTATATGTATTTTAACTAACTGAATATCATCAAGCTCACCGTATAATTGAAGGGCTGAATATACATATACCCTTAGGAGTGGAGATAGTTCGTCAATAAAATTCTTATGTAGTGTTAGTGAGTGCGGTTGACCATTTTCTAAAGCGAGTTTAGATGCTGGTAACTCTTTATCTGCTTTTGTACATTCGGTAGTAACTCTCTCAATATTGGCAATATCGAATAAAAGTTCCTTTGCTTGATGTAGAGCTATTTTATGAGTATCGAAGAAAGCCTTAATATCTCTTTTAAGGTCATCAGGTAGGTGTGTGTAAGACTTTCTCCCTTCAAACATGCCTAACGCAAAGTAGATAAGTAAATCTTCTTTTCGCATGTTTGCAGCAAGCTCTAATTCACCTTTACCAAACCAATCAGTAACTACTTTTAGTGCTTTTTTATTTGAGCCAATGATTTCTTTAATTTGTTCAGTATTGTTGAATTCATCATTAACAGGAACACGTCCATAAGCTAAACAACTTAACCAGAATGACTCTAGGAGTTCTTGGTTCTTTGTAAAGAGTATTCTTGCTTGATCTTCACTAACGGGCCTAGGTTCTGTTAGTTGTTGCCACTGATAACTTCGTTTATGTCTATTTTGAAGAAAATGTTGTTCAAGGGCTTTATCTTTGAAAACATAAAATATGCCTGGAGATATGGCTATAGGTTCATCATCAAGTGTTCTTTCAATATATGATTTTAACTCGGCTTGGGAAAAATATTTCTGGAATGTATTTCTTGAAGTAATAACACCATCTTTATATGGTGTAAATTGAGCTAAATAACTTTCATTAGCCAACATTGCAGAAATGACTAACAATCTACCCGTTGCTTCCCATGCGCCTAATACAGCCCCAATTCTTTCGTCTTGATCTTCAATGACATTAATTACAAAGCCAATATTAACTACATCTGAGTTAACTATTTCTGAGTCAGGTCTAAAGTTAGGATCCCAACCAAGGGCATCTAGACCGTGAGCTTCTAATTCTCTTAGATCATCACCTCTACCACAGCCATAATCAAATATAGAATATTCTCCCGATAAGAAGCCATTTTTGGCTAGGGTTTTCATAGGAGCTGATAATTCATGCCTTACTATGGCTGTTTTATGTCTATCTATTTCTTTCTCATTGCTATCATCTTCGCTCACTGCTGAACTTCTAAATAAACGACCATCAACTAACTCATAGCCATGCTTTTCAATTAATCGTTCCCATGACTTTTTAAACCCAATCATACGGCTATTTTCATATAGACCAGCCGCTTCACCTTCTTGAGTGAGCATACAAAAGTGTTCATAAGATTCATGATTCGTTAAAATCATTGTTTCTTTCCGATGAAGGATTGGTGGGTTTTCTTGTTCGGAGTAGCTTGTAATTCTATGCGATAGCTTTTTTAGGTCAACACTCACACTCTGCTCTAAGGCCGGGTATGAATCTTCGAAAAATGATGGGTAACTTAATAGTGATAAACGAAAATCATTTCGAAAGACTTTAATTAAATTCCAATTAGCATCCTCAATTTTTAAAGCTTTGGCGACAATTTTAATGAATTTTGAAAGAGCTTCAGGAACATCTGAAAATGTATCTTTATGAAAATAAATTGAATCAGGTAGCTTCTTACCCACATTCAGTGAGTTGACTAATTCTTTAAATTGTTCTGCATTCATAGTATTAATTCTTCCGCTAACACTTTAGCTTCATTGCCGTAGGCTTTTCTTCCAGGAATACGTCTGCCTTTGTCACTGACATTCATAACTTGTAGGTGCCTTTCTGATTCATTACCAACGCTTACATGTAATGGTCTATCATTTCCGTAATAATAAATTTTATCAAAATCTAAATTATTTACTATAAATAGCATAACTTGATCCATGTGCTTTTCATAACCATTAACAATGAAGTCACAGGCTAAGCCGTGTCGTTTGCATATTTGCTTATTAGCTTGATTTAACTCTGATGCAGCGTGTTGGTCAATTGATGGATAAGTATCAGATGAACTTTTTTTCTGAATATACCTGTTTAGTTCAGGTGAGACAAAACCGTATGTAATTTTTACTTCACCAAACTTTTTACTTACTGGCAGTAAAATTGTTTCGATAAGATCTAAAGTGGAATTAATTGATTCAACTGCTTTTGGGGAGTTATCTATAGATATATGATGCTTTTCTTGATACCAGCCGATCAACTGGCTAGCCAAAGGATGTTTCAGTAATAAGTTTTTATCATCGAGTTTGTATAAAAAGCTATTCCCTTTTTTTACATACTTTAATTTACCTGATACTCGCATGTGCATCAGTTCGCAATCTGAAACACCTAAGAGTTGTTTGAATTCTTTAGAGGAAAATAATATCTCTTCAGGCATAGCTAACGTCTATCATGAATTGAATAACAACTATAATACATCGCGAACAAGTTGTATTGGCAATTTTTCTAGCTAGGAAATGAATCTATCTTAATACTTACCAAAGCTTCAAATCCTACAATATTCCCAAACCTCTCATTATGTATATTTATAGTGAACTCACATTAAAAACACTATCAAATTGTTGTTTTTAGATTTATTCAAAATAAATTATTTTTTACTGCCAGTAAATGCCAGCAAAATATCCAAAGAAGCCAGCACAATTTGAACGGCTGCCAGTAGATTTTTAAATCATAACAAGATCAATGACTTGCGATATTTGACATATTTTATATCTGCACGTAACATAAATTAACCAACTAAGAAGGAGCAAAAATATGCGTGAATATACAGAGCTAATTATACTAATTATGATCGCGATTGAGCGCACTATTCGTGTAATAAAGTTATTAAAATCTGGTGGGAAGTAGGTTTTTCTACTCAAAGCTACGACTTTATAACTTTATAACTTTATAAAATACCGAACAATTTTTGTTCGGCATTTTTGTTGGATCCGATTATCATCTTACCTACTATTAGCTTGCCTTGTGATTAATCTTATAATTGATTTTAGAGATCCACTCTTCTTGCTTTTTCTTAGATCTCGGTAAGGGATGATAAAAAAGATTTTTAGTGTTTTGATTACCAATTATTCGATTTTCATCAAATTTTGATGTCGCCTTATTAGTTAAAAAGCGCAGCTTATAATTAACTCCACTTGCGAATATAATAGGACATGAGCCACACTTATCGATGATTGATTGTAACTCCTCATTTCGCTGGTTTGAAAAAATCGAATGCTTTTCACCGATCGAGCTAAACGACAACCCATTTAATTTTCGAGAAAACTGACTACTTTTGGGTTCCCTGACATCTGATAGGTTAATAACTACTGCCGTTCTATAATCATTCACCATCATGACTTTCATGACCTGTGATTGAGTATTATCGGGCTTAGTCAGTACACACTCTTTAGAAAAAACCGTTACTTTTACATCACAGTCTAGTGGCTCCGAACTTCCTGGATTCATCATTACAACAAGTAAATCAACAACAGGATCATCATCAATAATTTCCACATTCGAAATTAAAAGAATATCTCGAAAAGTTGGTTTACTTAATGGATAGAAATGACCATAGCATTTATATTTCATATGATTTATTTAACTCATAATAGGTATGGAGGAATTCTTATATCAAGAACCGTTAATAAAGAATTTGGATAGCAAAAATATAGTCTTTTTTAAAACGAATACAAAGTCAAAAGCCTACAATAATTATAAATCAAATAGTTAGGTGGACTCTCTATATTCTATGTATTCGTTCTAGTTTAGTGTGTATTCGATCTAGTTTGATAAAACTACTAAGCACTATTCCCTGCTACGTAACCAGAGCTCCATGCCCATTGAAAATTATACCCTCCTAACCAACCTGTTACGTCGATAGCTTCCCCAATAAAATAGAGGCCTGGGGAGTTTTTTACTGCCATTGTTTTTGAGGATAACTGATCAGTATCAATGCCGCCAATGGTCACTTCAGCCGTTCTATAACCTTCTGTTCCAGCGGGTTGAAGTTGCCAATGATGAATTTTTTCAATAAGAACAGCTTGCTGCTTGGGGTTTAACTGCTTGATTGGTACATTGTCAAAACCGATGATATCAAGATATTTTTCTGCAAATCTTTTAGCAAAAGTAACGGATAAAAAGTTTTTCAAACTAATGTTTGGTTGCTCTTTTAAACTCGCCTCAAGAGTATCTTCAAAATTACCATCAGGGTAAAGGTCAATAGATATTTGATCTCCGGGATACCAATAAGACGAAATTTGTAGCACTGCTGGCCCAGATATCCCTCGATGAGTGATTAACATGTCTTCTTTAAAGGAAGCTTTATTCACTGAAATATTTACTGGCAGTGAAATGCCCGATACTTCTGCCAGTAGCTCTTTTAGCTCAACTGGTAAGGTAAAAGGAACTAATCCCGCTCTAGTAGGTAAAACCTTTAACCCGAAGTTTTCAGCTACCTTATAAGCGAAAGGTGTAGCCCCTAGTTTTGGCATAGAAAGTCCGCCAGTAGCAATAACTACACTCTCACATTCATAATTGCCGTGATTAGTGTTGATAATGTAGCCAGCAGTCGCTTTTTTTTCTATGCTGATAATTTCTGTTTGAAAACTAAACGTAACATTATTCTGCTCACATTCGTTAACAAGCATAGCAACAATTTCTTTTGCGGAATCATCACAAAATAATTGCCCCAGTGCTTTTTCATGGTAAGCAATTTTATACTTTTCCACTAAGGCGATAAAATCCCATTGCGTATATTGACTCAACGCAGACTTACAAAAATGTGGATTCTGGCACAAGAATTTTTCAGGCTCCACATAGTAGTTGGTGAAGTTACATCTTCCGCCACCAGAAATTAGAATTTTTTTCCCTGGTTTTTTAGCATGATCCAATACCAGAGTTTTTCTTCCTCTTGCACCAGACTGTGCAGCACAAAATAAACCTGCGGCTCCTGCGCCTATAACTACTACGTCGATTTTCAAGTTATTAACCCTAATAAAATAATTATGGGTATTATATGAGATGACTCCTCTTTTAAATAGTCATGATTTGAAAGCAGTTTATTTAGCTAATACATAGAGCTCTAAAGCGGCCTGTTCAATGCCATGTTTGCTAATACGCGGGCTTAACTCTACTTGTTTCGCGCTAAGTAATGATCTGCCCTCTAGTACCATATCAACGGCTTGACGTGGTTTAATGGATTCGACTACCCCAGTTAAGACATAATAAGCTTAACTGGAGAATCAAATGACAAAACGTAAAAAATATACCAAAGAATTTAAACTTGATGCAATTTCTTTAG
>MAAE01000036.1 GCA_002162675.1 Colwellia sp. 39_35_sub15_T18 | reverse complement strand
AGAGGGTTTTGAAATAGATGAAGCACACACAGATAAACTGGCAGCAGAGTTTTTAGCCACACAAAAACTCATGGCAAAGCCTGCAGGCAGCGGCAAAAAAAAGGCCAAGAAAAAACCGTCAGTCAATGCCGATATTTGGGCGGGATTCTCTAAGCCTAAATAAAAACAAGGCTAACCATCAGTGAATCTAAAAGAGTATAAGTGGGCTGCGATCTATGCCCACTTTTTCAATATAAAAATATTATATCGTTCTAACAACAATGAGCTCACTCATGGTTGTTGATACTAGAATTATAATGTGAAAATGACGGATTCCCCTCAGCCCTGCGGTATAGGCTAATCGCATACCATTGCAATAAATTAACCGCGGGTAAAATAAGGGCTAGCAGGAAATATTGATGAATAAGGAGCGCATTGTTTATTTTACTCTGACCCTAATTATTCATTTTTTGAGCATGACAAGCTAGCAAATAAACCGGAATGCACCTATTGTCATGCCTTATAGAGGCGGGGGGGTACACCTTGAAGGGTGTAGGTGGTTTTCATTAAATAGAACTGGTTTTTATTCAACGGCTTATTCATGCTGTTATGCAAGAATAAAAAACTGACCCCTAGCTTTCCGAGAAGCTTTGTACCCAAAGGAGCCGTTTTAGCCCAACAAGGCCTTCACTGGACGCGTTAACCCGCGCTGGTGATCTCAACCAATAAATTTGAGGGGGTGACGTAGTTAAACGCGTCAAAACAAATATTTATTCTTAATAATTTGAATGTAGAGATGTTTTTAAATAAAAAAACGTTGACTGGTTGTGAAAGTACGTCACTATGAGGTGAAATAACACGTCATGTTGACGTTGAATATAATGTTAGTGGTTATTTCATAACAGTTCTAATTAATAAGTGCTGCCCAATTAAGTAGCCGTCATACCATAGATGCTGGTTATTCAAAGGCGCTGCAATAATGAGTATTCACCCCGTCACTTTAGCGATAAACTAAGTGCCGAATAAAAGCGGTAATTTGTATGGATACAGATCAAGTAGTTT
>MAAE01000035.1 GCA_002162675.1 Colwellia sp. 39_35_sub15_T18 | reverse complement strand
AAGAAATTGCATCAAGTTTAAATTCTTTGGTATATTTTTTACGTTTTGTCATTTGATTCTCCAGTTAAGCTTATTATGTCTTAACTGGGGTAGTCGAATCCATTAAACCACGTCAGGTTATCATTTGAGTCTATTAATAAATTCCTAATGTTACGCTGTAAACCTATAAACCCTAGATCTACTTGAAAGCTTTTTTTTAAGCTCAAATCATAGCGAATTACCCCCCCTCCAAAAGTACCTATCCAGAGTTGCCCTTGATGTTCTTGCACATTCATGACCGAAATATTATCCCCTGGCAATACACTTTTTAACTGAATGTGCTCAATAAACTTTTCTGTTTTCAGGTCAAACAAGCTGACAGAGTCTTTTCGTGCTAGCCATAATTGCTGATTGTTTCTTTCTATAAGCCTTCTAATTGGTTTTAACGCGGATTTATTTTGATAACGATTAGTGTCTTGCAGGTAAAAATTAACAAACTCTTCTTTTAGGGGATTAAATAAAAATAAGCCTACATTGGTTGCAAGATATAGTTTATTAGGTGAATAGCTGTATAAGTCAGTAATAATTAAGGATTGTGCGGCTTCTTTATCTGTTTTTATGAGATCTGATTTTTGTTTTTTGTGATGATTAGGCATTCCATAGTGAATAAATCTCACGCCATCATAACGCGATAAGCCTCTTTGGTTTGCTATCCAAATTAGTCCTCTTTCATCTTCAATAACGGAATAAGTATATTTAATATGCCTTTGTTGTTCATCTAAAAGGTGATTAAACATAATTTTTTGAGGGTACAAAACGCCATCTTGAACGTCATTAGATGGCGAATTTGTAACGTGTTTAGCGTTGGCTAAATTAACGAAAAAAACACAATTGAAAAGGAAAAACAGTACTTTTAATCTAATCATCCATAATACTTATTAATTATATACCCTCACATCAAACCCACTTCAAACCCACTTCAAACCCACTTCAAACTATTTGGGTATAATTACAGGCACACTCTACTTTAAATACCTTTTTTATCACGCGATGTCGTTTTGAGGCAAGCCTTTGTCGCTAATGTGTTACCGATTGTCGTATTTGAACAATAACTTGCCGTAATTATGCAATTTTTTATTATCTTATCTGTTTAAATATTTAAAGGTGTACACGCAAAATTAAATGTTTGATTTTGGTGCTTTTATAACGGAATTTAAGGAAATAAGAATATGAAAAGTAAAACTAACTACACATTATTGGTTGGTGCTGCATTATTGGCACTCACAGCCTGTGGTGGTGACGATAACACACCAGAACCAGAGCCTGCGCTAGTAAATATTGCCCCTACAATTACTGCCGATGATACTACGGCATTAGAAGGTTCAGCAGTTAGCATTACTGCTAATGGACAAGACTCTGACGGTTCAATTGCTAGTTATGCTTGGACACAGAAATCTGGAACAACCGTTGAACTAACAGGCTCAAACGCTGCATCAGTTAGCTTTACAGCACCTGCGGTGGTAGCTGACGAAGCTTTAGAGTTTACTGTTACTGTTACGGACAATGATGGTGCAACAACTTCTGTTAATACAGTGGTCTCAGTTACCGCTAATATGTTAAGTCTAACGTTACAGGGCATAGTAACCGATAGCCGTATAAAAAATGCAAATGTTACCGTGCTTGTTGGTGATCAAACTTTTGAAACAATGGCTGATGAACAAGGAAGTTATAGTATTTCAATTGAAATTGACGATTCTTATGTTGACGAAATGGTTATGATAAAAGCATTAGGAGACAGTGAGCTTCAGCCTGAGGTGGAATTTGTTTCACAGTTAGCGTCATTTAATACGCTTGTAGAAGCCGCTGGCGATGACAATGTTTTGGATAAAACAGATGACTTTAGCGTTAATGTTACAAACGTAACAACGGCTGATTACGCATTAGCATTACAAAACGATGGTGCTGTTGATGAAGATAAAAAGCTATTACTGTCAGCACTGATAAAAATTGTTGTTGATGGCAACTACGAGTTGCCAAGTGGTGTGACATCAACACTTGATTTAGTTGATGACAGCGCGACAGCTGAGGCTTTTGAAATACAGGTGAATGCCGACAATCCTGATTTAATTACTGAGGTAACCAATTCAATTATTAGCGATCCCAGTTTAGTAATTAGTGATGCCATCGTTGGCACATGGAATATTGGTGGTGAAATAATAACCTTTACTGCTTCAGGTCATGCTATTCATATTGCAACCGAAACCGATGATTGCTCACAACCCGGTTTTGAACTGGGAACATATGAATGGGATAAAAATACCGGTAGTTTAACCGTAACCATTAATGAGGATACCGATGGCTGTGGTGGTTTTCATGATTCAACAGAGTTAGGTTTACCTGACTTAATGGATCAAGCCTTTATTGTCACCGGTAATACATTAATTATTGGCAGTGGTGAAGATAGTGGAACAGCTCAGCGCATCATCAGCGATTCAAACCCTTTGGTAGGTGGTTATATTACGGGTAGCTTAGAGCATAGTTATTTTTGGCATCAAGTATTTATTGACGATACCCATGTAATTAGCTTATTACATACAGGTGCTGTAGGGATTAATGCTGCAACCTATAATTGGAATAGTACAACGGGCATATATACGCTAGACATCTATAGTGTTAGCCAGTTAGGTGAAGCTTTCGATGAACAAATCTTTAAACCTGTCGGTGATAGGTTGTTATACAAATACGGTAATTATACTACGATATTAAAACGAACTCATAATAGCAGTGATCAATTATATTTAACCGAAAGTGATGTAGTTGGTAGTTATTCTGCCGTTAATTTTGCTGATGATGGAGAAGGGGCTTTTCAAATAGTTTTAAATAGCGATTTAACGGGGCAGTTGACAAACGAAGAAGAAAATATCGATTTAGCTTGGTTTATTAAAGATGGGCTGTTGGTTTTATCATTAACTTTAGACTCTAATGAAGTACAACTTTTTGAGTCAGCAACAAGTATATCAGACGAAAAATTAACGTTTAACACCTCAACATTTAAATTGATTCAAAATGATGATGGCCATGAAACTGATTTGTTTGAATATACAACTCAAACGTGGACGAGAAACTAACTTTCTTTAACCTTTATGATAAAGCCTTTGCTTATTTATTTTATATCCATAATTTAAGCAAAGGCTTTTTAGTAAACACATGTTCTGTAACGTGTGATCAGATGCGCCAAAACGCTGGAGTAAATAACACCAATAACGTGAATATTTCTAAGCGGCCAAAGAGCATGGCCATAATAAGTATCCATTTACTGGTATCGCCAATAGCAGAAAAGTTAGCCGCAACTTCGCCTAACCCGGGGCCTAAATTATTAATACATGCAGCAACCGCCGTGAAGGCGGTAATATCGTCCATCCCTGTTGCCAACAATAACAACATACAAATAACAAAAACCGCCGCGTAAGCTGAGAAAAAACCCCAAACCGCTTCAATAACGCGATCTGGCAAGACCTTTTTACCCACCTTAATACTAAAAACAGCCTTCGGGTGCACAAGTTTATTCAATTCACGTAAACCTTGTAAATAGAGCAACAACACCCGCACAACTTTCATGCCACCACCCGTGCTACCAGCACAGCCACCAATAAAGCTTGCGAATATTAACAACACTGGCAATAGCGTTGGCCAGTCCGCAAAAGACGTGGTGGAAAAACCGGCAGTAGTACTGATAGAAACTGATTGAAACAATGCTTGATCAAACGCCTGATCGGCATCTTGATAGGTACCCGAGGTCATTAAAACGGTAAAACAAATTAAAGTTAATACCACTTGAATGGCAATAAAAACTTTAAATTCAGGATCATAAAAGTAATTTTTAAGAGATTTACTCTGTATTACCGCGTAATGCAAAGCAAAATTAACGCCGGCAATCACTAAGAAAAACACACAGACAAGGTTGATGGTTGGACTATTAAAATAGCCCATACTGGCATCATGTGTTGAAAAACCACCAATGGCAATCGTTGAAAAAGAGTGACATATCGCATCAAAAACAGACATACCTGCAAACCAATAGGCCGTAGCACAAGCAATAGTTAAAGATAAATAGATGTACCATAAATGTTTCGCGGTATCGGCTATGCGCGGTGTCATTTTAGAGTCTTTAACTGGCCCCGGCGTTTCCGCACGATATAGCTGCATGCCCCCAATACCTAACATAGGTAATACCGCTACCGCTAAAACAATAATTCCCATACCGCCCAACCATTGCAACTGCTGGCGATACCATAAAACCGCATGAGGTAAGCCTTCAATATTATTTAAAATAGTTGCGCCAGTTGTGGTTAAACCAGAAAAGGATTCGAAAAATGCATCGGTAACAGTAAAATTAGGCTGTTCTATTAAAATAAAAGGGATAGCAGAAAAACTGGCTAAAACCAGCCAAAAAAGCACGACAATCAAAAAGCCTTCTCTGGCTCTTAGATCTGTTTTTTCAAAACGGTTCGGATACCAAGCAAGAAATCCAGTAATGATACACCAAAGAAAAGCCATTAAAAATGGGACACCACCACCATCTCGGTAAACCATAGAAACTAAGGCGGGTGGCAACATGGTGACACTGAGTAATGCCACCAATAAACCAAGAATTCTTATTATGTTTTTATATTGCACGTGTTATTGTTTTATTAGGTTTATTGACCATATCACTTTGCTCAGGAGTATATTGATAACCTCAGCCTGGCAATTTATTATCAGTGATGCTGCTATCTAAAGACTTTAACCTTAGCTCTCCCGCCGATAATGTTTGTAATTTTTGTGCAACCAAGGCTAATTTCGCTATCGGTATCAAAAAGCTAAATTGCACCTGTTGCAAGTACTCTTGCTCAACAACCTGCCCTTCAGCCTGAGTAATTACATGTAGAACATCATCAACTTGGCTATATTGACATGCTAAAGTTTTCGCCGCCATAGGTATTTTAGTTTTTGACTGCAAAAAGGTTAAAGCTTGGCGAACACTATCACCATAAGCACGCTGTAAACCGCCAGTGCCCAACTTGGTGCCGCCAAAATATCGCACCACTACGGCACAAACTTGTCCAACACCACCACCTTGTAATACCGCTAACATAGGTTTTCCTGCGGTACCACTCGGTTCGCCATCATCTGAATAACCATAACCTAAGCTATCATCTGCTGCTTTGGTTAAAAAGGCATAACAATGATGGCTCGCTTGTGGGTGTTCAAGTTGTAGCTGCTTAACATGGCCTTTGGCTTCATCAATACCCGCACACGGATAAAGATAACAACGAAAGCGACTGCGATTAACTATGGTTTCGTGCTCAACCTGATTAACCGCAATTTGATAAGATGTAGTATTGGAAATAATTAAGTGACCTAATCTAAACCCGCATCACGAGTCATATTTTCATTGTGAGACTGATGAACAATAATATTATCTTCGATACGAATACCCCCAAAAGAGCGCATTTCATCAACTTTTTGCCAATTAACTTGCTTGCTATATTTTGATTCTTTTAAATCCTGTAATAATGAATCAATAAAATATAATCCCGGCTCTATGGTAAACACCTGTCCTGCTTCAACAACTCTTGAGGTACGTAAAAATGGATGATTTTCTGGTGTATTCACATGAGTGCCGCGCTCATCAGCCATAAAACCACCCACATCATGCACTTGTAAACCAAGATGATGACCCAAACCGTGAGGGAAAAAACTGCTCACTATGCCAGATTCAACGGCAAGATCAGCGCTAACATTAATAAAATCAAATTCAGCTAAAACCTGCGCAATTTCTTGATGGGTGGCAATATGTAAATCCACGTAACTGACACCCGGTTTCAAACCATTAACAGCATTTAACATCAGCTGATCCATACGAGTTATTAACTCAGCAAATTTATCCTGCTTAAAAGCATAAGTGCGAGTTATATCAGCGGCATAACCATTAAAATTTGCGCCAGCGTCTATTAAAAAAGATTGATGAGCTGGTGGAGCCTCTTTATCTAACGTCATATAGTGCAAAA
Source organism: Colwellia sp. 39_35_sub15_T18 (assembly GCA_002162675.1). Lineage (GTDB taxonomy): Bacteria > Pseudomonadota > Gammaproteobacteria > Enterobacterales > Alteromonadaceae > Colwellia. Next base: position 38,961 of record MAAE01000035.1, on the reverse strand, counting down.
TTGAACAGTTTTTATTTAACGCCACAATATTGCCATAAGGTGTTTCATTACAGGTATAACCAATGGCATTTAAATAAGCATTTTGAATATTGAATTCGGTGCCACCATTAAAGAAAGCGGCTTTAGCTGCCTGATGGGCTTTTACTGCCAAAACATTTGATTGGCGTAAGCAACTTTGTTCATAAGCTGTTTTATAGGCACGATGATAATGAAAATAATTAAGTAACGGCTCAGGGTTGATCACTGCAAACCCTAGCGCTTTAGCCACCTCAATATGACTACCAATATAGGCGAAACCTTTTTTATCATAAGGCAGTAATTTATCAACGTCACTGGCTTGGGTAAGTACCTTTATGGTAAAAAACTCCCCCCAGTAACTTTCCGACAAAGGAGTAACTTTATGCCAAAAATCAACGGGTTGATAATAAATAAGTGTGGGTTTGTCTTCGCCATTAACAATAAGCCAGCAATTGGGTATATCAATTAGCGGTAACCAATGTTTAAAATGAGGATTGACTCTAAATGGGTAGGTATTGTCATCAAGAAAAGCTTTAATTTCCTGCCCTGAATGTATCACCACACCTTCAATATTTTCTCGCACTAATACTTGCTTAGTTCGCTGTTGAAGTTGAGCAATATGTGCTGGATACTCTAAGCTAAGTTGACTAATTAAGGTGTTCATAAGCGCTCTCTTGATTTTTTGCCATCATAACACATCCCTTTATTTACTGGCTACGCAGCCATTAAATCGACAAACGAGCTTTGTGCAGTTTTTTGTACAACCGAGCAGTTTGCAACTATGGAGTGAACAAATTAATCACCAATACTCATATTAACCACCTGCTCAAAAACACGACTAACCTGCCCTGGATTATGCTGATAAATTTCTTGGTAGGCCAAAACGCTTTTCACATAATTTCTCGTTTCTTTAAAGGGAATAGTTTCTATCCAGATATCGGCTGGCATGAGCTCAATCCCCTTAAGCCAGCGTTTTACTCTATACGGTCCGGCATTGTAAGCCGCGGTAGCTAGCACCTGATTCCCTTGGTTTTTATCGAGTAAAATTTTTAAATATTTTGTACCCAAGGCGATGTTATTATTAGCATTAAGTAAGTAACTTCGACTGATTTTTCCCTGTTTTAAATTTTTAGCGGTATTTGGCATTAATTGCATCAAACCTTTTGCCCCTGCTGGCGAGTGAGCATCGCTCATAAAAGAACTTTCTCTGCGCGCAATAGCAAAAGCCCAAGCAGGATTTATTTGCTGATTATTCGCATAGCGGTTAATTTCTTTATTGAAGGCTTTAGGAAACCTTAACTCAACATCATCTAAATAACCGACACTTGCCAAGGTAAAAATAGTGCGGTCGAACCATTTATTCTCGTTGGCTACTTTAGCCACAATTAGTTGCTCGCGATTACTGAGCTGACTTATTAAGTAATTCCACTCTGATCTAGCTTTGACATACCGGCCCAAATGATAAAATTCAAAGGCTCTTTTCGCCGCGGGGTTATTAATAACGTTACGTTTTTCAGCCAAAGAAAAAGATAACGGTTTATCTTGCAAACTCACCGGTGTCTGCAAGTAACTCGCCGCTAAAAAGCCATAGTAATGACGCTCGTTTGCCAGTTGCGCAAGTAAATACTCTCCTCGCTGCTTTGCCCCAGTAGCAATGAGCGCACGGGCATACCAGTACTTCCACTGTAGTTCATCCTTATGCTCTACAGGTAACTGTTTTAACTCAACGATTAACCGCTGCCAATCTTGATTTTTTAACGCTTGCGATAATCGCCATTGCAACATGTTTTTGTTCAACGAGGCTAGCTCGAGCTTATCTAACCACACACGTGCTTTATGATGATTTTTTGCTGCCAAAGCCACGGCAAAGCTCTCGGTGATCTCAATGTTCTGAGCCGTAGTAAAGGTAAATTTTTGTAGGGCTTTTTTATAACTACTTAAGGCTGAGTTTGGATAACGCCAAATTAATCGTTTGAAGCCATAGGTTAAAATTTGCGTTTCTCTCACCGAATTATTTGGAAAGTGTTTTAGTTTACTAACAAGAGAAGGATCTCGACGTACCTTGTGCCAAAGGCTCGCTAAGTATTGTTGCTCAGTGGGAAGCAATTTTGTTAAATAAGGTATAAGTGTATGCTTACCGCCATCTGCTGCGAGAACGATACGCTGCCATATAACCTCATTCGTTCGATAACCTGCTTGCTGCCACTGCTCAAATAAAGGGTCACACACTTTAGCTTGTGACTTGCCAACTACCCATAGTTTGGTCACTTGTGATAAAACTACACTTTTAGGCAAGCCTGAATGTAATTGAAAATTCAAATAATGACACTGAAGCTTGGCATTGCTGGTTGGTTTATAAAACTTTAAAAACAAGCGTGCTTGCTTTTTTTTAGCTAAAAACCTTAACCATGATTTACGTAATGGCCAATCAAGGGGACTGCCTTGATATTTTGTTAGAAATGTAGCTATTTCATCTGCTGACGACAGACGCATATTCACTAACAATTGTTGTTGATCTAAATAAGGCTGCAAGGGGTAGTAGTGAAGCTGGTTATACAGGCTTTTATATTGAGCTGAGTCACTATTACTAACTAGCCTTTCTGCTTTGATAAACTGTTGCTGCTGAATTTTGTTCGCGGTTAAGTGTAGCGGCTCACTAGCCAATAGAGTTACGCTATAGACATAAGTTACAGCTAGCCAGAAAAGTTTTTTTAGTCTATTTGCAGCCATTGATTTTAATATTTTTAACTTTTAGTTGTGATCTAGTATATACCCAAGCGACAATAATTATTTGAATTACTCTGAATTATTTTTTAGATAAAGTACAATGTCATTTATCCAAGATATCCCCTTTTTAACACTGAATAAAACACTTGAGTTATGAGCAACACTATTTTTCAAACCACAGACCACTTTTTAGACGCTATCGGCCTACGTTGTCCAGAACCAGTAATGATGGTGCGATTAAATATACGAAAAATAGCCAGTGGCGAAACGCTATTGATTAAATGCGATGACCCTTCAACTACTCGTGACATTCCAAGTTTTTGTCGCTTTATGGAACACGAGCTTATTGCCAAACAGGTAGCTGAAAAACCTTATTTATATGTGATTAAGAAAAAATGATTATCCGGTTATATTTGTAGTTGTAAGCAGATATATATGGCTGGAACTTTTCCACCATCAGTGACTCTATACTCTTGCCCTTTCATATATGGAGGATTTAATGAGATTTCTCAAACAGGCTTGGCAAAACAACAAACAATTTATTGTTTTTATTTTATTAATGACTGTATTTAGAAGTGCCGTTGCTGATTGGTACACGGTACCCACAGGCTCTATGCAACCAACCATTAAAGAAGGCGACCGAATTATAGTCAATAAAATGGCCTATGATTTAAAACTGCCTTTTAGCCAACTATCACTTATGGTTACTGGCGAACCTCAACGTGGTGAAATTGTCGTCTTTGAATCTAAAGCTGCTGATAATAGGCTGATCAAGCGTGTTATTGGTTTGCCCGGTGATGTTATTGAAATGAGAAATGAAGCACTATTCATCAATGGTAAGGCCGTTAGCTATCATCCCTCTCAGCAAAACGCTCCGCAAATATTTGCCATTGAGACTTTGGGTGATATTAAACACGCCATTAAAATTGATAAAAACAAGAGCAAGCAACTCAGTAGCTTTAATGCCATTACAGTACCAGAAAAAAGCTACTTAGTGTTAGGTGATAACAGACGCAACAGTGCTGATTCACGAGTTTACGGCTTTGTGCCTCGTCATGAAATAAAGGGTAAAGCGACTGATATCGCCTTCTCTCTTAATTACGATAACTACTACCTACCAAGGGCGAATCGCTTTTTCAAAGATATTTATGATATTTGATTATCATTTCAATTGGTATCAAACACCCACAAAAAAGGCATATCACTATGCCTTTTTGTTTTCAATTAAAGCTCGAATACATTCTCGCTTACCACTATTGCAGTACCGATATATCAGCAATAGCAAGGAAGCTATTGCGAATTTCGTTTAATAAGGTCAAACGATTCACTTTTATCGCTTCATCATCACTCATCACCATGACACCATCAAAGAAAGTATCAATAGGCGTTTTAAGTTGTGCTAATTCGGTTAGTGCTGCTTGGTAATTTTTATCGGCAACTAAAGGCGCCACTTTTAAGCTGATACTTTCAAAAACATCAGCTAAATCACGTTCAGCTTGCTCTGTGGCTAAATCAGCTTTAAAAGCATCATATAACTGACCATCAAACTTAGCTAAAATATTAGCGACGCGTTTATTCGCTGCTGCCAGTGTTGCCGCTTCGGGTAGTTCACCAAAAAAGCTGACGGCTTTAATGCGTTTTTCGAAGTCTAATGGCGCACTTGGTTTCTTCGCCAGTACCGCTTGAATTACATCAACGGCAATGCCCTGCTCTTGGTAAAAAGCACGAAAACGCCCCATAATAAAGTCGAGCACATTCTCGGCGGTTCTATCATTTGATAATTTATCGCCAGCGACTCCGCCAAACAAGTTAATGCTTTCATTAATAAGCTCGGCAAGATCTAAATCAAGCTGTTTTTCAATAATGATACGTATAACACCAATAGCCGCTCTTCGTAGCGCAAATGGATCTTTATCACCTTTAGGGGGCTGATTAATGCCAAAAATACCCACTAAGGTGTCAATTTTATCACTAATGGCAACGGCGCAACCAATATTAGCTTCAGGCAAACGATCACCCGCATACCTAGGTCGGTATTGATCTTCTAAGGCTTGAGCGATTGCATCATCTTCACCGTCGTTGATGGCGTAATATTTACCCATAGTGCCTTGCACCTGTGGAAATTCTTGCACCATATCAGACAACAAGTCAGTTTTACTTAATAATCCAGCACGATAAGCTTGTTGGGCATTTTCGCCTAGTTGTTCAGCAATGACTTTACTCAAGGCCGCAATGCGTTCTGATTTTGCTTTTAATGTCCCTAATTGCTTTTGAAACAATACTGACTCTAATGTCGCTAGTCTTGATTCTAAGGTCTGCTTTTTATCTGTTTTAAAGAAAAACTCAGCATCGGCTAATCGTGGACGAATAACTTTTTCATTACCAAAAACAACTTGGCTAGGATCTTTAGACTCTATATTCGCCACAAAAATAAATTTATTGACTAACTCACCTTCACTATTTGTTACCGGGAAATATTTTTGATGATCTTTCATTGAGTAAATCAACGGCTCTGCTGGCACGTTAAGAAAGTCTTTATCAAAAGTACCGACTAAGGTCACCGGCCATTCAACTAACGACGTCACTTCTTCAAGCAAATCTTCATCGATTAACGCTACCGCTGAAATACTTTCTGCGGCGGTTTTTATTTGGGCAACTATTTCTTCTTGTCGAGCTTGGTAATCTACTTTAACAAAAGCTTTCTCTAGTGCCGCTTGATAATCATTTGCATGATTAAGGGTAACTAAGCCTTGATGATGGAATCGATGACCTTGCACTTGATTACTTGAGCTCACGCCTAAAGCCGAACCAGCAATAATTTGCTCACCATATAGCATGGTTAAGGTATGCACGGGACGAATAAATTGAATACGTTCAGCGCCCCAACGCATAGGTTTAGCAATGGGTAGTTTATTCAGTGCCGAAGTAACCATATCAGGTACTAGCTCACTAATCGTTTTACCCGCAACCGTTGCTTTATGTAGAAGCCATTCACCTTTTGGCGTGATTAAACGCTCAGCTTGCTCGACAGTTATACCATTTGATCTTGCCCAGCCCATAGCGGCTTTGCTTGGCTGGCCTTGCTCATCAAAAGCAACATTAACCGCTGGGCCGCGTTTTTCTACCACTTTATCAGCTTGCTTGTCTGTTAATGCCAATACTTGCACGGCTAAACGACGCGGTGAGGCAAACCATTTAATATCTGCATAACTTAAATCATGGCTATCGAGCTGGCTTTTAATACCATCATAAAATGCTGTAGCTAAGGTTTTTAGCGATTTGGGAGGTAATTCTTCTGTGCCTAGTTCAATAAGGAGAGTTTCAGTCGTCATTATTTTTCTCCTTTTGTTGCTGATTCTTGATTCTTACATAACGGAAAGCCTAACTCTTCTCGTTTTGTATAGTAGGCTTGTGCACAGGCTTTAGATAAAGTGCGCACACGTAAAATATAGCGTTGGCGCTCTGTAACTGAAATAGCATGACGGGCATCAAGTAAGTTAAATGCATGTGATGCTTTCATTACTTGCTCATAAGCTGGTAAGGGTAAATTTGCTTCAATAAGTTTTTGGCTGTCTTTTTCGCACTGATCAAATTGCTTAAATAAAGCATCAACATCTGCATGTTCAAAATTGTAAGTTGATTGCTCAACTTCATTTTGATGAAAAACATCACCGTAATATACTGTTCCCATCGGACCATCAGCCCAAACAAGATCATAAATGCTATCAACATTTTGAATATACATGGCTAGGCGTTCTAAGCCGTAAGTAATTTCGCCTGTTACAGGAGTACACTCTAAGCCGCCCACTTGTTGAAAATAAGTGAATTGAGTAATTTCCATGCCATTAAGCCAAATTTCCCAACCTAAACCCCAAGCACCTAATGTTGGTGATTCCCAGTTGTCTTCAACAAAACGAATATCATGCACTAACGGATCAATGCCTAATTCTATCAAAGAGTTAAGATATAATTCCTGTATGTTTTTAGGTGATGGTTTTAACATGACTTGAAATTGATAGTAATGTTGCAAACGATTGGGGTTTTCACCATAACGACCATCGGTAGGTCGTCGACATGGCTGCACATAAGCGCTACTAATTGGCTCTGGGCCAATGGAGCGTAAAAAAGTCATTGGGTGGAATGTACCTGCCCCTACTTCAAGATCTAAGGGCTGAACAATGACACAGCCTTGGCGTGACCAGTAATCTTGCAGTTGCAAGATTAGGCCTTGAAAGGTTTTACAATTGAAACTAGTCATGGGTTTACGATTCACTTTTTGTTTATAGTGTTAACATGATTTAATAACACACTGTTTTTGATGTAAAAATGCTCGGTATTGATGACCGAGCATATAATAATATAGTAAGCGGAAGTATATTCCACTCAGCGCTTAAAAATCTAAATTAGATACTTTTAAGGCATTTTCTTCAATAAAATGACGGCGTGGCTCAACATGATCGCCCATTAAGGTGGTAAATAACTGATCAGCTGCAATAGCATCTTCAATGGTTACCTGTAACATACGACGCGTTTCTGGATCCATGGTAGTTTCCCAAAGTTGCCCTGGGTTCATTTCTCCTAGTCCTTTATAGCGCTGAATATATTGACCACGTTTTGACTCTGCCATTAACCAATTAAGTGCTTCTTCAAAACTGGCAACGGGCTTATTTTTTTCACCACGCTTAACATAGGCACCTTCTTCCATTAAATCATTAACGGCTTCATTCAGAGCTAGTATTGAAGAAAACTCGCTTGATTGGATAAATTCATAACTACAGTCATACTGTTTATCAATACCATGTTGCCGAACATTAAAACGAGGATGATATATATTACGCTCACTATCATGCTCAACCGATACAGTATAGATAGAACCATTACCATCTTGACTATCAAGCTGAGTAATTAAGTTATGTGCCCAAGCATCAACTTTGCTTTTATCTAAAAAATCTTCTTTAGCAATAGTATGGCTATAAACCATTTTTTCTAAAATATCCGCAGGGATCTGCCTAGAAATGCGTTGAATAATATCCATCGTTGAGCGGTATTGATTAACTAATTGTTCTAACGATACCCCTGAAATAGCCGGTGCGGCTTCATTAACATGAATTGAAGCATTATCTAGTGCTAATGTTGTTAGGTATTCGGTAAGGCCATCATCATCTTTAATGTAGCGTTCTTGCTTACCTTTTTTCACTTTATATAAAGGCGGTTGAGCAATAAATATATGGCCACGTTCCATAATTTCTGGCATTTGACGATAGAAAAAGGTCAATAGCAAAGTACGGATATGCGAGCCATCAACATCAGCATCAGTCATGATGATAATACTGTGGTAACGCAATTTTTCTGGATCATATTCATCACGACCAATACCACAACCTAATGCCGTAATTAAGGTACCTACCTCTTGTGATGAAATCATTTTATCAAAACGGGCTTTTTCTACGTTAAGAATTTTACCTTTCAACGGTAGAATTGCTTGGTTTTTACGATTACGCCCCTGCTTGGCTGAACCGCCAGCAGAGTCCCCTTCCACAATATATAATTCTGAAAGGGCTGGATCTTTCTCTTGGCAATCAGCCAATTTACCCGGTAAACCGGCAATATCTAACGCACCTTTACGACGTGTCATTTCACGCGCTTTTCGCGCAGCTTCACGCGCTCTGGCGGCATCAACTATTTTCATAATAATAGTACGAGCGATTGAAGGTTTTTCTAGTAGGTACTCACCTAGTTTTTCACCCATTGCTTGTTCTACAGCGGTTTTGACTTCTGAAGAAACCAATTTATCTTTCGTTTGTGATGAAAACTTAGGATCAGGCACTTTCACTGAAATGACTGCGGTTAAACCTTCACGGGCATCATCACCAGAAGCACTAGTTTCGGCGCTGCCACCTTTCTTGGTTTTGTTAAGGCCTTCTTTAACCATATAACTATTCAGTGTTCTAGTTAACGCGGTTCTAAAGCCACTTAAATGTGTACCACCATCGCGTTGTGGAATGTTATTAGTAAAACAATGAATATTTTCTTGGTAACCATCATTCCACTGCATGGCAACTTCTACCACGATACCGTCTTCTCTTTCTAAATCGAAATAGAAAATTTCTTCATTTACAGCCGTTTTATTAGTATTTAAATAATCAACAAAAGCCTGAATACCACCTTCATAACAAAAGTGTTCTTCTCGCCCTTCTTCACGTTCATCAATTAAACGAATAGAGACACCTGAGTTTAGGAATGATAATTCACGAATTCTTTTAACTAACAAGTCGTAGTGAAATAATACATCTGAAAAAGTAACTTCACTTGGCCAAAACCTTACTTCTGTACCCGTTTGATCACTTTCACCAACAACTTTTAATGGTTCTTCAGGTACGCCAACATGATAAAACTGTTCAAAAAGTTTGCCATCACGACGTATGTTTAACTTTAATTTACTACTTAATGCATTTACTACCGAGATACCAACACCATGAAGACCACCAGAAACTTTATAACCCGAGTCTTCACCACCAAATTTACCGCCTGCATGCAGTACGGTCATGATAACTTCAGCCGCAGACACACCTTCTTCAGGATGTACTTCTGTAGGTATACCACGGCCATCATCTCTTACGGAAACAGAGCCGTCTAAATGAATTTTCACTACAATATCACTACAGTGACCAGCAAGCGCTTCATCAATTGAGTTATCTAAAACCTCAAAAACCATGTGATGCAAACCTGTACCATCATCGGTATCACCAATATACATACCGGGTCTTTTACGAACCGCATCTAAGCCTTTAAGTACTTTAATACTCGCCGAATCATATTCATTTTCTACTGTCATAGTTTTAGCCTATTCACTTTTCATTGCGTCTGGGTATAGCGTTGTTGGTATTATCTCACCATGTTTCACGTGAAACACCTTATATTCATTTGCACAAGTGTGCTCAACAAAGGGGTGTAACACATTATGTTCTATCGCCGTTATAATGACTTGGCAATTTAAAAAATCAATTGCGGATGATAAAACGGTACGGGAGGTAGTATCTAACTCGGCACCAATATCATCAATCAATAAAATTGGTTTTACTCGATTAACTCTTGCAATTAATTTAGCTTGCGCAAAAGTTAATGCCAGTAAAAACAACTTTTGTTGCCCTCTCGACAACTGGGTTTCTATAGCTTGCTTCTTTAATAAAAACTTTACATCAAATTTATGAGCGCCATAAAGACTATAACCAAAACTTGTCTCGCGCTCTTTATTTGTATTCAAAACATCTGCTAATGCTTTTTTTTGCGGCCAGCCTTGTAAATATTGAACAGTTACGTTTTCACTGATTGCAGGTAATAATATTGCTAGCCAAACTTTTAATTCAACAATCAAATCTTCAATATAAACTCTTCGCTCTTCTGCTACGACTAACGAGTGCTGACAAAACTGTTCCGTCCAGTAAGTTAGCGTCGTATCATCGACATTACTTCTAATGCACGCATTTCGTTGTTTCAATACTCTAGCAAAATTTCGCCACTGACTTGAAAAATTATGTTTCACGTGAAACATACCTAGATCAGTGAAGCGTCTTCGCTCTTTAGGCCCGCCAAAAAAAAGCTTAAAACTCTCTGGTGTTACAATCTGAATAGCAATATTTTTTGCCAATTCTGATAAACGCGCGTAGCGCTCACCATCAATTTTAATACTCGTTAAGCCAGAATTTATATCTCGGCTTAAACCTAATTGACTACCCTGACCATTTTTGACACTAACAACAAACGTATTTTTTTCATAACAAACTAAGCTGTCTGTTTTACTGGTTCTAAAAGATTTTCCATGCCCTAAATAAAACAGCGCTTCAAGTAAACTACTTTTACCACTGCCATTATCACCAACAAAAAAATTAAGCTTTGGGTGAAAGTCTATCGCCGTTGAGCTCAAGTTTCTAAAATGTTGGGTAGTCAGTCGAGCAACAGTCATTAAAATTCAAAATCCAATGCCATACGTACTGTATGACAAACAATACTATTAGAGACGCATAGGCATAACAACATAAAGCGCTTCGCCAGAATCAGCCCCTTCAATAACAACGCTAGAGTTTGCATCTGCCAAGGTAAACTTTACTTGCTCATCTTTAATGGCATTTAATACATCAAGAACATAACTCACGTTAAAACCAATCTCTAGCTCTTCATAAGGAAAATCAATTTCTAGTTCTTCTTCGGCTTGCTCTTGCTCTGGGTTATTAGCGGTAATTTTTAACAGCGAATTTAAAAAGTTTAACCGTACACCTTTAAATTTTTCATTCGACAAAATAGATGCCCGAGAAAGTACCTGACGCAACTGCTCTTTGTTGGTAACAAAAATCTTATCACCATTGCGTGGTAACACACGGCGATAATCAGGAAAGCGGCCATCAACTAATTTACTGGTAAATGAAAACTCAGAATCTATAATACGAATATGATTAGAGCCAAGATAAACTTGAATTTCTTCATCGACAGGGGCAAGTAAACGAATAATTTCTAAAATACCCTTGCGCGGTACAATAACTTGTCTTGCTGGTAGTGCTAAAGAATCATTAGATATTTTACATATAGCTAATCGATGGCCATCTGTTGCAACCGATCTAATTTCATTACCTTCACTCTCAATTGACATACCATTTAAATAATAGCGTACGTCTTGGTTTGCCATAGAAAAGTGTGTACTTTCTATCAAGCGAAGTAATTCAGACTTCAGTAGCTTAAATTCTACATCACCTTTCCACTCTTCAATATTTGGAAAGTCAGTAGCCGCTAATGTTGAAAGCGAGTAACGACTTCTGCCTGAGCTTAATTTAACGGTATCTTGTTCTGCGCTAAAAGTAATAGTAGAGTTTTCTGGTAAACTTTTACATATATCAAGCAGTTTTCGAGCTGGTATTGTTATCTTACCGTCTTCGCCTTGATTATCTATTTCTGCATAAGCAACCATTTCCAATTCTAAATCAGTTGCGGTCAAAGTAAGCGACTGCTCACTAACATCAAAAAGAATATTACCCAATATAGGTAGCGTACTTTTTCGCTCTACAGCACCTGAAACTAACAATAAAGGTTTAAGTAATAATTCTCTATTTAGTGAAAACTTCATTTTATTTCCTGCTTATGCACATATTTATTATCATTAGAGAGTATCCGATACCACTCTATTTTATTATTACGACGAAAGAGTTCTGATTAAATTAGAATAATCTTCTTTAATATCATGGAGTTCCTCACGTAAAGACTTCACTTTACGGCAAGCATGAAGTACCGTTGTGTGGTCTCTTCCGCCAAAAGCATCCCCTATTTCAGGCAAGCTATGATTAGTTAACTCTTTAGATAATGCCATTGCTAATTGCCTAGGTCTAGCGACAGATCTATTTCTTCGCTTAGAAAGTAAGTCAGCAATCTTAATTTTGTAATATTCTGCCACTGTACGCTGAATATTATCAATGGTAACTAATTTATCTTGCAGTGCTAATAAGTCTCTCAGAGCTTCACGAACGAAATCAATGGTAATAGCACGTCCAGTGAAGTTGGCATTAGCAATAACGCGATTAAGCGCCCCTTCAAGTTCACGAACATTAGAGCGTAAGCGTTTAGCAATAAAAAAGGCAACTTCGTCAGCAAGATTGATATGACTTTCTTGCGCCTTGCGTTTTAATATAGCAACACGTGTTTCAAGCTCTGGTGGTTCAATGGCTATGGTTAATCCCCAACCAAAGCGCGATTTTAATCTATCTTCAACCGCAACTTCTTTAGGATAACGATCACTGGTTAAAATTATTTGCTGATTGCCTTCAAGCAAAGCATTAAAAGTATGGAAAAACTCTTCTTGAGTTCGATCTTTACCTGCAAAAAATTGAATGTCATCTATCAGCAAGGCATCAACGCTGCGATAATATTGCTTAAACTTTTCCATGGCATTATTTTGTAATGCTTTAACCATATCTTGAACAAAACGCTCAGAATGCATGTAAGCTATTTTTGCATTAGGGTTATTTTGCAATATGCCATTACCAACTGCATGCAGCAAATGGGTTTTACCCAAACCAGTGCCACCATAAATAAACAGTGGATTATAAGCAGCACCGGGATTATCAGCAACTTGCGAAGCAGCCGCGCGCGCTAATTGGTTAGATTTACCCTCAACAAAATTATCGAAAGTATATTTAACTCTAACATTGGCTTTTTGAGGTAAATTAGTTTTCGACTCAACAACCGCAGCTGATTTTGAGTTATTCATACCACCCGGTTTTAATGGGCTAGATGATTGCGAAGAACGCACAGGGTTTAGTGGTTTACTACCAACATCAAACTTAAGTAAATATGAGTTTGCATCATCATTTAATGCTATCAGTTCATTAATTCTATTTACGTATTTGTCGCGCACCCAATCTAAAACGAAACGATTAGGCGCGTACAGCGTCATTATATTATCGTTAACAACACATTGTAATGGGCGGATCCACATACTAAATTGCTGTGCTGGCAATTCTTCTTGCAGTGCAGAAAGGCATCGTTGCCAAAGTGAATGTTCCAACCAAAACTCCAAGAAAAAATGAACTTATCTACTTGCTATGACTATCTAACTTTTAAATAAGTAACGGTAAAAGAAAAATAATGACTGTACTTATACAGGTTAAAGACGAACTTTAAAAAAGCGTAAGCAAGCGGAAATTTTTATTATGTAGTGCCATTATCTCTATACTTATCCACAAGTGCAATATTGACTTTTAACTATTATTAAGTATTTTTATCACAAATAGGCTAACACATTGTAAATATGACACATTAGTTACTTTTTTAGAATGAATTAATGCTAAAAAATGATTGATAGTTTAATTAATTATTAAAATAATCAATGAGAAGATCACACCTTTATAAACAGTTAAACAAAAGAAATAGCAAAACTGTGGATATTAACGATCCCTTTTTAAGATCCATAGTGCGATCATAACGATCTAAATAGGATCATTTATTAAATAAGCTTTGATAATATATTGACAATGTCCTTAGTAAGCATTAGAATTCGCCCTCTTTTTTTAGACCTGTATGCTCTATTGGCTTTTTTGTCAGGGCAACAACAACCGACGGATTAGCGTAATGAAAAGAACATTTCAACCTAGCGTATTAAAGCGTAAGCGTAACCACGGATTCCGTGCTCGTATGGCAACTAAAAATGGCCGTGCTGTTATAGCTCGTCGCCGTGCCAAAGGCCGTGCAAGCCTTAGTGCTTAATCTTAACTCTTCTTTTACTAAGAAATTAGAATTAAGATGGTAACCAATCAGGTTACTTATGAATTTAATCGGGAGTCACGTTTGTTGACTCCCGGTCACTTTCAATCTGTATTTAAAAAACCTATCCGATTTGGCTCTCGCCACTTTACTATACTAATTACCCCAACAACTTTATCTGATGATGCTTGCAAAAATAATCGTCTTGGCTTAGCTATAGCCAAAAAACGTGTAAAACTCGCCGTACAACGAAATCGCATTAAAAGAATTGTTAGAGAAAGCTTTCGCTTAAATCAGCATAAATTACCTGCTATCGATATGGTGGTTATGGTAAAGTCAGGCATTGATCAACTCGACAATACAGAAATCAACCAAGAATTGACAAAAATATGGCGAAAAATAATTCAACGCCACAAAAGCTAGCCATAGCTTTTATTAAAGGCTATCAACGTTTTATTAGTCCTATGTTAGGCTCAAATTGTCGATTTAATCCAACCTGCTCTACTTATGCCAGTGAAGCAATAAATCGTTTTGGGGTAATAAAAGGGACTTGGTTAGCAAGTAAACGTATATTAAAATGTCATCCGCTACATGCAGGGGGTGATGATCCCGTACCACCGATAAAAAAAGACCAATAAAACTTGTGCTATCGCAATAATATTAGATTTTAGTCTACATAACTTAAAAGGTGGTTGGTTAACTCGCTAACGTATATTAAAATGCCACGCAAATAATTTTTATGTAGAAGAAAATAACCTTCTACCAACAAAAAACAAGAGAAATAAATCTTATGGAATCTCAACGCAGTCTGCTATTTATTGGGCTTATGGTTGTTACTTACTTACTTTTTAGTCAGTGGCAATTAGAAAATGCTCCAGCAGTTGAACAAGCTCCCGTTAGCCAAAATACCAGCCTTGAACAAGCTAGTGATGCTGATTTTGTGCCTGAATCTACTGATGCACAAGCGCCAATGACTAAAACCTTAGCTGTGGGTGCAAAGTTAATCACAGTAACCACAGATACTTTAATTATTAAAATTAACACCCAAGGTGGCGATATTGTTGAAGCAAAATTAATAGAATTTAATACTGAGCAAGGTAACGGTATTCCCTTTACCATTATGCAAAACGGTAATCAAAAATATGTTGCTCAATCTGGCTTAACGGGTGCTAACGGCGTTGATAGAGTTATTAAAGGCCGTCCTATTTATAGTAGCGTGCAAAGTAGCTATGAATTAAATGGCGATGACCTCACCGTAGATTTAACCTTTCAAGACGATAACGGCTTAGCGGTAACTAAACGTTTTTCATTTAGTGCCGGCGGTTACAGCGTTGGTGTTGATTACCTAATCAATAACAACACCAGCAATAGTATTTCTGTACAAATGTACGGTCAGCTTAAGCAGTCAACACTAACTGATACTTCAATGGGTATGTTACCAACCTACCGTGGTGCCGCTTTCTCTACTACTGAAGATCGCTATGAAAAATACGACTTTGACGATATAGCCGAAGCGAATTTAAGCAAAACAACACTGGGTGGCTGGGTTGCCATGCTTGAGCACTATTTTGTTTCTGCTTGGGTACCAAGCGCAACAGAAAACAATCAACTTTATACCAGCTATAGCAATAACCAAGAAGCCGTTATTGGTTTTAAAGCACCCGCTATAACGGTTGATGCTGGCCAACAAGGGTCTACCTCAGCTATTTTCTACGTCGGTCCAAAAGATCAATACGTACTTGACGAAATTGCTGATAATTTAGGTTTGACCATAGATTACGGCTTTTTATGGATGATCAGTAAACCACTATTTTGGTTACTACTCACTATTCAAAGTTTTGTTATTAACTGGGGTGTCGCTATTATTATTATCACCTTAATTGTTAAAGGTGGTATGTACCCACTAACCAAAGCGCAATATACCTCAATGGCAAAAATGCGTGATTTAGCGCCTAAAATGGCACAGCTAAAAGAGCGTTTTGGTGATGATAGACAAAAAATGTCTCAAGCCACTATGGAAATGTACCGTAAAGAAAAAGTAAACCCTGCTGGCGGTTGCTTACCATTAATACTACAAATGCCAATTTTCTTAGCGCTTTACTGGGTATTTTTAGAAAGTGTTGAATTACGTCATGCGCCATTTGTTTTCTGGATACAAGATTTATCAGCGATGGACCCTTTCTTTGTACTGCCTGTACTCATGGGTATCAGTATGTTTGTTATGCAGAAAATGCAGCCGATGACAGTGCAAGATCCTATGCAACAAAAAATAATGCAATACATGCCGGTAGTATTCTCAATCTTTATGGCATGGTTCCCATCGGGCTTAGTACTTTACTGGCTTGTCAGTAACTTAATTTCAATTGTACAAATGAAAATAATTTTCAGCGGCATTGAAAAACAAAAATTAGCAAAAGCTAAGTAATAGTTAGTAGAAGAGATTTTAATCGCGCTTTAGTAAAAGAAAATACTTGCGAATATAGTCCATCTACAAAAAAGATAAAGGCGATACTTATTAATATAGGTGTCGCCTTTTATGTTTTTAGGTGTTTATAGTAAAATATAATTTATCAGCAAAAATAATTGAGTATATAAATGAATTCTTTTTCCAAGCAAACTACAATCGCCGCACAAGCAACAGCTCCTGGTCGTGGTGGTGTTGGAATCATTCGTGTTTCAGGGCCTGAAGCCAAAAATGTTGCTCAGGCTATTTTAGGTAAAGTACCAGAAATAAGAAAAGCTGAATATTTGCCTTTTATCGATGCGGACAGCAAAGTATTAGATCAAGGTATAGCACTTTTCTTTCAAGCGCCTAACTCATTTACCGGTGAAGATGTTATTGAATTTCAAGGCCATGGCGGGCCCGTTATTTTAGACATGCTACTTAAAGCTATTTTAGCTTTACCAAAGGTAATCATGGCTAAACCAGGCGAGTTTAGCGAACAAGCTTTTTTAAATGACAAACTCGACTTAACTCAAGCAGAAGCAATAGCTGATTTAATTAATTCAAGTTCAGAACAAGCAGCCCGCTCTGCCCTGCACTCTCTGCAAGGTGATTTTTCCAAATTAGTGCATGAAATGGTAGCAAGCATCATTCATTTGCGCATGTACGTTGAAGCTGCCATTGATTTTCCTGAAGAAGAAATAGACTTTCTTGCCGACAAAAAAATAGTTACCGATCTAAAAAACATTATCAGCCAAGTTGAAAGCGTTCGTAAACAAGCACAACAAGGCAGTATCATACGTGAAGGCATGCGAGTTGTTATTGCAGGGCGTCCCAATGCAGGAAAATCTAGCTTATTAAATGCCTTAAGTGGCAAAGAAAGCGCCATAGTTACCGACATTGCCGGTACTACCCGTGATGTTTTAGCAGAACAGATTCATATTGACGGTATGCCATTACATATCATAGACACCGCTGGCCTGCGTGAAAGTGATGATAAAGTTGAACAAATAGGCATAGCGCGAGCTTGGCAAGAAATAAAACAAGCCGACCGAGTATTACTCATGGTTGATGCGAGTGAAAATCATAGTGTGCTGGAAGACGAGCAAGAGATAAAAGATTACTACCCTGAGTTTTTTGAAAAACTGCCAAAGAATATTGGTCTAACGTTAATAAGAAATAAAGCCGACCTTAATCAAGCAATCAGTCCCAATAAATTTGGCTGCACAGAATTTACCGATAATGAACAAACAACACACACCATAGTAACCTTATCAGCCAAAACAGGTAATGGCGTAGAAGCACTAAAAGAGCACCTAAAAGCCATTATGGGTTACAGTGGTAGTACCGAAGGCGGCTTTATGGCTAGAAGACGTCATTTAGTGGCTTTAGACAACACCCATCAGCATTTAATTATTGGTTTAGAGCAACTAGAGTCTTATGTTGCTGGCGAAATACTGGCTGAAGAGTTACGTCTATGCCAACAAGAATTAGATCAAATAACGGGTGAATTCACTAGTGATGATTTACTGAGTAAAATTTTTAGCTCTTTTTGTATTGGTAAGTAATTATCTAATTAATGTCTCTGTAAAATCACGCTTCTGCAAAGAAAACGGGACTTTCCACTCCTCTATCTCAATTTCTTTTATAGATAAAAATAAATCTTTGATATGCAGTAAGAATAAAGATAAGTTGTGTTGTATAAATAAGGGATTTTGACCATCAAATAAGCTGTTATATTTTTTAAAGGATTGCTGTGAAAGTATTCGTAGTTCTAATATTAGGAGGTGCAACATCTATATTAATACACGGTAATTGGCTTTTTATTGATAATAGTAAATGGACAAACATTTTAATTAATTCAAGTGTATTAGATTTCGTTGCTACAAATTATCATGATGGCTGGGGATTAGCCCTAATATCAGGTTGGTTTATGGTGCCGCTGCTGTTACCTATTTCAATGCTTGCAGCTATTATTGTGAATAATTTAAATTACACTCGGTTATACATATACACTGTGCTTACTATTTCTTTTTTTCAGTTTGGAATATTGCCTAAACTACCTGTATTTGATGTTATTTTGTCTGGTATGGATACTTATATGAATGTAATTTACAAGAGAATAACTCCTTTAGTTTTATTCTTAACATTATTTTATTTGGCATCATTGATAGTAAAAAAATATAACAAGCAATAAAGCATAACAAAAAACAATTGGTTTTTGCTCCTAGATGCACAGTGACACTATAACGTTGTAGCACTATAATGTTGTTATTAAATATATGGAGCTATTACCATGAGTAACTTATCTAAACGTTCGACTGTTTATTTTGAACCAGGCATACATCAAGCTTTAAAAATGCGCGCAGCCTCTGCACACCTATCAATTTCTGAGCTAATAGATGAAGCTGTTCGATTATTAATGCGTGAAGACCAAGAAGATTTGGCCGCTGTATCAGAAAGAGCGAACGAACCTGAAATATCTTATGAAGACCTGCTAAACGATTTGAAGTCACATGGCAAAATATAAAATTACTTTTAAAAAGTCTGTGGCTAAAGATTTACGAGTTATACCGAAAAACGATATACAAAAGATTTTAAGTAAAATATATTCTCTATCTGAAAATCCGCGCGGTGAAGGTTGTATAAAGTTATCAGCTAAAGAAAGTTATAGAGTGCGGCAAGGGTTATATCGAATAGTATATGAGATAAAGGATGGCCTGCTAGTTGTAAACGTTATTAAAGTAGCTCATAGGTCTCAAGTGTACAATAGCAACTAACAAACAATTAACAGGACAAATAATAGTTGGCTTTTGCTCCTTCATCGTTTATTTTAAGCAACTATTACTTGCCTCTTATTGAGGCTAAGCACCAAGGAGAATATTGTCGATGACTCAGCATGAAAAATTGAACTATGTAGAATTTCCAGCTAAAAATATTCCTGCTACAAAACTATTCTTTCAAAAAGCTTTTGGTTGGTCATTTGAAGATTTTGGCCCAGATTATACTGCTTTTTCTGATCAAGGTATTGATGGTGGTTTTTACAAATCTGATTTAGTATCAACAGCCTGTAATGGCTCGGCTCTTCTTGTTTTACTTAGTCACAACCTTGAAAAAACACAAGAAAATATTGAATTATCGGGTGGAAAAATAACAAAAGCTATCTTTTCATTCCCTGGTGGTAGTCGCTTTCACTTCACAGAGCCAAGCGGTAATGAATTAGCTGTTTGGTGCAAAATTAGCGCATAAGAAATTAAACAAGAACTAAAACGATGTGATAGCGTTAATTACAATCAGGCATTGGGGCTATAAATGAGTCGCGTTAAAGTTATAGCTATAAGTGGAGTTTCTGGTTGCGGAAAAACCACATTAGTTCGTAAGTTATCGGATGAATTTGAATGCCCTAATTTGTTCTTTGATGATTTTGTTGTGCACAACACTTATCCAAAAAACATGAAAAAATGGTTTGAAAATGGGGCAAGAGTGTCAGAAATTCAAACGCCTAAATTGGTTAATGCGCTTAGTAAACTTATTAGCAGTAGCGATAGTCAATATATTTTTCTAGAAGAGCCCTTTGGAAAAGGGCGTGATTCAATTTCCTCATTAATAGATTATGTTATTTTATTGGATCAGCCAATGGAAATATGCCTATCTCGGGTGATCCAAAGAAATGCTTATAACCTAACACCTGATTCATTAAATTCACTTTCTAGATATTTGCTTAATTACGACGACCATTTTAGGGACATATATATTGAGACTGCAAAGCAAGTCCGAGGACATTGTAATTTATCAATTAAAGATGTTATTTCTGTTCAAGCGTGTGCACGTTTAATTGGTAACTGGTTAAGAAGTAATGCAAAATAACAAGCAATAATAAGCTAAAGGACTGTACACCTATGCCTCATGTAGAAATTAAATATTCTGATAATTTAGATATAGATATCAACAAAATATTTGATGCTGTAGAAAAAATCATTAATAAAAATGACCTGAGCGCAGGTGAATGCAAATCAAGAGCTTATCCTTGTTCTCAATATAAATACTCTCATATACTCATTACCGTATCGTTATTAACAAAACCTCATCGAGATAAAGTATTTACCCATAACTTAAGTGCTGAAATAGAAAAGGCAATAAAAGTTCATCTTAAACAAAGCTTATACTTTTCGTTAAATATTGAATATAGTCTAGATTATTACACTACAAATATTCATAGTGTTGAAGGAGATAAGCTGCGAAGTATGGATGATAACGACGAAAACATACTAGCCGTTATTAAGCTTTAAACCATACAATTTGTTCAAACGGACACTAAACAGTTGGCTTTTTTTAGTTCATCAACAATTTTAGCCAACTTATATTTAGCCAACTTATTGTGGCATCATATTTCTTCTGGATACCTATTATGAATTTAGATAAATCGACAAAACGTATAGCAAAAAGAGTTAAAAAAGGCTTTCAGGGTTACCCTCAAATATCACTTAACTATTTTGGCACATCAACTGATTTGGCAACTGAAGTGGTGGTTGGTTTTATCTCAGAAGAAGGTGCTGTCGTGCAAGAGCAAAAATTTTCCAGTAAGGGTGATGTCAGAAAAGACGAAACTATTCAAACGACATTATTAAAAATTATCGAACGGGCAGATGCAAAAACAGTTTCAGAAGCTTCAAGTGTGGTAATTATTAAATAACCACAGCAAACCAAAAATATACAGTTTGGCAATATCGTTGGGGATATCGAACTCTATTATCTGGTTGCTCATACATAAATGCGGTAAAAACAACCACAATTTATATTTATTAGAGATAATTATTTTGAACGAAAAAGAAGAATATATTAATCCTAACCTTTGCCCGCTATGCCATAAAAATAATAACTGTGGCAATATGTCTTCTTGTGATTCTGGTCAAAATTGCTGGTGTAGTAAGCAAGCAATACAGTTTCCCGAAACTTTATTAAAACAAATTCCTTCTGCTGCTAAAAATAAAGCATGTATATGTCAGGCTTGCTCTTTAGCTCATAATTAACATATTGTTTCAGTTTGGGATATTGTCACTTAATACGCATTCAAGCAGTAATAAAAAACAGTTGGTTTTTTCGTTAATCACTATGTTAGCCAACAATTTTTAGCCCCTAAAATGGGCGCACTCACTTTACCAAAAGGAGCACGGTTTGAACCTCCGAATAACTTCAGTAATATTACTATTTATTTTTACTGGCTATACCCTTTATACGATGTCAATTGCAGAGCAATCGTTATTAAGTTTTGGTTATCAATTAATTTCCAGCCCTGATACTGCACAAGTTGTCTTTGATCTATATATTATGGCATTCTTAGCAATAGTTTGGATGTATCAAGATAGCAAAAACAGAGGGAAATCAACTATGTACTTTCTTCCTTTTGCGGTACTAACTATGGTTTTTGTATCAATTGGTCCTTTACTCTATCTGGTATTTAAACCAATTGAGGAAGCAAGAAAAATATAAAGAGTTGCTAAAATAATCATATCATTTCAAGGAGTTTTGTTATAAATGTCTAAAATTGAGTTCTCCAGAGAACAACGAGAATCCATGGTTCAAAAACTTCAATCGTATTTTGACCGTGAATTAGAGCAGGAGCTTGAACAATTCGATGCTGAATTTCTTTTAGACTTCTTTGCTAAAGAAATAGGCGCACATTTTTATAATCGCGGGCTACATGACGCTCGTGCAATATTTGAATCTAGAATTGAATCAATTGATGATGAAATTTACGCTCATGAAAAAGAGGTTTTCTGAGTGAGTTACCCAACATACAAGCGAGATATTTATGATTGAAGTAAAAAAAGGCTCATGTCATTGTGGCGCCGTCAAATTCGAAGTAGAGCTTGATGGTGGCATTGGTGAAATTAGAAGGTGTAATTGTTCATTGTGCCAGAAAAAAGGTGCCATTATGGCTAGCGTAAAAATTGATAAGCTGGTTGTAACTGAAGGGAAAGAATATCTTAGCTTATATCAGTGGAACACAAAGGTGGCAAAACACTACTTTTGTAAAAATTGTGGTATTTATACTCATCATCAACGTAGAAGTGCCCCTGATGAGTTTGCATTTAATGTTGCATGCCTAGCTGGTAAAGACGTCACAGAAAATGCAGAAATTGTAATGTTAAATGGTGCTGGTAATTAATGATTTATAACAATCATATCAAGGCAAGGTGAATACCTCACACGCTTTACGCGGACATTGTGCCATCTATATTATTGGAGTAGTAATATTATGAAAGAAAAAATAAAAGTTGGTTATTCATTTGAAGAAGTGAGGATATTTTCCGAGAGTGAGCTAAAGAAAATTGCCATGGACTGTGGTGATATGAATTTCGTGCACCACGATTCTACTCTTTCTAAAAAAACGAGATTTTCTGGAATAATTGCGAGTGGCAGCGCTATATCCGCAATTTTTTCTGCAATGATACCCACTCACCTTTCTAAAATTAGCCCAATGCTTGGTCTGGAAATGTCCTTCAAGTTTCCAGCCCCCATTAAGCCAGACGTAATTATTTCAATGGTGTGGTGCGTTAGTGAAATACAAAAAAAGTCGGAAACTGATATAGTCATTAACTTAAAAGGCGAAATTAAAGACAATGAAGGAAAACTGTTGGTTTTAGGATCGGCAAAAGTAATACTGCTAGCTCAATTGTGATCCGGTAAAAGCCTAATAGGCCATTCAAACGGACAAATTACAACGGGCTGTTGCTGTTATTACCTCACACATTTAGCCCGCAATAATTTGTCGCTTAAGGTGGTCATAGTTAATCAATATCAGTCGCTATATTTTTCAGTTTCCCTATATGCTGTAATACTTCTTTTTGAGGCAAGGGCCCCCCATGTCCCATAAAAAACGTTTTTACTCCTTTGTTAGCAAGAGCCTGTAATTCTTGGCTAACTTGCAGTGGGTTATCCTCAAAAGGTGGCCGTTTTGCTTTATTTGTTCTGACAATACCACCGAGTAATATACCGGATGAAATAAGATCACCCACTATGGCTTTGTCGTTATCAATAACAACTGAAATTGAACCTTCTGTGTGCCCTGATGTTGAAATTACCTCGCCATCAATACCATAATCATTAAGATTAAATTTCTCCTTTGCGGTAAGTAAAATATCAGGTTCAAATTTTTCGTATGGCTTTTGAATTACGCCTGTTTTACTAAATAATCGACCAAACCAGCCAGTGCTACAAAAATGCATTTTCTTTTCACCTCTGTAGTATGGAAGATCGCCATTGTGTGCAATAACTTTCGCACCTGATAGAGCTTTTATTTTTGCCGCATTCCCGGCATGATCTATATGCGCATGAGTAATAATAATTAATTTAATGTCACTAAAGGTCAGCTTTAATTTATTCAGTACATCTTCAACTTTTTTTTCTGTATTCGGTAGCCCAGTATCGATTAAAATACAGCCTTGTGAATTTTTTAAAAGAAAAGCATTGATCATCCCGAATGGAAAAATAGCTATTTTATGGACGGTAGTTACATGATATTTTGTCTTGGTCATCATCTAAATCTTATTTTTTCAATGTTCTTATAATTTTATAGATACAACAGAAGTCGTCAATTAGGTACTTGTAGGTAACTAGTATGGAAAGAAATATAGATGTTAAAAACCCATTAGCTTGCCCGGTGGTTTCTACATTGGGTTTAATTAGTGGTAAATGGAAACCCATGGTAATACATGTTTTAATCGAGCAGCCTGTTAGGTTTGGCAAGTTAAAAAAAATAATGTCACCAATTAGCCAAAAAGTTTTAACTGAGCAACTCAGAGAGTTGGAAAGTGTCGGTATCGTTCAGCGAGATGTTTTGGCTGACAAAGTCCTCAATGTTACCTACTCTCTTACGGATTACGGAAAGTCATTGGCTCCTGTATTAGAAGCTCTTTATTTATGGGGGGAGATAAATATTCCTTATTCTAAGTAAAAACGAATAATGCCTTCATACAGTTTAATATGGCTTTGATACGCCTAGGGTATTTCAATGAATAAAATTAACATTAGTGAAAAATTTGAGTTATTCACCGAAGAGTGTACTCCAAAAATTATCGCTGAATCAAATGGCCAATTAGTGAAAATAGCTAAAGGCAGCGGTGAGCTTGTTTGGCACAAACATGAGCATAAAGATGAGCTTTTTATCGTTTTTAAAGGGCAACTTACTTTACAGTTAAAAGCTGGAAACGTTATTCTAAATGCTGGTGAAATGTATGTCGTTCCCAAAGGTGTTGAGCATTGTCCTAAAGCACAACCAGATACTCACTTTATGATGATTGAACCTTCATCTACTGCACATACTGGCGAAATTAATAGTGAAGTAACTGTATCATCAGATGAACAAGCATGGATTTAGCGTATAAACTGTGCAAGCGGAACAAATACAGTTAAATTTACTTCTTATCGCTATTTTTAACTAAACATAACTAAATATTATCAATAACTTAACCAAAGATCCTACATATAGGGAAATCCAGAAGATGAACAATATTCAAGACGGTTTTGAGCCAATATTCAGAAGCAGTCCATTCTTGGACCTATTGGGACCAATATATAATAAGAAATCAGGGAAAGAAATCACCATAGGATTAAAAGTAGAAGAAAAGCACTGTAACGCTAGAAGCCTAGTTCATGGCGGTGTATTCAGTAGCCTCGCTGATATAGCTCTTGGTTACAATGCTGCTTTTTCAGGTGATGTACCTATTCCAATGGTTACAGCAAGCCTAACCATCGATTATGCCGGTTCCGCCAAACTCGGCGACTGGATTGAAATTGCAACAGATGTACAAAAGGTGGGTGGTAAAATGGCATTTGCTAATTGTTACTTCATTGTAAACTCAAAGCGCATTGCTAGAGCTAGCGGTGTTTTCACAATAATAAATTAATGAGAAGGTGATTTAAATGGATGTAAGTTTATTAGGTATTTTCGTAACCGTTGCAATAGCTCACTTTCTTGCATTGCTAAGCCCGGGTCCTGACTTTGTGCTAGTGGTAAAAAGCGCCATCAAAAATAATGGTAAAAATGCTATTGGTGTTGCATTAGGTATAGCCTCTGCTAACGCGGTATATATTGGCCTGTGTTTGGTTGGCGTCGGTTCCATTTTAGCAGCTTCCATATCGGTGATGATCGGCTTAAAAATTATCGGTGGTCTGTTTCTAATTTATCTTGCCATACAAGCTTTACGGGCACGTAAAAGCTCATATAATGATTTAGATATTGCTGACCCTACAAATGCGAGTTATGTTAAAACGGCTTTCTTAAAAGAGTTTATGACTGGCTTTATGTCGGGCATATTAAACCCTAAAAATTTGTTATTTTATCTAAGCCTGTTTACTGTCGTATTAACCCCTGAAGTAGGTTTTGCTTTCAAGTTGGCTTTAGGTATTTGGATGACAGTGATGGTATTTTTATGGGATTTATCGGTTATTTTTCTTCTTTCAACAAATAAAGTGCGCAGCAAATTTACCAAAGTAGCCTTTTATATTGATAAAGTTACTGGTGTTTTATTGGGGCTTATTGGCTTTGCTATCGTAAAATCAGCGCTAATGAAGCAGTAATAATATGGAAATTCGTACTATCTCATGGGAGCAAACCATCTCACTACGTCATAGCGTGCTATGGCCAAGTAAACCACGTGAATACTGTTATGTAGAAGGAGATGTTGAAGGCTTACATTTTGGCGCTTTTATTAATGGTGTGCTTGTTTGTGTCGCTTCTGTTTATTTAACGATAAACAAAGCTCGTTTACGAAAATTTGCTACCGACACTAAATATCAACACCAAGGCATTGGCTCTAAAATGTTGGCATATATTATCCAGTCATTAAAAAATAGCCAAGTCGAATATTTTTGGTGCGATGCTCGAGCGTCGGCTTTAGATTTTTATAAGCGTTTTGATATGCGTATATGTAGTGAGCGTTTTTATAAAACAGACGTACCGTATTTAAAAATGGAAGTTGCGTTGTAGTTGATGAAAGAAGCAGTTTGGCTTTAAAGCCAGACTACCAATAATTTTTTTGCCCGTTGAATCGGTGTTATAACATAGGAGAATATCGTGATAAACAAAGGAAGCTGCTTGTGTAATCAAGTTCAATATGAAATTGATGGTGAATTTGAAGATGTATTAAATTGTCATTGTAGTATGTGCCGTAAATTACATGCTTCAGCATTTAGAACAAGAGCAAAAATTAAAACAGCAAGCTGGAAAACAATTCAGGGTGAAAAATTTATTAAATTCTATCAATCATCTCCAGGTGAACATAAAGGTTTTTGCGCTGAGTGTGGTTCTAGCTTATTTACAAAATTTGATCATTATCCTGATATTTTAGGTTTTCCACTTGGCACCTTAGATACCGATCCTAACGTAAAACCAAGCCGACATATTTATGTGGCTAACAAAGCTGCTTGGCATGAGATCACTGATAACTTACCTCAACAACAGGCACTCGAGTAAGGTAAGTTATAAGCATTTAAATAAACTAATAGTTGTTGGCTGTGTTTAGTGCTTCACTATTTTTATAATAAATAAAGGAATTAAATAAAATGCTATATCCAATCGAAGGTTCATGTCAGTGTGGGCAAGTAACTTATAAATTGAATGCTGCTGCAAAAATGGTTGTCGCTTGCCATTGTACTGAATGTCAAAAGCTGTCAACCAGCCCTTTTAGTATCACCGCAATAGTAGCCTCGACGGATATAGAGTTTAGTGGTGATCTAAAGGAATGGAGTCGCCCTGCCGACAGCGGCAATAGAAGCCACGCCAAGTTCTGCCCCAATTGCGGTAATCGAATTTACCACTTTAATCCTGACGATTCATCAATAATAAAGCTAAAACTCAAACCTGTGAATATCGCTGATGACAGTATATTTGAACCAACAGCACACTTTTGGGCATGTGAAAAACAAAGTTGGTACCAAATCCCAGCAGGTGTCATCTTTGATAAACAACCTTAGCATAAGCAAAATTCAACATATTTGGAATCTAATGAAAATTAATATGCTATTAGGTTAAATGACTACTAAACAACCCCATCTAAATGCGGGAATTTAAACCAATTCCTGCGGACGAATTAATGTCTCTAGAAGCGCTCGTAGGTGTTTTACATTATCTATTCCAAGCAAGGCCATATACTCTTTCTCAATGATGATTTTCACTTCGTAAGCCGCACGTAATGCATCTTTTCCATGCTCGGTAAATTCAATCAAATAAGCTCTCTTATCTCTTAGGCTTTTAGTTTTTTTTACATACCCTTTATTTTCTAAGTCATTAACAATCTGCCCCATGGCTTGTTTGGTTATGCCAGCTTTTTCAGCAATAGACGTGATTTGATCTCCATCGGCATCAAGGTTTGCAATAAGAACAGTATGAAATAGAGCTATGTCCGAAAACCCTTTTTCATGCAGTAATGCCAAAGCACGTTCACTATAAGATCGCGAGGCTCGCTGAAACAACCGACCAATATTTTTTTCCCTCATATTAATTAGATTATCTGGTAATTGACTCATAATTATCTCTTGAACAAATAGTAAGGTTACTTTACTATATAATAAAAACCTTACTATAACATACCAAGGAGATCACATGATTGTAATTAGAATAAGGCTGAAAGTAGATCAAGAAAATAAACATGCGTTACTAACTCACTTAAAAACTGAAGTACAAAAAAACAAAACTTTATCTGGTTGTCTTACATATTCTCTATATCAAGATGTATCTGAGTCTAATACTTATCTTTTATATGAGGAGTGGGATAACCTAGAATCATTTAATCTCTATAAAAACTCAGCAGAATTTCAAAAAATAATGATAGCATTATCACCTTTATTAGCTGGACCACCTGACTCCGTCTATTATGATTCAGAGATCGTTGGGCCATAAATTTAAATAATGTTAGCTACATCGAAAAGTCAAAATCCAATATATTGGGAATCTAATGAAAATTAAAATAGACAAACTTGAGAGTATTGAGGTTAAAAAATTGCTGCAAGAGCACCATGAAGATATGTTAAAACACTCGCCGGTAGAAAGTGTTCACGCCCTTGACTTGTCTTCGTTAAAAGCTCCTGATGTAACTTTTTGGACCGCTTGGATAAATGGTGAACTAGCGGGGTGTGGGGCGTTAAAAAGACTTAATAGCACGCATACAGAACTTAAATCAATGCGTACTGCTCAAAAATTTTTGAGAAAGGGAGTGGCAGTAAAATTATTAACGCATATTCTAGCAACCGCCAAAGCTAAAGATTATCAAACTGTTAGCTTAGAAACAGGCACAATGGATGCTTTTATTCCTGCACATAAACTATATAAAAACTTTGGTTTTCAAGTTTGTGAACCCTTTTCAAATTATCAAAAAGATCCCAATAGTATGTTTTTAAGCAAGCATCTTTAATAATCTATATTCATGATAATTTTCATATATTCAATCAAGACAACCATGCTAATTTGCTAATAAAAGCAGTATTAGCATCAGCCCTTCATGTCTTTATATCGTCTCTAGTCAAGCTGCTAAAACTCGTATATTCACGTGTTTTAAGTATACAATAAGCTCATTATTAACCATTGATATTACTTAATGAGCTCATTTCAAATAATAGTCGGTAGTATGCTTGGCACAACAGAATATGTTGCTGAAGCATGTGAAGAACAACTTAATACCCTTAACCATCAAGTAAATTTACACTTAAAACCCAATTTTTCATCGATCCTTCAAGAAACTTTTTCAGCAAAAACTCAAAATAATAGCACTTGGCTCATTTGTACTTCCACTCATGGTGCTGGCGACTTTCCTGACAACATTCAAACCTTTGTTGAAGATCTTAAAAATTGTGAACAAGATCTATCCCCAATCAATTTTATGATCATTGCTATTGGTGACTCTAATTATGACACTTTCTGCAAAGCAGGAGATAAATTAAATAATACTTTAATAACAAAGGGTTGCAAAGAAATACTGCCTATAAAAATGCTAGATATGAGTCAAGATATCGATCCAGAAGATCTTGCTCAGTTATGGTTAAGTCAAAATAAAGATCTTTTATAATAATATACACATAACTTATCAACAATTTTATTACCAACAAACAGTCTTTGTGTATAATTCTGTGAATATACTATTAATTTTCTATTGTTATCCAGTTATTATCTTTTTATTTTAATTAGGTTGTGGATAAAGAGCTGTTTTGATCAGAGCTTATAACTGACTTGATCAAAGTTTGATCACAAGTTTATCATTGCTCTAACTTTATATAATATCAGGAAAAAAAGTACTTACCCACAGTATTTTGCTTCCCTAATAAGTAATAGTAATAAGATCTCTATAAAGATCTTATTATATATTAGAGAGATCCAACTCAGATATTTTTACGCATTTGATCGTTTCCCTATTGATAAAAAAAGGCTAAAATACGTCTCCTAATTTTCTTAAAGCTATTTGCTTTAATTATTATTTTTTAAGGTTAAAAATTTATGTGGTATCGAGAGTCTTACGATGTAATCGTTGTTGGTGGTGGCCATGCAGGCACCGAGGCAGCCCTTGCTTCAGCACGAATGGGTTGTAAAACCTTGCTATTGACTCACAATATTGACACGTTAGGGCAAATGTCTTGTAACCCAGCCATTGGTGGTATTGGTAAAGGACATTTGGTTAAAGAAATTGATGCTTTAGGTGGTTTAATGGCTACAGCCATTGATCATAGCGCTATTCAATTTAGAACCTTAAATTCGAGTAAAGGCCCAGCGGTAAGAGCAACCAGAGCACAGGCTGATCGTGCTTTGTATCGATCGTTTGTTCGTCAATTTTTAGAAAACCAAGAAAATCTAACCATTTTTCAACAACCCTGTGATGATTTGATCGTAGAAAACGATCGTGTTGTTGGTGTTTCTACCCAAATGGGCTTGAAATTTAAAGGAAAAACAGTGGTTCTAACGGTAGGTACTTTCCTTGCAGGGCAAATACATATTGGTTTGAATAATTATCAAGGCGGACGAGCGGGTGATCCCGCGAGCTTAAACTTAGCCGCTAAAATGCGTGATATGCCGTTTAGAATGGATCGTTTAAAAACCGGAACACCACCACGTTTAGATGCAAGATCATTAGACTTTTCTGTTATGGAAGAACAACCGGGTGACACACCCCGCCCTGTTTTTTCGTTTATGGGATCACAACAGGATCATCCACAGCAAATATCTTGTTATATCACCCACACTAACGAACAAACCCATCAACATATTCGTGATGGTTTAGACAGATCACCAATGTACACTGGTGTCATTGAAGGTGTAGGGCCACGCTACTGCCCTTCTATTGAAGATAAAATTACCCGATTTAGCGACAAAACCTCACATCAAATATTTGTTGAACCGGAAGGATTAACCACTCATGAAGTTTATCCTAATGGCATTTCAACCAGTTTACCTTTTGACGTGCAAATGAATTTAGTGCGCTCAATTAAAGGTTTTGAAAACGCCTTTATAACGCGTCCTGGCTATGCCATTGAATATGATTATTTTGATCCCCGTGATTTAAAACAATCACTAGAAAGTAAGTTTATTGAAAACTTATATTTTGCTGGCCAGATTAATGGCACCACAGGTTATGAAGAAGCCGGTGCGCAAGGACTTATTGCTGCAACCAATGCAGCTAGCCGCGTTAAAGGTCAAGATGAATTTATTTTAGGCCGTGACCAAGCATACATGGGCGTATTAATTGATGACTTAGCGACTTTAGGCACCAAAGAGCCCTACCGCATGTTTACCTCACGTGCCGAATATCGTTTATTATTACGTGAAGACAATGCTGATATTCGTTTAACTGAAAAAGGCCGAGCAGTTGGTTTGGTAGATGATCTTCGTTGGCAACGTTTTAATGAAAAAATGGAAAATATTGAACTTGAACGCCAACGTTTAAAAGAAACTTGGGTGCAAAAAGATCACAGCCGAGTTGAGCAAGTTAACGAATTACTTAAAAGCCCGATGAGTAAAGAGGCAAGCCTTGAAGATCTTATTCGCCGCCCAGAAGTGCGTTATAAAGACTTGATGAAAATAGAAGGCTTAGGCCCCGCTATTGCCGACACGCAAGCAGCAGAACAAATAGAAATTCAAACCAAGTACGCCGGTTATATTGATAGACAGCTTGATGAAATAGCCAAGAAAAAACTCAATGAAGATACTTTGATCCCCGTTGATTTTAATTATCAACAAATATCAGGGCTGTCAAATGAGGTGGTGGCTAAGTTAAAAGATGCTCGCCCAGAAACTATTGGTAAAGCATCTCGAATTTCTGGTATTACTCCAGCAGCAATTTCGTTATTATTAGTTTACTTAAAAAAGCATGGCTTATTAGGTAAAAAAATTGCCTAAAATCCTTGCTTAGATTCAAGGTAAAACTCGAAGAATAAAAATGACATTAACTTCAAAACTACAAAGCTTAATCGCTAAAACATCGCTGCAAGTATCGATGGAACAAGTACAATTACTTATTCAATATGTTGAATTATTACATAAATGGAATAAGGCTTATAATTTAACGTCGGTAAGAGATCCACAAGATATGTTGATCAAACATATTATGGATAGTTTAATGGTTGGTGAAGTACTACAAGGGAAATCTTTTATCGATGTCGGCACAGGTCCAGGTTTACCGGGTATTCCATTAGCTATCTTGTACCCGGAACGAAATTTTGTATTATTAGACAGTTTAGGAAAGCGCATTACTTTTCTAAGACAAGTTGTGTTTCAGCTAAAATTGACTAATGTGCAACCCGTTAAATCTCGCGTTGAAGAATACCAAGGCGAAACACCTTTTGATGGTGTCTTAAGTCGAGCCTTTTCATCCCTTAATGACATGGTGAATTGGTGTTCACATTTAATTACTGAAGAACACGGACAGTTTTTAGCGTTAAAAGGACAATATCCAACAGACGAATTAGCTAATTTGCCTGAAAACATCAGTTTAGTGTCGAGCCATGAAATTAAAGTACCCGAATTAGTGGGTGAACGTCATGTTTTGGTATTAAAAAAATTGCTTAAATAGTAATAAAATTAAATAATTGAGGCGCTTGTGGGAAAAATAATAGCTGTTGCAAATCAAAAAGGTGGTGTTGGTAAAACAACAACTGCGGTTAATTTAGCAGCCTCTTTAGCTGCAACAAAACGTAAGATTTTACTAATAGATCTCGATCCTCAAGGCAACGCTACCATGGCTAGTGGCATTGATAAGTATGAAGTGCCAGCCACGTGTTATGAATTGCTTATTGAAGAAAAACCTGTTGCTGAAGTTGTGCAAACAGAAACCTCGGGATTATATGATTTACTTGCTGCCAATACCGATGTAACAGCTGCCGAAATTAAACTAATGGAAGTTTATGCACGAGAATATCGCTTAAAAACTGCCTTAGCACCGGTAAAAGACTATTACGATTTTATCATTATTGACTGCCCTCCTTCGTTAAATATGTTAACGGTTAATGCGATGACTGCCGCTGATTCAGTATTAGTACCTATGCAATGTGAGTATTACGCATTAGAAGGTTTAACAGCTTTAATGGATACAATTTCAAAACTTACTTCTGTGGTAAATGGTGATTTACATATCGAAGGGATTTTACGTACTATGTATGATCCGCGTAACCGTTTAGCCAATGATGTCTCAGAGCAACTGAAACGTCATTTTGGTGATAAAGTTTATCGTAGTGTTATTCCACGTAATGTCCGTTTAGCCGAAGCGCCAAGTTTTGGCTCTCCCGCCATGTATTATGATAAATCGTCAACAGGCGCGAAAGCTTACTTAGCCTTAGCGGGTGAAGTATTGCGTAAAAATAGCCCAGCTAAAAAAGCTAGTGCTCCCCAAGAGCCGAATCAAAGTCTAAGTACTGCCCAATAATTCCAAGGAATATTATGAGTCCAGCAAAAAAAAGAGGGTTAGGCAAAGGCCTTGACGCATTACTTACCCCACAAGTAAGAACTTCAGCACAAGATAATGATGCAGACAATACAGACTCAACACCTAAAGACGGTGATTTAAGTAAAATAGCAATTAACAAATTATCACCCGGTAAATATCAACCCCGTAAAGATATGTCTGATGTAGCACTTGAAGAGCTTTCATTATCTATTCAGTCGCAAGGTATTATTCAACCTATTATTGTTAGATTATTGACTGAAAATGTTAATGGCGAAGACGCTAATATTGAAGAAAGGTATGAAATTATTGCTGGCGAGCGTCGCTGGCGTGCCGCCAAATTAGCCCAATTAACCGAAGTACCCTGTTTAATTAAAGACGTACCTGACGAATCAGCGGTTGCTATCGCCTTGATTGAAAATATTCAGCGTGAAGATTTAAATGCCATGGAAGAAGCCGTAGCATTAGAGCGTTTATTGACTGAATTTGATTTAACCCATCAAGAAGTGGCGCTAGCCGTGGGTAAATCGCGCACTACAGTGACTAACCTACTACGTTTGAATAATTTAAACAGTGAAGTAAAAACTTTTTTAGAAAATGGTGATATAGAAATGGGCCATGCCCGTGCATTATTAGCCCTTGACGATGAATTACAAGCTGAAATCGCAGGCATAGTGGCAAGCAAAGAATTAACGGTTAGAGAAACAGAAGCATTAATTAAAAAAATTCAAAACCCGAGTGAAAAAAAACCAGTCAAAGAAAAAGATCAAGCTAGCGTTAGTATTGAGCATGAACTCGCTGACAAAGTAGGGCTTAAAGTGGCGGTTAATCATAATAAAAAAGGTAAAGGTAAGTTAGTTATCTCTTATGATAATTTAGCTGAGCTTAATGATTTTATCGCCAAAATAAAATAGCCTGAAGAATAATTTGTGACTTTTATCTCTAATAATTATCAATATTACTCTGCTGAATTATTAGCATTATAAATGGGCTATTTTATTCATTTATTTACTATAACTTGCTAGCTTCTGCTCCTTTAGTTGTATTTATTAAAAAAATATTAATTATTCGCACAAATAAGGGGCGTTCGCTGCCCTAATTTCTTGCAAAAAAAGACGAAATGAGTATACTTGCGCAAACTTTTTAGCGTTAAAGTTTTTACTTTAAAAAGCTTGTTTGCTTACGATTTTATTCGTATATAGAGTAGTCATATTTACTGATAGCTTTTTAACCTGTTTTGAACTAGTAATAATGAATAATAAATTAACTAAAGCAGGGCGGAAATTTGCCCTATCACAAATATTATTCACTACTATTGTGGTGTTATTAACAACGCTAATAACTTATTTTATCTGGGGCTTAGCTCATGCGAAATCAACCTTGGTTGGTGGCATAGTAGCAATAATTCCCAATATTGTTTTTGCCTTTAAAGCATTTAGATATGCAGGGGCACAGTCATCAAAAAAAGTGGTAGAGTCTTTTTTTAGTGGCGTAAAATTAAAAATGGTTTATACGGCTTTATTATTTGTACTCGCTTTCAAATTTTTAGTACTACTGCCAATACCGTTCTTTGTTATGTTTTGTATGGTTATGGTTATGCCATTGTTAGCGCCTATTTTTTTGAAAAGCGTTATGAATAGTAAACCCTGACTAGAAAAATTTTTTTAAACTTTAATCTTTGGGAACATTAATATGTCTGCAGCTGCTGCTACACAAGCAACACTTACCAGCCAAGAATATATTAAACATCATTTAACTAATTTAACTGTTGGTGAAGGCTTTTGGAGCTGGAACCTTGATACATTAGGTTGGTCGGTGTTTTTAGGCTTGGTTTTTCTTTCTATCTTCCGCTCTGTTGCAAAATCAGCAACAACAGGTGTACCAGGCAAACTGCAATGTGCAGTTGAAATGGTTATTGAATTTGTTGATGACAGTGTTAAAGGTACTTTTCATGGTAAAAATGCTGTTATTGCTCCGCTAGCCTTAACTATTTTTGTTTGGGTTCTCTTAATGAACGCTATGGATTGGGTACCAGTAGATTTATTACCTTGGTTAATCAGTTTAGTTTCAGGCATTGAAATGTCGCACATCTACATGAAACCAGTGCCGACTACGGATCCTAACTTAACATTCGCACTTGCGGGCGGTGTATTCTTCCTGATCATATACTATTCAATTAAAGTAAAAGGCGTTGGTGGCTTTATGAAAGAGCTTTACAGTCAGCCTTTTGGTCATTGGTCTCTGTACCCAATCAACTTTATCCTTGAAATAGTTACTTTGTTAGCTCGTCCTTTAGCATTATCGTTACGTTTATTTGGTAACTTGTATGCGGGTGAATTGATATTCTTGCTTATTGCAACTCTTGGTTTATACCAATTGCCAGTACACTTTATTTGGGCAGCCTTCCATTTGTTGGTTATCCCATTACAAGCGTTTATTTTTATGATGCTAACTATTGTATACCTTAGTTTAGCTCACGAAGATCACTAACTTTTCGGGAATAAGTTAGAACGGCATTAGCCGGACCCGAAGGGTTTAGGGCAGGAAGCCCGAGATACAAATTTTTACTTTTAAACTTTAACTTTAAACAATCGGAGATAAAAATGGAAAACATTGGCTTAATGTATATTGCTGCGGCATTACTTATCGGCTTTGGCGCTTTAGGTACTGCAATCGGTTTTGGTCTATTAGGTGGTAAATTCTTAGAATCTGCTGCTCGTCAACCTGAACTTGCACCACAACTACAAGTTAAAATGTTCATCGTAGCGGGTCTTATCGATGCTATTGCGATGATCGGTGTAGCAATGGGCTTATACATCTTATTCGTTAAAATTGGTTAATTTTACCACTTTATTTTTTTAACGAATAATTGATTAGGAGGTACACAAATGAATATTAATGCCACTATTATTGGCCAATTAATTGCGTTTGTCGTATTTGTAATTTTCTGTATGAAGTTTGTATGGCCGCCAATTATGGCTGCTATCGAAGCTCGTCAAGCTACTATTGCTGACGGACTTGCGGCTTCAGACCGTGCTGCCAAAGATCTTGAGCTTGCTCAAGAAAAAGCTACCGCTCAACTAAAAGAAGCTAAAGTTCAAGCTGCGTCTATTGTCGATGCTGCTAAAAAGCATGAAGCTAAAATTATTGAAGAAGCTGCTGGTAAAGCACAAGCTGAGAAAGAAAAAATCTTAGCTTCTGGTCACGCAGAAATCGAAACTGAACGTAACCGTGCTAAAGAAGAACTACGCCAACAAGTGGCCATTCTTGCTGTTGCCGGTGCCGAGAAAATTCTTGAACGTTCAATAGATGCTGCTGTACACAGCGACATCTTAGACAAACTCATCGCTGAGCTTTAAGGGGATAGCGCTATGTCTGAATTGACAACTATCGCTCGTCCTTACGCACAAGCAGCGTTTGACTTTGCTTTAGAAAAGAGTGCTGTTGAAGCCGATGCCATTGAAAGCTGGTTAGCCCAGTTGACATTTGCCGCTTCAGTCTCTCAAAACGACACAATCAAAACCTACCTTAGTGGTGGTGTTTCGGTTGAGCAAGCAACAACATTATTTTTGAATGTTTGTGGTGAGCAAGTTGAAAGCAAAGGCCAAAACTTTTTAAAGTTATTGGCTGAAAATCATCGTTTGCTGGCACTGCCACAAGTTTTAGAGCAGTTTTGTGAATTAAAAGCAGAACACGAAAAAACTGTGAATGTTAATGTTACTTCTGCTGTTGAATTAAAAACAGCACAAACAGAAATATTAAGCGCCGCGCTTGAAAAGCGTTTAGCACGTAAAATAAAGCTCAATTGTAAAGTAGATAAGAGCATAATCTCAGGTTTGGTAATTCAAGCTGGCGATATGGTCATTGATGGTTCTACACAAGGTAAATTGAACCGTTTATCACAATCTTTACAATCCTAGCACTGATTAAATAAGGGAACAGAGCATGCAACTGAATTCCACTGAAATCGCTGAACTGATCAAAAATCGTATTGAACAGTTTAACGTTGTCAGCGAAGCTCGTAACGAAGGTACTATCGTTTCTGTAACAGATGGTATTATTCGTATTAATGGCCTTGCCGATGTAATGCAAGGTGAAATGATCGAACTTCCTGGTAGCCGTTTTGCTATCGCATTAAACTTAGACCGTGATTCGGTCGGCGCGGTAGTTATGGGTCCGTACGCGGACTTAGCTGAAGGACAAAAAGTAAAAGGTACTGGCCGTATATTGGAAGTACCTGTAGGTCGTGGTCTTTTAGGCCGCGTAGTAAACACTTTAGGTGAACCAGTTGATGGCAAAGGCCCAATTGAAAATGATGGCTTCTCTCCAGTAGAAGTTGTTGCACCGGGTGTTATCGAACGTAAATCAGTAGACCAACCAGTGCAAACTGGTATTAAGTCTATTGATTCTATGATTCCAATTGGTCGTGGCCAGCGTGAATTAATCATTGGTGACCGTCAAATCGGTAAATCAGCGATTGCAATTGACGCTATCATCAACCAAAAAGACACGGGCATTAAGTGTGTTTACGTTGCTATCGGTCAGAAAGCTTCTACGGTAGCGAGCCTTGTTCGTAACTTAGAAGAGCATGGCGCGTTATCAAACACTATCGTAGTTGTTGCCTCAGCTTCTGAAGCGGCTGCACTACAATACTTAGCACCTTATTCAGGTTGTTCAATGGGTGAATACTTCCGTGACCGCGGTGAAGATGCGTTGATCGTATATGATGATTTGTCTAAGCAAGCTGTTGCTTACCGTCAAATTTCATTACTACTTCGTCGTCCGCCAGGTCGTGAAGCTTATCCTGGTGACGTTTTCTATCTTCACAGTCGTTTATTAGAACGTGCTGCTCGTGTAAACGAAGCGTATGTTGAAAAGTTCACTAACGGTGAAGTTAAAGGTAAAACAGGCTCATTAACTGCATTACCCATTATTGAAACTCAAGCGGGTGATGTATCTGCTTTTGTACCAACTAACGTAATCTCAATTACCGATGGTCAGATCTTCTTAGAATCTAACTTGTTTAACTCAGGTATTCGCCCTGCAGTTAACGCCGGTATTTCAGTATCTCGTGTTGGTGGTGCTGCACAAACGAAGATCATCAAGAAACTTGGTGGCGGTATTCGTTTAGCACTAGCTCAATATGCTGAATTAGCAGCATTTGCTCAATTTGCCTCAGATTTAGATGACGCGACTCGCGCTCAATTAGAGCACGGTCAACGTGTTACTGAATTGATGAAGCAAAAGCAATACAGTCCATTGTCAATTGCTGAAACAGCAGTGTCATTATTTGCCGCAGAAAAAGGCTATTTAACTGACGTAGCAATCAATAAAATTGTTGATTGTGAAGCCGCTTTACATACCTATGTAAACAGTGAACATGCTGAGTTGATGGCTACTATCAATGAAAAGGGTGACTACAATAAAGATATTGAAGCTAGTTTGAATAAAGCACTTGAGTTATTCAAGTCTACGCAAACTTGGTAATAGAGTCTTTAATTAAGTAACGTTTTCGGAGAAGAGTCATGGCCGTTGGTAAAGAAATAAAAACCAAGATTGCGAGTGTTAAAGGCACTCAAAAGATCACAAACGCTATGGAAATGGTTG
>MAAE01000067.1 GCA_002162675.1 Colwellia sp. 39_35_sub15_T18 | reverse complement strand
TCATATACCTGAGGTACGGCATCTTGTGGAAATTCAACATCCACAACTGCGCCAATTATTTGGACGACTTTACCTGTACTCATGTTTATTCCTCTTAATTTAAGTTAGCTAAGCATCGCTGTAACTAACTTTTCTTTAAATTACGAAAACTGTTATCAGTTCAGTTCAATTATAGAACTAGACTGCTTACCCTACCGCAGCTGCACCAGCAACAATTTCACCCAACTCTTGAGTAATCGCTGCTTGACGCGCTTTGTTGTATATCAATTGAAGATCGTCGATTAAATCGCCCGCATTATCCGTTGCGGCTTTCATTGAAACCATACGAGATGCTTGTTCACAAGCAATATTTTCAACAACACCTTGATATACTTGAGACTCAATATAACGAACTAATAATTGGTCTAACAATACGTTAGCATCAGGTTCGTAAATATAATCCCAACGATGACTAATTGCTTCGTCATCTGATTTAGGTAAAGGTAACAATTGATCAATTGTCGGCTCTTGCGTCATAGTATTAACAAATTTGTTATATATAACGTATAACCTATCAATTTCACCGTTATCATAAGCTTTAAGCATTACCGCTACACTACCCACTAAATCAGTGAGTGAAGGGGAATCACCTAAGCCCGATACCTGTGCAGATATTTTAGCGCCCATATTGTTGAAAAATGATGTAGCCTTTGAGCCAATTACACTAAATTCAACTTCAGTACCTGATGCTTGCTTTTGAGCAGCATCAGCTAGCACTTTCTTAAATAAATTAATATTTAAGCCACCACACAAACCACGGTCACTTGAAACGACAATGTAGCCAACACGCTTAGCTTCACGTTCTTCCATATATGGATGACGATATTCTAAATTACCAAGCGCAATATGACCGATCACATTTCGTATATTTGTCGCGTATGGACGAGAGGCCGCCATGCTATCTTGCGCTTTGCGCATTTTACTAGCGGCAACCATTTCCATAGCGTTTGTGATCTTTTGAGTGCCTTTAACACTCGCAATCTTGGTTTTTATTTCTTTACCAACGGCCATGACTCTTCTCCGAAAACGTTACTTAA
>MAAE01000051.1 GCA_002162675.1 Colwellia sp. 39_35_sub15_T18 | reverse complement strand
TATGTTTTATCATGCTAGCCTCTGTTTTATATTGTTGACACATATATTATGGCTCTGGTTTTAAAACTAACCCACGGTCAGAGGCTAGCACCTCGTGGGGAGTCATTGTGTCTAGTTGCTCATCGACGCTCCGTGACATCATAACGTTGTGGTGTTATGATGTTATTTGTCAATTTAAAGGAGACATTATCATGAGTAACTTATCAAAACGTTCTACCGTTTATTTTGAACCGGATATTCATCAAGCATTAAAAATGCGTGCAGCTTCTGCCCACCTGTCTGTTTCAGAATTAATAGATGAAGCGGTTCGTTTACTTATGCGTGAAGATCAAGAAGATTTAGCTGCTGTATCAGCAAGAGCTAATGAACCAGATATTTCATATGAAGATTTGCTAAATGATTTGAAGTCACATGGCAAAATATAGAATAACGTTTAAAAAGTCAGTAGCTAAAGATTTACGAGTTATACCTAAAAGTGATATTACAAAAATTTTAGGTAAAATTGACACCTTATCGGAGAATCCTAGGGGTGAAGGTTGTATAAAGCTATCAGGCAAAGAAAATTATAGAATTCGTCAAGGCTTATACCGAATAGTGTATGAGATAAAAAATGATGTACTTGTAGTCAATGTGGTTAAAGTCGCTCATAGATCTCATGTGTACAAGAGCAACTAACACAGAACTTCAAACGGAAAAAATACAGTTGGCTGTTTCACTCCGCTTCACATTTTAGCCAGCTATATTTTTCCGCTTAAGTAGGCTAGTTGCCTTTCTTACTCTGGTGGAAATTTTTGCTTTTGGTGTAAAACTCTCATAATTCGAATAGTACTCCCATCAACCCAATAAGAAATATTCATTGATATTTCGGGAATAATTAATAGTCGCCCGCGAAAAAGATCTCGCTGAACTCCCATCAACGGATGCTCAAGTAAGTGCTCAACCTTAGTCTCAATTATTTGATCTGTTTTTTCGGCTGCACTAGGATTAAAATCGTAAAGAAATTCAAATATTTTTTCACGATCATTTAGTGACTCTTCTTCCCAAAAAATCACATTTTGTCTCTGTTACGGATTTTCATTTTGCGAGCTTC
The DNA here is from genome assembly GCA_002162675.1 of Colwellia sp. 39_35_sub15_T18. Taxonomy (GTDB): domain Bacteria; phylum Pseudomonadota; class Gammaproteobacteria; order Enterobacterales; family Alteromonadaceae; genus Colwellia. The sequence goes on along the minus strand of MAAE01000051.1, from coordinate 43,365 downwards.
CATTTGTGCTTTGGCTGCATCATGTTCAATAAAATGAGCTTGACCGCTATCAAACTTATCAAATGCGGCATTTATTTGTTCGGTTAGCCATAAATCATGAGTCATAGACTTTTTCTGCTCTTCAGCTAACCCAACTGTAAGCTCGCGGCATGCATCACTCAAAGTTCTACCTTGGCTTTCTGCCATCAGCTGCGCTAAACGTTTAGTTTCTTCATCAACCCTAAATTGAATACGAGTATCCATTATAAGTTACCTCTAATTTATTTTGTACTCACAAATGTTAGCACTGGCATGGAGCGGTGGCAACTAACAAATCACTTAAAAGGACAAATTACAGTTGGCTTTTGTCCCTTCGTCGCTATTATAGCCGACCATTATTAGCTAGGCTCGTTATATTGCGATAATAATAAAGCAACATTAAGGCCGCCAAAGGCAAAAGAATTACTCATGGCATGGTTAATTTTTTGTTTGCTAGGGTGATTTATCACATAATTAAGATCGCAATCTTTGTCTGCTTTTTGATGATTTCTTGTTGGTGGTAGCATTTGTTTGGTCATTGCAAGAATGGTTGCGATACTTTCAATAGCAGCTCCTGCGCCAAGCACGTGACCATGAATTGATTTCGTTGAAGATACTTTTAACTGTTGTGCATGCTCTTTAAAAACTTGATGTATAGCCTGAGTTTCAGTTCGGTCATTCTGTAGTGTTCCAGAGCCATGGGCATTAATATACTGAATTTGTTCCGCGTTAAGTTTGCTATCGGCTAAAGCTGCTGTCATTGCCATTTCTGCACCTTCGGCGAGCGGTTGTACTAAGTTGTGCGCATCAGAACTCATGCCGATACCTGATATTTCTGCATAAATTCGAGCATGCCTTTTTTGTGCATGAGCGTGGGTTTCTAATATTAAGGTACCGGCACCTTCACCGATGACGAGTCCGCTTCGGTTAGCACAAAAGGGTCGGCAAGTATCTGTTGATAACACTCGTAAGCCATCCCAAGCCATAAAGTTTCCTTCAGTAATGCATGCTTCTGCGCCACCAACAATAGCCACATCAACCATATTGCAACGTAACATCATGGTCGCAATAGCAATGGCATGACCCGATGAAGAGCATGCCGATGACGTAGAAAAAGCAGGGCCTTTTATGCCGTATTTCATTGAAATTTGGCTGGTAGCAGCACTCGGTAAAAGCTTAGGCACGGTAAATGGGTGTGTTCTTTTTTTTCCTTCAGAAAATAACTGTTGATAGGCATTTTCAATAGTTTCTTGACCGCCAATACTGGTGCCATGTATAACACAGGTTCGGTGTGATAAATGTTCAGAAAAAGTTATTTGTGCATCATTAATGGCTTCTTGTGCCGATATCAAGGCAAATTGAGCGAATCTGTCGAGTTGCTTTAGTTGGACGGCACTAAAGAACTGCGTAGGATCATAGTTTTTTACTTCCGCGGCTATATGTGAGCGATTTGTGGTTTTGAAAGTGCTTACCGGGGCAATGGTGTTGACATCATTATGACTAAAAAGTGTTTCGGTAAACGCTTTAACATTATGCCCAGCGGAGGAAATACAACCTAATCCTGTGACAACAACACGATTTGACATTATAATTCCTTTTCAGTAATTAAGGTATTTACCAGTTGATAGACATCAGCAAGACAACGCAGCGAAAGCTCTCGTCCTGCTATTTCGCTTTCACTGGGGATAGTGATATCAAAATGCTCTTCGATATCAAAAATAATTTCAACTAACGATAAAGAATCAATACCAATTTCTTCAAAAGGCACTGTTATTGAGTGTATTGCTAAGTTTTCATTGGTGTATTCAGCGAGTATTTTTAGAATCGGCTCTTCAATATTGTTCATTTAACTTCCTTTGTGCTGAGATGATGGCATACCCGCCAAATAGTAGACAAAATATCATGAAAGCATACGGGTAATTTTGATAAAAACTACTTATATCAGCAATCTCTACTGTTGAAACAGCGACTCCTGCCGTAAAAGGGGGGATTTGTGAGTCAGGGAGTATTTGTCCTTTCATATTGATTACATTACTCATGCCATTATTGGTGACGCGTATCAATGGTTTTCGGTATTCGAGGGTGCGATATAACGCTAAGGCTAAATGCACATTTCTACCTGCGGTATCACCAAACCAGGCATCGTTTACCGTGTTTATAAATACTTGCCCACCATTAGCCACTCCATTTGCAACCAAATCAGTAAACACGGCTTCATAGCAGATCAACGGCACAATATTGATTGTTTGCTCATCAAGCTCCAAGGGAATAATGGTATTGAGTTTACCGGGCACATAGTTGGGGGCATTAGGAAAGAGCGCTCTTAACATGGGCAGTTGTTTTTCAAACGGCAAATATTCACCAATAGGCAGTAATTTTTGCTTTTGATAACTATGTGTCACGTGTTGGTTTTCAATTAACTCAATAGTATTATGATAGCTGTTTGACTCATTAAGCTGCTTATTTATCGGCTCAATGGCAGTAAGTAATAATGATTTGTTTTTAAGGATCTGATCAAAAATAATCTTATCTTGAGGGTAGTATTTATATGACACGGGGACGGGAATTTCAGGCAAAATAATTAAGTCAGTATGATGGTTATTAACGGCCTGAGAGATTAAAGACTGAACCTGTGGTGCTTTTTGTAACCAGTCTTCTCGGCTACGAAGATTTACCGCTAAGTTTGGCTGTATTATGGCGATGGTCATGTCAACACTGGCGGTTTTATTCAATAAATAGGTGGTTTTTATATAACCGTAGCCATAATTTAATAACCATATACTCAGTGCTAATAACAAACAGCTGACACTCTTTTGTTGAGCCTTTTTTCTATTAATAACAGCGCTAGCCAATAAAAAGTTAACAAGGTGTATAATGAAAAACAGTATTGGCACACCGCCAATATCAATGAGTTGTATTTGTAAAGGGGATAAATATAAGGCGTGCGCTAAGTTGCCCGGTAAAATACTGGGTATATAGTTAACTAATACCGTGAAAACAGTTGCCGATTTAAATATGCCAACTATTGAGCTTCCCCATGAAAATCGCGCATGCAGCCAGCAAGCAATGGCATAGGGGAGGGCTGAGAATAGGCAAAACAGGAAAACAAAAGGGATAACGATATTTGACTGGCTATAGGTTACTTTTGTTAAGCCATCAACAACCCACCAAATGCTACACATCCAGCCTAATGTTGCCGTTAATAACCCCAACATAAATGCATACCGGCCATGGGCATTATTGAGGGCAATAATAACAGGCGTGATAGCCAGCCAAGCTAGATTTCCATAACCGCCACTTGGGAAAGCAAGATAAAACAGCATAACGGTAGCAAATGCCAACAGTATATCTTGTCTTTGTTTTTTCTGGCTTGGTACATTGCGCTTTTTAAGGTGAGCCGTTGTCATGCTTATTTGTGTTTTTTATGAAGGTAAATAATTATCATGAAAACAGCGATATTTAGTATTGGTGTAAAAAAAGGAACACTAGAGCTAGAGCCTCCACCGCCTCCACCGCCTCCGCCAGCGAAGGCTATAAGTGGACTAGATAAATAACAGAGCATAAATAATATCATGACTACTTTATTCAATTTTGATTTCCTTTTCTTTTTAAAAAATGCTGCTGTAGTAGGTAAAAAACACCCATTGAAGAAACAAAATTAATGAACTGCCAAACATAGAGGTGATAAATTTCAAAATGGTTAATAGGATGTTTTATTTCAAAAAATAAGTGACTGATCCTGAGGATATTAAGCGCTTGTATGGCTACTATGGCAATGAGTGACATAGCAAGTTTTTCACTTTTTTTAATGGGTAAGGAGCAAAATGCTGCTAACAAGGTGGCTATTAATGTTAATCCTGAACATTGCTGATCAATAATAATGTATCGGCTTGTATCAGCATGGATTAACTTGTTGGCATCTAGCAAAATATTATTGGTGAAAAGGGCACAGAACTTTTCTGCAAGCTGCGCTAATGAGTTTAGTAAAAGCTCGGATAAAAAAGCATGATGATGGAGTTGCCAAACCGTATATTGAAAAATAGCCGACCAGAATAAGAACTTAATAAAAAACACATATAAACTATTATTTGTTGGTTGGTAAATTAAAGTTTTCACGGTAACAACACATACTTGCTCTGAAACTATCCTTGATGAGAAATGATACCGATATTGTATAGAGGGGAGGTTATAATGTCTATTAAGTTATTGTTATTATGTGTTTAGTAGAGATTACCTATTATCAATAGAAACTGTTTTTAATTTAACGGTACATAACTTTTAAAATGCCTGCGGCATAATGCTTGATAACGCTCATTACCACCTACTTCAACTTGTTCACCACCAGTGGCGGCATTGCCATTTTTATCTAAACGAATAACAAAGTTAGCTTTACGGCCACAATGGCAAATAGTTTTTAACTCCACTAATTTATCTGCCCAAGCCAGTAGGGCGGCACTCCCTGAAAAAGTCTGCCCTAAAAAATCGGTGCGAATGCCGTAAGCTAATACGGGTATGTTTAAGGTATCAACAATATCGGTTAATTGTTTTACTTGTGTTTTAGATAAAAACTGTGCTTCATCAATCAGCACACAGGCGATAGCGCCTTCATGCTGCAATGTTTTGATTTCGCTGAGTAAATCAGTGTTTTCACCAAACAATTGTGCATCGGCATCAATGCCTAAACGCGATGATACTTTACCTTTTGCATACCGATCATCAATTTGTGCGGTATAAAGTACGGTACGTAAGCCACACTCATTATAATTATAAGATGATTGCAATAAGTGCGTTGATTTACCGGCATTCATTGAAGAATAGTAAAAATACAGTTGTGCCATAGGAAAAGTCTATTATTAAAAATTTAGGTGTTTATTCAGCTTAGAAATATTACCACAGAGAGCACCGAGAATAACAAAGTCTCTGTGTAGGCTCGAAGAGCCCTCTGTGCAGCATCGCAACTCGGTGGTGAAGTGACAAGTTTAGTAGTTATTACTGCTTGATGAACTCTCTTGAGCAGCGCTATTATCGCCATTAAGTGTCGATAATAAGTTAGTTAATAAACTGCTCGCGCCAAATCTAAAGTGAGCAGCATTGAGCCAATCCGCCCCTAAAATACTACTGGCGAGATCTAAATAAACCTTGGCATCTTGTGCATTTTTAACACCTCCAGCAGCCTTAAAACCAGCAGCAGGATTGTTGGCTTTAATGACCTTAAGCATTATTTCAGCGGCTTCTGGGGTCGCATTGACACTAACTTTTCCTGTTGAAGTTTTAATAAAGTCAGCGCCCGCGCGAAGTGACACTTCACTGGCTAATTTAATTAATTCAGGTGATTGTAGCTCACCACTTTCGATAATAACTTTCAATAAAACCTTTTTAGGACAGGCTTGTTTGCAGGCTTCAACTAATTCCAAGCCAATATTTATATCACCCGCGATTAAGGCTTTATAAGGGTAAACTACATCTACTTCATCGGCACCATAAGCAACCGCGGCTTTTGTTTCTGCCACAGCAATATTGATATCATCATTACCATGAGGAAAATTAGTCACGGTTGCTATTTTTATTTCAGGTGTGCCTTGCTCGGCTAACACTTTTTTTGCTAAAGGAATAAAGCGGGGGAAAATACAAATAGCGGCAGTATTACCAGCACTTGATTTTGCCTGTTGGCATAAAGCAATAATATCTTCACGGCTTTCTTGATCAGTTAAACTGGTTAAATCCATCAAGCTAAGCGCTTGTTGTGCTATTTTTTCTAATGAAGTTTGTGTTGAATTTGTCATAAATTATACCGAAGAGGTTAAAGCGCTAAAAACACGCCAGCAATTGCGGCGCTCATTAAATTTGCTAAGGTAGCAGCAAGCATAGCCTTCATGCCAAGCTTGGCAATATCATGGCGTCTATTAGGTGCCATAGAGCCAATACCGCCTAATAAAATAGCAATAGATGAAAGGTTGGCAAAACCGCATAAGGCAAAAGTGATTATGGCTTGGGTTGAAGCGGATAAGCTGTCTTTTATTTCGATGAAATTAACGTAAGCAAAAAACTCATTAACGACAATTTTTTGGCCAATAAAACTACCCGCTTGCAGCATTTCTTCACTTGGCACACCAATAATATAAGCGATAGGAGCAAATACATAACCGAGTAGCCACTCAATGGTAATGCCTTCAAAGCCAAATAAACCAGCAGCGCCGCCAACAAGGGAGTTAAGCAAGGCAATTAAAGCAATAAATGCCAATAACATAGCACCAACATTGACGGCTAATTTTAGCCCTGATGCCGCACCTGTCGCTGCGGCATCAATAACGTTACTAGGCTTTTCACCCGCATCTTCAGTGATTACACTTTCTTGAGCTAATTTTTCATGCTCTACTTCCGGCATGATGATTTTTGCCATCAACAAGCCACCAGGGGCTGCCATAAAAGAAGCAGCAATAAGATATTTTAAATCGATACCAAGACCTGCATAGCCCGCTAAAATAGAGCCAGCAACAGAGGCTAAACCTCCGACCATAATGGCGAATAACTCAGATTGTGTCATGCCGGCAATGTAAGGGCGTATTACTAAGGGAGCTTCTGTTTGACCGACAAAAATATTAGCGGTAGCTGATAATGACTCAGGTTTTGAAGTTTTTAATAGCTTTTGCAGCGCACCACCAACGACTTTAACAACCCACTGCATAATGCCTAAATAATATAAAACGGCGATTAATGATGAGAAAAAGATAATAACGGGTAAAACACGCACCGCAAAAACAAAGCCAACACCGTTAGTAAACATGGCGTCAGTGCCTAAACCGCCAAACAAAAAGCTGATGCCTACTTTGGCGCTATCAATCACTTGCTGTACGCCACCTGAGATTGACGTTAATACATCTTTACCAAAAGGAATATAAAGTACAAAAGCACCTAGAGATAGCTGTAAAATAAAGGCCCACGCGACCGTGCGAATATTTATGGCTTGTCTTTTTTTAGAGAGTAATACTGCAATAGCTAATAATACTACAATTCCCACTATGCCGCGCAGTGAGGTGAGTTCCGTTGTTAATTCCATAAAGCTCTCTTATTATTTTTTTAATGAGTTAAAGAGTAAATAATTGGTTAAAATCATTGAGATAATTGTCGAATTTTTGCTTTTAATACTTCAATCGCCATACGATTTTTACCGCCACGGGTGATCACGATATCGGCCCACGCTTTCGATGGCTCAATGAACTGATAGTACATAGGACGAACAGTAGACAGATATTGTGTGGTAATAGAAATTAAACTACGTTCTCGCTCAAGGGTGTCTCGTTCAATACGCCTAATCAAACAAATATCTAATGGCGTATCCATGTAAACTTTTATATCAAAACAGTCACGCAGCTGGGGATTTGATAATAGCAATATCCCTTCTACTAGAATAATTTTTGTTGACTTAACTTTAACTGTTTCTTGGGTTCGGGTATGGGTTTTATAACAATATACTGGGCAGTTAACATGCTGTTGATTGATTAAAGCGGTTAAATGTTCACTTAATAGCTCATGCTCAAATGCTTTGGGATGATCATAATTAGTCTGTATACGTTCATCCATCGTCAAATGGGATTGATCTCGGTAATAAGCATCTTCTTTTATAATTGATATGCCGTCTTTGCCAAGCTCTGGCAGCAACTCATTATAGATAGTTTCAGCAAAAAGTGATTTGCCTGATGCCGAGGCGCCCGCAATAGCAATTACCGTTGTTTTACTTGGTTGCGTCATTGAAATTTCCGTGAGTAATAAAGCAGACTATGTTAAGAATATGGGATTTTATTTTATTATTTTAATTATAGTATAATGCTAATTAAAATCACTAACACTTTAACATAGTTGAGTAAAAACTTGTTTGAGTGCAATAAAAGCATTAAATTAGCATAACCTGACTAATTGGTCATGTAAATTTTGTTATTAATCTAGGAAAGGGCTGTTTTTATGGCGAGAGCAATTATTTTAGTACTTGATAGTTTTGGTGTTGGATACTCGAATGATGCTGAAGACTTTGGTGATATAGGGGCTAACACCTTTATCAATCTAGCTCAGTATTATTTTGAAAAAGAACACAAAGTCATTCAATTACCCCATTTAGGGGCCTTGGGCTTACATGAACTCAGCAAGCAAGCGAGTAGCGCTAAAACGTGGCAAAATTTTGCAGCAAGCTTAACCGCGGCTAACAAAAATATAGACGATTTTTACTTTGCACCGCAACAAGGTGCTTATGGTTATATGGATGAAATTAGCACGGGCAAAGATACGCCCAGTGGTCACTGGGAAATGGCAGGAGTACCGGTGTTATTTGATTGGGGATATTTTGACAAAAAAACTGACACCTTTTCAGACCAATTAATCACTGCCATTAATGAAAAAACTGGTTTTAACGGAATGCTAGGCAACTGTCATGCTTCGGGTACTGACATCATCAATGCTTTAGGCGCTGAGCATATCAGCACAGGCTTGCCTATTTGTTACACTTCAGCCGACAGTGTTTTTCAAGTAGCCGCGCATGAAGAGCATTTTGGTTTAGATAATTTGTATATTTACTGCGAGCAAGTACGTGAATTGCTTGATGACGCCGATTTAAATATTGGCCGAGTGATCGCTAGGCCATTTATTGGTACTGATAAGAGTGATTTTGCTCGCACAGGTAACAGGCGTGACTATTCAGTGTTGCCACCCGACACAACCGTACTTGAGAAAATAACTAACTCAGGTGGACAGGTGATCAGCGTGGGCAAAATAGCCGATATTTTTGCCCATCAAGGTATTAGTGTTAAGACAAAAGCAACAGGCATAGATGCCTTAGTTGATGCAACAATAAAACATATTGATACCGCAGCAAACAATAGCCTTATTTTCACTAACCTAGTTAATTTTGACCAAGACTATGGTCATCGTCGTGATCCTGTCGGCTATGCACAAGCATTAGAAGCCTTTGATTTACGCTTACCTGAAATAATCAAACAAATGCATGCCGATGATGTGCTGTTTTTAACGGCCGACCATGGTTGTGACCCTACTTGGCCAGGTAATGATCACACTCGAGAATTTGTCCCCTTGTTAAGTTATCATCATTTGGTACAATCGGTGCCGCTCGGACAAAGAGCTACTTTTGCCGATTTAGGGCAAACCATAGCTGAACTTTTCAACGTAGAAGCAATGGCTTACGGAACAAGTTTCCTATCTGAGTTATACAAAAAGTAGCTAGACTATAAAAATAAATTCTTAAATTGTAATAATAAAGTCATCAATTAAAGTAAATATAATAAAACATTAAAAACCCTTGGGAGAGAGCGAATGAAAGTGTTTAAGCAAAGTGCACTATCTTTATGTGTGCAAGCGTCATTACTGACCAGTGTTGCCTGTGTTTCAACAAATGCTTTAGCAGCAGAAACGGCTGCAAAAGAAAAAGTAGTTGGCATTGAAGTGATTGAAGTTACCGCGCGTAAGCGTACAGAGAATATTAAAGATGTACCCATTTCAGTTTCAGCATTAACACCAAAAAAATTAGAAGTACTTGGTTCTTCAGGCATGGATGTTCGTGCACTTTCGGCTAAAGTACCCAGTTTATTGATAGAGTCTTCATTTGGCCGTACTTTTCCTCGTTTTTATATTCGAGGTTTAGGTAACACAGATTTTGATTTACTAGCATCACAACCTGTTTCGTTAATTTATGATGATGTTGTACTCGAAAATGCCTTAACCAAGGGCATGCCAATGTTTGATATTGAACGCGTAGAAGTTTTACGTGGTCCACAAGGTACATTATTTGGTCGTAACACCACGGCTGGTATTGTTAAAGTTCAATCAAAACGACCAACTCAAGATTTTGATGCTGCTATTTCTGCCTCTTATGGTAGCTATGACTCAACAGATTTACGTTTAGCGGTTGGTGGTGGGTTAACAGATACCCTGTCTGCTCGTGTTTCTTTATTACAACAAGACAGAGAAGATTATATTGATAACCAAGCTCCGGGTTTTGAGCAAAAAGATCAGCTAGGTGGTTACGGTGAAACTGCGGGTAGAATTCAGTTGTTATGGGAACCCAATGATGATTTTTCAGCACTCTTTAATTACCATTTTAGAGATGCCGATGCAGATGCCCGTGTTTTTAGAGCCAATATTATTAAGCCTGGTACCAATGAATTAATTGATGACTTTGACCGTGAAGTTGTATTCCAAGATGCTGCCGTTCGTAATAAGCAAACGGTTGAAATGCAGGGCTCAAGCTTGAAGCTAGAGTATAACCTTGGTGATTACACGTTAACTTCTGTTACCGGTTATGAGTCTGCTGAGATATTCTCTGTGGGTGATATTGATGGTGGCTACGGTGCTTCATTCTTACCTGATATGGGGCCTGGCTTTATTCCTTTCCCTTCAGAAACAGGTGCTTCTATGCCTGATCACTCTCAGGTCACACAAGAAGTTAGATTTGCTAGTAATGATTTAGGCAAATTTGATTACCAAGTCGGTTTTTTCTATTTTGATGAAGACTTAACCATTAATAACTTAAGCTTTAATACTTTAGCTGACGGTGTACAAGATGGTCTTGCCGTACAGAATATGGAAACAACTGCTTGGGCTGTTTTTGCTTCATTTGATATAGAAATTTCAGAGAGAATGAACCTAACCGCAGGTATCCGTTACTCTGATGATGAACGTAATTGGGACGGCACGTTAGTGTTATCACCCTTTGGTGCTCCAGGATTTAGCGAGTCTGCAACGGTTGATGATTCACAAATCAGTGGTGATATTAGCATCAACTATAAATTAAATGACGATGTTAACCTTTATGGTCGTTTAGCTAAAGGTTACCGAGCTCCAAGTATTCAAGGTCGTAGTTTATTATTTTCAGCATCGCATACCACTGCTGACTCTGAAACAGTTACCTCAATTGAAACGGGTTTTAAATCAACACTTTTAGATAATACGGCAAGAGTTGATGGCTCTGTTTATTACTATGTTGTTGATGATCAACAACTAACGGCCGTAGGTGGTTCAGGAAATATAGCCAGCCTATTGAATGCTGATAAGTCTGTTGGCTATGGTTTTGAAGTTGACTCTGAATTTTGGGCAACAGACAATCTAGTTTTCGGCGCAAGTTTGAGTTATAACCATACAGAGTTACAAGACGATACTATTTCTGTAGCAGGCTGTGGTGGTGGTTGTACAATTACCGACCCTCTAAATGCTGATGGTAGAGTCATTATTGACGGTAATTCATTACCACAATCTCCAGAATGGATTGGTAATTTAAGTGCCCGTTGGACCAAAGAGCTTGGTGAAGGTGAGTTGTATGTATATACAGACTGGTCTTACCGTAGCGAAGTAAGCTTTTTCTTATATGAATCTAAAGAATTTACGGGTGATTCATTAATGGAAGGTGGTTTGCGTGTTGGTTATGAGTGGGACACTGACGGCGCTGAATATGAAGTGGCAGCTTATGCACGAAATATTCTTGATGAAGAACAACTTACCGGTGCTATCGATTTCAACAACTTAACAGGTTATGTAAACGAGCCTCGTTTCTTTGGTGTTGAATTTAAAGCTAATTTCTTTTAAATAATACTCAGAAGTTAAACCAAAAAAACCTGCGTTTACGCAGGTTTTTTTATAACTAAATTCACAAAATCAAATAGTGTTAAAGGTTAATTTGCTTTAGCTTTATTTCTCACAATAAACGCTAAGCCAAGTAAAAATAGCATTATAGTGGCAGGCTCAGGAATTGTGGCAGGTTTGTTAGGTTTGCTGACGTTAACTACACCATGTATCACGTCATTAGCACAAGACATAGCCCAACTGAAAGCTAACTGACTAGCGTTTTGAAATGCGGCAATGCCATCAACATTAAAGTTAAAACTCAATTTGTCATAATTATCATGGTTGCCACCAGCATTTTGTGTATCTACACTCCAACTACCAGCAACATCATTGCCACTGCCATTATTAATACCGGCAATTTGACCATCGTGCTGCACATTTGCATCTGCACCATGATATTGACCCGCTGTTATGGTTGATGAAATTTCTACTAGGCTGCCATCATGTTCACTATAACCAGAACCGTAATACTTATCAAAGCGACCGTCCGTTAATTTAAAAGCATAATCAAAGGCATTGGTGTCACCACCCGTACTGATTAATAGATCACCAAATACGATATTATTAATACCATGATGACCAGAGCCATATTTATCATTATAGTCACCGAAATTGGTAAACACATCAACGGTAACGTTACCGTCATCGGTCCAACGGACATTCATACTATTAACTTCAAATTGCCATCCACCGATAGCGTCATTGTCACCATTATTATCAATAAAGGTGGTATCCACTAATATATCGACGGCAAATACGTGGCTAGCGCTTAAAAGTGCGACGATAGCTAAAGGTTTAATTGTTTTGAAAATGAATGACATAGTACTTCCTGATAATTGTCTGCGAGTTACAATAAATGTATCTTTTATGTTAAAAATATATTTTAAGCAACAAACACACCAAAACAATTATTATGTTTTAATACAATCAGTTACTGATTGTTTTAAGTGTATTGGTTATATCAATTGTAACAAGTGTAACAAGTGTAACAAGTGTAAAAATAATAGACGTTATTTACTAGCTTAGATAAACATTAGTCATTATGATTACTGCAAATTTGCGAGGCAACTTATTGCTTACCTAACGACTTACGGATCATTGTTGTATGTTTTTATTCCACGCGCGACCTTTTCAGTTCACGGCTATTAACAAGCTAAAATTTTCATTAGCTTTCATGCTTTTCTTGGCTCCATTTGTTATCGCAAAACAATCAACAGAGAATATTGACAGCTGGTATGAACAAGCGCTTATTTCCTTTCAAAATGAGAAGTTATCTGCAAGCTTAATTCACTTAAAAAATGCTTTACAGGCCAATAGCGATCACATGCCATCAAGAGTTTTATTAGCTCAAGTGTTAATAGAGCAGGGCAATGGCGTTGCTGCAGAAATAGAATTAAAAAGAGCACAAAGAGCTCAAGTAGATAATGACCGCTTAGTCACCTTGTTTGGTCACGCCTATTTGCTACAACATAGATATGATGATGCTTTAGCTATTGCTGCTGCCGGTGAGCGAAATATTGCTATTGAAACCGATTTATTACTCATAAGTGGTCAAGCTTATATAGGAAAGAAGCAATATAGCTCTGCGGACAAAGCATTTATTCAGGTTTTAAAGTTAGCACCACACAAACAATTAGCCTTATTAGGTCGCGCACAAATAGCATTAAATAGAGGACAAATAGATAAAGCACTATCTTTTATTGAACAAGCGGAGCCAAGAGCTGGTTATCTCAAAGCAATAATTAATGTCAGCATAGAAGATAAACAAAGCAGCGATAAAAAGCTCACTGAAGTTATCGCAACATTAGCTGCTGTTCCGCCTGAAGTTATGCGCAGTACCCCTGATTATTATTACTTAGCGGGCTTAACAAATTATCAATTTGGCAACTTAAATGATGCTCGTCGTTATTTAGTACAATATCTTACTTATACCAAGTTTGATATTGCCACCGTCAGTATGATTGCCACGATAGATTTAAAGAATGATGAGGCCAACTTAGCCCGCAGTCTGTTAGGTAAAACGAATTTAGCTCGGCCAAATAATATTAATATTCTCTCCTTGTTAGGGCTTAGTTATTTACAGTTAGGCGATAATCAAAAGGCGCAATTTTATTTTGAAAGAGTATTAAAAATCCAACCAAATTCACCTATTGGTGTTAGCAATTTAGCACGTACTTATATGAAGTCTGGCGATTATAAGACCGCAATAAAAGCATTGTCGGCAATAAAAGACAATAAAGTGAATAGTGTGCAGATAAAATTAATGTTGGTTGATTCATACCAGAATACTCAAGATTATACTGCGGCGCTTGAAATATTGGCTCAGCTTGTCGATGAATTTCCAACAGAAAGCTTTTTTCAACAACGCTTAGGTGTTGTTTACGGCTTATCTGGTGATACCGCTAAAGCAAAAGCCGCCTTCAATTTAGCATTACAATTAGATAAAAGTAACGTGCTTGCCATCGTGCACTTGGCTAGAATAGACAATATATCGGGTGATTTTGAACAAGCATTGTTATTTTTGCAAAAACAGCTACTGGTGTTTGAACAAAATGTATTAATCATGGGGGAAATTTCTGATACCTATTTATTGAAGAAAGACTTAAAGAATGCCGCTCTTTGGATAAACAAGGCTTATGCTTTAGCCCCTAACGACTTAGATGTGCTGGTACGTTTAACGCATGTATTAGCAAGAAACAACCAGTTAGACAAAGCAATTGCAACGGTAAAGCTGTTTATGAGCCATAACTTAAAACAACCAGATTCGTTATTATTGCTGGCTAGTTTGTATCAACAACAAAATAATCATCAGCAGGCCGTAAGTGTCTTACGTGATCATTTAAGTAAAACCAAAGATAGAGAAAAAACATTAATTTTACTGGCTAAAGCACAAATTGAAGCAGGTAATAGAAAGGCGGCCATATCGTCATATAAAAAAGCCATTGTCATCAATGAAAAATCACTGCAGGCACATTTAGGGCTAGTTAATTTAGTTATTGAAAATAAAGATGAAAAATTTGCTTTAATCTTAATCAACACTATTAGTAACTTATCATCAAGCCCTAGTTTGGCAGCAACGCTTAAGGGTGATTTGTACCGCAGTATTGGCAATTTTGTTAAAGCGGAAAGCTTTTACTTACAAGCACTTAAATTGTCAGACCAAAAGCAAGCGATATTAGGCTTGTATAGCAATTACAAAAAACAGCAACAAACACATAAGGCGATAAAGCCTTTATCACAATGGTTAGTTAAATATCCTAACGATATGATGGTGGCGATTTCATTAGCAGATAGTTATAAAAGTAATGATCAATTACAGCAAGCCGCTGACAATTATGAAGCCTTAATAGAGCAATATGGACAATTGCCCTTATTGTTAAATAACATTGCTAGTGTGCATTTTGCTTTAGGAAACCAGCAAATAGCAAAACAATATGCTCAGCAAGCCTATAATTACTTACCTGATAACATTGCTATTATCGACACACTGGCTTGGATAAAATCACAACTTGGTGAATATGATCAAGCTTTAGCGTTATTTAGAAAAGCGCTTGTTAAAGATTTTAATAATGCGGAAATAAAATATCATTTAGCGGTAACACTTAGCGGATTAAATCGCGATGTGGAAGCAAGAAAATACTTAATTGAAGCGGTAGAAAGTAACGATGCTTTTGCAGAGAAAAAACAAGCAAAAGCATTACTTAAATCTTGGTAGTTTATGCGGCAAGGTCGCTAATTTACCGGCTACCTTGCCAACCAAGACATTAACAATGACCAAGCGATAAACCACATAACCAAGCCAATTAAGGTATCGATAACACGCTTAACTTTGGGTTTTGCTAAGACTACTGACAATTTAGCAGCCCCCAATGCTAGGCTTGAAAACCATACTATAGAGCCAGAGATAGCGCCCATTAAAAAGTAAAATTTTGCATCACCACTATACTGCCCGCCAACACTACCAATAACCATAACAGTATCAATATAGGCATGAGGATTTAAAAAGGTCACTATTAAGCTTGTTATTACCACCACTTTGAGAGACTTTTGATTGATAAGAGCCGCTGAATTATCAGCCATACTCACAACAGCTGACTTAAATGACATGGCGCCATAAGCCAGTAAAAAAACAATACCACCCCAGGTGAGTAGGGTAAACAAAGTGTCATTACTGGATAAAATAAAGCTACCACCCAGCACACCAATGCTAATTAATATTGCGTCGTATAGCATAAATAATGCCGCGGTCATTAGGTGGTGATTTTTGTTTATCCCTTGCGTTAATAACATAGAGTTTTGACTGCCAATAGGGATAATCATGCTTAATGCCAATGTAAAGCCTTGGCTTGCTGCCAACATGATCATAATGATGTTCCTGTTAATAAAGTAGTGAATATTGTTGGTTAAAATTGAAAACAGAGATAGTTTGCACTTTTTCTTTAATTTAATATAATTAATAAAATTCAATTATCATAAGTAAAACTAATGAAAGAGTTTGATTATAAGTTACTCTCTGCCTTGGCAACTATCATTGAAGTGCAAAGCTTTGAATTGGCGGCTAAAAAACTATTTATTTCTCAATCTGCTATCTCACAACGTATTAAGTTACTAGAGGAAAACATTGGTCAGCCTATGCTAATTCGCAGCCAACCCATTGAATTGACTGCGGTTGGTGCACAGTTATTGAGTCATTATAAAAAAGTTAAGCAGCTTGAAAATGAATTACTACCGCAGTTACTACCCGACAACCCCATTAAACCAATCAGGATCACCTTAGCGGTGAATGCCGACAGTATTGCTACCTGGTTTATCAAGGCACTCACAGGGGTACTTGAAAATCACCTTATTGAGTTGAATTTACTTATTGAGCATGAAGAACGCACGTTAGATAAGTTACGCTCAGGAGAAGCCATTGGCGCGGTTAGTGTTGAGAAAACACCATTGAAAGGTTATAGATCTTTCGAGTTAGGTAAAATGAATTATTGCTTAGTGGCATCAAAACATTTTCAACAGAAATATTTTAGCGATGGGGTGAATAGCTCGTCATTAAAAATGGCACCAGCGATCAGTTATGATCATAAAGATGATATGCATGTTAGGTTTATTACTCAACATTTTGATTTAGCAGCAAGCGAATACTATTGCCACTGTGTTAGATCTTCAGAAGCCTTTGTTGAGCTAGCCAAGCAAGGGGTAGCCTACTGCTTATTACCAGAATTGCAGATAAAAAATGAGTTAGCTTCAGGTGAGCTCGTCAAGGTGTGCCCCGATAAAAGCTTAGTAGAAACCTTGTATTGGCATAGCTGGGTGTTAGTGAAAGGGGTGAATAAAAAAATATCTCAAGAAATTACTCGTGTTGGACAAGCGCTATTAAGTTAATACACAGCTTTAATAGCGCTTATAGATTCTATGATTCTGTGATTCTATTACAAGTTACTATTTACCACCTAGGGCTTTGAGCCAACACAGAGGATTGACCGTTCTCTGTGCTGTGCCTAGTATTCGATTCTCTTATGGTAAAGCTTTTTAAGCCTAACAAAAAGATAGCGCCTTTATAAAACACTTTCTAGCGTCAGCTCCATCATGTCTTTAAAGGTATTTTCACGCTCATCGGCTGTGGTTTGTTCACCGGTTTTAATATGATCGGACACCGTTAATACCGTCAGTGCTTTTTTGCCGTATTCTGCCGCCACACCATATAAACCAGCCGCTTCCATTTCAACCGCTAAAATACCGTATTTTTCCATTAAGGCAAACATCTCTGGTTGCGGCGTGTAAAATAAATCGGCGGTAAAAATATTACCAACGAGAACTTTTTTACCGAGCTTATCTGCAGTATTTACGACCTTATGTAATAAGCTAAAATCAGCACAGGCGGCAAAATCATATTGATTTAAACGTTGGCGATTGACATTTGAGTCGGTGCTGGCTGCCATACCAATAATAATATCACGAATTTTTATATCATCACGCACTGCGCCACAAGAGCCAATACGAATGATGCTTTCAACGCCATAATCTTTATAAAGTTCGGTCGCGTAAATTGAAATAGATGGAATACCCATACCTGAGCCCATCACTGAAATAGGTTGGCCTTTATAAGTGCCGGTGTAGCCAAACATGTTACGAACGCTGGTGATGCACTTAGCATTATCTAAAAAGTTTTCAGCAATAAATTTTGCGCGTAGCGGATCGCCTGGCATAAGTACGGTTTTAGCGAATTCGCCAGCGTTTGCAGAAATATGAGGTGTGCTCATGAAATATCCCTTATTGTAGTTTTTTGTCAACTTCTCTTGTTGAGAAGTAAAATTATTCAGTAAGTTTTTAGCTTGTTCAAATCAACATCGCTGTTGAAGTGCTACTACTATCAAGGGTGTTTTACTGAGTTTTTTAGTTTATCAATATCAATGAATAAAGTGTAGTTTTTGCGGTAATTAAAACTTTTGCCTTATTGTTCATTTTCTTGTCAACTTTTTTGTTATGGCAAAATACTATTTTGTAATGCTTGCTTTTCACTGTCAGATAAAAAGCAGACAGCAAGGGCATTTCGCTGTAATTGACTAAAATTTTCATCGGTTAAATTTAACACGTCTCTAGCGAGCTTAAATTCATCTTTAATTTCTATCCCTTGTACGGCGGGATCATCAGTATTTAAGCAAGCTTTTATACCATGCTCAAGAAACGTTTTTAGCGGATGTTGACTTAACTCTTTTACGGTGCCCGTTTGAAAGTTTGAGGTTAAGCATGACTCAATCGCAATATCATGTTTAACCATATACGCCATTAATTTGTCATCGGTGCAGGTGGCAACCCCATGACCAATGCGTGTTGCGCCAAGTTCTTCAATAGCTTGCCAAACACTTTGCGCACCGCCAGCTTCACCAGCATGCACGGTTACTTGTAAGCCCGCATCTCTGACTTGTTGAAAGTGAGAGGTAAATAAAGTGCCAGGAAAGTTATATTCATCACCGGCTAGGTCGACAGCAACAAGGTGTTCTTTATGTGTGAGTAGGGCATCTAGCTCTAGTTGACAATGTTTTACCCCGAAAGTGCGGCTTAAAATACCAATAAGGTTAATGCTTACCTTGAACGCTTTCGTGCCGGCTTGCACACCATCAACAATAGCAGCCACAACATCAGCTACCGATAAGTTGTGATTCATCGCCATATAATAAGGTGAAAAGCGCAGCTCTGCGTAGTGTAAGCCAGCATTAAAAGCATCTTCAACATTTTCATAAGCAATGCGCTTAACATCATCAAGGCTTTTTAATACCGCCACACCCCAATCCAGTTTTTTCAAAAAGGCTAATAAATCAGCCTCACTGTGCTGAATTTGTACATGGGGAATAAAGTCTTCAAAACTCGCGCAAGGTAGCGCAATACTATTTTGTTCGGCTAATTGCCAAATAGTGGCGGGGCGGATATTGCCATCTAAATGACGATGCAAATCCATGAGTGGTAATTTTTTATTAATCATCTTACGTATATCCTAATAATATCGGTATGATCACTAATTATATTGTTTTTTTAGACTTTCTCCACTGGTATTAGGGTAATAACACTGGTAAATTGGCTGCGGAATTATTCATTTAGGCGTCTAGACGTATTAAATTGGTAAATAACAGCAACAGCCTTGTATTGAAAAAGAGAAATAACTATGTATCAAACTGACGATGTGCGCATCAATAAAATCAAAGACCTATTACCTCCAGTGGCATTATTGGAACGATTTCCCGCGTCAGAGCAAGCCACTAAGTCAGTTGTTGCTGGTCGTGCGGCCATTCACAATATTTTTAATGGTAAAGATGATCGCTTACTCGTAGTCATTGGCCCTTGCTCAATTCATGATCCTAAAGCAGCACTTGATTATGGCCAACGGTTAGTAAAATTACGTGAGAAATATAAAGGCAACTTAGAAATTGTTATGCGTGTTTATTTTGAAAAACCACGTACTACTGTAGGCTGGAAAGGCTTAATTAACGACCCTTATATGGATAACAGTTTTAAACTTAATGACGGTTTACGCATAGGAAGAAAACTATTACTCGACATTAATGAGCTAGGCTTACCAACAGCTGGTGAGTTTTTAGACATGATCACGCCACAGTACATGGCTGATTTTATGTGTTGGGGAGCTATTGGTGCCCGTACTACGGAATCACAAGTTCATCGTGAACTCGCTTCAGGCCTTTCTTGCCCGGTAGGTTTTAAAAATGGCACTGATGGCACGATTAGAATCGCCATAGACGCTATTGGCTCTGCTGCGGCATCACATCACTTTTTGTCCGTGACTAAGTTTGGCCATGCGGCTATTGTCGAAACCACAGGTAATAATGATTGCCATATTATTTTACGTGGTGGTAAAACCACTAATTTTGATGCCGAAAGTGTTAAAGAAGTAACATCACAGCTTGATGCCAGTGGTTTAAAGTCAAAGATTATGATTGATTTTAGTCATGCTAACTCAAGCAAAAAATTTGAAAATCAAATGTTAGTTGCTACCGATGTTAGTGAGCAAATTAGCCAAGGTAATCAAAATATTTTTGGCGTGATGGTAGAAAGCCATATAGTTGAAGGTAATCAAAAGCTTGTAGATGGTAAAGCACAAGTGTATGGACAAAGTATTACCGATGCTTGTATTGGTTGGGATGACACTGAAACCATGCTTGCACAGCTAAATAATGCGGTTGCAGCTAGAAGAAAAAGTTAACTTTCTCTTTGTCTACATGCTATCAATAACTTGAAAAGCATGCTAAAAAGTCTACTTATCCTTTTATTCGAAGAGAATGGTTGTTCCCTTGTCGAAATGTATATAAGTAGGCTTTTTTTATGCAAACTGCTATTAACAATATTCTAGAGCAAATTGAATCTGTTGTCCTCGGAAAACCCCACGAATGCCGTTTAGCGCTTGCTTGTTTGCTTGCCCAAGGGCACTTACTCATTGAAGATTTGCCTGGTATGGGTAAAACCACATTGGCGCATGCACTTGCCAATACATTAGGGTTAAGCTATCAACGCACGCAATTTACCAGTGACTTACTGCCCGCAGATATTATCGGTATCTCTATTTTCAATCGAGAAACTAATAGTTTTGAATTACATAAAGGACCAATTTTTAGCCAAGTAGTGCTCGCAGATGAAATAAATAGAGCCAGTCCTAAAACCCAAAGTGCGCTACTTGAAGCAATGGCGGAGCAGCAAGTTAGCATTGACGGTGAAACTTACCCGTTGCCAACACCATTTTTTGTTATTGCCACCCAAAACCCGCTATTTCATGCCGGTACTTATCCTTTGCCAGAGTCGCAACTTGACCGATTTATGATGCGCATATCGCTGGGTTTTCCTGATGTAGCGGCAGAAAAGAAAATTCTACTTAGTAATAGTAATAGTCAAGCAAGCCGTACGAAAACGACACCACAAGCTATTACAGTAGATGAGTTGGCTTCAATACAAGCCCATATACAGCAAATACAGGTAGCGGATAACGTTATCGACTATATTATTGCCTTATGCCAAATTACTCGTGGTCAAATAAACTCAGCAAATCAACATGAAATAAATTGCAAACCTCTATCACCAAGAGCGGGCAAAGCTTTACTTGCCGCAGCCAAGGCGTGGGCTTTTATCAATAATAGAGATTTTGTACTCCCTGACGATGTACAGGCGGTGTTCACTGCCGTATGTCAACATCGAATAGAATTAACAGCACAAAACTATAATGACAGTCAAAGCCCGTTATGTGCTCAAATCATCCAGTGCGTGGATGTATTAACGCCATTGCAATCATAGTAGCAGTAACATAATGGCCGCAAATAGTTTTAAAGCTTTTTTTTACCACCGTTTTGATACTTGGTTAAAGCGTCGGGTGCCTAGTCGCTCTCATCATCAACTATCACGGCAAAATATTTTTATTATGCCAACTAAGTTTGGTTTTGCTTATCTGTTATTTGTTTTTTTACTGTTTTTGTTAGCCACTAATTATCAAAACAATATCATTATGTTGATGAGCTATTTATTAGCGAGTTTTTTTATTAGTGTCATGATGCATAGCTTTTATAACTTTTCGGGGCTTGGTTTTCAATCAACAGCTAAACACTCAGGTTTTGCTAAACAAACAATCAATGTACCAGTTACTATTATTGCGACCAAGCAGCACTTTGATTTGACACTGAGCTTTGCCAAACAGCCTAAGCAACCCAAGCAGTCGAAGCAATCTAAACAACAGCAGCAAAAAATTTATCTTGAGCAGTGCCATGCAGGCAATACAGAGGTTGTTTTGCCTTACATTGCCAAGCAGCGTGGTACTGTCAATATTGGCAGAATAAAAATAGCCAGTGAGTATTCTTTTGGTCTCTTTGTTTCTTGGGCGGTATTAGATTTCTCTCATCAAATAACCGTTTATCCACAGCCAAAGAAAATTAACGCTAATCAATATAGGCTGGCAGGACAAGATAGCCAAAACGCAAATAGCACCAATTATGCCAACCAATCCGCTGGCTTAGATGATTTTTCCGAGTTAAAAAATTACGTGTTAGGTGAATCTAGAGCACGCATAGCATGGAAGCAATTTGCTCGTGGGCAGGGCAGGTACAGCAAACATTATCAGAGCCAGCAGGGCAGTTTACCTTGGCTTAAATTGAGTGAAATGCCCAGCGCAAACCTAGAGTCACAATTAAGCTACCTTTGTTATTTGGTACTTGAATATAGCCATAGTGAACAGCGTTTTGGTCTTGATTTGACGGTAAATGGTCATAGCGGTGCCAGTGATGTTGACAAAAAAATTGCCCCTGATGTAGGCTTTTTACATCAAAGTGCTTGTTTAACCGCTTTAGCAAACTTTAATCAGTGGGTTAGAGAGTCATGAGTAATAATATCCCTCAAACAGAGTCTTTTAACTTACCTAAAAATAGCGCTTGGCTACTTTGGGGTTGTCAATTAGTGAACATAAGCAGCTTAGCGGCAGAGTTAAGCACTTGGATGTTAGCTATTTTGGCATTATGCCTTTGTTGGCAAGCGTTACTGCTTTCCAGACAAAAAACCTCAAATGTTAGCCCTAACGTTGGCTCCGCGATAAAACTTCATACCGATGCTGTACGTATGTCGCCGTTTATTTTAATGTTACTTGCCATCAGTGGCTGTGTCGCTATTGCGGTTTCGGCGCAATCGTTTGGCGTGCTTATTGCGATGGTGCACTTGCTCACTTTTGCTTATGCGCTTAAAGCATTTGAAATCAAAAAAAGAAAGGACTTTTATCAACATAGTTTATTGGGTGTGTTTTTATTGGCTTGCGCACTGATCTTTAAACAAGATTTAGGCTTTTCACTGTTTATATTGCTCTTGCTTGTTATTAACTTAACCTTGATACACCAAGCGTTTGCTAAGAGAAACTCATTGTTTAATGCCAGTAAAACGGTTGTTATACTGTTACTACAAAGCTCATTACTGGCGATAACTCTGTTTGTGGTTTTTCCTCGTTTGTCGCCTTTTTGGCAAGTGCCAATGGCAAATTCAGCTAAAACAGGCTTGTCAGACGTTGTTAGTCCTGGAGATATCGCTAATTTAGCTTTATCTAGCGAGCTAGCTTTTCGTGCCAACTTTAAAGGAGCAAGTATTCCTGCCTATTCAACCTTGTACTGGCGTGCTATGACGTTAGAAAACTATGATGGCCGCAAATGGACACGAGTTAATAACAATGCACAAGGTCAACACAACACAAAAGCGAAGCAACAAGGTTTTAATCCAACAACATCGGGGACAGCAATCAGTTATCAAGTTATTGCTCAGCCAAGCTTTCAACCTTGGCTTTTTGCTCTATCTGTCGCCACAACAACAGATCCCAAGCTAGTGTTAAAGCAAGATTACACCATACAAAGCACCACGATAGTTAACCAACTTAAACACTATCAGATTAAAAGTTACCCTGATGCACCACTGGCATTATCACTAAGCCAACAAAGTCGACAACGTAACCTTGCTATCAAACCAGGAAGTAACCCTAAACTTGAGCAGCTGGCTGTTGATTTAAAGGCCAAACACCAAAGTTCATTAGCATTATCTCAAGCAGTATTGACAACGTTTAGAGAGCAAAAATATTATTATACCTTGCAAGCCCCTATGCTTATTAACAACAGTTTAGATCAATTTTACTTTGACACAAAAGCAGGATTTTGTGTTCATTATGCCAGCAGTTTCACTTATTTAATGCGCGCTGCAGGCGTGCCTGCTCGTGTTGTGACTGGGTATTTGGGCGGAGAGTATAATGATGAAAGCAATGATGCCAGTAGTGAAGACAATTCATCGCAAGGCGGGCATTTAAGTATTTATCAATATGATGCCCATGCATGGTCTGAAATTTGGCTGGAAGGGATAGGCTGGTACAGAGTTGACCCAACCGCTGCCGTTGATCCTGAGCGTGTGAGTCAGGGCTGGTCAAGCGCTTTGCTTGAACAACAATCTGAACTTAATAGTGACTTTATAAGTTTATATCGTATTAAACAGTTGGCTTGGTTAAATACCTTAAGATTAAAACTTGATGCGATAAATTACCAATGGACTCGTTGGGTGTTAGGTTATTCGGCAAAACAGCAATATGATTTACTCAAACGTTGGTTCGGACAAAGTATGCCTTGGAAAACAGCCGCTATAATTGCCATGGCTTTAATGCTAGCAATGGCATTCTTTACGTTGTTTTACTGGCTAAGTGGTGCGAAAAACAGCAAACATAAAGTGTCACCTGCACAGGCAGTTTATAATCAATGTTTAACTGCACTTGCCAAGAAAGGCTTCACTAAAGAGCGTCACCAGACAACACAGCAATTTTCTCTTGTTATTAACGAGCAATTACCCCATTTATCTGCCGATTTTACCGAACTAACATCAGTTTTTGAATGTTTGCACTATCAGCAGTATAGCGAACAAGAGCAGTTGGCTTTAATGGCGCAGTTAGCAAAAAAAGTGCGCGATGTTACCAAAGCACTTAACAGTGTTTCTACTATGGCTAATGATACGAAAAATATATCAAGCATGATCAATAATAAAAAATATAAAAATCCTCAGCAATAATAATCCTTTAGCGTTTAAACGAAAAAATCAGCCCCAAAAGGCTTGTTGAATTAAGCGATAAAGTCTACATTGTCATTGTTAGCAAAGTGATGAGTATAACCACGATGGAGTGTCAATTTATGCAGTATCATTCAATGGAAAAATCTAAGCAACATGCCCGTTCAGACACACAAGAGTACTACGAAAATATCACTAAGCATAAATCTTATACTATGGCAAAAGTAGTTTCTGTGGTTAGTTATTTAACGCTGATTGGTTGGCTAATCGCCATGGCTCTTTATGGTAAACATAAATCTGACTTTGCCAGTTTTCATTTACGTCAGTCTCTGGGTTTGATTATTACCGGCGCATTACTGGCTTTTATTCCACTTATTGGCTGGTTAATGGATGTTGGGGTATGTTTAGCTTGGTTATTTGCACTCTATCATGCCGCTCAAGGCAATCAGCAAAAAGTACCTTTTTTAGGTGAACTTTACCAAGAACATCTTGATTTCATCAAATAACCGCGATTTTTTCACAAAATAGTGATTATTTTCAAATTAATACTTTACAAATATTCTCACACTATTTAATATTCGCCCCGTCTTCAGGCAAGTGTTAATATGCGTATTTTCCTTGCTAAGATAATTGGTGAGATGGCTGAGTGGTCGAAAGCACCGGTCTTGAAAACCGGCAAGGGTTTGTAGCCCTTCTAGAGTTCAAATCTCTATCTCACCGCCACATTAAGAAAAGCCGCTAATCGAAAGATTAGCGGCTTTTTGCTTTCCAGCTTTTGGTGAATAGTAAAGGTTTGTAGCACAACACCTTTACTATAGAGTTCAAATCTCTATTTCACCGCCACTTATTATATTTGTTCTAAAAGGTTGTTAATATTTTGTTATTCATTAGGAATATGATTGATGCCAAAGAAAGTTAAATTGCTATTCAAAACTACGCTATGTAAGTGCATTTTAATGGTCTTAATCACGGCAGCTTACTTTGTAAACAAATATTAATATTACCTTGCTTATCTCGCATTAGTTTCAAATTCACTTATGCTTAAGTTATCTCTCTTTGTCTGCTTTAGAGGTAACTATGAAATATATTTTTCTAATCATTACGTTGCTATCCACCACATTATTATTTTCTTGCCAGAGTTATAATGGCGATTTGAGTCAAACAAAAAATACTAATCTTTTATATCTTGGTCAACAGTTTATTTCACCGCCATCGTTTCACCTTGAAACCGAGCAAGAAATATTTATGCTTGATGAAGAGATGATTGCTCTGGTCGAAAGCAAATTGATGACGACGCAGAGCACCAAGAAAAAAGCCCGGTTGCTACTTGAACATATTTTTTCTCAGGACAATATTGCTTTAAGTTATGCTAGCAATGCCAATGTGACGGCGCGCGACGCTTTTCATAGTAAAACAGCTAATTGTATGTCGTTAACCATCATGGCCTATGCGCTTGCTAAAGAAGCCGGCTTAAAAGCAAATTTTCAACAAATAGATATTCCTGAGTATTGGGTTAGAAATGGCCAATATAACTTACTCACCGGCCATGTAAATTTAAGAATTCAAGCGCAAGAAAACATTAAGAAAACCGTTATTTATGGCTCCGATGCTATAACCATAGACTTCGACCCTTATGTGGTTAGGCGCTCGTTTCCCAAAAGGATAATTGGCAAAAACACCGTATTAGCGATGTTTTATAATAATAAAGGTGGGCAAGCGCTGGTATTGGGAAACTACGCTGTTGCCTATCAATATTTAAAAGCCGCCACCCAAGCTGATCCCTTATTTAGTCCTGCTTGGGGGAACTTAGCGGTGCTTTACAAATTAACAGATAATACTACCGTTGCAGAGAGTACCTACAGGCATGCTATTGCTCTTAATGCCAACAACTTAACAGCCCTCGCTAATTTAGCGATATTGTTACACAGTGAAGAACAACCAGTAGCAGCAAAAAAAATTGAAAATAAACTGCATTTAAAACGCAAAAACAATCCTTATTACCAAGCTTTATTAGCTAATGAAGCTTCTTATCGTCAAGACTATCTACTTGCCATTACTCATTATAAAAAAGCATTAAAATTAGATGCAGCTATCCATGAATTCTATTTTGGTTTAGCAAAAGTATATTACCAAATGGGTAATATTAACTCGGCTAAAAAAATGATGCGCAAGGCGATAAGGTTAAATAAGGCGAAAAGTACAGAGCATCAATATATTGCAAAACTCAATTTTTTAAATGCTGAACAAATTAATTAAGCATGTATACCCATGTTACCTCAAGATGCAGGATTCAGCTGGAATTAGAAACGCCTTTAGGCAAGGCATTTATTGAAGAGAATGGTTATTCCCTTGTCGAAATAAATAACGTAGCATAAAGCGCTTCTAAACCAGCCCTACGGGGATGTCTGAGCAAATCATGCTCTTCGTTGCATCAGTTTTTAAGGGAACAACCCTTAATAAAAAGATGCGTCTTGATCATGAATCGCTCAGGCATCCTGAAACTCGCATCTTGAAGTATCATGGGTATATTACCTTTTCTTGATAAACATATAAGTAATCAAAACTGACTAATTAGACAATTAATATTAAATCAATATTAATCGCGTTATAATAAAAACCTAACGAGTAAAGCTAGACAACAAGAATAAAGGTTACCTGTAATGAACAAAAAATATATTACCGCGCAAGAGTTACTAGAAGACTCTTTTAGATTAGCAGCAAAAGTGTTTAATGATGGCTTTAGACCACAGTTTATTGTCGGAATTTGGCGCGGTGGCGCACCAATAGGTATTGCTGTTCAAGAATATTTTGACTTTAAAAAAGTAGAAACAGACCACATTGCGGTACGCACGTCGTCTTATTATGGTATTAATAAGCAAAGCAAAGACATCAAAGTACACGGCTTGCATTATATTATTGAAAATGCCAATGCTGGCGATGGTTTATTAATTGTTGACGATGTTTTTGATTCAGGTCGAAGTATTAAAGCTTTAATTGCCCAGCTTGAAGTATCAATGCGACAAAATATGCCCAAAGATGTTCGCACAGCATGTCCTTGGTATAAACCTGCGAATACCCAAGTGGATATAAAACCAACGTACTACGTGCACGAGTCAGACGAATGGCTAGTTTTCCCCCATGAATTATCAGGGTTAACGCCTGATGAAATCATTAAGGGTAAAAAAGACTTAGCTAACATACAAGACTTATTAGTTTAATATCTATTTAATATAGATGACTTGTTAGTTGAGTATAGTTACCTACATATCTTAAAAAATCACTGCTTGCAGTGATTTTCATATAATAATAACTGGAAAACCGTATGAGTCGTTTTGTTATATTTTTGTTCGTGGTCATTGTATCTGGTTCTGTTTACGGTAAAACAGCAAAATCAACCGTGATTTTGCTGTCCATTGATGGTTTTGCTTATGATTATTTAAGTAAGTATCAACCTAAAAACATGCTCGCTTTTGCAAAGTCTGGGGTAAAAGCAAAGCTTCTCCCTGTTTATCCGAGCAAAACATTTCCTAATCACCTATCAATAATAACAGGGGTTTACCCAGCTAAACACGGCATCATTCATAATAAGTTTTATCATCCTCTTTTAGGTAAAAAATATTCACTTGGCGCAGGTAAAAAGAATAGCGCCTGGCTAACAGCAAAACCTTTCTGGTCATTTGCTGAAGAAAACGATATCAATACCGCCATTTATTTTTGGCCTGAGTCAGAAGCAATAGGTCAGGGCAGTCTACCCAGTTTCAACATTCCTTATAATAGAACCGACTCTGAAAAAGCACATTTTGACAAAATTATAAACTGGTTGAAATTGCCTGAAGCACAAGCACCACAATTTATAATGAGTTACTTTTCAAGTGTTGATGATGCCGGACATAAATATGGAGCAAACTCTGTGCAATTAAAACACGCAGTTGCTGACATTGATAAGCTTTTTGGTGATTTTATCTCGCGCTTACAAAAAGAAATCTCTACTAAGGTTAATGTTATTTTACTCTCTGATCATGGCATGATGCAGATTAATAAAAATAATAACATTAACGTAACAGCGGTGTTTGACGAAAACCTAATAAAACTCATCACTGACAAATCAATGGTAGTCGCGCAAAGCAGCACACAATTATATGTTTATTTCGATCACGATAAACTGAGTGATAAAAAACAAACATCAATTTTTCAATCGTTATTGGCAAAACAAAGCTTAAGTGATGATTTTTATAGTGTTTATCGAAAAGGTAACTATCTTGAACACTGGCAGCTTCACGATGATTTAGCCATAATTCCTGACTTGATCCTTGAAGCAAAAGCAAATAGTAGCTTTATCAATGACAAGTACCCAAGTGACAATGTCGCAACACATGGCTATGACGCAAAAAACAAACAAGCACTGTCGGCTATTTTTCTAGCTTCAGGGCCTGATATTATTAAGGGGCAGCAGCTTGATGATTTTGAAAATATTCATATTGTGCCTTTAATGAGTCAATTACTCGGTTTAAAGCAAATACCTCACATAGATGGCAAACCTTCGGTTTTAGCACCTATCATCAAAAGCCATTAACTTACGGCATTAGTCACGGCTAACTACAGAGTAGACACTGAGATGTTATATTCTCAGTGTAGTGCGATAACCTCGATGAATGATGTAGTACAGGTTTTAAGTTGAAGAAATGGCAAATTATAAGCTAGCCATTTCAACCTATAATAGTGTAATCTTGAAAGCTAAATTACATACTCATGACACTAACATCTTGAACTAACATGGGTATATACCAATAACTTACAAGAATATTTAACACTAAATGAAAAATACCTATATCGCCAGACAAGCAATCCTTAACGAAAAAGGCCAAACCATTGGTTATGAACTTTTATTCAGGGATAGCCCTGACAATAAGTTTCCAGAAGTAGAGCAAGATATTGCTAGCTCTAAACTTATTATTCAAAACCATATTCATGGCGATATAAAAACCATTAGCATGGGGAAGTTAGCCTTTATTAACTTTACCGAGAATTGTCTTATTCACAAGTTCCCTTTAATGTTTGATAAAGACTCGATTGTTATCGAATTAGTTGGACAGGAAAAACCCACCAAAAAACTGCTAAAAATTATTAAGTTTTACCATGAAAATGGCTATAAGGTCGCTTTAACAGAATATGATTTAGCACCACATTGGGATTTATTATTCCCTTATATTGATATTGTGAAAGTTGATATTGAAAAAATAAATACCAAACGTTTATTACCTGCGGTTGCCAGAATGAAACCCTTTAATGTTGCTATCGCGGCAGAAAAAGTTGAAACGAGAAATCAGCAGCAAACGTTAGCTGAAGTAGGGTTTAACTACTTTCAAGGATTTTTCTATCATCAGCCAGAAATTATTAAAGGGCAAGCTTTAGCGCCAATAAAAGCACAAATGTTGCAGTTATTAAGTGAAACATTTAATTACCCCTTAAGCTACGACACTGTCGCCGAAATAATCAGCCATGACGTCAATTTAACGGTTGGTTTATTAAAAATGGTTAATAATGTTACCACGGGTGTTCGCGTTGAAATAACCTCATTAAAACAAGCCGCGGCATATCTTGGTGAAGAAAAATTAAGGCAATTTGTTTCTATTTTAGCCTTATCAAATTTGACCTCAGAAACCACTGATGAAGTATGTAAACAAGCCTTGATCACCGGAAAAATGATGTTTGCCCTGAGTAATAAAGGTGCATTCAAATCAGTCAGTGATCTTGCTTTTATTACCGGCTTACTGAGTGCCATTGAAATTATGTTAAAACTGCCAATGGCAGAAATTGTTAAAACCATGCCGTTAGCACAGCCAATCGAAAGCGCCTTGGTAACACACGAAGGTTTACTTGGTCAGCTATTAGATATAACCACCACTTTTATACTAGGCCATGAAGATTTAAAAACAGATGGCAGCTTAGAAGAAAATCTTGCTCAATTTTCATTAGAAAAACATGTTGTGCAAAAAGAATTTCTTGAAGCTAGTCAGTGGTGTCAAAACCTAAATTTAGAAAATCTGTCCAAATAATTTAGTACAATAATAACCATACCGATAACCTGTTAAAACTTACATTGGAAGTGCAACAGGTTATTCATACATCACCGTTTTTTTTCAGGCTTTAAGTTGCCTTTTCAATAAATCCTCAGCTTCGTCATCTTGACTTAATACCTCCCCATAAATAATTTGTTAAAGTTTGATCTTGATCAAAGCTCTATAAAGTTTTAAACTTTCAGAAAATATTGAAACTTTATTTGAGTGCTATGGAAATTTCAGAAAAAAATCAATCATTCGTCTATCATTTTGGTGAAATGGGCAGCAAATGGGGCTTTAACCGCACGGTTGGGCAAATATATGCGCTATTGGTTATTACCGATAAACCTATAACAGCCAATGAGCTTGCTAGCGCACTGAGTATTTCTCGCGGTAATGTCAGTATGGGCATTAAAGAACTGCAATCATGGCAACTTGTGCACGTTAGTCATATCCCTGGTGATCGAAAAGAATATTACCATGCCATTGGTAGTGTTATGGAGATGGCAAATACCGTGTTTGAAGAAAGACGTAAGCGTGAAGTTGATCCAACCCTTTCATTATTAAGAAACTTACTACTAGAAAGCCCTACATCCGACAGTGAAAAATATGCACAACAACGTATGCAAGATATTCATGATCTCTTAGAAATGATCACTAATTGGGCGGCAGAATTACAAAAACTGTCACCAGAGCAGTTGAGCACGTTAATGAAATTAGGCACTGGGGTGACCAAAATGCTGTCGGTCAAAAAAAATCTATTTTCTAAAAACAAAGACTAGAACTCAACTGTAAAAATAACTAACTAAGCTGAATAACTAAATAAATAACGTATTTATTCAGCTTAGCAATATTTACCACGAAGAGCCCTCAGTGCAGCATCGCGGCTCGGTGGTGAACCGTTACTAAATAACTATGCATACAATAATGTGCCGTACACAAGCAGCGCAGGAGAGTAATTAATATGATCAATGAAACCCTAGTGGAGTTATCTCGATGGCAGTTTGCCATTACCGCCTTATTCCATTTCTTATTTGTTCCTTTAACCCTTGGCTTGACATGGATTTTATTTATCATGGAAGCCGTTTTTGTTATGACTGGCCGAGAGATTTACCGGGACATGACCAAGTTTTGGGGCAAGTTGTTTGGTATTAACTTTGCCATTGGCGTGGCCACAGGCCTAACCATGGAGTTTGAGTTTGGTACTAATTGGTCTTATTACTCTCATTATGTTGGTGATGTTTTTGGTGCTCCCTTAGCCATTGAAGGCTTAATGGCCTTTTTCCTTGAGTCCACTTTTGTCGGCATGTTTTTCTTAGGCTGGGACAGATTAAGCAAACGCCAACATTTAATGGGCACATTTCTTATGGCCATAGGAACAAACATGTCTGCACTGTGGATATTAATTGCCAATGGTTGGATGCAAAACCCCGTTGGGAGTGAGTTTAACTATATGACCATGCGTATGGAGCTAGTCAGCTTTAGTGAAATTATCTTTAACCCGGTGGCACAAGTTAAATTTATTCATACGGTCGCGGGTGGTTATGTGGCGGGGTCAATGTTTGTGTTAAGTATCAGCAGTTATTATTTACTCAAGGGTAGGGACATAGCTTTTGCGAAACGCTCTTTCTCTGTCGCGGCAGGTTTTGGTTTAGCGGCGATACTGTCTGTTATTCTGCTTGGCGATGAATCGGGTTATGAAGTAGGTGAAGTACAACGAGTAAAACTTGCGGCAATAGAAGCTGAATATCACACAGAACCGGCACCAGCCGCATTTACGCTCATCGGCATACCTGATGATGAAGCGATGGAAACGCATTATGCGGTAAAAATACCTTATGCATTAGGAATTATCGCCACTCGCTCTTTAGACGAAGAAGTGATTGGTTTACGTGACTTACAAAAGGCTCATGAGCCTCGTATTCGCAACGGTATGATCGCGTATGAGTATTTAATTAAATTACGTAATGGTGAAGATACGCCTGAAAATATTGCTAAATTTAACGACGTTAAACACGATCTCGGCTATGGGTTATTGCTCAAACGTTACACCGAAAATGTTGTTGATGCCACTGAAGCACAAATACAGATGGCCGTTAAAGACTCAACACCAGCCGTTGCGCCAATTTTTTGGGCCTTTCGTATGATGGTCGCCTCAGGGTTTATCATGTTATTGCTGTTTGGCTTAGCCTTTTATTTTAATGCTCGTCGTGAAATAGAAAAAAAGCGTTGGTTGTTAAAATCAATACTTTTAGCATTGCCTTTGCCTTGGGTAGCCATTGAAAGCGGCTGGTTTGTTGCCGAATTTGGTCGCCAACCTTGGGCGATTAGTGAGATATTACCCACCTTTTTATCAACCTCTGATTTGTCGGTAAACGATGTTTTGTTCTCTCTCGTTGCCTTTATTATTGTTTACAGTATTTTATTTGTCATTGAAATGTACTTAATGATTAAGTTTGCTCGTTTAGGCCCAAGTGCCTTACATACTGGCCGCTATCATTTTGAACAAGCACCAGTGCTAACTTCTGGTCTTCGCAGCCAAATTTCTTAAGGAGAAAGATATGTTTGATTACGAAACATTAAAATTTTTATGGTGGTGCATAATCGGCTTTCTATTTATTGCTTTTGCCATTACTGACGGTATGGACATGGGCGTAGGTGGTTTATTACCCTTTGTTGCGAAAAAAGATGTCGAGCGCCGCGTGGTTATTAACACGGTTGGCGCGCATTGGGATGGTAACCAAGTTTGGTTTATTACCGCTGGCGCCTCTTTATTTGCCGCATGGCCATTGGTTTATGCAACCGCATTTAGTGGCTTTTATTTTGCCATGATGTTAACGCTATTTTGTTTGTTTTTACGCCCCTTAGCGTTTGATTACCGTAGTAAAATTGAATCACCAAGATGGCGTGATAACTGGGATAAGGCATTATTTGTTGGCTCGATGGTACCAACATTAGTCTTTGGTATTGCTTTTGGTAATTTATTGCAAGGTGTGCCTTTTAATTTTGACTCGCTAATGCGCGTAACCTATACCGGTTCATTTTTTGCCTTGTTTAATCCTTTCGCTCTGTTAACGGGTGTTGTCAGTGTCACCATGATTTTAATGCATGGCTCAACATGGTTGGTAATGCGCACAGATGCTGATGTTGCTCAGCGCTCTGCAAATATTGGCCGCATTGTTTCAGTAGTGCTAATACTCGCTTTTGCGCTTGCTGGCGTGATGATTTGGCAAAGTATTACAGGCTATTTAGTGGCGAGTAATCTCGACACTATGGGGCAAGCACAACCAACAACGAAAGAAGTTATCACCGCTGTGGGTACTTGGCTCAATAATTATAATGACACGCCACTATTATGGTTATTGCCTATTACGGGGATAACTATGCCGTTGTTAGTGGCCTTACTCTTGAGTAAAAAAAGTAAAACCATGTCGGTAAAAGTAATCGCTTTTTTAGCGAGTTCATTAGCAATAGTGGGGATTATTTTAACCGCAGGCATCGCTATGTTTCCGTTTATTATGCCATCTAGTAGTCAACCTAATCATAGTTTATTAATGTGGGACGCCGTTTCTAGCGAAGGAACTTTAGGCGTAATGCTGGTTGTGGTGGCTATTTTTACGCCTATTATTATCGGTTACACTTTTTGGTGTTACAAAAAAATGTGGCGTACGGTAACTATCGCTGAAATTGAGCAAAATAATCATAGTGCTTATTAATATTAAGCAAAATTAGAGGAAAAATTATGTGGTATTTTAGTTGGGTTTTAGGAGTATTACTCGCGGTATCTTTAGGGATAATTAATGTTATGTGGTACGAAATGGAGCAGCATGTAGACAATGTAGCTAAAGATCAAAATAGCGACGAGTAACCATAAAAAAGTGTCTTTATCCTGTTCGAAAGCTTTACCACAGAGAGCACCGAGGTGCTGAGCAAAATGTAAGATGATAGATAAAACTGAAACGCAAAAAAAGCAAATTAACCGCTGGCTTAAGTCTCATAAAAAGCGTGCACAAGGTAAGTTAAGCACGGCTATTGCGTTAGGATCATTAAATGGATTATTAATGATTGTACAAACCGCAATGCTTGCTTACCTTATTGATATAACTATATTTAATAGCACAGAAATCAGTTTAACTAACAATATAGCCGATACCAGCCTCGTTAGTATGACGTTAGTTGCTGTCATTTTATGTCGGGCGGCCTTGGGTTATTTTAGTGAATGTTATAGCCGTCGTGGCGCTCAGTTTATTAAAGCGAATATTCGCTCAAAATTGCTTAATCGCTTGTTTCAACTTGGCCCGGCTTACACACAAACCAAGGGCAGCGCTAAGTTAAGCCATTTATTACACCAAGGCGTTGAATCATTAGAAGACTACTTTGCCGGTTATCTTCCTGTCATTGCTTATTGCGCCGTTATTCCCTTAGCAATACTTATTGCGGTATTTCCTATTGATTGGCAGTCAGGCTTAATATTGTTGTTTACCGCGCCAATGGTGCCATTTTTTATGATCCTTATTGGCCATAAAGCACAACGATTAAATCAACAACACTGGCTTAAACTACAGCGAATGAGCAGCCATTTTCTCGATATAATCCAAGGATTAACACAGCTTAAAATATTTAATGCTTCACGCAGAGAGATAGCCGCCGTAAAAAAAATCAGTGATGATTATGGCGATCAAACTATGGATATTTTGAAAATCGCCTTTCTTTCATCATTCGTTTTAGAGTTTTTAGCTTCTATTTCAATCGCTTTAGTGGCGGTTATTTTAGGCTTTCGTTTGTACTATGGCGATGTCGACTACGTTTTTGCCTTATGGGTGTTATTGCTAGCACCTGAGTTTTACTTGCCGTTCAGGCAGCTGGGCACGCAATATCATGCCAAAATGGCAGGGGTGACGGCAGCAGAAGACTTGGTTGAAATACTGAATAATCCACAGGTAAAAAATACGCAACAATCACCATTTACCGCGCCTTTCACTATCAAGTTTACCCAAGCCGAATTTGCTTACCCTGAACGTAGTAATGCCTTAACCAAAGTGAATGTTGAGTTTTCATCGCCAGGGCTATATGCGGTTATTGGTGAAAGTGGCGCGGGTAAGTCGACTTTAATTGATATGGTGTTAGGTTTTATTTTGCCTAATTCAGGGCAAGTAACCATTAACGGCGCTCCCTTAAATAGCACTAACCGCGATGGCTGGTTACAACACTGTGGCTGGATTGCACAACAGCCGCAAGTTTTTTACGGTTCATTAGCATCAAATATCGCACTGTCAGCCAATTATAAAGCTGAACTTGTTATTACAGCACTTGAAAAAGCAGGTTTAGCCAATTTTTTACAAACACTTGAGCACGGTATTGAAAGTCAAATTGGCGAGGCTGGGGCAGGGCTTTCAGGTGGCCAAACTCAGCGTTTAGCGCTAGCGCGAGTATTTTATCATCAACCGAAAGTGTTGGTGCTTGATGAGCCAACCAGTCACCTTGATCAGCAAACTGAAAAAATTATCACGGCATCAATCAATGCCTACGCTAAAAACCATATTGTTATCGTGATAGCGCATCGTTTGCATACGGTTGTTAACGCTAAAAAAATTATCGTGCTTGAGCAAGGGCAAATAATAGAGTCAGGTAGTCATCAAGAACTGCTAATAAATGATGGTTATTACGCACAGCAGATTAAGGCATGAAGGAGGGGAACGTATGAAGGTTTTTATTCGCTTAATGAGTTTACTTAAACCACAATTACCCTTGATGTTGTTGGGTGCATTGCTGTCAGTTATCACCGTGGTCGCCAATATTAGTTTATTAGCGGTTTCTGGCTGGTTTATTACCCTAATGGCCATCGCAGGAACCACAGGCATAACGGTAAATTATTTTACTCCGGCAGCCATTATTCGCTTTTTAGCGATTGTACGTACGGCGGGTCGTTACGCCGAACGCATGTTAACCCATAGAGCAACATTTAACGCCTTGGCGCATTTACGTCATTATTTCTATCAACAGCTTGAACCCTTATTACCTTATTATCGTCTTGATTTACGCTCAGGCGATCTATTAGCGAGATTACAACAAGATATAGATAATCTTGATAATTTTTATTTACGGGTATTGTTACCCATGGTTGTTGCGTTACTTTCAGTGCCTATTGTTTGTTATGCACTCGCGCTTTTCTCGCCAACGATTGCTTGGCTGATGTTAACTGCATTATTGATTGTTGCGCTTGTTTTGCCACTAATAAGCTATTTATCCTCAAAAGGGCTTGCAGAAGAAAAATCTCGTTTAGAAAGCCTCCTCACTGAAGAGTTAGTGAATGGCATTGGCGCCATTAAAACCTTATTAGTTTATCAAGTAAGCATCAGTTATCAGCGCTCAATAATAAGCATGACTAAGCAGTATTATGGTGTCGGTTATCGTTTAGTCAAAATTAACGCGAGTTTAAGCGCGATGACTTTTTTACTCGTGCATTTATCGGCCTTAGCCTGTTTATATATTTTATTACCACAAATCTTAACGGGTCAGGTCGACAGCAAATCTTTAGTGGCGGTTATTTTACTTGTGTTAGTGAGCTTTGAAACCGTCAGTAGCATGCCGCTGGCGTTACAGCTATTACCCCAAAGCCTAGCCAGCGCCACAAGGCTATTCGCTATTATCGATAAAGAAAAACCCGTCGACCTTGGTATTGCTGAGCAAACAGCAAAACACGGTGATATTTGTTTTGAAGCATTAACTTTTTGTTATCCAGAGCAAAAGTCAGCAAGTTTAACCAATATCAATTTATCGATAAAAAAAGGCGAAAAAGTCGCCTTAATTGGTGCCAGTGGCGCGGGCAAATCAACCCTGGTTAATTTATTGATGGGGTTTTGGCCAACAGGTATAGCGCTTTCAGCCGAAAAATCATCAGTAAATCCTTCGGTTAAAAACAAACACCACAAAGGCAGAATAACGCTTGCAGAGCGTGATTTAAGTTTATTAGATCCTGACTCATTACGGCAACATATTGCATTAATGAGTCAGCAAGGACACCTTTTTGATGCCAGTATTGCCGACAATTTGCGCCTAGCAAAACCTGATGCCACTCAACAAGAAATACGTAATGTTTGTCAATTAGTTAATTTAGATACTTTTATTGATACTTTACCTAACGGCTTAGATACATGGCTGGGTTCAACGGGTACAGGATTATCTGGCGGACAAGCGCAAAGACTACAAATAGCGCAATTATTACTTCGTCCTGCCAAAGTACTTATTTTAGATGAACCGACCAAAGGATTAGATCGCCATAACGAACTATCGGTGATGAATAACATTTTAGCTCATGTAAAACAGCAGCAACAAAGTTTACTGGTGGTTACTCATAAACCTTTAATGTTAGAAGCAATGGATAAAATAGTGCTGATGGAGCAGGGTGAAATTGTGGCTCAAGGTAGTCACCAACAACTGGCTAGCAATAACCCTTATTATCAAAAGTTGCTCAATTATTTTTAAATGTTACAGGGAAACTAAAAACCAGGACACTAATTAATACAAAGGTATCTGACAATTAAGTAAGAAACGGGTACGGCTGAATAGTGGTCTGAGGTAAAAAATCACTTTTATTAACTCAACATACAAGGTATTATGAGTTAAAAGAAAGGTGTTTTTAACTCATGAAATATAATTGGCAACACCCTAATTGGCCAAAATTCATTTATAACTCAAGTGAATCAGATCCTATTATTCAAAGGTATCAACAACAGGCATATAGCCTGCTCGGTCGGTTAGCACAATTAAACTTAGAATTTCAGCAAGAAGCTCATATCTTATTAATCGTTGAAGAAGCCATAAACTCTAGTGAAATAGAGGGTGAAAACCTTAATCGAGAGGAGGTTCGTTCATCCGTAGCTCGTTTTCTTGGTCTTAACGTTGGCTCAAGTTCAACCCCACATTTAAAAGAAGAGGGCATTGCTGCACTACTGATCAATGTCAGAGAAAGCCTTAGTCAACAACTTAACAAAGAGAAACTTTGCTATTGGCACAAGTTATTGCTTCAGGAAGATGAAAATTCTAGAAAACCGATACTCAAAGGTGAATATCGAAATGAAACCGTTGATGTAATCAAAGACGACTTATATGGAAACATAGAAGTCGTCTTCAAAGCGCCAGGTACATCAAGAGAAGAAGTTACCAAAGAAATGGAACAATTCTTCGATTGGTACAATTTCACATCCAATAAAAACGCAAGTAAGCTATCAGGGCCAGTAAGAGCAGCTATTGCTCATTTATGGTTTGTGTCAATTCATCCATTTGAAGATGGCAATGGTCGCATAGGAAGAGCGATAGCAGAGCATGCACTTTATCAAGACTTTGAGAGTCCACCACTATTTAGCCTTTCAGCAACAATTAACAGTAATAGAAAACAGTATTACCAAGAGCTTCAGAGCACCAATAAAACCTTGAACATTTCAAGCTGGATTAACTGGTTTGTAAATATTGTTCATGACTCACAAGTTTCAGCAACAAAGAAAGTTGACTTCATATTAGAAAAATCCAAGTTTTGGGATAGGCATCATCAAACAACACTGAATGAAAGACAAAAAAAAGCATTATTAAGAATGTTTGCTTCAGGGCCAGAAGGCTTTATTACTGATGGTATTAGTAATGAAAAATATCGAGCTATAACTGGTTGTTCACTTGCTACAGCGACCAGAGATTTAAAAAGCTTTATTGAAAAAGGCGTTTTAACTGTAGAAGGCTCAGGTAAACGAAACATTCGCTATCTGATTAAACTTGTCGAAAACAATGTTTTCAAAAGCACAAATTTATTGTCTCAAAAAGGTAGTAGAGATAAATTCATCGAGGAAACATTAGAAAAACTATTACACAACATCCAAAGAAACGTTGATTTTTATCAAGACCAATTTAACCCTAAGCTTATTGAATTAATAGAACATTATCAGCAGTTAGCGGAAGGTAACAGTGATGCTTTGGCTAAACTTAAAAAATATATCAACCGGTAGTTAAGAAGAACCCAGTAAAACGTATTCAGCAATAATAATTATTGGTGATCAGGTATTAATGCATTTGTTAATCCAAGTAAGAACAGAACCCCAAGACTTTAAAGTTTTGATAATTTATAAGGGTTCTAGATGAGGTGCTTAATCGTATCGCAAAGATCTTTTATTCGACTTTGCTAACTACCGCCGGGATCTTTATTCTAATTGATGACTAGAAACGTTTCTATAACTAGTGTTTAATGAAAAACTTAGTTTTAAAGAAAATGTAACGTTCAAGGAAGAGTAGTAATGGTTGTTTCTTCTGCTCAATATGCCTACGCAATTGATTGCGCTGGTGGATTGATTCATATATCTCATGCTGTAAAACATAAAACGTATTCTTGCTCTGGTTGCAGTGATGTAATGGTAGCTGTAAAAGGTAAAATTAACGTACATCATTTTCGTCATAACAATGCCACTTGTAGTTACGAAAGTTATTTGCACAACGCCGCAAAAACAGCTTTTTATAATAGGTTTAATGAATCAATTGAGCCGCTCTCTCTTTTATTAGAAAGATCTATAACCTGTAAGAGTAGTAAGCAAAAGTTCTTACAAGACGACAGTGTTAGCTGTACTGAGTTGGTAGATGCCAAATACAACCTTAAAAGCTTATTTAACAAAGCGACCTTAGAGTTATACGATAAGAAAACTGGGTTTACTCCAGATGTAATGTTATCTAACGTCGATAATGACAACCGCTGTTATATTGAAATTTTTGTAACTCACGCGTGTACTGAAGAGAAAATTGCTTCAGATATACCAATAATAGAAATATCCGTGAATGATGAAAATGATATTAAGTATATTCAAGAATGTGACTTATCTATAAACCACGCAAACATCTCTTTATACAACTTCGACGCTAAGGAAAGGTCAGTTCATGAGTGCCATGGAAACTGTAAATTAAACTCACACAAATTTGAAACATGGTCGTTGAGTCCTAGTGGTCGTTTAAACAAAGTCGTTCAATCATTTAATTATTTATCAATCGAAGAATTAGAAGTCAGTAATTGTTGGCCCGTAACTTTAGATAATCTGATTAAGTCCGAAAAAATAACCTGTTTAGTTAAAGATATGGACCCGAGAAATGTCTATGAAAATTGCTTGAAGTGTGCCAGCGCTAAAGGCTGGGATGATGGAAAAACTGTTTGTACAGTAAAGCGTACTAGCGTTCCTTACACCGAGGCCAAGGTCTGCAAACATTATAAAGCATACTCATGGTCATGCCCTTGTAAAAGCGGTGCCTGGTAGTGGTAAAACCACGACATTGATTATGCGAGTAACCAACTTACTTAAACAAGGAGTTGAGCCTCAAAGTATACTAATTCTTATGTATAACAAAGCAGCACAACTTAGCTTTAAAAAGAAATTACAAACATCAGCCGATAAATATAATTTATCAGCTATTCCCGATGTAAGAACATTTCATAGTTATGCACTTGAACTGGTTAAAGAAGGTCAAAGGCTTAACTTAATAACGTATAAGGAGCTTGTGGAACAGGGAAG
This sequence comes from Colwellia sp. 39_35_sub15_T18, assembly GCA_002162675.1. Lineage (GTDB taxonomy): Bacteria > Pseudomonadota > Gammaproteobacteria > Enterobacterales > Alteromonadaceae > Colwellia. The sequence goes on along the minus strand of MAAE01000051.1, from coordinate 2,069 downwards.
TCCAAAATATCAGCAGCTTTTGAGGGAATGTTATTTCTACGGAAACGAAATTGAGAGTAGTTTTGTAGAAAACAATGAAATTGAAAAACTAGAGTTAAACATATCCAATTGGCGTTTGGAGGAATTAACACCGAATGATTTAAACCAAGATCCCAATTATAAGGATATTGATAAAAAAGATAAACGTGCCTACAAAAAGTACTGTGAATTATTAGAGCAATATAAATTGAGAACGTTTGATGATATCCTATCAGAAGCTGTTCAATTAATTCGTTCAAATAAATTTTCTGTACCTGTGTTGAAACAAGTAATTGTGGATGAGTATCAAGATGTAAATTACATTCAGAATGAACTGGTTAAAGGACTAACTCAGCCTGTAACAAATGTAATGGTTGTTGGTGATGTTAATCAATGTATTTATGAGTGGCGAGGAAGTAGGCCTGACTTTATTGAAGGTATATTTGAAAGAGATTTTAAAAATACAAAAATTTTCAACTTGTCTTGCACTTTTAGATACGGGCACCAGCTATCTTATGTAGCCAATTCAGTAATTAGTAAAAACAAAGATTCAAATAGCAGTTTCTGTATAAGTCATCCCAAAAATAAGAGTACAGAAGTATCAATACATCAGGGACTTAACTTATTAAAGCTGCTAGAGCATAGTGAAAAAGAAAATAAATTCAGCTCAACAGCTATTATTGCTAGGTCTAATGCCGATCTTATCGAGCCAGAGATTGTTCTTCAATTACTCAATCTACCTTATAGAGTAAAGTCGTCACAACAAAAACTCATTTCTCGACCTGAAATTTCGTTATTAACGCTATTGATGTGTTTAGCAGTAGATGGTGATTTAAGCCGGATAAAACCTACAGCTAATTTTCAGTGGCTGATTAGAAATTTTATCAAACAGCTCGATTTTAGATTACCGAAAGGTATGCTCAATGAATTAACATTGGCTATATCAAAAAACAAAGATAATATTTTTAATATAATCAAAGAAAAAGTCGATATAAAACAAGAACAAAATCGCAAGATATTTAAATCACTAAAAGAGATAAATAGTTCTTCTTCATGTTCAAATATGGCATCAGCGTTGTACAAAGTATTTAATGAGAAAGGGCTATTTTTAAATATAAGTGAATCGTCAATTCTACGCAGGGAGTCCAATGACCAAATACGTGGTATTAGCTTCATGCAACAACTATTAAACACCTTTGAAATAACAGTTAATGATTTACTGGATATCCTAATCAATCCTACAGAGCATGATGAAAATAAAATACGCTATGACTTAACGACGATGCATGGCTCAAAGGGACTCGAATGGGATAATGTTATCCTTATCGGCTTAGAAGATAAGGCTTATCCTGGCACGAATAACGAGCCGACTATACCGAAAGAATTGGATTTTATAAGAACTAAAAGTAATGATGATTTAAAAGAAGAAAGAAGGTTGTTTTATGTAGCTATAACAAGAGCTATCCAACATTTGCATTTAATTGTACCGACAGATAAAACCTTAGATCATTGGAATAAAAATGTCTGGTCATCAACACCTAAAAAAGAGACAAATGCAACCCGGTTTGTTTTTGAGATGGATTTAGTGATTTCAAGGTCATTGGTAGAAAAGATAAAAGACCCGAAAACCAAAATTGAACTTACCCCACGCTCAAAACGTTATTTAGACGCACTTTCACTGTAAAATACAGACTAAGAATGTGTATTAGAACTACAAAGAATGACAGGGACAACCACCCTAACGTCCATACATCTTACTAAGTCCGATACCTTTTAGTACTGGACTTAACGTAAGGAGAGATAATAAGGTATATTGTTATCTACTCTTACACTTGGCTTTTCATAGATAACCAGCTGATATGTGGTTATTAAAACCAACGCTACGTGTAATCTGATCTGTTTTGACTATACTAGTCAGCTATAATTCACAGAGAAAGGTAGTGTTCACAAATCTGTGTCATTTCAGTAAACTAGTAAAAACAGGAATGACATATGACAACTCAATTCGATTTTCAAGAAGCAGTAAAAGCACTTCAAGAAGGTAAAAAGCT
>MAAE01000028.1 GCA_002162675.1 Colwellia sp. 39_35_sub15_T18 | reverse complement strand
GCATTAATGGAAGCGACGAGTTTATTGCTAGCTGAAGGCTTTCAGCCAGATCGTAGCGTGTATTTAAGTTTGACTCACGATGAAGAAATTGGTGGAATAAAAGGAACAAAAGCTATTGTCGACAACTTAAGCCGCGATGACATTCATCTAGCTTGGACTTTAGATGAGGGCTCATTCTTATTTGATGGCTTTTTCCCTGGGGTAGCGCCACCCGTTGCGAATATCAATCTTGCCGAAAAAGGTACCATGACCATTGAGTTGGTTGCTCACGGACAAGGCGGTCATAGCTCAATGCCGCCCAAGGAAACCGCTGTTGGTATTCTTGCCCAAGCATTAGTAAAATTACAGGCAGCACCCATACCAGGCACTCTGGACGGACTTAGTGGTGAAATGTTTGATGCTATTGCACGCCACATGCCGTTTAGCCAGCGGCTGTTATTTGCTAACCGCTGGTTGTTTGGCGATTTAATTGATGCTTCACTTGCAAGTAAAGCTTTTAGTAATGCAATGTTGCGTACGACTACTGCACCAACCATGTTATCTGCAAGTATCAAAGAAAATGTTTTAGCTATTGAAGCTATAGGCACAATAAATTTTCGTTTACACCCCCGTGATTCCATTAAAGGGGTGATGAATTATGTAAAGTCGGTGCTTGACGATGAACGTATTGAGGTTAAATTAATTGGTGGTAGTAATGCCTCAAGAGTATCAAGCGCAAAAGCGTTAGGGTATAAGGCTATTGTCCATGCCGCCCAAAGCACTTATGGCAATATTGTTGTCGCTCCGGGTATTACCATTGCGGCAACAGACAGTCGTCGCTACGAAGCTATTGCTGAGAACTCTTACCGATTTAATCCTATGAGTATTACTCCGCAAGACATTCCAAGATTTCACGGCACCAATGAGCGAATGAGTATAGAAAACATGGTTAATGCCACACGTTTTTACCGCTTGTTGATCCGTGATGGCAGCCATGAATAAATACCGAGGGAAGCGTTAGTCATGAAAAAAATAAACTTAAGTCGACGTCAATTTATTAGTCACAGTAGTGCGCTTGCGCTGGGTGTCGCAACCAGTTGGTGCTCAAATGCCAGCACACCTCAAAATAGTCTAGGCCCAAATAGTTCAGACCAAAATAAATGGCAGATACCAGAGCAATACCGCCTAGCAGGTTTAGAAGTCATTAAACAATCGACAGTCATTGATTTACACAGTCATCCCGGTCGGTTTTTCCTCAACGGAGCTGACAATATTGATCCGCAAATGAAATCGATGACTGGCGGTTTTGAAGCTAAGCGTATTGCCGATATGACACGAGGCCATGTCAGTGCCGCGTTGTTTTCATTGGTTTCGGATCTTTCGATACTGAGCCTAACAAAAAAAGGTATTGCCGCTAGTCGAGATTTTTTACCCGGTGAAGCCTACACTGACTTTAAGCGTCAACTAGCTATTCTACAAAAAATGGTGCAAGGCGCTTCAATAAGTCAGGCACTTAGTGCAAAAGATATTATTAATGCCAAAAAAATGAATAAACCCGTGGCTATTTTTGCTTGTGAAGGGGCAAACTTTGTCGAGCACCGCTTGGAAAGGTTAGCAGAAGCTTACGATGCCGGAGTTCGAGCTATTGGGCTTGTCCATTACAGTTCTAATGCACTTGGCGATATTCAGACTGGCCCCGCTATTCATGGTGGACTTACCAAGTTAGGGGTGGACGTGGTTAAAGAAATGAACCGTTTGGGTATTATTGTCGACCTCGCGCACGCAACACAGCAAACCTGCGAAGATGCTTTATCTAACTCCAGCTCACCAGTGATAGTCTCCCACAGTAATTTACTAGGCAAGGTCAATTTCCCCCGTTTTCTCAATAAAGACCATGCCAGCATGATCACCACAAGTGGTGGTTTAATTGGTGCTTGGCCCAGCGGTTTTGATAGCCGTAACCTGCTCGACTTTGCTAATCAGGTTGTTCGTTTAGTCGAGCATGTTGGCGTGGATCATGTTGCCATAGGCACAGATATGGATGGCAACTATAAACCCGTACTTACCGATTATGTTGATTTTCCAACGCTGGCCTCATTACTTCTTTTTAGAGGCTTGAGTGCAAGCGATTGCGAAAAAGTATTTGGTGGAAATTTCTTACGGGTCTTTGCTCAAGTCTCAAGCTTGAGGACAGCTTAACCTTAACCCAACTTAACCTAAATTAATGATATTACCGGAGATATTTATGAAAACTACATCGATTAAATATTTATGTGCAGGCTTAGTTATTGGTTTGTCGGGTTACATTATGTTAGCTCAGGCAGCAGCGGGTACTAACCCAAAACCAACAAGTATTAAGTCAACTAATACCAGCGTTCAAACAGAAGTAGAGTTTTACAGCTCTGCACAACATAAGGCTATGAACTTGCCTTTTTCAGAATCAGTCAGAGTAGGTAATACCCTCTATTTATCGGGACAAATTGGTATTAAACCCGGAGCAAAGGCTTTGGTTCCCGGCGGTATAAAAGCGGAAACTAGGCAAACTATGATCAACATTCGGCGTACCTTGCAACACCAAGGCGCTACTCTCAACAATATTGTAAAATGCACCGTTTTTCTCGCCAATATGAGTGAGTGGCAAGCGATGAATGAAGTGTATGTTGAGTTCTTTGGGGATCATAAACCTGCACGTAGTGCCTTCGGTGTTAACGGGGTAGCGTTAAACGGCCATTTAGAAATGGAATGTATGGCGGTAATTAACGCTAAATAAAAGGGCTTTAATACTTACAAAGTACTTTGTAAGTATTCTGTGCGGACACTCCTGTGAGTATTTAGTGCTGATATGTTTAACGTTTGAGCATTTCATTGCTAGGTAAACCTTAACTGGTGCGGTAAGCTGGTATCATTAAAGTTAGTTCCAGAGGTGTTTATGCAACCAAAATTCTCAGAAGATGTGATCCCTTTATCTGATCTTAAAATAAATCCAGGCAAGATAGTTAACCACGTTAAAGATTCACATCGGCCAGTATTAATCACCAGTCGGGGGCGAGGTGTAGCAGTAGTTCAAGGACTTGATGACTATGAAAAAAACATCGAAGAACTTGCTTTTATTAAAGCTGTTGCCAAAGGCATGGTAGATATTAAAGAAGGAAATAAATCAGATATTAGCGATGTAAAAGAAAGGCTTGGTTTATAGCGGTGAAAATTGAATTTGCAGAGTCTGCTATATGTGATTTAGAAGATATAAGATCATATTACACCGAGCAGCAGGTACCACAAGTTGGTGAGAATTTTATTTTAGACATAATCTCCCATATTGAAACATTAGCTGATAACCCTGAGATTGGCAGACAAGTACCAGAGTTTGCGGTGTCATCAATTAGAGAGTTAATTCATGCGCCTTTCCGTATTATTTACCTATTGAATGAAACTAGTATTCAAATAATTAGAGTATGGCGAAGTGAACGGCTAATGCAGTTGCCGTAAACCTTATGACTCCGCATGCTTTATGGCCATTAATTCAGCCTTGATATAATTTATCGAAATTAGGAATGGAGTTTTCCCATACAGGTATTTGCTTACCTATATATTCTTTGACCGCATCAAAAAACAGTCGGGTTCGCACGGGCAAGTCGCGGTGTGGATACACAGCATACATAGCACCGTGTTCCATTAATTTTAGCTTAGGTAATAAAGGAATTAGCGAGCCATCTTTCACTTCATTTCTAATAATAAATGCCGGAACTAAAATATAGGCCGTACCCGACAACGCTTTCATTAACAGTACTTCGCCATCATTTGCTCTGAAGGTACTCTGGGTTTTTTGCTGACATTTCTCATTGCGGTCATTGTAATAATGAATACTTTCTACTCTGACTGATTGGCTTGAATAACTTGCCGATGGGTAACTTGCCAACTCTTCTATTGAGGCTGGCATGCCGTAGGTGTCAATAAACTCAGGTGAGGCGAGTAGTAACAATCGGTTACGGGCAATTTTACGAGCGATTAATGACGAGTCTTTGGGCTCACCTATTCTAAAGGCAAGATCAAAGCCTTCAGCAACAATATCAACAAGCTGATCGTTTAGATGTAATTCCACTTCAACTTGAGGGAAACGCTTTTGAAAGTCATTGATCACTGGTTGTAAAAATCGGCGTCCAAAAGTGGCTGATGCGGTAATTTTCAAAATTCCTCTGGGTTCTTGATGGTAATTTTCAGCCAATCTAATGGTATCACCTAAAAGCTCTTTTAGTTGCTCTGCTTTTTTTATCATTTCGGCGCCAGCCGCGGTAAGTGAAAAAGAGCGCGTCGTTCTATTGAGCAGTCTAATTCCTAATTCATCTTCTAACCGACTTATTTGTTTCGATATTACTGAGCGATCTATGTTGCGTGATATCGCTGCTTTGGCAAAAGAGCCTCTTTCTACTACGTCTAGCAGTAATAGTAGTCGACTTGTTGTATCCATATCGTGCACCTAAAAACGTTATTGGTGTTATTTTGGCACCAATGAATGTAAAAAACCATGCTTTTTATCTACATGTTTGTTCCGTATGATCGCTAGCATTATTTAAGGAGTCTCTAATGTATAAACATCTTTTCATTACCACCATACTCGGATTAACCATGGCACTGTCAGGCTGTGGCGAAGAAGCAGCACCAGCGTCTACTGAACAGCTTATTCAACCGATTGATGTTGCTGAAGTTCTAGTTAAGCCTGTGCAAAGCTGGCATACCTATACCACGCGTATTGAGTCTCCTGAAGAAGTGGCTTTAATGCCAAGAGTTTCAGGTGTTATTGATCATATCGCTTTTCAAGAAGGTGATAGGGTTTTTAAAGGTGATTTGTTATTTCAATTAGATAATCGACCCTTTGCTGCGGTTGTTGCTAGTTTAGTGGCGCAAGTTGATAGTGCAAAAGCGGCGCTTGCCCAAGCAAACAGTGAAGCCAAACGCGCAGTACGCTTAGCTGAACGTAACGCTATTTCAACAGAGCAAACCGAGTCTCGTGAATCGACATTGCGTCAACGAGAAGCACAAGTAGCAGCGCTGCAAGCGCAACTTGAGGCCGCCATGTTAGATTTAGAGTTCACCTCAATTCGTTCACCAATTAATGGCATTATTTCTCGCGCGAATATCACTAAAGGCAATAACATTATTGCTGGCCAAAGCGTGTTGACGTCTATAGTTTCAAACCAAAAAATGTACGCTTATTTCGATATAGACGAGCGCACTTGGAATAAATCCTTCAACAAGGTTACTGCCAAAAGCAAACAACAGGTAGTAATGCAAAAAGTGGGACAAAAAGATTTTCATTACACCGGTCATCTTAACTTTATCGATAACCGTATTAACCCTTCAACGGGCACATTACGCGTTCGTGCTGTCTTTGAGAATATTGAGCATCAGTTACGCACTGGCTCTTTTGCCCGTATTAAATTAGCGGCAAATGCCATTACCGAACAAATTATTATTCCAAGTAAAGCTATTGGCACCGATTTAAAAAATCGTTTCGTATTAACCGTGGATGAAAACAATATTTTGCAATATAAACTTGTGGAAGTTGGTGAGCGCTATGGCAAGTTACGGGCAATTACCTCGGGCTTGTCTAAAGGCGATATTATTGCGGTTAATGGCCCGGCGCGAGTGGGCGCAGGTATGCCAGTTAAGCCCCATAATGTTGTTATTGATAGTGATGGTATTGCCTTTACCTTAAGTACTGTCGATGCTAAAACTTTATTAGCAAAACGCTAAGGGTTATTGATGAATTTTTCATACTTTTTCATCCAACGACCTATTTTTGCGGCTATGTTGTCGTTAATTATTCTCATTGGCGGTGGCATTTCATTGTTTCAATTACCCGTGAGTGAATACCCTGAAGTTGTACCGCCAACGGTTATTGTGACGGCGAGTTATCCGGGTGCTAATCCTACGGTTATTGGTCAAACCGTTGCGACACCATTAGAACAAGAAATTAACGGTACAGAAAACATGCTTTATATGTTTTCACAAGCCACCAGTGACGGTCGCATGACTCTTACCGTTACCTTTGCGCTAGGAACCGATTTAGACAGAGCGCAAGTGCAGGTACAAAACCGTGTAAACAGTGCCTTACCGCGCTTACCCGAAGAAGTGCAACGACTCGGTGTTGTTGCTGAAAAATCATCACCAAACTTAACCATGGTGGTGCATCTTTTTTCACCGGAAAAAACTCACGATACCACGTATTTATCTAACTATGCCGATTTGTATATTAAAGACCAACTCACCCGTTTAGATGGCGTCGGTGATGTACAACTTTTTGGTGGTGGTCAATATGCCATGCGTGTTTGGCTAAATCCTGATGCGTTATCGGCACGCGAACTCACGGCGAATGATGTTATTGCCGCTCTACGCTCGCAAAATCAACAAGTGGCTGCGGGTAGCTTAGGTGCTCAGCCAGCCGCTAACGATAATCAATTTCAAATTTTATTAAATGTTAAAGGTCGTTTAAATAATATTGAAGAATTTGAACAGGTCATTATAAAAATTGGCGAACAAGGGCAAATTACTCGCCTTAAAGACGTGGCAAGATTAGAGTTAGGCCAAGACAATTATTCATTACGCGCTATGCTTGATGGTCAACCGGCCTTAGCCATGCCTATTTTCCAACGCCCCGGTTCTAACGCCATAGAATTGTCTGATCAAGTACGTGCAACCATGGCGCGTTTATCAACAAGCTTTCCCGCAGGCGTTGAATACGACATTGTTTATGATCCGACCGTCTTTGTACGTGGTTCTATTGACGCTGTTATCGAAACGTTGCTCGAAGCCATTGTTTTAGTAGTTATTGTGGTGATTTTGTTTTTGCAAACATGGCGAGCCTCTATTATTCCCTTGATTGCCGTGCCTGTTTCTTTAATTGGTACCTTCGCTGTTATGCAATGGTTAGGTATTTCAATCAATACCTTATCGTTATTCGGTTTAGTGCTTGCCATTGGTATTGTGGTGGACGATGCCATTGTTGTGGTTGAAAATGTTGAGCGTAATATTGAAAAAGGCCTGACACCATTAGAAGCAACGCGTGTTGCTATGAGTGAAGTAACAGGGCCTATTATTGCCATTGCCTTGGTTTTAGGGGCGGTATTTATCCCAACGGCATTTATTAGTGGTTTATCAGGCGAATTTTATAAACAGTTTGCCTTAACCATCACTATTTCTACCTTTATCTCAGCGTTTAACTCGTTAACCTTGTCGCCTGCATTGTCAGCGTTATTATTAAAGTCGCACGACAGTAAGCCTGATAAGTTAACGGTTTTACTTAATGCTCTCTTTGGTAAATGGCTATTTGCCCCCTTTAATAAAGTGTTCGACAAAGGCGCAAATGGTTATCAAAAACTAGTCCAAAAACTCATTCGTATGAGTATGCTGGTCGGTATTGTTTATCTTGCTTTAGTGGGGGGCACTATTACCTTGTTTGATAAAGTGCCCGGTGGTTTCATCCCTGCGCAAGACAAACAGTATTTAGTGGCTATTGCGCAACTACCTGATGCGGCAAGTTTAGATCGCACGCAAGCGGTGGTTGAGCAAATGGAAAAAATAGCACACACCATACCGGGTATTGCCCATACGGTTGCCTTTCCTGGGCTGTCTGTAAATGGTTTTACCAATAGCCCAAACAGTGCCATTGTATTTACTCCGCTTGATGCTTTTGAAGATAGACAAGACCCAAATATGTCGGCAGCGGCGATAGCAGCGCAATTGAATCAAAAGTTTATGGCCATTGACGCCGCTTTTGTTGCGGTATTTCCACCGCCTCCTATTCAAGGGCTAGGCACCACAGGTGGCTTCAAATTACAAATTGAAGACCGCGGTAATAAAGGCTTTGAGGTATTATTTAATAATTTACAAGCGGTCATTAATAACGCCCAACAAGATCCTGCATTGATGGGCTTATTTTCAAGCTTTCGTATTCAAGTACCGCAAATGGATATTGATATCGATCGCGAACAAGCGCTTATTCAAGGCATTCCTTTAGACGACGTATTTGATGCCCTACAAATTTATTTAGGCTCTGTTTATGTTAACGACTTCAACTTGTTTGGCCGTACTTATCAAGTGAAAGCGCAAGCGGATGCCGAATTTAGACAAGATCCAGAGCAAATATTGAACCTAAAAGTGCGTAATCGCCAAGGTAAAATGGTGCCGCTAGGCTCGGTATTAACGGTAACACCCGCAACGGGGCCCGATCGGGTAATGCATTATAATGGTTATCCAACGGCTGAACTTAATGGTAGTCCAGCACCGGGTTACAGCTCAGATCAAGCCCAAAAGGCAATCGAATTAATTTTGGCTGACACCTTAGAGCAGGGCATTGAATATGAATGGACTGAAGTGACCTACCAACAAATATTGGCAGGCAACACTATGGTTTATGTTTTTCCGTTAGTGGTGTTGTTAGTGTTTATGGTACTTGCGGCCCAATATGAAAGCTTACGCTTACCCTTAGCGATTATATTAATTGTGCCCATGACCATCTTTTCAGCATTAATGGGGGTCTGGTTAGTGGGCTCAGACAACAATATATTTACCCAAATAGCCTTGATTGTGCTGGTCGCTTTAGCCTCTAAAAACGCTATTTTAATGGTGGAGTTTGCTAAAGATCAAAACGAAAAAGGCTTGTCACATCTAGAATCCATCATTGAAGCGTGTCGTATGCGACTACGCCCTATCTTAATGACTTCTTTTGCCTTTACCGCCGGCGTAGTACCGCTGGTATTAGCAACGGGAGCCGGTTCAGAAATGCGTCATGCTATGGGTAATGCGGTATTCTCTGGTATGATAGGTGTCACTATATTTGGTCTTTTATTCACGCCTGTTTTTTATATATTACTGAGTAAAAGTAAAAACGAAAAACAGTCAATTACAGAATAAATTAGTGGGTAAATTCACTAATGGTAACGTGGGAATTGCTCACCTATAGTTGTTAGATGCGCGGCAAGATGGTTTAATAGCCAAAAAAAATAATATTGATTCTACCATTACAGCGCTAATTGCTAAGGCAAGCAGGTAGTAAGCATTTAGCGGGTGTTAGAGTCATAAGTTAACGAGTGAGTTAGAGAGCTTTATGTCTTCAAACAATGCCGCACAATTTTGCAATTTACCCAACGCCATGAAAGCCATTGTGTTGGAGCAACCTAACGAGCAAATTCAGCTTGCTGAAATTGAACTGTCATTACCACAATGCAATGACAATGAAATACTAGTTAAAGTTGCATCAGTGGGGTTAAACCCTTTGGATGCTCAATTTGCTAAAACAGGTTTTGGTCAGTGGCAATATCCACATATTTTAGGGCTTGATGCTGTCGGTACTGTGGCTCAAGCCAGCCAGGGGCTTTTTCCTCGTGTTGGCGATAGAATAATGTGGCACTCAAGCCTCACGCAGCAAGGGGTGCTCAGTGAGTATGCTAAAGTACCTAACTTCGCGGTTTCTGTTATTCCTGACAGTGTCTCATCAAATACTGCGGCATCTATTCTTAGCGCTGGCATGTCGGCATTAATTGCCTTGGAAAAAATTAAAATTACAGAAGGCGATAGTGTTTTTATCGACTCTGGTGCCGGTGCCGTAGGTCAGTTCGCCATTCAATTCGCTAAACAACGAGGCGCCGATGTTTTCGCTACCGCTTCTAAGCATAATCATAAACTCATTAAAAAATTAGGTGCCGATGCCGTTTTCGATTATCAGGATAAAAAACTTTGTGAAAAAATCCGTACTACGCTTGGTCCTCAAGGGTTTGATGCCGTTGTCGACTCTATTGGTGGTGAAACCACGGTAAGAAATATAGAACTTATGCGTTTCTGCGGACGAATTGCTTGCTTAAAATCACTACCGGCATTAGCTCCCGAATTAATGTATAGAAAAGCGCCTAACATCAGTGTTGTTTCTTTGGGGGGCGCTTGGTTGTCGAATAATTTATGCGCGCAGCAGCACATGAGCTTTATGAGTAAATTATTGTTAGAAAATGTCGCCAGTGGTGAGGTATGTGTTCCAGAAATAGCAATGGTAAATTTTAGCGCTCAGGACATTTCGATGGCGTTACGTAAACAAGTCTCTGGTGGCTTTACTGGTAAACAGGTGGTGGAAATAAGTTAACCATTGTCGTACTTCCCGTACTTTTCTCCCTGTACTTGTCTCCCTGTACTTATAAATAGTCTCTTTCTTGTCAGGGGCAGCTTTTTGTTTAGCTCAGCAGGCAAACTAACGACTTTAAAGCCGCTTTATGCTCACCGGGAAGGGTTTCATCTAAAGGGGCAAAATAGCTAACTATAATAGTTATGATTTAAATCAACTAAGTTTCAATTTCACAATAAAAAACACAAATGATATTGATTCTCATTTGTTATCGTGTTTTAATGTCGCCAAAATTAGAGAAGGCTCATTTCGCTGACGAGCAAGCTTTCCGACAATCTATCTCCGCTAACCTTAGTTAGCATTAAAAACATAACTATACTATTGGAATTACTCACATGATGAAGAAAACACTCTTAGCTTCGGCTTTAATTGGTCTTTTTGCCAGTAACGCAGCTATCGCTAACGAAGAAACAGATAAATTACGTCAAGTTATTGCTGAGCAACAAAAAGTTTTAGAATCGTTAGAAAGACGTTTAGATGAAACCGATCAAAAACTTAATGCTACTGCCGATCAAGTTGAAGTAAAAGCCGAAGGTGGCATGTTTGCTAACACTTCCATTGGTGGTTACGGTGAATTACATTACAACAACTATGAAGACAGCGATGCGAAAATTGATTTTCACCGCTTTGTGTTGTTTTTTGGTCATGAGTTCAGTGACACGGTACGTTTTTTCTCTGAGTTTGAATTAGAGCATTCTATTGCTGGTGAAGGTAAATCAGGTGAAGTTGAACTTGAACAAGCTTATGTTGAAGTTGACATTAACGAAGCCACAAGCTCTAAAGTGGGTTTGTTTTTAATCCCTGTTGGCATCATTAACGAAACTCATGAGCCACCAACATTCTACGGTGTTGAACGTAATGGCGTTGAAAAAAATATTATTCCAGCGACTTGGTGGGAAGCGGGTGTTGCGGTTAACTTTAAGCCTGCGCCAGGTTTAAGCATTGATGGTGCTGCCACCAGTGGTTTGGAAGTGGGTGATGATTTTAAAATTCGTAGTGGTCGTCAAAAAGTGGCTAAAGCTAATGCTGAAAACCTAGCGTATACGGGTCGTATTAAATACACCGCTATTACTGGTTTAGAGCTAGCGGCAACATTGCAATATCAAACTGACATTACCCAAGGCGGCAGTAACTTTGAAGCCCCTATTGATACTGCTGATGCCACGTTATTAGAAGCACATGCTATTTATCAAGTTAATAATTTCACTGTTCGTGCTTTATACGCTCGTTGGGATATTAATGGCGATGAAGCAAAAGCGTTAGGCCGTGATGAGCAAACTGGTTGGTATGTTGAGCCTTCTTATAAGTTTAGTGAAAAAGTAGGCGTTTTTGCTCGTTACTCAGAATATGACAACAATGCAGGTAATAGCGACTCAACAGCTGTTGAATCAACGAGTGTTGGTGTTAACTATTACATTCATGAAAACGTTGTATTAAAAGCTGATTATGAAGATCTTGGCGGCGCTGCAGACTCTACAGGCTTTAACTTAGGCTTTGGCTACCAATTTTAATATTACTGCTTTTCTGAGTAATACAAGCTATATATTAGTATAAAATAAGTGAATAGTGCTGCGGTACTATTCACTTTTTCCGTTAATAACTCTTAGTAAGTTGTATAGGTAAATAATGAAAACATGCTTATCTTTTTTGCTATTTATGTTGGTTTTACTAACCAGTAATGAAAGTGTGGCAGCTAAAGGGGTTTTTCAAACGCCTAAGGCCTTTATTAGTGCCAGCTTGGGTGAAAACTGGCAAGTAAAAATGTTGTGGTTAACCAAAGAAGATAAAGCCGTAGTCGCAGATATCCTGAGTCATAAATTTAACCGCCTGCGTATTCGATATTGGCAACGTGATGATGACAGTGTCTGGATTTTGGATGAGATAGGTAAAGAAAAACCTATTACTATTGGTGTCCATATTACTATTCGTCAAGGCAAGCAACACATTCAAAAATTAAAGGTGCTGACGTTTAGAGAAAGCCGAGGAGATGAAGTTCGTCACGACTTTTACGCCAAACAATTTATCAATGCTAGTCTTGATAACGAAAAACAATTAACACAAAATATTGATGGCATTACTGGGGCTACTTTATCGGTAAGAGCTACCACCAAAATTGCTCGTCTTGCTTTGTGGTTGAATAATAGAGCACTAAACAAGCATTAAAATTTCATGTTTGTTCAACTTGAAAATTTTTACCACAGAGGTCACAGAGGCAGGTTATATGTTCCATGCATAACCTAAGTAACCTACATCCATGTAGGCCTTGCTACGCACTACACCGAGAATGATAAAGCTTCTGGGTAGCATGGTGGAGCGGTGGTAACAGTTATAAAAACTCTAGCTTATAAGCGATGCATACGGCAGAATAAGCCAACTTAATGCTAATGCGCTGCGTAAACTTTTTTATTTGCTATGAAATCATCACCATCACCGTCCAAAGCACTGCATAATCGTATCATACGTCACTTACGAGAATGGCATCGAAAGCTTGGTATTATTGCGGCTTTTTTTCTAATTTTTTTATCACTTTCTGGTATAGCGTTAAATCATACCGACACGCTTTCCCTTGCCCACAGCCCCATTAAAAACTCATGGTTACTCGATCATTATGGTATTGCGCCACCGAGTGACGTGCGCCTTTATGTTAAGGATAATTTTCGGGTTACCGATAATTTAGTCTGGCTTGATGACAAATTATTATTCGAAAGTGCAACAAAAGTTATTGCGATAGCGCCAATAATTATCAGCGAGCAGCAAGCTTTTGCTGTGGTGAGTGTTGATCAGCTTAGTTTTTATAATCAAGATGGCGAGCTTATCGATCAATTAGGCGAAGAGTCTGGTTTTCCCGTTGGTGCTAATGCTGTAGCTGCCACTGAACACTTGTTGGTGATAAAATCAGCGAACGGAACTTTTCAATATAATAGTGAGCAACTTTTATGGCAAAATTTTCACTCACTCATAAAGCCCAATTGGATAACGCACAACACGGCCAATAAACAAATTATCATGGCGGCAAAGCTGAACTATCGGGCGCAATTTTTAACGCTAGAGCGCATTGTTTTAGATGCTCACAGCGGTCGAATATTGGGATTATTTGGTGTACTGTTTATGGACGCTGTGGCGATATTACTGATACTGCTTTCATTAAGTGGCATCTATATCTGGATTCGTTATGCTAGAGCTAGACGCTAGTTTGCCAAAAATACTTTAATTTACAGCGTTTAGAAAAACCCTTACAATCGTTAAAAATTTGTTAATAAAAAAGGTCAAAAATATGGACATAAATGTAGAAAAAGTTGAGCACTACCTGCAAATGGTTGGTGAAATGAGCCTGCAGTTTGGCATTAAATTTATTTTAGCGGTTGTTGTTTATTTAGTTGGTAAGTGGCTGATTGGCAAAACGCTAAATATTGCAGAGCTAGCCCTAAATAAGAAGCAAGTTGAAGCAACCTTGCATCAATTTTTGCTGAGTATTTTTAGTACCATACTCAAAGCTATTCAAATAATCATTTTTGCTTCCATGATTGGTATTGAAACAACGTCGTTAATTGCTATGTTAGGCGCGGCAGGTTTAGCTATTGGCTTAGCCTTGCAAGGCAGTTTGGCCAATTTTGCTGGTGGCGTACTTATTTTGTTGTTCAAGCCATTTAAAAAAGGTGATGTGATAGAAGCACAGGGTTATATCGGTGGTGTCGAAGAAATTCAAATTTTTAATACCATTTTAAAAACACCTGATAATCAGCGAGTTATTATTCCAAATGGTCCTTTATCGAATGGTTGTATTAAAAATATTAATATCGAAGGTACACGTCGCGTCGATTTCGTTTTTGGTATTGGTTATAACGACGACATTGTTAAAGCTAAAGCGGTATTAATGTCGCTGGTTGAAGCCGATGAACGCACGTTAACTACTCAAGCAACAGATATTTGGGTAGGTGAACATGGTGATAGCTCTGTTAACTTATATCTTCGCCCATGGGTGAATGCCGATGATTATTGGCCTTACTATTTCGGTATGATGGAAAAGGTTAAGTTGGCTTTCGATAAAGAGGGTATCAGTATTCCATACCCACAACGCGATGTGCATATTCATCAAACGGCTAACTAGCATCTTGAAATAGAAACGGTATACTTAGCTTACTTATTACTTGAATTTAAAAGTAAGTTAAATATACCTCATGAAAGCATCGTTTATCGCCCTACCTTTATTATCTCTACTGCTGGTAAACGCGTTACCGGCACAAGCTTTTTCGAACAACTCAAAGCAGGAGCCAACAACCGCTGAATATAATGCTTGGCTTAAAGAAAAGTTTAGCAAGCAGCATGAAGCATTGATCCCCGTGGTTGCCGTGGCCGATATGTTTTATTCTTGCAATAAAGCTCGCGAAGTGGATTCTACTGTTGAAGAAATAACTTATTTAATCAATGAAATGCCTAAGAATAAGTTGGCTGAAAAACTAGCCTTATGTTTAGGTGAAGATAGCATGCAGTCTGACATAGCGCTTAATTTTGGTTTACAGGGCTGTTTTCATGAACAATTAGCACACTTACCTGAAGTTGAACGTCAACAAAAAATGGTTTTAGTCGAAAAAGCTATTTTGTCTTTATCGCGTGGTGAGCGCAAAAAAAGTTTTACTCAATGTGTTACTGAGCAAGCAATTCATTATCTACAATAAATACAGTTATTTAAATTAATAGGCTATATTCATAAATTGTAACAAATAGCCTAAAACATTTACTTATCGCTCTTTTTAATATGTGGCGACATCGCTTATAGTACTTCATATATTAGTTTGTAAATTATACCAACCTTGTGAGAAGACAATGAACCAAGAAACTCAAAAAATTTTAGTGGTAGACGATGATATGCGCCTGCGTTCATTGTTAGAGCGTTATTTAGTAGAGCAAGGCTTTGTTGTGCGCAGTGCTGCGAATTCAGAACAAATGGATAGGTTACTTGAACGTGAAAATTTTCATTTGTTGGTACTCGATTTAATGCTGCCAGGTGAAGATGGCTTGTCTATCTGTCGCCGCTTGCGCCAGCAAAGCAACAATATACCTATTGTGATGCTAACCGCCAAAGGTGATGAAGTTGACCGTATTATCGGTTTAGAAATAGGTGCGGATGATTACATGCCGAAACCTTTTAATCCAAGAGAATTATTGGCACGAATAAAAGCGGTATTGCGTCGTCGAGTACAAGAAGCGCCTGGCGCGCCCTCTATGGAAGAAAACAATATTATTTTTGGCGAATATAAACTTAACTTAGCGACACGTGAAATGGTAAAAGGCGATATAAGCTTGCCTTTAACCAGTGGTGAGTTTGCGGTGTTAAAGGCTTTAGTTACCCACCCAAGAGAGCCATTATCTCGTGATAAATTGATGAATTTAGCGCGTGGACGTGATTACTCCGCACTTGAGCGCAGTATTGATGTGCAAGTATCTCGCTTGCGTCGCATGTTAGAAAAAGACCCAGCCAAACCCCGTTATTTACAGACAGTTTGGGGATTAGGTTATGTGTTTGTGCCTGATGGCACCGCTACTTAGTATTATTAGTTGTCGGCGGGACTTTACTAGTCACGCATTCAAGGCTATTCATGAAAATATTACCCCGTAGCGCCTTCGGGCAAACTGTATTACTCATTGGCTTTTTGCTTTTTATTAATCAGGTTGTCTCTTATGTCTCTTTTGCTCTGTATGTTATTGAGCCAAACCAGCAACAAATAAATCAGTTGCTGGCTAAACAGGTACGTGTTGTTTTTATTGATATTAAAGATGCTAGGTTAAGCCCTAAAATGGCGGAAGCCTTTCACCGAGAAACGGGTATTGGTGTTTATCGTGAAAAAGAAGCTCTTAAACTTGGTTTAGCTTCAGCAGGTTATTACCCTTACCGCAGTGAGCAAATGTCTGAATTACTTGGTGGTCCTGCTGAGGTTCGAATATCGCAAGGAGACCAATACCTGTTTTGGATTCGCCCACCGCAAGCGCCAAATTTGTGGGTTAAAATACCATTATTGGGCCTGGAAGAAGCTAGTTTTTCTCCACTCATTTTTTTCCTTGGCATTATCGGTGTCCTCAGTGTCGCTGGTGGTTGGATATTTGTCAGACAACTTAATAGGCCGTTGAAATCGCTACAACGTGCAGCAGAAGATGTTGGCCGAGGTGATTTTCCTGAACCACTAACAGAGCATGGCACTTCTGAAATTATGGCGGTAACGCAAGCGTTTAACCACATGTCAAAGGGGATTAAACAGTTGGAGGATGATCGAAACCTACTGATGGCGGGCATTTCTCATGATTTACGTACGCCATTAACACGAATTCGTTTAGCCAGTGAAATGATGTCTGAACTCGATGACTTTCTTAAAGAAGGTATAGAATGCGATATTGATGATATGAATAATATTATCGATCAATTTATTGATTACATTCGTCATGACTCAAAAGATAAAGCCGAGCTAGATGACTTAAATGTTTTAGTAGCAGAAGTACTAAATGTTGAAACACCCAGTGGTAGAAATATTCAGCTTGTTGCCAGTGACTGCCCTAAAATACCCTTGCGTCACGTTGCCGTTAAACGTGCTTTAGCTAACTTAATTCAAAATGCTTTGCGCTATACCGATGGCGATATTGAAGTATTCACCGGCCATGATAAAGAACAGGGCTACGCCTATTTTATGGTGAGTGATCACGGTGCAGGTATTCCAGACTCAGATATAGAGCGACTATTTCAACCTTTCACTCAAGGCGATACTGCTCGTGGTGGCGAAGGAAGCGGTTTGGGCTTAGCCATTATTAAGCGTATTGTTGATACCCATGGTGGCCGTGTTGAATTATCGAATAAAGCTGAAGGCGGCTTACAAGCCAAGGTATGTTTGCCGTTAGAGTTTTAAACAAAAAAAACCTTAGCAGAGCCAAGGCTTAGTGGTTATTTTTATCTTATTGCTTATTGCTTATTGCTTATTGGATCTTTTGCGTGAGAAAAATACACCAATTAAAGCTAAGCCTAATAAAGCCATTGACGTTGGCTCTGGTATAGCATTAGTGGTGATATCTAAACGCCATGCATTCACACTTAATGGATCCGCACCGACAGTATCTTCAAAACCTAACGTCCAATCGCCTAATACCTGCTCACTGTTAAAGTCAGCTAATGAACCTATTGGAGCGAAAGTTCCAGACAGCAAACTGCCGCCACCGATAGTGGTTGCAGCGTCATCATCAAACAATACCTCGATGCGCGCACCTACGTGATCTGAATAAGTATCTTCTAGTACTAGGTCGACACGAGTGCCCATAGCACTAGTAAGAAAGAAGACTATTTCTCTATTAAAGGAAGACCCTGCACCAGAACAAGTACCGTCACTTAATAGCGGATCATCACATTTAGTGAAGTCGATAAAAACATTGACGTCCGAAATGATACCGCTGTCTGTAAAAGTTAAACTTGTTGAGCTGCTGCTACCATCAACAATCAAAACGGGTGAAAATGTTTCGTCTTCCGATAGTAAAGTTGCTTGCGCTGAACTGATCCATAAGCAGGCAAGTAAAGTGATAATTTTTTTCATAAGATATCCTTAAGTAATGAGATTAAATATTATTTATGTGTCTATTATATAGTAGCAATAAGCAGGCCGAGGCGTTAATTTACTGTTTTTTAACGTATTTTTATTTTTATGAAGGGTTAAACAAATATTGTAAAATTACCCGACAGTTTATGAACAATAAAAAACCATCAGCAATTTATTTGGTGATGGTTTTATCGTAGATTAAGGGCAAAGGTATATTTTACAGCTGTGGTCCAGCTGCAACTAACGCTTTACCATTATCAGTATCAGTGAACTTGTCAAAGTTATTAATAAAACGCTTTGCTAAGTCAGTCGCTTTATTGTGCCATTCATTGCTATCTTGGTACGTATGTCTAGGGTCTAATATATCACCTTCAACACCTGCTAGCTTGCTAGGAACTTCAAGATTAAACATAGGTATAACCGTTGTTTCTGCATCATCAATTGAACCATCTAAAATAGCATCAATAATAGCGCGAGTTGCTTTAATTGAAATACGGTTGCCTGTGCCATTCCAACCTGTGTTGACTAGATAAGCTTCTGCGCCGGCATCAGTCATACGTTTACGTAACACTTCGGCATATTGTGTTGGGTGCAAACTTAAGAACGCGGCACCAAAACAACTTGAAAAAGTAGGTGTCGGCTCAGTAATACCACGTTCAGTACCGGCTAATTTAGCGGTAAAGCCTGATAAGAAGTAATACTCTGTTTGTTCAGGTGTTAATTTAGCCACAGGTGGTAATACACCAAAAGCATCGGCAGTTAAGAAAATAACTTTTTTCGCATGACCAGCACGAGAAACGGGTTTAACAATGTTATCAATGTGATGAATAGGGTAAGAAACGCGGGTATTTTCAGTGCGTGAATTATCATCAAAATCGATAGTGCCGTCATCAGCAACGGTGACGTTTTCTAGTAGCGCATCGCGACGAATAGCATTGTAAATATCGGGTTCATTTTCTTTGCTTAGCTTGATGGTTTTAGCGTAACAGCCACCTTCAAAGTTGAATACGCCGTTATCATCCCAACCGTGTTCGTCATCACCAATTAGTTGACGTTTAGGATCGGTAGAAAGGGTGGTTTTACCTGTGCCAGATAGGCCGAAGAATACGGCAACATCACCGTCTTTACCTACGTTGGCACTACAGTGCATAGAAGCTATGCCTTTCAATGGTAATAGGTAGTTCATCATTGAGAACATACCTTTTTTCATTTCGCCACCGTACCATGTACCGCCAATTAACTGAATTTTTTCAGTTAAGTTAAAGGCTACAAAGTTTTCTGAATTTAAGCCTTGTGCTTGCCAGTTAGGATTGGTGGTTTTAGCGCCGTTCATTACCACGAAATCTGGTTGGTAAGTTTTAAGCTCTTCATCGCTTGGGCGAATGAACATGTTTTTCACAAAATGTGCTTGCCATGCAACTTCAGTAATAAAGCGTACTTTTAAACGCGTATCATCGTTAGCACCACAATAAGTATCAACAACAAACAAACGCTTACCTGAAAGCTGAGTAGTCACTAAACCTTTCAGCTCAGACCATGTTTCTTGGCTCATGGCTTTATTGTCGTTTTTACCTTGATCAGACCACCAAACAGTGTCGCGAGTTACGTCATCACGAACAATGTATTTATCTTTAGGTGAACGGCCAGTAAATATGCCAGTATCTACATTGACTGCGCCAAGCTCCGTGACTACACCTTTATCAAAGCCTTCAAGGCCTGCTTTAGTCTCTTCACTAAAAAGTAACTCATAAGATGGATTGTAAACAATTTCTGATACATCGTTAATGCCATATTGTGACAAATCAATTGAGTTTTCTGGGGCGGTCATAGTAAATTCACTCCTAAAGTATGACGAGTTTTAAGTAATGGTTAGGTTTATACCAATTGCACTAACTAAGTGATCATTTTCAAAGGGTCTAAATATTCAATAACGTCGTTGCTTTCAATCTCAATAGCCAGCTATTGCTCAATCAAGCGCCTTGTTCTTAAAAATTTATTCTCATTGAATTCTGTACTCTTAATTAATCCAAATGGTATTACTTTTAAATTTGAGCTTAAATAAATAAGAACAAGGTTTAAAGTTTTAATGGCGCCATTTTAGGGGAATAACGCGCAAAACGAAAGTAAAATATAGGTTAAGTTGAAAGTTTTCAGTATAACCAACATAAATATTGAAAATAGACAAAAATTTCTTGGCTGTAATTTTACAACAATAATAACGGTAAGGGCTGCATGAGCGTAGCAGTTTGACACTCTTTTAAGTAATAAATATCCAAAAGAGTGTTAAATAGCGGCTTGGTGAACTAAGTGAAAGTTAATAACTAATGATTTTGTTTCGAAGTGAAACTTTTTAAATCGTTTGCATAAAAGTCATAAATGGTTAAGCAATATTCACAGGTCATGGAGATTTTTCCATGCTTGGCGAGAATATCAATAATTTCATCGGGTTCAACTTGAGCAATGGCTGCTAAACATTTATTACTAGAGCAACCACATTGATAACTGACTGATTGAGGGTCGAATAAACTGACTTTTTCTTGATGGTATAAGCGATATAACAACGCTTGTGCTTCAAGTGAAAAAATTTCATCGGCTTTAATGGTGTTGGTTAGTTGCGCGACATGCTCAAAATCACTTTGCTGTTTTGCTAAGTTTTCATTGCTACCATCACCGTCAGGCAATAATTGTATTAAGCTGCCGGCGACTTGCTGTTTATCATCATCGCTAAAAAGCCAAATTTCAGTCGGAATTTGTGCTGAAACTTCAAAATAATGAGCAAAACATTGCGCTAATGTTGGTTGGTCTAAAGCAACAATTCCCTGATAAGCTTCACCTTGGTTAGGCTTGATGGTGATGATCATATTGCCTTTACCAAGAAGTTCTTGTAATGAACGTGCTGCATTGGCTTTTTCTGTTTCAACAACCTTGGCAATGCCACGCATTTGCTGATTGTTGTCGCCGTTAACTGACATATAACCGACAGGACCATCACCTTGTAATTGTACGGTTATATCACCTTCAAATTTTAAGGTTGCCGTAAGTAAGCAGGTTGCCGCCATTAATTCACCTAGCAGTAAACGAACACTAACAGGGTAATTGTGGTTCTTAATAATGTGTTGGTAACTGTTGCTTAACTGCACCAATTCGCCACGCACATGCATGTTATCAAATAAGTAACGGTTTAAAGTGTCGGTGTGAGAAATGCTAGCTTGAGACATTCGAGCTAAATCCTTTCCTTAAATTGCTGAGGGTGCCATTATATACCCAAGCCACTTCAAGATGCGAGTTTCAGGACGTCTGAGCGAATCATGTTAGGCAGGTTTTTTTATTAATGGTTGTTTCCTTAAAACAGGGCAACGATAGCGACAGTATAAGTTGGCGACAATAGTTATTAACTATCCTTGTTTTCATGTTTTGTATTTTCCGTTAACCAATGCAGTAACTTCACTATTAACAAATTTGCTTCAATGGGCTTAGATAAATAATCGTCCATGCCAGCAGCAAGGCACTTGTTCTTATCATCTGCCATGGCGTTTGCTGTCATTGCAATAATAGGAATAGTTTTATTTAATGCTCCACCGCCGCCTATTCGAATTTGTTGACTAGCTTCATAACCATCCATTTCAGGCATTTGACAATCCATCAGTACCACATCATAACAAGGATCAAGCTTTGCTTGTTTCAATTTTGTTAAGCACTCAACACCATTATTAGCAATATCAATAAAGTGTAATCCTAATTTATTTAGAATGCCTTTCGCGACCATCTGATTAATGCGATTGTCTTCCACTAACAATATTCGTGTATCTTTAATGACCTCAATATCTGCTTCACTGAATTCTTGGTTA
The DNA here is from genome assembly GCA_002162675.1 of Colwellia sp. 39_35_sub15_T18. Classification (GTDB taxonomy): domain Bacteria; phylum Pseudomonadota; class Gammaproteobacteria; order Enterobacterales; family Alteromonadaceae; genus Colwellia. The sequence goes on along the minus strand of MAAE01000028.1, from coordinate 136,897 downwards.
TTTGCAGGAGTTAATGTTTTTAAGTAATGACTGGTTACTAGAGGTTCAGCCTCTTCGAGTATCTCACCTCCTTTTGCGACTACCGATAAAGCACCGAACAGATCAGCAGTCGTTGCTGGTTTGGGAAAATAACCACTAAACCCTAAATCAGCAAAGTAACGGGCGTCTCCTAAATGTCCCATTGACGTCATCATGATTAACTTTATTTGTGCAAAACGTTCATCGCCCTTAATTTTTTGACCTAATTCAGCACCATCCATATAAGGTATTTGCATATCAAGAAATGCAATATCAAAAGGTGGCTTGCCATTATCGTGACATTCTTGCTGACAAAGTGACAATGCCTGTTGGCCACTATCGGCTGCAAAAACAGTGGCTCCCCAGTGCTCAAGCTGCCCTCGTATCACTTCTCTATTGGTGACATTGTCATCGACAATGAGTAATTTTAAATTATTCATATCAATTTCAGGCATTACTTTTTGTGACTTATTGCTTTTTTGTAACGTTATATAAAAGTGAAAACAGCTTCCTTGTCCTAATTTACTCGTTACGCTAATGTCGCCATCCATTAAATTACAAAGTTTTTTGACTATGGCGAGTCCTAAACCTGTACCACCAAATTTACGTGTTGTTGATGAGTCTACTTGGCTAAAAGAGTCAAATAATGAGGATATTTTATCCTCTGGAATACCTAAGCCGGTATCGGTAATTTTGCAATTTAGCCGCCATGATGAATCTTTGCGAGGCAGCAATTCAGCTTGAATAACGATTTCACCTTTGGAGGTGAATTTAGTGGCGTTACTAATAATATTAGTGATTATTTGTCGTAGTCTACTCGGGTCACCTTTTACCATAGACTCTTCAATTTTGGTGACATCAAGGATCAGCTCAATATTTTTAACTTGAGTCTGTAGCCCCATAGATTCAGAAAGTTCACCTAACATGCTGCGAAGGTTGAAATTGATATTTTCTAATTCAATTTTACCGGCATCTGCTTTAGAGAAATCCAAAATGTCATTAATTAAATTCAATAATGATTTTGCACTGCTCATGGCAATATTGATTCTATGCTGTTGTTCATCATTTAAATCAGTATCTACTACTAGTCCCAACATGCCGAGTACACCATTCATTGGCGTACGAATTTCATGACTCATGCTGGCTAAAAATTCACTTTTTGCAATAGCGGCTTGTTCTGCTTTCTCTGTTGCTTCGATGAGCATTTTTTCATTGTTTTTTCGATCAGTTATGTCTAGATGAGTGCCGATCATGCGTTTAGGCTTACCGTCTTCATGCCATTCCACCACTTTTCCAGAGTCAAATATCCACACCCAATGACCTTTTTTATGCTTCATTCTTGCTTCATAATTATATCTAGCTGTTTCTCCATGCCAATGTTGCTGTAATAATTCTTCCGAATGTTTGAAGTCACTAGGGTGGACATACTGCATCCAAGTATCCATATTGATAGGGGATAATTCTTCGAGGGTATAGCCAATAATTTCAGCCCAGCGCTCATTAAGCACCATCTCACCAGATTGTACTTGCCAATCCCATATACCAGCGGCCGTACTATCCATCACTAGCTCTAATTGGTTGCTGCTCTCTTTTAGAGAGTGCAGTGCTAGTTTTCTTAATTCAGATTCATCATTTAACTTTTCAATAGAGGTCATACTGTGACTTAAGGTATGTACCATCATATTAAAGTTCCTCCCTAAGTCCCCTATCTCATCACTACCAAGATCTTTTATCTGATAGTCCAATTCTCCTTGACTAATACCTTTGGTAAAGCGATGTAGTTGTTCTATGCGAGATAACAAGATTTTACCTAATAAGAAATACAGTAGAAAACTCATCACTAATACACTCGCAATACCCACCATTAAAATGTTCAGACCTAGAGTTTCAATAACTTTCATTTCTATATGACGGTTAAACAGCAATAGTGAGGTAAGTTCTGTTTTACCTACCGTTAATATTTTTTGAGACGAAAGTTCATGGGGCGTTTTTTTATATAGAGAACCCTCATGATACTCATTAGTAAGGGGGGCGTTTTGACGATATCGTGCCACAACTATTTTATTTTCTTCATTTTTAATGATGGCACCAATCAATGAGGTTTTAGCGACAGCTAATTCTTTAATATCTTGATCTAATTGATTTATTACTATGCTTTCCCAGTCAACACTAATGATTAATTCACCAATAGCCTGACCGCGTTTAATAATGTTAACGGAGTACCACTGGGCAATTATCTTCTCGACTCCATTCTCGCTCCCACTCTCGATGCCAATGAGGGATAAATATTCATCTTGGCCTATTGAGCTTATGGCAACGAGACTTTTCTCAGGTTGCATATAAAAGGGGTGGTGCTTAATGTTTTTGAGTAACAGCTCTTCACCGTTAATTTTTCTTTTATTGCCATCACGTGTACTGCTAGAAAAAATAGTGCCGTCGAGTTCAACGACAAGAATATAATTAATAAAAGGGTAAATTTCGATCAAATCGTTTAACTCTTGGCTAACGCCACGATTTTCAAACAAACTGAGCGCTTTTTTTACCTGTCTATTGCGGGCAACTATCTGCGTAATATCAGTAATTTTTTTGTGGCCGTCTTCCAAGTTAGACACCATAAAAGAAACATCACTATTCATGCCTTTCGCTATTGTTTGTAGACGCTCTTTTTTTAGGGAAGAAAAAACAAAATACCCTAGGCTACCAACAACAATTAGGGCAACTAATATACATATTGTGATAACTTTGGGGATTAGTTTCATTTAAATAAGGTGCTTATTTTGTCCATTGAACTTTTAAGCTAAATTGCTTAGGCAGCTTGATATCTAAGAGTTGCATGCTTTTTTTGTTAAATAAGAATGTAGGTGGTTCTTGTAATGTAGACTGAATACTTTCGGGTGAAACTTTATCTAAAATAATACGTGCAGCCATTTCTCCCGCCATACTGCCTAACTGATAAAAATCAGCCACCACACCGAATGTTGCACCTTGCTCGATGCCTTTTTTATTGGCACTTAAAATAGGGACTTTATGAGCTAAAGAAAGCGCTATTAAAGCGCTTTCGCCACCACTTTGCATTAAGGTATCGGTAGTGGTAATAAAAGCATCTACCTCATTAACAAGTGCTAAAGCTTTAGCTTTTATTTCCTTAATATCTGTTGCTTCAACATCAATTACTTTAATACGTTTTTTTTTCAAAATTCTATATAAATTAGCCGCTTGTATTTTTGAGTTAGGTTCTCCTTTTCGATGAAAAATTGCCACGCTTTTAGTGGCAGGGAGCACTCCTAGCAGTAAGTCAATGGAATGAAATAAAGATACGTAATTACTGGTGCCCACCAAGTTATTACCTGAATATTCAAAAGACTCTATTAGGCCCGAGTCGGCCGGATAGGTGACAATTGAAAAAACTAAGGGTGTTGTAGCAGGCATAACTTCTTTTATTATGGTTGTTCCTGGCGTGGTGAGGGTAAAAACCAAATCAACATTTTGTTCTTTAAAGCTGTGCGCTACAGCTCTTTGCAGTGTTTTGTCTGCCCCCACTTCACCTTGAATAAAGGTAACTTGCTTTCCTGCAATGAGCCCTTTGCTGGCGAGGCTGTCTTTAAACCCTTGCACACATTGCGGGTAACCAGACCAAACTGCTAAGCCTATTTTATATTCTTTTGCTGACGCTTGCTGAAAAAAAAGCATCAAAAAAGAAAGTAAAACCAACGTTTTACCATTATTATTTGTCATTATAAAAACCTACCATTTGATTATATATTCAATGCCTAACGCGGTATTATGTACATCGGAGTAACGATATTCGTTAACGCGATATTCAGCTATAACAAACAGGTTTTCTATTACCCTATAGCCAAGTTGTATTTCGCCAACCATGGGGTTTTTCGATATGTTACTTGGCAAGTTTTCATTGAAAGTATGGTCAATAAAACCGGCTAAATAAATGTTATTATCAAGGGAGGGAAACGTCATTCTAAATGCATGTTCCATTTGCCATACATCCTCAGGCACACTATCAAACTGCTTTAAATGAAAATTAATTGACCAGCTTAGGTTAATTGCTTTAAACGCTGCTTTAAACAAATTAGTATCATTTATACGCCACCGAAATCCTAAGCGGTGCCTGTCGTTATCATCACCTGAACGGAAATTCATTTGCAAAGTAAGATCAAGCGGTAGTTTTTCATTAATTTGCCAACGGACATTTTGTTCAGTGTAGAAGGTGTTGAGATCGGCTAAGGCACTTTCTCCTTTTTCATTGCCAAAATTCGTTAAAGAAAAATATGAAAATCGATTATTGAGCTTGGCACCTATATTGACGGTGACAGTATTATCATTATCGACATCAGACAAATAGGGATAGACATTAACATCAATAAAACCACCAGCAGTATTTTTAATGGCGGCTTCGGCTTGAAAATTAATAATGACGAGTAATAAACATAATGGAATGAGTGTTAACATTTTCTTCCTATTTAGAATTTTTATCCCTTGTTTGGCTAAATATAGTAGAAATAAGAGAATTATCTATTGATTTGTGAATAGAATTCCAAAAGGTCTTGTTTATTTTATGCCTTTGCGGAAAAAAATATTTCTGGGGTTGGAGGCACGCATGATGAAATTAGTGAGACAAATTAAGAGCAGTACAGATATCACCAAAGGGTAAAATTTTATTTTAGATTGAAAAATAACTGTATTGAGGCATTACTGAGCTACCCTACTAGTAAAATAAATATTAGGGTTTAAACATTATTATGAGTGTTTTATTTTTACATCCTTTCTTTGAATTCTCGTAATTTTCGGCGTTGTTTTTTATCAGGTTTGGTATCAGAAGCAGGGCTTAATAAAATACCTTGTTTTCGGGCAAGGCTATTCTTTTCTCTACTGGCAATGCTTTTACTACTTTCTTGGTAAAGGGTTTGTGCAAAAGTAGCATCGCGGCGTTTATCGGCTAATGCGATAACCTCCACTTCTTTTTCATCAAAGCCTTGTCTCATTTTAATCATGTCACCAATGGCGACGGCTTTTCCCGATTTGGTGCGTTGACCATTATAAAACACCTTACCACCATCAATCATTTGCTTGGCAATAGCGCGAGTTTTGTAGAAGCGAGCCGCCCATAGCCACTTGTCTAAGCGCGTACTACTTAAGTTAATTGAACTATCTCTTGGTGCTGTTGCCATAAATAAGTAGCTTTTTGTGAATAGATTATGAAAAACAAAGTGAAAATTTTCTGAAAAATAACATAATTCGGTAATAACTGTCTGCTATTTTATAAATAATAGGCAAAATAGTGGCACATTGCTTGTTGCCAAGCTAAGGGTCACGTATTATCGGTAGCTTGCATTACAAAGTTAACGGAAAATTAACTTTAGATAATTAACACAAAATAGCTGGAATTTAATGGCTTTAACGAATAATTTAACCTCTTTCTCCTCATTGTTGGCAAAATTACCGCAACAAAAAATAGCACAAGCAATCAGTTTGTTGTTACTTGTTTATATTGCCTTTTTAGCGGCAAAAATCACTTGGTTGATGGTGCCACAAGAACAAGTGGTCAATAACACAGCAATGACGAATGGCACGGCCTATAAAAAACAGGCTGCGAGCAGTTATAACTTATCGGCGTTGCAAGCCCTTAATTTATTTGGTCAATATAATAAGCAAGTGGAAGAAGTTATTGAGCAAGTACAAAATGCGCCGCAAACTCGTTTGCAGTTAACCTTATCTGCTGCCGTAGCTAGTGACAGCAAAGAAACCTCTGCGGCAATAATTGAGTATCAAGGTAAACAAGAAACTTATGGTATTGGTGATATTATTGTTGGCACGCGTGCCAGTCTTGAGCAGGTACTAATTGACCGGGTTATCATTAAGCAGTCAGGCCGATTAGAAACCTTAATGCTTGATGGTGCCGATTACGATCAACCCGCCAAAGGTATTGCTACTACCGAAGCAAAAAATCAAAGAGCAGCAACAGATACAGAGACGCCGCAAGTTAATATTGTTGATCAGCGTTTAAATAAGGCGTTAAGTAATAGTGCCTTGCGCTTAAGAAAAGATTTAAGTAGTAATCCAGGGAAGATCACCGATTATTTACGTATTTCGCCAGCGCGAAAAAATGGTGTCATTATCGGCTATCGTTTGTCGGCAGGTAAAGATCCTGAATTTTTTAAATTATCAGGCTTAAAAGCGGGTGATGTCGCGGTACAAATGAATGGTTACGATTTACTTACACCAATAGAAGCTGCACAAGCAATGTCAGCCTTGAAAACCGAACGTGATATTTCATTATTAGTTAACCGTAATAATGACTTAGTTGAGATACTGTTTAGCATTGATTAACGATTATTTTTAAACCTTTAGTATTTTAAACTTTTAGTAGTATAAACTTTTAATATTGTAAAAAAGCAATAAGGAATTCTTCATGGGCAGCACCTTAAACGTCTCAGTGGTTAAATATTTTAACCATAAGTTTAAGCAACTCAAACAAGTGGGCATAGCGTTAGCTACCGCCATTATTTTTAGTAGCATTTTTGCTGTTGGGCAGGCAAGTGCCGCACAATATTCTCCAAATTTTAAGGGCACTGAAATTACTGAGTTTGTCAATATTGTTGGTAAAAACCTGAGAAAAACCATGATTGTTGACCCTAACGTGCGGGGTAAAGTTAATGTACGCAGTTATGATCTACTTTCTGAAGAGCAATATTATCAATTTTTCTTAAATGTTTTGGAAGTCTACGGTTTTGCCGCGGTAGAAATGAACAATAATATTATCAAAATTATTCGAAATAAAGATGCTAAAACCTCTTCGATTCCTGTTGTGGGTAGTAATAGCACTATTATTGGTGATGAAATGGTCACCCGAATTGTGGAAGTGAAAAATGTCACGGTGCGCGAATTGGTGCCGCTGCTACGCCAATTATCTGATCAAGCGGGCGGTGGCAATGTCACTAATTATGACCCTGCTAACGTTATTATGCTGACAGGTACAGCCGCAACGGTAAATCGCTTAGTAAAAATTATTGAACGTGTTGATAGAGCGGGGGATCAAGATGTTGAAATTATCAAATTACAATACGCCTCTGCGGGTGAAATAGTACGCATTATTGAAGCCATGAACAAACCTAGTGGCGGTAAAGCAGGACAGCCGACTTTCTTAATTCCTAAAATTGTTGCCGATGATCGCTCAAATAGCGTAATTGTTAGCGGCGAAGTGAAAGCCCGTGAGCGCGTTAGCCGTTTAGTTAAGCGTCTTGATAGTGAATTAGAAACTAGCGGCAATACCCGAATTTACTATTTAAAATACGCGAAAGCGGAAGATTTAGTGAAAGTGCTAAATGGTGTCAGTAAAACCATTGCTTCAGAAGAAAATACCAGCAAAGCAAAAAGTCGCAGCAAGTCAAAAACGGATACCAGTATTGAGGCTCATGAGTCAACGAATACACTAGTGATTACCGGTCAGCCTGACATATTGCGTTCGCTTGAGTCGGTCATTCGCCAACTTGATGTACCGCGTGCGCAAGTGCATATTGAAGCCATTATTGTTGAAGTTTTTGAAAGTGATGGCGTACAGTTAGGCGTTCAATGGTATAGCGAAGCAGGTGGTTTTACTCAGTTTACTAACGGCCCAGCATCAATATCTTCTGTTGCAGCAGCAGTGGCGTCGGCAGAGGGTGAGCAAGGTACAACAATAACTACTATCGACTCAAATGGTAACCCAGTTACCACGACAAATCCTGATACCGACGGTGATTATACTTTATTGGCCCAAGCCTTAGGTTCGGTCAGCGGCGGTATGTTTGGTATCATGAAAAATGATTGGGGTGCCATTGTGCAAGCGGTAAGTACCGATACCAATTCAAATATTTTAGCCACACCCAGTATTACCACCTTGGATAACGAAGAAGCCTATTTCTTAGTGGGTCAAGAAGTACCTATTATTACTGGCTCACAAACGGGTAGCAATAATTCCAATCCGTTTCAAACCGTTGACCGACAGGAAGTTGGTATTAAGTTATTAGTAACGCCACAAATCAATGAAGGTAACAGTGTGCAGCTAACCATAGAGCAAGAAGTCTCTTCGGTTAGCGGCGCCACAGGTGTCGATATTTCTATCAATAAACGTGAAATCAAAACCACGGTCATGGTTGAAAGTGGCGCAACGGTTATTTTAGGTGGTTTAATTGATGAAGACGTGCAAGAAAGTGTGCAAAAAGTGCCTTTACTAGGCGATATTCCTATTATTGGTCACTTATTTAAATCAACCACCAATAGCACTCGCAAGCGTAATTTAATGGTGTTTTTACGGCCAACTATCATTACTGACTCTAGTGTTATGAATACTATGGCGAAGGAAAAGTATAATTTTATTCGCGCTGATCAGGTACGCAAACAAGAAGAGGGTTTATCATTGATGAATGATGAAAGCCTGCCGATGCTACCAGAGTGGAATGATGATTTATCATTGCCGCCTTCTTTTGATGACTATCAAGAAACATTGCAAAAAGATAAACAACACAAAGAGCAAATAAAGTTATTAGAAGAGAATCATGACTAATGGCGGATGTAGAAAGCAAGCAGTTAGCAACAGAATATGATAGTGAACCAGCTGGCGAATTAGCAGCAGAGCAAAAGCTTATTGATGAACAAAACACTAGCGCTGTAGCTTGGCGCTTACCTTTTGCCTTTGCTAAACGCTATAGTGTTTTACTCAGTCATCAAGAGCAAGGTCAGCAAGCAAGTGGCTATGTGTTACATTGTTTAGCTGATATTAGTTTACAAACTATTATTGAAGTACGTCGCATTATTAAAGCGTCTTTTAGTTTTGATGTGCAAGATATTGCTTCATTTGAGCTGTTGTTAACCCAAGCTTATCAACGAGACTCTTCAGAAGCGCAGCAAATGATGGAAGATATTGGCAATGAAGTAGACTTATATTCACTTGCTGATGAAATGGTAGAAAGTGAAGATTTACTTGAGAACGAAGATGATGCACCAATTATCAAGTTAATCAACGCCATGCTCAGTGAAGCTATTAAAGAAAGTGCCAGTGATATTCATATCGAAACCTTTGAAAATGCCTTGCAAATACGCTTTCGTGTTGATGGCGTATTGCGAGAAGTATTAAAACCCAATCGTAAATTAGCCTCTTTATTGGTATCACGCATCAAGGTGATGGCAAAACTTGATATTGCTGAAAAACGTATCCCACAAGATGGTCGTATTTCATTGCGCATTGGTGGTCGCGCGGTTGATGTGCGTGTTTCTACTATGCCAACAGGGCACGGTGAACGAGTAGTATTACGTTTACTCGATAAAAACTCAGCGCGATTAGATCTCAAAGACCTTGGCATGACCGATGCCAACCGGCGCATATTTAGTCAATTAATAGAAAAGCCGCACGGTATTATTTTAGTGACAGGTCCAACAGGCTCGGGTAAAAGTACCACCTTGTACGCAGGCTTAACGCAAATTGACTCGAAAGAGCGCAATATTCTCACCGTAGAAGACCCAATTGAATATGCCATTGAAGGCATAGGACAAACGCAAGTAAATACCAAAGTTGATATGACCTTTGCTCGGGGATTAAGAGCCATTTTGCGCCAAGATCCCGATGTGGTGATGGTGGGTGAAATTCGTGATTTAGAAACTGCACAAATAGGCGTGCAAGCGAGTTTGACGGGGCATTTAGTACTATCAACGTTACATACTAATACCGCTGCGGGTGCTATTACCCGTATGGAAGACATGGGCGTAGAGCCATTTTTATTATCGTCAAGTTTATTAGGCGTACTTGCGCAGCGCTTAGTACGCACGCTTTGCCCTCATTGTCGCGAAAGTCACCTCCCTGATGAAGAAGAATGTACTTTACTAGCCTTACCAAGTGACAATAAGCAAGTTATTTACCGTGCCATAGGTTGTAGTGAATGTAACTTTAAAGGTTATAAAGGCCGAACGGGTATTCATGAGCTTTTAGTGGTTGATGATAAGGTTAGAGAAATAATTCATAATGGTCATGGTGAGCAAGCGATTGAAAAATACATTCGCCAACATACCGCTTCTATTCGTCGTGATGGCTTTGATAAAGTGATGACTGGACAAACAACACTTGAAGAAGTGCTACGTGTGACGCGAGAAGATTAATGGCAGCTTTTGATTATCAGGCCGTAGATAGCCGAGGAAAAACTAAAAAAGGCGTCATTGAAGGGGATACCCCAAGACAAGTTCGTGGTTTATTGCGTGAACAAGGCCTAATGCCTATTGACGTTGTTGCCACACTCGCGAGTAATAATAAGGCAGGAAAAGCAGGGAATCACAGTGGCCAAACGAATAAAGGTAAAGTCTCTGCTGCCGAATTAGCGCTGATCACTCGTCAGCTCGCCACCTTAGTTGAGTCAGGTTTACCTTTAGAAGAGTCGTTAATGGCGGTGGCAGAACAAGGCGAGAAAAATCGTATCAAGAGTATGATTATGGGGGTTAGAACCAAAATTACCGAAGGTTATGGCTTAGCCGAAAGTATGGCTGAATTTCCAAAGGTGTTTAATCGTTTATATAGAGCCATGGTGGCGGCAGGGGAAAAGTCGGGGCATTTAGATAAAGTCTTAAACCGCTTGGCCGATTATACCGAGCAACGAGAACAAATGCGCTCTCAACTTATTCAAGCCTTAGTTTATCCTCTGATCATGACCGTAGTGGCGGTTGGTGTTATTTCGATATTATTAACGAAAGTTGTGCCACAAATAGTCGGTCAATTTGAACACATGGGAGCAAATTTACCCGGCTCAACTAAGTTTTTAATTGCCAGTAGTGATTTTTTACAAGCTTATGGGTTCGTACTGGTACTGGTCACGGCGGTAATAGTTTTACTGTTTGCACAGTTATTGAAAAAGCCAAAGTTTGAAATGGCTTATCATCAACACGTTATTGCCTTGCCAGGTATCGGCAAAGTTGCCAAAGGCATAAATACCGCTCGTTTTGCTCGCACGTTGAGTATTTTAACCGCCAGTGCGGTACCGTTATTAGAAAGCATGAAAATATCAGGTGAAGTATTAGACAACCTTTTTATCAAACAGCAAGTCAAAGCAGCCGCTGATAAAGTAAGGGAAGGGGCAAGTTTACGCACGTCATTAGAACAAACAAAATTGTTTCCGCCAATGATGCTACACATGATAGCCAGTGGCGAAAAAAGTGGCCAACTTGAGCAGATGTTAGGTCGTGCGGCAGATAACCAAGATAGAGAGTTTGAGGCTTTGGTAAACATATCATTAAAGGCTTTTGAACCCGCTTTAATGGTGGTAATGGCGGGTGTGGTGTTATTTATTGTGATGGCGATATTAGAGCCTATTTTGAAATTGAATACCTTTGTTGGTGGATAGCTTGTTGGTAATACTTGTTATTATTCAACACTCACTTATCCAGTGAAATTTACGTTAACTTTACGTTAGAGAAGTGGTTAGGAAATATTATGGTTAAAAATAAATTTAAAAATGCTCAGGGTTTCACTCTATTAGAAGTGATGGTAGTCATTGTAATCATCGGCATGATGCTAAGTGTGGTAGTGCCGAATTTAATCGGTAGTCAAGACACGGCTAAATTGCAAAAATCAGTGCAAGACATAACGGCATTAGAAAACTCGTTAAGTATGTACAAATTGGATAATTATGATTACCCAAGTACCGAGCAAGGGTTAGAGGCATTAACGGATCAAACCGATATAGAGCCGCTACCACGTCGCTTTCCCGATGGTGGTTATGTAAAACGGCTTCCTAAAGATCCTTGGGGTAATGAATACCTTTTATTAAATCCGGGTGAACAAGGAAAAATGGATGTCTTTACCGCCGGTCCTGATGGGGAAGTAGGCACAGAAGATGATATCGGTAATTGGAATTTAGGCGACTACCAATAGTAAATATTCCCCTTGTTGCTGTAAAGCTCAATTTAGGCGGCAAAAGTACTCATTGACTGACGTCAACTCCGTGCTTTTTTCTTTAAATTGAACCATACAACCTAAAGGCGAGCCTTACTTTTAGGTTGAACTCACACGTAAGATAAAATTTAAGAAATGAACTACAGTCAAACTTTTTATTCAACACCAGCAACAAAAACTAAAGGCTTCACTTTGCTTGAAGTCTTGGTGGTTATTGCGTTAATAGGTTTGATTGTGTCCGTTGTACAGTTTAGTTTTTCTGGCAAACGCCCTGAAGACACACTTAAAGACGTCAGCTTTCGTTTTGCCGGTGTTTTTGAAAATGCGGCTAACTATGGCTTGCTCAACAATGTTGAACTGGGTTTATTTATTAAAGATAATAGTTATCAATTTCTCGGCTACGATGGGGTGAAGTGGAGTGAAATTGCTCAACAAGAGTGGTTGTCAGTGCAAGAATTGCCTGAGGGTGTTGAGTTGACCTTGACGCTAGACGACTTACCCATTGAAGAACCGATATTATTTGACTCTGCGGTGTTTACTGAACAGTCTAATGAATACCTTTCTTTTGATGATATCGAAGCGAAAAAAGAGCAACAAATAACCCCGCAAGTCTATATCTTATCAGGCGGAGATATTACACCCTTTAGTTTAACCTTTCATTTTAATGAACAAACCGCTCTGTCTGACGATTTAGCCGATTTGGCTTATCGCGTTACTGGCATATATAGCACACCGCTAACCATTGAAGGTCCAGTGTTAGCTAATGACTAATTCAGCCATCACTCGTGGTTTTACCCTGATTGAAGTGATGCTTGCCATGGCAGTATTTGCTATTGCGGGTTTAGCTTTACTCAGTGCCGCAAGTAACAATGCCCGTAATATGGGCTATTTGGAAGATAAAATGTTTGCTAACTGGGTTGCCGCTAATCAATTAGTGACGGTTAATTTAACGCAAACATGGCCACCAAAAAATAATGCCAAAGGTGAGGTCGAGTTAGCAGGTAGGCAATGGTTTTGGCATCAAAAAGTGATTAAAACCACAGATAAAGACATGCGCGCCATCGTCATGGAGGTACGTTTAGATGAAGAGGGCAAATTGCCTTTAACCAGCTTGACTACTTATGTGTCTAAGGTTGAACAATAGTGATCATTCCTCAACGCCACTATTGTCAGCAGCCTAGCAATAAAGGTTTTACTTTATTAGAAGTATTAATTGCTATCGCCATTTTTTCAGTGATCAGTTTATCAAGCTTTACTATTTTTGACTCTGTGCTTAAAGGGGATGAAACCTCACAAATTCGTAGTAAACGTCAAAATGAATTACAACGAGCCTTTTTAATTATTGAGCGAGATCTCACCCAAATAGCACGTCGCAGTGCTCGGCTAAATGGTGAAGCACCACAAACACGATTTTTACAAACCGTTACTGACGTGATTGATGGTGAGCAAGCGCTGGCGTTTGTTAGACACGGTTGGACAAATCCAGGGTTATTGCTGCCCCGTAGCGATATGCAGGCGGTTGCTTATCAGTTAAGTGAAGAAACCTTACAGCGACTGCATTTTAATTTTGTTGATGCCGTTGTCGGTGAAGAACCAAAAATTCGCCCGTTAATCACTGATGTTATTAGTGTTAGCTTTGAGTATTATGACGGTAAAAAATGGCAAGAAACATGGCAGTCAGCAGAGCTACCACTCGCCATTGCTATTGAGATAGAAGCCAATGATTACGGCCTTATTCGCCGTCAATTTTTAGTGCCGGGTATTGATATTAATGCTAAGAAAAGTACCTAAGAGAAAAGAGTGAAAATCATAGTATGATAACGCCATATTCACATTATAAAAAGCAACAAGGTGTCGCGTTGATCACGGTTATGCTCATTGTGGCTTTGTGCGTGGTCATAGCCAGCCAAATGACGAATCGTTTGCAAATGCAAATGCAGCGTAGCACTAACATTAGCTTTAATCAGCAAGCCTATTGGTATGCCATGGGGGCAGAAGCCTTTACCAAAAGAGTGCTTATTACCGCTTTTAAAGAAGATGAAGAGGTTACTCATCTAGGGCAAATTTGGGCACAAGGTGAAACAACTTATCCGGTAGATTTTGGCGAAATAACTGGTGAAATTACCGATTTACAAAGCTGTTTAAATTTAAATGCTTTGCGCGCGCCGCTAGGTCAGAATAACAATAGTGATAGTTCAGAGAATAGTGATAACAACCAAAACAATAACCCGAGCACCAGCAATACCAAAGTACCTGCCAGATTAGCCTTAGAAACGTTACTTATTAATTTACAGCTTGAAGGTATTGCACAATTTGAAGCCGAGTCGATGGCAGATGCATTAACGGACTGGCTTGATGAAGATGGTCGCATTAGTAGTGCTGGTGGCGCAGAAGATGATGATTATGCCTCGCGCGAGTTTCCTTATTTAGCGGCCAATAATTACCTTGCGAGTGTTAATGAACTGCGTATTATTGAGCATTTTACTCCTGCGGTGATTAATGCGCTAAAGCCTTATGTTTGTGTACTTCCTGCCAGCGATGTGCATAAAATAAATATAAATACCCTTAATGTCGAGCAACCTGAATTATTGCAGTCGTTATTAGGTTCAACGTTAGACGAAGCGCAACAAATATTGAGTGCTCGTGGTGAAGAAGGTTTTGAAACCATCGCAGAATTTTATAGTCTCCCCGAAGTCACTAAATTAGCGATTAGTGATGATAAAAAAGATCAATTTGTCGTTGATAGTGAATACTTTACACTAAAAGCAAGTGCCAGTTTTAACAGTAGCTATTTTGCTTTTAACTCAGTGATGAAAGTCACGAATAATAAATATATTGATGTGATCAGTCGCACCATAGGACGCAATTAATGGCCGAAACTTTATATATACGCCTAGGCAGCCAAGCAGAAGATGAAATATCTTGGCTGATATTTAGTGCTGCCGAGCAAGAAATTATTGCCAGTGGCGTACTCGCTAATGCCGAGCAATTAACCGATTTAACTGAAAAAACAGCCCAACGAGTGGTTAAAGTGTTCGTGCCCGGTTGTGATGTTATCTTAAAGCAGCTAGTGGTGCCTACTAAGTCACCTCGCGCTATGCATTCAGCAGTACCTTACATGCTAGAAGATGAGTTGGCGACCGATGTTGAACAGCTATTTTTTGCTTATGCTAACTTTGATGATGCTGCTGCCGGTAATAATTGCTTTGTTGCCGTTGTCGCTCACGCACAAATGCAGTTTTGGTTGGCTTGCCTGAGTGATGCCAATATCAAGGCCACAACACTGCAAGTTGATATCTTGGCTATGCCACTAATTTCAGATCAATGGAGCGCAATAGCGGTGCACGCTGCAAGCAAGTCTTCAGGGCAATCACAAATCATTGTTCGCCAAGATAAATGGCAAGGGTTTGTGCTAGATGCAGACGCTTGGCAATTTGTCGCTCAAAACCAGTCTGTTATGTTTGGTAGTGGTGATCAAAATGAGCAACCGATAATCACCGCTTACTCAGCATTACCTGACAGTAGTCAGTTAACCCTGCAACGAGTCGATGAAGAATTACCTTTAGCCTTATTGGCGCAGCATTGTCATGAAAGTAAATTTAATTTGTTGCAAGGGCAGTACAAAATAAAAGATCAACATTCAAAGGCGTTAACGTATTGGCTATGGGCTGCAAGTATTGCCGCGTGTGCTTTATTGTTAAATGTCGGTTATAAAAGTGCGCAATTATGGCAATTAACGGCGCAACAAGCGCAAGTAGAAGCACAAATTATCGCTCGCTATAAAAAAGCCTTTCCGCAAGCTAAAAAAGTACGTCTTGGCACGATAAAATCTCAGCTAAATAGAAAAATTACTCAACTGGGTGGCGCGAATGATAGTGGCGGTTTCTTGGCAATGCTCGCTAAAGTGCAACCTGCTTTTGCTAAAGTACCCGAATTAAAACCAGAATCATTAAAGTTTGATGGTAAGCGTCAAGAGTTACGTTTACAGGCAATCGCCAGTGATTATCAACACTTTGAGCGTTTTAAAAATGCCTTAAATAACGCTAATTTTAAAGTAAAGCAAGGGGCACAAAACAATCAGGGTGAGCAAATCACGGGCTCGTATAGTATTAGCAGTGTCGACAGCCGAAAAGATCAAAAAAGTAGCAAGGGGCGCTCATAATGGATCAATCATCAATTAAACAATGGTGGCAGCAACTTAATGTTCGCGAACAACGCCTAGTGCTGGCTTTGGGCTCTGCAGTCATGGTGTTGCTACTTTATACCTTGCTATGGCAGCCACTCAATACCAACTTAGCTAACACCGAAAAAAAACTCGTCAGTAGGCAAGCGCTATTAACTTGGGTTGATGAAAATGTAGCACGTTATCAAGCAATTAAACCAAATGGTTCAGGTAAAAAAACCTCGGCTAGCTTATCAAGTATTATTAATCGTACCGCTAATCAATATCAACTCAACATTACTCGAATGCAGCCTCAAGGTGAAAGCTTGCAAGTCTGGCTTGATACTGCGCCCTTTACACAATTGCTGTTTTGGTTAGAACACTTAGCCAATAACGAAGGTTTGCAAGTGCAAGCGATAGATTTAGCAAGTAGTGATAAAGCTGGCGAAGTACGTGTGCGTCGCTTACAACTAACTAAACAATAACGTTTAAATGAATATTACCTGTCCTTTTTAATTAATGAAATAACATAGAGAAATAAATGAAAAAGAAGTTTGCTATCGCAGCAATTTTTTTACTAAGCTATTTAGTGTTTTTAATCGTCACTCTGCCTAGTGCCGTGGTGTTAAAGCAAATAACCTTACCTAAGCAAATTGCCTTATCAGGAGTGCAAGGTACGCTGTGGCAAACTCGTATTAGCCAGCTTGTTGTTGGTGAACTGCTGGTTGAACAGATTGATGTGCAGTTAAGCTTTTGGTCATTATTTACCTTAATTCCCAAGCTTAATATTACTTTTGGTGATCCTTTATTGTCTGGCGCAGAAGGACAGTTAGTGTTATCAATTTCTAGTGAGGAAGCTGTTGTTACCGATTTAGCCATATTTGTTAGAGCTAATGAAGTTGCCCAACAACTAACCTTACCTTTGCCACTGTCAGCACAAGGTGAAGTGGCACTAGAAATAAGCGAAGCTAGTTTTAACTTGCAGAATAACCAATGCTTAACGGCAAAAGGCGAGGTTAACTGGTCAAAAGCAGGGGTGGTGGCCTTAGAGCAAAATATTAAGCTCGGTCGCTTTAGTGCTGTTATTAGCTGTGAAGATGGCGCGTTAGCCTTACTGGTATCGCCTAAAAATGACTTAGGACTAACTTTTAGTGCTTATGTACGCCAAGGAGGCAAAATCTCGGGCACGGGCTATTTACAACCGGGTGCTAAATTCCCTAAAGCGCTTAACGATGCCTTGCCATTTTTAGGCCGAAAAGATAACCAAGGAAGATATCGTTTGTCTTTTTAGTTGACTGGCTCGCGCTACTTTAGTGCTCTTTTATTTTAATATATTTTCTCTGGTGCAATAAAATATAAAATCAAAGTTTAAGTTGTTGAAATTGTTACTTAAAAATATTGGCTTGTATTTTGCTTTTTTAATTAAAGAATAATTAAAAAACACACTAAATAGGTTAATAAAGCAATGGGTGCGATCAATAAATCTATTAAAAAATCACGCTTGAATTATGAGCAGGGCGGTTCAGCTAAAAGTAGCAATCTTTCGGTGCTGTTAATTGAAGATAAAAAAGTAAACAGATCACCGTTAAAAAAAGCCCTGATTGATTTCAGCTATCAAGTCAGTAAACACCTGTCATTCGATGACAACATTATCACTCAAATTGAATTGTGTAATCCTGATATTTTAATATTAGCGACAGACTTACCGAGTGATAAAATACTCAAAGATCTTGCAGAAATAAATCAAATGTTGCCTTTGCCTATTATCATTTTTGCCGAGCACGACTCTCCTAATGTTATTCAAAACGCAATAAAAGCAGGTGTTAGTGCCTATGTCGTTCATGAAATTCTACCTCAGCGGATCAATAGCATTATTTCAGTAGCTAATGAACGTTTTAAAGAAGTACAAAGGTTACGCAATGAATTGAAACAAGCTAAAACACAATTAGAAGCAAGGAAGTTAATTGAAAGAGCAAAAGGCTACATAATGCAACAGAAGAAAGTAGATGAAAATGAGGCTTATGGCACGCTCAGGAAAATGGCGATGGATCAGGGTGCTCCTTTGGCGGAAGTAGCTAAAAATATTATTGATGTTTGTGAGCTATTATCTTAGTAGCGAGCTTGAGTTATTTTGGTGCATTACTGTTTTACTCGTGCAAATGAAATAAAAATACAGACTTATATTTTAATAAAATTTCATTTAAATCAGTGACTTAAGTGTTGGCATGTTATTTGCATAATGTAATTATAGTTAAAAGACTTTATATTTTTATCAACGGCGATAAAAGTAGTTAAATAAAATCTGTAGCAACGAAGCTACAGCATAGTGACAGGCTTAGGCCTTGAATTATATGAGCAATGGCGCTCACTAATAAATAACCTAATGGTTATTTATTAGTGAGCGTTTTTTTTTGGAATTTTTTATAGATTAACTGAAGGATTTAATAATGAATTGGAAAAAATCAATAACCTCAACTTTGAAGAATGTTTCACTGACTGTGGCTATGACACTGTCAGTCACCAATGCTGCTCATAGTGAAGCGCTTGGCGAACCTGAAAAAGAAGAGCTAAAGTTTGGCTTTATTAAATTGACGGACATGGCACCTATTGCCATTGCTTATGAAAATGGTTACTTCGAAGATGAAGGTTTGTATGTCACCATTGAAGCTCAGGCTAACTGGAAAGTTCTGCTCAATGGCGTTATTGATGGCAGCTTAGATGGTGCTCACATGCTAGCGGGGCAACCTATTGCGGCTACCATGGGTTATGGTACTAAAGCCGATATTATTACGCCATTTTCAATGGACTTAAACGGTAACGCTATCACCGTATCGAATGATATTTGGCAGAAAATGAAGCCTAACATTCCTAAAATGACAGATGGTCGACCCGTTCACCCGATAAAAGCCGATTCACTAAAGCCTGTGATTGAAAAACTAAATTCCGATGGTAAACCTTTTAAAATGGGCATGGTATTTCCAGTGTCAACGCATAACTATGAATTACGTTATTGGTTAGCCGCTGGCGGTATTCATCCTGGGTATTATGCGCCACACAAAGGAGACACGTCAGGGCAAATTGATGCCGAGGCACTGCTTTCGGTAACACCGCCACCGCAAATGCCATCAACGATGGAAGCGGGCACTATTCACGGTTATTGTGTTGGTGAACCGTGGAACCAACAGGCAGTATTTAAAAATATTGGTGTCCCTGTTGTCACTGACTATGAAATTTGGAAAGACAATCCTGAAAAAGTTTTTGGTATCACTGCTAAATTTGCCAAGCAGTATCCTAATACAACCATACGTTTAACTCGGGCATTGATTCGCGCCGCTAAATGGTTAGACGATAACAATAACGCCAATCGCCCAGCTGCCGTAAAAATATTATCTCAATCTAACTATGTAGGTGCAGATTATGACGTTATTGCTAACTCAATGACCGGAACTTTTGAGTATGAAAAGGGTGATAAACGTGCTGTGCCAGACTTTAACGTGTTTTTCAGATATAACGCCACCTATCCTTACTACTCAGATGCTATTTGGTATTTAACACAAATGCGCCGTTGGGGACAAATATCAGACGATAAAAGCGATCAATGGTACAAAGATTTGGCTGCGAAAGTATATCGTCCAGACATTTATGTTAAAGCGGCACAGTCATTGATTGCCGATAAATTAATTCCGGCCAATGAATTTCCTGATTTTGCTAAAGAAACAGGCTTTAAGGCGCCGCAACAGCATTTTATTGATGACATTGTTTACGACGGAAACCACCCTAATGCCTATTTAGAAAAATTTGAAATTGGTCTTAAACAGGGCGATAAGCTTTAAGCTTTATAGCCAAAAGCTTGCACTAAGAAGGAATAAAAAATGAGTTCAACAGCAGTAAATATGAATCGTTCAACGATGACTGAAAAAATGTTGAAAGTTTTTAAAAGTACCTTAAGTAAAATCACTAATGCAATGTTGCTCCCTGTGATCGGCATAACAATATTTGTATTTTTGTGGTCAATTGCCGCGCAGAGTATTCATACCTCGTTAGGAGAATTTCCTGGGCCGAATGCTGTTGTTAAACAATTTTCTTCACTGTACAGCGAGCATGTGGCCGAGCGAGACAAAGCGGAGGCTTTTTATCAGCGCCAAGATAAACGCAATGCCGCTAAACTGGCAAAAAATCCACAATATGTAACTAAAATCAGAGCTTATACAGGTAAGGAAACGTTTTTAGATCAAATAATTACCAGTTTGATTACTGTCACTTGTGGTTTCTTAGTGGCGGCAATGATAGCGATTCCTTTGGGTATTTGGATGGGATTAAATAAACGCTTGAATGCCTCATTTAATCCCATTGTGCAAATATTTAAGCCGGTTTCCCCTTTAGCTTGGTTACCACTGGTGACTATGGTGGTGAGTGCGCTTTATGTTTCTGATGATCCTATGGTGTCAAAATCTTTTTTAACTTCAATGATCACCGTGAGTCTTTGTAGCTTGTGGCCCATGGTTATCAATACCTCTATTGGCGTGTCGTCAATCGACAGCGATTTACTCAATGTCAGTAAAGTGTTGCGACTATCAACATTCACACATATTAAAAAAATCGTCTTACCGGCGTCAATCCCGATGATTTTTACCGGCATGCGCTTATCGTTCAGTGTTGCGTGGATGGTGCTTATTGCCGCTGAAATGCTGGCGCAAAACCCCGGTTTAGGCAAGTTCGTTTGGGATGAATTCCAAAATGGTAGCTCAGACTCGCTTGCCAGAATAATGGCTGCGGTGGTTGTTATTGGTTTCATCGGATTTTTATTAGACCGTGGCATGCTGCAATTGCAACGAAAAGTATCTTGGAACAAATCAAGCGTTAGCGTTTAAGGACATTACAATGAATTTAACTAGTACAGTAACCGCAGCAACGAATAATGCTAAAAAAGCATTTTTAGATATTAGTCATATCGATATGGTTTTTCCTACGCCTACTGGCGGGTTTACCGCGTTAAAAGAAGTGGATTTACAAATTGAAAAAGGGGAGTTTATTTCACTTATTGGTCATTCAGGTTGTGGTAAATCAACGGTGCTCAATATTGTTGCCGGTCTTTATCAAGCAACCAAAGGCGGCATTCTACTCAAGAATAAAGAGGTCAATGAACCAGGTCCAGAGCGTGCGGTGGTTTTTCAAAATCATTCGTTATTACCTTGGTTAACGTCATATCAAAATGTTGAATTAGCGGTAAAGCAAGTGTTCAACAACACCATGTCAAAAGGCGAAATGAAAGAGTGGATTGAATATAATTTAAAGCTTGTTCACATGGATCATGCCATGCACAAACGTCCCGATGAAATATCGGGTGGTATGAAACAGCGTGTTGGTATTGCGCGAGCACTAGCGATGCAGCCAGAAGTTTTATTAATGGATGAACCCTTTGGCGCTCTTGATGCATTAACGCGTGCCCACATGCAAGACTCATTAATGGAAATTCAAAATGAGTTGAATAATACCGTGATCATGATCACTCATGATGTTGATGAAGCGGTACTGTTATCTGATCGCATCGTTATGATGACCAATGGCCCCGAAGCCACTATTGGCGAAATTCTTGAGGTAGAACTAGAGCGGCCTCGTAATCGCTTATCCCTTGCTAAAGATCTTGAATATAACCGTCTTCGCTCTGACGTATTGACCTTTTTATATGAAAAACAGAGAAAGGTAGAAAACATAAGCACTAAAGCCAACGTTGCTCCGTCGACACTTAAAAAGTCGGTCAATGAAAAATAGCGGGGTAAAATATTAGTTATTTCATCTATTTAGCCTACTTTTATTAAAAGAGTTAAAAGAGTTAAAAATTAAGTATTTATTCAGCTTAGAAATATGTACCACAGAGAGAACGCACTACACCGGGAATTACAAAGTCTCTGTGTAGGCTCGAAGAGCCCTCTGTGAGCATCGCGGCTCGGTGGTGAACCGTTACAAAACTAAAACTAAAACTAAAACTAAAACTAAAACATGAAAGGGAAATAAATCTATGAGAGTTAAGAAAATTACTTTATGTCTAGCTATCGCCTTGGCAGGAAATTGTTCATCGCTGGCCTTTGCTGATTCAATCACTGAAGCACTGGTCAAGGGTAAAACTAAGGTTAATGTCAACTTGCGATACGAAAGTGTCGATCAAGACAATGCACTTAAAGACTCTGATGCGCTGACAGTACGGACTCGTTTAACTTATGCTACGGGTAGCGTAGATGGCTTTTCGGCGTTAGCTGAATTTGAAGACTCGCGCACGGTACTTGGCGTTGATGATTATAATAATACCGTCGGTAAAAATACCGATTATTCAGTGATAGCCGACCCTGAAACGACCGAGCTCGATCAATTATTACTGCAGTATAAGCAAAAATCATTTTTGCTAAAAATGGGTCGTCAAGTGATCACTATGGATAATCACCGCTTTGTCGGACACGTTGGCTGGCGTCAAGACAGGCAAACATTTGATGGTGTCACGCTTGCGTATCAGCCGATTGAAAACTTAAATTTACAATACGGCTATATTACTAAACGTAATAGAATTTTTGCAGAAGCAAAAGATATAGACTCAAATGATCACTTAATTAATGCGGCTTATAAAACCTCTGCGGGCACTATTACCGCTTACGGATATATATTAGAGGTGGATAATAGTACTGACAATGGTCTAGACACTTTCGGTCTCCGTTTTAATGGTGCAACTGAATTTGGTAAGCAGAAAATAAAGTATAACTTAGAGTACGCACAGCAAGACGCGGATAGTCTAACAACATCTTATTCAGCTGATTATATTTCTGCTGAAATCAGTACTGCTTTTTCTGGTGTTGGCGTTAAAGTAGGCTACGAATTATTAGGCTCTGATGACGGTATGTATGGTTTTGCTACGCCGCTGGCAACATTACATAAATTCAATGGTTGGTCAGATCAATTCTTAGCAACGCCGAAAGAAGGCTTAGCTGATTTATATGCCAGTGTTGGGGGTAAACTCGCTGGCGGAAAATGGGCATTGATTTATCATAAGTTTGACGCAGATGAAGCATCATTAACGGTTGATGATTTAGGCTCAGAAATAAATGCGCTATATACAAAAAGCTTTACTAAAAACTACTCAGCAGGCATTAAATTCGCTTCATACTCTGCTGGTGATGTCGGCGCCGGTAAAGTCGATACCGATAAAATATGGCTATGGACCAATGTTAAGTTTTAGCCTAGTTAATGTAATTTTTTAGGTTAGTCTTTTTAGGTTAATTACTATTCACCGGGTTAGCCAAAATATCTTTAGTTAACAGGCGATAGTCAGAGATAGATGTAAAGTCAGTAAAGGTGTTTGCTGGCTTTTTACTATCAGGATTTTCTACCGCTAAGATATGTTTAATGCCGTATTTTTTAGCCGATTGTAATACCGGTAAGCTGTCATCAACAAATAAGGTGCTCTCTAATTCAAAGCCTTGTTTCGCTTGTAGTTTTTGCCAGAGTAATTGCGACTCTTTCACCACGCCAAACTCATGGGTTGAGTATAGAACATCAAAATATTTATCTAATTGAGTGCGCTCAATTTTTAGTGATAAGGCATCAGGGTGAGCATTAGTGACTAAAATAACTTCTCGGCCACTTTGTTTAAGGGCGGTTAAAAATTCATCGGCATCTTGACGTAATTGAATTAAATGTTGCACTTCGCGCTTCATCAGTGCAATGGGCATTTGGGTGAACTCAGTCCAATAGTCTAAACAATACCATTCAATAGTTCCGGTGAGCTCTTGATAATGGCCGATCAGTTTTTGCTTAGCTTCTGCTACGGTTACGCCATGCTTCTCTGCGTAACGTACAGGAAAATGCTCTAACCAAAAATGGCTATCAAAGTGTAAATCTAAGATAGTACCGTCCATGTCGAGTAAAACAGTAGAAATTTCTGACCAATTAAGCATTTAGAGGTTCCATAGTGGCTATTTATCATGTCATTATAACGCTATGTAGAATGAAATATGCAAGCTTATGTCAGGGAAACAACAATTACCCCAAATCAAGGGTCAAAAACAAGTGGCCAGTAGTCGTTTATTTGCGATTGAACAGCTTGATTTAACTTTTAGCAATGGTGAGCAGCGCCAATATGAACGCATGGTTGGCTCAGGTCGTGGTGCGGTTATGATAGTGCCTATGCTTGATGAACAGACCTTATTATTAGTGCGAGAATATTGTGCCGGTACTCATAGTTATGAGTTGGGCTTTCCCAAGGGCTTAATTGACCCTGGAGAAACACCCGAGCAAGCGGCAAATCGTGAGCTTCAAGAAGAAATATTTTATGGCAGTGAACACTTGCAGCATATTTCTCAAATGATGATGGCCCCTGCTTTTTTCAACGCCAAAATGGATGTTTTTATTGCCACGCACTTATACTCAGCTAAATTGGTGGGTGATGAGCCTGAGCCGTTAGAAGTGGTGCCATGGCCGATAAGTGATTATAAACACTTATTGCAACAAAGTGATTTTAAAGAAGCACGAAGTATTGCGGCCTTAATGTTGGCGGTTGATTACTTCAAAGCCTAAATTTTAAAGCATAAACTTTAAAGCCTAAGCTTTATCCATGAGGACGATTCATGCGTGATGAAAAACTATTAAATATTGCTTTAGAAAGTGCTAAAAAAGCGGGTGTTGAGGTAATGAAATATTATCGTGACAAAAGTTTTACCGCAGAGCTGAAAGCAGATGAAAGCCCAGTAACCAGTGCTGATTTTGCCGCCAACGATATTTTAATGGATTGCTTGCAAACCCTTACTCCTGATATTCCTATTATTTCTGAAGAAGTTGGCGCTTTACCTATTGCTCAGCGAAAAGGCTGGGATAAATATTGGTTGCTTGACCCTATTGATGGCACTGGGGAATTTATTATTGGCAGTGGTGATTTTGCGGTAAATATTGCTTTGGTGGAAAATGGCTGGCCAAGTATTGGCGTTATTCACGCGCCAGATCACCATTTAACATACTATGCTCAAAATCATTTAGGCGCGTTTAAAGAATGTGCGCTCAGCAATAGTATCAGTAGCCATCAAATTCATGTTGCCGACTATCAAGAACAACGTCGTATTAAAGTCGCTATTAGCAAACGTCAGCGGTTAGAGTTAATGGGACAATATTTAAATGATGATTTTGATTTTGACTATGTCGCCTTAGGCAGTTGTTCATTGAAAAACTGCCTAATTGCCGAAGGTGGCGCCGACTGTTATTTAAGAGTTGGCGTGACCGGCGAATGGGATACCGGGGCTAGCCAATGCATTTTAGAGCAAGCTGGCGGTACAATACTCGACAGCGAATTTAAGCCATTGAGTTATAACAAGCGTGAAAGTTTGCTTAACCCAGATTTTGTCAGTTTAGGTAATCAGAATATTCCATGGCAACAAGTCATTAAAGCCCACAGAAAAATTTATAGCGATTAATTATGCACAACGAACACGGTGAAGCACTTATTTATGTAAAAGATAATATTATAGTAGCAGAGCTTATCGGTGCTTTTAATGAAGAGGGAGCTAAAAAATATACCCAAGATATTAAAAATATTGTTAATGAATCTCAAAATAAAAATATATTTATTTTAGTAAATGATCTTAAAGTAGAAGGGGGGACACCAGAAGCCTATCAAGAATTAGAAAAACACAATCATTGGTTAACAACACACAATTTAATTGCTAAGGCAATAGTGATTAAGTCAGCTGCGACAGTTGAGCTGCTTGAGAAATTGTCCCCATCTCAAAAACAACAAAACTGTAAAATTTTTGACAATGAAAGCGATGCTTTTACTTGGCTGAGATCCTTCCAAAGATAAACTGTAAATATCTTGTTGTGTATTAAGCCTGTTGGTCAAATTGCTCTTTGGGCAAAATATTTACACTTTCATGTAGCTCTGAATACACTAATAAAGCACTACCTTGTTTAAGTTGCTGCATTACCTGTGCAACTTTATCACTTTTACTGGTATCTACGGCGCCATAGTCTGTGCCTTCCCTTAAGATAAAGTCTTCAATAATTGCCTGTAAGGTGTCAGCGTTGAGTTGTTCTAAAGGAATGATCATAGTGCTACTTTTGGTTGACGGTTAAATAGTTTGCTAAAAAATCGGGCACACGTTTTTCTAACCAATACTTTGGTTTAAAAGGGTTGTTGCCGTAGATAAAGCCAACATGTCCACCATGCGTTGACACTTCAAAAGTTAAATGCTCTGGTAATGGTTGTGTTGGCAATGAGCTTTGATGATTTAAAAATGGATCATCAGCAGAGTGTACAAACAAGCAAGGTTGTTTAATGTTAGGTATGACCTGATTACCACTGGACTGTTGATAATAATGCTCAGCACTGGTAAAACCATTGAGTGGTGCGGTCACTTTTTCATCAAAATCGTACATGGTTTTTATGGCGGCTAACTGGGTGGGCTGTATATGGTGAATAGTTTCTTTGTTAATTTTTTCTAAGGTGCTGTCTTTGAGCATTTGTAGTAAATATTTTTGGTAAAGGCGAGAGAAGCCTTGATTGATATGAGCACTACAACTAGCTAAGTCTAAGGGCGCACAAATAACCGCCGCTGCTTTATAAGGATTGTTGGGTACTTGAGCTAGGTATTGAGTTAAAACGTTGCCGCCGAGTGAAAAGCCTAAGATAGAAAAAATACATTGCTGATAACGCGCAGAGAGGTGTTCGGTGAGGTAGCTAATATCGCGAGTGTCGCCAGAATGGTATGAGCTTGCTTGTCGGTTCGGCTTGCCACTACATCCTCTAAAATGCATCAGTACCGCTATCCAACCACGCGCTTTAACGGCTGTGAGCATGCCTTTGGCGTAATGACTATCTTTAGAGCCTTCAAGGCCATGCAATATCACCACAATAGGCTTGTTGTTATCTTTGGCAGGCTTTTCTGTCCAAGCTAAATCAACAAAGTCGCCATCAGGTAGTTCTAAGGTTTCATTGTTGGTCGTTAATTGTTGATTACGACGAAAAAATTTAGCAGCTAAGGTTTGAAAGTGAGCATTGGTTAGCCACCAAGCGGGCTTGAATTTACTGGCAGAATACATGTAGGAATAAATAAATGGTTAAGTATAAAGAGAAAGCCAATAGTATGATATATCGGCTAATTAGGCTATCACTAATAGTTAAACTAATTGATTAATCAACAACCCCTTGCGGGAGTCTTCGTCTTTTTTATTGATGATGGCAGATTGCAGTAGCACTTCAGTTTCTTGTTGTTTGGCACTCGTTGCAGCAAAGTCAGTATCTTCAATGCGAGAGCGTGAAGCGCTAACATTAACCACACTGGTCTCATAGGTATTAACTTGGCTAGTGAGTGCATTTGAATTAGCGCCAAGTGTTGTTGCGGACTCGCTGATGGTAACAAAGGCATCTGCTAGTGCCGCTTGTGTACTTGCGGGATCGCTAGCATCAAGAGCAGATAAAAAGTCATCTTGTCCAAGTACTTCACTAGCAAGAGCATTGACTTGTTCGGTAAGTTGATCTAATTCACCTTGAATAGCGCCGTTGTCACTTAATGGATTGCCTGATTGAACAGATAAGACATTGGCACGTTGTAAGCTGTCATTAATGGCTGATAAACCACCTGATTGGATATTATTAATATTTATTTGATCTTGGGCATTATTGCCTAACTGCTGATTTTGATTGATATCAGCAGTTAAACGGCTGGCAATTTGTAAACCTGCTGGATCATCAGCTGCACTGTTAATGCGCTTGGCTGAAGCGAGTTTTTCTGCCTGTTCTTCACGATCTTTAGTGCGTTGTTCAATAAAGCTTAAAGTGGAAGATGTTTGATTTATTGATAGAACCATAATTTATACCTTTTATACCCATGTTATTTCAAGATGCAGGAAACTCGCATCTTGAAGTATCATGGGTATTTATGCAGTCAGTGAAAGTATAGCAAAGGCATCAACAGTTTGCTCAAAAAATAAACGACAATATTTTATTTTTTATCTTCTTGAATATGCTTAATGAAGTAGTAAACATAATAAGCACAAATGCCCATCATAATGGCTAAACCGCCAAAAGAGAACATGACGACAGGATCGTTAGCTAACATGGAAAAAAAGTTCATGGTTGACTCCTTATAATTTCATTAACGCTATTATAAGAAGTCGCTAGTGAGCTTGATGTGATTTAGATCAATATAAGTTTTTATTTTCAGCCATTTGCGCTTTTAATTTTTCCTGATCTTTTATTTGTTTGTATATTTTGTTGGCTTTTTCATAACCACTTTCTTTTTTTACTGTGGATAAGTTACGCTTGTCAAGCATGCTGCTTTTTTCCGCGTCAGGATAACCATTCCAAGCGGCAATCAGGTTCCAAACATACGACATTTCAGTACTTTTTTCTACGCCTTTCCCTTCACTATAAAGCAGCGCTAAATTGTATTGCGCTAAGGCGAAATTTTGATTAGCCGCGGTTTTATACCAGCGAGAAGCTTTAAAGTCATCTTGTTTGGTGCCGGTACCGTTAGCGTACATTACCGCTAAATTAAATTGGGCACTGGCTAAGCTCTTTTTAGCGGCTTTATAGGTTAATTCAAAGGCTTTTTTTAAATCTTGCTTAACAAGAGTTCCCTCTGAATAAATTAATGCTAATTCAAACTGAGCATCTGAGTAATTTTGCGCGGCCGATAGCTTGAATAACTCTAACGCTTTCATACCATTTTTAGGTACACCGTAGCCTTGTTGATAAATAACGGCCATTTGATACTGAGCTGGCGCGTATCCTTCGGCAACTAAAGGTCTAAATTGCTCAATAGCGGCGTGAAATTCACCTCTATTTAACTCATAAATGCCAGACTCTAAGTCGTTGGCTTGGCTTAGTAAAGGCACACTGCTTAGTAATAAAAAAACCAGTGCGAGTATTTTTGTATGCATAATTTTTCTCATTTAGTTATAAAATACTGTTAATTATAGTGTAGCTCAAAAATTAATCAGTGGATGCCATAATATCTTCAATTTGCTCCGCTAACTCTAGCCACAACATTTCGTTTTCTTCCAAGGTGTCTTTCAAGCTGCCTTGTCGTTTTAACTGCTCGGTTAGCTCATTTTTACGATCGCTTTGGTAAATCTCAGTAGCACTCAGTAATGCTTCAACACTGGCTAACTCGGTTTGCCATTGATGAATTTTCTTTTCTAGTAGGTCTGCTTTTTTGCGTAGCGGCGCTGATTTTTTACGTAGTTCGGCTTGCTGCTGGCGTAACTGTTTTTTATCTAAGCCCTTATCCGCTGTTTCTGCATTGCTTTTACTGCTGCTGAGCGCTTGTTTCTTATCTTCATTTAACCATTGTTGATAATCATCAATATCGCCGTTAAAGTCGCTAACTTTACCATTGGCGACTAAATAAAATTCATCGACGCATGATTCAAGTAGAAATCTATCATGGGCAATTAAAATAATAGCGCCGCTAAAGTCTTGTAGGGCTAAGACTAACGCTTGGCGCATCTCTAAATCTA
The DNA here is from genome assembly GCA_002162675.1 of Colwellia sp. 39_35_sub15_T18. GTDB lineage: Bacteria > Pseudomonadota > Gammaproteobacteria > Enterobacterales > Alteromonadaceae > Colwellia. Next base: position 107,294 of record MAAE01000028.1, on the reverse strand, counting down.
AGTGATTGGTCGGTTCATCTAATAGCAATAATTGTGGTTTTTCTAACACGATAAGTGCGAGTACTAAACGGGCTTTTTCACCCCCTGACATAGTATCAACTTGAGCTAGTGCTTGGTCACCACTAAAACCGAATTTTCCTAAAAAGCTGCGGGCTTGCGGCTCACCTAGGGCAGGTTTGGCACGAATAATATGATCAACAGGACTAGAACCAAAATGCAATTGCTCTAGTTGATGTTGAGAAAAGTAGCCTATTTTAAGCTCTTGTGCGCAGTATCGCTCACCATTAATCAGCGTTATGTCACCGGCTAATGATTTGATTAACGTTGATTTACCAGCGCCGTTGCGTCCTAGTAAGCCGATTCGGCTACCTGGTACGAGTGTTAAACCAACATCTTCAAGAATAATAGTGTCGCTGCCATAACCACACTGACTTTCTGTTAAAGACAATAGTGGGTAGGGCAGGCTTTCAGGTTGTTCAAAACTAAAAGTGAACTGGCTGTCAACATGGGCAGGTGCTAAGTCGGGTAATTTCTCTAAGCGCTTTAATCGACTTTGGGCTTGTTTGGCTTTGCTGGCTTTGGCGCGAAATCGATCAACAAAAGCGGTTAAATGGGCGGCTTCTTTTTTCTGCTTTTGATATTGCACGTCTTGTTGAGCTAAGTGCTCTGCTCGTTGTCTTTCAAAGGCAGTATAATTACCACTGTAGAGTTTGGCACGCTGGTGTTCAATATGTAATATTTGACCTACCACGGTATCGAGAAAGTCTCGGTCATGAGAAATTAGCACCAAAGTACCCGTGAAACGTTTTAACCAACGTTGTAGCCAAATAACCGCGTCTAAATCTAAATGGTTGGTGGGTTCATCGAGTAGTAATAAATCAGCACGACTTATTAGCGCTTGCGCTAAGTTTAAGCGCATGCGCCAACCACCCGAAAAATCTTTCACGGGCTTATCAAGCTGAGATTGTAAAAAGCCTAGGCCATGGAGTAATTCACCCGCGCGAGCCGGTAAGCTATAGCCGTGAATAACGTCTATTTTGTTAATTAAAATAGCTTCTAAATTACCATCATCTTTGCTGCGAGCTTGTTCAAGTTGTTGCTCAAGTTGGCGAAATTCTTTATCGCCGTCCATCACATAATCAAGCGCTGACTGTGTTAACGAAGGGGTTTCTTGCTTAACCGTGGCAATGTCCCAACTGCTTGGCATGCTTAAATCGCCGGCATCGGGCGATAAATCACCTAACAAAGCGGCAAAGAGTGAAGACTTGCCACAACCATTACTGCCCACTAAGCCTACTTTATGGTTTGGATGAATGGTAAAGCTTGAAGCTTTAATAAGGTTTTTTGCGCCCCTATCTAAGCTTAAATCGGTTGCAGTGATCAAGAAAATGTCCTAAAAATGATGTTTGAAAAAATTAGCACCTTATTGTCGCTTTTCCTTAGGGGTGAGTTCAAGGTAAAATAGAGTAAATCAAATATATTTTCCCTGTTGAGAGAGCTGTTGTGAAAAAGAATGTTAAAAAAAGATTTATTGCGGGGGCAACATGCCCTAAATGCAAAGCGCAAGACACTATGGCATTAACCAAAGAGGATGGCGTCGAGAAAGTGACCTGCGTGAGTTGTGGCGAGCAAATGACTCAAAGTGAGCCACAAGTCGCAGAAGTGGTTCGTCAGCATGAACAAGTTATTGGCGTTTTTAAGCCATAAGTTATTTAATCAGCTATTGATGTTGTTTAGCCAAACCAGCCAGTATTCGTTAATACTTGGGTAATACGCCCTTTATTTCACCAAATGAGGCTAGCTGCTCCCTAATTTTTGAGGTGAGCGGACTAGATTTTATATGTGGCACTCTCGTTAGATCGGTTTCATAGTTTGATTTTAACCAATTTTGTTCAAATTCAAGTTTGGAAAGTGATTTATGTAATAGCCGAGTGTTTGCTGAAGTTTGAGCAATGGCTTGCAGGCAATGTTCACGACTAAATCGTGCCACTCCTAAAAATTTAAAATTCTCATCAACGTGACGATCACTTAATTGGATCAACTGCTCCATGGTTTGATAAAGCACCTCATTAAAGGTGAGTTTATTGACCATGAGGATGATAAATTGGTTATTATTCATTTCTGCTTGCTGACAGTTGTCATTGACTACAATTTCAAGCTCTATTAACCAATAGTTTACACGTCGTTGTTCAATGTTATGAACAAAAAAACTTGCATGGTCATAACTGATATTATCGAATTGGTTTTGTAATTCAGCGCATGAAACTTCACCTGAAGCGCTGATATTCAATAATGAGCTGTTACTCAGTATGTTTATGTCTTGATGGTTGTTAAAAGGTGTCGTCACTTTGCCATTGATTGTTAAACGCAGCTTTTCTCTGATCTCATGCTCTCTTGCTTTTTTTATGGCAAGAAATGCCGTTTGAATAATTTCTGATGTGGGTAATTGCGGCTCTACCCGCCATTTTCTGCCGTAAACTATTTTACTGTTGTCGCAATCGGCATTACTAGGGTAGTTATCTGCACCAATAATACCGACTTGCAGGTAGATTCCGGACTCATCTTGGCATGCAAAAATGGGGTAATGATCGGAATACTCTAGTTCTAATATAAGCTCTTCAACACTTAACAGGGTATGACGGTAATGCAAGTAATGCTGTGGCACACATGTTCTGCCATCATCAAGTACCGTTTTGGGAGTATCTTTAAGTGCAAACTCACCCTTAAATAGTGAAACGCTGTCCATAATAAATGGCCTATTAATGATTAAAATCTGACAGGGTTTGCCATGCAACGTCTAACGGAGCATTAATATTATACTTAACTGTGGTTGTGTAATTCATGGCTAACTTCCTTTATTAATTACTTATTTTACCATTACTTTATTAAGTATTTTCTAGATTGGGTGAATTTACCCTGACAAAGGGCAGTAGGTAAGTAGCAAAATATGCAACTTTTTGTTGCATAAATGCACCACTCGAATAACACTGCAATTTGTTAAGCTATTTAATAATTTTTTGCTTGGATAAAATTCATGTTGAATTGGGACGATTTAAAATTTTTTTTAGCCGTATGTCACGCTGGCTCTATCCGTGCCGCCGCGGAAAAATTAGCGGTAAACCACAGTACGGTATCAAGAAGAATCAACAGTTTTGAGCAAGCACTAGGACAACGTCTTTTTGAACGCACCAGTAATGGCTATGTTAAGACGAAATTAGCAGACGAAATATTCGCTGAGGCATCACATTTAGAAGAACGATTGAGTTCAGTTGAACGTAAAGTGCTGGGAAAAAACGAAGAGTTGTCAGGAGATATTCGCATCACTTTGCCAGATCTATTAGCGACTGGATTGCTGATACCGGGTTTTGCTATGTTTTGCCAAAAATATCCTAGTATAGAACTTGAACTCATTGATTCAATTAAAGAACTTAACTTGGCTAATCGTGAAGCCGATGTCGCGTTTAGAATAGTGAAAAACCCGCCTGAATATCTTATTGGCCGCAAGTTAGCAGTGCTACATAGAGCCTGTTATATCAGTAAACATTTAGCACCAAAATTATTAGAAGAAGGTTGGCTGGAAAAACAAAATTGGTTGGGGTGGACTGACAAATTAAGACGACCCATCGGCGTGATTGCCAAGGAATACCCAAGATTTAGCTCCAAACACAAAATCGCCAATAACCAACTACAAGTAGAAGCCTGTAAGCAAGGACTCGGAGTTGCTATTTTGCCCTGTTTTAGAGCGGACTCTGATCCCGATTTGATCAGGATCCCTCCCTATATTAGTGAAGGCAAGTATGATTTATGGATACTCAGTCATCAAGACATGCGTAAAAACAATAAAGTACAGACCTTTGTGCGATTTATGACTGAGTTCATTCTCAGCCAAAAAGGCTTAATTGAAGGAGAAAGCTTTATAAAACCTGAATAATGGCTGAGTAAAAAATATGGATAGTTGTACTCAAACTATGGTTATCAAATGAACATTCGCTTGTTTACTTGTAAATATTCACCACCGAGTAGCGATGCTTCTCCGAGGGCTCTTCGAGCCTACACTGAGACGTTGTTATTCTCTGCGTAGTGCATAATACCTCGGCTCTTTCTATGGTAGTGAATTTTAAGCTAAATGAAGACGTTTTCTTTACTGATAAATTATTATAGTGACTTTAATAATGCGGTGGCGGTGGTTCAATTTCTTCTTTATCTGAAGATAAGCTGCCAGCATCTTTTAAGCGATTAGCTACTAATTGAATTTGTTCTTTTAGCTCAGCAAGTTGTACTTGGTGCACGGCTAGCTCTTCACTGAGCTGTTCAATAGTATCATCTTGAAAAAGATTACGAGATTCAAGCGCATTAATGCGTTCTTCGAGTATATAGATGGTTTTTTCTTGTTGCTTATTTTGAGACATTTAATTTACTTTACTAGGTAGTTGCCATAACTCGGCATAACCCGAGGAACTTATCGTTAACAGGGTGTTATTATCGCTAAATGCGAGGCTATACACAACAGCACCTGTGGGTCTTTTCGCTTCTTTTGGGGTTACATGCCAGCTGGCGGTGCGTTTTCCTGTGGTTATATCCCAAACACTGACCTTGCTACTTGCCGCGCCGGTGACTAAGGTTTTTCCGTCAGGAGAAAAACGAACAGAGCTAAATACCTCGTGACGTTTAGTCCCTTTTAACGTTGTTATCAATTTACCTGTTTTCAAATCCCAAATATGGGCTGATTTCATACTGTTTGCTGAGAAAGCATAACGACCCAGTGGGTCTAGTGCTACTTTAGATACGCGGCTAGTGTGATTAAATTGATAAATTACTTGTCCTGATACGGTATCCCATACGTAGGCAATAAAGTCATTAGCACCCGACATAGCAACTCTGCCATTGGGCATCATATCGACGGTATTTATTTTCTCTTTATGGCCTAGAAATTCTAAACGTCTGCCACTATCAACTGAAACATGTAGCACAGTGCCATTGCTCTTGCCGATGAGTAAGTAATCACCGTTATTGCTAACGGCAATATCGCGAATGTTAGACTCTCGTACTTTCCAATAGCCCTCTGACTGGCCTGTTTTCATATTCCAAAGGGCAAAGTTTTCACGGCTAGCGGTTAGGGTGTGGCTGTTAGTATCGCTAATATCAATGGCTAATACTAAATTGTCGCTACTGCTTTGTTGTTGAGCCCATTGATAGGCGAGGGCATTTTTTTCTAAATCCCAAACGCTAATACCATGGTGAATAGAGGAGATAACACTCCATTTACCATCATTTGATATATCGCCAGCATAACTGCCTTCTATAGCATGTTGAGAACGCTGTAATGGTTTGTCTGTTGAAGGCGTGCAAGCCATGACAAATAAAGCAGGCACCAGCCATGTTATTGCTAACTTTAAAGGGGCAAATAAGCTTTTTTTATGGTTTGAATAATTAAGCAACATATTAATACTTTTTTATCTTGGCATTTCTAGTTAGTATAAGGCGTTTTTTAGTTTTGTTTAGTTATATTTTTACTGAATGAAATTCAAGCTATGGATTGGGGGATTCTCCAATTGTGATTTGTTAACGGAGATATAAATGAAATTTTTTAAACCCACATTAGTGGCTGTGGCTTTACTTAGTGTTGCTGCTTGTCAAGAAGGCGCAAAAGAAGACGCACTTAGTACAGAAAACAAAGCGCCAGTATTAGAAACTGAAACGCAAAAGCAAGCTTACGGCTTAGGTGCGTACATTGGCACGAATATGCAACGCAACTTAGTTGAGCAAGAAAAACTAGGGGTTGTGTTAGAGAAAGAATTAATTATCCGTGGTTTTGTTGATAGCATTAATGAACAAGCAACGATTGAAAAAGAAGAAATTCAAGCGTTATTAATGAATTTAGAAGAAACCATGAAAACCAAGCAGCAAGAAATGTCTGTTAAAGAATCGGAAGCAAGTTTAGCGGTAGGTCAAAAATTCTTAGCAGATAATGCTAAAAAAGAAGGCGTAACTATTACTGAATCAGGTATTCAATATGTAGTACTTGCTGCTGGTGAAGGTGAAAAGCCTGCAGCAACTGATACGGTAAAAGTACACTATAAAGGTACTTTCTTAAATGGCGATACTTTTGATAGCTCGTATGATCGTGGTGAGCCAGCGGTATTCCCACTTAACCGTGTTATTAAAGGTTGGACAGAAGGCGTACAGCTAATGTCGGTAGGTTCAAAGTTTAAATTCACTATTCCTTCAGATTTAGCTTACGGCCCAAATGGTAATCCACCACGCATTCCGGGTAACTCAGTGTTAGAGTTTGAAATTGAATTATTAGAAATTCAAAAGCAAGAGCCAGCACCACAAGTAGGCGACCAGCCAAACGCTGAAAAGTAATATTGCTCGTCCTTTAGAGCGTCTTTAAAAAATATTATTTTTGTATACTCAATAAAACCATCAGAGACCTATCTCTGGTGGTTTTTTATTTATAGCCCTTAAAAACATTTACCACAGAGAACACCGAGGTTCGGTGGTGACTAGCTACGAAAATTGTATGATTTAATTAAGGATATATTCTAAGTGACTGCACTTGTTAGTGGTATTTAGGGTACACTCTGAGCATGAAAAAACTTCTAATTATTGGCTATGTTTGGCCTGAGCCTAATTCATCTGCGGCGGGTAGTCGCATGATGCAGTTGATCAATTTTTTCCAACAGCAAAATTATCAAATTACTTTTACTAGCCCGGCACAACGCACGGAGCACATGGTTGAGCTGAATGATTTTCAGGTAAATTGTGTTGATATTAAACTTAATTGCTCAAGCTTCGATGACTTTGCTAAACAACTTCAACCCGACGTGGTGATGTTTGACCGCTTTATGATGGAAGAACAATTTGGCTGGCGCATTAGCGAGCAGTGTCCGCAAGCGTTGAAAATATTAGACACCGAGGATTTATTTTGTTTACGTCATGCTCGTCATGAGGCTTTCAAACAGCAGCGAGCAATGACGGAAGCTGATTTACTCAGCTCAGAGTTAGCGCAACGGGAAGTGGCGGCCATTTTGCGTTGTGATCTATCTTTGATGATCTCTCCTAAAGAAATAACGCTATTGGCAACACTTTTCAAAGTCGATGCTAATTTGCTGCATTATTGCCCACTACTCTATTCGCCAGCGGATTTTTCAATGAATACCCCCAGCTTTGCCGAACGGCATGATTTTATCTCTATTGGTAATTTTCGTCATGCGCCAAACTGGGATGCCGTTTTATGGCTAAAACAGCAAGTTTGGCCACTAATTCGTGCACAATTACCGCAAGCACAGTTGCATATTTATGGCGCTTACCCGCCGCCGAAAGCAACGGCCTTACATGATGAAAAATCAGGCTTTTTGGTTAAGGGTTGGATTGATGATGCCAAGCTTGCTATGCAATCAGCACGGGTATGTTTAGCACCATTACGCTTTGGTGCTGGTATTAAAGGAAAGCTAGCCGAAGCTATGTTGTGCGCCACGCCCTCAGTAACCACTGATATTGGTATCGAAGGTATGGAGTCTGATTTAGGCTGGCCTGGTATGGTTGCTAATGATAGCCAAGCACTTGCCGATGCCGCAGTGAGGCTCTATCAAGAGGCGGATACTTGGCAACAATTCAGTGCTTTAGCGCCTAAAAATGCCGCGTTGTTGTTTGATAAAAATAAACACTTTGCTTTGTTAGCGAGTCGTTTAGCAGAAGTATCAACAGGGTTGTTGTTGCACAGACAACAAAACTTCATTGGCGCCATGCTTAATCATCACCACCATAAAAGTACTAAATATATGGCGCAATGGATAGAGGCTAAAAATAAGCTTTAGCCTCGGCTACTCAAACTCCCTATTATAAACTGGCGGTTAATACTTTAGTTAACCGCTGTGCGGCTAATAACAATCGCTGCGCCATCACCGGCTGATATTGTTGCATATAATCATCAGGCAAGTTTACTTTTTGCTCTAGTGCCTGACAGCTGCCTTGGTTATTTATTTGGCTATCTAGTTGGCAATACTGAAAACTTGGCGCTTTTACTAACTGAAAAGATTCATCTGCCCATTGCCATACTTGCTTGGCTTGCCAATTGGGTGTTGAATCTTGCTGCCATTGTGCTGTTAATAATTGCCGCCATTTACTTTTACTCTGTTTGCCTTTATATAAAATGCAGTCATCCCAATACCAATGTAAATTACTGCATTTTGTTGCTAAATGACTAAGTTCTACTTGGTTGCCACCTAAATCACTGGCGAAACTAACATGTAAGGGTTGATGAATGTCACCCAGCCAGTGGCCTAAAAAGAGTAAAGCCTGTGTTTGCTGCCAAGTAGTTTTACCTGCATTTTGGCTTAATTGCTGTTGATGTCGCAAAATAGCTTGCGGTAAGCAATCTTTGTGACAAGCATTAGGTTCAATATTGGTTCGGTTTCTAGGTACATTGATATAATGCCAACGACTATATTTTTTAAATTCTTCAACGCGTTTAATCGCATCAGCCCATGTACAGGCACTAGCAAAAGAGATGGTGCTACCTTGCTTTTTGTAATTATAATGATTAATTAAGTCTTGATGCTTTACTGGAATTAATGCCAATAAACGATTTAATTTTTCCTGTTTTGAAGCAATTAAATGCTCAAACGCTAACTGACAGACAAGTTGGTGGCCAAGTTTTCCTAAAGCAAAACTTGATGGACTCATCAATAAAAAGCTGGTGAGTATGGCTATCAACAAAAAACGCGTTTTCATTACTTTGGCCTTATTCAACAAATATTTGCATTTCTTCGCCAATTTGCTTGCGCATTTCCATTAATTTAACCGCGGTGTCATGCTGTTTTTTGTCGGCCTCAGTTTCAGGCACCCACTGTGAAATTTGCTCTGATTGACCATTTTGATCAACAGCCACCATAATAACAATACAGTGGGTTGTTAAACGACGGTTCAGCGACTTAGGATCACAAGCATTTACTTCTAGGGCAATGTGCATTGATGATTTGCCGGTATAAATAACTTTTGCTTCCACCTCAACTAAGCTGCCAACATGTATTGGCGCAACAAAACGAATACCGCCAGCATAAGCCGTTACGCAGTAACGTCCACTCCAACCCGCAGCACAAGCATAGGCGGCTAAATCTATCCATTTCATCACTGCGCCACCATGCACTTTACCGCCAAAATTTACATCTTGGGGTTCGGCTAAAAATCGTAACGTGATATCTCGTTGTGGCTTGTTCATTAGGTGTTCTCTGAAGTCTGTAGTTAAGGGGAATTTATACGGTTAGTGCCTGATTAGCAAATAATTAATGATCACTTTAGTAGCGATTATAGAATAGAGCATAGTTTGTATGAAAATTGAGCTATAGTTAATTGATGTTGTGTTAAAAGCCTTGATGTGAAGATGGAAGGATTAGACATGAAAACCTTAGCCTTAATGAGCCTTTTATTAGGTTTGTTTCTTGGTGTAGGCTCGTTAGTTTTTGCTCGTATACATTCTTCTTTTCAGGGATTTAGAGCCTTAGGTTATAGTTACTTGCTTTTTTCCTTTGGTTTTATTTTACTGGCCTTTCGTCAATATCTTTTCGATTTCTTATCTATTGTGGTGGCGAACTTAACTATTGTCGCTGGCTTTAGTTTGTTAATTCTGGGTATTTTGAAATTTTTGAAAGATGAAATACAAATCTTTGAGAAAGTATCTATTGTTTTGCTCGGTGTGATGAGTGTCGCTTTTGTTTATTTTACCTATTTTCAAAACAGCGTTAACGCTCGAATTATTATTATTAGTGTGGTCATCGCCTGTTTTTCATTTTTTGCGGGTTATAAAGTATTAGTCAACCGAGAGCGGGCTATTTTAACTTTCACTCGTTTTCTTGGTTTTTCATTTATCTATTGTGCAGTTATTTTTTTATTACGTATTTATTTCACCTTTAATGAAGCTGAATTAAATGACGTTATGAGTGGCGGCACCATACATGCCATTTCATTAATTGCTTTACAGCTTGTCACTATAAGTAGTTGTTTTTCATTAACTATCAGTGCCAGTCAGCAGTTAGCCAATAAGCTGGCTATTCAAGCGACCATTGATTCCCTGACCGATGTTTATAACCGTCGTGCTTTTGATGAGTTTGCCAATAAAAGTGTTTTGCGTGCCCAACGTGAACAAACCCCTATTTCAATGATCCTTATGGATATTGATTTTTTTAAGCAGGTTAATGATCAATATGGCCACCAAGTCGGTGATAAAGTGCTACAAGAGTTTAGTTTACGGTTAAAAAATAGTTTGCGCCAATATGATATTTTATCGCGTTATGGTGGTGAAGAATTTACTTTATTGTTACCAGACACGGATACTAGCACAGCCATGATTATTGCTGAAAAGTTAAGAAATACCATAGCGCAGCCAGTATTTTGCCTCGAAGATGGTGCTGAGCTTGCTGTTACGGCAAGTTTTGGGGTGGCAACTATTCAAGGTGAAGATATTGATTGGCAGCAGTTTATTTCACTGGTTGATCAAGCACTTTATTATGCCAAAGAAAATGGCCGCAACTGCGTTAAATTGTATGATGCTGATTTGCATCATTTACCTAAAACAAACAACATTCATTAGTCATAGTCATTATTTTATCGACACTTAGAAATAAAAAAGCCTTTCTCAAAGAGAAAGGCTTGAAATGCTCGCTTTATGGTCTTGTTAATCAAGATTCTTATTAGTTGTATTTAGAAGTATTTTTATTATTAATCAGTGCTTCTTTGCTAGTGCAGCTATTTTATAGCAAAGCATTTTCATCGCTGCAACAACTTTAATAGAGCATAAACTCGACGATTTTCTTCGTATCAAGGCTTAATTTGTTCGTTATACCGCTAAGTAACTGATTGTCGGCGAATTGATAATTTCTAATAAAATGTAACAAAGCAGAAATATTTTTTTGTGTTGCGGTTAAAAATTGCTTGCTATGCTCAATAGCCGAAAAGGAATTGATTTGGCGCATAGATTCAAAATACTGCCAGTGGTAGAATACGCGCCATAAATTGCTCGTTATTAAAATGATTATAACGATGAGCAAGCAGACAATGAATAAATGAGAGGATTTATTGGTGACTGAATTAAAAAATGACAATTATTTACGGGCATTATTGAAACAACCCGTAGATTACACGCCAGTATGGATGATGCGCCAAGCTGGCCGCTACTTACCTGAATATCGTGAGTTAAGAGCAACCGCGGGTGATTTTATGTCATTATGTCGTAATGCTGAATTTGCTTGTGAAGTGACTATTCAGCCTTTACGCCGTTTTGAATTAGATGCTGCTATATTGTTTAGTGATATTTTAACCATTCCAGATGCCATGGGTTTAGGTTTGTATTTTGAAACAGGAGAAGGGCCTAAGTTTACCAACCCTATTACCTGTAAAGCGGATATTGAAAAAATTGGCATTCCCGATCCCGAAGATGAACTTGGCTATGTTATGAATGCCGTGCGTACTATTCGCAAAGAGCTTAATGGCTCGGTACCGCTGATTGGTTTTTCAGGCAGCCCGTGGACACTCGCTACTTATATGATTGAAGGCGGCAGCTCTAAGGCTTTTACAAAAATTAAAAAAATGATGTTTAGCGACCCACAAAGCTTGCACTTATTGCTTGATAAGTTAGCTGACTCAGTGATTACTTACCTTAATGGTCAAATTGCTGCTGGCGCACAGTCGGTCATGGTCTTTGATACTTGGGGTGGGGTTTTATCTCCGCGTGATTATAAAGATTTTTCTTTGCAGTATATGGCAAAAATAGTTGATGGCTTAACTCGTCATGCTGATGGCCGCCAAGTGCCGGTAACGCTATTCACCAAAAATGGTGGTATGTGGTTAGAGGATATCGTGGCGACAGGCTGTGATGCCGTTGGCCTTGATTGGACTATTGATATTGAAAATGCCAAAGCCCGCGTAGGTGATAAAGTGGCGTTACAAGGTAATATGGACCCTTCAATGTTATACGCACCATTACCGCGTATTGAGCAAGAAGTGAGTAAAATTTTGGCAGGGTTCGGTAAAGGCGGCACAGGCCATGTCTTTAACTTAGGCCATGGTATTCATCCTGACGTGAACCCTGAGCATGCAGGTCACTTTATTGAGTCAGTACACCGTTTAAGTAAACCATATCACTTGTAGCTTCATCTTATCGCTGTAGAGCCCAATTTAGGCGTCAAAAGTACTCACAAATTCTTCTGGAAAGAATTTGAACAACATAATGTTGGCCCGTAGGGCGTAGTACAAGGATGTACGGAGTAATGATAGTCATCAACTCCGTGCTTTTTCCTTTGCTCTTTTGAAGTGAGGGAACCATACAGTTTAAAGCTGAATAACCAGTAAAAAATAAAGCCGTTAACATATCATGTTAACGGCTTTATTCTTAATTTTTCTGCCTATCTAGAGTTTGTCGATAAGGTTATTCTTCATCTACTTCATAAGCGCTAAAATCAGTAATGCCTTTTTCTTCTAAAATACGGCGAACACTGGCGGGCAGTTTTTCATCATTATCTTTAGCTAAATCTTCGTCATCAGGCAAAGGCTGACCGGTAAAAGCATGTAAAAATGCTTCACATAATAATTCACTATTAGTGGCATGACGTAAGTTATTGACTTGTCGTCTAGTGCGTTCATCGGTTAATACTTTTAATACGCGCAAAGGGATTGAGACGGTAATTTTTTTTACTTGTTCGCTCTTTTTTCCATGCGCGGCATAGGGATTAAGATACTCGTCATTCCACTGAGCCATGTAAATTCCTCTGTTTAATAGTTGTCGCGTACAAAATAATGTACTAATTAATATAGTTATATCCATGCTATCTACGGAAACTCGCATTTTGAAGTATCATGGCTATTTAAGATAGATTTTACTGGATGCTGCAATTCAGTCAAGTAGAAGTTTAGATGTCTAAAATATCTTGACCTAAATATTTAAAGCGTTTAGAGTTATAGACGTCCAAACATCCAAATGAATTTAAACAGTGCTTTTAATGAGTATGAGGAATAAAAATGTCGAACGCTAACATAAAAAATATCACCACATCAGCGGTGAGAGCTGGCATTAATACCGATCAGCATCATGGCGCTGTGGTTGCACCTATCCATTTATCAAGCACTTACTCATTAAAAGCTTTTAATGAAAAGCGCCAGTTTGACTACTCGCGCACGGGTAATCCAACGAGAGCTACCTTTGCGAAAACTATTGCTAATTTAGAGCAAGGCAGTGTTGGCATTGTAACTAGCACAGGTATGTCAGCGGTGCATTTAATCTGTCAGTTGTTAGCAACGGATGATTTAGTGGTTATTCCCCATGATTGTTACGGTGGCAGCTTTCGTTTATTTACTCATTTAGCTAAACGTGGTCAATTTAAGCTAATTGTTGTCGATCAAAATGATCAATCGGCACTCGCAGATGCATTAGCGAAAAAACCTAAGTTAGTATTATTAGAAAGCCCAAGTAACCCATTGTTACGCTTGGTTGATATTGAAGTGGTGAGTAAAGCGTGTCATGAGGTTGGTGCCTTAGTTGCGGTAGATAACACCTTTTTATCGCCAGCCTTACAGCAACCATTAACACTGGGCGCGGATATTGTTTTTCATTCTACTACTAAATATATTAACGGTCACAGCGATGTGGTTGGCGGTGTGCTAGTGACTAAAGAGCAAGCGTTGGGAGAAGAGTTAGCATGGTGGGCAAATTGTATTGGTATTACCGGTAGCGCATTTGACAGTTTTTTGGCTCTACGCGGTTTAAAAACCTTGCCTATTCGTATCAAACAGCATCAAGAAAATGCCGTGCAAGTGGCCGAATTTTTAAAAAATCATCCCGCTATTGACACCGTTTATTACCCCGGATTTGAAGATCATCCCGGTCACGACATTGCTAAAAAGCAGCAAGCAGGCTTTGGTGCTATGTTAAGTTTTGATGTTAAAGGTGGTGTTGCTGCGGTGAAAAAATTGTTTGCCAATATAGAGTTATTCACGTTAGCACAATCTTTAGGTGGCGTAGAAAGCTTAATTAACCATCCGCCAACGATGACGCACGCGGGTATGGATGAAGAGGCACGCCTTGCCGCGGGCATTACGGACTCATTGGTGAGAATTTCAGTTGGCCTTGAAGATATAAATGATATTTTAGCTGATTTAGCCCATGGTTTAGCACAAAGCCAACAATAGCTAGAGCATATTGAGAATAAAATGACGCAAGCGGTAACACAAAAGAATGATTGGCAATTAGAATTAAGCGATGATGAGCAAGCTAAAAACCAGCTGGCTAAACACGCTATTCATATACATAAATTTGGTGGTAGCTCGTTAGCAACCCCTGAATGTATTGCTCGTGTTGTTGATATTATTCAACAAAATTGCCAATTAAACGACATTGTTGTCGTTTCGGCTAATGGTAAAACCACCGATCAGTTATTTGCACTTTACTCGCTCGCTCGCGATGCACAATCTGATGCCTCTGAGGAACGAGAGCAGTCATTATCACAAGCACTGACCGAATTAGCAGCGTCGCAAACGGCGTTATTTACTGGTTTATTAAAACCGAGTTACGCTAAGCAATTAGCCACGGCGTTAGCGCGTGATTTTAAACAGTTAAACACTTGGCTGACGGGCGATTTAATTAGTCATCACAATGATATTTTAGGCTTTGGTGAAATTTGGTCAGCACGTTTATTATCAGCACTATTAAATGAAAAAGTTTGTCCTAGTAACAGTGTCGACTCTCGTGATTTTTTGGTTATTGATAATGAACAAAACTGTAATGTTGATCAGCCGCTTAGTGCTGCAAAACTAAAACAACGTCGCCAATTTGGTAAACTAGCGGTGATCACTGGTTATATTTGCCAAAACGCGCAAGGTGGTACTTGCACGTTAGGTCGTAATGGTAGTGATTATTCTGCCACGATAATGGCAGCCCTTGTCGGTGCCTTGAATGTAACCTTGTGGACCGATGTTGACGGTATTTATAGCGCCGATCCTCGAGTGGTACCTAGTGCTCGCAAATTGCACCGTTTACCTAATGGCGTCGCTAAAGAGTTAGGGCGTTTGGGCAACCCTGTGCTGCATGCAAAAACACTGACGCCGCTGGTTAATGAAAGCTTAGATCACCATTGTCACTTACATGTTGCCAGCAGTTTTGATGCGCAAGTAACAGGGACTGAAATTGGTAAGTTTGGCCAAATTGCTAAACAAGAGCTGTCGGTCACTTATTTAAATGATCTGTTATTAGCGCAATCGAAAAGTTTTTCCGGTGAGTTACTGTTAAAAATACAGCAAAAATTTTCTCCTTTATGTGTTGATGAAAAACTAATGCAGTTAGTTATCCGTCAAGATCAGCAAAAAGCGTTGAGCCAATATTTAGCAGGCCAGCATACGCAAGTAAAATTCCATAACGTTGCCATTATCGCAACCGTGGGTCATAAGGTAGCGCAGCGCGGCGATATAAAAGCTCGATTTAAGCGCTCATTAAAAAGTGCGCAACCGATATGTTTTACTACGAGTGAAAATAGTCACAGTATTATTGCCATATTAGCTGATTTTTGTAGCACCGAACTATTAAATAATGTTCATCATGATATGACCAAAGATGCTCGTCATATTGGCTTAGTGGTTGCGGGCTTAGGCAATATTGGCGAACGATTTTTAACCTTGTTACCTGCGCAATTAAATCGCATTTATGCCTTAGAAAATATTCATTTAGTTGGCTTGTTATCGTCTAAAAAAGCCTTGATTAATAACGATGGTATTGACGTCAATCAAGCACTAGCCTTATTTAAAAATGACGGACAAAATTATGATCATCAACAGCTATTGTCTTGGTTAACCCATCATCCTTATGATGAATTAATTGTGGTTGATATCACACCCAGTGAAGACTTTAGTTTGTTATACCAAGATTTTTTTGCGCAAGGTATTCATGTTATTGGCGCTAATAAATGGGCGGCATCATCGAGAACGCCACAGTATAATCAGTTAGTTAATAGCGCCGATAAAAACAATAGTATATGGTTAGGCAACACCACGGTTGGTGCCGGTTTACCGATAAATTATGCCATTAATGATCTCAATAATAGTGGTGATAAAATTACCGCCATTGCCGGTATCTTTTCAGGCACGCTATCATGGCTTTTTGAAACGTATGATGGCTCAACCGCTTTTTCTACTCTATTGTTGGATGCGCTAAAGCAGGGCATAACAGAGCCCGATCCACGTGAAGATTTATCGGGTCGTGATGTGCAGCGTAAATTACTTATTTTAGCGCGCATGGCAGGCTTTGAATTATCACTTGATGATATTGATTGTAGCAATTTAGTGCCACAGGCATTACAAAAGCTAAGCAGCGCCGAATTTTTAGCGCGTGCCAATGAATTAGACGACTTTTTTGCTGAGGCATTAACTGATGCCAACAGTAAAGCATCTTGTATTCGTTATGTTGCCAGCTTAACGGTTAATGATAACGGCACTATTGCGGCGAAAGTGAGTTTAGAGGTATTAGCCAATACTCATGCTTTTGCCAACTTAACGCCTTGTGACAATATATTTCAAATCAGTAGTCATTGGTATCAAGAAAATCCATTAATTATACGTGGCCCGGGCGCAGGACGAGATGTTACTGCCGGTGGTTTACATTCAGATTTAGTCAATATTTGTCAGCAATTAGCTCATAAACAACAACAAGTAAAAATAAAGGGCATAAATTAGCTGAGATATTGTCACTGTTCACTACCGAGTCGCTATGCTTCACGAGGGTTCTTCGAGCCTACACAGAGACTTTGTTACCTTTGTTAGTCTCGGTGCTCTCAGTGGTAAATATTTCTAAGCTAAATAAATACTAAATATTTAAGTATGTTATGAATTTATACCTCCTTTTTAACTTTATCTTTCTGTTGCTTAGTTTTGGTTTTTCTAGCATTATTGGCTTTTATTTTTAAGTATTTATTTTGAAGTAATGGCCAAAAGCTCTTTTCATCAAACTCACTTTACCCGTCAAGTTCAAGTATTGCTGGCTAAAATTTATGGCCGCAGCAGTCTTAAAGACTCTATGCTTGATCGCGCCATTAATTATTTCGATAACCAAACATTCACTGGCAATGATGAGCAACAAAGTGAAAGCCAAGCTACCCTGCATAACTTAGAGCAAGTAGAGCGCACAAACCATTTACTCAGTATTTGTTTGGAAATCATTGAGCTTACCGAAGGGGAAGATTTTGAGGAAACTAATCGAAAATCAGCCCAACTTTTAGGCACAATTCAACTTGCTAGCCCGACGGAAGGTAAAAGGGTCGCGGCTAATAATGAGCAATGTAAAAGTTTATATAAAGCGATACTAAGTGTGCGTTTATTAGATAGGCTGATATTAGACAAGTCGTTATCAAGTCATGAAGCTAGCGATAATAATATTGCTCGCATTATCAATGAATTTCCTGATAGTGCTTATGCCGATTTTGACCTTGTGGCTAAACAGCGCTTCATTGAACAAATTAAAATTCCTTTATTAATGGCGGCATTGTTACAAGATATTGGTAATTATCATAGTCAAGCTCAGGCTATTTTACTTGGCGCCGACAAAAAACTAGATCCCCACAGAGCCCTTGATGTTGAGCAAAGAAAAAAGCTTTTACAATTAAACTATAAGCACACTTTAAACTATATGAGTGAAGGCTTAGGTGTTGCCAGTTACGTTGGCAATTCAAAGGAAGAGCGAACTCAGTTTAATATTGACGAACAAGCCAAGCGCCAATTTATGCAACTTCTGCTTAAATCTAGTTTCAAGCCTAAACAAGGGTTAGGTAACTTATTAAAAGTACCACAAATTTACACCTCAATTATTTTTTCTACCAAAGAAAGTTATAACTACAAAGTATTGCCTAAGGTCTTTCAAGTGGTTAATAAAAATGCTGAACTAGGTGCCTGTAGTCAAAAAGTGGTTGATGCACTTTATCAAATTACTGGTCTGTTTCCCCAAGGTTATGGGATTATTTATATGCCCGAAGATGAAATGGGGCAACAGGGCGACTGTTACGAGTATGCTATTGTAAATCGGCTTTATCCGCCAGTACCTGAGCAGCCATTATGCCGCATAGCCACGAGAAAATTAACCTTTATTGGTTACGGTCATAATATTGAAGTAAAGAAAAAAAATAATTTATATTTTCCACAGATGGCTAAAAAAGTGGCGAGTTTGAGTAAAGAGCGTCTCAATGAAATCTTTGAACTCTTGTCGTCAAATTATCAAGAACGACAGGCATTAGATTTGCTACCTCGTTGTTGGCATGCCAATGAATTTTTTTCAGTGAAAGAAAATCAGAAATTGTGGAACAAAGCAGATTAATAAATAGAGCCATTATGCACCACCGAGCCGCGATGCTTTAAAGAGGGCTCTTCGAGCCTACACAGAGGCTATATGATTCTCGGTGTAGTGTGTAACACCTCGGAGAACTCTGTAATAATGCTTTTAAGCTGAACATATTTAATTCTCCATTTTTGGCGACCGGTTAACTTTTCAAGTACTCTCTGCTTTTTGTGTATGGTATCGCGGCTTTAAGGGGATGCATCCCGAATCAATTTGGCTTAAATATTTATAGCGAAGTAACGAATGTCGATAAAAACGCAAGAAAATAGCCAACAGCAACCCAAATTATGGCATTGCTACAATAGCCGCTCTTTGCGAGTGCTGTGGGCAATGGAAGAGTTAGGCATAAACTACACATTAGAAACCATGCCTTTTCCACCGCGCTATACGGTGGACAGTTATAAAGAATTAAACAGTCTTGGTACCGTGCCTTATTTCGTTGATGGTGATATTCAGATGACTGAATCGGTGGCTATTTGCCACTATCTTGGTGAAAAGTACCTTGGAGAAAAGCATCAAGATGACAATGCAGTGCCAGCTCTAGCGCTCTCTGTCACTGAAGCTGATTATGGTAATTATCTGAACTGGCTCTATCACAGTGATGCCACCCTGACCTTTCCGCAAACGTTAGTGTTACGTTATCGTGAATTCTCGGCACCAGACTGTCAACAAGGACAAACGGCGGATGACTATGAAAAATGGTTTGCTGCGCGTTTAACACGCCTGAATGAACATTTAAGCACTCATGATTATTTATGTGCAGACCGTTTTACTATGGCTGATATTGCCATTGGCTTCTCTTTACACTTAGCTACCTTGCTAAAACTAGAACAGCACTTTAGTCCGCCAGTGGCTGACTATTTAGCGCGATTAAAACAACGGCCTGCCTTTCAACGAGCACAAGCGCTAGGGAAAGAATTTGACCCCTTTATTAGAACATAGCTTTAGGAATATGTGCTAAACAGCGGCTATTCTTGATTAAATATAAGCAAAGGCGTTGGCTCAACCGTGATAGATATATTTTCTCCTAAGCTTAATAATTCATCGCTGTAAAAGCTCAATGTGCTGAAAGCTAATTCGTTTTTAGTCTCTAGGCTACTCAGTTGGTAATGATAACCTTGCTCAGTGATAGCGACGTGCTCAACTCGAGCGTTTTTCTCACCCTGACTGCGCAGTGATATATGCTGTGGCTTAACGAGTAAAACGAGTTTATTTCCCGAGAGCACTTTGGGTGAAGTTAAAGTGTTTTTTATCGGCCCAAGCGCACTGTGGTAGCTGCTAACCGTTGTCTGCCTATGCTCAGAGAAGTCACTAATAACTAAGCCTTCTTCTGATAAGGCTTCTTCGGATAAGGCCGTAATAGGTAACCAAGCGCCTAATTGTAAAAAATCAGCTACTTGCCAACAGTTTGGTTGCTGGCAAACCTCTGCGGGTACGCCTGTTTGCAGTATCTTTCCTTCGGCCATAACGGCAATTTTATCGCCAAAACTGAATACTTCATTTTTGTTATGGGTGACAAAGATAGCGGTTATCTTAAGTGTTTTTAATAACGAACGTAGCTCTATCATTAAATCATTGCGTAAGCGGGCATCAATATTAGAAAAGGGCTCGTCTAGTAATAATAGTGCAGGCTTAGGTGCTAATGCTCTGGCAATAGCAACGCGTTGTTGTTGACCACCAGAGAGCTGATGTGGATATCTGTCAGCCAAATCATCAAGTTTCAGTAATTTTAGTAAGGTGTTAAGTTGCGCTTTTTGTGCCGAGTTAGTTTGCTTAGCAATACCAAAACATATATTTTTTGCTACGGTGAGATGAGGAAATAAAGCGTAGTCTTGGAATATCATGCCAATATTACGCTGCTCTGGTGGTATACCGTGCTCAGCGTTAATGGTGCGTTTTTCGCCAAAGTGATTCAGCTGAATGCTGCCTTGATTTTGTGCAATGAAACCTGCAATGGTATTTAGTAAGGTGGTTTTACCGCAACCGCTTGGCCCTACTAAACCTAAAATATCGCCAGCAGCTAAGGTCAAATTAATGGCAGATAAAATAGTATTTTTCTGTAAGGTTACCGATAAATTATTGAGGCTAATGAGCGGCAAGATGTTAATTCCTTTGTGGTCGTTTTTTGGATGAAAAGGCGTTAGCTATGCTGGATGTGTGCGTTGTTTTGTCGGTTTTCGCATTGCTTGAATTTAGCCATATAATGGGAAATAAACCAAACAGCACGATAAGAATAGCGCCTAGAGCACCTTGCTCAAGCATTTCATCTGAGATGAGTTGGTACACTTGTGTGCTTAAGGTTTCAAAGTTAAACGGTCGTAATAGTAATACGGCGGGTAACTCTTTCATGGTTTCAACAAAAACCAATAACCACGCCCCAAGTATTGACGACTTTAGCAAAGGTAGATGTACCTTTGCTAAGCTAGTTTTTAAATTAACCCCTAAACTGGCTGGCGCTAAATCAAGATTGGCGGGTATTTGTTTCATACCACTACTGACGGCACCATTGGCTATGGCAGCAAAACGAGTCACTAAAGCAATAGCAAGAGCGAATATTGTGCCAGATAAAATCAGTCCCGGTTCAGGTAGCTGTAAGTAAATAGCGATATCGTTAATACTATGATCAACGGGACCAAATGTGGCTAGCATCGCCATGGCAAGTACAGTGCCCGGTATAGCGTAACCAAAAGAAGATATTTGTATAGGGAGATTTTTACTTATATCGCGGGATAATCGTTGGAACAAGACGAGCACCAACGCGATAAGCACGGCAATGGTGGCAACATAGAGTGCCAGTTCAAGGCTATTTAAGGCGCTATCGAGCAAACTGAAAAATTGTGCACTAGTGCTGTATTCAAATACCATAACAAGCAATAAACTAAAGGGCAGTAAAAACCCAGCGATAGCTAAAAACCAGCAGCAGCAGCTGGCTGAAAATTGCTGGCCAGCCGATAATATTATCACTTGCTGCTGGTTATTGATCATGCTTTTCTGTTGGCTTTGCGCCGCTCTTGCTTTTTGTTCAACAAACACCACCGCAAAGATAAATAGCATCAATACGCTTGCTAGTGCGTTGGCGCTGGGTAAATCGCCATAGCCTAACCAAGTGTCATAAATTGCTGTGGTTAAGGTGTTTACGGCAAAGTATTGTACCGTGGCAAAATCAGCTAAAGTTTCCATTAATACCAAACTAGCCGAAATGCCAAGCGCAGGGCGCGCAAGCGGTAATATAAGCTTAATAAAGTTTTGTTTTGGTGATAAACCCAGTAAACGCCCGGCACGCAGCAAGTTTTGGTTTTGCTGCTCAAAAGCCGTGCGAGTTAATAAATAGACATAAGGGAATAAAACCAGTGAAATAACACAGGCCGCACCAAATAAGCTTCTAATATCAAAAAACCAATAGTCTTGAGGTGATTGCCAGTTAAACATGCTACGTAATGCTCTTTGCACGGGGCCAGCATAATCGAACAGGTCGGTATAAAGGTAAGCAACAATGTAAGCAGGCATGGCCAAAGGTAATATTAATAACCAGCGTAATATTTTTTTACCCATGATATTGGTATGCACAATAAGGCCGGCGCTAATAACACCAAAAACTAAGGTTAATGACACTACATAAACGGCTAGCAAAACAGTATTTAGCAGATAATGGGGTAATACCGACTGCCAAAGGTGCAGAAATAAATCACTGGTAGAAGTTAGGGCAGAAATAAGCATTACTACTACTGGAATTGACAGTAATAATGCTATGCTCCAGCTAAGTAGTCGCCAGCGAGTGTTGTTTTTTTTTGCTATCAAAATGTCACAAATTAACGGTTGTATAAATTAAAGGTTTTATAAGTCAAACTGGGCTTTATCGAGTAATTTTAATGCTGTTTTTCTATGTTTAGCAATAGTTTCTAACGGTAAAGTGTCCGCCTTAAAATTACCCCATGAAGCCACCAGTGCTGATGGTTTTACGTCGGTGCGCACAGGATATTCCATGTTGATTTCAGCATAGAGCTGCTGCGCAGGTTTTGACACTAAAAACTCCATTAATTTTTGAGCATTGGCTTTGTTTGGCGCATATTTAGCTAAAGCCATACCTGATATATTAACATGAGCGCCACGGTTAGCTTGATTAGGAAAATTAATATTCACGCCCTCAGCCCACACTTTTTGCTTGTCGTCTTTAAGCATTTTACCAAAATAATAGCTATTACCTAAAGAGATATCGCATAAGTTTTGGTGTATAGCCTGTACTTGCGAGCGATCATTACCTTGTGGTTTACGGGCTAAATTAGCCTTGAATTTTTTTAACCAAGCAAGGGTTTTACTTTCACCGTATTCACTGATTATAGCCGCAACTAAAGCCACATTATAAGGATGCTTGCCACTACGGGTACAAATACGTCCACGGTATTTTTCATCGGCTAAATCAAGGTAATCTAATTCAATATCACCTAACCGTTTCGCTGAATATATATTACGAACGCGGGTGGTTAGTGCAAACCATTGCTCGTTTTGAGCTCTATATTGGCTGGGTACGGCCTTTTTGATGATAGCTGACTCAAATGCTTGCAAAAGCTTTTTATCTTGCAGCTCAATTAGGCGGCTAATATCGGTGGTAAGTAGCACATCGGCAGGGCTATATTTTCCTTCCCGCGCTAATCGTTCAGCCATGCCTTTTTTGGCAAAGATAACATTGACTTTAATGGCTGTTTGTTGAGTAAATTGCTCAAACAAAGGTTTGACTAAAAAGGGTTGGCGGTATGAATAAACATTAACCTCATCGCTGGCGAAGCTATTAAATGACCATAGCGCACTGAAGCTTATAATTGTTAATAATAATAATGAAAAATACAAGGGCGTTTCTTTAGTTTTTTCGTCATTGTTCACCACCGAGCTGCGCTGCAGTACAGAGGGCTCTTCGATCCGACACAGAGGCTTTATTATTTTCGGTTCAGTGCGTAGCACCTCGGCTTTCTCTGTGGTAAATATTTTTAAGCCCAATAAATATGTTTGTTTTAACATGACTATTCTCTTTTATGTTCGTTAAGCGGCTTTTTTCAAGGCAATAACGTTAGTTGTGTTAGCTTTTTGTTTAATAAAATTACTGGCAAAACCGGCGATAAAAATGAGTACCAGTAGATAAAGCCAAGTGTCATCTTGCTCAACTTCTTGCGCTTGATTATCTTGTTGCGTTAATTTTTGACCGCTGACTTGTTCAGTTTTAGCTTGCTTCGTTTTTGCTTGTTCAGGTATGACTGGTGTTTCCCCGCTAGGTTTTTGCATGTCGGATAACAGTGCCGATAAGCCAAAGCCTATTGCTTGTTTGGTCAGGTTTTCATTAAATTTATGGTTATCCGTAACCACATCAAATTTTTTGGCAAGTTCCGCGTAAGTTTGTACCATTTTTTTGATGGTTTCATCATCGGTTTGCCAATAACCTTTACGCTCGGCCTCAAGCATACGTTCAATAATTTGCGCTAAAGCGTGGGCATTATTTTGTTCAAAAAATTCCCGCATGTTTAAATCATACTTGTCCTCAATGTAAACATCAAAAAACTCTTGCCATTGATCATCACGCACCGCTTCAGGCGTCATTACTTCCCAGCCCCACATATTATTCATGCGATCAAGTATCACGGTTGCGCCAGCGTAACCTGCGTTTTGCATAGCTTGTATCCAACGAGGATGAAAATAGCGACTACGCATTTCTTGGTTCAAAAAATGCTCCATGGTTTGGGCTTTAACATTGTCTTTACGGCGTAAATTTGAGACATACATTGCCGGTGTTTTACCATCAAGATGGCGTACTGCTAAACCAATACCACCAAAATATTGGAAAGGATCATCATTGGTCATTAAGGCGTAAAGGTTGGTGGAGCGGGAAAAAATAACCGCATCGGTGCCCGATAATACTTTCGAATACAAATTGCTGTCAGCAACGTTTTCGCTCCAACGTTTTTCATCGCTACCAAAGGCATAACCCATACGGCTTAAGTATAAGTTAGCCAATTTGCTATCATCTTCCCAAGTGTCAGACGCTAAACTTGCCCCAGCCAAGCCAGTGCCATAGTTACCTGTTTCATTGGAAAAAATACGAATTGATGATAAGTAATTGGCATCGTCAACTGATTTACCTGTGGCTAATAATTCTGCTTTAAGGGCATTAGTATGGCGGTAGACAAAATTATTTTCTTCTTTCATTTTGGCAATTTTATCGATGGCTTTTGCTAGCCATAACATGACGTTAGGAAAAGCATCGCGATAAAGACCTGTGGCGGTAATGGTGACATCAATCCTTGGCCGGCCAAGCGTTTTATATTCGATGACTTCAGTGCCAACAACATTGCCTTGCTGGTTCCATTTAGGTTTTAAGCCCAGTGCATGTAGTATTTGCGCCTCTAATGCCCCTTGATGACGCATGGTTTCCAGCGACCACAGTGAAAAAGCTAACTTTTCAGGATAACGGCCATGTTTCGCCACATAATCTGCTATGGTTTGCTCCATTAAGGTGACACCTGCTTGATAAGCTTCTTTGCTGGGGACTTTGGCGGGATTAAAGCCAATTAAGTTTCTCCCTGTTGGGGCCACCTCTGGGTTTCTGATGGGGTCACCACCATGACTCACCTTAATGTACTCGCCATCAAGCGCGCGCAGTAGGTTTTGCGTTTCAGCAATGTGTTGAAAATTATGCCAATACGTTTTAGCTTGCATTAGGTCTAGAGATAATTTTTCTGGCAAGTCCGGCAAGGTTTTATTAGTAATAGTACCGGCAAGGTATATTTTCAATAATTGAAAACCCGCTAAAGCGTTAAGGTTTTGTACATCACGGTGATCTTTCTGTAAATGCTCAGGTAACGATAAACCGTGTTTTTGCTCATACTGGTCGGCACGCTCAGTAAATTCATCCCCTAACATTTGTAAAATAGTGGTGTATAGGTGCGTTGTTTCAGGCAATAAACCAAAAGTGTGTACACCTAAGGGCTGACTTTGCTGCGCCAGTTCGTTGAGGTGATCTTGAATGGCAATAACATCAATGGCGAAGTTTGTTGTCACCGCTTCTTTATTCAGCTTTAAGTCGGTTAAAATATTTAACTGCTCTGCTAAAGCAATGATGTTGGTTTGAGTATTTTGTTTGGTTTGCCCTTGCTCAAGCATCATATAATTACTGATTAATTCATTGAGCTTTGCTACCTCAGCATACAAACCCGCTTTGGCAAAACCAGGTGTTAAATGGCTGATCATAGTGGCTCGACCACGGCGTTTGGCTTGCATGGCTTCACCAACATTATCAATAATATAAGGATAAAATACCGGTAAGTTGCCAATGGCTAAATTAGGCGCATCGTAAACGGATAAACCCCGTTCTTTACCCGTTAACCATTCTTGTGATCCGTGTGTGCCTAAATGAATAAAAGCATTGGCGCTAAAGATTTCACGGGCGTAAAGGTAAAAGGCCATATAGGCATGATTAATGGGTGTTTTAGTACTGTGATATAGCGCGCCATGTTCTTTAGCGTCTTTACCACGCATGCCTTGGGGCAGCACGATTAAGTTACCCAGATTCATACGCGGAATAACAAAAGCAAGCTCACCATTGTGCTCGGTTAACAAGGTATTCTCTTCTGGCGTGCCCCACCGTGCATTAATCGGTTTTTTTACCGAGGCAGGCAGTTGTTCAAACCATTTTTTATAAGTTGCCAAAGGTAGGTAGTCGGCTAAACCCTGTGCAATCAAATTATTAACATCTTCACCGCGATAAAAGGGACGTAATAATTTTCCTGCGGCATCAATTAAGGTCTCGGCGCTTTTAACATCAACATTATAGCCTTGTGCTTGCATCGCTTTTGTTATTTGCTCTATGGAGGAGGGCACGTCTAAAAAAGCGGCACCGATGTTTTTTTCACCGGGAGGATAATTCCAAATAAAGGCAGCGACTTTTTTGTTTTCGTTAGGGGTTATAGCTAAACTTGCATGATTGAAGGCGCGCTCTACTAGGGCATTTAATTGTGCTTTCATCACCACTTTAGTACCGTCTTTTTTAGCGGCAATAATGGTTGGGTCTGTACTGCCGGTATCCTCAGGCATGACTAAGAAAAACGGCGTTAATGATGGCGAAATACCGGCGTGATCTTGTGCAAACGCTTCTTCATCCCCTTCGGTATAGTTAAGGGCATGCAAAACAGGCACGCCTATGTTTTCAAACTCAACCCGGCGTTTTTCAACATAGTGTAATGAACGGTAATTGATCAATAAATTTACTCGGCTATTGCCCTGTTCATCCATCAATAAATCTGTGTAAGAGTAGTCATCTTTGGCGACATCATCAAAATAAAAAGCGAAGGCTTTTGCGCCTTTTTTTTCTAAACCTTGAATGAGAGCATTAACCACTTGCTGTTGCTCATAATCAACAACACTGCGATGAATACCTATGGCAATGACTAGCGTATTTTTCTTTGGGGCTAACCAAGTGAAAAATGCTTTTTCATCTTTGGTAAGTTTGCTTGCATATTCATCATGATAAAGTCCGGTTGTTGGCATGATGATAGGCTTTTCAATCGTTACTGCTTTGTTGTTGGCTAATATTCTCTGGCTAATATAAGTCATCATATTTGCGTAATTGCTACGACCAGCATTGTTATAATATTGGCCTAATAGCGTGATTTGTTCTGGCGTTAAGCCTTGATTAGTTTTGTCATTTTCTAAATCACCTAATGAAATCACTGGCACGTTTGCATAATCTTTAAGGTAGGCTTCGTATTTAGCAAACATAAACTTGGAAAGGGCAGGATTAATACCGTCAAGCATGATCAATTGTGCACTTTGCCACTGCGCTTTTATTTCCTCCGTCGATTTCCCTCTTGAATTAACGTTAACTAAGTCAAAGGATTGGTTTTTTGCTAATTCAGCCAGTAACTCTCCCTTAGGCTTTGAGACATGGCTAGACATTATGATCAGTACTTTGGCTTTTTCATTACTTATTTGTGCTTGCGCATTTGCTTGAGTAAAAATAGTTAAAATACTATTTAGCAGCAAGCAAAGTAGCGGCAGTTTATGTTTCATTGTTATTTCTCTTTATTGACTTATTTTATCGTTGTCGCCATTTTCTGGCACATAAACAAAGCTACCATCTGCCATTTTATAAGCGATACCAGCTCGAGCGCCTTCACCACTACCAATGGCACCATTTGATTTATATTGTTTAATTTCTTTGCCTTTTTTAACGATCATTTCCATGTTGGGTTTACCCGCATTTTTGATGACAGTAACATCATCGTTTGAATAAATATTAAGTGGGTTTTGCGCTAGAGCAATAAGTAAGGCAGCGATAATCACTAAAAATACATCCACTAAATTTACCGCACTGACAATGGGGTTTAGCTCTTCATCTTCGTCTAAAAAACGCATTAGCGTAACGCTCCCGCATGCTCATCTCTAAACTTGCGAATGTTAATTAATTCTTGTGCACACCAACGTTTTTTCACTGAGGCAGGCCAAAAAGTCAATGTTGAAATGGTTAAACCCCAAATGACGGCAGCAAAAGCGATAATCAGGTTTTCGCTAATGCCTTGAATATTGCCGTCGGCCATAGCCTGTAGCGCAGGTCCCATGGGGATCATAGTGGCAATAAGCCCTAACATAGGAGCTATGCGGGTAACAATGCGTAGTGTTTCCAGCTTTTTCAAGGCGAATACTTCTAGCTCATCTTCACTCGCCTTTGGGTTAGCAACGAAATAGTTATGTATTGGATAACCAGATAGATATTGACTTTGCTGATGAGCAACTTGCTTTACATAAGTCAGGGCATTTTTCTTTCGAACGATATATTGAGATAAAAAGCGCCCTAAGGAAAATACGGCATAAATCAATAATAAAACAATGACTAAAATTACTGGCGTCATTAACAATGTAGAGACCTTGGCCATCATTGATTCGATTGGTTGGATATTCATTACGGTAACCTATTTTTGAAAAAATGGCGTTGCTTTAAAGGTAAATGCTTCTTTAGCAACGGCTGAAATTTAATGACGATAATTTACCTGATACCACACCTATATGCAAATGGTAATTATTATCATTTACAATTGTATTTAGTTCTGTATCATATCCGCCATCAAGTAACTTCAGTCTAAATTGTCCTGTTTGACTGTGGTTTGTTTCAAAAAACTAACAGGAATATCAACATGAAAATTATGAAAAAATCGGCTTTAGCACTGGCTATTGCAACATCATTTATTACTTTGCCCAATGTTTATGCGGAAGAGCTTGCGGATAACGTTGAAGACTTAGAAGTTATTGTTGTAAGTGCCTCACGCACTGATAAGCAGTTGAAAGATGTTGCGGGTAGTATTTCTGTGATTACCTCTGC
Source organism: Colwellia sp. 39_35_sub15_T18 (assembly GCA_002162675.1). GTDB lineage: Bacteria > Pseudomonadota > Gammaproteobacteria > Enterobacterales > Alteromonadaceae > Colwellia. The sequence goes on along the minus strand of MAAE01000028.1, from coordinate 78,573 downwards.
AGACCTTGAAAAGCAAGTTATCAGCGATATGAGTCAGCTATTTAAATATGATCCAAGCGTTGTTGTTACCGGTTCAGTTGGCGGTGCGCAAAACTTTATTGTGCGTGGCATGGGTGGTGATCGCGTTTTAATGATCAAAGACGGTATGCGTATGAATGAAGGTTACGGTGCTAATGGCTTGAATGACATTGTTGGTCGAGGCTTTATTGAAACTGACACGTTAAAGCAGGTAGAAGTGGCAAAAGGCGCAGCGTCATCGCTTTATGGCTCAGATGCGCTAGCAGGTATCGTAGTATTTATAACTAAGGATGCCAGTGACTACTTAGATGATGGTGAGCAGTTTGCAGGTAATGTTAAACTTGGTTATAACAGTGATGGGGAACAAGGCAATATAGGCGCAACGTTTGCACTAGCAACGGGCAGCTTTGAACATTTGCTTAGTGTGAATGTACGTGACGGCGAAGAACAACAAAATTATTATAACACTAAGCCGATGCTGGATATTGCCTCAACCAGTGTGTTTTTTAAGAGTAAACTGAACCTTAATGAGCATGATTCTTTAAACTTTATTGCTGATATTTGGCAGCAAGATGTTGACGGTTTGGCCGCTAACGGTTTATTGACATTTTTTCGTAATTTACCCGGCTATGATATCAAGAAAGAAAATAACTCAGGTGAAAAAGATAACCAGTCTTTTCAATTACAATATCACAATGAGAGCGGTAGCATTTTTTATGATGTCGCTAATGTTTCTGTTTATAGCAATAGTACTGAGCAAAAAGATGTTGAATATGCTCAAATAGATATTAATGCCAACTTTGGTTTTCCATTGGTTGAACTAAGAGATATGTGGAAGACAGCTGTTTATGAGCAAGAGACAATAGGGCTATTATCGAACGCTAGCATCCAGCTTAACAATATGCATACACTAGGCTATGGTTTAGATGTTGAAAAATCCTCTTCAACACGTACGGTAGATAAGTTGTATGCAGTTGCCGGTACACCGAAAAACGGTTATCCACAATCGACAGAAAAATTTCCTGAAACGGAAGTTTTTCGTGCCGGTGCGTTTATTAATGATGAAATCAGTCTACTTGAGGGAAAACTACTAGTGACCCCTGGCGCGCGGTTTGATACGTTTGAAATGGATCCCAAAGGGGCGACAAAAGAGGATGGTTCAACGTATAAAAGCTATGACGAAAGCCAAGTGTCCGTTAATTTAGGTGTGCTTTATAAATTTTCTGACATGGTTGTGGTTTTTGCTCAGTATGGGCAAGGGTTTAAAGTCCCCGCTTATGATTTAGCTTATATTGATCATGATAATTCTTTGTACGGTTATAAAATCCTCCCTGCTGATGATGATTTAGCGCCAGAAGAAAGTGATAGCATTGAGCTTGGTTTGCGTGGTCACCAAGGCGATTTCATCTACAATGCGGCGGTTTTTTACTCTCAATATGATAATTTTTTAGAAACTGCTGTGGTTGGTACTGAAAAATATACCAGCCCTTATACGGGTAATGAAAGTGAAGTTGTTTTATACCAATATAAAAACATTGATGCGGTAACCATTGAAGGTGTCGAATTTGGTTTAGAATACTTAGTAGGCGATAGCATGAGCATTTACCTAAATGCGGCATATCAAGATGGTACTGACGATGAAACGGGTGAATATATTCAAAGTATCAGTCCGTTATCAGGAAATATTGGGGTTAATTATGACGGTGATAAGTGGTCTACCGAGTTGATTGTTAACTGGGCAGATAAAATGGCTAAGGTTAATGACGATAATGTAGAAGTTGCGGGTTATGGCAGTGTTGATTGGTTGTTTAATATGGATATTACTGACGATTTGAAAATCAATGTTTCCGTGACTAACCTATTAGACAAGGAATATGTTCAATACAGTAATGCTGCAGGACACGCACAAGGCTCATCATTAGACTTTTCAACTGAATCAGGTCGAGAATTTGCTGCAAGAATTAAGTATTCATTTTAAATAATGATAATAAATCAAAAAGTAGCTCACTAATAAGTGAGCTGCTTTTTATTGTGTTTAATGCCGAAGCTGAATTCACTGACAATGTAGATAAGATCAGTGCTAATAAAGTGAATTGTTTTAATATTGACAAACATCAAATTAGTATTAAGTAAATTAGTTTATTCTAATATTTGTGGAGAGAGCGTTTATCATGAATTAGCAGCAGGTGAGATTGGTTGAAAAACTAAAGGTAGTTTATTACCGATTTAGCAGTAAAAAATCTTGGTAATAAAAAAGCCAATAACAAAATGTTATTGGCCTAACCATCAAATTTTTTTAAATCGACAAAACTGCTAGGAGAGCTAGTGGTTATGCGTTCTGAGGACACAGCCACTAGCCATACAGACTTGTTATTGATTAAGGTTTGTGAGAGAGCGGTCACTGGCCTTAATCAATACATAAATAGTAATCATTCTCATTTGTGTTGTCAGTGATTATTTAAAAATAAACACTATATTAGGCCATTGTTTGCAAATAGTTTTCAATGCCAGCATTTTTAATAAAGTATTGCTGCACTTCAAGCCAGTCAATTTGTTCTTCAACATTACCGAGTAATTTCTTGGCTAAATCTCTACTAATATAATCCTGCTTTTGTTCACTGGCATCAACTAAAGCGACTAAAACTTGATGCGATTCATATTCTAAATTAGCATTAGATTGCAACATTTCAGGGGTATTCTCACCTATATGTAAACGACCTAAATCTTGCAAGTTAGGTAAGCCTTCTAAGAATAAAATTCGCTCAATAAGATCATCAGCTTGTTTCATTTTTAAAATTGACATTTTATAGTCTGCTTTATTCAAACCTTCTAAGCCCCAATTTTTATACATGCGAGCATGTAAAAAATATTGGTTAATTGCCACTAACTCAATGGCTAAGGCTTTATTGAGTAGGATGAGAATGTCTTTATTACCTTGCATACAGCTCTCCTTAACCTGCTAAATGATTGCCCATGTGCGACTGAGTGTAATTTTGTAAGCCCATTTTGTCGATTAAACCTAGCTGTTTTTCTAACCAATAAATATGATCTTCTTCGGTGTCTTCCAACAGTTTCAATAACATTTCTCTGGTTTGATAATCTTTTTCTTTCTCACATAAAAGGATTGATTCTTTTAACGCGGCGACCACTTCCATCTCAAGAATTAAGTCATTTTTAAGCATTGACGGTACATCGTCACCAATGATCAAATCGCGTCGACTGGTTAAGTTAGGTCTGCCCTCTAGAAATAAAATGCGTTTTATTAGCGCATCAGCATGGGTGATTTCTTCTTGCATTTCATGATCAAGTTGCTCATAGAGTTTATCGAGTCCCCAATCTTGATACATGCGTGAATGAATAAAATATTGATCAATTGCTGCTAGTTCGTTGTGTAATAAGCCGTTTAAGCTAGCAATTACTTTGGTATTACCTTTCATTGTTTCTCTCACTTTAAATATCACTAAAATATTGCTAAAAGATAGTTCAACTTTGGTAAAAAAACAAGTTACATTATCATGAATATTAAAATAAACCGTTGTTTTTTAATGATAATTATTATCATTGTCTTTTTCGTTAAAAATGAAGCCTAGGCATCTAATATGGGGGGCTAGCGTAGCTAAGAAGGTGTTTTTGTTGTACTTAACTGTTGTTGGTATTATTTAACTTGTAGGAGCGGTTTCAACCGCGAAGTTATCGAGGATAAATCCTCTTCTGCTAAGGATATTTAAATCAATGGCTAACATCGATAGCTACAATTAGCAGGTATCAATTTCTTGTTGAGTAATACCCGTTAGTGAAATGGCTATAGCTATAGTTCAAAGAAGTATAAATAACTGTAGGCAACAATTACGGCAGGAATGGCTGAGTAAAAGGTGGCAATAACTGCCATTTTAGGTGCCAGTGCAATGGCAGGAAATAATGCGTCACCGTCATTGCTAATGGCATTACCGAGCTGAGCAGACAGCGGAATCGTGCCCGATAAATATAAACTAGTCGTGATAATTTGTGGGCCACAACCCGGTAGTAAGCCGATAGCTATGGCAATCAACGGCGTATAATTCCCCCATTGGTTAAATATTTTTGCGAGATCTATGCCTGAAAAATGTATTGATAACTCAAAGACTAGGAAGGCGATAATTACCCAACTGGCAACAAAATTAGTATCTTGAGCAACTTTTTGAAATAAACTGCGTGTATTGACCTTTGAATCTTCAGCAACAATGGTTTGGTAGCCTGTTACTTCACCAGAGCATGCCCAAAGTGTTATGGCTAGCACAACGATTACCGAACCTACAATGTCGATAGTACCGGAAGATAAGTGAAAAACTTGATCAACATCAATTTGAAATGAAAATAAAATAGCGATAAAAGCTGAAGGTAACAGCAGCCATTGCCACAATATCCCCTGCCATTTGATATAAAAGGTAAATTTATTATCGTTGTTATTCTTGTCGTCGGTATTCTTATGGTTGGTATTGTTATCTTTCTTGCTAGTCATGGTTGGCTTTATCGTCTGCTTGGGGCGCATGAATTTATCGTCATGAATAAAGTCAACAACTATGCCTGAGATTATGCCAACAACAACGCCGACAGCCATAACAAATAGCCCGGTACTGGGGCGTGACGCTAGTAGTAAAAAAGCGGCATCACCCATGGTTGCCGTAAGTACGGCGACAACGGCGCCAAATGAAAATTTCCCTTGTACAAACTGGGTTATAACAATGATGGCACCGCCGCAACCCGGTATGGCGCCCATTAAGCTAGCAAAAACAGTTTGGTATTTACTGTTGGTATTTGGTACGTTGAGTAGCCACTTATAGCGAACAAGCAAACTTGACAGGTAGTGATAGAGCGCTAAGCTGGCGGCGACATAAGCAGAAACCTGCCAAAATGCATCAGACAATACATTGATGGTAATAAGGTAGGTAGAGTCTGTTAGCAATAACGCTAAAATAAGTATCGGGAGTAGTAAGCGCTTATGTGATAAGTAAACGCTTTTGATTATCCGTTTGCTACTAACGGCCTGCTGACTTAATTCCATTGAAAAAATACTCTAGTGTTGTTGAACTATAGTTGCTTCTTCAAAGGCTTAAGAAATACCTTTAAAACTCGACCAATAATTTGCTTTTTACTGACGGGGCCCAATTTCTCAACTGCAATGCTTGATGCATTTTCACCTTTACACCAAATCAAATGATTCTTATCAACAATAGCGACGGTTTTTATTAACAAGCCATATTGTGGGTGATTAATAAGTATGGTTTGGTTAGGCTTAATTTTTTTAAAAGTGTACCAATGCCCAACTAATACGTAGCTGTGCTGAGGAATACGCGGAAACATGCTATGCCCCGTTACTTTCCAAATTTTTAAGCCAAATAAAGTCATTTTGATAACACGGGATAAACTAATGTTTGCTCAGGTGGATAAGGGCAAACAGCGGTATAAGTTTCAACATCCTTACATTGCCAAAATATCTCAGCAAAGCGATTAACTTTACTGAGCAATTCTAAGGTGGTTGCTTTATTGATATGTTGTTTAGCACTAGAGGCCGATAACATTATGCTGTGCACCAAGCTATGAAGTTCTGGAAACTGTTCTAATTGCGGCGCTTTAATGAAGTCTCCCCAAATGACGGTTATTTCTTCTTTAACCTGTTTACCGTGGCTTTCTTTTTGAGCCACTAAGCGAGAAAACTGAGCATGATCATTGACTGAAAACTCAGCTTTGTTATCAAACTCGTTTAATAAATCAACCATACGTACCATAGTTAATACCGCAAGTTGGGCGGTAATAGGATCATAAATTTTACAGGGAATATCGCAATGGGCAGAGACAGTAGAAAAATGAAATTTTTCATCAAGTCTATTGATCAGATTATAAAACATGTTGATTATCCTTTAGCGGTGGTTTAGTTGACTTGATTTGATAATTTTTTTTCAGTAGCTTGCTATATAAAACCACCAGAGCAATTAGCGCAGGAGCAAGCCAGAGCAAATGAACTAAGCTTGATAGCATTGTAGTATGGTCATGTCCTGCGTGAGCAAAGCTTGGCGAAGAAAATAAAACGCTAATGCATAGCGCTAGCAAAAAGTAAATTTTCATAATGTATTCCTTATCTGTTTTTAGGTGATTTAATGAATGACTTGTTGATTCGATTCGAGGCTTGCCTTGAAGTCGGCTAATGATTTTTGACATGTGTTACACATAGGGTGTCGCTTTGAAAACATTAAAATAGGCATAAAGGTCACTTTTAAAGCATTTTGTGCGATGAGCCTGGTGTCTTCACAGCTATCCGCTGAATTACAAATAGTCAGCATTCTGTTATGGGGAATGAGTAAATATTGTAAAGATAAATCGGGGTTATCTTGCACTTCAAACAAGGTTGCTAAATTGTGAGAAACACAAATCCATGCCATTAAAAGCTGGACATTTCGGCTATCAGCAGCCCATAAAGAATCCAAGTGAAAAGCGGCTTCTTTATAACAATATTCAGCCTGCCCCCAGTTTTTATTATGAAAACAGTCGTTGCCATCATTTAATAAGTTTTGCCATTGATACATATACATTTCTCCACATAAGTAATATCAGCCTTATAAATTATTTTTGTCATTGTTTACCACCGAGTCGCGATGCTTTCTGTAGTTCAGCTTTCTAAGCTGAATAAATAGCCAATTTAATTTATAGGGTTGAATAGGGGCTAGTTGATTTTACTGATAGCTTTATCAATAGCTTCTTTATTCATCGCGACAGCGACTTTAGCTTTGTCCCAATCAGCCTTAGCTTTGGCGCCATCTATGTTGTCACCAACCTGAACCACAGCTATCATGCCTAAGGCAAAGTGTGGCAGGCACTTTACTAACACTACGCCTTCTTCAGAGAAGGTTATTTTGGTTGCTTTGCCATAAGGTGTTTGAAATGATGACTCCTCAGAAGGAACCGAAAATGACTCGGCATTATGTGAGGGGTCTGAAGGCACAAAATTAATGGTGTCACCTTGAGCTATTTTTATATAATTTGGCTCAAAAACCATCATTGTGCCATTGCTGCCTTGAGTTAATAGCTGAACGGTGTGATCTTTAGCGCTTACTATGCCAGCACACAGTAATAAGCAAAGGATGAATACTTTCATTTTTAACATTATGATTCTCTATAAATTGACTTAAATCAAATAATAATCATTCTCATTTGTATTTGCAAGTGGTTTATGACTTCTTTGTCGGTTTTTAATCGTTATCAGAATGAAAAGAAGTAGAAATAACTTGCTATGCAAGGGCGATAAGATACAAATTTGGAGATAAAAGATCGTTGTGATCAGGCCTAAAGAATATAATTAACCTACCGAATAGCCGGCACCAAGCCCGATAAAAAACTTGGCTGTTGAGTGGCTAAGCCACGAATAACACCGGATGATTGGTACATTTATCCGTTAAGTTTTGTCCATCAAAATAGACTTTTAATTGTTTAGGCACTTGATAAGTTATCGGTATGCGAATTTTGGTATTTCACGCAAGTATTTTTACGAGATCAGCGCATGCTAATACGATTATTAGCATGCCAGTGGCGGCACCTTTGATAACTATTTTGAGAGTTATTGTTTGCTGGTGAAATAAGCTTAAATATAGCGGCTTGTGCCGCGAGGTTGATTTAGTGGCGAGTATTTTTGAACACTGCCATTAGCAAGGCTATTAACTAAGTCCATTAACTAAGTCCATTAACTAAGGCAATAACGCTGGATCATGGTGACCAATAATTTATCGGTTTTTTCTATTTCGCTGTGTGCTAAAAATTCATTGGGTTGATGCGCTTGATCGATAGAGCCCGGCCCTAGCACAATAGTTTGACAGCCCAATTGTTGAATTAATGGTGCCTCGGTTGCGTAATTTACCGCGCAACAAGTGTGGCCACTAATTTCTTCAGCAATACTGACAAAACATTCGTTTTTATTGGCAGATTTATTTTGCTCAAAACTTGGTGAGCTAGGATGTAATTCTTCAAAGCTAATACGACCGGGATATTTTTCAGCCATCGGTTTTAATGCTTCACTTAACCAATGCAGTAGTTCGTCATCGCTCATGCCCGGTAAAGAGCGTAAATCAATATCTAAATCGCAATGACCACATATACGGTTGGCATTGTCGCCGCCTTTAATTGCGCCAAAGTTTAAGGTGGGTGCTGGCACGTCAAAGGCTTCGTTTTTGAAATTCAGCTTAAACTTTTCTTGCAAATTCATTAATTCGCCAATCACTTGGTACATTATTTCAATCGCATTAACACCAAGGTTTGGTTTACTTGAATGTCCAGACTGTCCTTGCACGCTAATGCGATGTGACATGTGCCCTTTATGCATGATAACGGGTACCAAATTGGTTGGTTCACCAATTATCGCTACGTCAGGTTTAGCTGCTTGGCTTTGGGCAAAAAAGCGTGCACCCGCCATTGTTGTTTCTTCATCAGCCGTGGCTAAAATATACAAAGGCTTTTTTAGGTTTTTAGCATTAAGGCCTTTGCAGGCTTGTAGTATAAAAGCAAAAAAACCTTTCATATCACAAGTACCTAAGCCATAAAACTTATCATCTTTATTTATTATTCCCAGAGGGTCACTTTGCCAGCGGCTTTCATCAAAAGGTACTGTGTCACTGTGTCCAGCTAATAATAATCCCCCTTCACCGCTACCAAGTTTGGCTAACAAGTTATATTTATTGGCGCCATCTTTATGGGCGCTGGGTACTTGTTGAATATCAATATTGAAACCTAGTTGCTCAAACCAAGTGGCAAGCAACTGAATAACTTCTAAATTTCCTTGATCCCAACTAGGTTGAGTTGAACTAATAGAAGGGCAAGCAATCAATTGAGTTAAGGATTGAGTGAAGTTAGGTAACTGTGACATATAATGTGTTCCGTATGACTAAATAAAAGATTGATAAATAGTTATGCTCAATAGTTGCATAACTACCCATAAGCTGCTAAATTGCTTTCATAATGTAAATAACCTGCTTTTATAAGGCTACTTTTTCATAAGGCACAGTGTAATGCTAATTGTTCAAGGAATACGACGACGATAGAGAATTATTTTATTATCTCTTGTATGCTTTAGTTATAAGAGATAGGTTATTCCATTAAAAATCATATCGTTATTAGTTTTGAATAGTAAGGTTTCAATTGTGTCAGAAGTTCAAAAGGTTGCCGTAATCGGCGCAAGTGGTTATGCCGGTGCCGAATTAGTTGGTTTATTATGCCAACACGATAAAGTTTCAATACAGCATCTTGTTGTGTCGGAAAATTCTACTTCCTGTGGAAAACTTTTCAGCGAGTTACATGGTCGCTGGCAGGGGATATGTGATGTACCCCTGCAGTCTTTTTCCCAAGAGTGGTTTGACGAGAATGTAACAAATGCTGCTCAAAGCTTAGATGCTGTTTTCTTTGCGACTCCTCATGAATTTAGTGCCGATTGGGCACAAGCCTTTGTAGTTGCTGGGATAAAAGTATTTGATCTTTCAGGTGGTTTTAGGCTAAAAAAAGCAGTAGATTATCCAACCTTCTATGGCTTTGAACATGCCAATACCGAAGCGCTAGCACAGGCTAAGTATGGTTTGGCCGAGTGGCAGCAAGCTGATATTGCCCAAAGCAACTTAATTGCCGTCCCCGGTTGTTATCCAACGGCCAGTTTACTTTCTTTAAAACCCATCACCAGTAATCACTTTCATGTTGAGAATTCATTAATTGTTGTTAATGGTATTAGCGGTGTCAGTGGCGCAGGTAGAAGTGCTTCTTTAGCGACCAACTTCAATGAAGTGAGCTTAAAACCTTACAATATTTTACAGCACAGACACCAACCCGAGATCTCTCAAGAAGCGAATGCGCAAGTGATCTTTAATCCACACTTAGCACCTTATAAAAGAGGCTTATTGGCCACGGTAACCTTGCAATTAAAAGCCGAAGTGACTAGGGCACAAATTGATACTGCTTTTCAACAAGCTTATAGCGATAAACCACTGGTTAGAATAGTGAATGCTTGGCCACAAATTGGCAATGTAGCACAAACTCCTTTTGCTGATATTCATTGGCAAGTGGACGAAGAAAAACACGTGGTAGTCGTGAGCTGTGCGATAGATAATTTACTTAAAGGTGCTTCATCACAGGCATTGCAATGTTTTAATATTGCGCTTGGTTTGCCTAGTGAATATAGCTTGTTAGCGAGTAAGTTGTAGCAACAACTCTCGAATAGCGAGTAGCAGAAAACGAAAAAATTAATGAGAAGAGAAAAGCATGAGTAATCCTAAACCTTTAGTGATAAAAATTGGCGGCGCCATTTTAGAAAAAGAAAATGCGCTAAATGCTTTATTAGCGGTAATTGCTAACCTTAAAACTAATGCCAAAGTGGTTTTAGTGCATGGTGGCGGCTGTGTCGTTGATGATATGTTAGCACAAGCAAATTTTACCACGGTTAAAAAACACGGTTTACGGGTAACACCCAAAGCACAAATTGCTTTAATTAGCGGTGCTTTAGCTGGCACTGTTAATAAATCAATTGTTGCCACGGCCAACAGTATGCACTTATCAGCGGTTGGCTTATCTTTAGCTGATGGCGATATGATTGCTTGTAACAAATCACCGTTAGACTTAGGTGAAGTTGGCGTACCAAGCCCTAAATCTAGCCAGTTACTCGATGCTTTACTCAATGGTCATTTTCTACCGGTTATCTCATCTATTGGTGCTTTACCTAATGGCGATCTCGTTAATGTTAATGCGGATGATGCTGCCGTCGCTATTTGTCAGTTACTGAATGCCGAGTTATTATTATTAACTGATGTTAATGGGGTAAAAGGTGCTGACGGTGAATATTTAACGTCCTTAAATAGCGAGCAGGCTAAACTACTCATTGAACAAGGTGTTATTGCTGGTGGTATGACTGCAAAAGTAAATGCGGCACTACAAGCGGCAAACCAATTACGACGAAGTATCGCGGTTGCCAGTTGGCAATCGCCAGAGCAAATTACCGAACTGCTTACAGGTCAAGGCGTAGGCACACAAATACAGCCTAATTAATATCACATTATTTTTTGTAGGAAGGGATTAATGCCTGAGGTGTTGATAGTTATTAATGCGCTCGGTTCAGGTTTTTAATTCCAGACAAAAACGGCTCCTACAATGATGAAGGACAAACTATGTCAATACAGTTAAAAAATTTTTTAGCCGATGATGAGCTAAATAAAAACCAACTATTAGCCTTAATTGAGCTAGCGATTAACATCAAAAATAACCCCGCTGATTACAGTCAAGTCTTAGCAGGGAAATCGGTGGCGATGATTTTTGAAAAGCCGTCATTAAGAACTCATGTTAGTTTTGATATGGGCATTAATAAATTAGGGGGTCATGCACTTTATTTAGGCCAACAAAATGGTAAGTTAGGTGAGCGTGAACGAGTTAGTGATTATGCTAAAAATTTGTCTCGTTTTAGCGACGCCATTGTTGCCCGTGTTTTTAGTCATGATTCCATTCAAGGCTTAGCCGAGCATGCCAGCGTACCCGTTATTAATGCTTTGTGTGATATTTACCATCCGTGTCAAGCGTTGGCTGATTTTGTTACCCTAACCGAGCTTTTTACCAAGGATAAGGTTGCCGATTTAAGCAAGGTTAAACTTGCTTATATAGGAGATGGTAATAATGTTTCTAATTCATTAATGATCATGGCCGCTATTTTAGGTGTCGATTTTACCTTGGTAACGCCGGTGGGTTATGAAGCAGAAACTAGTATCATTGAAAAAACTCAAGCGTTAGCTAAGGCATCAGGTGCAAAACTTAACATAACCAGTGACATTAATAACATTGGCGTGCAAGATGTTATCTATACTGATACTTGGATTTCTATGGGTGATGAAGATGCCAGTAAAAAAGCGGCAGTTTTAGCGCATTTTGCTCCGTATCAAGTCAATCATGCTTTGATGGAAAACACTGAGGCCAGTGTGGTTATGCATTGCCAGCCCGCGCATTTGGAAGAAGAGATCACCACAGAATTGTTTGATAGTGATATGGCGGTAGTTTTCCAGCAAGCCGAAAACAGAATGTGGGCGCAAAACGCCGTTTTAGTATCATTATTTACCTAACAAATTAACCAAATTTAGAGAACAAACAAATGAGTATTCAAAAGAAAAAAATCAAAAAAGTAGTTTTAGCCTATTCAGGTGGTTTAGACACCTCAGCCATCATTCCATGGTTAAAAGAAAACTACGATAACTGTGAAGTTATTGCCTTCTGTGCCGATGTTGGCCAGGGTGAAGAAGAATTAGTGGGCATTAAAGAAAAAGCTATCGCCTCAGGTGCTTCTGAGTGTTACGTAGCGGATCTTAAAGAAGAATACGTTAAAGAATACATTTACCCTATCCTTAAAACGGGTGCGGTATACGAAGGGCAATACTTATTAGGTACGTCAATGGCACGTCCTATTATTGCTAAAGCACATATTGAAGTCGCCTTAAAAGTAGGTGCTGATGCGGTATGTCATGGTTGTACGGGTAAAGGTAATGACCAAGTGCGTTTTGAAGCTTGTTTTGCTGCTCTTGCTCCAGAGCTAACGGTTATTGCGCCATGGCGTGAATGGGACATGGTATCTCGTGAAGATTTACTAGACTACTTAGCAGAGCGTGATATTCCTTGTGCCGCTTCATTAACTAAAATTTATAGCCGTGATGCAAACGCATGGCACATTTCTCACGAAGGTGGTGAGTTAGAAGACCCATGGTGTGAACCAAGTAAAGAAGTGTGGACCATGACGGTTGATCCTATGGATGCACCTGATGTAGCCGAAAAAGTACAATTAAGCTTCCTTGAAGGTGAATTAGTTGCCGTTGATGGCAAAGATTTTTCTGGTGATGGCGCAGAAAATGGCGCTGGCGCTTATGAAGCACTAATGTACCTTAACGATAAAGCGGCAGCGCATGGTGTTGGTCGTATCGATATTGTCGAAAACCGTTTAGTGGGTATGAAGTCTCGTGGTTGTTACGAAACACCAGGCGGCACAGTATTAATGGCGGCTTATAAAGGTTTAGAAACACTTATTTTAGATAAAGAGTCATTAAAATATCGTGAGTCTGTCGGGCATGAATTCTCGCACGTAATTTACGATGGTCGCTGGTTTACACCATTGGCTAAAGCACAACTTGCCTCGGCAGCGTCTTTTGCTGAAAAATTAACCGGTGATGTTGTTGTTAAGTTATACAAAGGCATGGCGCAAGTGATCCAACGTCGTTCACCAAACAGCTTATATTCTGAAGAATTTGCTACTTTTGGCGCTGACGATGTTTACGACCAAAAACATGCGGAAGGTTTTATTCGTTTATTCAGTTTATCAAGTCGTATTACTGCACTTTCTCAAAAGGGCACTCAGTCAGACAAGAAAGACAGCTAAGCATGGCTTTACTTATGAGAGCTAGCGACGTTATAACGTCGCTAGCTCTCTTTACTGTAATAGTATTATCGAAAAAAATTGGAGTAAATAACGATGGCTTTATGGGGCGGACGCTTTAAAGAAAAAGCGAGTGTACAATTTAAAAAATTCAATGACTCGCTGCCAGTTGACTACCGCATGGCAGTGCAAGATATTGTTGGCTCAATCGCTTGGGCACAAGCGATTCATGAAGTAGGCGTGATCGATGACGATGAACTAACACGTTTAACGGCTGCGTTGAACGAGTTAAAAGCTTCGGTTGAAGAAAATCCAAAGCAAATTTTGCTCTCGGATGCCGAAGATATTCATAGCTGGGTTGAAATCGCACTGATTGAAAAAACAGGTGATTTAGGTAAAAAACTCCATACAGGCCGCAGTCGTAATGACCAAGTTGCCACCGATTTAAAGCTTTGGTGTAAAGAAACCGGTGGCGATTTATTATTTGCTTTAGTGAATTTACAACAAGCAATGATGAACTTAGCCGAACGTGAAAAAGACACTGTGCTACCGGGTTATACGCATTTACAGCGTGCACAACCGGTTACTTTTGGTCATTGGTGTTTGGCTTATGTTGAAATGTTTAACCGTGACATTGGCCGTTTAAAAGACGCTTTATACCGTTTAGACGTTTCGCCATTAGGTTCTGGCGCTTTAGCGGGCACCGCCTACCCGATTGATCGTAAAGCCTTGGCTAATCGTTTAGGTTTTAGAACCGCCACTATGAATAGCTTAGATGCGGTATCAGATAGAGATCACGTGATTGAATTATTGGCCAGTGCCAGTATTTCTATGATGCATTTATCACGTTTTGCCGAAGATTTAATTTTTTATAATTCCGGTGAAGCCGGTTTTGTGGAAATGAGCGATTTAGTGAGCTCTGGCTCATCATTGATGCCCCAAAAGAAAAACCCCGATGCTTGTGAATTAATTCGTGGTAAATCAGGACGTGTTTTCGGTGCCTTAACGGGCATGTTAACCACCATGAAAGCACTTGCGCTTGCCTATAATAAAGATATGCAAGAAGACAAAGAAGGTTTGTTTGACGCGCTTGATACGTGGCAAGAGTGTATGGAAATGGCGGTGTTAGTCGCAGATGGTTTAAAAGTAAACCGCTCACGTACATTAGCCGCAGCACAACAGGGCTATGCTAATGCCACAGAGCTTGCTGATTACTTAGTGGGTAAAAATATTCCATTTCGTGAAGCTCATCATATTGTCGGTGAAGTTGTGTTAGCAGCGATAGCAGAAGGTTGTCCGTTAGAAGATCTAACACTCGCTCAGCTGCAAGAGTTTAGCGATCAAATTGAACAAGATGTATATCAACACCTTTCAATTGAATCGACGCTAAATAAGCGTGAAGCGCTTGGTGGTACTTCACGTTCACAAGTTGAAAAAGCGTTAGCAACTACACAGTCTGGTAATGAAGCGATTTTAAACGAGCAAGTTGTGGGTGCGCCAGGTAAGCAGCAAACTCAAATAGCGCTTAAACAAGTGAAACAACGTTTGAATGCTCAGCGAGCTGCGGCTATGTCAGTACGTAGAGCGCGCATGTCAGATGTTGATAAAATACATCAACTAGTCAATGTTCAGGCTGATAAAGGTGAAATATTACCACGCTCGCTTGATAATATTATTCATGATATTCAAAATTTTGTGGTTGCCGAGCTGGACGGTAAAGTGGTTGGTTGTGCATCACTTTATATTTATCAAACAGGCCTTGCTGAAATTCGCTCGGTAGTGGTTGAAGAAAGTGCTCAAGACCAAGGTCAAGGTCAGGCACTAGTGCAATATTTACTTGAATTTGCTCATCAAATGGAATTAGAACAGATTATTGTTCTAACTTACATTCCAGCGTATTTCACTAAACTGGGTTTTAATAATATTGATAAAAATTCCTTAGCAGACAATATTATTGAAGACAGTGAACCAAGCCTGCATAAAGATCCCGCTGATGAAGTGGCGATGGAATATATTGTTAAATTGTAGGCACGGTTTCTGCCTAAACGGGCGTAGGTACATAGGTTTTGTCTGGAACTAAAAAACCTGAACCGCGAATATCTCTTTTAAAGAATGGAAAACATGAATAATAGCGATCAAAATTACGTTAAATGGTTTAGAAATGCTGCCCCTTATATCAATGCCCATCGTGGTAAAACGGTGGTGCTGATGTTTGGTGGCGAAGCGGTTTTACATCCAAATTTTGCCAATATTATTCATGATATCTCCTTGTTGCGCAGTCTAGGAGTCAAGTTAGTGGTTGTACATGGCGCACGACCACAAATTGAAGAGCGCATGGCGCAACGCGGTATTGTACCCACTATTGAAAATAACATTCGTGTTACCAACGCAGACACACTTGGCGCGGTTAAAGATGCCACGGGCTCTTTACGTTTACATATTGAAGCCTTACTAACCACAGGTTTAGCTAATTCTCCCATGCATGGCTCGCACATTAGAGTCAGTACGGGGAATTTTGTTATTGCTAAGCCTATGGGCGTTCGTGATGGTGTTGATTTCAAATATACTGGCATGGTGCGTAGAATAGACTCTGATGGCATTAACATGCAGTTAGATTATGGCTCTATTGTGCTACTTTCTCCTATCGGCTATTCACCAACAGGTGAAGTATTTAATTTGGCTTTAGAAGATGTTGCGGCACAAACGGCGATAGCCTTAAAGGCTGATAAACTCATTACTTTAACCGAAGATGAAGGGCTTTTAGATGAAGCTGGTACGTTAATTAAAAGCTGTGGTGTTCGTCGAGTTAAAACCTTGTTAGATGAAAAGGATTGCCATGTTCGTCAGTTACTGCTTCGTGCGATAATTCAAAGCGGAGAAAATGGTGTCGAACGCTGTCATTGCGTAAGCTACCAAAGTGATACTGCTTTGTTGCAAGAGCTATTTACCCGTGATGGTTCAGGAACACTTATCGCCAAAGATCACAAAGAGCAACTATCAACAGCCACTATTGATGATGTCGCTGGTATTTTAGAACTATTAGCACCACTTGAAGCGGAAGGTATTTTAGTTAAGCGCTCCCGTGAATTACTCGAAGTTGAAATAGACCAATTTATTGTCCTTAAAAAGGAAGATGTAATTATTGCCTGTGCTGCACTTTATCCTTATGAAGATGCACAGACAGGTGAAGTGGCTTGTGTTGCTATTCACCCTGATTATCGTAAAGGTAACCGCGGTGGCCGTTTGATTTCAGCGTTAGAGCATGAAGCAAAACAGCAACAATTAATGTCGATATTTGTGTTAACGACCGTCAGTGGGCACTGGTTCCAAGATCAAGGCTTTATTGAGCAACCCATGGACAAATTGCCTGAAGGTAAGCAAAAAATGTATAACTTTCAGCGCAAGTCAAAAGTGTTTATCAAATATATTCAATAGCAGAAAGAAGCGATATTTACTTTTTATCATCATCATGTATTCTTTTTCATTAGTTATATGTTTTAAAGCCCAGATGTGGGTGAGGCACTATGTGCCATTTTTTAAAGCCAATGAACGACAAAAATAGTGCATGAGAAGAACAATACCAGCATTAACTTTCAATGCTTATTATTCTAGTTAAATGTTTGATCTTACTGAGTTACATCAGCTGTATATTTGCTAAATCAATATTTCCTTGTAATTGTAAATTTTTTTGAAAGGCGGTTCGACATGCAATCGAGCGATTTTGTGATAGTTTAAATTTGCTCTGAACGTCAATAATTTCTAAAGTAAATACTGTAATTGCGGACAACATTTGCTGCACATTTTTGGCGTTGCCTTGATGGTTAAATTCAGCAAAATTCCACTGAGGATCAAAATAATGACTGATTTTATCCATGGCCTGCAATTTGTCATTACTATTTTCGATGAAAGTAATCTTGCAAGTCAGTGAAACGGTTGAATAGTTCCATGTTGGCACCATTTGTTCACTGTGCCAGCGCGGTGATATATAGCCATGAGGACCAGTGAATATCGCCTTAACTAAAGCGTTTTCTTTTACTGCTTTTATTAATGGATTGTTTTTTGGTAAATGCCCTAACAAATTATTATCTTCAAGTAATTGTAGTGGGCAATAAACCAGTTCAGCAAAGTCGATATTATGCGTTGATGCGGAGAGTATTTGTGCAAAAGCATGAGATTTAATAATCGCCTCTTCTTCGGGTGTTAGACTTTTGCGTACTTGGTTTTCGGAAATTAGCCTAGTCATAAACACACTCCATTTTTTCTTGTAAAGTTTTTTTCACTGTTGGCCATTCAGTAGCTATGACTGAAAAAATAGCGGTATTTCGGTAACTACCGTCTGGTAAAATGCGTTGATTACGTAATACCCCCTCAAATTTTGCTCCTAATCTTTCAATCGCCTTGCGTGATTTGTTGTTGCTTTCATGAGTTTTAAACTCTACTCGAATCGCGCCAAGCTCTTCAAAGGCATGTTTTAACAAGCAGTATTTGGCATGAGTATTAATGTAACTGCGTTGAAATTCAGGGGTAATAAAAGTAAAACCCACTTCTAAGCTTTTATCTGCTGTGTTTATAGAGCAATAGCGAGTGCTACCGACAAATTGTCCGCTGTCATTATCAAATATAGCAAAAGAGACATGTTCTCCGTTGGCTGTCATTTTTTCGGAATAAGCCAGCCAGTCTGCTGTTGCTTCAATAGAACTACATTTATCAGGTAACGACCAAGTCCAAATTTCAGGAAAAGAACCAGCGTTAAAAAAATCAGTAAAATGTTCCATAGTTAATGGCCGTAGTGTGACTCTGTTACTGCTTAAGGTGGTAGTTTTTGGTTTAAACATCTTAATACTCCATAGAATTTATAACTACTATTTTGCCTATCTATGGTATAAATAAAACAACCAGTATTTAAATTTAGTCTATACCAAAACGTTTATGAAAACCTTAACCCTCTCTTTTGATAGTACTCACACAAAACGGTATTTGCAGATTGCTGCTGCAATTCGTCGTGCCATTGAAAATGGCACAGTAACGCCTAGTGAAAAGCTACCTTCAGCACGGGCTTTGGCAGCGCAATTATCTGTTAATCGTCACACCATTATGGCGGCTTATGATGAATTAGTGGCTCAGGGCTGGGTTGAAGCAAAACAGCGGCAAGGTTACACCGTGGTGCGAACACTTCCTGTTTACCGTGCCTTAGTCAACGATAAGGTACATGTTAAAACAGTCGATAAGCACGCATGGCGAATCGTGAAGCCAAGCCAAGAGTCCTTTAATCGACCTGCCCATGATTACGTATTTAACTTTGCTGGCGGTAATCCAGATATTGAACAGTTTCCTTTCAATGAATTTAGAGGTTTTATCAATGACGCTTTAAACCGCCCAACAGTCAAAGAATTAAACTACGGTGATAATGCTGGTTTTCAGCCCTTTATTAAAGAAGTGAGTACTTATTTACGCCGAGTGAGAGCAATAACTGATAAAGAAGTTATTGTAGTTAATGGTTCGCAAGAAGCCTTGTATGTTGTTTCGCAAGTGTTGTTAAAAGTAGGAGATAAAGTTGCCGTTGAAAACTTAGGCTATCGCCCCGCATGGTCAGCGCTGCAAAATGCAGGAGCGGAATTGATTGGAATAAAACAAACTGAGCAAGGTATTGACGTCGATGATTTTGAGTCATTAATTAAACAGCATAAAATTCGGTTATTGTATTTAACACCTTTACATCAATACCCAACGACAGTCACTTTATCAGCTGAAAAGCGAGTGAAGATTTATCGTCTCGCTCAGCAATATAACATCCCCATTATTGAAGATGATTACGATCATGAATTTCATTATAATAGCCAGCCTTTACCACCAATGGCAGCTAATGATCCAGCTGGGATCGTCATTTACTTATCAAGTTTTTCTAAAATTATGTTTCCTGGTATTCGTCTTGGTATTATTGCCGTCGATAAAGTATTAGCGCCACATATTGTCAGTTATCGAAGCCTTATTAATCATAAAGCCAACGTATTGTTACAAGATGCCGTAGCAAGGTGGATGAGCGATGGTGGTTTTGAGCGACATTTGCGTAAAGCGACTCGTCAGTATCAAAAACGCAGAAAATGTATGGTTGAACTGCTTAATGCTTTTATTGATGAAGGAATTGCTATTGAATTTACTATGCCAAAAGGCGGTATGGCGCTGTGGGTAAATATAGGAAAAAATGCCCAGGAAATTGCTGATTTAGCCAAAAGCCAAGGTATATTTTTACTGGCGGAAAGTGCCTTTCATTTAAACCAAAAAAACAACGAGAATAAGTTTATTCGCTTGGGTTTTGCCGGGCAAAGTGAAGCAAAAATCAAGCAAGGGCTAATGTTGCTAAAGCCCTTGTTGAATAAAAAGTAGACTTGTTGAGCAATTGATATAAATACCTTTGATCAATGCTTATTGAAGTGGCTTGAATATAAGGTTACTTAAAAAAGCTCATCATCTTCAGCTGTCACGCCATCTTCACTTTGAAAAATATCAATACTATTGTCTTGGCTAACATACTCAGTGGGGGCCGTATTCATCTGAAAGTATTCAAACAAGCTGCTTTTATTAATATTTGTACTTAGTTTGCCAGTCGTTTTATCAATACGTACCGAGAGTATGTCGGCAGGAGTCTCAAAAGGCTCAACAGCTAAGTCAGCTAATGCCACTTTCATAAAGTCTATCCAAGCGGGCTGTGCTGATTTTGCGCCAAATTCTTTGCCTGTGATTTGATTTTTTCCTAAATTATTATTGTAAACAGATTGCCCTAAATTACGGCTAGGATCATCAAAACCTATCCACGAGGTTGTTACTAAGCGGCGAGAAAAGCCAGAGAACCAAGCATCTTTTGCTTCATTGGTAGTACCTGTTTTACCGGCAATGTCTCTACGTTTTAATGATCTGGCGCGCCACCCGGTGCCTTGCCAGCCATTTTCAGCTGACCAGTCAGCACCCCAGATAGCACTATTGAGTGCCTGAGTGATTAAAAAGGCATTTTGCGCTGTGATCACTCTGGGTGCAGAAATTATTTGAGGAAGTACAACGGCATCATCTAATTGATGTAAAGGTTCTCGCTCAAGGTGAGTGTCTGAATCTTCAAGAGTGCTAGTATTTAATTCACAAGGATCACAGGCTAAACTTGGATTGGCTTGATAAATTATGTCACCTTCAGGGTTTTCAATACGCTCAATTAAGTAGGGGTCTACTAAAAAGCCTCCATTGGCAAAGGTGGCGAAGCCAGTAACAACTTCCAATGGTGTTAAAGAGGCTGAACCTAAAGCTAATGATTCGTTACGTGGCAGTTCATCTGGTGCAAAGCCAAAATTTGATAAGTAATTAATCGCCTTATCGAGTCCAATACTTTTTAATAACCTGACCGCAATAACATTTTTAGACTGTGCCAATGCTAAGCGCACTCTTATGGGGCCGACATAAGTTGGGGGAGAATTTTTTGGCCGCCAAACTTGTCCTGAGCTTCTATCCCATTGGTTAATGGGTGCATCGTTCACTAATGATGCTAGGGTAAAGCCACTATCTAAGGCCGCAGAATAAATAAAAGGTTTGATATTTGAGCCAACTTGACGCTTTGCTTGAGTCACTCGGTTAAACTGACTTTGTTTAAAGCTAAAGCCACCAACAGCTGCCTTGATAGCGCCATTGTCAGGAGAGACTGACACCATAGCCGCACTGGCTAGTGGCAGCTGGCTAAGTCTGTAGTCACTATTGTGTTCTTGGCTCACCAGAATCACATCGCCAATTTTTAAAATTTCATCGGCAATTTTAGGTGCAGGGCCTTGCTTTCTATCATTAATGTAAGCGCGTGCCCAAGCTAAACCTGACCAAGGAATGAGCGCTTGTTTGTTTTCTCGAAGCGTTATATTCACTGAGCGTTCACCAACTTGGGTAACCACTGCGGGCTCAAGCATTTGATAATAGCGGACACTAGCAAGTGCATTCGTGATTTCAGCCGCAGTTAAAGGTAAGATTTCAGTAGCGGTACTCTTGGCACTATTCATTGAGTTACTCGCTAGTTTGTCGTCTGTTGGGCTCTGCTCAGGGCGTAAATTTAATTCGGCACCACGGTAACCATGACGTTGGTCATAACGAAGTAAATTGTTTGTTACCGCATTATATGCTGCACTTTGTAACTTACTACTCACCGTGGTAAAAACTTTATAACCACCGGTGTAAGCTTTTTCTTTACCATATTTGTCAATCATTTCTTGGTGAGCCATTTCAGCCACATAAGGCGCATTTAAGGCAATTTTTGCTCCATGGCGTTTACCTGTGATAGCAGCATTTTTTGCTGATTGATATGCTTGCTCATTGATGTAACCACTTATTAACATACGCTGTAATACCGTAGTACGGCGTATTTTTGCACGGTCAGGTCTACTTATTGGGTTATAAGTCGACGGAGCTTTTGGTAGTCCCGCTAGTACTGCAATTTGGGCGAGATTAAGCTCCTTTATATTTTTTCCGTAATAAACTTGTGCCGCAGCGCCGAAACCAAAAGCTCGGTGTCCCAAAGAAATTTTATTAATGTAGAGGGCTAAAATTTCATCTTTAGTTAATAAGCTTTCGATATGAAAAGATAAGAAAATTTCACGAATCTTTCTAATATAGGTTTGTTCACGTGTTAAAAAGAAATTTCGTGCAACTTGCATGGTAATAGTACTCGCACCACCACGGTTATTTCCGGTAAGTTGTCCTAACACAGCCCTTGCCATACCAATGGGATCAACGCCAAAATGAAAATAGAAACGATCATCCTCAGTTGCCAATAGTGCTTCAATTAATTGTTGAGGAATTTCATCAAAGGTGAGAGGAACTCGCTTCTTTTCACCAAACTGAGAGATTAATAAACCATCACTACTATAGATTTGCATAGGGGTTTGCCATTGCACATCTTGTAAAGATTCAATGTTTGGCAGCTCATTACGTAAATTCAAGTACAGTACAAACGTACAAAAAATAACGAGAAAAAGCACAGCCAGGGCGAATTTGAAAATTTTTTTAACTGAAAGCACAACAATAGCTCTATTTGTGGATAAATTTGGCAGATAGGACTAGTATATCTTGTAAAACCATGTAATAAATGTATTTATGTGAAAAACATGTCTAAAATAATTACAACAATATAATTTAGTGGGCTGTTATGCTAGATAATCTATGGAAAAAGAAAACTACTATGATGGTTGGGATAGACATTGGCTCCCATGCTGTCAAAGCAGTTTTACTCAGCCAAGGCAGTGATGGCTATATTTTAGAAGACTATGCTATTGAACCTATGACTCGTGGTGCTGTTATTGACCGTGAAATTCAGGATATTGAAGCGGTGGGTAGTGTCATTGCTAAAATTCGTCAAAATATTTCTATGAAAGCAAAAGACGCAGCAGCGGCGGTGTCAGGTCAAACGGTTATCACTAAAATAATTTATATGGATGTAGCGCTGAGTGAAGATGAGCTCGCCAGTCAAATTGAAATTGAAGCCGATAGTTTGATTCCCTATCCGCTAGATGAAGTCAGCCTTGACTTTGAAACACTCGATATAAATGAATCAGATCCCAGTAAAGTTAATGTTTTACTTAGTGCAGCACGTACCGAGTCTATTGAAGCTCGGGTTGCGGCCTTAGAGTTTGGAGACTTTAATACTAAAGTTATTGATGTTGAGTCTTATGCGGTTAGTCGCTCGCACGACTTATGTTTGTCACAACTGCCCGATGATGCCGCGGATAAAATGGTTGCTATCGTAGATATTGGTGCCACCATGACCCTATTCTCTGCCACTAAAGCTGGTAAACATGTTTATAGCCGAGATCAAATGTTTGGTGGTGAGCAATATACGCGCTCAATTGTCTCTTATTACAATAAATCTTTTGAAGATGCCGAAGTGGCAAAAATAACCAATGATTTACCGCCTAATTATACCTTTGAAGTTTTAGCGCCTTTTCATACTATTTTAATGCAGCAAATACGTCGTGCTATTCAAATGTTTTTGACCTCAAGTGGTGTCGATAAAGTGGATTATTTAATTGTTTCAGGCGGTTCTGCTGCTATTGAAGGCGTTGATAAATTACTAACGGATGAACTTGGCATACACACCATTATTGCTAACCCATTTGGTAATATGGAAATAGCAGCAACAATTGATGAAGAAGATATAACTAAAGTGGCACCGCAACTCATGGTTGCTACAGGTTTAGCATTAAGGAGTTTCACGCCATGGCATATATAAATCTGCTACCTTGGCGCGAAGAAGCACTCAAGGCTACACAAAAAGAATTCTTTACGTTATTAGCCGCGGTTTGCTTGTGTGCTTTTGCATTGATCTTCTCAGTTAATTTATATTTTCAAGCTCGAGTTGATGGTCAAACGGCACGTAATCAATTTTTGAAAAACGAAATTCAAAAACTTGATATTCAAATTGCTGAAATTAAAACCTTAAATGATAAAAAAGCAGCACTACAGAAAAGAATTGATGTTGTTGAGCAGCTGCAGCGTAGTCGAAACGTGGGTACACAGGTGTTAGATGAAATAGCTAAAATAATCCCTAATGGTATTTATATTACTCAATTAGACAAGAAGGGTAACGCTATTCAGATCACTGGCAAAAGCGAATCAAATAACCATTTAGCTAATATGATTCGTGCCATAGAATTATCAGACTTATTTACTGACGCTACACCAGAGTCTATAACCTCAGATGATGGTTCACCTAAATTATTGAGTAACTTCAAAATGAAAGTGAAAATAAAAGGTTTAGTTAGTGATCCTGATGCAGGGCTTACCAATGCAGCCAAGGGAGCTAATAAATGAAATTTGATGCTTCGCAATTTGAAAATCTTGAGTTAGATAATATTGGCCAGTGGCCAGCAGCGGCAAAATTAGTGTTAACTATATTCCTTGCGATTGTGGTTATTGGCTTAGGCTATGTCGGTTTAGTAAGTGACAGAATCGATCAGCTTGATCGTGTTGTTGCTGAAGAAAAAACCCTAAAAGACTCGTACCGAGTTAAGCATCATGTTGCGGCTAATTTAGAATTATTTAGAGCACAAATGATTGAAGCAGAAGATATTTTTGCTAACCAATTAAGAAGTTTACCTAACAGCCATGAAACCCCAGGTTTACTTGATGATATTACCTTTATTGGTGCTACCAGTGGTCTCGAGTTTGTTAAGCTGCAATGGCAGCCCGAAATAAGTAAAGAAATTTATATTGAGCTTCCCATCGATATTGAAGTTAATGGTTCATACCATTCTTTTGGTAATTTTGTTAGTAAAATTGCGGGTTTACCTCGTATTGTAACATTGCATGATTTCACCATAGATATAACTCAAACTGGTGCAGAAATGCTAAACTTAAAGCTTGAGGCAAAAACCTATCGCTATCAAGGAGCTGAAATAAAATGAGAATATTAGTTTTATTTGTTTTGGCTTTTATCAGCGGCTGTTTTGATGATACTAGCGACCTTACCGCACACATGGAACAAGTCAAGGCGACTACAACGAGTCAAATAGCCCCTATGCCAGAAGTTCATCCTTTTAATCACTTTGATTACTCGGCTCACGAACTTCGTAGTCCCTTTGTGCTCCCTAGACCAGAAGTTATTCAGCAAAAAATACAACAGAGATCGGGATGTTTAAGCCCAGATCCTCGCCGCCGTAGGCAGCCGTTGGAAAAATTTGCCATGATTGATTTAACTATGCGGGGGACAATGGGAGATGATGGCATGTTGTGGGCTTTAGTTGAAGCTTCAGATCTGACGTTACATAGAGTTTCGAAAGGAAGTTACCTCGGTTTATTTAATGGCCGTATTACAGAAGTGAGTACTAAAAGCGTGAAAGTAATAGAATTAACACCTGATGGTGCAGGTTGTTGGGTGGAGCGAGAAACCATAATGGAAATTGCTCAAACAGAGTCACAAGGGTAAAGGAAATAATAATGCTATTTACTAAAATGAAAAATTATAAAATCTTTACTGGAGTTGGCAGTAGTCAATGGTCTTGGTTGGTTGCTTTAACTATGCTAGCTCTGACTGTTACAGCATTCAATGTTCGAGCTGAGCAGGCAGATAATAGTAAGCTGTTAGGTATCTCCTATAATACGATTCAAGATGACCAAATCCAGTTGGTATTTGAGTTTTCAAATGAGATATCTGCCTTGCCTGCTGTGCAAACATCAATGAGTCCTGCTTATGTCGAAGTTAGCTTTATGGCTGACTCTTATGATGAAAAGCTGAGAGAAACTTTAGTGAACCATGCCAGTATTACTAATGTGGCACTAGATGATAGTTCAGGTAAGGTTGTTGCTTTAATTAACTTAGAAAAACTGTCTGTGTTTGATGTCGCTTTGAATGAAAAACAGTTTTCAATCACCTTTAATTATGGTCAATCAGCAGAGATTGTCGAAACATTAAGTCCCGCGGGTGAGCAATTTATTAATCATGTTAAATCATTAGATTTTCGCTTAGGGGAAAATAATGCCGCGGAAGTGCTAGTTTATCTAGAAGACAGCATGGTTGCTGTTGATGTTAATGATAAACTGGGCAAAATAAATATTGAGTTTCATAATACTGAAATAATTGAAGACTTATTGTATAAATTAGATGTTACTGATTTTGGCACTATAGTAACAGGCATTGAAACCTTTAAAGACGGCCGCAATGCGCGTTTAGTGATTGATGTTAATTCACATTTTGATTTTTCACACCAACAAAACGACAACCTATTTGTACTGACTGTTACGGAAAAAGAAAAAGAAGCACCAGGGTATTTAGGTGATAGCGAAGATTTTACTGGCCGGACAATTTCACTTAACTTCCAAGATATTCCTGTTAGAACCGTTTTACAAATTATCGCCGATTATAACGAATTTAATTTAATCACTAGTGATACTGTCACGGGTAATATTACTTTACGTTTAGATGGTGTGCCATGGGATCAAGCGCTTGATATTATTCTGAAAGTTAAAGGTCTTGATAAGCGCATGCAGGGTAACATTTTAATGGTGGCACCTAGTGATGAATTGGCAGCACGAGAAGCTAAAAATTTACAAGCCCAACAACAAGTTGAAGAATTAGCACCACTTTACTCAGAGTATGTGCAAATTAACTATGCGAAAGCAGGTGAGTTTGCCGAGTTAATCAAAAATGAAGACACCAGTATTCTTTCAACTCGAGGCAGTGTTTCCGTTGATGAACGTACCAATACTTTATTGATTAGAGATACCGCTAAAAGCATTGAAGATATTAAGCGTATGGTTAATATTTTAGATATTCCTGTGCGCCAAGTGATTATTGAAGCTCGTATGGTGACAGTAAAAGATAACATCAATGAAGAGTTAGGTATCCGTTGGGGCATTACTGATACCGATGGCGAGTATTCAACCGCAGGCTCTTTAGAAGGTGCTAACACTGCAGGTACGGGCTCAGTGCCTGCATTACCCGATCGGTTAAATGTTAACTTACCAGTAGCTAGCCCTGCTGGAGCCTTGGCGTTTCAAGTGGCGCGCTTGGCGGATGGCACTATTTTGGATCTTGAATTAAGTGCCATGGAAAAAGAGAATAAAGGTGAAATCATTGCTAGCCCGCGCATAACCACGGCAAACCAAAAAGAAGCCTATATTGAGCAGGGTGTTGAAATACCTTATCAAGAAGCCTCTTCAAGTGGTGCAACAGCCACGCAGTTTAAAAAAGCGGTGTTGAGTTTAACGGTTACGCCGCACATCACGCCAGATAATAAAATTATTTTAGACTTGGTGG
The DNA here is from genome assembly GCA_002162675.1 of Colwellia sp. 39_35_sub15_T18. Taxonomy (GTDB): domain Bacteria; phylum Pseudomonadota; class Gammaproteobacteria; order Enterobacterales; family Alteromonadaceae; genus Colwellia. The sequence goes on along the minus strand of MAAE01000028.1, from coordinate 51,379 downwards.
TAACGCAAGATACCGTTTCTGATGTACAAAGTGGCTCAGCACCGGCAATCGACACCCAACGTATTGGCACGCAAGTATTGGTGAATAATGGTGAAACGATTGTACTGGGTGGTATATACCAGCAATCAATTATAAGTACTGTCTCTAAAGTACCGGTATTCGGTGATATTCCTTATTTTGGTTGGCTATTTAGAAATAGCAGTCAATTTAATGAGAAAAAAGAGTTGCTTATTTTTGTTACGCCGCGTGTGGTAACCGAACATTTTTAACATTAATTATTAGTATCTTAGTCAGTAAGTGAGCTTTTTACCTTACTTACTGACAATGTTACTTGCAATCTTACCCCAACAATTGCGATAATTACGCCCTTGAAATTTCCGAGGGAGACCTCTATAACGTCAAAGGGTCATTGGCAGTCACTGTAAATCTTCCCTTTGCTAGACCCGTAACAAACGAGTATTAAGTAATTCTAATGGCAGAAAAAAGAAATATCTTCCTAATTGGCCCTATGGGCGCAGGTAAAAGTACTATTGGTCGAGAGCTTGCTGACAGGCTGCATCTTGAATTTTTCGATTCCGATCAAGAAATTGAACGTCGTACAGGAGCAGATATTGCTTGGGTTTTTGATCTTGAAGGCGAAGAAGGCTTTCGTAAAAGAGAAGAAACTGTTATTGAAGACTTAAGTGAAAAACAAGGTATTGTTTTAGCAACTGGCGGCGGTTCTGTTCTTAGTGATCAAGTTCGCAATCGCTTATCAGCGCGCGGCATTGTTGTTTACCTTGAAACTACTATTGATAAACAAGTAGCACGTACTCAACGAGATCGTCGACGTCCTTTACTACAAACCAAAGAAAAACCACGCACAGTATTAGAGAATTTAGCGGTAGAACGTAATCCTCTTTATGAAGAAATAGCCGATGTGGTTATTAAAACTGATGATCAAAGTGCTAAAGTTGTTGCTCATAAAATTATTGAGCGTTTAGACTTTTAATTTATATTCTTCTTATTGAGTAGTTACCACCAATGGCCACCATTCACCTTGATTTAGGCGCCCGCAGTTACCCCATTTATATTGATTCAGGTCTGTTTGAAAGAACAGATCTGTTTGCTAAACACATTCGTGGTCAACGAGTGTGTATTGTTACTAATACCGTTGTCGCCCCTTTATATCTTGATAAAATCAAGAAAAAGTTAACACAATTTTCTCTTGATGAAGTTATCTTACCTGATGGCGAAGCTGAAAAAAGTTTAGCGAATTTTGAGCGTATCATGTCGCACTTACTCTCAAATGAGCACGGCCGAGACACCACCTTGATTGCTTTAGGTGGCGGTGTGATCGGTGATATCACCGGTTTTGCCGCAGCATGCTATCAGCGAGGCATTGATTTTATTCAAGTGCCAACCACGGTACTTTCTCAAGTTGACTCTTCTGTCGGCGGAAAAACCGCAGTAAATCATCCTTTAGGCAAAAATATGATAGGCGCTTTCTATCAACCTAAAGCCGTGATCATTGACATCAATAGTTTATCAACACTGCCAGTGAGAGAGTTTAATGCTGGTATGGCTGAAGTGATCAAATATGGTATTTTGGGCGATAAAAGCTTCTTTACTTGGCTTGAAAATAATATAGCGGCGATTAAGTCGAATGATAAGCAAACTTTATCGTTAATGATAGAAAAATGCTGTCAGTGTAAGGCTGATATTGTTGCTAGTGATGAAACAGAGGCAGGTGTACGCGCCTTATTAAACTTAGGTCATACTTTTGGTCATGCCATCGAGGCTGAACAAGGCTATGGGAACTGGCTGCATGGTGAGGCAGTTGCCACTGGCATGGTACTTGCTGCCAAACTAGCAGTAGCAATGAATTTGCTTGAAGTGTCAGAACTTTGTCGGATTGAGTCACTTATTAACGCCTTTGATTTACCATTAATAGCGCCAGATAGCATGAGCCTAGACGATTTTGTTCGTCATATACGACGCGATAAAAAAAATATTGGTGGTAAACTTCGTTTTATTATACCTACGGGTATTGGCCAATCAGAAATTCGCGATGATGTGACCATAGAGATGCTTCAGCAAATTTTATAACTGTTTTTTGCTTGCTAAATATTAATAGCAGGCAAGCATTATAGAAAGGGTTGAATATGTCCGCACAAGCGAACACGCGAGCAAATCAAAATATGAGCAATGAATCGATTCATATTGATGTTGATGCAGTAGAGAGCACAACTACAGCCATTAGCGTTACGGCTCGCATTGATTATATACAACGTTTTTCAAAACAGTTGACCGTGGTGGTTGATAAAAACCCTGCGGTCTATTCTCAATTAGCACGTCAATACTTAGCTCATATAAGCCAAGAATCTAGCAAGCAAGAGGTGAATGTTGCCTTCGTTGCAGCATCGAGTAAATTAAATGACATTCAAATGCGTTGTCGTTTAATTGAACAATTATTTGCCAACACTCTGTTCGACCCAGAACAATCACTGGCGGTCAGTATTTTGCGTTTAGTTAAGCAAAATAATGACACTATTACTATTCTTATTGAGCACGCTCAGACTTTGTCATTACAAGTTAAGTATGAGCTTTGTCAACTGGTTGATGTGGCAAAGAAAACACAAAATAATATTAATGTTGTCATCTTTGGCTTAGAACAAGCAGCACAAGAAGTCGCGCAGAATAGAACACTTTTTGATAAGAAAACCAGTATTATCGACGCAAGTAATGGCCAAGTTCTTGCCTTAGACCATGCAAGGTTTAAAAATAAAACCACAGCATTTAAAAGCGACACATGGTTAAAGCTCAGCCTTGCTGCGTTGGTTGCTATGCTGATAGCATTCACCTCTTGGTTTTTCTTAGCTGAATATGAAAACTTTAGTTTGACGGATTTACCTGTTAAGCCACCAATAGCTGAAACGCCTAAAATAGTACCGCAAGAAACTCCCGCTCTAATCACACCAAGTAAAACTGCACGCAGTAAATTTGCCAGCACGGCTGATATTAACCTTGCCTTGTTAGGTCAAAATAGCAGTAAACAGTTATTATTAGCCACTGCTGAAAGGGATGATATTTTACAAGCCTTAGTGCTTGCTGAGCCAAGGATAAACAACACTAATGTAGCTGTTAATATTGATGAGCCTGCGGCAACATCAACATCAATACCAGCGTTAACAAATATCAATATAACGCCAAAACTAGTTAAACCTAACGAGGTGAAGCTAGATGAGCCAAATCAGTTACCGCTATTACCGCTATTACCGGTAATATTAACTGAACAATATTATTTGAATGCCGAAGAAGGCTATGTTGTGCAAATAACGGGTTTTACTAATCTATCAAGACTGGCCACATTTATTAAAAAAAATAAAGACTTAGAATACTTTAGTTATCAGAAAAATTTAAATTCTCAACAGTTTATTGTACTAACCACTAAGATATATAGCGATAAAGCACAAGCAATAGTGGCAATGAATGGCTTGCCTGAAGTCATAAAGAGCCTGGGATCATTTTTAAAATCGGTTGCAACAATTAAGCGTGAAATAAATATCGTTAATCAGTAATACAAGCTACAATCCACTCCTCAAAATAAACATAGTAAAACTAGTATAGCAGTAGTATGAGTAAGAAAAATCGTGCGTTTTTAAAGTGGGCTGGCTACTCCTACGAGAAAAGTAAGAAGTCATACTGCTACGATAACGTTAATTTTGAATGTATGAAATTTGATGTTCAATGTATAATCACTAACTTAATTGAAAGAAGTCTTCCCTTAGAGCATAAGAATAATAATCCAGAGGTATTCATTGGCTGAACGTAATAACACAAAAGATATGCGTTCCGCACTTAAATGGGCTGGAGGAAAGAAAAAACTTGTAGACGATATCAAAGGGTTACTTCCATTGAAAAACAAGAAAAGGTTAATAGAGCCTTTTGTTGGTGGTGGCTCTGTGTTCTTAAACATGGAGTTTGATGAGTACTTACTTGTTGATATGAACAAGGACTTGATCAATTTATTCAATATCATGAAAAATGACTCTTCTAAGTTTATAACTGAAGCCGAGCATTTTTTTCAAAGTCACTACAATATTCCTGAGCAATACTATGAGCTAAGAAAGAAGTTTAATGCGTCGGCTGATCCTTTTTATCGTTCATTAATTTTCCTTTATATGAATCGCCATGGTTATAACGGTTTATGCCGATATAACAAATCAGGTGGTTATAATGTTCCTTTTGGTCGATATAAAAAACCTTACTTTCCAAAAGCTGAGCTGGAGTTTTTTGCAGAAAAATCTCAACGTGCTGAGTTTATGCAGGGTGATTTTGATGTTGCTTTTAGCCAAGCTGAAATTGGTGATGTTATATATTGTGATCCGCCCTATTCACCAATAAATAGAACGTCTAATTTTACTTCATATGCAGGCAATACGTTTGACGATGAAGAACAAATACGATTAGTTAAATGTGCGGAAACAGTAAGAAAGGAGGGCATTCCTACTTTAATCTCTAACCACGACCTTAAATTTACTCGTGAAATTTATAATGGTGCAAATAAGCTGTCTACCTTAAAGGTACGTCGTTCCATTAGCCGCAAAGGGCAGGGCCGAATTAAAGTTGGTGAATTGATGGCGCTTTATAAATAGTATTCTCTTATCCTACGTAAATTACGGGTAAATATTATTTATTAAGCCTCTAATATTCTTATTGAAATAGCCGCCGCTGAAGTTCTATTATCTACGCCAAGCTTGCGGAATATTTGTTCTAAATGTTTATTAACTGTTCTTGGGCTCATGGCAAGAATTTGTGAAATTTCCCAACTAGTTTTGCCATATGAAACCCAAAACAACACTTCTGATTCACGTTTGGTAATAGGTAAGTTTTCTTTTAAATCATCGGCACTTTTTGCTTGTTTATACTCTTCAATATGCAATAAATGCATATTTTTCTGCGCACGTTCATACACTATTTCAATCGGTTCATTAAAGCACTTTACGTGTAAATTAGTGGATACGTCGCTTTGTAACCAATCTTGAAAATAACTTGCAAGGGTTGCCCAAGGACTTTTATCCTCTGTTGCTGTTTTTTCAATTAACGCATGCACATGAGGGGTTGCCCAAGAAAGGTAGCCTTCATTATTTACACAAAAAACATTATTACCCACATGATCCAGTGCATCTTGTGTACTTAGCGCAAGTTTTGCGGTTTGAATATGCGTTTTAATACGCGCAATCACTTCATCAGGTGATATCGGCTTCGTGACATAATCAATGCCGCCCGCTTCAAAGCCTTTAACAACATCTTCAACATCCGTGAGGCCGGTCATAAAAATAATGGGCGTGTTAGGTAAAAGGACTTTAAGCCTTTTACAGGTTTCAAAACCATCCATTTCAGGCATTACTGCGTCTAATAAAATGATGTCTGGCTTAATTTTGTCACATATTGCTAGCGCCTGAATACCATTTAAGGCAACCAATGCAGTATAACCTTGAATATTTAGGGCAATGTTTAACATGCCTAATGATTCAGGTGAATCATCAACAACAAGCACAACATCACTAATTTGTTTGTTCATGGTTGATCTCATTTAAGTACTGAATAATGGCTGGAAAATTACAAAGTTCAAGATAATCAGCTAGCTGTGACTGAACATCATCGGGTAAATAAAATTGATCATTGAACTCAGAAAGTTTATTTTTAAAACCAGACAAGTAGCCAATTTCCGCCAATGCCATTAACGCCTGATACTCTACAGCTGTCACAACAGGCTTTAATAAGTCATTATTATCTAACGGTAATAACTTAGTTTTTTGTATGTTCTGGTATTGCCAACGTAGCTCTAATAAGCGTGCAATTTTTCCAAGCAAGGTATCAAAATTAACAGGTTTCGCAACATACTCATTATGATAACCTTCTGCTTGTAAGTTAAATTCTGCGTCACGGGCATTTGCTGAGATCATAATAACGGGCATTAAATATTTTTTTTCTCGTAATATTCGTACCATTTGCCAACCGTCAATATCAGGCATACAGACATCAAGTAATATTAAATCAACATGTTGCTGCGCTAAAAAGCTGAACCCTTGTTCGGCATCATGTGCGCATAACACCGTAAAACCTAATGGTGCGAGCAAATAGTCCATTAATTGACGCTGATCATCATCATCATCAACCACTAATATCGTTTGACGTGTACCATCATAACCAATCGCTTTTGTTTTTGCATATTCAGGTTCGCTTTGTTCTCGTTGAATCGTTGATAACATTAAACGAAACTTAAAGGTAGAACCTTGCCCTAATACACTGGTTAAGGATATTTCACCTCCCATCAGCTCTGCTAGTGAACGTGAAATAGTTAACCCTAAGCCAGTGCCGCCAATCATTTGAGTATGGGCATTACGTACTTGTTCGAAAGGTTTGAAAATCAGCTCTTGGTTTTCTTGAGAGATACCAACGCCGGTATCGGTAACACTAAAATGTGCTACTTGATTACGATAGTTAAGCTCAAACGTAACTGAGCCTTGCTCGGTGTACTTGATCGCATTAGAAATTAGATTAATTAATATTTGGCGAAATCGTTGTTTATCTGTCGCGACATAATCTGGCAATGACCCTTTAGTAATATAATTAAAGGCTATACCTCTTTGGTTTGCTTGCATTTGAAACATTTCTACGAGCTGATACATAATCGCTTTTAAATTAAATTCGTCGCGCTGAAGCGTTACACGGCCTGCTTCTATTTTAGATATCTCTAACAGCCCTTCAATTAAGTCAGCTAAATGCTCGCCGTTGCGTTTAACAATAGCGAGTGTTTCTCGTTGTTTTGAAGGTAAATCTTGATCTTGACTGAGTAATTGAGCATAGCCTAACAACACATTAAGTGGCGTTCTTAATTCATGACTTAAGCCGGCAAGATAACGACTTTTTGCCTCATTAGCTGCCTCAGCAACTTCTTTAGAATTCTGTAACGCCAACGACGTTTTTTCATGAGCGCTAAATTCGTTAGCAAGAGCCTTAGTTTGTGAGCGTAATTCTCTAAGCGCCAAGACATTACTATTACGTGCTAGTGTAAACAGCCAACTCACGACACCAATAATAATAACTAACAAGAAGAATATTTTAATTAACGTGTTAGCAAACACATGTTTAATTTCATCGCTTTCCATTGGCAGTTGAATATAAATAAGAAAAAGAATACCTGCGCCAATAAAACTTAACCCTAAAGTCACGGTAATAAAATGCATAAACGGTTTTGATACGTTACGTAAAAAGCGTTCACTGAAAAATCGTTTTAAAAAGTGATGTGACTGTTTAGATAACGTTGCTTCTGTACGGCATTGATCACCACAACGTACATCCAAACTACAACATAACGAACAAATCGCTTTGCCGTAAGCAGGACAGAAAGTCATATCTTCTTTATCAAAGCTGTTTTCACAGATATGACATTGAGTAACCTGAGTCACCTCTTCTCTATCAGGGTTTATTAAATAATACTTTCCCTGGGTGAGCCATCCAATAAGGGGAACCGTAATAAAAGGTAATCCACAGGCGATAAAAGACGCTAACGCCTTTATAGTATCGCCATACCAGCCAAGGTGCGCAGTAAAACCGGCCAGTGAAGCAATTAACATCGAGCCAACACCAACGGGGTTAATGTCATATAAGTGCGAACGTTTAAATTCGATATGTTTAGGGCTAATACCTAGTGGCTTATTAATCACTAAATCCGCTACAACAGAACTCAACCAAGCCAACACAATGACCGAATAAACCGACAACATGCTTTCAATGGTTTGATAAATACCTAATTCCATTAACAATAAAGCAATGGCTACGTTAAAAATCATCCATACCACACGCCCGGGATGTGTATGGGTAACTCGAGAGAAAAAATTAGACCAAGCCAATGAGCCGGCGTAGGCATTAGCGACATTAATTTTTAATTGTGAAATAACCACAAATACACAGGCAAAAATCACTACAAGATCAGGGTTATCAAACACATAACCGTATGCTAATTGATACATATGAGCGGGGTCGTCGGCTAGGTTGGCAGGTACGCCCTGCTGCAACGCTAAATACGCTAGAAATGAGCCTAAAAATAGTTTTAAAGCGCCAAATAATATCCAACCGGGTCCTGCCGCAATAAGGGCACACCACCAACGCCACGTCTGTTTTTTAGGTTTTTCAGGTAAAAAACGCAAGAAATCTACTTGCTCACCAATTTGCGCAACGAGCGAAAGTAAGACGGATGATGCCGCGCCAAAAAGCAAAAGATTAAAAGAACTGCCTTGCTCGCTAGCTTGCCCCGTAAAACTTATCCACCCCTGTAAGTGACTATCATCATGGTTGAAAACAAAATACAACGGCAGGCATTGTAAAATAATCCATAAGGGCTGTGTCCATACCTGAAATCGACTGATATACGCAATACCATGAGTGACTAACGGGATAACGATAATAGCGCTAATGACATAGCCAATACTGAGCGGTATGCCAAATAAAATTTGTAATGCCATTGACATAATGGCCGCTTCAAGGGCGAAAAATATGAACGTAAATGAGGCATAAATTAACGATGCAATGGTAGAGCCAATATAACCAAACCCAGCACCTCGGCTCAGTAAATCGATATCGACACCGTATTTAGCGGCGTAATAACTAATGGGTAAGCCGGTTAAGAAAACAACGGACATGACTGCCAGAATAGCCCATGCTGAGTTTTCAAAACCATAACTTAGGGTAATTGCACCACCAATCGCCTCTAAAACAAGAAAAGAAACAATGCCTAATGCGGTAATTGCAATACGACTCAGTGACCAATGTCTTGCTCTTCGGGCGGTAAAACGTAGAGCAAAATCCTCCATCATTTCATTAGCGACCAGCTTATTATACGTTCTTCGTGTAGGTAATATTTTTTGATTAGACTGCATACAAAAATAGCTTGCTCGAAATAAATTTTTTCAAATAAAAATAAACAGGCAATAAAACAAACATCACCAAAATATATTATAACGCTCGCGCGCACATGGTCATCCTACACAACCAAAAGCAAAATTAGTATGCGCATTTTTGCGTAGGCTATTGCGCGCTTTTACGAATTTCTATCATTGACCAAAATCGACATACTAGCTCCAGTTCGAAATAGCCTTGCGTTAAAGAGTTATCAACTAAAAAGATAACCTAATGCACGCTTTCACTTTTACTTACTGGGAATTTAATATGAAACTAAGCACTAAATTAACACCGGTCGCGGCTACTTTACTACTGGCATTAGGTGCCACATCAGCTCAAGCAGAAGATAAGAAAGATCCACTAAGTATTTCTGGCTTTATTGACATGTCTTACTTGTATAGCGATATCGATGGTGAAAGTAGTACTTCTGATTCAGGTCTTGACCAAGTTGAGATTAATATTTCTTATGACTTTGGTAACAAATTAACAGCAAGTGTTGATGTTGAATACCAAAATGAAGATGAAGGTGTTGACCTTGAACAAGCATTCATTACTTATGCCTTAAGCGATAACTTGAGTGTTAAAGCAGGTCGCTTCTTAAGTTATACCGGCTGGGAAACTGAAGAGCCAACGGGTTTATTTCAATACTCTGCTACTGGTTATGCACCATATTTCTACGGTTACTATCAACAAGGTATTTCGGGTCTTTATAGCACTGAAAAATACGCGATAGCCGTTTCTGTTGTTAATGATTTAGCAGACCCAAGCGCAACTGATTCAGAAAAGCCAGGTATCGAAACAATGTTAGCGTTAATGCCAACAGATGAAATTACCATTAAAGCTTTTTACTCTGTCGATGACTTAGCAGGGACAGATGAAGATACAACGTTAATTAATACATGGGCTAGTTATTCAAAAGACGCTTTAACCTTAGCGGTTGAATACAACATGTCTGAAAATGCGGGTGCTTATGCGGGTAGATTCGGCATTGATTCTGAAGCGACTGGTTATTTATTTATGGCAAATTACGCGATAAGTGACAAGGTTGGATTAACTCTTCGTTACAACGACTGGGAAATTGAAGATGCAAGCGGCGCAACAGTTGAAGATGCAAGTGGTATCACTATTTCTCCTAGTTATGTCGTTAACGACAATTTATTAATTGTTTTTGAATACCGCATGGACGAAATCAACGATGTAGATGTTGATTCTATCGCTCTTGAAGCCTTAATTACTTTCTAACCAAACAAATTTACACGATAAGGAAAAATAATGAAATTTAAAAAGCTCTTAGTAGCAAGTTCAATCGTAGCAAGTGGTTTAATGGCCAACTTTGCAAACGCAGCCGACACCATAAAAGTAGGTGTTTTACATTCCTTATCAGGCACCATGGCCATCAGTGAAACTACGTTGAAAGACACTGTTTTAATGATGATCGAGGAACAAAATAAAGCGGGCGGTGTTTTAGGTAAGCAACTTGAGCCTGTTGTGGTTGATCCTGCATCAAACTGGCCTCTATTTGCTGAAAAAACACGTGAACTTTTAGCCAAAGAAAAAGTAGACGTTATCTTCGGTTGTTGGACCTCGGTTTCTCGCAAGTCTGCGTTACCAGTACTTGAAGAGTTGAACGGTTTATTATTCTACCCCGTACAATACGAAGGTGAAGAATCCTCTAAAAACGTATTTTACACCGGTGCTGCGCCAAACCAACAAGCTATTCCAGCAGTTGATTATTTAATGGAAGAAATCGGTGCTACACGTTGGGTGTTAGCGGGTACGGATTACGTTTACCCTCGTACAACCAATAAAATCTTAAAAGCGTACTTAAAATCTAAAGGCGTTAAAGATGCAGATATCATGGTCAACTACACACCATTTGGACATTCTGATTGGCAAGGTATTGTTTCAGACATTAAAAAGTTTGGCTCAGCAGGTAAGAAAACGGCTGTAGTTTCAACTATTAATGGTGATGCTAACATTCCTTTCTACAAGGAACTAGGTAACCAAGGTATATCAGCTGAAGACATTCCGGTTGTTGCATTCTCTGTTGGTGAAGAAGAGCTTTCTGGTTTTGATACTAAACCACTTATCGGTCACTTGGCAGCATGGAACTATTTCCAAAGTGTTGAGTCTGACGAGAACGAAGCCTTTATCGCTAGCTGGAAAAAATACATTGGTGATGACAAGCGTGTAACAAATGATCCAATGGAAGCGACTTACATTGGTTTCAAAATGTGGGTAAAAGCCGTTGAGAAAGCAGGTACTACTGACGTAGATGCAGTTGAGCAAGCGCTTATTGGTGTTGCGGTACCTAACCTTACTGGCGGTATTGCCGTGATGAACCCTAACCATCACTTATCTAAGCCTGTACTTATTGGTGAGATTCAAGCAGATGGTCAATTTGAAGTGGTTTCTTCAACGCCAGATACAGTGATTGGCGACGCATGGTCAGATTTTTTACCTAGCTCAAAAAACCTTATTTCAGATTGGACTGCACCTATTGAATGTGGCAGCTTCGATGTAAAAACAGCTAAATGTTCAGGTCAAAACTTCTAAAGTTTAGCCTCTCAACGGTCATTTTATTCCCTATTAAATGACCGTTTATTTTTATAATGCTATATGGCGATGATAAACGAAACCTGAATAACTTTCGCTTTTGTCTCCCATATACTCAAAGCAATTTTTGCGTTTATCGCAACCTAATTAACAAAGAATTAGTTAACACGGTACTTAAAAATAATGTTTTGAGTGTATGTTTATTATTTTTATTAAACTTCGCACTGAGATTGACCCTTACATTACATCGATTAGGTCAATCTCATTTTTTTAATTAAAAGGAAAACGCAATGATGCGACTATTGTCTGTGTTGATCAGCGGTATAATATCCTGGCAAGCTCTAGCTAACGACCAAGTTATTAATGCTGACACAGCGCCTACCGTTGACAAACATTCTGCGGTACTCATTGAGCTAGTGCAAAAATTGCCCGTTACTAAACTCAAAAAACTCCCTGTTTTAGTTGAGCAATTAGCCTCAACCGCCACCTTAAAAAACACAAAAAAAACGCGTGATGTTTTACAATACCTGGTTGACGGTGAACTTTATTATATTAAAGCCAATAAACACGTTGTACGTGCCGTGAACGGTGAAAACAAAACCTATACACTCACCGATATTTTAGCCGACGAAACGTTTGCTCCCGTTAATAAATCAAAAATTAAAAAAATAAAAACCAACAATAGATTGCGTGGTGAAATTCGTGGATATATTGCCAAAATAGATTTAAGTTCAAGCGATAAAAACACACGTATTGATGCCATTAACCAAATATTATCCAATCCTTCCAAACCCGGCTTATCTGCTGTTCGAGCTTTATTGGCAACAGAGCAAAATGATGACGTACGTGAACTCATGAATGTTACTTTGCTTACCGAACAACTTAAACACGGTAGCCATGCTGAAAAAATTGCAGCAATTAAGCAAATTGAAGACTCACTGCAGCCAGTTGTTAAAAATGCTATGACGCAATTGCTCGACAATTTACCCACTAATAATAAATCAACAGAAGAAAAAATACTTGCTGCGAACCTCACTAAGGCAATTAAGTCGATTGATGGCAAACGAGACCTCTTTGGTTATCTTGAAACAATATTTTTTGGTTTAAGCCTAGGTTCGGTCTTGTTGTTAGCAGCCATCGGGCTAACCATTACTTTTGGTGTGATGGGTGTTATCAACATGGCACATGGCGAAATGATGATGTTAGGTGCCTATACTACCTATGTTATTCAGTTAGCATTTCCAAATTTAATTGAATACTCTTTATTAATGGCTGTTCCTGCCGCTTTTCTCGTCTCAGGCTTTGTCGGTATTATTATTGAACGTGGTGTAATACGCCACCTCAAAGGGCGACCGCTTGAAACGTTATTAGCCACCTTTGGTATTTCTTTAATGCTACAACAGTTAGTACGAACGGTGTTTTCGCCGTTAAACCGTCAAGTACAAGCACCAGAATGGATGACAGGTTCTTTACAAATAAATCCTGTTTTTGCATTAACTTATAACCGTTTATACATCTTGTTATTCTCCTTATTGGTATTCTTTGCTTTATTGATGATTTTGAAAAAAACCTCACTCGGCTTGCATGTACGTGCCGTGTCTCAAGACCGTGAGATGGCTAGAGCATTAAGTATAAAAAGTGACTGGGTAGACGCTGCTACCTTTGGCTTAGGGTCAGGTGTTGCAGGTGTTGCGGGTGTAGTTCTTAGCCAACTAACCAATGTAGGTCCTAACTTAGGTCAAGCCTATATTATTGACTCATTCTTAGTGGTTGTCTTTGGTGGTGTTGGGAGCTTATGGGGAACCTTAGTGGCGGCAATGTCGTTAGGTTCAATTAATAAGTTTTTAGAACCTATCACCGGTTCTGTATTAGCCAATATCATTGTATTAGTCGGATTAGTATTGTTTATTCAAAAACGACCTAAAGGCTTATTTCCTCAAAAAGGCCGTGCGTCAGACTAATAGGTAGCTAACATGCAATTATCAACTCTTTTTCAAAAATCCATCACTAAGTTAAGCCATCTACATATTGTCGTTGGCACACTTTTTATCGCTACTTTATACGTTACGGTATGTAACTTGTTTTTTACTGAAGGCTCGTTGCTTCATGTGAGCAACTATACCGTAAGCTTATTAGGCAAGTATTTATGTTATGCCCTTCTCGCGCTAGCCATTGATTTAGTTTGGGGATACTGCGGTATTTTAAGCTTAGGACATGGTGCGTTTTTCACCTTAGGTGGTTACGCCATGGGGATGTATTTAATGCGCCAAATTGGTGACCGAGGTGTTTACGGTAATCCAGATTTACCTGACTTTATGGTATTTTTAAACTTAACAGAACTGCCATGGTTTTGGGCAGGTTCCAGCAGCGTTTGGTGGATGGTTGCCATGGTCTTCATTGGCCCTGGTTTGTTAGCTTACGTGTTTGGCATGATGGCGTTTCGTTCACGTGTCAGTGGCGTATATCTATCCATAATGACACAAGCAATGACTTACGCGCTAATGCTCGCTTTTTTCAGAAATGAAATGGGTTTTGGTGGGAATAATGGCTTGACTGACTTTAAAGAAATTTTGGGTTACTCGCTGCAAAACCCGCATACAAAACTGGCTTTATTTATAGCGACAGCATTTGCCTTAGCCATAGGTTATTTTATCAGTAATTATATCGTTAACTCTAAAATGGGCCGTGTTATTACCGCAACCCGTGATGCAGAGAATCGTGTTCGCTTTGTAGGTTTTAAACCTGAACATTACAAAGTTTGGATATTTGTGGTGTCTGCTATATTAGCCGGTATTGCCGGCGCGTTATATGTGCCGCAAGTTGGTATTATTAATCCGGGTGAATTCTCGCCATTAAACTCTATTGAAATGGTTATTTGGGTAGCTATTGGTGGTCGCTGTACTTTATACGGCGCAATCATTGGCGCCATAGCAGTGAGCTACGCAAAAACACGTTTTACCGCGATCATGCCTGAAGCTTGGTTATTTGGTTTAGGCGGATTATTTGTTTTGGTAACCTTGTATTTACCAAAAGGTATTGCCGGTTTGTTGGCTAACTTATTTGATAAATTATCCATAGTTAAAGTTGATGCCGCTAAAGGTGACATTGATAAAGAAAAAGTCGCTGACGCGGAGATGAAGTCATGATAGTAAATAAAGCAGGTTCGCCACTTTACGCAACCGACAATATAAAACCTGATACTCGTCATGGTGTTATTTTATATGCAGAAAATGTCAGCGTTAGCTTCGATGGTTTTAAAGCCTTAAACGATTTAAATTTATATATTAATGACGGAGAACTACGTTGTTTAATTGGCGCTAACGGTGCTGGAAAAACAACATTAATGGACGTTATTACCGGAAAAATACGGCCTGATACCGGTAAAGTGAGTTTTGGGCAACAAATTGATTTATTACAACTAGATGAGTCTGAAATTGCTCTGGCAGGTATTGGTCGTAAATTTCAAAAGCCAACGGTTTTTGAAGCGTTATCCGTCTTTGAAAATATAGAGCTGAGTCTGGCGGGCGATAAAGGGATATGGACTTCTCTGTTTCATAAATTGTCTGGTGAAGATAAAGACCGTATTGGTGAAATTCTTGATACTATCGGTTTACTAACAGAAGCGCACTACCCAGCAGGCCGGTTATCACATGGGCAAAAACAATGGTTAGAAATTGGCATGTTGTTAGCCGCTAAACCACGTGTGCTTTTAGTGGACGAACCCGTAGCCGGCATGACAGGACAAGAAACTGAACGTACCGCTGAATTGTTAACGTCATTGGCGGGTGAACATTCCGTGATAGTGGTTGAACACGACATGGCCTTTGTTCGTTCTATTGCAAAAACCGTTACTGTATTACATCAAGGTTCGGTGCTTGCTGAAGGCACCATGAGTGAAATTCAATCAAATCCTGAAGTGATTCAAGTGTACCTTGGTGAAGATGGTGATAGCGAACCAAAGCAGTAACGCATACTAATAAAGCACGACAGTAAGAGAATGATTATGATTGAATTAAAAAATGTAAATCAAAAATATGGTGGCACACAAATTCTTTGGGATTTAGATTTAGCCATAAAAAAAGGCTCTCGTACCTGTATCATGGGACGAAATGGCGTAGGTAAAACCACCTTATTAAAAACCATTATGGGCATGTTACCCATTAGCACGGGGTCATTAGTCATTAACGGCCAAGATTGCGTTAAAGCCTCTGTAGAATCACGGCCTGAGTTAGGCATAGGGTATGTGCCACAAGGCCGCCATATTTTCCCGCAATTAACCGTCGAAGAAAATTTAAAACTTAGCCTTAACTGTAAACGCCAAACCAGTAAAACAATTCCTGAACATATTTATGAATTGTTTCCGGTGCTTAAAGAAATGTTACACCGACGAGGTGGTGATTTATCAGGCGGTCAGCAGCAGCAACTTGCAATTGGCAGAGCTTTAGTTCTTAATCCAAATATACTTATTTTAGATGAGCCAAACGAAGGTATTCAGCCAAATATTGTGCAGCTTATTCGTGATGTATTACTGAGGTTAAATGAAGAAAGCGGCATGACAATAATCTTAGTAGAACAAAAATTACCCTTTGCTAGAGCCGTGGGTCAAGCGTTTCATTTAATGGAAAAAGGCCACGTGATAGCATCGGGGCCAATGACTGATTTAACCGACGAATTAGTGGGTAAATATCTAGCGGTTTAATGGCCTAGTATTTGGCAGCTAACTCAACACTATTGGAAATCATTTTAAGGCAACATAGTAGAAATGACACAAAGCACAGCAACCAGTACGGTAATTAACACCATAGCGGCTTCAGCACTAAGGGAGAGTAAAAGCAGGCAGTGGCTCGCCAGTTTAGCGCTCGACTTTAGCTGTACTGCCTTAGGTACTCAGTTGCGCCGAACCCGACGAAATGGCCCTTTAACGGTACAAAAAGCTTTTTATCCGGAAGGAAGAGACTGCGCTCACATCTATTTATTACACCCACCCGCCGGAATCGTTTCAGGTGACGAGTTGCATGTAGAGATTAACCTTGATGACAGAGCACATACCTTAGTCACCACCCCAGGTGCTAATCGCTTTTATCGTGCACGGACAGATGCCAATATTGGCATCTCTAAGCAAATACAAATCACAACGCTCAATGTAAAAAATCAAGCGAAATGTGAAAATTTCCCACAAGAGACCATCGTTTATAATGGCGCTGACGGATTTAATACCGTCGACATTCACTTAACCAATACCAGTGTTTATTTAGGGTGGGATATTACTTGCATGGGCTTGCCTAGCTCTGAACAACTATTTACACAAGGTCAATATAGTCAGTTGAATCGTGTCTTTGTTGAAGGGACATTGCAATATCATGATCGCATTGCCGTCACCGCAAAAAACAACGTATTGCATCATCCTGCGGGATTGGCTGGCAATAGCGTTTTTGCAACCTTCTTAGTGTACGCTCCACAGCAATTAAACAAGTCCCAACGTAAAACAGCGATTGCAGCAATGCGTGCTATTGTCGAAAATAATCAAGCACAAAAACACATTAGCATTACCGATATTGACGGTTTATTAGTCATACGTTATTTAGGTCATCATGCGGAACAATGTAAAAAGTTTTTCCTTTTATTGTGGCAAATAGTTAGACCCTTAACCGTAGAGAAACAAGCGACTCAACCCCGTATTTGGTATACCTAACACAGTAAAATACAATGACTCATTTTAAATGAAATTTAACCATAGCGATAACCGAGAAACTTATGGATTTATTACCGAGAGAAAAAGACAAATTACTAATTTTTACCGCCGCATTATTAGCGGAACGTCGTTTAAATCGAGGGTTAAAATTAAATTACCCTGAAGCGATGGCCTATATTTCAATGGAAATCATTGAAGGTGCACGCGATGGAAAAACCGTTGCTGAGTTAATGGATTATGGCAAAACATTACTCAGCAGCGAGCAAGTCATGGACGGCATTGCCACGTTAATTCCTGATGTGCAGGTTGAGGCAACATTTCCCGACGGCACCAAGCTCGTTACTGTGCATAACCCTATCGTTTAATGGAGTTCAATATGATACCTGGTGAAATAATAACTGCTGAAGGCGTTCATCAGCTTAATGTCGGTTGTGAACCAATAGTCGTTACCGTGGCAAATTCAGGTGACCGCCCCATTCAGATCGGCTCTCATTATCACTTTTATGAAGTAAATCCAGCCTTAAAATTTGACCGCGAAACTTGCAAAGGTTATCGCTTAGACATTACCTCAGGTACCGCCGTTAGGTTTGAACCCGGACAACAACGCGAAGTGACGTTAATTGCGTATCGCGGTAAACGCCGCATATTTGGTTTTCGCGGCGACGTGCAAGGCCACATAGAAGGAAATAGATAACCATGGCTACAATCGATAAACAGGCTTACGCGAATATGTTTGGTCCAACAGTAGGTGACAAGGTTCGCTTAGCTGATACCGACCTGTGGTTGGAAGTTGAACAAGATTTCACCGAATATGGCGAAGAAGTTAAATTTGGTGGCGGTAAAGTTATTCGCGACGGCATGGGGCAAAGTCAGGCGTCATGTTATGCAACCGTCGATTTAGTGATCACCAATGCACTTATTCTTGACCATTGGGGGATTGTTAAAGCCGATGTGGGGATTAAAGACGGGCGTATCGCCATTATTGGTAAAGCGGGCAACCCTGACATTCAAGACAATATAGATATTGAGATTGGCCCAGGTACTGAAGTTATCGCAGGTGAAGGACAAATACTTACTGCTGGCGGTATCGATGCACATATTCATTTTATTTGTCCCCAGCAAGTTGAAGAAGCGCTGATGTCTGGTGTAACCACTATGATTGGTGGCGGAACAGGACCGGCAACAGGTTCTAACGCTACCACGTGTACACCCGGGCCTTGGTATATTCATAAAATGCTACAAGCAACCAATGACTTCCCCATGAACTTTGGCTTTTTAGGCAAAGGTAATACAAGTTTACCGCTTGCCCTAGAAGAGCAAATTGAAGCAGGTGTTTGTGGTTTAAAACTGCATGAAGATTGGGGGACAACCCCTGCCTCTATTGATAACTGCTTATCGGTTGCCGAAAAATATGACGTGCAAATAGCCATTCATACTGACACCTTAAATGAATCAGGTTTTGTTGAAGACACCATTGGCGCTTTTAAAGGCCGTACTATTCATACTTACCATACCGAAGGTGCAGGTGGCGGACATTCACCTGATATTATTCGTGCCTGTGGCGAACCTAATGTATTGCCTTCATCAACGAATCCAACACGTCCATACACCATCAATACCATTGATGAACATTTAGATATGTTAATGGTTTGCCATCACTTAGATCCCTCTATCCCTGAAGATGTTGCTTTTGCTGATTCGCGTATCCGTAAAGAAAGTATCGCCGCAGAAGACGTTATGCATGATTTAGGCGCAATAAGTATGATTGCCTCTGATTCTCAAGCCATGGGACGCGTTGGTGAAATGATCACCCGTACTTGGCAAACAGCCCATAAAATGAAACAACAGCGCGGTCCATTAGCGCCCGATACCGAGCAAAATGATAACTTCCGCCTGAAACGTTATATTGCAAAATATACCATTAACCCTGCAATCAGCCATGGTATCAGTCATGAAGTGGGCTCAATTGAAGTGGGTAAATTAGCGGACTTAGTGTTATGGAAACCGGCATTTTTTGGCATAAAACCCGCTATGATTTTAAAATCTGGCTTTATTGCGGCAGCCCCCATGGGAGATGCCAATGCGTCAATTCCAACACCACAGCCAGTATATTATCGTCCAATGTTTGGTGCGCACGGACTCGCCGCAGCCAAAATTTCAATGACCTTTATGTCTAAAGCGTCGATTGAAAAAAAGGTACCTGAAAAAGTCGGTATGACTCGCATGATTGGCGAGTGTAAAAATACCCGGAATATTGGCAAAGACGATATGATTCATAACAATTGGCAACCCAAAATAGAAGTGGATGCACAAACGTATGAAGTAAGAGCTAATGGCGAATTATTAACGTGTGAACCCGCTACCGAGCTGCCACTCGCCCAACGTTATTGCTTGTTTTAATAAACGTAACAATTAAAACAAGCAATAAAAACACAGGAAAAATCATGATAAAAGTATACGAACGATTGTCGCATTGCCATGAGCCAATCACAGATTCGATCACCTTAGATCAAGAGACCCGTAAAAAAGCACGGATAAAGAGCACCACCGATAAAGGGGCTGATATTGGCATTTTTGTTGAACGTGGTCATCCGTTATTGGTGGGGGAAATTTTAAAAAGTGAATGTGGGCAATTTGTTGAAGTAAAAGGTCAGGCTGAGCCTGTTTCTACCGCAAGTGCTACCGACTGGTTATCGTTTTCCAAAGTGTGTTATCACCTTGGAAACCGCCATACGTCAATGCAAATCGGCGAATTATGGTTACGTTTCAAACCAGATCATGTGTTGGAAGAGTTGGCTGAGAACTACGGTTTAACCGTTGATAAAACACCCGCAATTTTTGAGCCTGAAAGCGGTGCTTATGGCAGTAAATCATCTAAAAACAAACAAAGTCATTCACACAGTAGCAACCACGAACACAGCCATGACCACTCGCATTAATAGCGTATTGCAACAAACTACGCCGCTAAAATTAAATCGGTTGCTGCAATTATGCAGTGCCAATTTACCTGTGGGTGGATTTTCATTTTCGCAAGGTTTAGAGTACGCCATCGACAGTGGTTGGATAAACAATGATAAAGAAACTTATGACTGGGTGGCTTTAACCTTAACACAAGCCATTGCACCGACGGATTTAGCCGTAATAAAACGCCTATATTGTGCATTACAAAACAATAATTTTGATGAATTTAACCAATGGAATCAACTCCTCATTGCCACTAGAGAAAGTAATGAATTTCGACTGGCCGATCTTGCGATGGGTAAAGCACTGGTTAGGTTATTAACCTTGTTAACTTCTGTTGACACCGACCAATATCAAGCCATTTTAGTGCAAAAAAATGTCAGCTTTGTTAGTGCTTTTACCGTGGCAGCCCATTTATTTGAATTAGACCTACATTATGCACAAAGTGGATTTTGCTGGACCTATATTGATAATCAGGTCGCGGCAGCAACCAAATTAGTACCGTTAGGACAAACTCAATCTCAAAATCTGTTATTTGAATTAACGGAACAAGTTGAGCGTGCTATGCATATTGCTAATGAATTACCCGATGATGAAATTGGTGCCAGTCTGCCTCATTTAGCCATGGCAAGTGCTTGGCACGAAACACAATATACGCGTTTATTTAGGAGTTAAAATTAGTCACTCGCTTTAGGGACTAAGCGTAGTTAATCAGTAACAGATAGTTTAAAAAATAATGTAACTGTTCACCACCGAGCCGCGATGCTTGACAGAGGGCTCTTCGAGCCGACACAGAGACTTTGTTATGTTCAGTGTCGTGCGTTAACACCTCGGTGCTCTCTGTGGTAAATATTTCTAAGCTGAATAAATACAAAATAATTAACAAAAGGTCATATCATGATGAATAAAAAACAAGTATTACGCATAGGTGTTGGCGGCCCCGTAGGCTCAGGTAAAACCGCTTTATTACGCAACTTATGTTCAGCACTCAGTAACCGATACAACATGGCTGTTGTCACTAACGATATTTATACCCGAGAAGACGCTGAGTTTTTGACAAAAAACAATGCCTTAGCTGAAGATCGTATTATTGGGGTAGAAACAGGCGGCTGTCCACATACCGCGATTAGAGAAGACGCGTCAATGAACTTAGCCGCGATTGATGAATTACAAGAACGTCACCCTGATTTAGATTTTGTACTCGTTGAAAGTGGTGGCGATAACCTCAGTGCGACATTCAGCCCTGAACTGTCAGATTTAACGCTTTATGTGATTGATGTATCTGCAGGTGATAAAATTCCACGTAAAGGGGGTCCCGGCATTACTAAATCTGATTTATTAATTATTAATAAAATTGATGTTGCTGACTTAGTTGGCGCTTCACTTGAAGTCATGGACAGAGACACTAAAAAAATGCGCGATGACAGACCCTTTATTTTTAGCAATATGAAAACGAAACAAGGCCTTGCTGAGATAATTAACTTTATTGAAAGCGAAGGCATGTTAACCGTATAGGTTTTATACATTTATACTTAGTAAAAATCACATAGCACATAATAAGCATCAAACAATTATTGGAGATAATAATGAAATTTTTAACGTATATCTTAGCTTTTATTTTTAGCGTACAAGCGCAAGCGCATAACGACCATTTTTTAGGTGAAAGCATCGGCCACGATGTGATACACACCGTTTTATTCTTTTTACTGGTTGCGGTTACCGTAACGGGTTTTAAATGGCTAAGAAAAAAAATGAAAGCATTGTAAATTTAGGAGTATAGCTAACAGCAGGTGCCGTTAGCTATACTATTTGGACACGTAAAATTTATGAACACGCCGCTAAAGCTAAATCTATTCAGGTAGCGCGTACCATTAGTCAAAAAGGCCATAAGCGTAAAAAAGTGGCTGAATTGTTGGCGTTATATAAATAAATTACCAGTAGGCTAGTGACGGCACTCGAAACTAGTTAGCCGGTATTACCAAGCTAACCACGGCAATTAAACCAACAATAAAAATAATAACACTGATAATGCCGACAATAATAAAGTGGCTTATCTTTCCTTGGCTAAAATCTTTTTCTCTATTTTTGTTACTTTGCACGCCAAAAAAGGCAGCAGCAACGCTTTTAAAGGTGTCTTTAAGTGAAGGCGTTTTATCAGTCATTTAGAATTAACTTAGCTTAACAATGAATACCTAATGAAAACTATAATGCAAAAGCTCAACTAAATCTAAAAAATGTAGGTGTGCTGATTTTTTATCGTTGGCAAACCAAGATAACCAACTTTTATTTTGCATATAAGCGGCATTGCACGGGTGGTTGCTATGGTTCATTGGCAGGTTTGACTCAACAGCCATGCATGAGTCAAGTAAATCAGTTTGATCATTGAAAGTATGACCACTTAAATTAAGGGTAACCGTTAAGGTTAGGGTTAGGGTTAATGCGAAAGCAAAAGTTGTTAATTTTGTCATCATCCGTTTTGACATTTGAATCTCCATTTAAATTAAAAACAACGAAAAGGGCTAATTGGTCATAGTGTAACCAATTAGCCCTTTATTGTCATTTATCTTTTAGAATGATTTGCTAATGCTAAAAACTAATGTTTCATCGCCTTCGCCTGTTTCAACATCTAGTTCTTTAGAGTTAACAATTACAGCAACACCTAAGTCAAAACCTGAAACATCAGTACCATAGCCTACTTCAAGGTAGTCACCGTCAAAATCTTTACCCCAAGTACCATAAGTGGCATAAAAGCCTTCGTACTCAGCAGTTAATGATAAAAAGTCATAATCAGCTTCAACAATACCTAATGCAGCATCTTCGTCATGCTCACCAACGTTATATGATAATGAAAAGAAGCTATAAGATGCGCCTAGATTTACTTCGTTGTATGCAGAGTCAAAATCACCTGTGTATTGGTATGAAGTAAAACCAACGCTATAACCGAAACCATTATCAAGTTCATTACCGTAGCTGCCGTAAAGGTCAATTTCTAAACCGTCTTGTACGTCTGCAACCCAAGTACCAACAGAAAAGTTGCCATTTTCATAATCAACACCTGCGCTAGCAGTTGCGGTAGTAGTTTGCGCTATACCACGGAAAAAGTATTGTGAAACAACGGCGGCGTTAGCACTAAGTCCTTCAACAGCAGAGGCTTGCGTTGATATAAATACTGAACTGGCTAATAGTGAAGTAAGTGTAAGGCTTAATAGTGATTTTTTCATGTTTCTCTCTTTAATTATTATAAAAAATTGAACCTAGTACCCATAAAGCAAAGATGATGCCCTAGTTAGGCTAAGTATGAATTCTTATAAAAATTCATTGTTAAACAGTTGATTATGTTTTTATCTCTGCTGAATTTAATCGCATAATGTTGCCGAAACGCGCTAAAATGGTGCGCATTTAAATTTATTGTGCAAATAAAGTGCAATGTTTTTTATGACTTTTATGTTTTTCTAAAATGCAGTGATACTCGCATTTACAGTTGTCTTGGGTATAATACCCGCATCTTTTTTTATTGAGCCTAAGTGATGTCCTCTTTTTTAATTGCCCCTTCTATTTTATCCGCCGATTTTGCTCGTTTAGGCGATGATGTTGCCAAGGTTTTATCTGCAGGTGCAGACGTCGTTCACTTTGATGTTATGGACAATCATTTTGTTCCTAATCTTACTTTTGGGCCTATGATTTGTCAGTCGTTACGCGATTACGGTATTACAGCCCCCATTGATGTACATTTAATGGTGAAACCTGTCGATAGCTTAATTCCCCAATTTGCTAAAGCCGGTGCCGACATTATTACTTTTCATCCAGAAGCGAGTGATCATGTTGACCGTACCCTACAGCTAATTAAAGATCATGGTTGTAAAGCTGGCTTAGTATTAAATCCTGCGACACCGCTACATTACTTAGACTTTGTTATGGATAAATTAGACGTTATTTTATTAATGTCAGTGAATCCGGGCTTTGGTGGACAATCATTTATCCCAACCACGTTAGATAAATTGCGTTTAGTCAAAGAAAGAATTAACCAAAGCGGCCATGATATTCGCTTACAAGTTGATGGTGGCGTGAAGGCGAACAATATTGCTGAAATTGCTGCTGCTGGTGCCGATATGTTTGTTGCCGGCAGTGCGATATTTTCACAAACCGATTACAAGGCCGCTATTGATGAAATGCGCGCAGAGTTAGCAACAGTGTCGAAGTAAGCTTAACTAAAGTTAGGTAAAGTTAAAATTTTTAAGGTAAAAAATACCGTTAAAGGAAAGAAATGAGTAAACCTATTGTATTAAGTGGCTGTCAGCCATCAGGTGAATTAACCATTGGCAATTATTTAGGCGCATTAAAGCAATGGGTCAATATGCAACCTAGCCATGAGTGTTATTACATGCTGGTGGATCAGCATGCGATTACTGTTCGTCCTAAAGCCGAAGACTTACGTAAAGCGACGCTAGATGGTTTAGCGCTTTATCTTGCTTGTGGTGTCGATCCACAGCAAAGCACTATTTTTATTCAATCTCACGTACCAGAGCATGCGCAGCTGAGTTGGGTATTAAATTGCTACACGCAAATGGGCGAGCTAAATCGCATGACGCAATATAAAGATAAGTCGCAAAAATCTGAAGCGAATATGAACGCAGGGTTATTTACTTATCCGGTACTCATGGCGGCTGATATTTTGTTATATGGTGCTGATACTGTGCCTGTTGGTGATGATCAAAAGCAGCATTTAGAATTAGCGCGGGATATTGCCACTCGTTTTAATAACCTTTATGGTGATATTTTTACCGTGCCAGACCCTTTCATTCCAAAGGACGGCGCGCGAGTAATGAGTTTACTTGAACCGACCAAGAAAATGTCGAAATCAGATACTAATCCCGGTAACTTTATTGGTTTGTTAGAAGAGCCGAAAAAAATTGCCAAGAAAATAAAACGTGCCGTGACCGACTCTGATGAGCAAGCGCGTATTTATTATAATGTGGCAGAAAAGCCCGGCGTGTCGAATTTATTATCTTTGCTGTCATGTGCTACCGGTAAATCAATTGCTAGCCTAGTGCCAGAATATGAAGATAAAATGTATGGTCATTTAAAAGGTGATGTTGCTGACGCGGTTGTAACCATGTTGGAGCCTATTCAAGCTAAATATCATCAGTACCGTGCCGATCACGCTTTTCTTGAACAAGTGATGAAACAAGGTGCTGAAAAAGCGTCGCTTCGTGCCAGCAATATATTAACTTCAGTGTATGACGCGGTAGGCTTTATTCCGCGCCCATAGTTACAGGCACAAGTTAAAAGCGGCGAGTTACTATGTTCGTAACTCGCGGCTGGTAACTTACCTATTCCTTTAAAGCTCTTTTCTTAGTTTTATCAAAAAGCTTACTGCTGTCTGCAATAAATTCATCAACACTACTACTTTGTGCCAGTAAAAAACTTGGCATCATAATAGTGGCATTATATTGCGGTCTAGGATTAAACTCTGGCTTGTTACTATACTGCACTAGATAACCACCACCAAAGAGCAGCATAGTAATGCTTGCGGCAACAATAATGCGACGTCTGGCAGTCATGTGAAAACCAATATAGCCATTTAACCAAAACAAACTGAAAGCTAACGCGACAGAAATTAACATCACTAATAAAGGTAATACCGAGTTGCTAGCGCTATTAAAGGCAGCAATACTTTCTAACACATCACTGAACCACATAAGGTTAAAGAAGGCGAAACTCACCCCAAGTTGTGCCATCATCCGCGCATCTTGCTTGCTTAAATGGGAAACCAGTGCAACGCCTGCTGGCCATAAGGCAAAACCTAGTGCCATACCGATAGCAGGAACGAAGAGTTGGCTGAAATTAACCTCTACTGGCTTGTTTAGATAGAAAATTCCGCCAGCAATTAAGGTAAAAAATACCATACTCAAAAATAGCGCTACCGGGTGACGCATTAAATCGATAAAGCTTTCAAAAGGGCTAAAAGCAAGAGTAGGGGCAACTTTATGATCACTAAAAAGTATGCGTAATTGGCTTTTACCTAAGCTAATAATGTCGCCGTTGTTTATTTTATGTTGATTGGCATTATGTTTTTGCTGCTTTGGATTTTCAACAAAAGTGCCATTAACGGTTTGGTGATCCGTAATGTGCCAGTGACCCTCAACAAATTCTAGGCTGAGATGACCGGGACAAATATGAGGATCAGAGATTATAATGTCATTATGATAATCTCTGCCTATATGTATTTGTTTTTTGGTTAACTTATGGCGATGCAGCAGTTTATGACCCTTGCTGATTTCTTCAATGATAATCTCGGTTGTCATTTCTTCAGCGGCGATATTTTTCAGTTCCATATCCTCTATTTCTATATTCTCTGCTTCTATACTCTCTGTTTCTATGTAGTCTACTGCCATGACACTGCCTCCATAAATTTACGGGTAAAGGCTAGGGCATTGGCTTGATTAATACCGGCGATGGTAAAATGGCTTACTAATGCTTGCTTATCTTTATCAACAGAAGCACTTAAGTAAAGTACATCAAATAAGTCAGGAAATTTTTTATAAGCGCGGGTACAAAAAATACTTTTATTGTTAATGGCTTGGTTATCTGGCATCACTAAGTCATGGTGACATTGATATTCGGTGACATTATCTTTACCGGCACGGTTACCTGCGCCAGCTCGAGCAATTTGTTGTTGGTATAGATGGTAAAATTTGTTAGCGCCAATATTTTTGGCCTGCATAGTACGAAATTCAATTTCCATTGAACCAGTAAAAAATCGTGACGACAGGTAAGTATTTTCATCCAACGAGCAGTTGGCGACAGCGGTTAAAATAAGAGCGTCGGCTTTATCCGCATTTGAATCCCCCCAACAGCGAATAAAAGGTACGTCAATAATAGGAATGCTGCCTTGCTCACCAAGCTTTTTAGCCTGCCATGTGCTACTGAGAATTTCAGTCATTAGCTTGTCTTGATTAGCAGTTAACTGTTGTGCCATTTGCGCTTCAATAGACTCAGGTGGTATTTGTAGGAAAGCTTGGTATAAATTAACTAACTTATCGTGTGGCACTAAAAAACCAATGGAATTACCTGATGTTGCCACATTAACACCGACCACTTCCGCTTGTTTATTAACAACAGGGCCGCCACTCATGCCGGAATTAATTGAGCCAGTAAAATGAATACGTTCATTAAATGATTCTTTTTTTAAGCCATTGTAAGTGCCGGGCACAACAATCATGCCTAAATCATGGGGATTACCTAGTGAGAATAACTGCTCACCTTTATGGGGGGCACTTTGTGATAGCTGAAAAAAGGCCATATCTTGCTCAACATCACGTCTAACTAAGGCTAAATCGTTAATAACGTCGACACTTTTCAGTGTTAAACGTCCCTTGTTACCTTGATTGTCTAAGTATTCAATTCGATATTTTTTAGGATGCAAAGCATAGCTTGAAATAACATGATAGTTAGTGGCGATAATGCCATCTTTGCTGATTTGAAAGCCTGAACCAATAGAGGATTTTTCACCACTGGCTTTGTCTATTAATTTTATTTGATAAAGAGACGGTTTCAATTGATTAAATAGTTGCTCTGCTTGTTCAGTGGCATAACTACTACTGCTTAGTAAAACGCTTAGCCAAAAAAAGACTAAGCTAAAAAAAGCTTTCATTTACATTCCTGTTAAAAAATTACCATCCTATTGTGCCACTGTCTGCGTAGTATACCAAGTTGATTAAGTTCTGAGTTGGGAAGAAATTTAATCAAATTGGTATTTATCACTTAACATTTTGTAATAAAATTTTTGTCTTACTTGCGCTATATCAAATGAGGCTGTTTTACCCGGTGATCAATTGTCGCGTATTGGCTATTTCCTTTTGTTTTAAATAACTTCAGCCGTGAAAAAATGAGGGTAATATTTTGATTACAATACAAAATATTACCCATCTAAATCCGCTTTCGCGACATTATGTCACACTGCAACAACTCAAAAATATTTTATCATAGCGTTAATCTTAATAATCGAAAAAACACCACGTGATGAATACAAAAATAAAAATATCCCTGCTGTCCCTTATTGTTAGCCAATATTGTGGTTCTGTATATGCGGAAACACCTTTTGTAGCCGATGACGATGATGGTTTTGAACGAATTACCGTCACCGCAACGCGCCAAGAGTCTTTAGACACAGACTTAGCCATGTCAGTAAAAGGCGTAGGTAAAGATGAATTAGCACTTGATAATGGCCAACATGTTGCTGAATCATTGAACAGTATTTCAGGGGTGTTAATTGACCAACTTTCTGGTGGTCAAGGTCATAAAGCCGCCATCAGAATGCCAATGAATACTGGTGGTTACTACTTATACTTACAAGATAACATTCCCCTGCAATCAGCGGCCTTTTTTAACCATAATGCCTTGTGGTGGTCTAGCTTTAATTCCAATGTGGCGCGCATGGAAGTACTAAAAGGTGCTGGCACCGCACTTTACGGCTCAGGCGCAGTAGCTGCGACAGTAAATATTTTATCGGCAGATGTTGCGCAGGCGCCAGAAACCAGTATTGATTTGATGCTAGGTGAAGACGAGTACACTAAAGTACAAGCCAGTCATAGTAATAAAATATCTAACACACAGGGCTTTCGAGTGTCAGGATCGTATTTAAAGAATGACGGCTGGCGTGATCACACCGGCTCTGAACGTGGCGAGTTAACTTTCCGTCATGAACTTGATTTAGGCGATAATGAGCGCTTAGTGACCTCGTTTATTGCCTCAGATCTCGAACAAGAAATGGCTGCTAGTCTAACAGAAGATTTATATTCAAATGATAAGACTAATTCAGGGCTTTCAGACACTGTTTTAGCCAGCGATCCATTGCGTAAAACACAGTATATGCGCCTTGCAACGCAGTGGGATAAAACGGTTGGTAATAACTTTTACTCGCTTATTCCTTACTATCGTTATCGTACCAATGACTATACGGCTACTTGGAACGAAAATATGCCAAAAGTAGAGTCTGAAGTGCAAACCTTAGGTTTATTAGCCCTAGCCAATTTTGAACACAACAGTAATAGCGAAACAACAACAGGTATAGATATTGAATTGACCGAAGGTGAGCAACTGTCTTACCAACCACTTGACTTTACTACCACAGGTTGGGGGGCTGATACCTTTGTTAAGGGCGAAAAATTCTACGATGACACCACGCAATTTATCAGTATATCTCCTTATATCCAGCACAAACGTAGCTTAACTGACAAGTTAGATTTAACCTTAGGTGCTCGTTATGACTATGCAAAGTATGACTTTGATAATCACTTAGGGGTTTATGGTGATATTGGTCATGGCAAAATAAGCATAGCAAACAGAAGTGATGATTTTAATCACTTTAGCCCTAAAGCAAGCTTGAACTATCATTTAACCGCAGACAGCAGCGTTTATGTGCGTTACGCCAATAGTTTCCGTTTACCTACTGCGGGTAGCATATATCATTTAACTACAAAAGATGATGGCGATGCAGAAGCGGTTGACCCAGAAACGTCTGATACTTTTGAGCTAGGTTATAAAGCCAACTGGAAAACAGTTTCTTTTGATACTGCGGTTTATTATATGGATGTTGATGACGGTATTGTTCATGCCTATAACGATGATGGTCAACGTTATTTAACTAATGCTACGCGCGTTATCCATAAAGGCATTGAAGCCTCCATTTCATGGCAGATTAATGAGCAGCTAAATATTAGTACCGCTTATAGTCAATCAAAGCATGAGTTCGATGAATATGAAGATCTTGCTGGTAATGAAATGGCAGCGGCACCCGATTATATTGCTAATGTGCGTGTGCGTTATATGCCGGCTTTTCTGCAAGGCTTTACTGCTATGTTAGAGCTACAATCTATTGGTGAATATTGGCTAGACGATGATAACAGCCAAGATGATGAGGGTAATGACCGCATTGAAGAGGGTTATACTATTGGTAATTTAAAAGCGCGCTACCAAGTCTCTGAGCAGTTTGCACTTCATGCCAGAATATTAAATGTTTCTGATGAAGAATATGCGCAAGAAGCCTCTTATCGATATGGTAAAACCAAATTTTCGCCAGGTGCGCCAAGAACAGCCTATATTGGCTTAAGCTATAAGTGGTAAAGGAAAATTATGCCGACATTGATTTATAAATCATTATTTTTGACTGTGTTTGTTTCATTGCTGCTTAGTGTAAACAACAGTGTTGCCGCAGAGCATAATCATCAATCAGCATCAGTAACAGCAGCACTAACAAAGGAAACGCCAGCAAAAATGGCGCAAACTGTACCTTGTGCAGAAACAAATATAGTTTGTGCGAAAACGGTTACCTCAGCGTTTGCGCCCAATGGTGACTTATGGCGATTGTGGGCGATAAATGCGAGTTTGTATTTTCAAATATCAACGGATAACGGCTTAACATTTTCAGCCAGTAGTCGCATTGCCATTGATAAAGAAAAAATATCTGCTCGCAATGAAAATCGGCCGAAAATAGCTTTCGACAACTATCAAGGTGTTTATGTGTCATGGGCATCACCAAAAGAGAAGAAATATAGCGCAGATATACGTTTTAGCTATTCTAGTGATTACGGCAAAACCTTTACTAAGCCAGTAACGGTTAATGACGACAACCTGCTGACAGGTCATAGTTTTAATGAAATGCTGGTGACGGATGAAGGTGATATCAGTCTTGTTTGGCTTGACTCTCGCTTAACTTATCAACTGCGAAAAGAAGGAAAGCCAACCAATGGTTCAGCATTGTATCTTGGTAAAGCTAATTATAGAAAAAGTGATCTAGGTTTTTCAAATGAGCAGCTAGCAAATAATACCTGTGTTTGTTGTCGCATTGCCATCGATTATAACAACCAAGGTGAATTAGCAATATTTTGGCGACATATTTATGGCGATAATATTCGCGAATTTGCTTTGCTAACACTTGCTAACGGCGAAAAGGTACAACAGGTGCCTTATCAAATCAGTTACGATCATTGGAAAATTAACGGCTGCCCTCATCAAGGTGGCGCCATCAGTATTAATGAAAATAATCGCTACCATTTAGTGTGGTTTAATCAGGGGGATGTTGGTAAAGGTATTTTTTATGCATCAAGTCATGATCAAGGAAAATCGTTAACCAAACCAATATCTGTTGGTGTGCAAGCCGCACAAGCAGCGCACCCACACTTGAATACGAATGGCAATAATATCGACATTGTCTGGACGCAATTTAATGGCACGGAGCATGAGTTATGGCATCAGCGCTCACCAAATAATGGTAAATCATTTAACAATGCTGTGTTGCTGGCAACTGCCACTGAAGGCTCTGATAGGCCATTCATTATTAAAAACGGCAAGACCAGTTATGTGTCATGGCATCGCCCTAAACAAGGTCATTGGGTACAGGCCTTATGAAGTTTTTGAAAAATATCCACGGTGTTTTACTTGTTGTTTGTTTACTTTTTGCTGGCAACGCTAAGGCAAGTTCCATAGAATTTAATAAACAGCAATTGGCTACGATTAAAACACAAAACATGGGTAAGCAATGGCTAATGTTGTTGTGGTCAGTTGATTGCCCGCCTTGTTTTAAAGAGCTGGCGATCATTCAACAACTGCAAAAGCAACATAATGACTTAGCCATAGTGATTATTAATACCGATGCTAATGATGAAATCAATGCCGAGCGTGATGACATTATTAAAAAATTTGAATTAAGCCGTTTGAGCAATTTTCATTTTATTGACGGTAAGGGCGCTCAAAGTCGCTTTCTTATTGATGCCAGTTGGTACGGTGAATTACCACGCAGTTACTTTATTGAAAGTAATGGTAAATTTCACGGTAAAAGTGGCTTGGTTAATCAAGCAATGTTAAGACAATGGTTACTGCAATAACATTGATAAATTAAAAATCAACCAAGCAATCAATTAATACGGACTAATATCCGACAACTTGACAATATGTTGCGTGAAAATACTACCCTCAACGTCTTTTAACCGTAAAGTGATGGTGGGATCGTTAAGCTGCCAGTCAATGAGTAATTCACCGTAGTTTACCTTACTGGTAAAATCACCCACACGATGTTTATTAGGGCTAACATCTTTCCATTCTTGCGTTAAACCTGAGCTGGTGACTTCCCACAGCGGGTAATCTAATGTCGATGATACTTTCGATATTTCCCCCCAATGAGTATCACCACTGATGATCAACACACCATTTACGTTATGTTTTTTGATGAGCGTAAATAATCGTTTTCGATCCTCGGGAAAGTTCGCCCATGACTCCCAACCGGTAAATTCAGGTAACAGCTGTAAACTTGAAGCTATTATTTTTATCGCCGAAGGTTTTTTCAATTCAGCTTCTAACCACTGCCATTGCTCTTCCCCTAACATTGACGCCTTTTTAACTGTGCTAGGTGAATAGGGACCCATGTTTTTAGGTGAACGTTTAAGGGCATAATCCAGTTTAGAAACATGATTTAAGGTGTCTCTGTTCCAACGTAAGTCGGGTAAAATAACCTGTACTTTTTGTGCATCCGTACCGTACATATACGAGGTATATATGCCTGTTTTACGCGTATAACGTGCCGAACTTTTAGGCTCTTGCCAAAAGTCTAGCATTAACTTTCGAGAGGCTTCCTTTTCAGGATATTCTGCACCGGCATCATTTTCACCGTAATCATGATCATCCCAAATGGCGATGGTGTCAGTATTTTTACGTAATGTTTTAATGCCTGATATATTGCCTAAGCGTTCATACTTATCCGCAAGCTCTTGCATGCTTTCGGTATCGCCATAAACGTTATCACCTAAAAAGATAAATAAATCCGCATTCTCTTTATTAATAGCGTCTAAAATCGGCATACTTTTATCTTGATGACTACAAGAGCCAAACAGTATTTTTTCTACTTTTGCTTGCGCTGAAAACATGCCAAAAGTACAGCTAATAACAAGCAACACCGTTAAACTTGAACTTCTCATTAGAAAACTTCCTCAATTTTCTTCCCTATTTCGGGGTTAAAGGCATGAGGGTCTTCGCCTAATAACGTTAACGCCGTGGCGGCAATTTGATTTTGCTTAATTTCGCTGTCAGTAATGACTTGTCCTTTTGCCGCTATACCTGCGCCCATAGCCGCAAACCAAATATTTTCAGAGCCAATGACTCCTTTAGGAAAAGTATCTAAATTTTTCATGTACTCTTTTACTGCATCTTCAGAGGCATGATGCTGCCAGTCATTGGCATTGCTGCCGCGGCCATGATCTGTGGTGATTAATAACACTGTGTTATCTTTATATTCAGGCGTGGTTTGAATGGTATTCCATAAGTCTTCAATAAATTTATCTGTTTGATGAGCCGAACTTAAGTAACTGTCATAATGACCGTCATGGGCAAAATCATCGGTTTCTCCAAATGAAATAGTCATCACTCTGGGTTTTTGGTTTACTAAATAATCTTTAGCAAAGCGATAAGTAAAACTATCTAATCTGACATTGTGCCATGGGCTAGGGATTTCCTGCTGCATAGTATTAAGTAGCTTCATTTCATTAGATAGAGGGTAACCTTGAGCGGGCATAAATCCGGCATTAACATGCATTTTATTACGGTCAACATTAAAAATAGCGGGAAAAACATCCCAGCTGCCAAAAGCGGCAAGTTTATGGTCAAATGACTCTTGGTTATTTAACCATTCAATAAATGAAACATGCGGATTAGGCACTTTTTCATTGCTGTTTAGCTTAGGGTCGGCAATGCCAGTAAATATTTCACTGTAACCCGGATATGAAAAGTGCCAGTTATTGGATACCGACATGGTTGAGCCTAACTTTCTATTACCGATAACAACACCTTCTTTCGCGATGGTATTCCAGAAAAACGGCATTAACAGTTGGCGACGCTTTGCTTCGTTGTCATGCCAAAAATGCTCTTTAGTGTCGCTTGATTTACGTACAAACTTTTCATTATCAAGTAAATTAATGTCAGCGCCACCAAAAAGCTCCTGCCAACGTAAACCGTCGATGGTAATTAATATTAAGTTCTTGGCGCTGTTAGCTTTTGAGTGAGCTGTGGCCGTTGTGCCAGCCTCAGCCAAAGAAATAGCGCTTATGAATAGTAAGGCGATGAGTAGATATTTAGACATGTTGCTAA
Organism: Colwellia sp. 39_35_sub15_T18; assembly: GCA_002162675.1. Classification (GTDB taxonomy): domain Bacteria; phylum Pseudomonadota; class Gammaproteobacteria; order Enterobacterales; family Alteromonadaceae; genus Colwellia. The sequence goes on along the minus strand of MAAE01000028.1, from coordinate 17,085 downwards.
CCAATTTATAGAGTTTTTAAAAGTGAAATAACCAAGCAAAGAGTATTTGCTTGGTTATCATTAGGTATGCTTTTTACTGATTACGGTTAGAAATTAACAGTAAATGTCATTGATGCGGTACGAGGTGCGCCAATGAAGAAGGTTTCACCATTACCTGTACCCGTAGATAGGTAATCTTCGTCTGTTAAGTTGTTAACAACAAATGCTAAATCAAATGATTTGAAAACATTGCTGTCAATGGCTGCAGAGTAACCAGCATTAAAATCAACAATAGTGTATGAATCAGCATCGCCACGCTCGCCAGTATATTTAACAGAAAGACCAGCACGGAAGCTTTCAAACGTATAGTTGGTAGACAATACAAACATATCATCAACAGAATCAACTACTTTATCTCCAGCTTCGAAGCCAGGAGCATTGCCCACATAAGTTGAATCATTGTTAGTGTATGATGAGTAAATATCCCAATTATCGTTAAAGCGATAGCTAGCACTTAATTCAAAGCCGTCTGACTCGATGCCACCAACATTTAAGTAAGTACCGTTGGTACCTATGGTGTAATCAATACCTGAGGTATCACTACCCGGAGCAATGAAGGTGATGCGATTATCAAAGGTAATTGTGTAGTAAGTTGCAGAGAAATTAAGATTGTCATTGCTATAACGAATACCTACATCAATATTTTCAGCAGTTTCTGGCTCTATTTCACTCAGTGCTGACGCATCACGCTCTAAAACACCGTCTTTAATGGCTGCGAAGTTTTCACTGTAACCAGCAAATATTTCCACGTCGTTATTTATTTGATAAACGGCACCGGTGCTAAACAAAACATCCGAGTCACTATTTACTTTACCGGTAACTGCTTTGGCAAAATTGTCATACTTTTCTATATCAACAAAGTACTTTTGCACACCAACATTGACGCTAAGGTCACCAAAATCAAGCGTGTCTTGAGCATATAGTTTTAAGGTATCTGTTTGGAAACTGTTGCTATATTGTGTCCAGTAAGGAGTTGAATCAAAATGATGGTAAACACGGGCATCAACTACTTTGTGCCAATCACGTGATTCATCACGGTCGGCAGATTCAGACCATAAACCCAGGGCAATATCGTTAATGCCAATTGACCAATCAAAGTTAGCGGTTACGCCTATACGTTCTTTTTCATAGTGAGTGTGACGGTATGACATCACAGGAATAGCGCTCTGGTCGTAACAAGAAGGCGCTAAACCAGGGCCTGAATTCCAAGGCCAAGATAAGTTGTCAGTACAACCATCAGCAGGTGCCAATGGATTACCTAATTGGTCGGTAAACCCATAAGAACCTGCAATGGTGCCACCTTCTGTGGTTGGGTTACCTTGCTCATCAACCGCCGCTACTAAATAAGGTGGGATCCAGTCACCACGACCTTCATTTTTGTGTATATAAGGTGTGATTTGGAAGTGCATGTTTGATGAAATATCGTATTCAAACTTCACATAACCTAAGGTATTTTCACGTAATGTTGACCAGCCTTCAGCAAACATTTGATCAAAATGAGGAATGCCAGTCCAATTCCAAGTTAATTGATCCCAATCAGGGGTTTGTTCAAACTGTTCTTTACTGACTGAGTTGTAGTTATCTTCATCGGCATCATCATAAGACAGACGGCCAGTAATATTTAAGTTACCTAATTCAGTGATAAACTTAAATTCGGCATGCTCTCTAGTCATACCACCGTTAGAGCCTTCACCTACCCAACGGCTCGTTGACGTTGATGAATAGCTAGCATAAGCATAAGTATTATCAAATATTTTGCCGGTATCATGGCGAACAAAATAGCGTGTCGCATCATGATCACCGTTAGTGAAAGCAAATTTAGTACTTTTTTCAAATGCTGGCATGGCACTAACAAAGTTAAAGGTACCGCCAAGTGCTTCTAACGACGCTGAAGAAATATCTGAAGTACCCTGTGAAACCTGAATAGTCTCTAGGTTTTCCGAATCAATATAACGGTTTGCCTTAGCGCCACCACCGTAGTTAGAGCCACCATTTGGAATACCGTCAATGGTCATACCTAATTGTTGTTGGTTACCGTCAATAGTAAAGCCACGCATGGTAATAGAGGTAGACCAATCATCACCACCAAAGGCATCGCCTTCATTGATACTGATACCGGGTAAGTTGTCCATCATAGCTAATACACTAGATATGCTGGATTGTTGCTGTGCCATCTTTACGTCAATCTCATGATTAGCATGAGATAATTTTTTGGCAACCACAGAAACTTCTTCCATGGTGCTTTCTTCATTGACCACGTCTTCTGCAATAGCATTAAATGCAAATGTTGACGATATAGCTAAAGCAATTAAACTTTTTTTAGGTGCGTTGTACATAAGTATCCCTTAAGAACATATTTTAAGTATTTATAATGTGCGGCAGTATGGTTTTAAAATATGACAGAACAGCTTGAAAATAATGACTTTTCCGTTAAGAAAATGTGTCACTTTTATTAATCACGACGAGTTTGTAAACTCGTATTTTTAAATGCCGACATGAAAAACCGAGCGATACCTTTGGAGAAGAACTTGCTGACATCATTCTGAGAGTCTTAGACATCGCCCATTGGCAAGGGATAAATATTGAAGCAGAAATCGCGGCAAAAATGCTAAAAAATGAGCAGCGTGGCACCAGAGGAAGAGAGAAGTAATCATGGCTTGAGTTTAACATTTTTTATTTATCGTCTTTTCAAGATAAATGAAAGCCTGTAAGTTATGGTCATGATATTAGTTAAAAAAGTAAGGGAATATAATGAGTGATAGTTTAAACGAGCAACAAGCAGAAAAATACCTGCTGTCAAAACCCGAAACGTCTTTGTATTATCCTTTTGGTGACGATATAAAAGTATTTAGAGTGAAAAAGAAAATGTTCGCGACCATAGCACTGGGTCAAACGGCAAAAAGCGCGCAAGTAGCAGATACGGTGAAAAAACATTATTGGATGAACTTAAAATGTGATCCCGACGAAGCAGTAATGCTCCGTGATATTTTTCCTGCTGTTATTCCTGGCTATCACATGAATAAAGCCAACTGGAACAGTGTCATTCTCGACGGCTCAATTCCCATGGGTGAGATTGAGCGGATGATGGATAATTCATATTTATTGGTGGTCAGTAAAATGACCAAGAAAGATCAGCAATCGATCTTAGTACACCTATAAGCAGAGTTTAGCTTGTTAAATGTAGCTCATATTTCATTTGTTGATGTAAAACACGCACGATAAAAATATCGTTTTTACGAACTTTAAAATAAACAGCGTGTTTTCTAAATAAATATCGAAAATATTCTTTTCTAATATCTTCAACTTTATGTGCTAAATCCGGTTGGCTTGATAGCATGATAAAGCACTCTTCAAGTTCTGATACATACGACTCAGCTTGGCTTAAATTGAAGTTTTTATATGTGTATTGAAAAATACTAGCGAGATCTTTTGATGCTTTGTGGGTGAGGGTGTACTTAGTCATTCGCTATAATTTCTTTCTGTTCATTAATAATATCAGCAACCGTTAATGAACTTTCACCACTCATTTCACCTTCAATTAAAGCCATTCGTATCGCTTCTTTTTCACTTTGATTATGACGAATTAGATCTCTAATGTAATCACTAGCGTTGGCAAAGTGACCACTTGTGACCTGTGAATCAATCCAATGTCGCATTTCGTTTGGGATAGAAATATTCAGTGTTGCCATTATCAGTCCTAATAAGTTTATAGTTATACTGTTAAGATACAAATAATTATGGCATATATTGGCAATGTTTGCCATTAGCTTGATTTTTAAATGGTTTAGTAGCGCTAACGTTTATATGATTAAATCTTCTTGTAATTCGATCATTATAGAAGGCTCAATCCCCATGGGTGCTTCTTGTTCATGAAAAGTGAACGCATGATGGATAGTTCTTATCTATTGGTGGTGAGTAAAATAACTAAGAAAGATCAGCAGTCAATCCTGATACATATTTAGCAATAAGGTCTTTAGCGCGTATTGAGAAGTCTATTTTAACATGAGATAGTTTGCCTAGGTCACTTGTACACCCGTTAGTTGTCTCAATTAAACCAGCAACTAACTTAAGAATAATTGACGTAGCAGATGTTGGCAGAATCAATCTTTAGACTAACTTCATGATCAAAAATCAGCCTGAAATAGCCATTAAAGAACGCTCGATGTTAGGTTAGCGCAGGAAATTCCAAGTTAAAACAAGTACCTTTTCCTACTGTTGATTCAACGGCTAATTTACCGCTTAAATTATTTATAATAATGTTATGAACAATACTTAAACCTAAGCCTGTACCACCTTTTCCACGTTTGGTGGTGTAAAATGGTTCAAATATTTTTTTGATAGTTTCGTCAGTCATTCCTTTTCCATTATCGTTAATTTTAATTGATAATATATCGTTACAAATTTTTGTTGAAATAATGATATTTCGATCACTAATGCCATCATTCTCTTCAAAAGCATGTATCGAAGAATTTGATATAATGTTTGTGAACACTTGTGACATTTTGGCAGGACATGTTGTAAAGCTTGTTATATGCTCATCCACCAATAATTCAACGGTTATATTTTTCTTATACAGCATAGGTCTTAAACTACCCACTAATGAATTCAACCATGAAGAAATGTTAATGTCTATTAAGTCATCGCTATTGATACTAACAGCCATTTCTTTAAAATTATCCACTAAGTTTGCTGCTCTTCTTAAATTAAAAGATAATGATTCTTCAGATTGATTAAGGGTAGATATTAAGCTTTCTAATTCTGACTTAGTTAACGAATTACTTTCAATTTTTGAATTCAATTTTTCTAATGCATCTTCAATATTAGAGCTGCACAATACCGCTACGCCAAGTGGGGTATTGATCTCGTGAGCGATACCTGCAACTAAGTTACCCAGCGATGCCATCTTTTCTTGTTCTATTAATTTATCTTGAGTAAAACGTAATCTATCGATAGCACTCGATAATTCTGAAGTTCTTTCATTTACTTTCTCTTCAAGTAAATCGTTTAATTCTGTTAATTGTTTTTCTTTGTCTTCGCGTTCGAGTTCGGCTGAAATCCGGCCAGAAAAAAGATCGAACAGAGCAGTGACCGTATCACTATTGGTAATGGCGTGCTCATATAGGGCGACAATTAAGCCAATAATCTCACCGTTTGAATCATGCAAAGGCGTGCCTATATAACCTTCTATTTTCATATCAATCAACAGTTGATCACTTGGATATAATTGACAAATTTTTTCTAGGTAAATACAAGCAGTATCATCACTCACATTGGCGCAAGGGGTGTCGATTAATGAGTACTCAAAGTTGTCACTAATCTCACCTTTTGCGACGAGACTTATAGTTTGGGATACATATTTATCCTTATCAAGCTTAGCAATAAAGGTATAATCAGAAGCGATTAATTGATGCAATTGAAGCGTTAAACTATTAAAAAATTCTGTTCCATAACTAGATTTTAAGCTTTTAATTATGTGGCTTAAATTGTTGTCAATTTTTTTCATTTTTAACCCTCTGAAATTTTATTTAATCAGTAAATTCTCTAATGTTAAAACTACCTGAACAGAAAATGCATGTAATAATTTTTTACTTTCTTTTGTTAGTTTTTGCTCAGTTTTTAATAAAAAAATGGTTTCAGTGCCGCGTTTAGATTGATAATAATTTACATAATGAGGTGGCTCATCTAGGCTTTGTTTTTTGTCTAGGGCAATATTACTCAACTCAATATATTGATTAGCTTTCTCAAGCTTATCTGTTTTATTTAGCATTACTGATTTTTCAGCATCAATAATAATTCGCCATGTTTCACTGCCATTCAGTGTTAGGGTAAATATATCGGTATTTTGAATAACAAACTCTGCTTGTTCAGCGTTCAGAACACAACCTAGTTGAACGATAACAGCTTGAGCTAAATCCAAAACCTCATTAATTTGAGTTAAATTAGTTATCGCATTGATAACAGCTTCTAAGCCTTTTTGATATTTTTGCATACGAGTTAAATCACGGTAAGAACGAAGTGCAATATAACAAGTATGGTTTAATTTTTGTTTAGTAATTTCAGTTTTAGCTAAGTACCCATCAATGTCATAATATTGCATAACATCATTGATTGGAGCAAAGCCTGGTTGTCCAGTACGAAGAACAACACGCGTGAAGTGATTTTCCAGTTCGTTGCGAATATATTTCGATACCTTTAAGCCTGCATCATCAGACTCCATTACAACATCAAGTAATACTAGGGCAATGTCATCAAATTCTCTTAATATTCTTTTAGCATCGTCACCAGAGTATGCACTAATAAACTCGAGACTTTTATCTTCAAAAGAGAAGTCTGACAAAGATAATTGGGTCACTTTGTGTATTTCATCATCATCATCAACAATAAGTACTTTCCAAGTATTAGTTGTTAAAGGCTGAGATAAATTCGATTTATCACTTAACCAATCCATAACTGATTTCTTCTTTTATTTCCTGTACATTTACGATTTAAGTTACTTTATCTAACCAGACATTAATCTTTTCAGAGGGTTACGTCAACTATCTGAAAGTTATCATTAAGGAACTAATGGGTTTATATCATTACTTAGCCAAACCGTTTGATAAGGCGTTAATACAATATTTTGTGTTAAGTCAGTGATTTCTTTTTTGCTAATAAGCTCATGCCAAGATTCGGTAATAATTAAATTCAGCTCACTTAAGGGTAGTTCGATAGCTTGAGCAGAAATATTACTCACACAAAATATGCTTTGTTTTTTATCTTGGCTTTGACGCCAAAACCCAAATAGTTGTAAACCTAAATGGAGCGTAAACTGCGTTGCATTGGGATGAAATGCCGGTTGCTTAATGCGAATATTTAATAACGATTTTAACGTTGCTAGTACTTTGGCATGATGTAAGTTTTTATCAGCGAGTGCTTCTGCTAAAGCTTCTTCTTGCCAACGATGTCGATTAATAGAACGGTTATGGTGAGTATTTGCTAATTTTTTATAGTCGTTCTGAGTGCCAAGCAGGCTATGAATATAGAGGCCAGGTATTCCTTCAAGGGCAAACATAATGGCATGAGCACAAATAAAGCGTTCAAAATTCCATTCATCTTTACCGTTCACAGTACCTTGCATAGCATCATAGAGTGAAATATTTATCTCATAGGCTTTTTGCTCACCATTATCAGCAGTACGCCATGAAATTTTACCGCCAAAATTTTCTACGGTAACAACTAAATTATCAAGTTCACTTTCACTTAATAAACCTTCTGCAGGACGTAAACCAATACCGTCATGTGAGGCAACAAAATTAAAATACATGGTACCGTCTTGCGAAGGAGGCATACTCATTAACCAGCGTTTTAAATATAAACAATTGCCCGTCAGCAGTGTATTTAACAGTAAAGGGGGTAATGAAAAATTATAAATACCGTGCGCTTCGTTAGCATTACCAAAGTAGGTCAGGTTTTGTGTATTGGGGATATTGGTTTCGGTAATTATCACGGCATCTGGTTCAGCTGATTCAATTAATGTTCTTAATAGTCTCACTACTTCATGAGTTTGAGGTAGGTTGATGCTTTTTGTTCCTGCAACTTTCCATAAAAATGCGATAGCGTCTAACCGAAATATTTTCACGCCCATATCGAGGTATTGTCTTATAATTGAGGTAAAGGCCTTCAAAACTTCAGGGTTACGAAAATCAAAATCGACTTGGTCGTGACTAAAAGTACACCAAACAAATTTTTTGCCATTAGCCGTTGCAACTTCTTTAAGCAGCGGCGATGTACGGGGACGAACGACAGCAGATAAGTTTTCGTCGGGTAATGCGGTGAAAAAGTAATCGCTGCCTTGTCCTTTGCTTTTAACAAAATTGTCGAACCAAGCACTTCGACTTGAGCAATGATTAATGACCAGATCAGACATCAGATGATAGTTTTTACTTATCTCTTCAATATCTCGCCATGTTCCCAATGATTCATTAACTGAAGAATAATCGATCACTGAAAAACCATCGTCAGAGCTATAGGGAAAAAAGGGCAATATATGCACGCTATTAATCGTATTTTCAATGGTACGATCTAAAAAGTGCTTTAAGGTTTGTAAAGGAGGGTGAGAGTCTTTGATGATGCTATCACCATAAGTGATCAATATAATGTCTTTTTCTGACCAATGGTTGGTAAATGGTTTTACAGCCGCCACTTCGCTCGATAATCGCATAATATTAAGAAGCTCTTGCGCAATTTCGTCTAATGACTGTGCCATAGGGACATCTTGATAAATAGTCGAAAGCTGCTGTATTAATTTATTCTTTAGCTGATTAACCTGCTCTTGCATAGTGCTTCCTTATTTCAATGCTGACTATTTTATTGATTGACTGAATTCTTCATTGTCTAATTCAACCGCCTCTTTTAATTGCGCTAGAATATCAGGGATCGCACTCACCACACGGTTCCAAGATGGAATAAAAGGCGTTTCCATCGGCTGCTCTAAGAAGGTACTTCCTGCCGTTAATATATTTTCAGCAAACATCTCCACCGCTTTTTCTTCACTATGAATATCAAGCTTAAGGCCATTCATCATGGCGTCATTTCGATAGGTTTCAACATAATCTAGCGCAATACGGTAGTAGGTTGCTTTTAAGGTTCTAAACTTTTCAGTGGTAAATGTTTCACCTTGCGTGGCGAGTTTACGAATGAATGCCTTACTGATATCAATCGACATTTTAGATAAACCGGCAGTAGAGTCATCCAAAGACATATCTTGATGTTTATGATCATAGGTTGAGGCGATATCGACTTGGCAAATACGGTTTGGTGAATAATTGCGGTACATCTCTGATAATACCCCTATTTCTAAACCCCAATCACTTGGAATACGAATGTCGTTTAGCACGTCTCGGCGAAATGAAAATTCACCCGCCAGTGGGTATAAGAAACTGTCCATATATTCAAGGTAATCACAATGACCCACCGTTTTTTTCAACGCTTTAATCAAAGGCGTCACCAATAAACGTGAGACGCGGCCATTAATTTTCCCGCCAGCAACGCGCGCGTAAAAACCTTTAGAAAATTCATAGTTAAACAGTGGGTTGGCAACAGGGTAAAGTAGTCGGTCAAGTAAATCTCTTTCATAAGTCAAAATGTCACAGTCGTGCAATGCAATAGATTCAGCTTTACCTGATGCTAATATGTATCCCATGCAATACCAAACATTACGGCCTTTACCCAGTTCTTTTGGGGCTAACCCTAATGCTTTTAATTTTGCATCAATTGCTTGTAACCTTGGGCCATCATTCCATAATACCCGGTGATGTTGAGGCAATTGACCAAAAAATGATAAGGCATGCTGATATTGTTCAAGGTTGGCTCTGTCTAAACCGATGACTATTTCAGATAAATACTTTACGTCTTTAATTTTATTAATGATGTCAGGTAAGGCTTCGCCTTCTAGCTCAGAAAACAACGACGGTAATATCAGCCCTAATGAACGTGTTTTTGAGAACGTTAATAATTCATTTGCCATATCCGATGGTTCACGTTGAGCTAAATTGTGCAGCGTAGTTACGGTACCATTTTGATAAAAATCAGCCATGATTTACCCCTGAATTAGTTGATTAGTTGATTAGTTGATTAGTTAAGAGTTTTTGTATTGCCTCAGCCCAACCTTGAGGGCCATATAATTGAGTTTTTGTGCTGCTATGCTGACGATATAAGCTTGGAAAATCATGCACGGGCGAGCGTATTTGAATGGCCATATCTGCAGCTTCTAACATAGCAATATCATTTTCGCCATCACCTAAGGCAATCGTTGAAATGGCGTAGTTAGGAAATTGTTCACGGTATCGTTCAGCTAACCAAATAAGCGCTTGGCCTTTATCGCAATAATCCCCGACATGAATAAATCTTCCGCCGAAAACAGCATTCGCGCCTAAGCTAACCAAGTGCGCTATAAAGTCTTCCTTCGTGGGGTTATCACCCAACCAATGCAGTGGCTCGGCATATTGTCTTTGCTTTGCGCGTTTAGCTTCGTCAATATTCAACCCGGTCATTTGGCATAATTTTGAGTCTGATAATGTTGAAAAACCTTGATAATACGGGCTAAATTTTTGGCTATTTTTCGACAATAAAGTTAACCAGTACTCTCTGGGTAAACTGAATGATTTCACCCAATAATTGCCAATAATTACTGTACCCTCAGGTTGTGAATTGAAGGTGTTTATTGGCATATATATGGCTGCGCCATTTTCTATAATAAAGGGTGTTCTTAAACCAAGGTCGTGGTGAATAACTTCTAACTCAGCGAATGTTTTGCTGGTATTTAAAATGACCGGAATATTTGCTTTATGCAATTGTTGCAGTGTTTTCTCTACAGCGGTAGATTGATAAGTGAAATGGTCAAGCAGCGTACCATCTAAGTCGCTGAATATAAGCGTTTTTAACATACTCATCGACTTGCCTTGATTGACATGTCGGTAATTTTACGATCGTAACCTAAGTAGAAAATAGCGTCAGAAGATTGTGCAAAAGTTTTACAGCCTTGAATGCTCAACCTTTGGAAATACTGAGTGAAATTTAATACTTCCGTTGGCGTCATGATTTTTGAGTTCTCTATACCCATATTCCTGACTTTTAGTTTTTGTTCTTGCTCTAAACGCCATTTATATACGCAATCTAATGAAGGTGCTTGCAGTGCTAACCAGAAATCCATTTCTTTATACAAAGGTTGATAAGCGTTTTTAAGTTGCTGATTAACATAGTTTCGCCACACTCCCGTTTTATCGTATTGGCATTCAAGTTCATTGATTGGCAATATTAACTGCTCTGCTGTTTGTGGTTTTACGCCCCAGCACCAGCCCTCTAATAATACAATATCGGCAGGCTTTTCAACTGACGTCCATTTAGATTCAGGAAAAGGTTCGTCGGTAGCCTTGTTAAATTTTTGTATTGAAAAACCGCTGCTTTGCTGTTTTAACTGCGCCAATATATGACGAAGTTCAACGATATCATGAGTACCTGGAACGCCTCTTGTTGCTAATAAGGGATGAATATCTTGTGCGAGTTTATTTCGTGTTGCGCTCGAAAAATAAAAATCATCTAAAGACATCACGACAACATTGAGTTGATATTGAGTGGTTAAGTAGCTGGCAATAAAGTCAGTAAATGTTGACTTGCCGCTGCCTTGACAGCCGTTTATGCCGACAAAATAAACGTCATTCGTTGCTGAAAATCGGCTAAATAATTGCTCGGCGAATGGCTGATAATATTTTTCTACAGTGAGTTTGAAATCTTCAGGTAAATTGTGTTGTTTAATAAAAGTTGCCAGCATCCTTTCCACCATAAATATAAATACAAGTTGTGATTATTATCTCAAGTCCTGTGCCATATCAGTCATAAGTTAATTATTTCTTATAATTCATTGTAAAGTGAGGATTATTTATATTTATTTTATGTGTGATTATGTGTGATTAAGTGTTTTTAATTTATTGAAAGTGCACAACTTAAACTAATTGTTTGATATTGGTGCAAGTATTGATTGCCAATTGAGCAGTCTAAGCATTAAATAGTTAAACAATTGAGGGGTTTGGAGCCGTAGTTTTTAGAGGGCTAAATCTCAGCAGGAGAGATCGAGCGAATGATGGCTAACTCGCTTAAGTTTGCTACTTGCATGACGAAAAACGACCACAACATTTCAATAATAGCTGTGGCCATTTCTCGCTCAATATTTTTTAGCTTACTTTTGATAGGCGGTTTTGTCGTACCAATCTTCCATATTGTCGTACATTTCACCTTTAAGCATGTAATACAGTGATTTTCGATAAATTTTAATATCATGAAAAGGGTCAGAAAGTATTTTACAAAACCAAACCAGTCCAGATTGCACTCCCATTAATTTAAACAAATGCACGGTTCTAAAAATGACCGCACCTAAGCCAATGAATAACCATAAAATTGCCATGGTATTGATGAAGCCTTCGAACGAAGTATAAGGGGTAAATAAACCAAAGAAGCTAGGTGAAAAATATAATGCGATGGGTGTTAATGCCCAAATTGAAAGCAAGACCATTTTACGTTGTAAGTTATAACCTACCTTGACGTTTTCTTTAAACTCATGAGTTGCTTGGTTAACATTGTCATAACTTTTTGGCTCAAAGAAAAAATGCCCGGTTTGACGCAATACCATAGACAATAACCAACCCACTAACGCTGCAGCTGCGGGATAAATAAATACCAATATATAACTAGCAACAAAGCAGATAGCACTGAGCAAGTGTAAAAATTGATTAATACGGTTGTGATGATAAAAGCGATGGTCATCCCAGCGTTGTTTTTGTAGTTCTTCTAAAAAAGTCATATTAGGCCTTTTGAGTTAATAGTAAGTTGTAGTTAAGGTTAAAAATCTTGTTCATCATTTGTATGTCCAGAAAGTAAGGATTCACCCATTTTTATCGCCATGCCTTCTTTAAGCCCTTCGACTAATTGATAATTTGAGCTGGCAAAAACAATGATGGTTGAGCCATGTTGAAAATATCCCATTTCATCACCTTTTTTGAACGACGCGTTACAATCAATATAGTTAGGGCCTTTATATTTAAGATCTAATGTTTGATTAAGAAAATTGAATTTCATACTTGCCACTAAAACCGCAGCGACAGGAACTAGTGTAATGCTGTGACTAGGGTGCTGAGTCTCTAGTTCTACTACGGCTCGTTCATTTTTACAGAATAGTTTTTCTACTTTCTTCAGCGCAATCGGATTTACATTCCAAGTATCTCCCGATATATAATTTACTTGCTTTACCTTGCAGTTTATTGGTGCGTGAAATCTATGGTACATGCTTGATTTCAATCGTAAGGTGGCAAAAAAACCATTTCTATATTTATTGGCTAATAAGAAATCAGGAATTAACTCATTAATGGCATAAGGAAAGCCTTTCGCTTGAAAAACCGTGCAACCGTCAATTTTCCCATGAGCACCCAAAATCGCATCACAAGGGCTGGTGACAATGTCTGCGCTGTCATCAAGAGGCCTTAAGCCGGGTTTTAATTCCCGAGTGAAACAATCACCTAAACTAGTAAACTTTGATTTTTTAGCATCTTCCAGCCTTAAATCCTCAGCAAACATTGACCAAATACCGATAGAAAGTTTGGTTAACATTGGGCTCTTAATTTGACTAAACCAGCCAACAAAAAAAGTAAGCCATCTTCTGGGGATACGATTGGTTATTAAAAAATTAAGCTGCTCTGAGAAGGTTAATTTTTCAATGAGCCTTTTCTCTGTTCCCCTCGACTCAAGTTGCTCTGTCGCCACTTGTTTTTGCTGATGAAATTCGCTCATTTTCAAGCTACCGTTTTCTGTAGTTCATCAATGCGATAAGGGTTGTAATTGCTTGGAAGCTCTAAGCCCATATCCGTTAAAAACTGCTCCATGATAGGCTGGGCTTGATATTGTGCGGCACGTTTTAAGGCATTGCTTTGCATTGTTCCTCGTAAGCTTTTATCACCGAAAAAGCGAATTATTTCATCACTCATGTCGGTAATGTCATCAACTAAGAAGCCATTAATATTATGCTGAATGATGTCTTTGGGCCCTTTGGTGTTATAAGCGAGCGCAGGCATACCATGAGCAAAGGCTTCCAAAATAACATTGCCAAAAGTGTCAAATTGAGACGGAAAAATAAATAAATCTAAGGTTAAATATAATGATGCTAACTGCTCTTTACTTTGCCAACCGAGAAACGTTGCCTGAGGAAGACTTTGTTTTAACTCCTCAGTGGCAGGGCCAGAGCCGGCTATAACAATACGTAAATCAGGTAGTTGCTGTTTTGCTTTTTCGATAATGAAGGGTAAATCTAAAAGTCCTTTTTCTTTACTGATCCGACATGCGATAAACAATATGGGCGTATCGTCATTGGCATCGGCAATAATATCGGATTTTCTACCCGGTTTTACACTCATATTTCGAGGCTCTGCATGGTGTGCCGTTAAAAATACTTTTTCCTCAGGCAACGACATTTCGTAGCCGCTTAACCACTCTTTATGGTCATTGTTAAGCACAAATACACCATCAAAACGATTATAAAGTGCGCGCAGTAAACGGCGTACTCGGTCACGCTCATGTTGATTAAGGTCTGTGGTATGTTTAATAAAGTCAATCCAGTCGGTATGCATAAAAAAATAACTGGGTACATTGAACATTTGCTGAATAAACATGGCAACCAATGCCATTGGCCCTTCGGTTGAGCAAATTATCCGGTCATAACCCCCTTCATAAAAAATCTGCGCTATTTCCATAAGGTCTGGAAAACGAATTTCTTGCTCGCCATATTTAGCGACCTCGAATGTGCCGATAGGACGAACAACATGTAGATGAGGCTCTGACTCAAAATTATTATCGCAAATAAGAAAATCAACTGGTAAATTAGCCCGTTGTATTTCTTTTAATTTACCTGATAAAGAATTAGAAACGCCATTATTGTCGCGCAGGGTATCGGTTAAATATAAGGCACGATTCGAATGCTTATTTTTACCTAGATAGTCAGAAAAGTTGTTCAATAACTCACGATTTTGATACAAGACTCTGGTAGACGCCAAGCTTGTACTCGCAAGAACGGCACTAATCAAAACAGGGAAAGAAAGGTTATCTAATATTTTCTCAACACTAATATTACTAATATTGTCTTGATGTTTACCTTCGTTGAAAAATAGTGCGGTGAGTTGGCTGGGCACTTCAAACTTTCGCGTCAATTCTTCCGTCGAAAAGCCCTCTAATTTCTCTCCTTGATGATTTTCAATAAAGGAATGAATGCGTTTGGCAATGAGTTTATTCAGATGAGAAAAAAGTTCTCGTATCGCTTCATTAACCGTTGCTACAAATATTTCATGGGACTGGTGCTTACTTTTAGCTATTTTTTCTAATTGCTCGATGCAGAACCGGTAATCTTTTGATATTTGCCACTTTAGTAATAGATTAGGTTTTTTACCTTGTAGCGCCTCATGGACAAAATCAAAAAATTTGCGTGACTTTTTACTTTTTTGCAACTCTAAAATGAAGTTGCTGAGGATAAAACATCCAACCTTATCCCAAGCGCTTCCGCGGTGTAATAAAATTCGTAATAAGCCCGGATCTTTTAACTTTGTTGCCACTTGAGCGAAGTAATCAAGTAGGGCTATATTTAGTTTTTCGTTTTCATTAACTTGACCAAAAGGAGCTACATTACCTAAGCGCAGGGCTTCTAATGCTAGCGCAGAGGCTTGTTCCGTTTTTAATCTTTCTGCCAAATTGGGCACATATAAATATGAGCCACAAAGACCAGCAAAAATGCCCGTATGATCATCTGAACCGCCAGTGAGTATTTTTGGTTGCTGTGGGTCAACGCCAAAATCGGCTGGATTAAGCTTATGGCGTTTTGCGTAGGTGTTAATTTTATCGGCGGTTAGGCTTTGTGTCCAATTCAGGGTTAATACGCTTTGCCATAAATCTCGTTGTCCGTTCAATACTTCAAAACGTTGAAAAATCACCGCCAACTTTTCAAATAAGCTCAAGTCCATTTTTTCATTTTTGGTGTAAAAATAAAGTGGGTGGGGCATGATCACGGGAATATCATGAAGCGTGGTATAACGTAAAAAATCATATACATTCTGACGTAGTTTATTAAGTTCAACCTCCTGTTCTTGGGTAAAACCATAGGTCAAAATGTGGATAAATAAATCGTATTCAGGAAAAAAACAGGTGAATTCAGCGGCCACTAAAACATCAACACCTGATTTTTTCAGCTGCCAACAAGAGCGGGCATTATTATGATTAGTGACAGTAAGTACGTCACAGTCATTACTTTTGAGTTGTTTAACTAATTTTTTGGTTTTTAACCACGTTTCGGGTAAACGTAGAATTCGACCCCAGAGTTCGTCAGGAATATCACTATTTAAGTCGTGGCAATGTAAATCTACTCGTAAGCAATCTTTTTTATCAAAACGAATATCTTGTGATCTAATGTATTGATTCATCTCCTTTTGCAGTGACTGCCTAAATTCGCTTTTACCTAGTCCGTCTATTCGATTAAGCATAATCAACCCACCTTATTTATGGTCTTACTATTTACGTTTGTGTCGTTCACACTTGATGAATGGTGTGATTTTTTCCGCATTTCCTTACTAATTAATGGGCTTGTTAAACATTTATTGAGTACGGGGAATTTTGTCACTAACATGTCGTAAATAAATTGACGTTTAATGGCTTGATTGGTTAATTTAGGCGAATTCCACCACCAACCGTCATCTTGCATTTGGCTGGCCGCGACCACAAAACACTCAATGACTTCAGTAAACTCTTCATCAGTAAAGCTGAGGCTCATGATGAATCGTCCTGTGCCTAACCAGCTCAGTTCAATCCCTGAACTGCGTAAATAGAACTGTAACATCCAGTTATAACGGCTGGGTTGAAGATAGTGCAAGGTTAAAATACTGTGCATATTCGACAATTTTATCGGTATGTCTTTATCAAGCATGCGTTCATTAAATAACGCGACTCGGTTGTTCCAAGTTTGCTCGGCGGATTGATAAATTGCCTGTATCTCTGGTGTTTGGATGCGACGAATAAAAGCATTCATTGAACCGATAATAGCGGGATGAGAATTAAACGTACCGCGTGCAAAGGAAACATCGGCAGGTTGATTTTCTCTATAGCGTTTCATTAAATCATGCCGGCCGGCTAAAACGCCTACCGGCATGCCGCCACCTAAGGTTTTTCCGTAGGTAACTAAGTCGGCTTGAATATTAAAATATTCTTGAGCCCCACGCATGCCTAACCTGAAGCCAACAAACACTTCGTCAAAAATGAGAATAATATTGCGGCGATTACAAACCACTTGTAATCTGCTTAACCACTTTGCGTAGGCTTCTTTATCAAAGGCTGTTTTTCTATCACTGGTGATAAGGGTATTGTCAGAAAATGAATCGGCATTAGGATGAAATGCTTGCAGTGGATTAATTAATAAACAGGCAATGTCATTTCTTGTTTCAAGCACCTTGATGGTGGCTTCACTGAGGTCGGCTAAGGTATAAACAT
>MAAE01000001.1 GCA_002162675.1 Colwellia sp. 39_35_sub15_T18 | reverse complement strand
AGCTTTTTACCTTCTTGAAGTGCTTTTACTGCTTCTTGAAAATCGAATTGAGTTGTCATATGTCATTCCTGTTTTTACTAGTTTACTGAAATGACACAGATTTGTGAACACTACCTAAAGATCCTCTAACCGACTATTAACTGCTTTTTGATTGCATATAGTCAACCGCTTTAAGACGTTGCAGATCACTATTTGTATTTGTCAGATTTAAACTCATCACGACCTGTTTTCGAATGCGATGAGCTTATCATCATATTTTAGATATCACGAAAAAGGACGCTTATTCTACCTATACTCCACGCATTTCCTTAAATCGCGGTTGAACCACCGTCGACAGGCAGCGCGACACCCGTGGTAAAGCTTGCTAGGTCTGAACATAAATATAACACGGCTGCAGCCACTTCTTCTGGTTGGCCAATACGTCCAACAGGATGAAGACTGTTAGCGTATTGTTCTTTTTGAGGATCGCTCTGTGTTGCCCGTTTAAACATGTCAGTATCAATAACGGCCGGACAAACCGCATTTACACGCAGGCCCTTTTTAGCATATTCAATCGCAGCCGATTTAGTTAACCCTATTACCGCGTGTTTACTGGCACTGTAAATACTCATTTTGGGAGCCGCTCCCAAAGCCGCGATAGATGCGGTATTAACGATGGCTGAAGTAGGTTGTTGAAGCATCGCGGGAATTTGGTACTTCATGCAGCGCCAAACCCCTTTCACGTTTACGTCCATTATCTTGTCGTAAATAGCCTCTTCACCGTCGGCCAATTTGCTTTGTTCAATTTCTATCCCGGCATTATTAAAAGCTATGTCTAATTTTCCATAGGTTTCTAATGTGCCATCAACCAGTGTTTGCACATCTCGATCTTTTGTTACGTCGCAAAGCATAAACGTCGCAATGCCACCTGCTTGAGTAATTTTAGCAGCCGTTTCTTCACCATCGCTTTGATTAATATCGGCCACTACCACGCTTGCGCCTTGCTGCGCGAATGCTAGAGCTGTTGCGCGACCAATACCGTTACCAGCACCCGTAATTAATACCACTTTATCGTTAAAATTTGTCAAAGTTACAACCTAGCTATATAAAAGTTATTACACCATAAAGGTTTTCGTTAGATTGTACTAATTCCTTATTTTTATGGGAGGGTATTAGTCTGGATAATTATGAATAGATAGTCGTGTGCTAGTAAAACTGATAACGCAGGCTTATTTAGTGAACATGTTGGCTTACAAAGGGCTCATGGTATGGCCAATGCTAAAGCCTACTTTAATAACGAAGAATGCACCGTTAATCTCATATAATCAGTCATTCACCTCATCTGGCAGCTTTATTTATCGAGCCCACTTGATAATAATTTATATCATCACCATGTCTTATTTATCATCATTTAAAAAATAGTTATAAAGGCCTTAAGATGTTAAAAACATTGCAGTTGACTTTATTAGTATTGAGTATTTTGCTTATTAACGGGCAGAATGCATTTGCGTATGATGAAACTAAAGTTAAAACGGGCAATGTTGAAGTACTTTCCGTTGAAACTCTTTTTGAAAATCAAAGTGATGTTAAAGAAGACGCTGAACTGGAAGATATTTTACATTCAACAGCTTTTTACACTGCTTTATTTTCGCACCTAGTCATAAGCCACTTAAATTATACCTCGACAAATACACCTACCTTTTTTGCTCATTTTATTCGTGCTCCCCCGGTTAATTCATAATATCTAAAAATTTATGTCCATTTAGTTGTTTATTTAGCGGTTTATTTAGTTATCGATTTAGCTATCTATTTAACTCTCTACTGAGTCCTTTATTTAACTCTCTACTGAGTCCTTTATTTAGCTCTCTATTTAATAGGTGAGATTGCTAAAATCTTACTGCTATTAGCGGCAAAGTCATAAATTTAAAATTACTTGATAGTATTTATTAACTGAAAAAAAGAAAAATGGAGTTAAATAATGAGAACTTTATCGTTACACCAGGTAGAAAAAATTGATGAATTAGCTTGGCCTGAAAATTACCAAGAAATTAACTTACAATCGTCAGCACTGTTAGTATTCACCGACTTTAAAAAGCATAAACCTTTGGCTTTAAATGGCGATTTAAGTGCTCATGAAGCTGAGCAATTAATGTTAAATGCTCACGTACATTTAAAAATAGTACTTGATCAAACAGATAGTTTTTTAGGGGTTGTTAGCTTAGCTGATATTAGCCATCAAGAGATCATGAAAAAAGTGGCCAATGGCTATTACCATGATGATTTGCTTGTCACTGATTTTATGCAAAGTAAATCTTCATTAAAAACGATTGATTTCGATGAGTTGCAAAATGCTAGTGTTGGTGATGTTTTGCGTACACTAAAAGCTAATGGTCAACGACATTGCTTAGTCATCGACAGAAAAAAACATCATATTCGTGGTGTGGTTTCTGCCAGTGATTTAGTCAGAATATTGAAGCTTAAAGTTGATTTAAGTTTACCGCCATCATTTGTTGATATATTTAATACTATTCATA
The DNA here is from genome assembly GCA_002162675.1 of Colwellia sp. 39_35_sub15_T18. GTDB lineage: Bacteria > Pseudomonadota > Gammaproteobacteria > Enterobacterales > Alteromonadaceae > Colwellia. Next base: position 46,705 of record MAAE01000001.1, on the reverse strand, counting down.
GCTAAAGGCATAGCTAAAGGCATAGCTTGGCTTCATTTAAGTTAACGCAGACCCTCTAATTTATTCTCCCGCTAGTGCGGGAGAATAAAAGCGCTTATTAAGCTAACAGCCAATGAGCGGTGAAATACACGCCAATATAGCCAACCGTATAGGCAATAGTTAAATAACCAATATTACCTAAATAACTGATAAAATTCAGCTCTTTAATTTTACTCATGGCAATAATGCCGGCGGCAGAGCCTATAACTAAAATAGAACCTCCAACGCCTGTTGCATAAGTTAACATTAACCACTCTGTCACTTCCATTTCAACATCTGCTTTTAATAATGCCGCGGTTAATGGCACATTATCAATAACCGAAGACATAAAACCGACTAAATAATTTACTTGCGTGGCCGGTAAATATTGATAAAGGTCGGTAAAACCACTGAGCACACCAATCTCTTTTAAAATACCAACCAACAGTAATACTCCTAAAAAGAATAACAGCGCGTCGTATTCAACTTCTCGAACATAATGCAAAACATCCTGATTATTTTTATTCGGTAACATGTTCGCGATTAGAAACATCACCGAGAGACCAAAAAGAAAACTTAATACCGGTGGTATTTGAAAAAATACGTTGAGCAGCAATGTACCTGAAATGGTTAACACGAAAATAATGGCAATAATAATGTCAGGCTTTTCAATTTTCAAACGGCTTTGTGTTAATTGCACAGTGCCTGAAAGTTTTAAAGATAATAAGCTCGCCAAGGTTATTACCCCTAAAAATGAGGGTAAAATTAAAATAAGTAAATTGGTGATGGTGACTTTGTTTTCAAGAAAAATCATTAAGGTGGTGACATCACCGGTGATTAATGAAACACCACCGCTGTTGACGGCGAAAATAATTAATGTCGCGTATTTTAAACGCTTTTTTACCTCAAGCTGTAAGTTCATGACAACGGTGATAGCAACCAGTGTTGAGGTAACATTATCGGCAAACGAAGAAAACACAAAGGCAAATATAGCGATAACAAACATTAAGCCCCGTTCAGAAATACTTGTGGGTAGAATGCGCTGCACCAATGCAGAGATAAAGCCTTTACTGTTTAAATAAGCAACAAAAGTCATTGCTGACATTAAAAATAGCCATAGGGTCGCTATTTCTAATAAATTTTCATTTAATTGTTGGCTAGTTTGAACTGTACTATTGCTGTTGATAGGAAATATAAACGCTAATATCCAACACAATGTTCCGAAAAACAAGGTGGTTTTAGCTTTGTTAATATGAATTAAATCTTCAGTAATTATCATTATAAAGCTGATAATGACTAAGGTGAGAATAACCGTATTGATCATGATTGTCGTTTACCTTTACATTGCTTTTGATGTCATTGATTAAGCCCAGTTGAAATGGCTTCAATGGGGTTTATCTGATGAAAGTGAGTGGTTATGAATTAAAGGGCTGGGGGGTCACGGTTACTTAAAAAAAGGCAGGTAAAGCATAAAATGAAACTTGGTTTATCTTCAATCTCCGAATTAACTTGTGCTATAAATTCATAAGTTAACGGGTGAGCCATTGTTTCAGGCGAAGAATTGTCGTTTAAGCAGCAAAGATGACAACTGTGCTCCTCAATAAAAGAATGCTCTTGCGCATGAGCAATTGAAAAATTTGCACTAAATAGCCATAAAATGAATAAAAATGTACTCAATACTGCGCGCAGAGTTGGCTTTGATGTTATTGAGTTATTTTTCTGGTTCATAATACAGAGGGTTATTTTTGATGGCTAATTATAGTCGAAGTCAGATTAAATAGCAGTTGCTTTTTATAACTTAGTTGACGCGATGATTTTTTAGAAAATACCCCTTTAAAAAGTCGATAAGTAAACGTAGCTTTTTTGACTTGGCATTACCTGGCGGAAAAACACCATAAACTTGAATATCCCGCAGGCGGTAATCATCAAGCACAGAGATTAACCTTCTATTGTTAATTTTGGGTTTAGCATCATAAACAGGAATACGCCCTAAACCGTGACCCCCTTCAACAAATGCTGTTCTTGCTGCGGCGTTATTGGTACTTATTGTTCCTGTCATTTCAATACTGAAAGAGCGACTACCTTTGGTTAGCTCAAGTGCGCCAGAGGTTAGTTTATACAGTACCCATTGATGTTTATAAAGATCGGTTGGGTGCTTAGGAAACCCATATTTCTCAAAATAGGCTGGTGAGCCGCAAAGGCAGGTTTCTAACGTAGACAGTTTTATGGCTTGTAATCCTGAGTCGGGTAAAGGTGCGCCACGAATCGCTAAATCAATGCCTTCTTTAATAATATTAACCACTTCATCGGTTAACATAACATCAAGTTCTATTTTTGGATAAATAGCTCGAAACTCATTGAGGGCAGGAACAATAGTTTGTAAACCAATATTCACAGGACAAGTAATTTTCAGTAGGCCGACAGGTTCATGTTTGAGGTTTTCAATGCGCTGGTTAGCGGCAGATGCTTGCTCTGCGATAACACGGCAATGCTGGTAATATTCACTGCCGGCCTCAGTGGGAGAAATTGTTCTGGTTGAGCGATTAAGTAGTTTTATGCCTAAGTGTGCTTCTAATTTTTTTATATGATAGCTGACCACAGCACGAGATAAGCCGATATGCTTGGCAGCACCACTGAGTGTGCCTTGTTCAATGACTTGAGCAAAAACAACCATACTTTTTAATTGTTCAAATGAAATATTCACAGCTTTACGCCAATGCTAAATGAGCCACAAAAATTATTGTATCATTTATTGATACAAAGAAGTCTATTTACTCTGCATTGTTTGCTTGTCTTTATTTTAATAGAATGAGCTACATCGAAATTAGAGACAAACTTTTAACGAGTGAGAGCTAAAATGAAGGCTAAAAAAATATTAATGGTGTTAACGTCACATGCTGAGCTAGGTAATACTGGTGAAAAAACAGGTTTTTGGGTGGAAGAGTTTGCTGCTCCCTATTACGCCTTTAAAGATGCGGGTGTCGCCATCACATTAGCTTCGCCAGCTGGCGGCCAACCGCCAATAGATCCTAAAAGTGAACTAGATGATTCTCAAACACCAGCAACAGTTCGCTATGATGCTGACGCTGAAGTTCAAAACGTTATGGCTAATACCCTTGTGTTAGGTGATATTAATGTCGATGACTTTGATGCGGTTTTCTATCCCGGCGGACATGGACCTTTATGGGATTTAACCGAAAATAGCGAATCTATTCAGTTGATTGAACATTTTCTTGCGGATAATAAGCCTGTTGCTACTGTGTGCCATGCCACTGCCGCCTTACTAAATGTTAAAGATAGCGCTGGCGAGTATGCCATTAAAGGTAAAGCGGTTTCGGGTTTCAGTAATAGCGAAGAGGAAGCTGTGCAGTTAACTGATATAGTGCCTTTTTTACTTGAAGATGAATTGATTAAGCGCGGAGGTAATTACCACAAAGTAGATGATTGGCTTGCCTTTGCCGTGCAAGATGACCTGATCATTTCAGGACAAAACCCAGCAAGTTCAACACTGGTGGCAGAAAAGTTGCTAAAACAATTAAACGCTTAACCCATATTTTATTGAGAGGTATTTTCCATGTTAAATTTCAGTTTTCATAACCCGACAAAAATTCATTTTGGCGATGGACAAATTAAAATGATTGCCAATGAAATTCCAACTAATGCCAATGTCTTAGTTATTTATGGCGGCGGCTCAATTAAGCACAATGGTGTTTATGAGCAAGTGGTAAACGCACTGACTGAGCATACTTGGTGCGAGTTTTCAGGCATAGAGCCAAATCCTAGTTACGATACCTTAATGAAAGCCCAAGCTATCATCGCAGAAAAAAACATTGACTACTTACTTGCTGTTGGTGGTGGCTCCGTTGTTGATGGCGCTAAATTTATTGCCGCCGCTGCTTTGTATGAAGGTGACGATTCTTGGGATATTCTTGCCAAACAAATGCCGGTAAAAAAAGCACTTCCTATTGGCGCGGTATTAACCTTACCAGCCACTGGCTCTGAAAGTAATGGCGGCTCTGTTGTTACGCGTGATGGTAATAAATTACCGTTTGGGAGTCCTTTAGTACGGCCACAGTTTGCGGTATTAGATCCCAAAGTGACGCTGTCATTATCTGATCGTCAAATCAGTAATGGTGTTGTTGATGCCTTTATTCATATTATGGAGCAATATCTTACCTATAGTGTTAACGGCAAAGTACAAGACCGTTTTGCCGAGGGGTTATTACTAACCTTAATTGAAGAAGGCCCTAAAGCTTTACTCGCTGAAAACAAAGAAGACTTGGAAATTCGCGCCAATATTATGTGGTCAGCCACGATGGCATTAAACGGACTTATTGGCGCGGGTGTGCCGCAAGATTGGTCAACACACATGATAGGACATGAATTAACCGGTGCTTTTGGTATTGATCATGCGAGAACCTTATCTATTATTTTACCTGCCGTGATGAAAGTGAAACGTAATGAAAAACATGACAAATTAGTACAGTTTGCCGAGCGTGTTTGGCATTTAACCGATCAAGATGAAGCGGTTAAAGTTAGCAAAGCAATAGCGCTAACAGAGGACTTTTTTCAACGCATGAAAGTACCAACGCGATTATCTGAAGTGGGGCTAAGCAAAGACAATATTGAAGGCATTGTTCAAAAGCTAGAGCTGCACGGCATGACTCAGCTTGGTGAAAATAGAGATATTACCTTAGCGGTAAGCCAACAAATATTAGAATTAGCACTTTAGTTAAAAGACCTCCAGCAATGCTGGAGGTTTTTTCATGGTATGGACGAAGAGAACTACTTTAAATATTAACGGTTTAATTTGCTGAAAAAATGTTTTACTAATTGATAAAAGCGGCTGATATGAATCGGCTTTTCACCATGAAATCGATGCACCAGGTAAAAAGGCCACTTTTTACCTTGAAACTCAGGTAACACCCTGCTCAGTTCATTCTTTGCCAAGTCAGATTGAATGACAAATTCAGGCAATAGTGCAATGCCCATATCCTGTAAAATAAATGCCAATACGCTAGGTAAGGTATTAGCCTGAGCAAAATAGTGTAATGGCACAGACTGTTTATCTGAATAATGATTGTTTTTAAATAGCTCTAACGTGTTTTTTTGCCAAGGTGTTGCGATTATTTGATGACTTTGTAAATCAGCTATCGTTGACAGCTTTTTTTGTTTTTGAAGGTAAGCTGAACTCGCGCAAAAAACCTCAGTAGTACTGCCAATGGGCAAGGCGCGATAATTACTGTCTTTTAACTCTCCGGCGTATATCGACACATCAAGATTATTTTCGATAAGATCTAGTGGCTGATCCGTAACCTGTAAATCTATTTTGAGTAATGGAAACTCTAAACAAAGTTGCTTGAGCGCAGGCATAACAATATCTTTTTCAAAAGCATGCGGAATAGTTAATGCGAAGATACCCGATGGTATTTCTTTACTTAAGGTTAACTCATCATAAGCAAGCTCGACTTGATCGCGTAATAGTTCACAGCGGCTCAGTAATTTCTCGCCAGCCGCGGTTAATGACATACCGCGAGTATGCCTTGAAAGAAGCTGCTGACCAATCGTTTCTTCAAGACGTTTAATATGCTGACTTACCGCTGATTTACTCATGGCCAATTTCTTAGCCGCTAAGGTAAAAGATTGCTTGTTGGCAACTTCAGCAAAAATGAGTAGTGAAGACAGTCTTTTTACATTGTTCATATTTCAAAACAATCAGTTTAATTAGTGGTTATTGTTAAATAATTAGTTAATTTCTATTATGTGTCAACTTAAATAAAATGAGGAATTAACACCATGACAGCATTAATCATCGTAGACCTAACACCTATTAACAAAGATAAGCTGGCCGCATATAGTGCCGAGGCTGCTAAAACGCTAGTTACTTACCAGGGTGAGTTTTTATCAAAAGGGCCTATTGTTTCATTACATGGCAAATCGGCTTTTACCACCAAAGTTATTATTCAATTTCCAAGCTCAGAAAAAGCCTTAAATTGGTATAACAGTGAAGAATATCAAGCCATTATTCCCATTCGTGACGCGGGTATGGAAAGCCAATTTCATTTAATTGCTCAGTAAATAGCAAAGTAAGGGCTTTAACGGGGGTAATGGACTTCCCCGTTTTTATTAAACAAGTTGTAATTCAAAAAAATACCTTTCCAAGCTTAGCTGGTGAAAAAACAATCATAAAAGTTCAATATTAGGTAGGGGACGCGCGTTTAATACTGTATAATGCGCGACCTTATTATTTGAGTGTGTTGGTTGGTTAATTCAATTGGTATAACAAGCCGCCATTCAAAAGCTATTAGCAAAACCTAGGAATATCTTTTTGATTACTACATCGAACATTACAATGCAATTTGGCGCTGAGCCTTTATTTGAAAATATCTCTGCTAAATTTGGCAACGGTAACCGTTACGGCCTGATTGGTGCTAATGGCTGTGGCAAGTCTACTTTTATGAAAATACTCAGTGGTGAGTTAGCGCCAAGCTCAGGCAATGTCTCTGTCAGTACGGGCAATAAAGTAAGTACCTTGGGTCAAGATCAGTTTGCCTTTGAACAATTCAGTGTTATTGATACGGTGATCATGGGTGACATGGCATTATGGAAAGTAAAGCAAGAAAGAGATGCCATATACGCACAAGCTGAAATGAGTGAAGCTGACGGCATGCGTGTGGGTGACTTAGAAAGCGAATTTGCAGAAATGGACGGTTACACCGCGGAAAGTCGCGCGGGTGAAATATTGTTAGAAGCGGGTATTGATGAGTCAATGCATTTCGGCTCAATGCAACAAGTTGCGCCCGGTTGGAAATTACGTGTGCTACTTGCTCAAGCGCTGTTTGCAAATCCTGATATATTATTACTCGATGAGCCAACCAACAACTTGGATATTCATACCATTAGCTGGTTAGAAGGCGAATTAAATAAACGTAAGTGCACTATGATCATCATTTCTCATGATAGGCATTTTCTAAACTCTGTTTGTACTCACATGGCTGATATTGATTACGGTGAATTGCGTATTTACCCAGGTAATTATGAGTTTTTCTTAGAGCAATCAAGCCTATTACGTGAACAATTGTTATCGGGTAATGTTAAAAAAGCTGAAGAAATCGCAGAGTTACAAGATTTTGTTAACCGTTTTGGTGCCAATGCTTCAAAAGCCAAACAAGCCAGTTCTCGCGCTAAAAAAATGGATAAAATTAAACTTGATGATGTTAAATCGTCGAGTCGTATCACCCCTAAAATCGCTTTTGCTCCCGGTAAAAAAATGCACCGTCAAGCGTTAGAGCTTGAAAACCTCGGCCATGGTTTTGATAGCGAAGTGTTATTTGAAAAGGGTGATTTACTGCTAAAAGCGGGTGCTAAATTAGCGATTATTGGCGAAAACGGTGTCGGTAAAACCACCTTGCTACGCTGTTTAATGAGCGAATTAACACACAACGAAGGCGTGATTAAATGGTCTGAAAATGCTTCTGTAGGCTATTGTCCACAAGATAGCGGTGCACTTTTTGATAATGACTTAACGTTAATGGACTGGATGTCACAATGGCGTAGACCGTGCCATAACGATTTAAGTGTTCGTGGCATGTTAGGCCGTTTATTGTTTACTGATGATGATGCAAACAAAAAAGCACGTAACTGCTCTGGTGGTGAGAAAAACCGCTTATTATTTGGCAAATTGATGATGGCCGATATCAACGTATTGATCATGGACGAACCAACTAACCACATGGATATTGAAGCTATTGATGCCTTAAATAATGCCTTGAAAGCCTTTGAAGGCACATTAATTTTTGTCAGTCATGACCGTGAGTTTGTTTCAAGCTTGGCAACACGCATTATCGATATTAAAGATAAAAAATTAGTGAGTTTTGAAGGTTCGTTAGATGAATATTTAACGAGCGAAGTCAATGTTTCAGCAAAGAATAACCAGCAGAAAGTTGCATAACATTGCTAATCTACTCATTACTGAATTACTTATTACTGAACATTAAGGTCATCCCATGATAAATAATGATATTCTTCGCCGTGTTAGTGGCATTTTTGATTTTAATGATGAAAAAATACAAGCAGTATTTGCCTTAAATCAAGGTGACATTAATGCTGAGCAATTAGCTGATATTTTTAAAGAAAAGAACGACCCAGCCTATAGAGAATTGCTTGACGTTGAATTAGCCAGTTTTTTAAATGGCTTGATCATTGATAAAAGAGGAAAAAAAGAGGGTCCTCAGCATCAAGCTGAACAGGTGTTAAACAATAACCTTATCTTTAATAAAGTTAAAATCGCATTGGCTTTAAAAGCGGATGAGGTTATTTCTATACTTGAACTAGCTGGTTTAAGCTTAAGTAAGTATGAATTAAGTGCGCTTTTTAGAAATGTTAATCACAAGCATTACCGAGAATGCACCGATGATGTTTTGTCGACGTTCTTAAAGGGTTTGAAAGTAAAGTTTCAAGGCTAGTATTTAAAGCTTATATTTAAGGTTTGCATTTAAGGCTTATGTTTAAAAAAGCCTTTTTAAAGGTATTGTGATGTCATTTTCTTCTCTTGGCTTATCTGAAGCTATTACCAGCGTGGTCACTGAGCTTGGTTATAGCGCGCCAACGCCAATTCAAAAACAAGCCATTCCGGTGGTTTTATCAGGTAAAAACTTAATTGCTGCGGCGCAAACAGGCACAGGAAAAACCGCCAGTTTTGTTTTGCCATTATTGGAGCAGCTAGAGCAGCTTAAGGATAGTCACAATAATAAGCATAAACTGCGTGGCAAACGTATTCGAGCTTTGATCCTCACGCCAACGCGTGAGCTTGCCGTGCAAGTTGAAGCGAGCATTGCCAAATACAGTAAAAATCTTAAATTAACGTCTATGGCAATGTATGGTGGCGTAGATTCTGCGCCGCAAAAACAAGCCTTAATATGGGGCGTTGATGTTCTGGTTGCCACCCCCGGCAGATTGTTAGATTTGGCGCATCAACGAGCGTTGCACTTTGATGAATTAACCACGTTGGTTTTAGATGAAGCCGATAGAATGCTTGATATGGGCTTTATTGATGATATTAATAAAATCATAGAACGCTTACCCAAGCAGCGTCAAAATTTATTGTTTTCAGCGACTATTTCCCCTGATGTTCGTGCCTTAGCGAAAAGAACGATAGATAATGCCGTAGAAATATCTATTGCTCATAACCATGCCTCGAAACCCAAAATTGAGCAGTGGTTAGTCACGGTAGATAAAAGCAATAAATCGGCTTTGCTTAGCCACTTAATTACTGAGCAACAATGGCAGCAAGCGCTTATTTTTATCGAAACGAAACATGGCGCGGCTAAATTGGTGAGTCAGCTAGACAAGCGTGGCATTAACGCTGAGTCATTACATGGCGGTAGAACTCAAGCGGTTCGTGAACAGATTTTGGCGGATTTCAAAGCAGGAAAAATTACTATGTTAGTGGCTACAGGCATTGCTGCCCGTGGTCTTGATATTGATGATTTAGCTCGGGTGGTGAATTATGATTTACCCGCGCAAGCTGATGAATACATACATCGCATTGGTCGTACTGGCCGAGCGGGCGCAAGTGGTGAGGCAATCTCGTTGGTGTCAAAAGATAACTTTAGAGAGCTTTGCGCTATCGAAAGCCGCTTAGGGCATATTATTTCAAGAAAAGAATTTGATGCTTTCCCCGTTAAAAAAACAGTCCCTGTTTCAATATTAAACTATCTGCCTAAAAATAAAAGTGCACCTAAAAAATAACGGACTAATCTCAAAGTCAAGACAATAAAAAAGCACCGGTATCAATGGTGCTTTATGCTTTACTTATCAAATAAGTTATTTAAAGAATGAACAGGTTAGATTACTGTTTTTTATTCACTAATAAAGAGCGACGTGATGCTAACCCCATAATGCCTAATGCGAAGATGGCAAGGGTAGAAGGTTCAGGTATTGAATCTACGGATTGTGTTGCAAACGTTACTTTATCAAATAAACCATATTGAGTTGACTTTGTGTAATTTACAACATTAAAACCTTGGGAGTCAGTTGATGCTATACCAAAGAAACCACCTGTTAATGTTTGCTGACTTACATATCCGTTCAATGTCACTTGTGTCTGTAAACCACTTGTGGCGCTATTATATGAGCCAAAATCAAAGCCAAAAGCAAAAATATTTTCATCAAATGTAAATGCGCCATTATCGTAAGTCCAAATATAATTGTCATCATAACTCATGCCTTGTGATGACATATCACCACATCCTGAGGTGACACAACCGTAATCACTCATATCCCAATTATACCCAGAACGAATGCCTCCAGTGTTAAATGATTGACTTACATCCAACATGTCATCTAGAACTGAGCCACTGATATAAGTCTCATAAGTAGCTCTGTCGGTGAATGTTATTATTCCAGCATTAGCCAAACTACTTGCAGATAAAATTAAACCAGCAGCAGCGGCTTTTAACATTTTTATATTCATAGTATTTTCCTTTGTAATACATTCCTTGAAAATAGAAAGGTATTTTTCATTATTGTTACTTCAATGATAGGCAATAATTGCGCCAACAACAATAAGTCCTTTGTTTTCAATTTGATAGTAAATGATGGGAAATAAATAAATTAAGGATGTAAAGTAAGTGGACACTTGAACAGCCATAACGTATTACTTTGTTTACATTAATTTAAGGTAACTGTTCACCACCGAGCCGCGATGCTTCACAGAGGGCTCTTCGAGCCTACACAGAGACTTTGCTATTCTCGGTGGTAAATATTTCTAAGCTGAATAAACACAATTTAACAAGCATGGTTGTAAACGGCTAAAAAAGAAGATAGGAACAATAGCCAAAGGGGCTAAATTTAACTGTTATAGGGGATGACAAACTCTTTGGCTGTCAAAGAGTTTGTTGTGTTTGAAAGTCGTGCTTAAGATATAATTATCATTAAACTAAACTGGTTAACATTTCTTCTGAGTAGCTGGTTAAAGGTTCATTATTTCTTACTTTGCTAACATAATCTGGGTTGGCAATAAAAGGTCTTCCAATAGCAATAAGATCAAATTTATTATCATTTATTGCACTACTTGCCATTTCAGCGCTGTAACTGCCAACGCCAACTAACGTTTTACTGTAATTAGCTCTAACATAACTTGATGCGCTGCCACCTAAATAGTCAAACTCCATGCTATCGTCAAATATACCAATATGTAAAAAGGCTAAATTACGTTTTTCTAGCTCCGGAAGTAAGTAATCAAATACCTCACGATCTCGGCTATCACCTTCCATATTGAAATACGCACCGGGTGACACTCTTAACGCGGTTCGGTCATGGCCAATTTTAGCGATGATGGCATCGACTACGGCTAAGGGGAAGCGCGCCATGTTTTCGTTGCTGCCACCGTATTCATCGGTTCTGTGATTACTATTGTGATGTAAAAATTGATCAATAAGATAACCATTAGCACCATGAATTTCAACGCCATCAAAGCCAGCGATAATTGCATTAGCAGCAGCTTGAGCATAATCAGCGATTAACGAGTTGATATCATCATGAGTGACTGCTTTTGGCGTTTTATAAGTGAGTTCACGCATTCTCGGCACACTACCTTCAGCACCAATGGCTGATGGCGCCATTACTGCGGCATTGTCATCACCCTTGCCATAAAAATAGGGATGAGCAACGCGGCCAGTATGCCAAAGTTGCGCAAATATTTTTCCGCCTTTGTTATGTACTTCGCGAGTAACATTTTTCCAGCCTTCGATTTGTGCCTGAGTAAACAAGCCTGGTGTGTTGGGATAACCTTGACCATCAGGGCGAATTATTACCGCTTCTGAAATAATTAAACCCGCATCAGCTCGGCGAGCGTAATATTGCGCCATTGCTTGGGTTGGTACTAATTCATCATCAGCCATACAGCGAGTTAATGGTGCCATTAATATACGGTTGTTCAGCTTAATGGTGTTGTTTAACGCATAAGGTTTAAGTAAATTTTCAGTCATTGGTTTATCCTTTCTTGAATGTTTGTTCAAGATACTCTTGTTTGAACGATCATTCAAGTATTATTTTGAACAATCATTCAAAATTGAGTACAATCAAGTTATCTAAAGTTATAAAGATAAAAATTAATGCGCAATGCAGAGTTTGATAAAGAAAAAGTACTAAGGTCGGCAATGACTGCTTTTTTGCATAAAGGTTATGCTAAAACCAGTATGCAGGATCTTAAAAAGGCGACAGGCCTACATCCAGGCTCTATTTACTGCGCGTTTGAAAATAAACGTGGTTTGTTGTTAGCCGCTCTTGAGCAATATCGCTTAGATAGAACCGCTGAATTTGAACGTTTTTTTTCAGCAGCACAACTAAGCATAGTTAATTTAAAAACATATCTTGATAATGTTGTGGCTGAATGTATTAGCGGTGATAGCGCGAAAGCTTGTTTGCTGACTAAAGCACTAAATGAAATGGCTGAGCAAGACGAAGAAATTCAACAAATTATTAGTGGTAATTTGTTTTCGTTACAGCAATCATTAGCAGAAAAATTTGCACAAGCAAAAATAGAAAAAAGCATCAGCGCGAAAAAAGACAGTGATCATTTAGCGCGTTATTTTTTAATGGGTATATACGGCTTAAGAACTTTTGCACAAACTCATCCTGAAGCAGAAGTAATAGAGCAATTAGCAGAGCAGCTTTATAGTGATATTTGCCGTTAAGTGATGAAAGATTAAGTTACAAAAAAGCTTACTCACCATGCATGTCATTTTGAATTTTAATATAGTGTTGTAAGTTAATTTCAGCCGTTAATTGAAAATGCTCAGTTTTCATCCTTAAGGTGTTAATACGGTCTAAGCGAAATAAACGATAATCACCTCGTTTAGTACACCAAGCGGCTATGGTCCAAGTTTTCCCCCAATATATTAAACCTAGCGGCCAGATATCTCGTTGACTTTGTCTGCCGTGCTCGTCTTGATAAGTTAAACAAACCACTTGCAATGCTTTAATGGCCGAAGATATTTGTTCGCTATATTGCTCGGTATCATTGGCGGTAAATTTGGGTACTATCACCCATTCGGGCTGTTGCACTGAGGCTTTATGTAGTTTTTCTGGTAGAACGGCATGTATTTTGGCTAGAGCAGACGCTGCTGCTATGGCCATTTTTTTATTACTCCAGCTTTCTACCATTCTCACGCCCAGTAACAACGCTTCGATTTCAGCTTCATCAAACATTAAAGGCGGCAGAGTAAAGTTTTTTTTCAGTTTATAGCCTATACCGGCCTCGGCTTCAATGGGCACGCCAGATAATGATAATGCCTGTATGTCTCGATATATAGTGCGCTCTGATACTTCTAGCTCTTCAGCTAATTGTTGTGCGGTAACAACGGAGCGTTTACTGCGTAGTAGCGTTAATATTTGAAACAATCGTTCAGCTTTTCTCAATATCATTTCCTAGTATTATATTGTTTCCTAGTATCATATAGATAATAAACGCACAATTTTTTTGTGCGCTTACGCCATTAAAAATCAGCTATGCAGGCGTGCCTTCACAAGACATAGCTTCTGTTATTGCACTCATATATTGCATGGTAACACTATCCATGTCAGTCACCGACATTAATAAACCACCAGCTTCAGACTGCTCAAATGCTGCACCCGCCTGTTTAGCACAAGCCATGTCTTGCCAATAAACAATATCGTATAGCAGGCCAGATTCATCTTCACTTGACGAACGATACAAAAAGCCTGTTTGGCTTTTTAAAAAGTCATTAACCTTAGGGTTAATGTTGTTTAATACTGACTTATCAGTATTTTGTTTTAATTTGAAAGTCACTAACTCAATCACTGTTGTGGTCATTTTATAATCCTTTTATTTGTGTTTATTATTAAATTTGTTCATGCTGAATATTTTCAACGAAATAGATAATAAACAGCTCCTCCTGACAGCGTGGTGTCAGTAGCAATAAAAAAAATATTAAAAATCAAAAAATAATGGATAATAAGTAAAAATTAGTTTTTAAAACGGTACCTCATAAAAATGTACCCAAGGAAAATTATGTTTAGCACTTTAAATATTGTAGTTATAAGTATAGCCTTGTTGTTATCAAATTCAGCTTTTGCAAAAGCCCTTAGTGATAATCCCCCAAGCATCACTGAACTTACTATCGTTTCTCATGAACAGCGTATGTCAGGGCTTGCTTATGTAGCCGCAGGCGAAGGTTCGCATCCCACTGTATTGCTATTGCACGGCTACCCAGGCAATGAGAAAAATTTGGATGTGGCGCAAGCTTTACGTAGCAAAGGATGGAATGTGGTGTTTTTTCATTACCGCGGTGCTTGGGGCAGTGAAGGGCAGTTTTCTTTTCGCAATGCAGAGCAAGATGTTCAAGTGGTATTGAATTATCTTAATGATGAAAAAAATGCCTTGGCATTGCGCATTGATCGACAGCAAATATCAGTAGTCGGGCATAGTATGGGAGGACACATGGCTATTGCGGGTATTCTTGATAACCCTTTGGTTAAATGTGCAGTTGCTTATGATGGCGCCAATTTAGGTGCCAACAATAGCGGTTTTATTAACGATCCTAAAACGGCACAATTATGGAAAGAATACAGTGATAGTTTATTTATGCTAAAGGGCTGGTCTGGGGCAAAAGCTCAGGCTGAAACTAAAAAATATGGCGTAGCATTAAACTTAGTTAATCGTGTTAATAATATTAATGGCCGGCCAGTGTTGTTCATACCCGCCAATACGTGGGTGATCCCAATGGAGCTGCACATCACCCCCTTGGTATCAGCGTTAAAAGCGACAAAAAACAGCCAAATTTTCTATAAAATTATTGAAGATGATCATAGCTTTTCTTCCTCTAGGGCAGAGCTGATTGACACGACAGCTTCATTTTTAAATAGCCATTGTAGAATTTAGCCAATTAATACCGTTAAAGTGGTTTGCCGTTGCCGTTATTTACCTTCAGTTAGAAGCAAAACAATGAATAAAGTCGTCAATATCGTTAATACAGAACATGAAAAATTACCTATTCTTTATTCGCTAAGAAATTGTCCCTATGCCATGCGTGCGCGAATGGCTATTTTTAAAGCCAAACAAACCATTCAGTTACGCGATGTAGTTCTCAGTAATAAACCCGATGAAATGATAGCGGCGTCACCTAAAGCGACGGTACCTGTATTGGTATTAAATAACGGTACAGTAATAGACGAAAGTTTAGAGGTAATGCTTTGGGCGCTAAAAGAAACCGACCTAATAATTTATTGCAGAGTGTCAATAACGATGTAAATAGCGGTGTAAGTAACAGTGTAAATAACAGGGAAAACACGTTAACTGACATGCTAGCCATTATTCATAGCTTTGATGACGAGTTCAAAGGGTATTTAGAGCAATACAAATGCGCTAAGCGTTATAAAGAAAGTAATATTACTGAATGTAGAGCCGCCTGTGAGTTATTTATTCAAGCGCTAGAAAATCGTTTAACGAACCATGCTTTTTTAATGTCTGAGCAAGAAAGCCTTGTTGATATTGCCTTGCTGCCGTTTATTCGGCAGTTTGCTCGAGTAGAGCGGCAATGGTATTTGCAATCACCTTATCCGAAAGTAAAACAATGGCTGAATAACTACCTGCAAAGCCCTATGTTCACCAAGGTGATGGCAAAATATCCGCTGTGGTTAGATAACCATGACGTGGTTTTATTTGGCGGGGCAGGGCAGTAACTTTTATAGGTAGCCTCAGAGCTTAGTAAAGCGATTATGGCTTACTGGTTCCCACCATAATCATTGCTCTTTTAGGTGTAAATACTGAACCCTTATTATCAACAAACTTAAAAGGGATCGAGATATTTTTCATACCTATATTTTTAGTAATTGAAAAATGCAGATGAGGTCCGGTAGAAAATCCTGATGAACCTGAGCGAGCTAATCGTTCACCAAGTGCCACTTTATCCCCTGCTTTTACTATTGCCGTGTCCATTAAAATATGGGCATAATGTGAAAAAGTGCCATCATCATGCAATATTTTAATACCATTGGCTTTATCGAGGAAATAACGCGTAGTACCGCTCATGTGGTAATCATCTTTAACCCAAACCACGGTACCTGCTCGTACCGCGGTCAAATAGGTACCCACATCCATGGCAATATCTACGGCATATTTATTGTAATCATTTTGATGAGAAAATTTGCCATTAAAAGCTTGGGTGATTATATGCCCTTTAAGCGAAGTGAATGGTGCATGATATTGGTAGTTGTCAGCAATACTGGCAGGGTCGCCCAAAGACCAGTAATAATTTAAGTTTTCAGTTTTTTTATCATGGTGAAATAAAGCAACATTATCTCTGGCAGGAATAACTTTTCGAATAGAATTTTGAGTATCAGGGCGCGCAATGGTTATTTCAACAGGGCTAAAAAAAGTATTTTTGGCATGTAGCGTATAACCCTCACTGTTTTTAACATAATAAAGCTTAATTTTAGTGGTTGGTTTTTTCGAATTTTCGTACTTTAGCGTTTCAAAATCTTGCACTTTTTCTGGCTGTTTGTCGCTAAAAATCCAGTTGCCATTGCCATCTTTATATTTATAAATTTGACCGGCTTGGCAAATAGTCAGACACCCAGTCAGTAATAATAGCCATAATCCCTTCATTAACATCTTCCTTGTCTTATTTATTAAATAACTTTAGAGTGAATCATAGCAAGCGATCACATTCTAATAAAGCTGTGCTATGGTTTCATTATATGAGTGATCTTCTCTTATTAAAAACGAACACAAGGTTAAAAAAGCATTAATACACAAAAGGGACTTTATGAAAAATCTACATTTATTAGGCACTGTTTTACTGGTGGCGAGCAGCATCATATCATCTGATTTAAACGCAGAGATTTACACTTGGACGGATAAAGATGGCAAGGTGCATTTTAGCGATAAGCCCATTGTTGATGAAAACGTTACCACGATAAAGCCTAAAGAAAATGGTAATATTTCTAACCCTGTCACCCAAAACAGTCAGTGGCAACAAGACTATAATAAAACCAAGAAAGTTAGGGCAGAACAAGCTCAAACAAAAGCAAAGCAAATAAAGAAAAATAAGGGATATTGTAATAACTTAAAAAGAAAACTTGCTATTTATCAACAAGGTGGCCGTATTTATTTGATGTCAGCCACTGGCGAGCGCCATTACCAAAGCGAAGAAGAATTAGCAGCACAAAATAAAAAACTCACTAAGCTAATTAAAGAAAACTGTCGTTAAGGTAAAAGCGCGTTCAAATAGGGTAATATAAAACGCTCGACATAAATTAACCTATTTTTTTTAACTCTGTCATATATTGATGACTGCTATGAACATAATGAGCAGCGCCTGCTGCGAGCATTTCCTTGGTTTTATCATCGAGTTGTTTAACCACTTTTGCCGGCGATCCTAAGACTAAGCTACCGTCAGGAATGTGCATGTTTTCTGTCACCAATGCATTGGCACCCACTAAACAGTTTTTGCCAATGTTGGCACCATTTAACACCACGGCATTTATACCAATTAAGCTGCCTGCACCGATAGAGCAACCATGTAACATGGCTTTATGGCCAACCGTTACATTTTCAGCAACAGTAATGGGAAAGCCTTCATCAACATGCAAAACACAACCGTCTTGAATATTTGAATTTTCCCCTATTTTGACTTGCGCTAAATCGGCTCTGATCACGACATTAAACCAAATACTGGCGTTGTCAGCTAACTCTACATTGCCAATGACACTGGCGTTTGGTGCGATAAAGCAGCTTGTTGGAATATTTGGAGTAAGTTCACCTAACTGATAAAGCATATTTTAGTACCTTAATATTTATCTATTGAATTGATTTAACTTAATATAGCTAATTAGAAATTATATTCAGTCACTTTGTAACGGCAATATTAGCGAGAAAATACTGCCTTTATTTATTTCACTTTTCACCTGTACCGTACCGTTGTGAGCTAAGGCAATATGTTTGACAATAGATAAACCTAACCCTGTCCCACCTAATTTTCTACTGCGGGCTTTATCTACTCGATAAAAGCGCTCAAATAATCGTGATAAATGCTCTTCTGGAATACCGTTACCTTTGTCTTCAACACTTATTTCAATGTTATTATTTTGCTTTATAACAGTTATTTTTATTTCGCTGTCGCCATTGCTGTATTTAATTGCATTGTTTAGCAAGTTGATAATAGCTTGTTCAATTAGTGAGGAGTTATGCTTAAATATTATGTCTTCGGCATTATTTAATATAATGTCGATATTTCTTTTTAACGCTTTGTCTTTACAAAGAAAAATAGCATTACTTAATGCTAAAGTAATTGACTCTTCTACAAAATCAAGTTCGTCAATTTCTGTTTCCGTTTCTTTCTCTATTTTAGATAAGGTCAGTAAATTTTCAATAATGCTTTCTAAACGAATGGAATGAGTATGGATAACATCAATGAAATAAGCCCTTTTTTCTTGGACTAAATCAGGGAATTCTATCAACGTTTCAGACAAGCCCTGAATAGCGGTAAGAGGCGTTCTAAGCTCGTGCGATACATTAGCAACAAATTCTTTTCTTTGTAATTCAAATTCTTTTAGTTTGGTAATGTCATTAAATACGACTAGGGTGCCACATTTGTTTTTATGTATATCAAGTAAAGGCGCTGATTGGGCAAATAAAACTTGTTCAACGTCGTTATGAATAATGATTTCTTGCCCTAAAGGTGTGTCTTGTTGTAGGGCAAATAAAATAAGTTTATGTAATTCAACATTATCTATAACGCTTTCTAGTTTAATACCTTCAATGTTTTGTTCTGAAATTTTTAAAATATTATAGGCGGCTTGATTGATACGGATAATGTTCTCGTTACTATCAACGGCAATAACGCCTTCAACCATGCTAGAAAATACGGCTTCTTGCTCGTTTCTCTGGTTAAGAATGATTTCAATGCGTTGATTTAATTGAATGGCAATTTCGTTAAATGCTTGGCCTAATTGTTCAGATTCAAGCGAGTCGTTTGAGCTTAATTGCACGCGGCTGGAAAAGTCGCCTTTGGCTAATCGTTGCGCTTGTACTTTTATTATTTCTAGCGGTCTAACTAACGCTTTTGACATCCACCAGCTAGCAAATGCGGTAATTATAATGAGAATAAAAAAGCCTAACGATACTTTATAATAAATACTCCATAAAGCATTGCGCAGCGTATCTAAAGGAGTAGACGTTCTCATTATGCCAATCATTTTGTTTTGTGCGATGATAGGCATAGCAAAATACATTGAGTCAATTGCTAGTGTGTGACCATACCTTATTGACAAACCTTTTCCGTAACGTGTTGCTTGTTCAATTTCAGGGCGGTTTTTATGATTATCCATGGTGGTTGGATCTTTTTTAGTATCGCCAATAATTTTTCCTGAAGGTAAAATTATAGTAATTCGTGTTGATGAATCGTCGCCGAGTTGTTGAGACTTTTTTTGAATTTCTTGATAATTTTGAGTTTGAATAAGCCGAGAAAACTCAGGCGTTAAAATTTTTGCTCTTATTTCTAAGTCAACAGCACGTTCTTGATAATAGAATGACTTAAATGACCAAAGAGCAATCATTACAATGGCGAGCAATGAGATAAATGAAATAATTAAAAAGGAGGGATATAACTTCCAAAAAAGAGTTTTGCGTTTTATGTTCATTTTATATTCGTTCTACATTCGTTAATGGCTGTTCGTTGTTATTGATGAGTAAGTTTTTTGCCTGCTAAATATCATTTATTTCAGGTTTATTCTTTGGACAATAAAACTATTTTCATATAATTTTCATTATAATACAACGTTATTATGGTGATGTTAGGTATAAGGTGGTTATGATCGCTGCCACAAAAGCTTATTGCGGCTGAATTTAAATATAGAGTTTAAATATAGAGTTTAAATATAGAGTAAACCTGATTGGGGTTTAGCGTTATACCATTTGGATCAATTAAGGGGACAGAATTCAATGAGAATAAATTTTCAAGAACAAGGCGCTTGATTGAGCAATAGCGGGTTATTAGGATTGAAAGCAACGACGTTATTGGATATTTAGGCCATGTGAAAATGATCACTTAGTTAGTCAATTGGTATTAATAGTAATATGGCCAGTTAATTGGAAGCACAGTAGTTGTTCAGCTACTTGTTGGAACGAGGGGCAAGCTATTCTTTATTAATACCTTAAGCTAAGACAAGGTAACCCTCAGCAATGAGCCATATCATTAATTTTTTGCCCCATTTCCGTTTTTAAATGGCTAAAGGCGAGTTCTAAATCATTTATATTGTTATTTACGGTGTCAATTTTACCCGCTTTGCTGGCGAGTTCTATTTCAAGAGCTAAAGCACTTAAGGCTAAGCCACCAACATTGGCGGAAGCACCTTTTATTTTATGAGCTATGGCTTCAACTTGTTCAATATTGTTTTGGGTAATGTTTATTTTTATATCGTTAATTTGTTCGACCAAGTCTTGGCAAAACATTTCAGCGACTGATCTCATTAAATCCGGTTTGTGCATAAGCCGCTTGGCCATATCGTCGTAATCGAAAATTAATATATCGCTAGTTGTCTTTGTTACCGTGTTAGCTAGGCTTGTTGTCACTGTTTTTTTGGGGTTAGTGTTAGGTAGCCATTGCTTTAACATTGCCTGTACTTTGACGGGATTCACTGGCTTTGCTAGGTAATCGTCCATACCAGCGTCTAGACATTTTTGTTTGTCGCCAGCCATGGCATTAGCGGTCATGGCAATGATAGGGATTAGAGGATTCTCTAAGCCCGTTTGGGGATCTCTTATTTTAGCGGTTGCCGTATAACCATCCATAACAGGCATTTGGCAATCCATAAACACTAAGTCGTGTACATTGCCACGTTTTAGTGCTGAGATTGCTTCTTCACCATTGGCTGCTAAATCGACGGTTAACCCCAACGCTTTTAGCAAACCTTCTATCACTAGTTGATTAGTGGCATTATCTTCTACCACCAATAAATGCCCCTTAAATTGCGCATGCTCTTTAGCGGAATGACGAGTAATCAATTGTGGGGATTTTTCTTTAAGCCCTGAAACCATCAAGAGAATATCGAATAATTCAGACTGTTGGATAGGTTTGCTGAGGTAGCCATGAAAACCTGCTGCTTTTACTTTAGCGCCATCACCGCTCTGTGCATGTGATGACACCATGATCATTTTTATACCTTTAAGTTGAGCGTCTGCTTGTATACGCTGACATAACTCAATGCCATCCATTTCGGGCATGTGCATATCTAAAATGGCAATAGTGTAAGGACTATTGTGCTGAGCCGCCTGTGCTAATTCTACCAAAGCCGTTTTCGCGTTAGTGGTAACTGAATGTGGAATAGCCCATATTTTGTGAAGTTGGTGCATCAACATTCGATTGGTTTCATTATCATCCACGATGAGTATTTTTTCGTTTTGAATATCAGTGTTATACGTTGGCGCTTCATTAACCGCTTTTGCATTAGCTAGTGTTAGGGTAAACCAAAAAGTAGTACCGTTAGCTACTTCGCTATCTATACCTATTTCTCCTTGCATCAATTCAACCAATTTTTTACAGATAGATAACCCCAAACCAGTACCACCATATTTACGAGTGGTGGAGCTATCTGCTTGAGAAAACTGGGTAAACAAGTGCTGTTGCTGCGACTCACTTATGCCAATACCGGTATCTTTAACGTCAAAACGAAGCACTTTTTGATGTGCTGTTTGCTCAATAACTTGCACATAAACAGCCACTTCGCCTTGTTCGGTAAATTTAATGGCATTACCAATTAAATTGGTTAGAATTTGTCTAATGCGACCTGGATCTGCTTTAACCCACTGTTTTATTAATGGATTTGCCGGACATATCAATTGTAATCCTTTAGCTTCGGCTTGAAAGTTCATGGTAGCGCCAAGATCTTCAAGCATATTGCCCAAATCGAAGGGAATTAATTCAAGCTCGAGCTTACCCGCTTCCACTTTAGAAAAGTCTAAAATATCGTTGATAATGGCCAGTAAACTTACTGCCGATGATTTGACTGTTTTGGCAAGTTTGAGTTGCTCTGTATTTAGCTCAGAAGCCAATAATAAGTTGTTCATGCCAATGACACCATTCATTGGCGTGCGTATTTCATGGCTCATGTTGGCAAGAAAATCAGCCTTTGAAACACTGGCAACTTCTGCTTGCTCTTTAGCTAAGGCAAGTTGTACTAGGTTTTCTTTTTGTTCACTAATATCGGTACGAATTGAGGTGTAACCGATAAGTTGATTTTTTTCATCATAATTGGGCACTATGGTGGTATCAACCCAATAGTAATGACCGTCTTTAGCACGATTACGCACTTGGTCATGCCATGTTTCTCCTTGTGAAACGGTCAAATACATGTTTTGCCAATAGCTTTTGGGGTGATTATTGGAATTAAGCAGATTGTGATTTTTACCAAGCAATTCAGCTTCGTTATAACCACTCACTTTTATGAACTTGTCGTTAACAAAGGTGATATTTCCTTTCAGATCTGTCATCGACACTAGTGAATGGGCATCCATGGCAATTTTTTGGTTTTTTAGGGGAAAAATAAGCGTTCTTAATCTCACTTTTATTGTTTTATTGAAGATAAAAACAATAGCTATATAGAGCGCAATAAAAGCCATAACTAAAATTAGTATTAGTTGGTCAATGGACTCTTGCGCTTCTGTTAACGAATATTCTTTAATGGCCGAGGGAACAAATGCGATTATAAAAATGATGCCGACTAAAGCCAACACCACTAATTTCGTCGATAAAATGGGCACTATATTATTTTTCATATTTTTTCCATTTCCATGTGAAACACCAAGGCAAAAATTAACATTAACTTTTCTTAGTGCTTAGTGCTTAGTGCTTAGTGCTTAGTAGATTTTGTTGTAAGGCTATTTATTAGCAAGTCCTTGATTTATTTTACTGAGCAATAAGTCAAACTTAAAAGGCTTGAGCATGATGCCATCCATACCCACTGCTTTACATTGCTCCCTTACCTCATTTGAAGCACTTGCGGTTAATGCCAAAATAAGGGTGTGTTGTTGAGCTGTTTCTAATTTTCTAATTTTTTTCGTGGCTTCAAAGCCATCCATCATCGGCATTAAACAATCCATCAAAATGATATCTATAGGGTGTTGTTTAAATTCTTCAATCGCTTCTAGACCATTTTCAGCTATCAAAATTTTGGCTTGAGAACCATCTAGAGCCATCGACACTATTTTCCTATTAATGCGATTATCGTCAGCAACCAATATGACTTTATCTTTAAGTGATGATATTTCTGTTATTGGCTCTTGGGCGAGTTGTGTCGTTTTTTGTTGCTCACTAATAGGTAAAGATAGTACAAAAACAAATGTACTGCCTAGACCTTTGGCGCTACTAACCTTAATTTTGCTGTTCATTAATTTAATTAATTGTTGGCTAATACTTAGGCCTAATCCCGTTCCGCCATAACTTCTGGTGGTAGAAGAATCATATTGGGTAAATGGCTTAAAAAGTTCTGAAATTCTTTCGCGTTCAATCCCAACACCGGTATCAGTGACCGAAAACTCTAACTGGCAATGCTTATCACAAGCGGAAAGTAAGTTTAATTTTAGCTCTACGCTACCTTGTTCGGTGAATTTAATCGCATTATTCACTAAGTTAATTAATACTTGTTTTAAGCGTACATCATCTACCAGCACTATAGGGTAATCATCCTCTTTAAATACTGTCATAACCTTAAGGTTATTAGTGTTTTTTACACTGCTATTGCATAAAGAGATCACATCTATCAGCAAGTCTTTTATATGGGTTGGAGAGCTATGAAGTTCTATTTTATTGGCTTCAATTTTTGAAAAATCAAGAACTTGATTAATAATAGCGAGTAGTTGCTCGCCTGAACTTTCAATTATATTGATTAAATCGAATTGTTGATGAGTTGGCGACGTTTTATAAAACTGCTGTACCATGCCTAAAATACCATTCATTGGCGTTCTCAATTCATGACTGATTGTCGCTAAAAACATACTCTTAGCTTGATTAGCCGCTTGAGCTTCATTAATCGCTTGTTCTAATATTTTCCTATTTTTTGTGGTAATTAAACTGTGATCTTTGATCATTTTAGTTAATTGCGCTGTGGTACTATTAACCGAGCCTTGCAGTAACAGATAGTTTTGATGTTCACTCGTTGAAATTAATTTCGTATTGAAATCAATATGCTCTTTACGAGAACCAATCATTCGCTCCACTTTAAATCGATATTTACGTTTTTTTGTTACGGCATTACCTATTCGCCTGATCACATCTTCATCAAATATATATTCAATTGAATTATGTACGAGCTCAGTTGGATACCATTTAGCAAGTACTTGGTTATATTCAATAATTTCAAATGTTTCACAGTGACAAAGTATCAGAGCCTGATCTAAATCATTAAGTAATTCAGATAAGTTCTTTAGCTTTGAACTCATTTCAAACTTGTTAGAGTTAAACACTTGAAACGATTTGCTCCATCAAATTTTCAACTATTGAAATTATGCTGGTAATATCTTTTTGTTCGACACCTGCTTCATCAAGAGATTCTTCTAACAGCTCTGCCACTTCTTGAAAGTGAGGAACAGTAATATCGTATGGTGCATGAGCCTTACGTAGATCTAAACCGGTGTATTTCTCTGGACCGCCGAGTGCCGTAGATATGAAACTAGTTTGATGTGACATTAATTTTTCCATATTAACGTTATCAAAATAAGGAGCAAGTTCTTCACTGTCTAATATTTTTTGATAAAAATTACTCACAACAGTGCTAAATGTGTCGAAACCACCATATTTGTCGTACAAGGTCTCACTCATAGTATAATCCTTTAAGCTATTTCATCATTTGAGGGGTTGCTTAAGCGTGAGTTACAAAGACGATATTTGCAAATTATTAATCAAAATTAGTTGCTTAATGCGTTTTTTTTCTTGATATTTTTACTTTGGTGAAATAAGCCGTAGAGTAAGCAGAAAAGGTGCAAACGTAGTAGGTGTATTAACTTACCAGACAGTGGTGAGTGACAGGCTCTAAAAATTGACTTGAACGGGGGAGCTTCCTGCAAGCACGGTAACATTTTGCGAAGTGATAAAGTTTATCTCTTCGTCAATTTCAGGGTCATCTTCAATATCACAACTCACTGCAATGGTATAATCTCCCGCTTTAATAAAGCCGATCTCAAAGTTATAGCTCGTTTGTTCACTATCAAAAGTAACTGCGGTGCTTGTATAAGGTAAGCTTTTGTTTTCGTCTCCACCATTATCTTCTAGGGTATCAATAGCTACATTTGAGCCATCATACATATAAACACTTGCTACATTTACTGATGAGTCAGAAAGCGGCGTACATTGATTATTAAGTAATAATGTTTCCGAAACAGTGCCTTCAATATGACCTGCTTCATTATTATTAACTAATCTAACCCCACGCGGTTTAAGAAAATATCCTGCTTGACCGACAGGGTTTGTCATCGCTTTATTTAGATCAAATTCTAGTGTGAAGTCTACTGTGCCACCTAACGTTGCGGTGAAAGCATCGAGCTTAAGTTCATTTGAAGGAACACTTATAGTGATTTTTTCATTCGTTTGAGCGTCAGTGCCGTAAGAGCCATCGCTCATGAGCAAGCGTAATTGTGTATAATCGCCTGCTGCAATGCTTATGCCTTCAATTAAAGCAATAGAATCACTGCCTGTATATTGTTTTAAATCAATACCTACCGTATTAGGTATAACACTACCATCGTTATCTAAACATAAGTCATTAGTCGCAATCATTCCGCTTTCATTACCTATGGTGAAAACAGCATCACCGCCACTGCTTTTAAGCTCTATTTGATTGAAACATATAACGACTTCAGTAAGGTCATCAACAGGGGCGTCACTTACCGATAAAGAAAAACTAGGCAATGGCATATTATCGTTTGAGTTATCACTTGAGCTTCCGCCACAGCCAGTCAGTATAAAGGTGCATAGAGTGCAGGTAACAAGGTGTTTTTTATTTAACATAATTTGTCCTAATGAACTCAAGGTACTATATAAGTGGAATTTCAAGCTGAGTTGTTTACAAGCTAAATATGGCTTAAATTTGAGAGAAATTAGTAACCTATAGCCCAAGTTTTATGAGTTAAATGTATTGCTCATCTTCATCAATGTGAACGACAACACAACAGCTAATTATAGTGTGTTTCTTGTGCAAATCCAAATTGGCAAGACGTTTTATAAAAATCAATTCATTCTTATAAAACGAAATGACAACACAGCAAAGGAATAAGGTTGGTAGGTATTTGAAATACAATCTGAAAGTTTAATATCAATTTTTGGTAAACTATTGAAACTTTTCATTGTGATACATTTTAGGCATTAGTATCGCTAATGACATAGTTTTTTGTTTATTTATCTTAAAATATGCAATGTTTGGCAAAATCTTTAGTTTCTGTAGCTGCCCAATCCCCTTTCGATTTTTCTTTCATATCAGAGCACCATTCTTCGCTTCCTATCTTCGGTGTACAAGCCGTAAGAACGAAGGCAGTTAATAATAGACTAATAATTTTTTTCATAAAATATCCCCATTTAATTTATAAATGATGTAAACATAGCAATATTATGCAGACGGATCAGTAATCCCCATCTACTTGGTTACTAGTAATCTATCGTAAATTCTTTATATTTCAAAATTTTATTTTTAAATATTGCGTTGTTTTATGAAAAAGGCTTATTACTGAAAATTTCAGTAATAAGCCTACTAATACATAGATTAATAGTCGCTGATTTAAGTATATAACCATTGAATAACTTAAGCATAACCCCATTTTGACTCGAATATATAGGGTACTTTATTTGATATTTATTAGCGATGCAGTATATTGTGGGTCGGCTGAAAAGGTAAGACAACTATCTAACGGAAACACCTTAACGAAAACCTAATGAAAAAAATTTAATTTATTATCTTTATTTTTCTTTAGCGGCTGAAAATAAACAATTTATTGTTGAAGAAAGTGTTGTTATAACATTATTTTTTATGCTCTAAAGAGAGTATTAATTAACGAAGATAAGTTATCATTAATTGCAGCAGTAAACGAATCACCTTTAATTAACCCGCACTTTAGATGATGAACATTTATGAAACGAAGATTACCGCCTTTACATTTACTACAACTTTTTGAAGCGGCTGGGCGTCACTCAAGTTTCAAAAAAGCAGCTGAAGAGTTGTCCTTGACACCGTCCGCCATTAGTCATCAAATAAAATCACTGGAAGCAAACATCGGCATAGTGTTATTTAAACGGATAACAAGGGGCGTGAAACTGACGCTTGCCGGTGAGAAATATATGGAGACAGTGCAAGCGGTATTTCATTTACTGGAGCATGGCACGACATCGCTCAAGCAAGAATTTTCTGCACAAGCTCAATCCTCATTACTGCGAATATCAACAATACCTACTATCGCCAGTAATATTATCATTCCTAATTTAGGTCTGTTTCAACGCCAATACCCATCAATTGAACTCAGAATAGAAACATCAATGGAACTGATTGATCTACGCTACGATGATTTCGATTTGGCGCTAAGGCTTGGCGATGGTGACTATATCGGGGTGATATCTGAAAAAATATTTAATTTACAAGTCAGCCCTTTATGCTCGCCAGAATTTGCTAAGCAACATAACTTGTCCCATGTTGAACAAACAATGTCGGTGCCGTTAATTCAGCATACAGATATAAAAGATAGCTGGCCACAATGGGGGAAAACGGTGGGTCTTGCCAATGTTGGCTCAAAATCTAGCCTAAGTATTAGCTCGTATGATGGTGTTATTCAGGCTGCTCAGCAAGGCTTGGGCTTGGCATTGGGTGCTATTCCCCTTGAAAATCTTTCCTTAAAACGAGGGTTGCTGGTTCAGCCATTTAAAGAAAAAAGTCAATTTTCACCTGCGTGTTTTGCTGTTTATCATCCACGAGATAAAGAGCGTGATGACATTCATTCATTTGTCAGCTGGTTCAAGCAGTTAGTTGAAACTAGTATAGATGAATGATACTCAGTTATGCCGTTAATATTTTACGTTTGTCGAAGGCCACGTGGAGCAATATAGTAGTAACTTAAGCAACAGAGAGAGCTACTATGAATATTCACAGCATTGTTTATAACGGTATTCGTATCATAAGTTTTGTATTGATTATAGGTATATTAAGTATCGGCTTTATTCTACCTATTTCATTTGTTCAAGCATTGGTGGTTAACCCAATAATATTAGTTTTTTTGATGATCGTTTTTGCTATCTCAAATGAAAAAATTAAATCAGTCAGAAAGTTAGCTGATGTTATTCCCTTATCGGGCAAATCAAAATGTAGAACATGCATTTCGAGTAAGGCCGCTTAAAATTTGCCTTCAGTATCAGAAATAGCCACCTTAATACGTCTTAAATATGTTAAAGCATTCTGTTAGAATAATAGGCTATTGATTAAAGAATACCGAGCCAGCATGTCAGAATTTAAAGCATTTTCACTTTTAGAGTCAATTATTGACCGAGTTACTCTTAAAGGCTATACACAGCCCACACCAATCCAAAAAGAATGTATTCCTGTTCTTATTAATGGCAATGATCTTCTTGGTATAGCGCAAACGGGAACAGGAAAAACTGCCGCCTTTTCATTGCCTATTATCAATAATTTTGCACGAAATAAAGTTGATATCAAAGCTAAGAGCACGCGTTCGCTCATACTAACGCCCACACGTGAGCTTGCCTCGCAAATAATGCAAAACATTGATAACTACTCTGATGGTTTAGGGCTTAAAACTAAGGTTGTTTATGGTGGTGTAGGAAGACAAGCCCAAGTTGACGCTATCGCACTTGGACTTGATATTTTAGTGGCCACCCCTGGCAGGTTATTGGATTTAATTGAAACGGGCGATATAAATTTTAAGGCGTTAGAAGTATTTGTGTTAGATGAAGCAGATACGATGCTTGATATGGGGTTCTTTAAGGATGTTCAAAACATCATATCTAAACTGCCAAAGAAGCGACAAACACTATTATTTTCAGCGACTATGCCTGCTGAAATAGAGGTACTAGCGACAGCAATATTAACCGAGCCAACAAAAATTCAAATTGCTGCACAAATGGTTACTATAGACTTGGTTAATCAAAGTGTATACCACCTTGATAAATCAAATAAAGTACCTTTATTGTTTAATATATTGGCAAAACCTGACTATGAAAAAGTACTCATCTTTTGTAAAACAAAGTATGGCGCTGACATCATTGTTAACGCACTAGAAAAAGCATCGATAACTGCCGCTAGCCTTCATAGTGGTAAAACACAAGCAGTTAGGGAGGAAGCGTTACAAAACTTTAAAGATTCTAATTTAAGAGTATTAGTTGCAACGGATGTTGCTGCGCGTGGCATTGATGTTGATAATATTACTTTAGTCATTAACTATAACCTTCCTGAAGATCCAAGAAACTACATACACCGTATAGGGCGAACGGCTCGTGCTGGCAAAAGTGGCATGGCCATATCATTTGCTGTAGAAAATGATATAAGGCAATTAACTACTATTGAAAATAGCATAGGGCAAGCCATTCCTGTTGTTACAGAGCAGCCTTTCCATAAAGAGTTTTCAAAAGCGCCTAAACAAATCAAGAAAAAGGTTAAAAAAACAAATAGAACAAGAACAAAAAAATAAGGACGGGCATAAATTAGCCAACTAAAGGTTCTCAGCTAGACTACAAATATCACCTCACGATGCGTTAGACCAGTGCAGCGAGGCCATTTATCGCTTTACGAAAATCACCAAAATTTCGATATAAGAAAACCTCTGATGGCTTAACAAACATCTTCATTAAATTAGCTCACGTAATGATAGGCTAAGGTAAGTCACAGAGATTGATGCCGGTAAGCTGAGATTTACCTTACCGGCGGTGACTGTTATGACCGTTTGTTCTTCTATAATCTCCACCTGTTGTGTTATTTTGGCGCGAACAAAGTTACCTGACGACAAGCTGAGTTTCTTTATAAGGGCGTAAAAGCTCGATGTTGATAATTACTGTTGTTGGCAATAATCAATAATGGTTAAGCCGCTGGTTTATTGATCTTCAATGATGGTTTGTTATTGTTCTTGGCTACGCGAAATTCTCATGTTTATCTCCTAAATTAAGTAAGGAGATAATGTATATGAGATTAAGCGCTAGAGGCAGGTGTCGTTAGCTATACGCTTAGGTTTTGGCTAGTTGGCGCTCTAAACTCGTGCACTTAATCTGCTTTTCAGAAGAGCAACGCACATAGGAAAAGCACTTAACTTTATCACTCGGCATAAACCACGCATCCAACATCATTAAAATACCTTATTGATACTATAAAAAGTTGGGTGCCGTCGAGTGTTATTTGGGTAAGGTTTTTCTGTATTTTCTGGTTGATTCATTATGCTTTACCGCTGTTCTCTTAATGAACATACGGTAAAGCCGTTTGACGGTGAAGGGCAACTTTTGTTCGAGATATATTGATTGATTTGAGGTATTCAAAGGTTGATTTACTGAGTTAAACAATTTTGCTTTTATTTGTAGGTTCAGTTATATTTACATTATGTCAGCTTACTGTTTTGTGTGAATGTTATGGATATTGTATTTCAAGAACAAGATGAAGTTATTTTTGAATAATATAGTTATTCTTATCAAACTTAATCGTGCCTCAAAGTAAATCAATTATCACTCCGGAACCAAGTTTTATAGACTCTTTAATAGGTTATTTATATAATCCTACGGATAACCTCATCGTATTAATTGCCGCAGTTGTGACCCTTTTTGCTGCAATTTCAACCGTTTTGTTAACTTCTTACTATCAACGACGTTTGTTTCGAAGGGAAAAAACCTCTGACTTTATAGAGTCTTTTTCAAGTAATAATCAATATCATTTAGATGCCTTATGTATTCAAACCTACCTTGTTAGTAGAAAAGATAACTATCTACCATCTCAAATGTTTGAAGAGTTATTTGAAGGTAATGCTCCTAATGCTGTTAGTAAAGCAATAAGGGATTGCTTTAATTTATGGGAAAGACTTGCCATAGGTTGTCGCCTAAAGGCTTACGATAAAGAAGTGCTATATGATAACTATGGAACTCACTTCATTAGTATGTATATAAAGTTATTTCCTGTTATACAGCACTATAGAGCAAAAAATAGTCGGGTATATTTGAATGCAGAGTGGCTCGCTATAACTTGGATTAGTCGTAGAGAAAACCATAAATCCATGCATGAGCCTATGATTAAACGATTTACAACGCAAGCAAACATAGTGTCTGCCGCGCATATCAACAATAGCAATGAAAATAAACTAAGAATTTATAAGGATGCGGAAAAGTTAACTACGAAATTAATAAAGGAAATCTATAGTTCAGGTGAACACTAATTGAAGTTAGTATGTTTTTTATTGTCTTGCGATTTTAATCAAAAAGCAATTTTCCTCGTTAAAACCTTTCCTATATAATACCGCCTCAATAACGCACCACCAAACCAACATAAAACACCAAGGCACCTATGACAGTCGAACAATTTGACCCAAAGCAAACCACTACGCTTGAAACACCAAGTAAAATAATTGCACAACAGGCAGTAGAACAAGCCACTATTCAAAGTAATCAGGTGCAAAAAGCAGGTGCTAAAGTCGAGAATATCTCCCCACGTGTTGGATTTGTCAGTCTCGGCTGTCCAAAGAATTTAGTTGACTCAGAGCGCATTCTTACGCAACTTCGCACTGAAGGTTATGATGTAACCAATAGCTACGATGATGCGGAATTAGTGATTGTAAATACCTGTGGTTTTATTGATTCAGCAGTGCAAGAGTCTTTAGATACTATCGGTGAAGCATTAGCGGCAAATGGCAAAGTATTGGTTACGGGTTGTTTAGGCGTGAAGAAAGATGAAATCATCGAACTTCACCCCAATGTTTTAGGCGTAACAGGCCCACATGCTTATGACGAAGTATTAACACAAGTACATAAACATGTGCCTAAACCAGTACATAATCCCTTTATTGATTTAGTACCGCCACAAGGTGTGAAACTTACGCCTAAGCATTATGCGTATTTAAAAATATCTGAAGGCTGTAATCACCGCTGTACGTTCTGTATTATCCCGTCAATGCGTGGTGATTTAGACTCGCGCCCAGTGGGCGATGTATTAGGTGAAGCTAAACGTTTAGTGGATGCTGGCGTGAAAGAATTATTGGTTATCTCACAAGATACTTCTGCTTATGGCGTAGATGTTAAGCACAAAACTGATTTTTGGGATGGCATGCCGGTTAAAACTCACATGCAGCAGTTGTGTGAAGAGTTAGCGAAGCAGGGCGTTTGGATACGTTTGCATTATGTTTACCCTTACCCACATGTGGATAAAATTATTCCTCTTATGGCTGAAGGTAAAATTCTCCCGTATTTAGATATTCCATTCCAGCATGCCAATAAACGTATTCTTAAATTAATGAAGCGCCCTGGTAGCTCAGACCGTGTATTAGAGCGTATTGCTAAATGGCGTGAAATTTGTCCAGAGTTAGTCATTCGTTCAACCTTTATTGTTGGTTTTCCGGGTGAAACCGAAGAAGAATTTGAAGAGTTACTTGAGTTTTTAGAAGAAGCGCAACTTGATAGAGTGGGTTGTTTTAAATACTCACCCGTTGAAGGTGCTACGGCTAATGCATTACCAGATCACGTCTCTCCAGAGGTAATGGAAGACAGGCTACAACGTTTTATGGCGGTACAAGCAAAAATTAGTAGCGAAAAATTACAAGCGCGTATTGGTCAAGAATATCTCATTCTTGTTGATGAAGTAAATGATCTTGGCATTGTTGGGCGCTCTTATATGGATGCACCAGAAGTTGATGGCAAAGTGTATTTGTCTGATGATTTTGACGCCAAGCCGGGCGATCAAATTTGGGTGCAAATTATTCATGCAGATGAGCACGATGTTTGGGGGGTTCGTGTCGAAGATGAAACGTTAATTTAGTAACTTATAAAACCTAACTATTCAGGTAAGTTTTCTCTTTAAATATCAAGCAATAACTTTTAGGTTATTGCTTGAGGGCATTCATATTTATTCATTCACCTTGTACTTAACTGTTATTCCCACCATTATTATTCCCATTGAAATATAATCTATAAATATTGCCTAACCACTATTTTTAAATTTATCATATCAGTTAGTTATAAACCTTTTTCTTAAAACACTAAAATTTGATGCTGATCTATTTATATTCAATATAATTCATTAAACCGCCTTGTTAAAGTTGATGTAAATCATTATCATTCGCAGATTATTTTTTTACTAAGGTTATTGTTTAATGAAAACTGGACGTTACTCTTTCATCGCTCTTTCTATTTGTGCGAGTTTGTCGGCTCATGCCAAAGACGATTTTAAATCACAAGATGTTAAAGACATTGAACGAATTATTGTTACGGGTAGTCGTTCTAATGCGGCGTTAGAAGATTTGGCGATATCAGTGTCTTTAGTCAATGAAACTGAGTTAACGAAGCAACTCAGATTTGATACCAATATTGTGCGCTCTTTGGAATTTACGGTGCCAGGTATATCGATTCAAGGCACTGATCGCTCAGGTTGTAGTACTAATATCAGGGGCCGCTCGACGTCGTTTCAGATTAATGGCGCACCGGTAAATGATGACTTGAGAAAAAACTCATGTAACGGCGCCTTTTTGATCAGTCCTTTTGCAATAGAAAGTATTGAAGCCGTTCGTGGTGGCACCGCTTTATACGGTGCTGGAGCACCGGGAGGCATTGTTAACCTGATCACACGTCGTGCAAAAAATGAAGAATTAGAAGTCGACTTGACTGCACAAACCAGTTTTGCAACGAACAGTAGTAATGATAGTTTTGTGACTGATTTGTATGCAGGCGCAGGTCAAAAATTTGAACGGGTAGATTATTACTTTGGTGCCGGGTATCGCGACAGTGATTTATCCAAAACTCCTGATGGCGGCTTGGTTCCTGGTACAGCCTTTGATGCCTATAATATTAATGGTTCGCTCGGTTTTGATTTTTCAGAAAATGGAAAGTTGGAATTTTTTGGTACTTTTTATAAAGAAAACAAACAAGAAACAGCATCTCTTGACGGTAACCAGGTGAAAGGAGAAGAGTTTGGTAAAATCGTCATTCCAAGCATTCATCCCGATGGAGACTCAGCTTTCGATCAGTTGACCACTCTGACGGTTACTTATTCCAATGCTGATTTTTTGGGACATAGCGTAAGTGTTTCGGCATTCTATCAAGATACAAAAATACAGCAACGTGTTAATTTTTATGATGTAAATGATGGCGGAGATTTTTTCTTTGCCACTAATATTGATAATGAAAGACTCGGGTTTCGTTCTGCATTAGTTAAAAACCTTAAGCTCGACGGAGCTGACTTAATATTAAGTTATGGTCTTGATTTCACCCATAACAGCATCTATCGCCCTAAAATTGATACGGATTCTAATGATGAAGTTGTTAATTTTATTGCACCTGAAACAATCTTGCGAACCTCAGCACTGTTTGCGCTAGGTGAATATGAAAAAGGCGATTGGCGCTTTAGCGTTGGCGCAAGACAAGAATGGTATACAGGTGAAGTTGGCGATAGAGATTTTTCAGCTGATATTCCTAATGCGGGTACTCCAGGTGATTTCAGCGACTCTGACTTAATACTTTGGAATGCTGGCGCTGTGTATAAATTGACTGACTTGAGCCAGTTATTCTTTGGTTTTAGCCAAGGTGCAGAAATTAGTCAGATTGGTAGGGCTACCAGAGGGGTATCCGACCCGTCAACTATCTCTCCTGAACCTGCAGCATCAGATCAATACGAAGTTGGTGTCAGAGGAGTATACAATGGGATTCGGTTTGAAGCGGCTGCTTTTTATTCTGAATCTGAACGTGCTGCCTTACTTCAACTTGACCCTACTTGTGCTGGTGAAAAAATTTGTACCCTCATTCCACTAAGAGCACCCCAAGAAATATATGGTATTGATGGCTCTATTAGTTGGTCTGCTGCTGATAACTTAGATGTTTCTGCGCTGATTACTTGGCAAAGAGGTAGTATTTCAGAGGAAGATGGTAGCAACAAATTATCTTTAGCTTCTGATACCGTAGTGCCTTTGCGTTTAACCACAGCCTTAGATTGGTATCCAATGGAAAAGCTAGCGGTTGGATTACAAGCTACTTACTATGGTGAGGGGGATTTTTTCAGTGCCGAAGAAGTTAATAACGGTGCCGCCAATACTGATTCCCAGTTTCTACTTAATACCAACGTGAGCTATCAATTGGCTGGTGGCGAATTGTATTTAGCTATTTCTAATCTACTTAATGACGAGTATGTCAACATATCTGAGCAAGCTGGAGGTGACTTTACTTACTATATCACCGAGGGACGAAGAGCGACTTTAGGTTATAAGATAAAATTCTAGCCACTCTTTTGTGGTTAATCATGAAGTGAAACCAAATAATAAGCAGCCACTCAATATGTCTGTTTATTATTGTATCTTTGAAATTTTTTAGAGTAAGCACAATGAGAGAGTGTTAGCTGTTTTAAATATTCGCCTGTTGCAGCTGGCACTGCTTTACCTGATCATGTTGCTGATGAAGTAAGTTTATTTGGCACGGTAGGGCGCTTTATACACCTCTTTAACATTAATTTCACTCCTGCGACCAGTCTAAAATTCTTTGCCCTATATTTCATCATTAAGTATTCGTGTTATATTGCTCAGGCTTCTCAAGTCTCACTCAATAAATTAGAAAAAAACATCTATCAATAATGATTAATATTCATCCCATGGAGTATATTGAAACAGTTCAATCTGCTCAATCAATAGAAGAGCTGTTGGATGCCGCGGCACGTTTTGCCAAGTTGCAGGGCTTTGACTATTTTGCCTACGGCCATCGTTCGCACACGCCTTTTTCTGCCCATCCGATTATGCATAATAATTATCCTGCATCTTGGCAAACAATGTATAAAAAACAGGAGTATTTCTATCAGGATCCGCTCGTTCAACATGCAATAAAATCTTCGGTACCACTGATATGGACAGCGCAAAATACTTATGCCGTGGTTCCTCATTTTCTAGAAGATCTGATGGCCTTTGATATGAAATCTGGTTGGTGTCAGTCTACGCGCAGCACATCGGGAATATCGCTGCTGACTTTGGCGCGTTCAGATACTAACGCACCTCACTCTGAGATTAACTCGCCAAGCTTGATGTGGTTTACACAAGTCTTTAATAACGCTTTAGAAAAATTGATTAGCTCATCTCCACTGGTAGATAACGATGTACAATTGACTAGCCGAGAAATCGATGTCATGCGCTGGATCGCAGATGGAAAGACCTCCCATGAAATTGCTGTCATATTGGGCATCTCTGAGCGTACGGTGAACTTCCATTTAAATAATGTTATGGCCAAACTGAATGCCAATAACCGTATCTCTGCTACAGTCAAAGCTATTTCGTTAGGTCTCATCTAGAGCACTAAGTGGGCTTTCTTAATAGACTTGCCAAACTCTCGCCATCTAACATTGCCATCATGCAATACCGGCCTTTTTAGATTAATCTCACCAAGGCCATTTCTCCTCTCCTGTCAGATTTATCAGCTAGGCTCATCAATTACTTTTGTTTAATCTAGCGTTTTTACAACAACGATGGAAGCACAGATGGAAATATTACCCAGAGATACCTTAGCACGTGGTGGTTTTGCCGGATTAAAAGAAACCCGGCTCATCCACGATAAACAAATAGGAGGCAACGCAGACACCTGGAATGGCATAGGCAATTTTGTCTATCTGGCCGATGCCCGGTATTTACCCCACGGTGAAACCTATATGCACTCACATCTTGAAGTAGATGTGATTACTGTATTGTTAGAGGGACGGTTAACACATGAAGGTTCTTTAGAGCATGGGCAGTCCATGCAAAACCGACAAGTACAGGTGCAACGCGCAGGCGGTGAAGGCTTTGCGCACAATGAAATCAACCCCGATCTGAGCAGAACCCGTTTACTACAATTATGGGTGTTACCAGAAAAGGCCAATGAAGCGGCGGGCTATAAGCTCTACACGTTAAAGAAAAATCAATTAATACCCATTTATGGAGGGAAAGCGAGTCAAAGTGACACTTTTGACAGTCAAACCATCATTGAAGTTGGCTTACTCGAAAAAAACTGTCAGATCGACAGGCAAGGTGAATTTCTAGCCTATATTTCCAATGGAAAAGCTGAAATGAATGGCGTTGTAGTAAAAGATGGCGACCTTATTCGCGTTGATAGCTTTGATTTGAAAGTAACAAGTGAAGAACTGCACTTAACGCTCATTTCTGTAGAAAAAGATTAAGAAGATAAATTATGAAAAAAATATGTACCTTTTCCGCGAGTAATAGCGCAGATTCTATCAACCGAACTTTGTTAAATATTGCGGCAGACAAAATCACGGGTCATAAAATCAACGTGATTGATATACGTGATTTTTCTATGCCGATGTACAGCCTAGATAAAGAAAAGCAAGACGGTTTTCCTGCCACGGCAACACAGTTACGAGCATTGTTTGCAGAGCAAGATGCTTTTATTATCGCTATCCCTGAACATAATGGCTCTATGCCTGCGGTGTTTAAGAATGTTATTGACTGGCTGTCTCGATTAGTTGATCAACAACAGCCCATATTTGCGTCTAAACCAGTGTTTTTACTGAGTACATCCCCAGGGGCTAATGGCGGCTCTACCAATCTACAAAGTTTGACCCAGCTTATGCCTTGGTGGGGAGCTGATGTACGCGGCTCGTATAGTTTGGGTAGTTTCTATGAAAATTTTTTTGAAGGGCAATTGAACTTGGAACATGATCGTCGGCTCTGCGATGGGATAGCCGAGTTCGTCCTTCATCTACAAGATGCAACTACCGTCGCCTAACAATATGCTTTTATATGATTGATAAAAAATATCAAGGCTTAGTCTTTTCCTTCTTTATGGCAATGTTCATGTCGGGAGTGATGTCATTGGTTATTACGACATACAATGTTGGTCTAGTCGAAAATATTACTTTTCTATGGCTTAAGTCATGGGGGTTCTCGTTTATAGTTGCCTTTTCTGCAACTGTGACAGTATCGCCTTTAGTTCACGCAATAGTAGCACTGGTAATCAAACATGATGGTTGAGGGATACTTTTTAACCATCGCTTTGATTAACCCTTGTCTAATTCGATGGATAGACAGTATGGTTTGCTGCTCTGCGCTTTTGATACCTATTAGCAGAGGTAATTTATTTACCTCTGCTAATAGGTGTTTCTTTTAACTGTTTTACGAAATTTACACTTGCTATGTATGACAACACCATGAATACTAAAAACTAGTTTGGCTAAATCAATGCTACGGCTTTAATTGAAAATTTATGGACTCTTCTTTAATTGAATGCTTTAACATCTTTTAATATGGTACATATATGCCGCTTGGTAAGAGAAGTCCATCTCATTTTTTAGGTTGCTAATGGAAATAATACTAATTCGACATGGAAAGCCAACTTCGGCAAATAACCCTGTTCTTAATGCGGTGGATTTTACAAAATGGGTTCGTCGTTATAACTTTTCTGATGTTGCTAAGAATAGTAGACCTGAAAGTATACTTGATGAATATAAATCTCATTATGTTGTTTCCAGTGATCTTGAACGTGCCATACATTCTGCTTATATTTATACGGGGCAGTCGCCTGAATTAACCTCTAAACTTTATCGGGAAATGGAAATACCAAGGTATAGATTTCCTTTTCGATTAAAAGCGATGACTTGGGTTTATATCAATAGAGTTTTCTGGATGCTTGGTCTAAAAGGTTCTTTTGAATCCTATCGCCAAGCGAGAATCCGTGCTGAATTGGCAGCGGATAATCTAGTTGAATTAGCGCAAGAAAAAGATAAAATAGTTTTGTTTGGCCACGGTTATTTAAATCTACATATCAGAAGAGTGTTAATACAAAAAGGCTGGAAATTAAATTTCAAAAATAATGGCTTCTGGGGTATATCAAGCCTCGAAAGCTAACAAGCCTATTTGTACTGTTGATTCATGTTCGTTTCTCAATATTTTCGTTTGCTAGATATGCAGTTGTTTCTATCAATTGTAAATGAATCAAAAGTGTCGCGTATTTGGCCTGCAGATGAGCATGGCGTTAGGTGTATTAATGAATCAACCTATTGCTGGTTACCATAAAGATAAAGAAAATGACTGGGTCGCCGAATTACGATGTGGTCACTTTCAGCATGTCAGAGACAAACCACCTTTTATCAATAGACCTTGGGTAACAACAGCAGAAGGTCGCAGGTCTATGATAGGTCACGAATTAAATTGTAAAAAATGTGATTCAGGCGAACCACAAGATCTACTATAATATGTTGTGGTTTGGTCGTTAAACCCCCTACAAGTTGCTAAACGTACGTCTTACCGTTGGCTATCGTGCGTTTTCTTCTTATTCTAGTCAACTATATCGAGTTTGTTAACAACGCGTTAGCTTTCTTACTAATGGTAAATCAAAGGTGTTTCTCTATGGAAATGGATAAATCGGTTAATGTGTTCGGTGAAAAATTAGAAATATGTTGTGAAGACCCAATTACGGGCTTTTATCGTGACGGTAAATGTAATACTAACAAAGACGATGTAGGTTCACATACCGTCTGTATTAATGCATCTAAAGAATTTTTGGAGTATTCAAGGTTTAGGGGTAATGATTTATCTACTCCTATACCTGAGTTTGGTTTTAAAGGGGTAAAACCGGGAGATAGCTGGTGTTTATGTGCCGCACGATGGCTAGAAGCTGAAGCAAGTAACATGGCACCCAGAGTTCATCTTAAAAGGACTCATATTAAAGCGTTAGATATTGTGCCAATGGCGTTACTTAAAAAACACGCAGTTGACCTAAATTAATGGCTTGAAAAATGAGCATACGCGAATATTCAAATAATGATTACAGTAGCCTTTTAGATATATATACAAACTCTAAACTGGACGAGTTGAGGTATGAGCATGCTAAGTTTGAATTATTACCTTTAGATAAAGATGAGACACGGTTTGCTCAAATTCACGAATCAAACGTTTACGTGTATGACAGTAAAAACATCGTTGCATTCTGTGCTTATCATGGTTCAGAAATTAGGGCATTATTTGTTCGTCCAGAAGCTCGTGGCAAAGGTGTTGGCATTAAACTGTTAGAATTTATGCTTGCTCATATAATGGGTTCAGCAACACTTTATGTAGCAGCATCAAATTATCCAGCGATAAGGCTGTATCAAAAGTATGGCTTCGACATTACCTCAAGGTTTCAAACGACATATAATGGGGTAGCTGTTCTCGCTAACAAAATGGAACAATTATCAGCTCATGGCCAACGAGCTAATTATCTATCACTTGCTTAGTTTGAAATATTTTTAATAATTAATACCATGAAAAAAAATAAAATAAGGTGTACAAAATTTTGAGAATTTTAAAGAGTATTTTATATCTTCTACTAGCCGCTATGGCCGCCCTCGCTATTTATCTTTATGCCAATAAAGCCCCCGAAAGGTCTGTTGCAGAGCTTAGCCAACGTTGGGCTCCCGAACCTTCACAGTTTTTACATATTGCGGGTATGAATATTCATCTCAGAGACGAAGGCCCAAAATCTGATGAAGAACCCATTATTTTGATTCATGGCACGAGTGCGTCATTGCACACTTGGGATGGATGGGTTGACGCATTAAAAGGCCAACGCCGAGTCATTCGTTTTGATTTACCAGCCTTTGGTTTGACAGGACCAGACCCGAAAAACAATTATACCATTGAACATTATGCTGAAGTCGTTGTTGCTGTGTTAGATGAATTGCAGGTCAAAAAAAGCGTATTAGCAGGTAACTCTTTAGGCGGATATGTTGCTTGGGCGACAGCTGTATTGCACCCCGATAGAGTATCTAAATTGATTTTAGTTGACTCCAGTGGCTATCATTATGAGCCTGAATCAGTGCCACTTGCCTTTAAATTGTCACAAAACCCTATCGCTAGTATGTTATTAAAAGATGTTTTACCTAGATCCTTGGTAGTAGGAAGTGTTAAAAATGTTTATGGCAATCCTGATTTGGTGACCGATGAATTAGTTGACCGATACTACGAGTTGTCTCTTCGTGAAGGGAATCGTAATGCTTTGAAAGAACGTTTTAATCAGGCATTACCAGGAGCTTTGGCAGACAAAATCAAAACAATAAAAGTACCGACACTTTTAATTTGGGGTAGAAAAGACCAATTAATACCAGTTAAGTTTGGAACGAAATTTGAACAAGAGATCCCAAACAGTCAATTGATTATCTTTGATGATTTAGGACATGTTCCTCACGAGGAAGATCCCCTGGCAACAGTCATGGTGGTTAAACAATTTTTGCAGTCTAATCAGACGAAATAATATTCACGTTAACAGCTTGGTTTAAATTATTATTGAGAATATGTCTTTACTGTTAGCCCATTATTAAAGACGCGATACTTTTAATTAAACGATGGAGATATACCATGAATGAAATACTTACCTTTAGCTTAGTCGCATTACTTTTAGTCATTTCCCCAGGCCCTAATGCGGTTTTAATTATCAAAACAGTGTCTGCTAAAGGAAAAACGGCAGCATTTTTTAATATTTTAGGGTTAACTGTCGCTACGTTTTTCCACGGAGCCCTTTCAATATTGGGCTTGTCAGCATTACTTTTACAATCAGCTGAGTTATTTTTAGCGGTAAAAGTGATTGGCGCTGTGTATTTGTTATTTATTGGTTTAAAGGCAATATTTCAAACATTTAGAAAAAGCTCAAACATATCAGCAGAGAATCATACTGATGAAAAGTTATTAGACAAAACCAATCGTCCTATGCACACTTTTTTCATCGAAGGGTTTCTAACACAGATATTAAACCCTAAAGTCTCGATGTTTTATTTAGCGGCATTTCCACAATTTGTATCATTTGAGCAACCGTCGTCCGTTAATGCCTTTTTATTGGTTGCCATTCATGCTGCTATAATATTTCTGTGGTTTTCTGGTCTAACAAAAACAATAAGCAAAATAAAATTTACAACTAAAATGCCATCTTTAGGTAAGTGGATTCAACGTATATCAGGCATAGTAATGGTTTATTTTGCAGGGTTGCTGTTATCACATAAAGCGTAGTGTCAAAACATATAAGTTTTTTAAGCGGAGCTGTTAATCGTTTGTTCAGTTTCGCAATACAGTTTTAGCAAACTTATTATTAGCCCATTCAATGGCTGTTACGAGTATTAAATCATGAAAATGTTGTATGCCAACGAAAATAGTTTTCTTGTCAATAATGTGAAAAACCTCATTGAAGCACAAGAAATAAGTACCTTTATTAAAAATGAATTCGCGCAGGGAGCCATAGGAGAAACCTCAGCCTTCGATGCTTGGCCAGAAGTTTGGGTTATTGATGACGCAGATTTTGAACGCGCTAAAGAAATTTTGAAGCTATCACAGAACGGCGTAAAAGGTGAAGAGTGGGTCTGTAAAAGCTGTTCAGAGAAAAATGACCCATCCTTTGAAATATGCTGGAATTGCCAGCGTGGAAACTCTACAAACGACTAAAACAACGAAAAAGAGAGTGTTTTCTTCGAGTCATCTAATATTTTAGCCAATGGTTTTTATCCATTATTAGAGCCTATCCCTAAAGAAAAGCACCGAAAGAAAACATCCCAAGAGTTATTGATTTTCAAAGGTGTTTCTCTATGGAAATGGATAAATCTGTTAATATGTACGGTGAAAAATTAGAAAATACGTTTTGATACCTTTTTATTATCAGCTAATTACTTGAGATCCCATAGTGAACGATAACAGCCAAACTACCAATCAACCTATTTCAGATAATAACACCGCAAAAATCAAGTCTAAAGCATTCACCAGCCTGTTACCTATTTTCGCTTTTATAAAACCCTACAAGCTGATGTTGTTTTTGGCATTATTAGCTTTATTAGTGACTGCGGCGGTTAACTTATCTTTAGGGCAAGGGGTAAAATTTGTTATTGATAATGGTTTTATTGCCGGTTCAGTTACGCAATTACAATCGGCTATTTTAGTGCTAATTGGTCTAATTAGTTTACTGGCGATAGGTACTTTTAGTCGTTTTTATTTAATGTCTTGGTTAGGTGAGCGTGTCAGCGCTGATATTCGTAAAGCGGTTTTCAACCGAATTGTAACTTTGCATCCTAGTTATTTTGAAGAAAACCGTAGCGGTGAATTAATGTCTCGCTTAACGACTGATACCGCTTTATTACAATCAATTATTGGCTCGTCTTTTTCCATGGCTCTGCGCAGCTTTTTAATGTTAATTGGCGGACTAGTGATGTTAATGGTGACTAATTTAAAATTAACACTCTTTGTTATTTTTATTGTGCCTATTATTTTAATACCAATGATGATTTATGGCCGTAAAGTTAGAAAACTAGCGGCAAGCTCTCAAGATGCCATTGCTGATGTTGGTACTTATGCAGGGGAAATTATTCAAAACATAAAAGTTGTGCAAAGTTATACCCATGAAGTCAAAGAACAACATGCTTTTGCTGATGAAGTAGAAAGGGCTTTTATCGTCGCTAAACGACGAGTAAAACAACGCTCAACTTTAATCGCTATCGTGATTTTTCTTACCTTCGGTGCCATCAGCGGTATGTTATGGGTAGGCGGCATGGACGTGTTAAAAGGTGATATGAGCGGTGGTGAATTAGGGGCATTTGTTTTTTACGCCATTATGGTTGCTATGTCTGTCGCAACCATTGCCGAAGTATACGGTGAATTACAACGAGCGGCAGGCTCGGCAACCCGGCTGTTAGAATTACTCGAGGTTAAAAGTGACATCAAAGAATTAGCGACTCCTGATGTATTGAAGAACAACGCTAAATCGGTGATCACATTTAACAATGTCAATTTTTGCTACCCATCACGTCCAGACAGTGCGGCACTTAATCATATTAATTTAGTCATACCAACCGGAAAAATTGTCGCTTTAGTTGGTCCGTCAGGTGCGGGGAAAACAACATTATTTGAATTGTTACAACGCTTTTATGACCCTCAAAAGGGCAGTATTAGTTTTAATGACACTGATATTACTCAACT
Source organism: Colwellia sp. 39_35_sub15_T18 (assembly GCA_002162675.1). Lineage (GTDB taxonomy): Bacteria > Pseudomonadota > Gammaproteobacteria > Enterobacterales > Alteromonadaceae > Colwellia. The sequence continues at coordinate 2,547 of MAAE01000001.1, read as the reverse complement.
TAAATTGACTGATTTACGTCAAACCATGGGTATGGTGCCGCAGCACCCGATACTGTTTAGCTCTGATGTTTGGCACAACATTCGATATGGCAAGCCCGGAGCAAGTGATGAAGAAGTGATTAGCGCCGCCAAAAGAGCACACGCTCATGAATTTATTGAACAATTACCACAAGGCTATGGTAGCTTTTTAGGTGAGCAGGGCGTGCGTTTATCCGGTGGACAAAAGCAGCGTATTGCTTTAGCTCGAGCCATTTTAAAAGATCCTAGTGTATTACTACTTGATGAAGCAACCAGTGCTTTAGATGCGCAAAGTGAATATCATGTACAAGCCGCATTAGATGAATTAATGGCCAATAGAACAACATTAATTATCGCTCATCGATTAGCGACAGTAATTCATGCTGATTTAATTGTTGTTATGGAGCAAGGGCGAATTATTGATACTGGAAATCATAAGTCATTATTAAAAAGTTCGACATTATATCAACGACTCTGTGAGCTACAGTTTGATAAAGCCAATGACGACATTGATTAATAATTGTAATATATTGATGTAAAAAGAAAATAGAAGAGCTAACCAAATTATTACAAGGCAAATAAACGCTCTAAACGGACAGTGATTAAATATTATGAATAAAATATCGAAAGAAACTCAAGAGCAAGCGATGAAAGTAGCTAAGGGAATACAGCGGCCTAATCAAACCAAAGAGCAGACTAAACTAATATCTCAAGGCATTGAGAAAGGTATAGCAGAGTATAAAAAACAACAAAGTAAAAAATCTCGAGAGCAAGATAAAATACGTAAAGCTACTTTAAAATCAAAGACAGATAAAACTGAAATTGTTGAGCTTTCTAAACCAAAACCCAGCCAATTACCATGGCTATTATTAGCGATAAGTTGGCTTGGCTTTGTAAGCTGGTATTTTTTTAATTAAATGCAGGACTATGACTCTACAGAGCATCACTTCAAATACACTCAAAACTAATGTCGAATATGATCTACTTAGGGTAAAATGTGTCATTATTCTATTTCATTATGCGCATGACCATTCATATTAAAAAACTTTCAAAAACGGAAATTACTTGTTCAAATTGTCAGGCTTGCTGCTGTCGGTTAGAGGTTATGATTATTACCGACACAGGTGTTCCTGATGAGCATATTGCCCGTGATAAATGGGGCGGTGAAACCATGTTGCGGTTAGAGGATGGTTGGTGTTCAGCGTTAGATCGTGAAACTCTTATGTGCTCTATTTATGAGCATCGTCCTTGGATCTGTCGAGAGTTTGAAATGGGTTCGTATGAATGCCGCAATGAAAGAACTATATCGGTTGTATCTTTAAATTAGTTATTTTCATATTAATTGCCTTCAAAGTAGTTATCATCATAGTCATTATTTTTGACGATAAAGTAAGGCGTTTTATCAATAAAGGCTATGCTTGTTCACAGAAAAAATATGCGATTGAAAAAGTTATTGTCTGATTAGCTAACCAACAATAATATGATGCTTTAAACGTATTAAAGCTCCTATATTATGGAGCATCGGGCCTTAAGTAAGCAATATCATCTTCATCATCAGCATGAAAGTCGTAACCCCCTTCAAAGTCATCATTCAGTTCATTGGCAACGGTGATAGGCAGCTCTAATATTTCTTGAATATAAATAGAAATGTTAACTTGTTGATTAATTATCCCTCTAAATTCATTGAAATTTAATAACTGTACTTCTTGCAGGTACTCTTTAATTAATAATGGCAGTTGCTCGGTGAAACTCGTGATACAGTTTTCCATTTTAACAAGCAAGGGCTCTTTTTTTGTATTAGTAAGGTAAGTGTTTAACTGCTGATATAAAGTATTAGTGAACACTTTTTTGTCGCTATCAATGAGAAGTAATGCAATGGCGGTATTTAGAAATTTTTGCAATTCAAACTTCAACACATCCTCATCATTATCAATAAGTAGAGCGCTGGCACAATAGTTGGCGGCGATATTTTTATAAACTTGTAACAGCATGGCGCTTTGATAACCGTCACTCACTAATGCCGCATGCATAAGCCTTATATCGGCTGTATCGTTGATTGCTAAAGCATAACGACTAAGTGAAATACCTTCAAAATATGACGGTGATATTTTCTTTAATTGGGCGTACTTGGCCCAACCAGCTCTAAAACAATAAACAATGCCTTGGTTTTTTATAATATCTTTTGCTTTTTCGGTATCATTATCGCAAAGTTCTAATAAACCTAAGTTGCTCAGCCCAAGGACAATTTCACAGCCTTTTTTTATTTGATCGGCATAAATTATTGATAAGTTATCAGAGGCTATCCTCAACGACATATCGGTTAACTGTTGTTTGGTTTTATGCATAAACTCTGGCGTAAAATAGCCTTCACTTTCTCCGTCTTTTAAAACCAAAAGTAGAAATGGGTGATTTCTTAACGCGGCAATTTTCATTGTTCGATCCTGCTCAATTAAAGCTGTTCATATAAATACGGATTTTCTTGGTCGACTATTTGGTAAATCACTTGGCAAGCTATTTGGCAAGTTAAAG
>MAAE01000069.1 GCA_002162675.1 Colwellia sp. 39_35_sub15_T18 | reverse complement strand
GCAAAAAAGGCAAAAATCAGTAAATAAATAGGAAATACTCGTCGGCTAAGCCAAGTGTCTTTTTGATCCTTTAATTCAACAATCATCACTTGAAATTGCCTTGGCAAGGATAGAAATGCTGCCATAACAATCACTAACATAGCAATATTGGCACTAAAATTATCCACATTCATTTGCTGATCAAGCTTTAAATTTGCCCCCGATTGTTGCCAAAGATCAAGAGGAGAGTCAAACAATGAAAAACAAACAAACAAACCTACCGCCACAAATGCGGCAATTTTAATCAAGGATTCAAACGCAATAGCCAACATAACACCGGGGTGGCGCTCAGTGACATCAATATGACGAATACCAAACAATACGGTAAAGCCCGCCAGCACTAAACTAACCACCAAGCCGATATGCCAGCGACTAAGGCTTTGATCGACTTGTAGCTGTTGAAATGAATAAACCATCGCTTTGAGTTGTAAGGCAATGTAAGGCATGGTGCCGACAAAGGCGACTAAGGTAACAAGAATAGCGAGGTTGTGTGACTTACCAAAACGCGCCGCTAATAAATCGGCAATAGAGGTTAAATTAAGTTTTAAGCTAACGCGAATAATGCGCTGAATAAAAGGCCAAGCAAAAACAAATATGATTATTGGCCCGATATAGATAGGGATATGCGAGAGAAAGTTAGACGAAGCTTGCCCCGTAGTCCCTAAAAAGCTCCAAGAAGTACAATAAACACCCAGCGTTAACGCATAAATAACACTTTGGCCTTGCTTTGCTAGCTGGTGACGATATTTATCTCCTAAAAAAGCAATTAAGAATAATAAGCCAATGTAAATTAAGCTAATGCTAACTAACTGCCAATTGGGAAACATAGTAACTCTCAAGAATGCTTTGAAAAAAAATAGGAAAAATAATTGTATTTATTCAACTTAGAAATATTTACCACAGGCTAACGCACTACACCGAGAATAACAAAGTCTCTGTGTAGGCTCGAAGAGCCCTCTGTGAAGCATCGCGGCTCGGTGGTGAACAGTTACAATTAATTAACCATAATAATATAAGCAAGATAACACACATAGATAAATACGACTTTTGGCTAGTTTATCGCTGAATTATCGCGCATTGCTATAAAAAGTTTGTTAAAATCCGCCGCGAACCAAGGAGTGCGGTTTTATTGACTCATTTTTATCAATAAAAAAGTGAGCAACCGCTGAGATGTTGATGATAGCAACAAACCCTTTGAACCTGGACGGGAATTAGTAATCACCCAGTGTGAAATTGCTAATATAACCGGCGTAGGAATGGTTAATATTTTCTAAATCTAGAGACCTCCCAGTGCCGGATCCCATAGTTTTTATACTCTGAGATCTTTATGAATTTTACAAAATCGACCATTGCGTTAACCATTTCTGCGGCATTAATTACTAGCATTACTGTACAAGCCGATGATAAAAATACGATTGAAGTTATTACGGTTACTAGTGATTTTCGTCAGCAAAACTTATTGAAAACCCCTGCTTCACTTTCGGTATTAACCGACATCGAAATAAAACAACGTAATGCCCAACATCTTGAAGAGTTAATAGCCGTTAGCCCAAATGTTACTTTTGCCAGTGGCTCACAGCGAGCACGTTATTATCAAATTCGAGGTATTGGCGAGCGCAGCCAATTTAAAGAGCCCATTAACCCTTCAGTAGGCATGATTATTGATGGCGTTGATTTCACTGGTATTGGCAGTATTGCGAGTCTTTTTGATGTGCAACAAGCCGAAATTTTTCGTGGCCCTCAAGGTACTCGTTTTGGCGCTAACGCTCTAGCAGGCATGATCAACATTACCACCAATGCCCCAACAGACGAATTTGAAGGCGCAGTTAAATTAGATGTCGGTAATTACGATAGCTATGGTTTAGGTTTAGCACTTTCTGGCCCAGCGTCAGACACAGTGAATTATCGCTTCGCGGCTAATCAATATAAAAGCGATGGTTTTATTGAAAATAGCTACTTAAAAAAATCTGATACCAACAACCGTGATGAAACAAGCCTTAGAGGTAAGTTATCTATACAAGCAAGTGATAACTTAACAATAGATTTAAGCGCTTTCTATTTTGATTTTGATAATGGTTATGACGCTTTTTCATTAGACAACACGCGCGAAACGCTTTCTGATCAGCCGGGCTTCGACCAACAAGAAACTAGCGCTGTAGCAGCTAAATTTACCTATCAAGGCTTTGAAAACTTCACCTTGGTAACTTTATTAAGCACTGCGGATTCTGATCTCGCTTACGGTTATGATGAAGACTGGGCTTATGCGGGCATTTCTGATCCTGCCAATATTGACAATCAAGACTACGCTTATTGGGAATATTCATCTATCGATTATTATTTCCGTGATAAATCTACCCAAACAATTGAGTTAAGAGCGTTATCAAACAATAACAGCAAACTATTTAACGGCACAACTGCTTGGATTGCCGGACTTTACTTTAAACAAGATGATGAAGATTTACAGCGTCTCTATACTTATTTAGACAGTGATTTCACCTCAACTTTCGATACTCAATCCATCGCCGTTTATGGTCAACTTGATAGCCAGCTAAACGATAAGTGGTCGTTAACAACGGGCCTTCGTGTTGAACAACGTAACGCTGATTATGTTAATTCGGATGCTTTTACTGATAGTATTGACGATACTATGGTGGGTGGTAAGTTAGTACTTAGTTACCAGCAAAATGATGATAGCTTTTGGTACGGTTCTATTAACCGCGGCTATAAAACGGGTGGTGCTAATACCAATGGTAGTTTACCGGATGATTTACGTACCTTTGAACCTGAATATTTAGTCAATTATGAACTAGGTTACAAGGTTTCACTACTTGATAACGCTGCTTTTATCCGCACCGCTGTTTTTTACATGGATAGAGAAGACATGCAAGTAAAAAGCTCAAGAACCACAGTGCGTGAAGACGGCAGCTCAGAGTTTATCTCTTACCTTGGCAATGCCGCAACGGGCTCAAATAGGGGCATTGAGGTAGAAGCTAGCTGGCAAATTAACGAGTTATTTGAACTATATGGTGCACTTGGTTTACTAGACACTGAATTTAACGACTATATTGATACACAAGGCAACTCTTTAAGTGGTGAAGAGCAAGCCCATGCACCAAATTATCAATTTAATATAGGCATTAATTACCAGCCTAATGAGCAGTGGTTAGTTAATGTTTCGCTTAACGGAAAAGATGAGTTTTATTTTTCAGATACCCGATATTATAACGACAAACCAATTCCGAAAGACGATATTACATCTGAGTCGGTCGCCTTGCTTAATGCCTCGGTTGCTTATTTAGCCGATGACTATCAAGTAAAAGTTTGGGCACGTAACCTAACCGATGAAGATTATGCTAACCGAGGTTTCTACTTTGGTAATGATCCAAGAGATGGTTATACTGCTAAGCAATATACACAATTAGCCGAACCACTAGTATTTGGTGTAACCTTAGATTATCAATTCTAATGCTTGCAAGCGCGAACAAGTTCCCGCCTACTGGTGGATAAATGCTTTTCGCGCTTAATTTTAAGGAACGCCATGAAAATATCTATCGAATTAAGCTTATATCCGCTCGCCATGGACAATTTCAAAACTGAAATTTGGGCGTTTATCAAACGCCTGCGTCAGGTTGATGGCTTAACCGTGGTCACTAACGGTATGAGCACGCAAGTATTTGGTGATTATGACTTAGCCGTCAGCAACGTAATGCGCGAGATAAAACATGTGCACAGCACCACCAATGCCGCGGTTTTTGTGTGTAAATTTATCAATGGTGATCGTTCAATTGTTGAAGCGATAAGTTAATGGCGGAATTATTTGCTAGCTTTACTGAATATTTATCAACGTTACCCTGGCTTGAGCTTGTGGCCATGTTACTTGCGCTTGCCTATGTAATTTTAGCGGCACAAGGCTCATTATGGTGCTGGCCAGCCGCTTTTATCAGCACTGCCCTTTATACCATTGTTTTTTATGATGTATTACTGCTGATGGACAGCGCGCTTAATGCTTATTACTTAGTGATGGCGGTTTATGGTTATTGGGCTTGGCGAAAAAACTCATCAACAAACACACAATCACAAAGCGTTCAGTCACAAAACCTTCAGTCACAAAAAGATCAACCAACCTCGTCTTTAGCCATTGTTTCTTGGCAAGCCAGTTGGCATTTACGTGCCTGTCTTATCTTAGCCGTGATATCGTTGGCTTTGGGCTATGTAATGGCAAACTACACCCCTGCCGTTTTTCCTTACCTTGATACCTTCACCACGGTATTTGCCGTATTTGCTACCTATTTAGTCGTTCAGAAAGTTTTAGAAAATTGGCTCTACTGGCTAGTGATAGATTTTGTCTCTATTTATTTGTATGTAGAGAAAGATTTAATGCCAACCGCAGTACTCTTTATGATTTATGTGGTTATAGCCGCTTACGGTTACTTGAAATGGCAGGAGCTTTATAAACTTTCCAAAGCGAAGCAAATCAACTCATCACAACCCGTCACCAGTTAATGTCGGTGAAAAAGGCCTTAAGCGCTTTACCCTGTTTTAAGCAAGTAACCAGTATTAGTATGGTTACGGGGGGCTTTAGTCATGCTTGTTTTAAGGTCGAAGCCGACGACGCTTGTTATTTCGCAAAAATGACCGCTGGAATACAGCTCGAAACAGAACTGACACTAGCAAAAGTCGCTGCGGTTAATAACTTAACGCCACGTATTTTCTACCATGATGAACAATGGCTCATTAGCCATTATGTTGAAGGCGAAAACCTCGCGGTAAAAGAAATACCGCTGATAGAGAAGATCACCACGAGCATTAAGCTCATGGTTACATTTCATCAGCTCGCGGCATCATCTTCAGAACAGGTAAATATTGAAAAGATTAGTCCGCTAAATATAGCGGGTACCATTAATGGCCTTTTCCATATTGGCAATCAACCGACGCTAATAACAGCGATCACTATGCTTGGCCGTAAAATAGCGGCACTAATCGCGCCAGCAATGAACAATACAACCCATAGTTTGTTGTGTTGTCATAGTGATATAAATTTTAGCAATGTATTAACTAGCAATAACAAAGGGCATGATACCAACGCTTGGTTAATTGATTTTGAATATGCCTGCTTTGCCCCTGCTGAATTTGACTTAGCCATGCTTACTGCCGTAAATAATATTCCACTGACATTAACCGATGACATTATCGGTTGCTATGAGCAACGAGCAGGCCGAGCTATCAACAAGTCTCTTCTACACGCTTTTATTTTATTTTGCTACTTAATCAATGGTCTGTGGTACTTCAATAGTGCTCTTGATAACGTGCTGAACTTAACAGATGAAACTAAAGAGGAAATGTATAAACTTGCCACTGAGCAATGGCAAGCATTTGATACTTTATATCGTGACTTGAATCTGTCCAAGAACCCAACAGTATTAATGCAGTTTATTTCACCGTTTGGGTATAAAACTCACTAATATATTGACCACCTTTAATCTTCGCAATCAAACGTAATTTGTAACTATCACCTTTATTACTAACAAAAGTGCGTAATTGCGTATTACTGCGCCAGTAATAAGGGCTTTTTTGCATGCCTAACGGGTAAGATGTCATTTTGTCCTGTTTATCCACTAAAAATAGTGTTGCGCTATCTAAAGGAAATGTTGAGTTAACCTCAGTAACACCATCTTCATCAGAAACATTCACTTTAAAATCGCCTGATTTAAGGACACAGCTGTGATTGATAATATCGCAATGCCCTTCTGGTACTAGTTGAATTATTTTTTCTTTCGATGCTTCATTTTCATTGTAGTAATCAGCGCCAATATAGCCTAATAAGGCAAGAAAAGGGGCAACCATAAAAGCGACTTTAAGATGTCTATTCATATTTGAGTTCCAAAAAGTTAAAAGCTGCAAGAGATATATACCACCTCTTACAGCTTGTCTACTTATAACTTACTTAAGTATTGGCGCGAATAAATTCCCGCCGACATCTTAGTGAGCGTGTGCTTCACTAGTTTTTCCTGGCAAGCGCATATGGTCGACCATATCTTGAATATGCGCAGGAGCTGGACCGGTCACTTTAAGTAGCGCGAAAGCGACACCAAAGTTAACTAATGCACCCACAGCACCAAAAGCGTTAGGCGAAATACCGAAGAACCAGTTTGGACCTAAATCACCTAAGAATGATGTACCCGGGATAAACATAATACCTTTGTGCTGGAACACATACAGCATAGTTACACCGATACCAGAACACATGCCGGCAATAGCTGCTGTACCACTCATTTTCTTAGAGAATATACCCATCATTAATGCTGGGAATATACTTGATGCCGCTAAACCAAAGGCTAGTGCCACCGTACCTGCGGCAAATCCTGGAGGATGTAACCCTAAGTACCCTGAAATAAGTATGGCTATCGTCATGACAACACGCCCTGCCAGCAATTCATTTTTCTCAGACAAATCAGGCGTTAACACCCCTTTCATTAAATCATGAGATATAGACGAGGATATGGCTAACAATAAACCTGCGGCTGTTGACAGTGCAGCCGCTAAGCCACCTGCGGCAACTAAGGCAATAACCCAGTTAGGTAAGTTAGCAATAGCCGGGTTAGCTAGTACCATAATGTCACGGTCAACTTTAACCATTTCATTGGTTGCTTTATCAGCAGTGTACTGTACTTTGCCATCGCCGTTTTTGTCTTCATACTTTAATAAACCCGTTTTTTCCCAGTCTTTAAACCATTGTGGACGTTCAGAGTATTCAAGGTTTTGACCTGCTGCCGGTTCAATAGTGTTCATTAGGTTCAAACGAGCCATAGCACCCACTGCTGGTGCAACAGTGTAAAGCAAACCGATGAACACCAGCGCGTAACCTGCTGATTGACGTGCCGCTTGCACTGAAGGAACCGTGAAGAAGCGCATAATGACATGCGGCAGACCCGCAGTACCAATCATTAGAGACAT
>MAAE01000002.1 GCA_002162675.1 Colwellia sp. 39_35_sub15_T18 | reverse complement strand
TCGGAAATAGTTCCAAAACGATCGGTTCAAAGCGAAAGGAGTGATCGGTTAATCCCGAAATCAATGATCGGATAATACCGAAACGGGTGATCGGTTCAGGCCGAAGCATGCAATTATATTATAAAGACTTTAATTCACTATCCAAGGTAAAAGGTGGCTTTCAAAATTTCCAAAAAGAAATAGTCAACTTTCTTCATACTCTCAATTTTTTTGAACTACATGATGGATCTATTCAAGAAGAAGTTAAAGAAATCAATGCCAAAGTAACACACGTATTTTGTGAAGAAGGTGGAGCAAAAAGTAAAAGAGCTCAAGATGAATTAAAAAGAGAGTTCATTTTTAAAAATAAAAAATATAGTAATGTTAATTGCGAATTTCACTATAAATTAGAAAATATTGATGATCAAAAAGGTGGTGAACACTTTAAAAATAGAATCTATGTTGGTTTTATTAAATCAGGTAAATTAAAAAAAATTGGAATTGCACATATTGGTTTTCATCTTTAACAAATTAGTAGTGTAGTTGATTGTTTTCTTGTGGTGCTAATTATTATAATTAACCACATCAACACTGCTACATAGCAGTGTATTCAATACATTTACACCACCTAGCAACTGACTTGTAATCAGTTGGTATTACTATGAACTCAACCTGTTGATTTTAATAAATAACATTTCTAGTTTCATATTGATAAAATTAGCATAAAATATGATGATAAGATTTAAATTTTGCGTACTAACGGAGTTTTATCCGTTGTTGTTAGCGAATTTGAACTCAAGTCTTAAATCAGTCTCAAAGGCGAGTAGAAAATGCTGGCTAATATTCTTCTAAATATGATCAAAGATTTACAACAGCTTAATGTCAGCTTATGGCTCAGCCTGTGTGAAAACTCATTATTGTAAGTTTTTACTATTGAGGTTTTATATTAGCTCTTTATAAGGCTTCGCGTAGCGAAGCCGATATTTATGAATATCCATGCTTTATATTTTTTATTCGTTCAAAATTGCTAATATTGGCTCGTGTTTTGAACATATTTCGGTGTTTTAAGGGGAAATATAGCCCTTAGGCCACCATTAGTTCCTGCATCAACTTTTCTGTCCCAAAGATATTGAGCGTTCTTTTTAAATTATACGCTAATACATGTAGGTTCAATTCTGTACTGACATTTTTAAACCCTCTTGTTAAAAGGTGCGTGGCTCCTGCCCATAACTTAATCGTACCAAAGGGATGCTCAACCGTTTGTTTTCGTTGAAGCATCGCATCAGGCGTTGCTTTGAGCAAGGCTTCCATTTTTTCCATATCAGCTTCATGGATCCAACGCCTCATTTTTCTTGGCTCTTTTTTAGAACGGGTACATTGGCTTCGGATAGTACAATTTTTACAAGCCATTCCATTGAAGTAAATTTTGATATCTAACCCTCTTTCTATCGAATTTAATCGATATTGAAGCTCATTGCCTGCGGGGCAAATATAAACATCATTATTTCGATTGTATTGAAACAGTGACTTGTTAAAAATCCCCTTCTTTTCTGAGCCTGATGTATCGGTTTTAGGAACAAGAGTCGACACACCTAAATCTTGAGTATCTTTAATATCTTGTCGGCTGTAATAACCTTTATCTGCCAATATTGTTGTAACACTTTTCCCCAACGCTTTAAGTGTCTGTTTGGTCATATTGCACAACTGGCCTCTATCTGTTGTATTGGTGACTTCGTGAGCAACAATTAAATGATGTTTCGTATCGACAGCGCTTTGTATATTATAGCAAACCGCTCGTGTCATACCCTGTGTTTTCATCAAGCGACTATCTGGATCGACCGTTGATATTTGTTTGTCAGGATGCTTATTTACGGCTAACTCCATCTCTTTTAGTTCAGCGAGATGTTGGTTCAGGAAACCTAACTTAGATTCAATATTAGCAATGTTATTTGGTGAGTTCTCTTGTGAATCTGATTGTTCAAGTTGCTGAAAATATTTATTAATATGTTTTTCTACTCGCTCAATATGAAACTTCACTTTACTCGGTGTGTAGTTTTTATCTTTGTTGTTGGACGCCTTAAATTTACTACCATCAATGGCAACGGTCGCTTCACTAAACATATTGAATTTATGGCACATTTGAACGAATATTTTACAAGTGTTTTTAATTCCACGGTGGTTATCTTTTCTAAAGTCAGCAATCGTTTTAAAGTCTGGAGATAAACGCTCCGTGAGCCACATAAGTTCAACATTACGTTGTGACCTGGTCAAGTAAATTCAGACACCTCAGTTAAGCTACTTTTTCTAACTCATTAATTTTCAATTCAAAATCATTAGGGCTTTGATACCCTAAGTAAGAATGCAATCGGTGACTGTTGTACCACATGGTTATGTAATTCATCACATCTTGTTGAGCTTCATAGCGTGTTTCATAATTTCTCCAGTGAACACGCTCTTGTTTTAGGCTACCAAAGAAGCTTTCAGCAACGGCATTATCCCAGCAACAGCCTTTCTTACTCATACTGCCAATAAAGCCATTACCCTTGAGTAATTGTCTATATTGATGGCTAGCATATTGAACACCTTGGTCTGAATGAACAATAAGTCCTTTGTCTGGGCTTCTTTGCCAAATAGCCATTGTTAGCGCATCACAGACAAGTTGGGCTTTCATTCTCGAACCCATGCTCCAACCAACAACTTTGCGAGAGTACAAGTCAATAACAACGGCTAAATAGAGCCAGCCTTCTGCTGTCCAAATGTAAGTAATATCACCAACAAGTGCTTGATTAGGTTGCTCTGCGGTAAAGTTTTGTTCAAGTTCATTTTTATAAAGTGGCTTATTGTGATCACTATTAGTAGTAACTTTATATTTCTTTTTGTAACGAACCCAAACATTCGTCTCTTTCATTAATTTGGCTACTTTGTATCGGCTTACAGGAAAACTTAAGGTATTCAGTACCGCTTTAATCCGTCTTGTACCATAGGTATTGTCACTAAATTTGGCAATATCCTTTACCAACTCAAGCATTTCTTGGTGCGTTGTATTACTTGCTTTATTTGTATTACGTTTCTGATAACTATAATAATTATTACTTTTTACGCCCAATACCTGACACATTAACGTAACAGGCCAGATCTTCTTATGATGGGTAATAAACGAATATTTTACTTCGTTTCTTTGGCAAAGAAGACCGTCGCTTTTTTTAATATTTCACGCTCCATTTCTAAGCGTTTGACTTGAGCTTTTAATTTACGTATTTCTTCTTGCTCAGGTGTTAGTTTGCCGTTGCCGCGAAAGGCTTGACCATCTTTATTTTCTTCTTCTTTGATCCAGCGACCAAGCATTTGAGCGCTAACACCTAAATTTCTACTCGCTTCAGCAACGCTAATATTTTGATCTCTGACCAAAGAAATTGCATCAAGTTTGAATTCTTTGGTATATTTTTTACGTTTTGTCATTTCTGTTCTCCAGTTAAGCTTATTATGTCTTAACTGGGGTAGTCGAATCCATTAAACCACGTCATTGTGTTTCTCGCTCTAGACAGCGTGACGACTGAATTTTGTTTAAATAACCATAGATATAAATCTTGAGTAACATGGCGGGATGATAACCAGGACGGCCAGTTGCTTTAGATTGAACGCCTTTAAAAACAAGGCTTTCTAAATCTAACCCATCGACAAATACATCAATAACTCTAACAGGATTTTCTTTAGCGACAAAATCTTCAAGCATTTCTGGAAAGAGGGTTGCTTGGGAGCGAGATGAACCTTTAATATGACGTGACATATAACCAATTAACCTAATGAATATTATAGCAAATATAGAGTGATTTACTATCTTATTTTGAGATTGATTGATCATAAGTATTCGGTGCTTATTCGAAAAAGTGATCAAAACGTTTTCACACAGTATGATACGATATAGTCCTTTCAGTCTGAATAAAACTATAATTAGGGTGTTCAGACCATGTGCCTATTTCATACGAATATTGATACGATATCATTTAGATGCTTACCGCTTTACTTTCGCTGTCATAGGTACGCCTTAGCTTATCTAACGACAAGTGATCCGACAAAGCAGCCATAATTAGTGGAGCCGTTACTTTAGCTAAAATATTCGGAACTTTTGTTTCTGCTTGCCGATGTCGATAGTTTGTCCGGCTCTTTCATCACTTGGAATATAGTTTCATCAGCAAAGGTAATGAGGTCAGCCAACAACTGATCTCGTAACAGGTTAATAAGTGGATCAAACTGTACGGAGAGCCACTGCTATTGCAACTTATGATGCAGGCAATAAACGCCTTGTGCTAAACTACTTTCTTGCCAAGCTCGAACATAGTCTACCAGACAATGGGGGATGATATATCTTTAGGCATGATGTGACCTCTTGTCGATGACTAACAGAAGTCTTATCATGAAGACGTGATGATTGATTTTATATACCCCGTTAATTTAGCGCTTACTATTTGACTTCTACGCTGCACTAGATAAATCCCTTGCATTCACTCCCATGGTAAATCCCTTAATATAAACTAGTTTATCCATTCTTCATCTTTAACAGTCCTCAACTTGAAGACAGTGTGTCAATAAATACTGGTATTGTCTTTATATGTGTATGCGCCAATAATAAATTCATGTCAGAAGTATGAAACGAAAAAATCAATATTATTATTTTATCAAAACCCATTATTTAGGAGATATATCATGACTACAAAACAACAATACCTTATGCAATACTTATTTTACGAATTAAATAAGTGAGTCAGGTGGCTTAAGTTCATTGTCAGTTGATTTAATAACAGAGCATCTAGTTCCACTAGCGTTGCATATAACGAGTAAACCAACAGTACTAAAAACAGTGGCCTATTCGATTCTCTCCATTTTAGCTTTCTATTTGGACTCGAGGCTTTCAATGAAATTATGAGTTTATTTATGTCGTGCTTAAACTTTCCAATTAGGCAATTAAAAGCAGAAAGAAATAGTATGAAACCGAGTATAAACAAGATTACATTGGCAGTTCAAAATTTCGTAAAATCTATGGCAGTTTATAACGATGATTTGGAATTGACAAAAATAGACTCCCCGCTTAGCGTGATCTTTTTCAGATCTTGAAATGCGTGTGTGATAAGTCGCCTATAATCCATTTGCGTGGATTGACACGAAAGGTGAGTGAATTTAAATAAATAAAATACGGAGATAAATATGAAAAATGTTACAAAGTTAGTATGTTTAATTGTTCTTTTAATATCAGCCAGTTTCCCTAGTTTTTCTAGTGCAAACTCATCAAAAATTGGAATTTTAGTTTTTGATGGTTTTTTGACTAGTGATGTAACTGCACCAATAGAAGTATTTGGTGCAGCAACAAAAAAACAATGGTTTTCGTCTTACGAGGTTGTAGTTATATCTGCAACAAAAAATAAATCGGTCGTATCTGAAGAAGGTTTAAAGGTGATTGCTGATCAAACGATCTATGATGATTTAGAACTTGATGTTCTCCTTGTACCTAGCGCATACGATATGGACGATTTTATAGGCGATAAAAACTTGATAACTTTTATTAGGGCGCAGGGAGCTACAGCTTCATGGATGGCAAGCAACTGCTCAGGTGCTTTTCTTTTAGGTGAGGCTGGCATCCTTGATGGTAAAAAGGCAACAACATGGGCTGGCGGTGAAAAAGGGCTTGCAAAGTCATATCCCAAGATAAATGTGCAATATGACCAAAATGTAGTAATTGGGGATAAGGTTATTACATCGAATGGCGGTCCTGTTAGTTATCAGGCCGCATTTGAATTACTTACAAAACTTAGTTCAGAGAAATTTTCTAAGGAAATATCGGAATCAATTCAATTTAACAGGCTAGGCCGTGCATTCCGCCCGTAACGAGCACGTTAACTGGATAACTTTTGTCTATAGATATAGGGCCTATAAAAGAAGATTATTAATGTACAAAATAAATAAAAAAATATTAATGGCAATATTTCTATCTCTTTTTTTTACCGGAAATGTTCACTCAGAGAAATTAATAACTCCTAAAATAAAGGCTATAGCTTTTGATGCTTTTCCTATATTTGATCCTAGACCAATAGCAAAGGCGGCAGAGGAAGCTTTTCCTGGTCAAGGGGAAAAGTTGATGATTGAATGGCGCTCAAGGATATTCGAATATCAATGGTTAAGAGGGTTGGGAGGGAGGTATGAGAATTTTATGCGGGCAGCCGAAAGTGGCCTAGTATTTTCCGCTAGAAAGATGAGTTTGGAACTTACGCTTGAAAAGAAAAATAAGTTGTTGTCAGAGTTTATGAACTTAAATGCGTGGCCTGATGCTCGAACATCAGTCAAGGTATTAAAGGGTATGGGGCTTGAGCTAGTTTTTCTATCAAACATGACAGAAGAAATGCTAAGTAATGGCCTGAAAAAGGAACGTCTTGATAAATTTTTTACGCTTATTATTAGTACAGATTCTATCGATTCGTATAAGCCTGATCCAGAAGCATATAACTTAGCAGTAGAGAAACTATCACTAAAAAAAGAGGAAATACTCTTTGTGGCATTTGCAGGCTGGGATGTCGCTGGTGCAAAGTGGTATGGCTATCCCACATTCTGGGTAAATAGGCTTGGTGCACCACTAGAAGAACTTGGGGAAATTCCTAATGGTTCAAGTAGAGATTTATCAGGCCTAATAGAGTTCGTTTTAAAAAACAATCAGGGCAAGTAGTTTAATGCATATTCTATGTAATCGACATCTCTGATGTGGCGTGGCTGTACAGAACAACCCTCTAAGGAATTACACTCAATGGTTAACAGCAGGCAGCATGAAAGGCTTTGATAAACTAATTGTGGTTATATTCGATGAGGACCTCCCCGTTTCTATGCAGTATGTAGCGGTAGCCGAGTTTGATACACACTGTAATCGCGTAAATGCAAATATTCTATTAATCAAAACAGTAGTTTTGGGCTCTCCAAGAGAAAAGTACATTCATTAAACATCGGGCTGTTAACAAAAGTTTCAGCCGGATAATCACAATAGGAAGATATAAAAAATGATTTCTGAACTGAAGTTAAAAGATGCAGAGCGCATCGTTCGAGTTACTATGATCTTGATTCTTTTGACTGCTGGGACGAGTAAATTATTTAGTCAAGGTGGCTTCTTTGAGTATTACTATCAGTTATTTCAAGGCGATCTAAGAATAAATTTGCCGGTGCTGCTGGTAGCCTTTCATCTTAAGGTAACCCCCTTTATTGAGATATTCCTTGGTTTGGCGCTATTTAGTAATAAATACAAAATCTACGCCGTTTATGGCTGGTTTGTTTTTATGTTAAGCCTAGTGTTTGGCCATTACATTTTGCAAGAATGGTCTTCTGTTAATCAGATGCTTAGCTATATTTTTATTGGCTTATTATGTTTTATTTTGCCGAACCATTCTTCATGGTTCAATAGAAATGTTGATAGCTAAGTATCGATATCATACAAGCACATCAACCATCGCCCGCAACCTGGCGGAACCTTCAAAGGCTGCGCTTTTTTGACCGCTTATAAGATTTACGCTTTCAGAAGGCATGAGTAATTTTCCCATTTATATCGCATTTTTAAGTAGAGGAATAAGCTGCCTGTAGCTGCTGTCTCGGAGATATCCCCTCCAATAACTCGAGATATTAAAAATTACGATGATACGAAAACACGCTGTTGAAAACAAAAACGGCATTGATATTTCCTTACTTTCATGGGGCCTAACGGTTATGATTTTCCTGAAAACACAACAACGATACTACTGTCCATGATAAATTTACGAGAACAAGCACACAACTACCTAACAATTATTCGCTTTGACCGTCCAGTTGGCACATTCCTAATTTTATGGCCAACTTTATGGGCTCTATGGCTTTCAGCTGAAGGCCTACCCGATACAAAACTTTTGATTATATTTACCTTAGGCACCTTTTTTATGAGGTCAGCAGGTTGCGTACTCAATGACTATGCGGATAGAAATATTGATGGCAGTGTAGAACGAACAAATGATAGGCCCTTAGTGACCGGACAAGTTAGCGCGAAAGAAGCCCTAATGCTGTGTGCTGCGCTTTGCCTATTATCTTTTTTGTTAGTACTCCTTACCAATGCAACAACGATTATGCTTTCTTTTGTAGCCATGGCATTAGCTGCATGTTATCCCTTTATGAAACGGCATACATATTTCCCACAAGTCGTATTGGGAGCTGCATTTGCCTGCGGTACTCTCATGGCATTTTCCGCGCAAACAGGCGAGCTACCTTTACAGGTATGGCCACTATATTTAGCCACTGTATTATGGACTGTCGTTTTCGATACCTTTTACGCCATGGTTGACCGTGATGATGATATAAAAATAGGAATAAAATCGACTGCCATTCTATTTGGTATCAATGACAAACGTATTACTGGGTTACTCCAAGGCTTAGTGATTTTTATACTCTTAATAAGCGGAAATCAATTTCATTTGGGTTACTACTATTACGGTGGAGTTGCCATCGCCACAGGCCTGTTTATATATCAACAACGCTTGATCAGAAATAATGATCGAGAGCGTTGCTTTAAAGCATTTATCAATAACCAATGGGTTGGTGCTGCTATATTTGTAGGAATTTATTTACACTTTTTATTAAATTAATATTTTTAATGTTACATTTAATTTGCAAGCACTGTAAAGGTCTAGAATTATAGTAATTTGAGCTTACACATCTATGTTCAACTGGCATTAAACCGAGGCGAGGCTACCTCAACGACTACGTGTAACCAGCAACTTCAACAAGGAGTCAGCTATGGAGTGAATATGCACGCTTGGTCACCAACGCCATTATCTATTTCAGTTCAACCGTTCTCAGTCAATTGCTTGCCAGTTTGAGTATCTGGAAGATGAGGACAGGCACCGAATCATTAGGCAACTCTCACCGGTTGCCTAGTACAACATCAAGCTGAAAGGCACATAACTTCGAGTTAAGTGAAAAATCCCTGATCCTGGAGAAGCTGGTTCGATCAATATAGCGTTATTTGCCAGTTCAGAAAAAGTAATACCCTCTAGGAGGACACTGAGGACATAGAATCTAGCAGTTTTAGTCCGTTTATGACGAAAACGCCTAGTACCCCTCATTGAGTTGAAGCGGCGTATGCCCAGCTATCGCACTCTCGTTGGTTGGTGTGAAACTATTTCATATTGGGACTTAAATCCGGGACAAGCTTTCGCTACCAGCACCTCGTCTTTCCTCAACTTGTCTGTTACGATCATCCTTTGTTCTCCCTGATACTTACGCTTTGATCGTTTGGCACATTTCGCCAAAATATATTGCACCACAAACGAATCAACTCATGACTGTCGACAATACCTCGTTCAGCCAATAAAACCTCCAATGTCTTTGCGGCTGAGATTGTAGCGATAAGGCTCAGCGCACATCTTGGCTTGCCATTTTCGCCTCCAACATCTGTAATTCTCGCTTTAACAAAACCCAAAAGGGGCATGAAGAAACAGCAAAAGCCTTTTATACCCATCAAACTTCAAGATGCAGAATTTAACACCTGAAAATTATCATTAATTCTGCTCGCCAAGATATTACCTATCTTAGGAAGTGTTTGACTAAAAAACTCATCAATTTTGTTTCTAAGTTCTTTTGCTGTGGAAAATATTTATTATTTCTGACATGTTCATTCATTACTTTCCATAGCCGCTCTATTGGATTTAAATTGGGACTGTACGGTGGAAGAAAATGGAGTTCAATATTAAGCTCATCAGCTTTGTTTTTTACAACTTTTGCTCAATGGTAACCTGCACCATCTAAAATTAAGTGAATACGTTTATTGCTACCATTTTCGGTGCGTAGTTCGGCAAAGAACGCTTGAATTGTTTCGCTATTCACTTTCTCATAACGCTTGACTTGAGCACCGGCTAAATTACTCAAATCAATAGCACCAACAAGGTTTAACCGTGCTCTGCTACCGGTGGTTTCTATCGCTTTATCATGCCCCCTTTTTATCCAGCCACAACTTACTTTTGTTGCTTGGGTTGGATGCATGGTATTCATAAAAACATAGGTTAATCAATTGCTTGAAATTTAATTTCGGTATATTTCTTAATGAAATCTGCTTGTTTTCTTCATCAAACTTATAAGGTACACCTTTAGGATATTTATAACTAAAACTATGCTGATGAAGCCATTTATTTAAACCTGAAATAGAAAAGCGAATTTCATTGGTTTTCCAAATATATTAAATTATTTCATAAGAGCAACGATAAGTTTTCAGCATGAGGTGAGCAACAACTTCATCTGTTTGTGTTTTACTCAAATAAGGTTGTGAGCCACCATTTTCTGGGGTTAACTTATTTTTACTTACATAATCATCAATATGCCTGACAATACTCGTTTCATGAAGTCGTAATGCTTGAGCAATCATCGACGTTGACCAACCTTCTGAGCGAAGTAAAACCGCTTTAATTCGATCTCGAACACGGCCATCACGACTAGCATCGTGAAGGGCTTCAAGATCTACTTTTTGCTCGGTGGTCAGTTTGATATTTTTCATGAGGGGTATCATGATCCTCATTATTGTATAAATCAAGCACCTTCATTGACCACGGGTATAGAAGTATTGCTAAAGGAGACGTCATTCCAAAAAGTCAATTTCTTGCCATAACTGGATCCCGATCCGCATAGCATGGAGGAGTCGCTTGCCTTTACTGCGCAATATGCCAAAACATGACAGTTCGTAATTCAAGGTTTAATAGGGTGGATGCCTTCTAGTATCGGCGTCGCAATACGCCAAACTTGAAGATGAAAAAACCATCAAGTTAAAGCCCTATCATAAACTGTACGTAAACGGATAGTTAGGTATTACTCTAATTAACCATTCATAGGATGAGGAGTAACCCAAAATGAGGATTATAAATTGCGTTATGGCATCGCTCTACGTCGGGGTCAAAAAGCCCCTACTTCAGCTAGTTGTTTGTCTTTATTCCTCCCATGCAGGATGTTCTGAAAAGTACTCTTTGAGTAATGCCATAAATAATTGCACTTTTGTAGATAAATGCCGACGGTGTGAATATACGGCATATAAGCCAAATTCTTCAATTTTATATTTGGACAAAACTATTTTGAGTTTTCTAGCTTTTACGGCCTCCCCCAAAACAAAAGTAGGACATAGTGCTATTCCATTATGAGCAAGTGCTAATTTTCTTACCGCTACAGCACTGTTTATATAATGTCGCCCTTCAATATTGACACTTTGTACATCTCCATCTCGCTCAAAAGACCATGCTATTTCGCTCTTATAATTAGTGTCAATGATGCATGAATGGCGCAACAAATCTTTTGGACAATCAGGCTCCCCATATTGTTGTAAATATTCTGGTGATGCACAAGCAACAGTGCGAATAGTGGAAAGCTTGCATGCAATTAAACTTGAATCAGGGAGAATACCAATACGTAATGCCAGATCAAAGCCTTCCTCGACAATATCAATAACTCTATCTGTTAATACCATATTGATACGAATATCAGGATACTTACTAGTAAAACTTGATATTACCTGCATTAGATGGAGTTCTGAGAATGAGGTGGGCGCACTGATATTTAATTCACCACTGGGAGTCGTATGGATATCTTGAACCACTGCTTCTAGTTCATCTAATTCCTCAAGCAAAGGAATGCAGCGTGTATAATATGCTCGACCTACCTCAGTTAAAGAAACTTGACGAGTGGTACGGTTAAATAAACGAATATTAAGTGATTCCTCCAACTGTGCCACATATTTACTTAATAAGGCTTTTGTTAGATTTGACTTTCGTGCTGCCCTAGAGAAGCCTCCTGCATTCGCTACCGCGGTAAATGCCCTCATACAAGCTAGTTTGTCCACTTTCTCACCTTTAACAGTCCTCAATATGAAGACAGTGTATCAACATTTACCTATATTGTATTTATTTATGTATACACCAATAATATATCCATGTCAGAAGCATGAGATGAGACGAAACAATCAATCTTATAATTTTACAAAACCCATTTTTTAGGAGATATATCATGACTACTCAAGCAACAGCACCCTATGCAGTACTTATTTTACGTATTGCTCTTGGCACTATGTTTATTGCACACGCTTTACTAAAAATATTAGTGTTTACGCCTGAAGGAACCGTTGGTTATTTTGCCTCCCTCGGAGTGCCGGGCTGGTTCGCTTATCCGACAATGGCAATAGAACTTATTGGTGGTGCCATGCTGATACTCGGTATTAAAACAAGGCCAGTTTCCTTAGCACTCATTCCTGTTCTCGTCGGCGCTATGGTATTGGTACATGGTGCTAAAGGCTGGTTATTCACAAATGAAGGCGGTGGTTGGGAGTACCCTCTGTTTTTGATTGCGGCATTGATTGCACAAAGTTTGCTGGGCAACGGAGCTATAACCCTAAAGTCTATCATCAACAAATCCCACTAACAATCATCACCTGAAATCGAGCCCGTGTGTATCAGGCTCAATTTCAGAATTTAGGAGAATATTTAATGTTAATCAATGGCAAGTGGAGTAAAGATTTTCACCCTGTTCAAGCAAGTGATAAGGAAGGTCGTTTTCTACGCTATTCATCGCAGTATAGAAATTGGATTACCCTTGACGGGACAGCCGGTCCAACAGGTAAAGCAGGATTTGCCGCTGAACCAGATCGCTATCATTTATATATCGCCTTAATTTGCCCCTGGGCATGTCGTACTTTAATGGCTCGTAAACTTAAGAAACTCGAAGGTATTATTTCAGTTAGCGTAGTTGAGCCGTTTTTAGGACCACAAAGCTGGGCTTTTGGTGACTATCTAGCAGCTGACCATGAACCGTTTTACGGCTATCGTTATGTTCATGAACTATATTCTCATGCTGACTCAGACTATACAGGGCAAGTGACTGTCCCCGTTCTTTGGGACAAAAAGCAGCAAACCATCGTGAACAATGAATCCGCTGATATTATCCGAATGCTTAATAATGGATTTGGAGATTTAGCTGATAATACCATTGACTTGTACCCAGAATCTTTGCAAGTAGAAATCGATCGTATCAATGATTATTTATACGAACGCTTTAACAATGGTGTTTATCAAGCAGGTTTTGCTACTAATCAATCAGCGTATGAAGAGGCTGTTGATAAAGTCTTTGAAAGTATTGAATATTTAGAGCAACATATGAAAAACCGGATGTATTTAGTAGGAGAGCAAATAACAGAGGCCGATATTAGAGCTTTTGTAACCTTGATTCGTTTTGATGTTGCTTACTATGGTTTATTTAAAACGAACCTTGCACAGGTACAGGATTTTACAAGAGTGTTGGCATATATGAAGAGAATTTATAATTATTTGGAAATTTCTGATACAGTAAATTTTGACCATATTAAGCAAGGCTACTATTCGATGAAAGCCTTAAACCCGCAAGGTATCGTACCAAAAGGACCTGATTTGTCTTATTTAAAATTGTGAGGGGCTTAGAATGACTGTTAAAGGAGGTATTAACCACATTACCCTACGCGTTCAAAATCTTCAACGAGCCGAAAAATTTTATTCTGGCATATTAGGTTTGAAACGTGTGGGACATCGCCGTGGCATAAATTTCTATAGTAGCGGCCTCTATAATCATGAACTAGCCTTAGTTGAAGACCCTGGTCTCACGTTAGCGGACGTTCAACAAAGCGGGCTAGCCCACTTTGCATTTAATATTGAAGGTACTCATGCTCTTAAAATGATGTATCAGGAGTTAATAGATGCAGGGTATCCTGTTAGCACAGGTGTTGATCACAATATATCTCACTCATTTTATACTCATGATGTGGACGGGTATCTAATCGAACTAACAACAGACTGTGCATCTTATAAGTGGGAGAAAAACCCCAATGCCTTTATGTCGGATCAGCCACTACGGCTTTGAACTTGTTATGTGCCAGTATAGCTTATATTTATACTATTGATGTCCGAAAATATTTTTTACATCTTCTAAATTTATATCATCTAGTTTTCAAATAATGCATACCTTTTTACGTGCCCTTTTGGGGAATGCTTTAAATGGTATAGCCTTATCGATGTTAATTAATTTATCTGTTTCTTATTTTGGTATTTAGAATACTAAGTCAACTAGAGACTAGGGAATACATACTGCTTGATTGGCACAAAAAAATAGACCATACCCATTATAAATAGGAAAACAGCCTTCAATCTTGCAGCTACAAAAGATCTGTTTCACTGATTAATTCAAGGTTGTATCAGGTAAAAATTAACCAATAACACTCTAGATGTAATTGTGCTCACCTTGAGATGCATTGATTAGCTGGAATTAGGCAATGTTTAAATATTTTATTTAGTGATGCACTGTCGCGTATGGGTATTTGGATTGATGTTGCCAAGTGAGCTTGATGATTTCTGCTTTGGTGGTATTTATTTTTCATAGTGAATCCGGGTTGCGCTGCGCTGGTCTTCTACCTGCGCGACTTCAGTTGAAAATTTATGGTTATCTAAATCAATAAAAAGTATATTATGTTTAATCATACTAGCCATAATATATATTATGGCTTTGGTTTTACTAACCCACGAATTTGGAGGCTAGCACCTCGTGGGGAGTCATTTTGTCTAGCCGTAATCGTTATCAGGAGTAGCCGAAGATATATGAAAACAGCTATCATTATAATTGATGTTCAAAACGCATTATTTGAAAAAAATCCGAAGCCCTATGAATCAGATGATGTCATAGATCGAATTAATTTCGTTTCTGAGCAAGCAAGAAAGGCGGGTGCTCCTATTTTTTTCATACAACATGAGCACCCTGAATTTTTAGGGTATGGGAGCGAAAGTTGGAATTTACATTCTAAATTGAAAGCATTAGATTCTGACTTTAAGATTAGAAAAACTGAAGGTAACTGCTTTGTACGTACTGATTTAGATGCACAACTGAAATCTAAAAACATAACTGATTTGGTTATTTGTGGTTACGCCTCTGAGTTCTGTATTGATTCAACAACGAGGAGCGCGGCGCAATCCGGGTATACCGTCCAACTTGTTTCTGATTCACACACAACAGATGATAAAGAGCACCTGTCGGCAGAAAAAATTAGGAACCACCACAATGAAACATTATCGATGAGCCCACAAATTACGATTATTAAGTCTGGGGATATTAAGTTCTAAAGAATAAGGCTACAAGGTAAGCGCGTAATTAGTCCCACATACCAATCCTAACCGAGCTTCATCATAATTATCTCAGTAAACTAACATGAGGTAATTATGGATATTCAACAGAAAACTAAGCACTGGAAAAACATCTTCGAGCAGCAACAAAGTAGCGGCTTAAGTATTATTGGCTTTTGTCGAAAAAACAAAATAAACGTTTCAACCTTCTACGGTTGCGAAAACGACTCGCTAGCCAAACTACGCAAACTCAACCGCAACAAATCATTCCCTTCGTTATTAATGAGCCATCTTTTGTGTAGTATCAGTACCGTTCTGAGGTGGACTCCCACAGGCAGCTATGAGCTTTCAGCAGTCAGAGATATTGTTCTCGTTCTATAACTGTATTTTGTTTTTTTGATCATGAAATTAGTATCAAAATCGATCTCGTTAACATCCACTTAGTCGAATGTTTTGAAGTCAGTTGTCGACTTACTAAAGTCAGCTAACTGATTTCCAGTTGACTTTAACAAACACTAAAAATTTGAAATCCTAACTTCCTCTTTGCGCACTTTACTGTATTTACAATGTTAATGGTGAGCACCGTTATTTACATCACTCTGAGGCTCTCGCGTTGCTCGACTTTGTCATCTTGCCATTTCACCCTAGCAGGCCAAATACTTTATTACAGGCAATAAAAAAGCCTTAACAAAGTAAGGCTTTATCTTGAGACGGTTGATGTTTATTTATAATAACTTAAACATTTTTCTACTTCATTTTTAGAACCCATAATCACTTCTACACGTTGGTGAATGCTGCTTGGCTCTATGTCCATAATACGACCTTCACTGGTCATGGCTAAAGCACCTGCTTGTTCTAGCAGAAATGCCATAGGGTTGGCTTCATACATTAAACGCAATTTATAAGGTTGTTTTGCGTTTTTGCTGTCGGTAGGGTAGGTGAATATACCGCCGCGACATAAAACTCGGTGAATATCGCCAACCATGGCAGCAATCCAACGCATGTTAAAGTTTTTATCACGTGGTCCACTATCACCGGCAATTAAGTCGTTAATGTAATTTTGCATTGGCGCTTGCCAGAAACGTTGGTTTGACATGTTAACAGCAAACTCTTGCGTATCAGCAGGAACTTGTACGTTACGTTCAACTAACAAGAAACCACCGTGTGTTCTATCCAATACGTAAAAATGCGTGCCGCTGCCTGTAGTCATCACTAACATGGTTGCAGGGCCATATAACACATAACCGGCACAAACTTGGCGATGACCTGCTTGTTTGAACATATCCGAGTCATCGGCAGTCATATCTTCTGGCGCTTCATGGATAGAAAAAATAGTACCAATAAGTGAGTTAATGTCGATGTTTGAGCTGCCATCTAATGGGTCAAATGACACAAGGTACTTACCATTATCATTACCTGCTACTGAGGTATCTTCTTCTTCAGACGAAATTGCTTTAACAAAACCTGATTCAAGCAATATATCTTTAAATAATTCGTTAGCGACCACGTCTAATTTTTTTTGTACTTCACCTTGAATGTTTTCATCTAAGGTTGACCCCATTAAATCACCTAAATGTGCTTGGCTAACGCGAAATGAAATTTCTTTGGTTGCCGCTAAAATAGTTTTGATTAATGAAATAAGGTCTAGTGGTACATTGTCTTGACGTAAAGCAGGGGCGAGTCGTTGCATTGGGTTACCTAATTGCAGTTAAGTTATTTTAAGTTTAGGGTGCTGAAAATTTATTTGCTAATGAAAGTTTGCTTGTTATGAAGTCTTTTTACTTTCGGGGTGATTATAACAAGTTTCTTAGCTATTTCTGAAGTCTTTAGTGGTTATTAAGGTATTTTTAATTGGGGGGATAATGAAAATAAAAAAACGGCATAGCTAGAAGGAGTAACTATGCCGTGCGTTAGTACAAAATAGGCGACTAACGTTAAACTTTTGCCAGTAACTTTTTACTGTTTTTACTGAATAGTTGTGATAATCTTTGAGGTGTAGTTAACACTACTAAGTTACCTAAAAGTACAAAACTTAGCCCAATCACGGTAAATTCACTCCACACAAAACCCTCAACTACAGTAGAAATTAACACCGCAATAGCAGGGAAAATAATATTGGCATAAGAAGTTTTATGAGCGCCAATACGAGTCATTAGGGTTAAATAGCAACCAAAAGCGATTACTGAGCCAAATAGTGACAAGTAAAGTAGTGAAGTTAAATAAGCGGCATCGAATGAAAAGTTAAATTGTTTGCCTTGTATCACAACCACTAAGCAGGTAAAAATTGCTCCGTATAACATACCCCATGCATTTGCTTGCACGATAGGGACATTGTTTTGCTGATTTTTTATCGACAACATATTGCCGATAGAAGCTGAGAAAGTACCAAATAAACAAAGCCCTAATCCTAATAATGTTGCTGCGCCTAACTCTATGTCTGTTAACTGCGGCCAAAAAAGAGTGACTATGCCAAGCAAGCCAAAAGCGCCACCAAGGTATATTTGCTTGGTGATTTTAGTGCTATAAAAAATCTTAGTGTTAACAATATTCATCAACATCAAGGTGGAAAAGGCGATACAAGTTAATGCTGAATTGATGTGCTGTTGTGCGGTATAAAGCAGTAAGTAGTTTAGTCCAAATAAGCAAATACCAAAGGCGGCAAATAAGCCATGCTGCTTAAGCGAGAATGACAATGGCAGCCGTTTTACTGTAGCAAAAATAAACAAAATAGCAGCGGCAAGAGCAAAGCGATATGACACAGAAGCTTCAGGTGCAACATCACCTAACTGGTAATTAATGGCAATCCAAGTAGAGCCCCAGATAACGACAGTGACAAGATATAAAAAACTATTGCTCATTATTTACTCCTCTTATTGATGATGTATGCGTGATAGATAGTGACAGTGTAGAGATTATTTGTTTTAATAACATATACAAAATAATGAAAATGAAACCTATACAGTTTTATGTTTCGACATAATTTAAGATTAACGTTATGCGCCTACTTGATAAAACATCGTCTGCCTTTTTATATCAGCAAGTAATTGATTTTATTGAACACCAGCAAAAGTCAGGTATTTTATTACCTGGCGATAAATTACCTAGCTTGCGAAAATTGAGTTGTCAGTTTGAAATCAGTGTTCCTACAGTAAAGCAAGCCTATATAGAATTAGAGCGCCAAGGCCATGTTTGTGCGCGGCCGCAATCAGGGTATTACCTAACGGCACAGCAAGCCCGAACATTAAAACCTAGGCCGGCAAAGTGGTCTCGTTGTGCACCAGCAACAGTAGAATGCCGTAGCTTGATAGAGCAAGTACACGAGGCTGTGCATCTACCTGACACGGTGGCTTTGGGTATTTCAAACCCGATACAAGCTAATCCACCCGATAAAACACTGGCAAGATTGATGCGTTCAGTTATTTCTAAAGTGGCTGAAAAAGCGGTGAGTTATGGCCCTGTTACGGGTGATGTTAAATTACGCACACAATTAGCTTTTCGTTATCAAGATCAAGGCGTAGCCGTTAATCCAGATGACATTGTCATTACCAATGGCGCTCAAGAAGCATTATCTATTGCCTTGCAATGTGTTGCGCAAAGAGGCGATGTCATTGCGATAGAGTCACCATGTTTTTTTGGCATCATTGAATTGATTGAAACGCTAGGTATGAAAGCATTAGAGGTGTATACCTGCACCGAAGATGGTGTGTGTTTAGACGGGCTAACAGAAGCATTACAACAGCATCCCATTAAAGCTTGTTTATTTTCTACCGCAATCAATAATCCGCTCGGTTCAATGAAAACCGATCAACAACGACAAGCCATTGTTAGTTTACTTGAGCAGCATAATATTCCTTTGATTGAAGATGATGTTTATAGCGAATTATATTTTAGTGAGCAAAAACCTAAACCGGCACAACTCTATTCTGAAAAAGGTTTGGTGATGACGTGCTCATCATTTTCAAAAACGGCCGCCCCGGGTTATCGCATTGGTTGGTTATTGCCAGGAAAATATGAAGAGCAAGCCAAGCGTATCAAACGAGCGCAGTCTTGTTCAACACCAATGTTACAGCAGTGGACATTAAATGAGTATGTACAAAGTGGTGATTATGACCGACATTTATGCGTGTTGCGTAAGAAATTAATTTATAACTGCGAACGTATGCGCGCTCTTATCGCTGAGCATTTTCCCAGCGAAGTGTGTATCTCAAAACCTCAAGGTGGCAGTGTGTTGTGGGTAAGGTGTCAATCGCATGTTAATACCAGCGACTTTTTTCAGCAGGCGCTTAAACAAGGGGTTAGTTTTGCTCCCGGCATTATTTTTTCACCCTCAGGAAAATACGCCAATTTCATGCGCATTAGTTATGGCGTGCAATGGAATGAGAAAGTGGAAAACGCCGTAAAAACACTCGGAGAACTAGTATTTGACTATTCATACAAACAAAAACCGCCAAAGCCGCCTACTCAACAGCAGTGTGAGCCAAAGAGTAAACAAACATGATGAACACCAGTAGCTCAACCCAAGTATCACTTAAACTGTTATTACCCTTGTTAGCATCAGTCATGGCATTATCGCCGCTCGCTATTGATATGTACTTACCCGCGATGCCCATTTTGGCCGAGTATTTACATACAGATATGCCAATGGTACAAAACAGTTTAAGTATTTATCTGTTCGGCTATGCACTAGGGCTTATTTTATTTGGTCCTATGGCTGATAAATATTCGCGCCGAAAAATGGTGATATTTGGTGTCAGTGGTTTTTTGGCGGCGAGTTTATTATTACCTTTCGTCACTAATATCGAGCAATTTCTCTCCTTACGCTTTGTACAAGCCTTTATCAGTAGCGCTGCAACCGTGGTAGTGCCGGGTACTATTCGTGAGTATTATCAAAAAGATACCGCGAAAGGATTATCTTATGTCTCAATGATCATGATGTTAGCACCGATGATCGCCCCTAGCATTGGTAGCGTGTTATTAGTCGCGCATAGTTGGCAGATGATCTTTTATGTCTTGTCATTCTACAGCGTGGTCGTGCTGCTGTTAGTGGTAAAATACTTACCGGAAGTAGCGAGAAATAGTACCGCGCTAGATAAACAAATCAGCTTTTTAACACGCTATAAAATTGTTTTTTCTAATCGCGAAGCACGGTTAGATATTGCCACTTCTATGATGATTTCACTGGCCTTTTTTGCCTATATCACCGCTATTCCTTTTGTTTATTTGACCGTGTTTAAGGTATCAGAATTTAACTTTAGTATTCTTTTTGGTATTACGGTGCTGGCATTAATGAGTGCGCACTTTATTAACACCCGTTTAGTGACTCGAAAAGGCTCAAGAACCATGTTGTGGTACGGCTTAATGTTGTCTGTGCTGGCATCTTTGGCGCTATTTTTAGCTAATTTATTCTCAATGCCACTTATTTTTACCGTACTATCAATATTGCCGTTAATGGGCAGTATTTCTATGGTAGCGGTTAACTCTGATGCTTTGGTGCTCACTAAATTTCCTGAGCAATCAGGCACGGCCACCGCCGTTATTGGCACTTTACGCTTTGGTATTGGCGCTTTGGCAGGGCCAATATTAGCCTATTTCTACGATGCTAGTGCATTACCTTTTGCTGGCTTGATGTTTGTTTCTGTGTTGCTGGTGCTGCTATGCCAATTAGTGATCAGATTCACGGCACAGGGCAAGTCATGAAAAAGTGCCTGTAGCTTTTAATGGTAATGATAATGGTATTGAGATTATTGAGGGGCAGATGAATGTCCCTCGAGATTTTCGACCTTTATTTTAGTTGTTAGGCTCTAGTACTAACTTGTAGCCAACACTATACACAGATTGTACTAACTCATGCTCAGATTGTAGGGGATTTAACTTTTTACGCAGCTTTTTGATATGGCTATCTATTGTTCTTTCGCTGACAATACGGTGATCTTGATAGGCCATTTCAATTAATTGTGTTCTTGAATAAATTCGCCCGGGTGAATTAGCTAAAATTCTTAATAAATTAAACTCTATTGCGGTTAATTCGATAAGTTGTTCGTGTATTTTTGCTTGATAGTTATCTATATTTAGCTCTAAAATTGGGCTGTTTTGCTCTTTACTGGTTTCTATTGATGTCATTCTTTTAAGTATATTCTTAACTCGCGCCACAACTTCTCTAGGTGAAAAAGGCTTGCAAATATAATCATCGGCACCTAATTCCAAACCAAGTAAACGGTCTATTTCATCAACTCGAGCGGTTATCATGATAATAGCAATATTGCTAAACTCTTGTATTTCACGGCAAATAGTTAAACCGTCTTTACCTGGCAACATTAAATCTAATAATATTAAGTCAAAATTTTGATTTTTAACAACTGAAACCACGTCAGTGCCATCATGCATCACTGAGGTTTGATAGCCTGCTTGGCTCAAATAGTCGGCGAGTAAAGTGGCAATTTTTTCTTCATCTTCAACAATTAATATATGTGGCATAGTTATAATCTTTAACCTTGTATTTTGTTAGGCTACTAATGGAAAAGTGCAACGGATCTCAAGACCACCCAATTCAGCATGAGTTGCTTCGATAGTGCCTTGATGAGCAAATATTATTTTTTTGCACAGTGCCAATCCTAAGCCTGAACCACCAGTTTTTCTATTTCTAGAGCTCTCTACTCGATATAAATGATCGAATAACTTAGCCAGTGAGTTATCAGGCACACTCGGGAAACTATCGCTAATGGTGAGTATAGCTTGAGAGGCTTCTTTTGTGAGCGCAATATTAATGGTGCCGGGCGCTTGAGTGTATTTAAAGCTGTTATTGATTAAGTTATCTATAAGTTGGTTAATTCTGGTTTCATCGGCCCAAATAGTAACATGACTGCTAGCGAAGAACTGACTAATGGCAATATTGAGCTCGCTTGATTTTTGCTTATGGCGCATTAAATTGTGCTCAATGACGGTGACTAAATTTAGCTTTTGCTTTTGATAACGCATCGCGCCAATTTCAGCATTTGATAAAGTGGATAAATCATTCACTAATTTATGCAAATGTTTAACTTCGTCATTTAAAGAAGACAAGCTATTAAAATCTAAAGGTCTAATACCATCCTCAATGGCTTCAATTTCACCTTTAATTATCGCAATAGGCGTGCGTAGTTCATGAGATATATTGGCTAGCCAGGTATTGCGTGAATTTTCATTTTGCTCTAACGTTTTTGCTAAGTCATTGAAGTTTAAAGATAGCGATGACAATTCATCGTTACCAGTAACATTGATTTTGACCTTGAAATCGCCACGGTTTAATGCCCGCATGGCTTGCTCTAAACGTTTAATAGGCATAACAAAGTGGCGAGACATGGGGACAGCGATAACAAGAATAACGACGAAAAGCCCCAAAACAATATAAAAAAGTTTTGCTTTTGTTTGCTCAAGAAAGGCTAAATCGAAAGCATCGGTTAACTGTGTTTTGGGCGGTAAGGCCAAATAACCAATAATAATCCCATCTAAATCAATCGCCTGTAAGGTGAAGTCATTTTCTAATGGTCCTATTATTTGCTGTTTATCTGCATTGAGTAAACTTGGATGCAATTGAGCATTATTTTGTGGTGGCCTTCGTTGATGATCTGTAGGTCTTGATCTGCGTGGCGGCGGTGGAAATGCCGATGGTCTATTATTTCTTGGACGAAAATCATTATTCGTCCGCAAATATTGTGCTACGTTATCAGGCAGCTCAACCCCTTGATGTGAAAATTTTACTATTTGGTGCCATTTTGTGCTCGGGTGAGGATTACCTCCTTTGTCGGGAGGCGGTGTAAAAATACCATTTTTACGTCTAGGTGGCGGACGTCTAGTGGTATTCTTACTCATCACAAGAGGTAGCCAGCTCTGCTCTTGCTGATAAAAACGCGCTAAATTTTTTGATAATAACTGTAAGCTAGCGAGCTCTTTTTTATTAACGTATTCTAACATGCCACGATCAAAGCTCCATTGCACCGCCGTATAAATAACGGTTAGCAATAACAAGCTGGTGCATAGCAAGATAAGAATAAGTTTGGTAAATATTTTCATTTAATGATCTATAAACTTTGATTTAGCTAGCTTATCAATGCGCTGGCATTTATTAAACCTTTTTGGCGACAACGACTTTCATATTCGTCATTCCATTGTTTCAACAGGATGAAATATTCTTCTATTTCTTGCTCTGTTAATGAAATGGAGATGATTTTTTTCATTAAATCATTAAATCGCGACAGCTGTGAAATTGTCATGCTATTTTCCTCTATTAGCTATTTATTCATCACTTAACGTCACTAGAAAAGCGATTAAATCGTCAATTTCATTCTCTGTTAAATTCAGCTCACCAATACGACCACCTTGGTCGACATTTTGGTTAACCTCTGGTTCGTTAGCAAAAGTGGTGTCGCGAGTATTATAAAAATCTATCACCTCTCTTAATGTGGTGAATACGCCATTATGCATGTAAGGCGCGGTATCATTGATGTTACGTAGGGTGGGTACTCTAAATTCGCCATTGTTACTATTATTACCCGTTTCAGCACCTAAGCCCAAATCAATGAAAGTTGGATCTTCAATAAAGGCAGGAAGTAATGGGTTGCTTGGTACACCAATATTCTGATAAGTGAAGTCAGAAAATACTTCAGGATTGTTGTCATTAATTGCACCATTTACGGCATGACATCGTTGGCAATCACCTTTGCCATTAAAAAGGTTTTGGCCTCTGTTTTCAGCATTGGTAAAGACTGAGGTACCTGCTTGAACTTGATCAAATTTTGAGGAAAAAGGCGAGAATATTGTGGTTCTTTCAAAAGCGGCAATAGCATCAGCCACGTAATCATAGGCTCGGTCTACTTCTGATAAAACGTTATCACCAAACAGTAATTCAAACTCAGCGGCATAGGTGCTTTGAGCAACCTTGTTTATCACGTCACTGGCATCGGCATTACCCATTTCAACAGGGTTAAGGAAAGGGCCTTTTGCTTGCTCTTCTAACGACTCAGCTCTGCCATCTAAAAACAAGCCGCCGATTAATGTTTGTGCTCTTCCCTGACCTTGTTGTATTTGTGGCGCTGGAATATGCGCGCTATAACTGGCGGTTGGTGCGTTACGTGTACCAAAACTGATACCGTCTGCGCCAACAGAAGTCGGGTTTGCGGCGTTAGGATCATCAAAACCGGTAGTTAAGTCATGACAACTTGCACAAGACTGTCCTATTGGATTTGATAAATTACTATCGTGGTAAAGTTGGTTGCCTAAATTAACTAACATGGCAGTATCAACAATACTGCCATCAAGCAATGTTGTGGTAGCATTTAGCTCAAGCACATCAATAAATACACTGGCAAGGTTAGAGCTGTCTTCACCATCATTGGCGGTAAAAGTAAAACTATCACTGCCAATAAAGTTATCGTTAGGCGTGTAAATAACACTGTTGTTGTTTTGGCTTATAACGCCATTCTCAGGTTCACTTTCGATGTTATAGGTCAGTATGGTGTTATCTTGGTCGGTGGCCACTAATGTGATGTTAACGGTGTCATTGCTATTAAGGGTGACTGTATTGTCTATTGCGACAGGGGTTTGGTTAGTGTCATTAACGGTGATAATAACTTCATCTGCAATGCTATCTAGGCTGCCATCATTAACAATTAAGCTAATAATATAATTTCCTGTTATATCAGCAGTAAAATTTGGCGTGCTACTTTGGGTATTACTTAAGTCAGCATTACTATCCGTTGGTTGAGAAGTTATTTGCCAATTGAAAGTGAGGTTGTCACCGTCATTATCTGTACTCATATTGCCGTTTAGCGTAATAGTGTTTTCATTGCTAACGGTTTGGTCGATACCGGCATTGGCTATCGGTTGACTATTTCGAACGATATTTGGTCTTTCTTCAGCTGTGCTCTCATTTGATGATGACTCAGAATTACAGCCCGTTAAGATGAATAGTAATAAGGCAGATGAAGACGTTTTTACTACTGTCCTTGAAATAAAGAACGTTGAAATAAGTGTGGTTACAAGAGAAACCTTTGAGCTTAAAAGAGCAGGGGTATTAAACATGGCTAACTTCTATATTCATAATAGGTGTAACTATAAGTTAGCAATGAAAAGTGTAAGCACTATGGATAGAATAAGGAAACAATGTGCAAATGGGCTGTATCTCTTTAGATCAAGATAAGTTAGGCAAAGAAAAACCCATAAAACAGAGGTTTTATGGGTTTAGGGTGTAACCATTAAAATGCTTTTATGAGATCAGCTTAATAAAAAGTATCTTCTCTATTATGCGCCTGAGGATCTTCGATGAGCTCTTCAAATTCGACTTCGAAATTATTGTTATTACAGGCGTCTGCCATATAAATTGTACGGGTTGAACCATCAATCCAGGTTACTGTACCGCTACCTTTTTTACTGCCGCATTTCATACCAATGTGAATATCATTAAATTCCATAGCCCCTCCGAATTATTAATTGTAAGATGCAAGTACTTAGATGGTGTAAACAATTATTAGTTCATTTTGATTGTTTTTTGAGCAACCAAGAGAATAAGTGAGTTGTGGTAAAAACCATCAAAGTTTGCTGTTTTTTTATTCTTTGAATGATTCATTATAGAAGTAAAAATAATCTTTACTAGTAGTAATTAAGGGTAATACTCGTTACCAAGGGTGCAACTTTTGCTAGCCCCCGTAACTGCTGGCATGCTGCTTAATAACTTTTTGTCATAAGCAAAGGCGAGCCAAGCGAAGGCGACTGCTTCTAACTGATCACCATCAATATCTTTTTGATTAGTAAGAAGAAGTTCGTAGTTTTTGATATGAAGTTTTAGTTGATGATTTACTTGGTTTTTTAATACTTGATTATGAACGCCACCGCCACAAAGGTAGACTTTAATGAGCGCTTTTTCATCGCCACAGTGCTGTTTAATGGCATTGACTATGGTGAGTGCGGTAAATGCGCTCAGCGTTGCTTGTACATCTTGACTTGTTACCAGCTTCACTTGAGCTAGCTGTGTTTCAAGCCATGATAAATTGAAGTATTCTCTGCCGGTGCTTTTGGGTGGGGCAAGTTGACAATAATGATCACTGAGTAATTGCTTGAGTAATGCCGTGTTTACTTTGCCGCTTGCGGCCCAGTCACCATTTTTATCATAGTTGTTGTTACTTTTTGGGTGGTGCAATTGAAACCAGTCGTCCATAAGCGCATTGCCTGTACCTGTGTCATAACCAATGACTGTTTCATTAGCATCAGCAGGGAGGAAGGTCAGGTTGGCAATACCACCAATGTTTACCACAAAAACATCATGGCCATTTTTTATCGAACCATCAGCAATTGAGCTTTCGCTCGGTGTATTCTCACTAAAGATGATTTGATGAAAAGCGGGGACTAAAGGCGCTCCTTGACCACCTAGTGCCATGTCTTTACGCCTAAATTGGCCAATAACACGAATATTAGTTAAGGTGGCTAAGGTTTGGCAGCAACCAATTTGTAAGGTGAATGGGTGTTTAGCTTGCGGACGGTGGCGAATAGTTTGTCCATGGCTGCCAATAGCAATAATATCGTTTAAGGCTAATTTTTCTTGTGTTAAAAAAGCCTTAATAGCTTGGGAAAACAGCTGTGCGAGTTCAATATCTAATTCAAAAGCCCGATCAATTTCATTATGGTTGGGGTTGTATAATGCGGTGATTTTGTGCGCTACTGCAGTACTATAAGGATGATAAAAACGGCCGTGTAGTTGTGGTTTGCTATTGTTGTCGAAAGTGACTAGTGCTAAATCAATACCATCGGCACTGGTGCCAGACATTAAGCCAATATAATATTCTTTGCTCTTTTGAGAGGGAGAATGGTTAATCATCACTTTGTTGGCTACTTGCTTCAGTAGCTGAAGTTGATAGCATGGCACTTTTAGAACCCGCTAGTGCTTGTATACGTTTCTTAGCTAGTACGGTAAATTCAGTTTTATACTTTTTCGCAATAGGTTTAGCGTCAGGCAATTTTACTGTTCTGGGATTACGATGTACGCCATTAAGTAAAAATTCATAATGTAAATGAGGGCCTGCGGCCAACCCCGTGGCTCCGACTTTGCCAATTAACTGTCCTTGTTTGACGCGTTGACCTTTTTTGACGGCGCGTTTTGAAAAATGTAAATATTTAGTCACTATGCCATTGCCATGTTGAATAAAAACATAATTACCATTGTATTTATTATAGGTTGAATGGGTGACTTTACCATTACCCGCAGCTACTACAGGCGTACCGGTTTTAGCGGCGTAATCAACCCCTCTATGAGCTTTCCAACGCTTTTGTACTGGATGAAAGCGTTTACGTTTAAAGCTTGAGCTAATGTACTTAAAATTAACGGGTGCACGTAAAAAAGCTTTGCGCATGCTTTTGCCATCTGGCGTGTAGTATTCATCATCAGTAAAGCGCACGGCTTGAAAAGGCTCGTCTCTATTAATAAACTCCGCCGCTAGAATATTACCTGTGCCTATATATTCGCCTTCAATATATTTTTTCTCAAAAATCATGGTAAAGCTATCACCAGTGCGAAGGTCTAAGGCAAAATCAATATCCCAGCCAAAAATATTGGCAAAGTTAATTATTTGTCCATCAGTTAAGCCTGCGGCGGTGCCAGCATTCCAAAAGCTAGAGTTGATAGTGCCATAAGCAAAAGCTTCACGTATTTCAACGGTTTTACTTTCTTTGTGAGATTGATAGCTATCGCCCACAAGATTGATGTAGAGGGTGTCAGTTTTAGTAAGAGGGTATTCTAATGCCGTTATTTGTTGCTCATCATTGCTGGCAATGCGTAGGGTATCGCCAACATTAATTTTTCTTAATAATTGACTGTTTTTACCTTTGGCAGTACTGACCGCGAAAGTGTCTTGGGCACTAAAACCTAAGCGCTTAAAAATTCGTGCTAGTGAATCACCGCTACGTACTTTCACTGTTTGCCAAGCAATATCGCTTTGCTGCTGTGAATTGACAGTGTTTGGTATCTCATCGGCACTAGGGGATTGCTCAGGTGCTAACGAGGGAATATCGATAATTTTAATATCTTTTGTGCTGTTTTGCGAAAAGTCTGCTTGTTGTGGCATTACGACTTGGTATCGCTTACCTATTTCTAGGCTATGTTCAGGCAACTCGTCTTTTTGAGGGCTTTTTTGCTCTGAACTTGGTAGCAATAAAAGTAGTAATAGCAGGGTACAGACCGAGATAATAATAACACGATGTTGTTTAGGTAATTGCAGAAAAACTGTGTACAGGCGTTGAGAGATAGCCTGCAGATTGTTCAACTGACGTTGGATTATTTGTTGTTTATTCACAGAGGCTTTATAACTAGTTATGGCAAGTAAAATACGATGTTTATCGTTAGCTGAAGGGTCACTATAACAAAACTTTTATAAAAGTTTTTATAAAATTTTTTATAAAAATAGTGTCACAATTGTTTTTAACCTTTTATGTCGAAGATAAAATGAGTAGAATTCGGTTATTGTCGTATTTTTATTAACCTCGGAGTCAAGTAATGACCGATGTCAGCCAAGCGTTTGCCGAACTTAAACGCGGTGCGGAAGAAATTTTAGTAGAAGATGAGCTGTTAGCAAAATTAAAAACAGGCAAACCCTTAAAAATTAAAGCAGGTTTTGATCCCACAGCCCCAGATTTACATCTTGGTCATACGGTATTAATTAACAAATTACGCCAGTTTCAGTTGCAAGGCCACGAAGTTATTTTCTTAATTGGTGATTTCACTGGCATGATTGGTGATCCAACGGGTAAAAACGTGACCCGTAAGCCACTTACCAAAGAAGATGTGTTAGCTAACGCCGAAACCTATAAAGAACAGGTCTTTAAAATTTTAGATCCGGCCAAAACTACCGTGGCGTTTAACTCTACGTGGATGGACAAATTAGGAGCAGCGGGCATGTTAAAATTAGCGTCTCGTCAAACGGTTGCCCGTATGATGGAACGTGATGACTTTAAAAAGCGTTATGCTAATGGTCAAGCTATTGCGATTCATGAGTTTATGTATCCGTTAGTGCAAGGTTGGGATTCAGTGGCCTTAGAAGCTGATGTTGAGCTTGGCGGTACCGATCAAAAATTTAACTTATTGATGGGACGAGAGCTGCAAAAAAGTGAAGGCCAACGCCCACAAACCGTGTTAATGATGCCATTACTGGAAGGTTTAGACGGCGTACAAAAAATGTCAAAATCTTTAGGAAACTATATTGGGATTACCGATAGCCCGTCAGATATGTTTGGTAAAATCATGTCAATTTCTGATGTATTAATGTGGCGTTATTATGAGTTACTAAGTTTTAAACCCATGGCGGATATTGAAGCTTATAAAACAGACATTGAACAGGGTAAAAACCCGCGCGATGTTAAAATTGATTTAGCGAAAGAGTTGATTGCTCGTTTTCATGATGAAGCCGCCGCACAAGCCGCCCATGATGAATTTATCAATCGTTTTCAAAAAGGCGCTATGCCTGATGAAATGCCTGAACTAGAACTGACACCCGAAGGTGGTGAAATTGCCATTGCTAACTTATTAAAAGAAGCAGGCTTAGTTAGTAGTACCTCTGATGCATATCGGATGATCAAACAAGGTGCCGCTAAAATTGATGGCGAAAAAATTACCGATAGAAACTTAACTGTTGCTAGTGGTAGTACCGCGGTTTACCAGGTAGGTAAACGCAAGTTTGCTCGTGTTAGCGTCAAATAATTAATTAAATTTACCAGCAAAAAACCAGTCATTGACTGGTTTTTTGCTTTATATTCAAACCCTACCGACAGTTTTTCAATCTTCTTCTTCTTCTTGAGCGAAACTTATCGGTTCGACTCATCATAACCATAAATAATTTATGGTTATATCTCATTGTTCTCATTGATTTTTTACTTTGCTACTGCAAGCTATATTTCCATCTGGTTTTTTGATCTACATCATAACGCTAAAAAACGGAACGCGTAGACTGTGACATATTGTCGCAGTGGCTGTTTTGTTCACTGTTGTTTTTATCAGAAAATTAAGTTGCTAGTTTAATGTTATCCATTGTCTTTAAAACGCTAATCAAGTATTCATCCATGCTATTTAACGCATTGGTCGTGTGTTTGTGTGTCATTTTGCCAGCCCAAGCTTTATTTGTTAGCCCGCCTAAAGATCCTATACCTTTGATAAAAGAGATCTTTCCAAATCAAACTCATATTTCTGACAAAGTTGCTGCGAAAGAAGGCGAACCACTTGTTTGGACCATTTATGGCAATAAAGAAAGTAAGAACGATGAAGTATTAGGTTACGCTTTTGAAACTAACGATTTAGCTAGAATTCCAGCTTATTCAGGTGAGCCGGTAAATATGTTAGTGGCTATTGATAGTAAAGGTGTTTATTTAGCTGCTAAGGTGCTTGAGCATCATGAACCGATTATTTTAGCCGGTATTCCTGAAACTAAACTGCATGCTTTCGCCGATCAATATAACGGTTTACATGTTAGCGACCGCTTAAAAGTAGGTGGTAACCAAACCGAAGGCATTGTACATATTGATGGTCTATCGGGGGCAACGGTGACCGTTATGGTGATGAATGTTGCGATTGTTAAAGCGGCAAAGCTCGTTGCTATTTCCCTTGGTATTATCAGTACCAGTCAAGAAGCTATTCAGCCTATGGGTACTATCTATCCTGATGTCTATGAAAAATCTGATTGGACAATGCTGACTGGTAATGGCGCTATTCGAAAATTATATCTTAATAGAAAAACCGTTGATGAAGCCTTTGTGGGTACTGACGCCGAGCATGTTAATGAAGCTTCCGCAGAGCAAAAACAAGATCTGTTTGCTGAAATTTACTTTGCGCAAGTCGATATTCCTACGATAGGTAGAAATTTACTGGGTGATAGTGAGTATCAATATTTGCTGTCGACCTTAAAAACAGATGAACATGCCATTGTTTTAATGGGCGTAGGCTATTCATTTAAGGGATCGGGTTATGTGCGCGGAGCTATTTTTGATCGCATTCAAATACTACAAACGGGTAATGCTTTTGCTTTTAGAGATTTAGATCATAGTCGTTTGCCTGATATTTATATTGATGGTGCGCCTGAGTTTAAAGAAAGATCTATTTTCATTATTCGCGAACACCATGAATTTAACC
The DNA here is from genome assembly GCA_002162675.1 of Colwellia sp. 39_35_sub15_T18. GTDB lineage: Bacteria > Pseudomonadota > Gammaproteobacteria > Enterobacterales > Alteromonadaceae > Colwellia. The sequence goes on along the minus strand of MAAE01000002.1, from coordinate 18,115 downwards.
CCGCATCTGACTGGCAGCTAGAGTTATTAGTGCGTCGTCAAACCGGCCCTTTAGAAAGTATATTCACTAGCTTTAAAGGCGATTATCACACCTTAGATCATTATGTCGACCGTCCAGCACTTATTATGCCTGAACCCCTCTTTGATGAAGGAAGGTCACTGGCTCAGCAGGTGTGGCAAGAGAAAAATGCCGAGGTCGTTATCTTGATTATTTTGCTTGTCATTGTGGTGATGAGTTTATTCTTTCAAGATATTCTGGTTCGTCACCCCACTTTTATGCATAACTTTCGCCACTTATTCTTGATTATTACCGTCGTCTTTATTGGCTGGTCATGGGGCGGGCAGTTGTCGGTGGTGAATGCTTTTACCTTCTTACAAGCCTTTATGTCTGACTTTTCTTGGGATCTATTCTTACTTGACCCCGTTATTTTTATTTTATGGGGCGCAGCAGCGGTAACTATGATTTTGTGGGGACGTGCGGTTTACTGTGGTTGGCTATGCCCATTTGGCGCACTGCAAGAGCTAATGAATATTTTCGCTCGTTACATAAAAATTCCACAATTTGAATTGCCTTGGGCTGTGCATGAGCGCTTATGGGCAATTAAATATTTAATCTTATTAGCCTTGTTTGGTTTATCAATGGAATCACTGGCACTTGCCGAACAGTTTTCGGAAGTAGAGCCGTTCAAAACCACCTTTTTATTGAAGTTTGATCGTCAATGGCCCTTTGTTTTGTATGCCAGTGTATTGCTCATTATCAATATTTTTAATCGCAAGTTTTTCTGCCGCTATTTATGTCCATTAGGCGCAGCGCTGTCAACCAGTAATAGTATACGTTTGTTTAGTTGGTTACGTCGTCGCCCTGAATGTGGTCAACCTTGTAAAACTTGTGCGAAAGAATGTGAAATTCAGGCTATTGATCCTGATGGTGTTATCAACATGCGTGAATGTCATTACTGTTTAGATTGCCAAGTAACTTATTTTAATGAAAAAAAATGTCCGCCACTTAAAAAATTGGCGCGTAAGAAAGCTAAGTATAAAGAAACAGCAATACCAGCAGTAAACGTAGCGTAGGCGCACTTATTTAAAAAGTATTTACGTTAACACCATAGCATTGAAATTTATAAAAAGTGGAGAAAACCAATGAGTAATAATGAACAAAAAAATAATGAGGTTAGCATTGAAAATGAAGAGCGCCGTAAATTTTTCGGTAAAACAGCGCTAATTGGTGCCTGTGCTGTAGCAGTACCTATGACCGCTGCTATGTTTGCCGCTACAGCTAAAGCAAAAGCCACAGAAGCGGCTAACAGCCCTGTTGTTCATCCAGGTGATTTAGATGAGTACTATGGCTTCTGGTCAGGTGGTCATTCTGGTGAAGTACGTATTATGGGTATTCCATCAATGCGTGAATTAATGCGTATTCCTGTTTTTAATACTGATTCTGCTACGGGTTGGGGGTTAACCGACGAAAGTAAACGTATTAAAGGCGAAAGTGCTGATATCATGATGGGCGACTCTCATCATCCACACATGAGTATGACAGACGGCCGTTACAACGGTAAATATGTATTTATCAATGATAAAGCGAACTCTCGTGTTGCCCGTATTCGTTGTAACGTAATGAAAGTGGACAAAATGATCACTATTCCAAATGTACAAGCAGTACATGGTTTACGTGTGCAAAAAGTACCACAAACTAAATACGTTATTTGTAATGGTGAATTTGAAATCCCAATGAATAACGACGGCAAAGCCAGCATGAAAGATGTTAGCACTTACCGTTCATTATTTAGTGTTATTGATGCTGAGAAAATGGAAGTTGCTTTTCAAGTCATGGTTGATGGTAACTTAGATAACACCGATGCTGATTACGATGGTAAATACTTCGCTTCTACTTGTTACAACTCAGAAATGGGGATGAACTTAGGTGAAATGATCACTGCAGAGCGCGATCATGTTGTCGTTTTCAACCTTGCACGTTGTGAGGCAGCAGTTAAAGCTGGTAAATTCAAAAACCATAATGGCAACAAAGTTCCCGTTCTAGATGGTCGTAAAGGCTCAGAACTAACGCGTTACATCCCAGTACCAAAATCTCCACACGGCATGAACACTTCACCCGATGGTAAGTACTTTATGGCTAACGGTAAGTTATCTCCAACAGTTTCAATTATTGCTATTGATAAGCTTGATTCGTTGTTCAACGATAAAATTAAGCCGCGTGATACGATTGTTGGGGAGCCAGAATTAGGTTTAGGGCCATTACATACCGCATTCGATCAAAATGGTTTTGCTTACACCACTTTATTTTTAGATAGCCAAATTGCTAAATGGAATATCGAAGAAGCAATTCAAGCTTATCAAGGAAAAAAAGTTAACTATATCCGTCAAAAATTAGATGTGCATTACCAACCGGGTCATAACTCAACCTCTTCAGGTGAAACCCGTGATGCTGATGGTAAGTGGTTAGTTTCTCTTTGTAAGTTCTCTAAAGACAGATTTTTACCTGTTGGACCACTTAAGCCTGAGAATGATCAGTTAATTGATATTTCTGGCGACACAATGAAACTTGTGCATGATGGTCCAACTTTCGCTGAACCACATGACGGCACTATCATTCACCGCAGTAAAGTTAAACCTGACAAAGTATGGTCACGTGATGATTCAATTTTCGCTGAAACATTAGCACAAGCTAAGCGTGATGGTGTTAATACGATGTCTGACAATAAAGTCATTCGTGATGGAAAAAAAGTACGTGTTTATATGACGTCTGTGGCACCAACGTATGGCATGGAATCATTTAACGTTAAACTAGGTGATGAAGTAACGGTTATCGTCACTAACCTTGACCAAGTAGAAGATGTAACGCATGGTTTCTGTATGACTAACCATGGTGTACAAATGGAAATTGGTCCACAAGCGACAGCTTCTATTACCTTTACGGCTAATAAACCAGGCGTACAATGGTATTACTGTAATTGGTTTTGTCATGCTTTACACATGGAGATGCGCGGAAGAATGTTTGTAGAAACATAATAAAGTTAGTGTGTAATATGGCGGGTTCAGAACGGGTTCTGTCATGCAGTCAGACAAGTGAAGCATGGAGATGCGCGGAAGAATGTTTGTAGAAACATAATTCGTCATGAACATAATTTATGCGGCATTGTCTTCAATATTCGTCCAATCACTTATATAAAATAAGCTCAGGGACTCATATTTTGACGGCTTTACCTAAATCCCGTTCATTTAGAATTGTTTTAGAATAAGTCGTAGTTTAAAGGCTGAGAGCAGTATAAATTTTAAAAGCTCAATATCGTAAGATGTTGAGCTTTATTTCTATTTATTTACGCAAGATCAATAGTCAGATAATTAAAAATGTTATGCTCTTTATACTTGAAATACTGTGATGAATTCTCTTTGTTTTTGACAAAAAAAAACCAATCGTTATTGTTGGTCTTAATCGTTTTGCTGAGTTGTTTTAGTCAAGGTTTACTTGCTAAACAGTACTTAGTAACAACCGATGATAATCTACAACAAATTCTTGATGTTAGCCAAGATGGCGATATTGTTGTGTTAAGCGCGGGTCGTTATTTGGGCAATTTTATTATTAGCAAGCAAATTACCTTACGTGGAGAAAATACGGGTAAAGATAAAATTGGCGGAAATGATGATCAAAAAGCCGTTATTGATGCTCAAGGTAAAGGCCATGCGGTGATATTGAAAAACTCTCATATCACCCTAGAAAACCTTAATATCGTTAATTGGGGCGATGACCTTACTGAACAAAACTCAGGTATTTACTCTAATGAAAAAGTCGGTCTACACTCAGCTAAGAAAAGAGCCTCAAATATCATTATTAAAAATAACACCTTATCAGGTGACGGCTTTGGTATTTGGTTAAATCACGTGACCAAGGCAAAAATTGTTAATAATAAGATTAAAGGTAATTTAGCACTGCGCTCTGCCGACAGAGGTAATGGCATACAAGTGGCTAATGTGACTCATAGCCATGTTTTTAATAATGAAACCTATGAAACGCGTGATGGTATTTATGTTATTTCTAGTCAAAATAATTTGATAGAAGCGAATACCATGCATCATCTTCGCTACGGTATTCACTATATGTATTCTTACGATAATACCGTTAAAGATAATACCGCTTACAGTACGAGAGCAGGTTATGCGTTAATGAGTTCAAGGCGTTTGACTATTATTGGCAATACCACGACTGATAGTGAAGATTATGGTTTTTTACTTAACTTTATCACTCAATCTACTTTCAGTGACAATCACATTAAAAATGTTTGGACTAAGCCTGAAAACAAGGTGCTAGGTCGTGATGGCAAGGGCTTGTTTGTTTATAATTCAGGTTATAACACCTTAACAAACAATACCGTTGAGAATGCAGAAATTGGTATTCATTTGACCGCTGGCTCTGAAAATATAAAAATTTACGGCAACAGTTTTATCAATAACCCCATGCAAGTAAAATACGTTTCCAATAAAAAACAAGAGTGGAGCAAAGATGGCCGAGGTAATTATTGGAGTAATTATCTGGGCTGGGATATGGATAATGATGGCGTAGGTGATGCTATTTTTGAACCTAATGATGGTATTGATAAACTTGTTTGGCAATATCCGGAAATGAAAATGATCATGGACAGCCCTGCTATTTTAATTTTACGTTGGGTGCAAAAACAGTTTCCTGTTTTAAAACCACCGGGAGTAAAAGACAGTTATCCTTTAATGGCAAAGCCAGCCTTAATGGCAAAGGAACAAGAATATGAGTAATCCAATGGTTTCGCTTGTTGATGCAGGCAAAAGTTATGCACAGCTAGATGCATTACAAACTATAACCATGACCTTAGGTGAGGGCGAGGTATTAGGTTTGTTTGGTCACAATGGCGCGGGAAAAACCACCATGATGAAACTGATTTTGGGGGTGATTTCACCCACACAAGGTCAAGTTGAAGTCATGGGTATGGCACCTGATTCAAAAGAAGCTTGGCATTGTCGAAGCAAGGTTGGTTATTTACCTGAAAATGTCAGTTTTTATGAGCAATTAACGGGTTTGGAAGTGCTTACTTATTTTGCAAAACTCAAAGGTTTTTCCAAAAAAGAAGCCATTGAACTGTTAGAGCAAGTGGGCATTACCTATGCGATGAAACGGCAAGTTAAAACCTATTCAAAAGGTATGCGTCAGCGCCTTGGGTTGGCGCAAGCCTTTATTGGTGAGCCCAAGTTATTATTACTTGATGAGCCTACCGTGGGATTAGATCCTATTGCCACCCGAGATTTTTATAAAACCGTAGATCAATTAAAAGCTAATGGCTCTAGTGTGATTTTATGCTCACACGTATTACCCGGTGTTGAGCAACATATTGATAGAGCCATGATCTTATCTAGTGGCAAATTACTCGCCATGGGCACGTTAAGCGAATTACGCCAACAAGCTGCTTTACCTGTCACCATTAAACCCTCAGGTTTAAATGGTACTGTGGCAGCAAACACTAAACTTAATGGTTTTTTATCGTCAAGCTGCCAACAAACCTTGATGGTGCCGGAGCATGAAAAGTTAATGGTATTAAAAGAATTATTGAGCTTAGATGGCTTGAATGATATTCATGTTGAAGCCGCTAATTTAGAGCAAGTTTATCAGCACTTCCTTTTAGAACATAAGCTCTCGGAGGATGAGCTATCAAAACATGGGCTTTCACAACCTAAGCAAGTCAAGAAAGGGCAAGGCTAATGAAACAAATATTTATCGTTGCCAATAAAGAATTTCATGATGGTTTACGAAATCGTTGGTTAGTCTCGATTACCCTAATTTTTGCACTACTTTCTGTTGGCTTAACTTATTTTGGCGCAGCTGCTTCAGGTGTGCTTGGCGTGGCATCGCTTTCAACAACGGTAGCAAGCTTAGCCAGCCTGGCGGTGTTTCTTATTCCGCTAATCGCGTTATTACTTAGCTATGACAGTTTTGTTGGCGAGCAAGAAAGTGGCACCTTACTATTATTACTGACGTATCCGTTAAGCAAAAGCCAATTGCTGTTAGGTAAATTTATTGGCCAGGGCGGTATTATCGCGCTGGCTACTTTACTTGGTTTTGGTGCCTCCGCGCTGCTGTTGTATTTTCAGCTTGGCGACGCTGATATTTTTAGCGCTTTTGGCTTATTCATTTTCAGTGCAATTTTATTAGGACTAAGTTTTACCGCTATTGCTTATTTGATCAGCTTATCAGTGAGTGAGAAATCAAAAGCAGCAGGCTTTGCATTGATCACTTGGTTTTTATTCGCTTTAGCGTTTGACTTAGCCCTACTTGCGTTATTAGTGGGGGTTGAAGAAGGCGTTAGCCAGCAAGGTTTGACGCAACTAATGATGTTAAATCCAGCTGATGTTTTTCGGTTAATAAACTTGTCAGGACTTGATGCTAGTGGCGTTAATGGCGCATTAGCAGCAGCAATTAATGCTAGCTTGTCTCAAACTCAGTTAATTGCAGTCTTAGCAGCTTGGGTTGTTCTCCCCTTAATGTTAGCTATTTTTATTTTTAAGAAAAAGAAACTTTAATCCATTTACCAAGAGTATTTCCCGATGAAACCCTATAAATTATTAGCCTTAATTATTGCTTCTACATTAGTGTTAACTAGCTTAATCGCCTGCTCTGACCATGAAAAGCAAAGACAAGTGATTCAGCAAGCGGTGGCGATGGAATCAAGTGATGAATGTCATTTATGTGGCATGTTAATTACCCGTTTTGATGGCCCCAAGGGTGAGGTTTTCCGTAAAGAACTGGGCGATAAAGTATTCAAGTTTTGTTCAACACGCGATATGTTTAGCTATTATTTAGATCCAGAAAACCAGCGTAATGTTGCGCAAATGTTAGTGCATGACATGAGCAAAATGCCATGGGGTAGTGACAGCATTGATGATAAATATTTTATTGATGCTAAAATTGCCTGGTATGTTGCAGGCTCAGAAAAAACAGGCGCGATGGGGAAAACACTGGCAAGTTTTAGCCAAGAGCATGATGCACAAGCCTTTGCTAACGAATTCGGTGGTCAGGTTGTAACATTTGAACAAATTAATATAGATTTGCTTATCTAGCATTTAAGGTCAGTGCTTTATAACTAATTCAGAACTTGTTAGGCTAAGGTACGTTTTTCACCATTTATAAGTAACATGTTTAAAAACTTAGCTATTGGCATTTTATCTCTGCTGTTAAACGCTTGTTCAATCAATGAGGATGCTGGCGTTGTTTATCATGACAGTTTTGATTTTTCTGCGGTGCAAAGTTATAGCCTTTACGATCGCAATTCTGCTTTTAGTGACACTCAGAGTTTATTAGATAGCCGTCGTAATGCCATTGAAATAGCCATTGAACGTATGATGGCGAAAAAAAACTTTAGTTACACAGCACCTGAACAAGCCGATGTTATTGTGACTTATTATTTGTTGAATGGTAGTCGAAGTGATTATTCAAACTACAATGAAGTGGTACATTTTTGCCAGTATTGTTTGCGTGCCACAACATGGAAAACGAGTAATCGCTATGCAACAGCGACTCATGGCAGCCTTATTTTAGATTTAGTTGATCCTAAAAAACAACGCTCGGTTTGGCGTAGTGTTTATCCGTTAAATATTAAAGACAAAGATAACAGTGCCAAAAGTAATGAAAAAATTCAGCAAGCTGTTGCCAGCATGTTAGCGCAGTACCCAACCTCTAACATTACCAGAACATCTGCTTACTGATGTTTTATCGAACTGCTTTTAAGTGGCTAACTATTACGGTTATGGTGCTAGGTGCTTTTTTAGTAGTGTTATTATTTTTAGGTTACTTATTAAAAGAAAATGAAGCAGCTACCACTAAATTAAAAGCTCAGCTTGAACAAGAAGTTCGCCAGCAACAAGCTAAAGAGGCAGATAAAAATAAACGGTTAGCGCGGCTAAAAACACCATTAACTACAGCGGAGCAGTCGCAGCAAACCATTATTATGGATAATCAAGGCTGTGAAACAGATAAACAATGCTTTTTAGTACACACTCATAGCCAAAATGTCGGCTGTATTGTATCTGTGAATACTAAAGGCGCCGCGATTTTATTAAAAGTTGCCGGACAAAACAAAGATTCCCAGCTTACTAGTAACTCTTGTCAGCAAGAATATACACAACAGCAATCTTTATTGGCACAATGCCAACAAAATCGTTGTTCGTTTTAGTCAATTTAACAAAAATATTCAAAAAACTATTCAAGCTGCAATTCACTGTTTATAATACTGTCCGTTAAATTTCGTACACTCACTCACGCTTAAACTAAGAAAAGAGAAAATTTATATGAGCTTTCCCGCAGATGAAACAGGTCAAGTATTAGCTGAAATGCAGCAAGCAGGTATAGATCTGAGTGTCAGTCACGATGTGGTGTTTTTTCATTTATTTGAGCAACAAGCTCAAGCACAGGCTATGGCTGATTTTATTGCAGAAAATATGTCGGCAATAAAAGTGACGGTTCATGAAGATGAAACACCAAATGTTTGGGATGTGGATTGTACGATAGCTATGTTGCCAAGCCATGAGGGCATAGTGAAACAAGAAGCAGATTTTGAGCAAATAGCGACCAAGTTTTCTGGCTATAGCGACGGTTGGGGAATTGAAGCTTAACTTGCGACTAAGCCTATTTATATCTAGTTTATGCTGTTCTTTACCCTTAAAAAATATAAAGTTTATTTAGCAATAGCGGCGGAGTCTATTGCGCTTTCTCTTTGCCAGCGTCATGGGAGAATCTTTAATCGTTTACGCCGTTTTTTCAGTATTAAAATTGTCAGAAACGCGGGAGCTACCGTAAATTTAACTGGCACTATTGATAACGATACCGATATTTTAATTGTTAACCACCAAAGCATGACCGATATTTTTATCCTAGAAGAAGTTATTGGCAATGATGTTCGCTTTGTTGGGCGCACAGGTATTATGGATAAGTGGCCTATTTCCGGTATTGTTGAGCGCGTGGGGCATATTACCGTTGATCAACAAGACAAAAGAGCTATTATCAAATTGCTTAAAGATGTGCGAGCTTGTAAAGGCAAAAAAGTGATTATATTTCCAGAAGGGACGCGTTCACAATCAGGAAGTATAGGAACCTTTGAAGGTGGCACTAAGCTTGTTGTTGAAAAGCTTAAACTCAAAGCGCAACCGATAGTGATCAAAAATATCTTATCTGTTTATGATGAATCAGCTAAAACCGCCAACAGTGGTGTTGTTGAGGTTGAAGCTTTACCCGCAATAATTGTTGCAGAGGGCTGGTACGATAAAACGTATCAAGATATGCTCCACGTTTTTGAACAGCAGTAATATTTGAATTGGGGTATTTATGCCGCTTAAAATGCAGCAGCACGAGAACACCGAGTATAATAAAATCTAGGTGTTGGCTCGAAGAGCCCTCTGTGAAGCATCGCGGCTCGGTGGTGAATAGTTACGAATTGGATTACTTTTCTTTGTCGTTAATATGAAATGCTGGCAGTGAAACTTGCCAATAAATAGCGGCTAGTCTTAAGAGTAATGCCCCTAATACCGCGACAATGGTGGCTTCATTTTCAGACCAAGCTAAATAGCGTAACCCGATAAATAAACCACCGCCTAACATTGCCGCCAACGCGTATATTTCTTGTCGTAAAATCATCGGAATAACATTACACAGTACATCGCGGATCATGCCTCCGGCAACACCGGTAATAGTGCCCATGACTATCGCGACAGAAAAAGGTGCACCTAATGATAAAGATTTTTGTGTTCCCACCACGGCAAATAAAGCTAAACCAAAAGCATCAGCAATAAGTAAAAAGCGTTTGGGAATACGTTTAGGTTGGCGAACTAAAATAATAGTCAGTAGTGCTGTCACTAAAATTATATAAAGATAATAGGGTTGAACTACCCAAAATACTGGGGTTTGTAGAATAACATCACGAATAGTACCACCGCCAATGGCCGTAACAGCGGCAAGTACCACTACGCCGAACGGATCTAATTTATAGCGGCCTGCCATCAGTGCCCCTGAAAGGGCGAACACTATGATGCCAAAAAGATCTAGCCAGTATAAAAGTTCATTCATTTTTATAGGTTACTTGTGAGCAGGTTTGTTGTTAACAACCGGTAACTTGGCCTCAACCCAGCTATTCATGTCACCCGTTAGGTGTCGTATATCATTAAAACCATTTGAGCTAAGAATATGCTCAGCAATACCTGCTCGACGACCAGAGCGACAATAAACCACTAGCGTGCTTTTTTTGTATTGTGTTAATTGACTTAAATTTTCTTCAACGGTGTCATAACTCATATTAATGGCGCCAGCAATATGACCATGTTGATATTCATCTGCAGAGCGAACATCTAATATCACCATATTAGCAGCTCCCTTATTAAACGCGGTGATTAAATCTTGCTGTGAAATTTGTGGTGTTGCACCGGCAAAAACAGCAAAGGTAAATAAACTCAATACTAAGGTAAGTACACTTTTGATTTTTAACATGGACATTCTCAAAAATAGCGATTAGAAGTATTTATACACAGTTAGTTTACAATAAATTTTATCAGTTTACTAAATGCTGGCAGTAATGAATTCTATGGCTAATGCAATGAGTATGAGAAAGGCTAAGCTAAAACTGATTAGATAAGTGATTTTATTGTTAGCATGAATAATATCAGTGACTTGTGGTTGTCTGGCTAAATCATTAAAGCTTACTTTATAGAGCTTAGTATTAACGCCATCCGTATTAGCATACATAGCGACGCCGCCAAGTTTTACTTCTAAAGAAAGTGCTAATAGTAATAAGGCGATATTATTGTCTAATCGGAAAAAATGTTTTTTGCTCAATCGCCAAAAAAGCAAAAAGTTTTTACCTATGCAGGTGAAAAGCAATAATAGTGAAAATACTCTGACGGGTAACCATTGCAGCAGGTTTACTGTTAATTTGCTATGCAGACCAAAGTGACTAAATTTTTCAAGTTTAGTATTCCAATAATAATGCATTTCCAGTAATAACCTAAACAATATTGCCGCTAAAGGCCCTGCAACCAGAAAAATAACCGCAACCGCATAACCTTGCTGTAAAGTACGTAGTAATTTCATTTCAATAGCGGCTTTGCTCAATCCTAAACTTGATAAGGGCTCTGTTTCCCTTAAAAGCCAAAGTTTTAGGGTTTGTTTAGCTAAGTAACTTTGTTTAGCGACAATCGCTTGAGCAATAGACTTGTTAACTTGGGACAAACCAAAAGAGCCGACAGCAAGATAAAGTAAAGATGTCTGCCATATAAAATCTACGGCAATAAAGGCTTCAAATAACCATAAAATTACCGCAATGGGTGCTAAGGTAATGATAATAGCCACTAAACCAGAGATAGTTTTCTGCTGCGGGCTATTTTGTGATTTATTCACTTTATCACCGAGCTTTTGGCAATAAAATTGAAAAAAACGTAACGGTTCATGGCTGATGAAATGACTGATAACGCCTTTACAGATCATCGCTGTTAGCAGGATCAGCAATTGATAACTAAAAGATGAAAGGTTTGGTAAATCAGTCATTGTTTATTATAGCAACCTATTAAGCGCTAGCTTAGGCTCTTACCTTTAAGTGCATTGAGCATATTAAGGACTAATTGTGATGAATTAACTGACGCTGTTTCTAGGTATTCATCAAATGAGGTGGGTGATTCTTTACCGGCAATATCAGAAAGTGAACGAATGATCACAAAGGGAGTTTCAAACTGGTGACAAGTATGAGCAATAGCCGCGCCTTCCATTTCTACCGCCGCCATGGTGGGGAAATTGGCACGCGCTTTAGCGATATCATCTTCTTTGGTCATAAAAGTATCACCAGTGGTGATTAAACCTACCATAGCTTGAATGTTTTCTAGTTTATCAATACCTGTTTGAGCTGCGGCGACTAAGGTTTTATGAGGAATATAAGCGGCTGGGTTTGCCGGTAATTGTCCTATTTCATAACCAAAAACGGTGAGGTCAACATCGTGATAGCGTACCTCTGAGCTCACCACAATATCTCCGACTTTTAGACTTGGCTCAAAGCCACCGGCAGAGCCGGTATTGACGATATAATCGGGCTGAAACCTATCAATGAGTATTGCCGTTGCTAAGGCTGCGGCAACTTTACCGATACCTGATTGCACAATAACGACTTCATTATCGTCAAGCTGGCCCTGATAAAAAGTATAGCCCGCATAAGTGCTTGCTTCACAGTTGCTTAATTTTGCTTTTAAAATAGCAACTTCTGGCTCCATAGCGCCAATAATACCTGCTTTCATTTTAATTCTCTTTAAATAGCTTTAATGGGGAAGATTATAGCTTGAAAGTCTTATTGTTATAAAGCAAGAAAGGATTAATATCCTTTCAATGGTGTTGTGCTAATAAATTAATGAGGCAAGGCTGCTATGCTTTGTCCTGATAGTTGTCTAGCCATTTGTGGTGCTAATTCAGCTTTAGCTGCGGCAGGCGTTAAAGCACCTGTTGTTCTTGGTCTTGCTTTTACTAAAGGGGCAGGGATTATTTTACCTTTTACTTTCGGTAGCGGTGAGCGATTTCCCAACAAGCGAGAATTAATACAGGCTCTTATTTCATCCAAAGTGTAATTTGCTTTTACCTTGATACGCAGGTGTGGAATGGCCGCGGCTTCAAGTGCGCCACTGACAAACCAATCTTTTTTGATTTTGTAACCCTTACCTTGTGTGTCAACTAGGTCAATTGTCCCTAATAATTTCATTGAAGTGCGTTCGCAAATAACGAAATCTAAGTATTTACCTTCGGCATTAGTAGCAGCGCTTTGGCTGGCTCGGTTTGAAACACCATTGCGAATGGTGACTATATCCGACAGTTTTACTCGGTTAATAATACGGTATTTATTCCCCATTGCTTGCTCAACTAAATTTTGGAAGTTTTTTTCTGCAGGAGTAAAAACGGCAGGCTTGCTATCAAAAGGGAAGGGAAAACTATTGTCATTTAAACGGCTTGCTAAAACACCAACAATGACAATTAGGCTGATTAAAGCAAATAAAATAAGTTCCATAAACATCTCCGGCAGTTCAAATTCTTGACGCTTTACTCATCATGATGAATAAAGCGCTTACTTAATACTGAATTAAGCAGAATTTGTGCCAAAGAATTAAAGCAGAGAATTAAAATAGAGAATTTAAGTGTCGAGTTGCACCATTCGTAACTCGACACTAGTCACTCGTAACTATTAGTTATGCGCTTGGGTATTTTGCTTCCAGTGCTACGTATAGTTGGTGCTGAAAATCATCAGCACCGGTGTCCATCGTCTTAACTAAGTTAGCTAATACTTCGTTGTCTTCTTCACCGTGCCAAATTTTGATATAACTACCTTCTTTATAGCCATGATCTTGACGGAAAAAGTTTAAGGTGTTTTTGCCAACGTATTGACGAAATAATTCATCTAAATCCATATTCATTAACGACATACAGTCAGCTAATGCTTTAGCGTCAAAGGCTTTATGAGTTACCGCTGCGGAAGCTAAATTCTCTAAAGCAATTTTAAAATCATCTTCTGCCGTGCCTTGATGAAGCTCTTTGGCCAGCTGGCGTGAAATTTGTTCAACACTTTCACCCGACATTAAACGTAAACTTAAGCCAAAATGAAAAATATCAACTAATTCTAGTTGCACTTGAGCGATGTCAATCTCTTGATGCTTCCACCATTTCCAACCATGATGATCTAGCATTTCAGCGCATTCTACCCAAATAGCACGATACCATTCATAGCCATTTTCGCGCCAAGTTTCGCTGACTCTGCTGTTCATGGCATCTTGCATGGTTAGCATTTGGTTGATCTGCTTTTGTGCAATAGATAGGGTGGTTGATAATTGTTCGCTCATTTTGTTCTCGGTAGTTTTATTTAGTAGTTTAATTTAGGCTGGCTCATTTTGCCTAAGCTTAACTAATCTGACAAGTGTTTGCTGTTACTTTGATCATTATTAATTTTGACTAAATAACTTCTTTCTAACCATGGCGCGATAGTCTTTAGGCGTTAAGGTTAAGTTTTGCTTGAATAAGCGCGTTAAATGGCCTTGATCTTGGTAACCAACATGGTAAGCAATTTCTTGAATCGTTAAATTGCTTGCCGCAAGTAAATCTTTAGCGGTTTCTATGCGTAGCTGCTGCCAGTACTCGGTCGCTCTAATGCCTGTAGCTATTTTAAAACGTCGACTAAAAGAGCGCTGGCTTAAGCCAAATTGTTGTGCTAATTCAGCCAAACTAATGTCACTACTTAAATTAGTGCGTAACCAAAACTGAATTTGTGCTATCAATTCATCCGCATGCCGGTCTACTGCGCCTTCTAAATAACGCTGCTCTTCGTAGGGCTTTCTTATTTCATGAGAAAAATTACGCTCGACATTTTGTGCGGCTGCTCGACCATAAGTTTGGCTGATGATATGTACTATTATATCAGCGAGAGCATTTAAGCTAGCTGCGCAGTAAATACGCTCAGATTGGGTAATGAAAAAGTCAGGCTTAAGCTCAACTTTAGGATAATCACGTTTAAACTGTTCGACGTAATGCCAATGCGTGGTAGCGCTATGATCATCAAGCAAACCAGACTCAGCCAGAAAACACACCCCCGTACCAACACCTAGTAACGTTGCACCTTGTTGCCAGCAGTGTTTTAGCCAAGCAATTAGCTTAGTGTGTTTTTTTAGTACTGGCCTAGGGTTGCGCCATAAACTTGGCACTAAAATAATATCGGGTAGGTATGTTTCATTAACCCTTAGATTGTTCAACGTTATGTCGGGTAAAAATTGTATGCCAGCACGTGAGGTAATCGCTTTATTTTCTTGGCTGACTAATTGCGTTTGCAGTTTTATTGTTGATTTATCATAGCGACGCGCAAATGCTTCTCCAGCGGATAACATTTCTAGCGGCAAAGTTAAGCTTGTTGCTAACACATGTTGATAAATGACTAAACCAACCTGTAACTGCTTTAGCTGAGCGTCATTATTTTTATTTATTGCCATGCTCTTATTATATATATCCATGTCTACATTTGGCCATTATGGCATATTTTATGGCCAGTATTGCTTATTATTTTCTTTTTCTAAACTATAGACTTACTCCATTAGATTCAATATTTATAGTTAGATTAGGTTTTTTCATGACATCATTACCAGTAGTTATTGGCATGGGCGGTATCAACGCCTCGGGTCGCACTTCATTTCATCAAGGTTTTCGCCGCATTGTTATTGATAAAATTAATGCACAAGCACGTGAAGAAACCTTTTTAGGACTAGCCAGCTTAATGAAGTTAGTTTCCTTAAAAAATGGGCTTTTGGTTGATCAGCAAGGTAATGCCATTGTACCGAGTGAGGTGGAGGCTAAATTAGGTCAGCAAATACTTGCTGGCACGTTAATTCGAAAAATTGAGAAAAATCATTTTGATGTTGATGCCACGCATTGGCACCAAAAAATGCACGTTCGGCCCATCGATAAAAATATTTGCTTTGAATTACGTGCAAAAGAATTACCGCACCCATTACCTCATGCTTGGCAAGTGACTGACATAGGTGAAGGTAAAGTTAGCGTTGAAATTCCAGAGCACTTGACCATTTCTCATGATGCCTATCGTGACAACCCAATAAAAGCGGCAGGGCAAATGCCAACAGGTTTTGAGCCGGGTGCTCTTTATAACAGCCGTTATCAACCGCGTGGTTTACAAGCCACTATTTTTGCCGCTACCGATGCTATTCGCTCAACAGGTCTTGAGTGGGATGCTATTTTGGATAAAATCAGCCCTGATCAAGTAGGTACATACTCAGCCTCTGTTGTTGGACAAATGCAACAAGAAGGTTTAGGTGGTTTATTGAAAAGTCGTCTAGCAGGCTCTCGTGTTAGCACTAAACAGTTAGCGTTAGGGTTAAATACCATGTCGACCGACTTTATTAATGCCTATGTGACTGGCAATGTTGGCACCACATTTTCTTCATCGGGCGCTTGTGCCACGTTTTTATATAACTTGCGCTCTGCGGTGCAAGATATGCAGGCAGGTCGAATTCGTGTCGCCGTTGTTGGTAGCGCTGAAGCGCCAATCACCCCAGAAATTATTGAAGGTTTTGGTAATATGAGCGCCTTAGCCAACGAAGAAGGTTTGAAAAAGCTCGATAAGAGTGATAAAGCAAACCATCGCCGCACTAGTCGCCCGTTTGGTGAAAACTGTGGTTTTACTATTGGCGAAGGTGCGCAATTCGTTGTGTTGATGGATGATGCTCTAGCAATGGAAATGGGTGCAAAAATTATGGCATCAGTTGCCGATGTTTTTGTTAATGCTGATGGTTATAAAAAATCCATCACCGCACCAGGACCAGGTAATTATATCACCATGGCAAAATCTGTGGCATTAGCCAGAAGTATTTTGGGTAAAAAGTCATTACAAGAGCGCAGTTTTATTTTAGCTCATGGCTCAAGTACACCGCAAAATCGTGTTACCGAGTCATTAATTTATGATCGTATTGCCGAAAGTTTTGATATTAACAACTGGCCTGTTGCGGCACCAAAAGCGTTTGTCGGTCATACTATTGGCCCTGCTAGTGGCGATCAAATGGCGATGGCATTAGGTATATTTAACGATAACATTATGCCCGGCGTGACCACCATTGATAAAGTTGCTGATGATGTGCACAACGCTCGTTTAAATATTGCCACCGAACACTGGCATTGTGGCGACATGGACGTAGCTTTTATCAACTCAAAAGGTTTTGGAGGTAATAACGCGACTGCTGCCGTATTTTCACCAAAAGTAACGTTAGCTATGATGGCTAAGCGTTATGGTGAACAAGCAATGAATGAATATCAACAAAAGCTAATACTTGTTGAACAAGCACAAGAGGTTTATCGAACGCGTGCTAATCAAGGTGAGTTTAATATCATCTACAAATTTGGTGAAGGCTTACTCGATGAAAATGCAATTAACATCAATGATGAAAGCTTAAGCTTCGCAGAGTTTAAACATGCGGTTGCTCTGCCAACTGAAAACCCGTTTGCAGATATGGTGTAGTAACTAGGTAATAAAAATTGCGCTACAGGCCTGCAATATCAGCTGAACTGGCACCACCCGCAATAGCTGCTGCTGTTGCTTGTTCTTCTGAAACACCTGAATGAATAGCCGTTTCAATTATTTCACGCGCTCTTTTGCCATTTGTTGAACTAACAGCGGTACTAACTACCTCTTCAGCATTATTAGGAAATAGCTTGATGGTATTGCTGACAATACTTGACACTTGATTGGGCAGAGCCTTGATTGCCACGGTAAGGATATCTAGTAGTTTTTCAGGGTAACTAAGCATCGTGTCATCAACAACCTTTTTAGCGATAACAGGTTCGATGAGGATAGCCACTCGAACTATGTTCTCAATCTCATTTGGTTTTTGTAAAGCGGCGGTGCTAACAATTTCTTTAGCGTAGGCAGGTTCTTCTGTCATTGCTATGCTGACTACTTGTGAGCTATCAGTAACGTTGGCATTTAACATTATTTCAACAACATCACTGGTTAAAGCAGGTTCGGCTCTTAGTGCCCCGCACATTATCTGTTTGTATTCATCTGGATAGCTATTAATTGCTACCTTTAAAACGATATCAATTTTTTCGGGATAGTTTTTAAGTAATGTACTAACACTGCGTTCAATGGCAACGCTACTATTTACTTGCCGCTTAACTAATTGCTCAAAAAGATCAGCAATAAACTGTTCTTGTTGTAAGGGAACTGAAAAGTTAGCAGGATTTTTCGCAGAAAGATTGATACTGAAAGTGATACACAATAATACAACTAAATACTTCATTGGATTGTCTCATAGCTATTAATATATTAAATCATCATCCATGTGGTTTTGACTCTACAATACTCTAAATGGATACTTTTAAAAGCCCTAATTATTGTAAATACAACTTTTACCCTGCTAGTTAGTCCGTAATTCAAACGTTTAGTTCAATTTATGTTCGTTCAAATAAAAGATTGAAAATAAGGGTTGACCCACCCAAAGAAATCTATACAATGCGCTCCAGTTCCAAGGGGTTCAGCCAAAAAGCTTAACCAACTGGACGTTTTGATAAGTTA
>MAAE01000070.1 GCA_002162675.1 Colwellia sp. 39_35_sub15_T18 | reverse complement strand
CGCTTCAGAAAACTATACCAGTGCACGCGTGATGCAAGCCCAAGGCAGTCAACTGACTAACAAATATGCGGAAGGTTATCCCGGTAAACGTTATTACGGCGGCTGTGAACACGTCGATGTGATTGAACAGCTCGCTATTGATCGTGCCAAAGAATTATTCGGTGCTGATTACGCCAATGTGCAACCTCATTCTGGCTCACAAGCCAACGCAGCGGTCTTTATGGCCTTGCTCAAGCCAGGTGAAACAGTCCTGGGCATGAGTTTGGCTCATGGTGGTCATTTGACTCATGGCTCTAAAGTAAGCTTTTCCGGTAAAATTTATAACGCAGTGCAATACGGTTTAAATGAAGCAACGGGTGAAATTGATTACGACCAAGTGGAATCTTTAGCCAAAGAACATCAACCAAAAATGATCATTGCTGGCTTTTCTGCTTATTCACGTGTGGTTGACTGGCAGCGTTTTCGTGACATTGCTGACAGCATTGGCGCGTGGCTTTTTGTCGATATGGCGCACGTTGCTGGCTTGGTCGCTGCCGGGTTATATCCTAACCCTGTCCCTATTGCCGATGTGGTAACCACTACGACGCACAAAACATTACGTGGTCCTCGTGGCGGGTTAATTATTGCTAAACAAAATGACGAGCTGGCCAAAAAATTAAACTCAGCGGTATTCCCAGCCGGTCAAGGTGGACCGTTAATGCACGTGATTGCTGCCAAAGCGATTTGTTTTAAAGAAGCCTTATCTGAAGGGTATGTCGAGTATCAGCAACAGGTTATCGACAATGCCCGTGAGATGGCAACAACATTCCAAGCACGCGGTTATAACGTGGTCTCTGGTGGTACTGACAATCACCTATTTTTATTGGATTTAATCGATAAAGGCATTACCGGTAAAGACGCCGATGCTGCGCTGGGCCGCGCCAATATCACGGTCAATAAAAATTCAGTACCGAACGATCCACAATCCCCGTTTGTCACCAGTGGCCTGCGTATCGGCACCCCTGCCATCACCAGTCGTGGTTTTGGACGTGAAGAAGCGGCGGCATTAACCGGTTGGATTTGTGATGTGTTAGATGACATCAGCAATGAACAAGTGATTGATGACGTGCGAAACAAAGTATTGGACTTATGTGAAAAAAATCCGGTCTACCGCTAGGTAACCCGACTGAGAGCTAAGCGGCTTAGAAGCGGCTTAGCTCTCCTTGTTTAGCCAATAATACAATTTAGAAAAAGGTCATACCATGCAACAATATTCAGGATTTGGTTTATTAAAACACTCGTTAAGTTACCACGAGAATTGGCAACGGGTTTGGAGTAATCCTACCCCGAAAAAACACTATGACGTTGTGATCATAGGCGGTGGTGGACATGGTCTCGCAACCGCCTATTATTTAGCCAAAGAACATGGCATCACCAACATTGCGGTAATTGAAAAAGGCTATTTGGGCGGCGGTAATACCGCGCGTAATACCACCATTGTTCGTTCAAACTATTTATGGGACGAAGCCTCACACTTATATGAACACTCATTAAAACTATGGGAAGGCTTGGCACAAGAGCTGAACTATAACTTGATGTTTAGTCAACGCGGTGTATTAAACCTAGGTCACACGCTACAAGACATGCGTGATATTGAACGTCGCGTGAATGCTAACCGTCTTAACGGCATTGATGGTGAAGTATTGACCACCGCACAAGTGCAAGAAATGGTGCCCATTTTAGATTGCTCTACCAATGCACGTTTCCCCGTCATGGGCGCTTCATGGCAAGCACGTGCCGGTACGGCTCGTCACGACGCCGTTGCCTGGGGTTTTGCCCGTGCTGCGGATGGCTTAGGGGTTGATTTATTACAACAAACCGAAGTCACTGGCATTCGTCGTAAAGACGGCGCGGTGGAAGGGGTTGAAACCAACCGTGGCTTTATCTCTGCCAATAAAGTCGCGTGTGTGGCCGCAGGTAACTCAAGTGTCATAGCCAAAATGGTGGGCATGGAATTACCTCTTGAATCTCATCCATTACAAGCCATGGTATCAGAGCCCTTAAAACCAATTTTAAATACCGTGGTCATGTCAAACCATGTACACGGTTATGTCAGTCAGTCCGATAAGGGTGACTTGGTCATCGGTGCGGGTATCGATGGTTATACCGGTTATGGTCAGCGTGGCTCATTTAATGTGGTTGAGCATACCATTGCAGCCATTATCGAAATGTTTCCCATTTTCAGTCGTGTGCGCCTTAACCGCGCGTGGGGTGGTGTGGTTGATACCTGCCCAGATGCCTGTCCTATTATTTCAAAAACGCACATCAAAGGGCTGTATTTTAACTGTGGTTGGGGCACCGGTGGTTTTAAAGCCACGCCTGGCGCAGGGCATGTTTTTGCCCATACTATCGCCCACGATGAGCCACACCCGTTAGCGAAACCCTTTAGCATCGACCGCTTTTCATCCGGCGAATTAATTGACGAACACGGCGCTGCCGGTGTTGCGCACTAAGAGGAATTTATTATGTTACTTATCCACTGTCCTTATTGTGAAGAGATGCGCGAAGAAGAAGAGTTTAGTCCTGCGGGACAAGCTCATATCGTGCGCCCACTACAACCCGAAGAAATAAGTGATGAGCAATGGGCACATTACTTATTTTTCCGTAAAAACCCGCGCGGTTTACATCACGAGATGTGGCTGCATGCGGCCGGTTGTCGAAAATATTTTAACGCAACCAGAAATACCGTGACCTATGAAATCATGGAAACCTACAAAATGGGCCTAAAGCCCAGTGTTACCGCTAGTGAAGAGGGCCAATCATGAGCCAAGTTAATCGAATCGCTGGAAGCAGCAAACGCATTAATCGCAACCGCACCTTAACCTTTAGCTTTAACGGCAAAGAATATAAAGGTTTTGAAGGCGATACGGTCGCATCAGCCTTGTTAGCGAATGGTGTTGATGTGGTTGGGCGTAGTTTCAAGTACTCACGTCCTCGCGGCATCATTACCAGTGACTCGCAAGAGCCCAATGCCATTTTTCAAATTGGCTCAACGCAAGCGACAACTATTCCTAACCCGCGCGCGACACAAACTGACCTGTATCAAGGCTTAACAGCAAGCTCAACCAACGGTTGGCCCAATGTTGATTTCGATTTAATGGGCACGGTCGGCAAACTGGGTGGCTCGATGATGCCGCCAGGGTTTTATTATAAAACCTTCATGTTTCCACAGTCGTTATGGATGTCTTATGAGCACTTAATTCGCAAAGGCGCTGGTTTGGGGGCGAGTCCACAACAAAGCGATCCTGACAGTTATGACAAAATGCACCATCATTGTGATGTGATGATTGTTGGCGGTGGCCCTGCTGGGTTAGCGGCCGCATTATCTGCTGCGCAAACTGGCGCACGGGTTATCATCAGTGATGAACAAAATGAATTTGGTGGCAGTTTATTATGCTCTACCCAGCAAATCGATGGTCAGCACCCTAGCCAATGGGTGGAAAAAACCGTCGCACAGCTTAGCGATATGGACAACGTCATGTTATTACCTCGCAGTACGGTTTTTGGTTATTACGACCATAACCTGGTGGGTATTAATGAGCGTCGCACCGACCATTTAGGTGAGCATCAACTGCAAAGCACCCGTCAACGCGTGCACAAAGTGAGAGCAAAGCAGGTTATTTTGGCCACGGGTGCCCATGAGCGTCCATTGGTTTATGGTAACAATGACGTACCAGGCTGTATGTTAGCCAATGCGGTGTCTACCTACATTAATCGCTATGATGTCGTGCCGGGCAATCAACTGGTGTTAATGACCACCAATGATAATGCGTATAAAACGGCGATTGATTGGCATCAAGCCGGTCGTAAAGTGGTGGCTATCGTTGATACGCGCAGCACGTCCAATGGCGACTTGGTCAATAAAGTCAGAAAACTGGGCATCGATATCATCTTTGGCCATGGCGTTATCGACGTCAAAGGTAGCAAACGCGTTAAAGGCGTTGATGTTGCGCCAATCAATGCGAGTAACCATAGTGTTACTGGCCCAGCGAAACATTTTGTCTGTGATACGGTTGCCAGCTCGGGTGGTTGGAGCCCTGTTATTCATTTGTCATCACATACCGGCTCTCGTCCGGTATGGAACGAGGATATTGCTGGCTTTGTACCCGGTGATACCGTGCAACAGCAACACAGTTGCGGTGGACTTGAAGGCGTTTACGCCTTGTCAAAAGTGATCAGTGATGGTTTCACCACCGGCGCTGTCGCGGCACAAGCCGCGGGTAAAGGTGAAGGACGTTATGCGGGGAAATCGCCAAAAACCAGCGACCCACAAGAAGATGCGTCTATGGCACTGTTCCACATACCGCACAGTAAAAAAACCAGTCGAGCGCCGAAGCAATTTGTCGATTATCAAAATGATGTCACGGCGGCCGGTATCGAACTGGCAAACCGTGAAGGGTTCGAGTCTATCGAGCATGTTAAACGTTACACGGCGTTAGGTTTTGGTACCGATCAGGGTAAGTTAGGTAATATCAACGGTATGGCGATCACCGCTAAATCGTTAGGTAAAACTATTCCTGAAACCGGCACGACTATCTTCCGTCCTATGTATACCCCCACCACGTTTGGTGCCTTAGCTGGGGCTGATGTAAAGCACCTGTTTGATCCCGCCCGTTTTAGCGCTATGCATAAATGGCATTTAGACAATGGCGCCGAGTTTGAAGATGTTGGCCAATGGAAACGCCCATGGTATTTCCCACAGCCCGGTGAAACCATGCAACAGTCACTGGAACGTGAGTGTTTGGCGACGCGTAACAGTGTCGGCATTTTGGATGCATCCACCTTAGGTAAAATTGATATCCAAGGCAAAGATGCACGCGAATTTTTAAACCGTGTGTATACCAACCCATGGAGCAAGTTAGGCGTAGGGAAATGTCGCTACGGAGTGATGTGTAAAGAAGACGGTATGGTCTTTGATGATGGCGTTACCGTCTGTCTTGACGACAACCGTTTTATCATGACCACCACCACAGGCGGCGCGGCGGGCGTATTGCAATGGTTAGAATTATGGCATCAAACCGAGTGGCCTGAGCTGGAAGTGTATTTCTCAACCGTGACAGATCATTGGTCAACCATGACCATATCAGGACCTAATGCTCGTAAAGTATTAGAGAAAATCTGTGACATTGATGTCAGTAATGACAGTTTCAAGTACATGGACTGGCGCGCGGCAACGGTTGCGGGTGTTAAAGCACGCATTTTCCGTATCTCGTTTACCGGCGAATTGTCGTTTGAAATTAACGTGCAAGCTAACTATGGTATGCATGCGTGGAAAGCCGTGATGGCGGCCGGTGAAGAGTTTAATATCACCCCGTATGGCACCGAAACCATGCATATTTTACGGGCAGAAAAAGGCTTTATCATTGTCGGACAAGACACTGATGGCTCGGTGACGCCACAAGATTTAGACATGGACTGGGTGGTTGGTAAGAAGAAAGAGTTTAGCTTTATTGGTAAACGCTCTTGGACTCGCTTTGACAATAAACGTGACGATCGTAAACAAATGGTGGGTTTGAAACCTAAAGATCCAAAATTTGTCCTGCCAGAAGGTGCGCAAATTGTCTTTGAGAAAAATCAGTCCATCCCAATGAAGATGGTTGGCCATGTCACCTCAAGTTATTACAGTGCGTGCATGGGCTATTCTTTTGCTTTAGCAGTCGTTAAAGGCGGCATTAGCCGCAAGGGCGACAGTGTCTTTTTGCCATTAAGTGATGGCACCACCGTTGAAGCTGAAATTTGCAGCCCAGTATTTTATGATCCAAAGGGAGACCGTCAAAATGTCTAACTCAATCCAAGTAGAATCACCGCTTCACCATGCTCAGCTTGAGCAATTAATTGGCCAATCAAGCGCGGGTGGCATTGTTTTGCATGAGCATAAGTTATTGGGTCACCTTAACTTACGTGGCAACGCTGCAGATGCTGAATTTTTAGCCGGTGTAAAAGAAGCCTTAGGCGTTGCATTGCCTATTACGCCGTGTAGCAGCGCCAAGAGTGACCTAGCGCAGATCATGTGGTTAGCGCCAGATGAGTGGTTAATTATTGTCGCCTCAGGCAGTGAAGTTGAGATCGAGCAAAAACTTCGTACGTATTTAACAGGGCATTTTGCCGTCAGCGATATCAGTGGCGCGCAAACCCTGCTTGAACTGAGCGGCAAAGATGTTATCGGTTTGATGAAGAAATCGACCGGTTATGATTTACACCTTGATAGCTTCCCCGTGGGTAAAGTGGTTGGTACCACGTTTGCTAAAACCGGTGCACATATCTTGCGTGTTAGCGAAGACAGGTTTCAACTCATTGTCCGTCGGAGTTTTTCTGACTATGTGTGGTTATGGATCCAACACGGTAGCCAAGAATACGGCCTAACGATTGTTTAACACTTGTTTAGCTTTTTTTTAACGCTGTTTTAAGCAGAGTGTTAAATAAGATCAATCGCCCCTTAACGCAAATTGTTTGTTGTTTCAATGCGCGTTAAGGGTAGCGATCACTAATCATAAAGCCGCTTACGTTGACATCAATGGTTTGCACTCATAAAACTATTCTGTTGAAATTATTCAGTTAACACTAAGCGGTTTTTACTTCAAAAATAGGATCGAACATGTCCGATATTAACCCCGTATCGCAAACGCATATTATCACTGCAGACTGTCCAAGTAGACCGGGTACAGTTGATGTGGTGACCCGTTTTTTGTGTGAAAAAGGTTTCTATATTAATGAAATTCACTCGTTTGATGATACCGCGGTCAATCGTTTTTTCATCCGCATAGAATTTAGAGCTGAGACGGCGACAGACTTTAGCGCAGAAGCATTTAGTCAAGAGTTTGAGCAACGCGCCAGTGAATTTGACATGCAATGGCAACTGGCCTCCAGTCCGTATAAATCCAAAGTCGTGATCATGGTGTCAAAGCACGATCATTGCTTGAATGACTTATTATACCGTTATCGCACCGGCGATCTAGATATTGAGATCCCGGCGATCATCTCTAATCACCCTGATTTAGAAGACCTCGCCAAATGGCATGGTATTCCTTATTACCATCTGCCAATCACGAAGGAAACTAAACCCGAGCAAGAAGCGAAAGTGTGGCAAATAATTCAAGAATCAAATGCTGATTTGGTCGTCTTAGCGCGTT
>MAAE01000022.1 GCA_002162675.1 Colwellia sp. 39_35_sub15_T18 | reverse complement strand
TTACACCTTGATCTAAATAGGCTTGTAACAACGCTTTAGTTTTTATTTTTCCTGATGCCTCAATAACCACATCACAGTCAGACCAATCAGTGTCTTGAGTGGCTTTGTTTTGCGTGCAAGGTATAGCGCTGCCATTGATGATTATTGAATTCCCCTCATGAGTAGCCTCATGATGCCAACGACCATGTACTGAATCAAACGTCATTAAATGTGCAAGTGTTTCAGCATTTCCCGCAGGATCATTGATTTGAATAATCTCTATATCATCCCAATCAAAAGCTGCACGCATTGATAAACGTCCCATACGGCCAAAACCGTTAATACCAATTTTAATTGTCATAAATCTGTCCTAAATGTTGTTCAAAATTATAAATAAGTATTGAAATAATCAAGTTGTACTGGGTGCTTTAGCGCTTTAGGCCGTATTTCCTGTACTGCTTCAATTACTTTTTCACCAGACCACCCAAAAGCTAAAAGTATAAGTCCAATCACTAATCCTGTTCTGCCAGAGCCACCTTTGCAGTGAACTGCAATAGTGCCCTTGTTATTTATCACCTCTAAAATGTTAGCCTTTTGAGCGTCCCACTGAGATTCAAAGGCTTGGCTTGGGGCTGCATCATCTAAAATGGGTAGTTGAACCCACTCAATTCCTTGTTTTTCGCATTCAATGGGGAGAGATAGTGCATTATTTTTTTCCATTTCTTCATCAAACATCAATGTAAGTAGCATTTGAGTTTCTGCTTGTTTAAGTGTTGAAATAGACTCAGCTAAAGTAGAGTCTTTCGTGCCTGGGCACGGGGTAAAAATAAGTTGGGCACCGTTTTCAAGCGATAAAATGTCAAAAGGATGTGTTTGCATAGTGAGTCCTAAAAATGGATGAATTTAAAAAATAAGCTAATGCTATTTAAACCAGTACTGAGTACGATTAATAATGTAAACCAAAGACAACATAACAGGCACTTCAACAAGAACCCCTACTACAGTCGCCAAAGCTGCACCAGAATGTAATCCAAAAAGGGATATAGCCACCGCAACCGCTAATTCAAAGAAGTTAGATGTGCCTATCAAACATGCAGGAGCCGCTATGTTATGTGGTAGTTTCATCCATTTTGCTGCTAAGTACGCAATAATGAAAATACCGTATGTTTGGATCATCAGAGGAATGGCAATTAAGCCAATGGTTTCAGGTTCAGATATTATGGTATTGGCCTGAAAACCAAATAATAAAACCACTGTCGCTAACAAGCCGATAACCGACCAAGGCTTCATTTTCGATAACAAATCATTTAATGATTGCTCACCATTACCATTATTCAGGATTTTACGAGTCACTACTCCTGCAATTAAAGGCAGCAAAACATAAAGCACTACAGAAATCATCAACGTTTCCCAAGGTACTTGAATATCACTCACGCCAAGTAAAAATGCCGAGATAGGTGCAAAAGCAAAGATCATGATCACATCATTTACTGATACTTGAACCAATGTATAGTTCGGATCACCTTTCGTTAACTGTGACCATACAAATACCATTGCAGTACAAGGGGCTACGCCCAATAAAATCATACCAGCGATGTATTCTTGCGCTGACTCTGGATCAACTAAATCAGCAAAGAGGAAATTAAAAAACAACCAACCTAAACCAGCCATGGTGAAAGGTTTAATCAACCAGTTTATGACAATAGTTAACACAAGTCCTTTAGGGTTTTTACCAACATCTTTTATCGCTGAAAAATCAATTTGAACCATCATGGGATAAATCATCACCCAGATGAAAACAGCGACTACAATGTTAACGTGTGCAATCTCAAAGTCGGCAATTACTTGAAAAGCATCAGGTTGCCATAAGCCTAATACCACACCAAGTACAATGCTTAAGCCAACCCAAACTGATAAATAACGTTCAAAAATACCCATTATTAAATCCTTTATTCATTCTTTATAGAAAATTTATTTACAGAAACTTGCTCGATCAGGTCTATTTTGCATGTTAGCTAAACGCTGAAGTTCGTTACTGATCATAGGAATATTATTTTCTGTAGTTTGTGCAATAACTGACTTAGCCCATAGTGGAAGTTCAGGGTTAATACGATAAAACACCCATTGACCATGTTTTCTATCGGTTATCACTTTAGCTTTCTTTAGAACAGCAAGGTTACGTGACATCTTAGGTTGGCTATCTTCATCCATCGCTTCCATTAGTTCGCAAACACAAAGTTCACCGTGGTAATGAGTCAACATTAGCGTTTTCAGTCTAATATCATCGGTTAGGCTTTTATAAAAAGAGAGGGGTTCAAAGCCATTAAGTTGATCATTTTGTGTGTTAACTAATGTTTCTGTAGCACCACTACTAATACTGATATTTTTTTCTTCAACCAAAAGAAACATAGATAAGCGGTTATTAAGATCATTTAATGTAGTAGAGAAAGGGTTACTGCCAGAACGTTCTTTTGGATCAGGAAAATCCCATGCTAATTGCTTAACTGCATTGGGATAGCTGCGACATTCATTATTGGCTTTGTCACATAGAGTAATAACATAATCAAAAACTTGACCTTCAAAGACATTCATATTTTTAGAAACTAAATTATTAGTATCTAAACCAAACTTCCCTAACGCATTAATAGCACGAGGATCAACTGTATCAGGCTGAGTACCTGCACTATAAACATCATACTTATCACCAGCTTTATGTCTTAGTAAGGCTTCCGCCATTTGAGACCTAGCCGAGTTTCCAGTACATAGAAAAAGAACTTTTTGTTTACTTATATTTTTCATGAGAAATCAACAACAACGAAACATACGAATAATTATATATACGAAAAACAATATATACAATACCGTTGTTATATTTTACTAATTCATGAGGCTAGAAAACAACGTTGAAATATTAGGTGGATTAATTTTAATAGGTATTGGTTTTAAAAGCTTATACCTGTAATTTATATGTTTACCATTTGACTAAAAGCGAGAGAGTAGATGATTACAATAGGTAAATTAGCTAAAAAGCTAAATATCAATATTGAAACTATTCGATTTTATGAAAAAAAAGGACTTATTTCGCAACCACTAAAGCCCGAAAATGGTTACCGATTATACAGCGAAGTTATAGCAAAACAGCTTCAGTTTATTTTTAAAGCCAAAGGGTTAGGCTTTACGCTGAACGAAATATCTTCACTAATGTTAATGGATGGGAACTGTAAACAAGTCGAATCATTTGGTTTACAAAAATTAGATATTATTCGACATAAAATAGCGGATTTACAACGTCTAGAAAGTGTTATTAGCGAAATGACTAATTCATGTAAAACCAACCAAGACCAATCCTCTTGTCCTATTATTGATTCATTAAAGTAGCTGTTGACTCCGTACCTATATACGGAGTTTATCGTAAGTATAAATTACTTAGGAATGATTATTGATGATAAACAAATTACTCGATAAAGTCGGCTCTGGTGGGGTTTGGATAGCAGCTCTTAGCTGTACTGCCTGCTTTCCAGCATTAAGTTCTTTGGCTTCAGCACTCGGTTTAGGATTTCTTTCGTCTTTCGAAGGTATTGCAGTAAATACATTACTACCTATTTTCGCTTCACTTGCGTTACTCGTAAATATCTATAATTGGTATCACAAGAAAAACCATTTAAGAGGATCGTTAAGCATTCTTGGTCCTATCGCTGTTTTACTAACGCTATACCCTCTTTGGCAATATGGTTGGAGTACCTATTTATTCTACTTTGGCATAAGTTTAATGGTCGTAATGTCAGCATTAGATATTGTAAAACCTACTAAGAAGCGAACATGAAAAATATAGAATTAAACTCAACAATAACTTGCCCTGAGTGTGGTCATAGTAAGACAGAAAAGATGCCAACTAACGCCTGTCAGTGGTTCTACGAATGTGAATCTTGCAAAACTCTCCTCAAACCTGTGAAAGGAGATTGTTGTGTATTTTGCTCATATGGAACAGTGAAATGTCCACCGATTCAGGAAGGACAGAATTGTTGTGATAGTTAACCACTTATGACGCTTTACAGCACTTTGAAATCATTCAAGTACAATTACGTGAACGAATGCTATGGTGGTTTTGTTGACTATCAAGATGAAGGTAGCTCAACGTCTAATGAACACTAGAAACAGCTCGAAAATCCATTGATGCTAACGTCCGGTAGTATCTTTGCTGACCTTATTGGATCGTTGACGAGTTACAAAATTTTTCTCAGGTGTAACTTAAATGTTAAATTTCCTCATCGTGTGACGCATTTCTCATTATTTGTGACGTTCCACATATGTTCATAGTGGAAGTGAAAAATTCAAAGCAGCTTAACTATAAATTAAGCTGCATCCTTCTATTTAAATTTTGCTAGATTGCTGTTTCTTATTCTCAGAGCCATGTGCCCATAGGTATAAAACAGGTAATACAAACAATGTTAAAATTGTGGAAGATACAATACCGCCAATCACAACGGTAGCTAGAGGTCGCTGAACCTCCGCACCAATTCCTGTATTTAACGCCATTGGAATAAAGCCCAAACTAGCAACTAAGGCGGTCATTAAAATAGGTCTTAAGCGAATTATAGCACCTTCAATGATAGCTAAATAAAGATCACCTTTTTCATGCCAGAGATCTCGAATAAAAGCCAACATAACCAAGCCATTTAATACAGCGACACCGGACAGCGCTATAAAACCGACACCTGCTGAAATTGATAAGGGCATGTCTCTTAAATAAAGTGAAAATACGCCCCCCGTCAACGCCAAAGGAACACCACTAAATATAATCAACGCATCTTTTAACGAACCAAATGCGATGACTAAAATGCCCAATATAACGATCAATGTTATAGGTACTACCATGCTTAATCGTTTACTTGCTGACTCTAGCTGCTCAAAAGTTCCTCCATAATCAAGCCAATATCCTGCTGGAATTTCTCCTTCTTGATTAATTTTAGTTTTCACTTCCTCTACAAAACTTCCTAAATCTCTACCACGAACATTAGCTGTAACCACAACTCTTCTTTTTCCGTTCTCACGGCTAATTTGTGCTGGTAAAGACTCTGACTTAAGTTCTGCAACTTCTTCAAGAGGTACGTAGCTACCATCATCAAGCGGAATTGGCAGAAACTTCAATCCATCGATATCCGTTCTTATTTGCTCAGGGAGACGAACAACTAACTCAAAACGCCTGTCACCTTCATACATTATCCCCGCAGATTCACCTCCAATTGCGGCGGCAACCCAATCTTGCAATTCAACCACACTCAGACCATATCTGCCCAATGCATCTCGTTTGGGAATAACAGACAATGAAGGTACACCAGTAACTTGCTCCATACGGACATCTGCTGCGCCATCGATGGTTTTCACAATATTTAAAATATCTTTTGCCGTAAGTAGTAACTGATCCAAATCGTCACCAAATACTTTGATCCCCAAGTCAGCTCGAACTCCTGAAATCAACTCATTAAAACGCATCTGAATTGGCTGAGTAAATTCATAGTTGTTGCCCGGAATATGCTTCAGTGCATCTTCCATTTCTTCAACCAATTCACTCTTTGGTTTTTTTGGGTCATACCAATCCTTACGTGGTTTTAAAATCACAAAAATATCGGCAATACTCGGTGGCATTGGATCGGTAGCCACTTCTGCGGTTCCAATGCGAGAAAACACTTTATCAACTTCAGAAAATGCCTTTATACGTTGCTCAAGTACCTCTTGCATTTCAACAGATTGTTCAAGACCAGTTGAAGGTATTCTTAATGCTTGTACCGTTATATCTCCCTCATTTAGCTGCGGAACAAATTCAGTCCCCAGTGTTGTTGCTAACCAAAGACTATATCCCATTAAAAATGTCGAAAATAAAACGATACCCCAACGGAATTTCAACGCCATTTTTAACAATGGTTTGTAAACAGATTTGGTTGAGCTGATCACAACACTTTCTTTTTCGCTGATTTTACCTTTCATAAACACAGCTACGGCAGCAGGTACAAGTGTTACAGATAAAATCATCGCTGAAATTAAAGCCATAACTACGGTTGCCGCCATTGGGTGGAACATCTTACCTTCAACGCCAGTTAGCGTGAAAATAGGTATATAGACCACCGTGATAATTAGAACACCAAAAAGGCTTGGTCGTATGACTTCTGATGTGGCTTCATAAACAGTATTCAAACGTTCTTTCAAATTTTGCCTATAACCGTTGTGTTGTGCTTCTGCTAACCGACGAACAGAGTTTTCAACAATAATGACAGCACCGTCAACTATCAAACCGAAGTCCAATGCGCCTAAGCTCATTAGGTTGGCAGACACTCCTATTTTTACCATACCTGTGATCGTCATTAACATTGATAGTGGTATTACAGCAGCAGTTATTAATGCTGCGCGTAAGTTTCCAAGCAACAAGAAAAGCACAACAATAACTAAAACAGCACCTTCAACGAGATTTTTAGTGACTGTCGCAACAGCCTTGTCTACCAAAGTTGTTCTATCGTATACGGCTTCAGCGGTAACGCCTTTAGGAAGGGATTGCTGTATTTCGCTTAGCTTTTGTTCTACTTCCAATGCTACGGTTCGAGAGTTCTCTCCAATTAACATCATGGTAGTACCCAAAACAGTCTCAATGCCATTGCGAGTAGCGGCTCCTGTCCTAAGCTCTTTCCCTATTCCAACACTAGCTACATCACCTATTTTTACAGGAATTTCATTATTTTTCTTGATTACAATATTGAGTATCTGATCGATTGTTGCAAGTTGGCCAATGGATCGAACCAACACTTGCTGTCCGCTTTTTTCAATATAGCCAGCGCCACGGTTATCATTATTTTTACGTAATGCATCTGAAACATCTTCGAAGCTAACTCGATGGAATAGTAATTTTTCAGGATCGGGAGTTATATGATACTGCTTGTTATAGCCACCAATACTATTTACCTCAATGACACCTTTAACCTGCGCTAATTGCGGTTTTATGATCCAGTCTTGAATTTCCCGCAAGGCAATGGCGGTATACGGCTCTCCGTTAGACATTTTAGCGTCAGGAGAAGCTTGAACTGTATACATAAATATTTCACCAAGCCCTGTAGAAATAGGACCCATTTCTGGCTCTAAGCCAGAGGGAATAACGCCTTTTATCGCAGCTAACCTTGCATTTATTAGGTTTCGGGCAAAATATATATCAGTTCCTTCTTCAAAGATAACGGTCACTTGAGATAAGCCGTATCTTGAAAGGGAGCGAGTGTGAGATAGCTTTGGCAAACCTGCTAGAGCTGTTTCTATTGGAAATGTTACCCGCTGCTCGGCTTCTAAAGGTGAATAACCGGGTGCAGAAGTGTTTATTTGTACTTGAACGTTTGTTATATCGGGGACGGCATCAATAGGAAGCTTTTGAAAACTCCACATACCAACACCGATAATAACCAACAACAAACTTAATACTAAATAGCGCCTATTTATTGCTAGACGCAAAATTGATTCAATCATATTACGTCTCCTAATCGTCGTCTTCTACTTCAGATTTCAATATATCTGCTTTTATCAGATAACTGTTTTTATTTACATATTCAGAGTTTTTATTAAGACCATCAACAACTTCTATGTAGTACTTATCTGAACGACCTAATACAAGCGGTGTAAATTCATATTCTTCACCTTCTTTCACAAATACACCTATTCGCCCCCCCAGCTCTTGTAGAGCTATTTTTTCGACGGCTAGATCAACCTCAAATTGACTTACCCTAATACTTCCCTTTAGGAGTTGACCTGAAGTTAGATTTAGCGCTGTATTGTCTAATCGCACTCGCGCTAATACATAAGGTTGATCTTTAGATGGAATTATATTGGTGATTGTTGAATTGAATGTTTGCTCGCCATGCATAATGTCAACATGTTGACCGACTTTGATTTGATTATATTGGTTAGTAAAAACCTTAAATTCGGCCCACAAAGTGTCAAAATTTACGATTTCAAACAAGCTGGTGTTTTGAGTGATACCGCCAACGTTTCCATTTCGCTGTAAAACTACCCCAGAAATAGGAGACGTAATTTTATATGTATTCAAGCTTTCGTTAGATTCAATAACGGCTAATAAATTGCCTTTTTTTACGTTATCACCAATGGTGAAATTTATCGTCTTTATTACGCCGTTATATCTTGCACCAACTTGAAATAACTGTTCAGCGCCTATCGTCGTAGCGCCGTATACAGGAATGATCTGGTTCAATATTTTTGATGACAGGTTGGCTGTTTCAACACCAACCCTTTTTGCCATACTATCGTTAATTTTACTTATGCCTTCTTCGCCTTCATCTTCGCTAGCGAAAACACTTTGAATGGGTGACAAATACCCAACAAAAATCAATAGTGCGAGTAAATAGTTTTTCATTTTTAAATCCTAAACAATTCAGTTGATAACTGAATTAAAAAATATGGTTAATCGTAAAGTAATGCCTTTTCTATAATGACAGCGCTTCGTTTGTTAATTTTTCTATCTCTGCACCGTAAATTAAGGCAGCAGACGCTGCATCAATAAGGGTTCGTCGTGCATTTAACAGTTCTTGTCTAGCAGATACATAATCAAGATAGCCATATCGTCCTTTTTGATAGGCCATTTGAGTATCTTCCAGGGCTTCCTCTAGTATTGGAATAACCGACTTCCTTAATGTATTTGCAGTTAATATTGCTTGTTTTCTATTAGAGTATGCTCGCAGTAAGTAATTTCTAAACCTCAGCTTAGTAACCTCTTTATCTATGGCAACTTGATCACGTTCAGCTAACGCACTTGCTATTGCACCTGAGTTTCGCTTTTCTGCAAATAAGGGCAAGCTAAAACCTGCTACTAGTGCGGTATCATTGGTTTCTTGAGAGCGCCTGACCCCTACAGACCATTTAATATTGGCATTAGACTCAGTTTTAGCTAACCGTATTTCGGCCTCTTTTAATCGCTGTTCATTAGCATAGATTTGAATAGCAGGGTTGTTCTCTAACTGAGCAAAAAGGCTGTTGAAATCACTATCATGACCAAACTGATAAAGGTCGCCATTCACTCTAGAGAAGGATACCGAGGTCTCTCCCCAATAGGCTGCTAATGAGAGTTTTAAATATTCTAAGCGTTTGTGTTCAGATTGAACTGTTAGATTAGCCTGAGCAATAACTGCCTTTGACCGTTTCACTTCAGCCTCCGGTGTTGCACCTGCGCGATTACGTTGAGATACAATTTTTAACGTTTCTTCTGCTAGATCAAGTGCATTTTCAGACAATAAGACTCTTTGTTGGGCTGCAAGCACCTCAACAAATTTTTCAGTAACCTGAGCCATTAGGTTAAGTGCCGCAACTTCTTTCTCAGCGATGAGTAAAGCTCTAGAACTTGAAACAAGCGCTATTCTCGCCGAGCGCTTATTTCCCATTTCAATAACTGAAGACAAAGCAACGGTTAGTTCCGCACTATCAAACTGATTGAATTCTCCTGAACCAGCAAAGTTTTCAGCTTCAATGTCCAGTTCATAAGCAGGAGTTAAATTTGCTGTTCTTTCACGTCCAATTAACATGTTTTGTTTGAATTCAAATATTTTTAGTTCGGGATTTTTTTTAAGTGTCCATTGAATAGCATCTTTGAGGTTTAGTTGCTTTTCAATGGCGTAAACATTGACTGTAAAAAGTGATAAAGCAAGACAAACAATATATTTAACCTGAGGTGTTACACACCTCCCAATTGCTATCTTACAATACACCGATATATTAAGTGCCATACATACTTACCTATAAATTTATATTGTAATTTAGGCCGTTAAAGCTTGGCCTTTCTTAACTGTCTGTGAAAAGCTAGGCGTATTTAGGAGGTCGAAATGGTACTGACATGTATCTTTTTAGTTCACTAGAAACAAAGGAAAAAGCGGGGAAATAATCTATTGTTTGTAGAACATTGCAGGGCGAGTCTACATTTAAAAATATGTGACAAGAGTAGCAATAACGGCAATCATCAGCCACGACAGAATCATGCATCAAATCGATATCAATAACTTCTGAAAAATTAGACAGAGAATCAGACTTAGTTATTGATGTTTTAGAATAACTATCAACTAAACGCCCTTCGAAAGAAAACAGAACGGATTGTACCGCTACCAAAATCATTATCATGTATGATATGCATGGTTTTAAATAGATTGGTTGCAATAGCTTCATTGCTCTCTAGCACGATATTCTGTAATTGTAGCCACTTTAGAATTAGGCAGAGCAATTAATGAAATTAACAAACAAATACCACAAATAATTGTTACATCAGCAAAATTAAAAGCAGGCCAATGGCTACCTTTCCAATAAAAATCTAAAAAATCGACTACATTTCCCCTAAGCAACCTATCGCTTAAATTCCCTAAAGCTCCCCCTAGAACAAATGAAAAGCCAAGTAACTCTCTCATTGACTGGCTTTTGTTAATCATAAAAATCAACCAAAGAGATGTAATTGAGGCAACACATGCAAAAAAATAACGCTGCCACCCTCCAGCATCAGCCAACAAACTAAACGCTGCGCCTTCATTACGAAAATGTACAATGTTAAAAAAGTATGAAACGTCTGTAGACCCATGTAATGGGAGTAGTAAAACAACAAAATATTTCGTCACCTGATCTAAAATCAATAAACTCAAAGCGAACATATACCATGTGTTCTTGTTCTTTTTAATATTTATACTATCAACAGATTTAATCATCGATAAGTCCCATCAATATTTAAGCTGTAAAATACGGCGAGCACCGTTTAATACTACAAGGGCAATTATAAATCCAATAACAAGATCTGGATAACGCGATCCTGTCAGTGTTACTAGCAGTCCAGCTAATATAACGCCAACATTTGCGATAACATCATTAGCTGAAAAAATCCAACTAGCCTTCATATGAGCGCCATTTTCTTTACTATCGGATATTAAAAACAAACAAGTAACATTGGCAATTAACGCAAGTGCCCCAAAAATCATCATTAAATTTGATACGGGTTCACTTCCATATATAAATCGCCTTAACACTTCACTTAAAGCCCCTAACGCAAGGAGAACTTGTAACCATCCCGATATGTGGGCTGCTTTGAGTTTCATCTTAATACTTTTACCAACCGCATATATTGCTAATCCATATACGGCAGCATCTGCAAACATATCTAAAGAGTCAGCAATTAGCCCTGCGGATTGCGCAATCCAACCCGCGATGAATTCACAAAAAAACATGAACCCGTTAATGATCAGTAACCACTTAAGAATAATGGTTTCTTTCCCTTCATTTTCTTTAGCAGATGCTTTGGCTTGGGTTGCTTCAACACGGCAACTTTCTCTGGTTATTTCTAACGTAGCACCTAAATTCAATGATTGAAGCTTCGTAGTTATTTCATCCAAATGAGCATCATGAAAAACTTTAACTAGCCGATTAGGAATATCAAACTTTAATCCAACAGGTGGTTCAATACCGTCGAGCGCTAACCTGATCAATCGTTCTTCAGAAGGACAATCCATCTTAGGCACTTTATAATCAGTTGTGAAACGCCCATCAAAAGCATCAGTATTTTTAAACTCTTTAATACTAGAGTCAGTAACAACTGACTCACATTGGCCACTACATTTATTTGACATAAAAAACCTTGCTAAACACATTTTTACAAAGTATAAAGTCTATAGTAACCATAGAGTCAACAAAAAATTTAATATTATGAAAATTGGCGAACTAGCAAAATTAACAGATTGTTCAGTACAAACGATCCGTTATTATGAAAAAGAACAACTGATGAAATCCCCAGAACGAAGTGAAGGAAATTTTCGTTTATATAATAAATCGTCACTTAAACAGTTGATGTTTATCAAACAATGCAGAACGCTAGATTTAACCTTATCGGAAATTCGTCAACTGCTTGAGTTACAAAGTTCACCCTCGATTCAATGCAACTCAGTTAACAAGATGATCGATAGTCATATTCAGCAAGTTGAACAACGTATTAAAGAACTTAATAGCCTAAAAGAACAATTAAATTACTTAAGTAACACCTGCTCAAATAATGGAACAATTGAGCAATGTGGTATTTTACAAAAGCTTACCAGTGACGTAGCTAAAAACGTTTAGATCCCATGCTGATCTTAAATCATTATTTGTTTTCTTCTAGATCTATATATATATAGGCTATAAATAAAACCAATATTGTTAACTGTGCCATTATGCCTTCCCAAGTAGACCCAACACCAATCCAATCAAACTCTACAGTAATTGGCAATGGAGAAATTCCAATAACGGCAGCCTCTTGTAATGCTGAAACTGCTTTTCCCATTAATATGAATGACAGTCCTAATAAGAGATATGTTGTTGTTGAAAAGAAACGAGCAATTGGCAGTTTAATAGAATATTTAAACATTCCCCATGCAAGAATTGATAATACAGCTATC
This sequence comes from Colwellia sp. 39_35_sub15_T18, assembly GCA_002162675.1. GTDB lineage: Bacteria > Pseudomonadota > Gammaproteobacteria > Enterobacterales > Alteromonadaceae > Colwellia. Next base: position 39,737 of record MAAE01000022.1, on the reverse strand, counting down.
CCAAATAAAAATCCACCGATAACAAATGAGTATTGAGTCGTTGAGGCTTGTGTTAACAGTGACTGATAGAATAAAACCGTTTCAAAAACCTCTCGGTAAACAGCGATAAATGAGAGCACGGCTAATCCCCAAAGTGTACCTGCCTCTAATTGTGTATTAATGTGCTTTTGAATGTATGCCTGCCAATGTTCAGCATTCGTTTTGCTATGCATCCAAATACCTACATAGAACAACATCACCGCTGCAAGCATTGCAGCAATACCTTCCATGACTTCACGACTCGCACCACTGATACTGATCATTGACTGGGCTACCGCCCAAGTAGCAAAACCCGCTAATAGCGCACTGAGCCAACCAAAGTGGACATATTTTAAAGCGTCATGTCGCTTAGTTCGCACTAACACTGTCATCAAAGCCAGTACAACCAGCAACGCTTCTAATCCTTCTCTTAGCAAAATAACTAAGCTCGCCGTGAAAAGAGCCTCGTTCGATAAAGTAGTTTCTGACAGCAGTTCTTCCGCATCATTGAGTTGTCTCACAGTAACTTCCATAAGGCTTTCTAGTTGATTTACCTGTTGGGCGTTAGTCAAAGCTTTACGAAGGTTAATCAAGTTTCCTTCTATGCTTTTACGTAAATTTTTGTCTCGTGCATTCAAACTATTTTCAATTAATTCAAAACCATCTAGATAAGCACTCACAGCAAGTGTTTTGGCCTTCTCATACTCTTCATTTTTATACGCAATGCTTGCGGCAGCTAATTGAGTTTTGGTTATAGCTAAAGGACTACTTTGATCAGTAAACAATAATTTGGGATTGGCTCTGAACTCTTCAATTTCATTTTTCGTTAACCCGTAAGTTTCTGTAGATAATTTTAATGGACTATAATTTATCCAGTTTTGTAATGAAATTGATTGTGATGGTTTGATAAATTCGCTTGATGACTGGAATGCCAAACCACCGACATAAAATGCAAGGGACCATTTCTGCTGTGCTTTTAGTTGTGTAAATGCAGGCATAGCCGTATCATCAAGCCCATTAGATATGGCATCAAACAAGCCTAAAAGTGAACGATTTTCTGCACGTATTTTATCGGTAAAATCGGTAGGAGCAGGCTCTAATCCGGATGCTAAAACACCATTTCCTTGACCTGAAATACCATGACAACTCGCACAGTTATTTTCAAATAAAGAAAACGTCGCTTCTTTAGACAGTAATCTTTTAGGGAGAGGTAACTCAGGCATCATAGCCAATAGTGAAATTCGTAGTTCAGAAGCAAATTGCCTGACAGTGTCTACTTTTTGTTTAGTTGAAATGGCGGTTTGTAAAGCCGATGCTTTCTCATTGAGAGAGTGCATAACATAATTATCACTTGACGTTTTATCAACTATCAATTGAGAGAATTCAAGCATTTCCTGATATTCATCATCGTTAATAACTTGACCATTCTCAACCGCTGATGCGTAATCGACCCCCACATATTCTGCCAACTGTGCTATCTGGCGTAGTTGAGCAACCTCATCAACCGTTGAAGCTACACTCAACTTCGAAAATAAAAGAATCGCCATCAACACTAAACAAAATAATGATTGTATTCCTATATGTTTTTGACTTATTAATCGCACGTTCCAACAAAATTGCATACTATGGCCCTTAAATATTACAGCCCAAATGATAATTATTATCAATTATAATATCTATAGCTACTACAGGGTCAATGCTTAGAGCTAAATTTACCTTATTACTCTATTTAAATTGACGAATTACATCACAAATGTTCAAATCATGGTGTTCATCCTTAAATGATCTTTAGGTTATTAAGAAAATTTGACATTTTACGTAGCTATGAGGTAACTACCCCACTAACCTTTGTGAATACATTGTTTATTTGGTTGAAGGCAAAGCTGTCAGGCAGGGAAATATGTTTCGAAAAGACCAATTGTGAAGTATAACGGGTCTCTATAAACCGTTAATTTATTCTAAGACGGAATAGTATATTATTACGTTAACCAAGTAAGCGTACTGCTTACTTGGCTTTACGGTTAACCAGTTTATTTTACCTTAAAAACTATATTTATAACCCAAAATTAACGTTCGAGGTTTACCCAACATAATAGAGCCTTGAGTACGGGTAGAAACATAAGTTTCATCAAGTAAATTATCAATATTTAACGTTAGTTCTTGCTGTTCATCTAGCGAATAATGTGCGGCAAAATCAACGACTGTACGGCTCGCGACCAGTTCACCCGCTAACATTGTTCCCTGACCAGCTTGTGTTCTCATTTCACCAGAATAACGCACTAATAAATCACTACGCCAGTTATCACCCTCTGCACCCAAAGTTAATTGCAGTTGATTATTGGGTACATAAGGTAACTCATCACCCGCATTTACTGTACCCCAGGTGTCAAGATCTGAGTCAAAAGAATTTTTAAATTCAGTTTCGGTATAGGTATAAGTTAAATCAATAGGAAAGGTGACTGATTGTGTTTCAAAACGATAACCCACCATTAGCTCAAGACCTCCTATTTGAACCTTACCCGCATTATATTGATCGCCAATATTTTCATCATCACAGCCTTGACTTGCGGTGCAATTGCCATACATATTGGCGTAATCTGCATAAAACAAGATGGCTTCGGCATTCGCTAAAGAGTCGTTGTAGCGAAAACCCAATTCATAATTAATACTTTTTTCATTTATTGCTTCTTTATTACCTGGTGCTGGTGGCGCAAAACCTTTTTGTACACCACCAATAATGACTAAATCATCATTAACTTTATACGTTAAAGCAAGTGAAGGTAGAAATACATCAAGACTATTATCAATATCTTTTTTCAATGGCTGGTTACGATCACTAACACCTTTGCCCCAATCTTTGCGACTAATGGTCATGTTTTCATAGCGTAAACCCGCATTGAAAATGAAATTACCAACGCTATATTCGTCATGAACAAACAGTGCCGTTGCTTTCGCGCTATCAATACGATTCGACTCTGTGCCCGGCGTACCCGCATTAAGTTGAGTTAATTGGTAATTTTGATCTAATTGAAAACCATCAATCCATTGATATCTATCCATTTCATCTTCATGATAGCGCGCGCCAAACTTAACTTGATGATCATTGAAATCAGCATTAAGTACTGTTTGTACGCCTTGTGAAATATAAGCGCGGCTATTGGCTTTAACATCAAAAGATAAGGGTTGTTCACTAGGCGATTTATCAAAATCAGCAGCGGCTTCAATACCACCACTACCTAATGACAAACCATTAATTTTACTAGCTTTATACCAGTTTCTTGAAAAGTCGTTGTAGTAAACCGTACTGACAAAATTAAAGCGCTCTGAAAGCTGTAAAAGGTGATTTAATTGTACTTGTTTATGTTCGGTGCTTATATTATCAAGCTGTGAAGCAGAATAACGATTGTAAGGTTGACTGTTAAAATCTTCATCCGTAATGCCCATATAAGTTTCATTGGCGTCTTCGTCTGAATATTTTAGTTTTAATTCTAACTCTTGATAATATTTTGCGTCTGCATCGCTATTTAAACGAAATTTAGCAAGGTAATCATTTTTAAAAAAATCAGCTTCTTGATCAGTGTTATTAATGTTTTTAAACCCGTCAGCTTGGTAACGATACACTTCGAATACTGACGAAACATTTTTTCCTGTCCCGCCCGCGTAAGCATGTAACTTACCATAGCCATCACCACCTAGGTTCAAATCAACTTGGCCGGAGAGTTCTTCATCAGGTATTTGTCGAGACAATAAATTAATCACGCCACCTGTTGTTCTTGGTCCATACATAGCGCTTGAAGTACCTTTTAATACTTCAATTTGTTGCATGCGACCTGCTGTTGGAAAGTAATAAGCTGACGGAGCGGCATAAGGTGCCGGGGCTGCCAGCACATTATCTTCCATTATGGTTACTTTTTCACTACGGTTTTGCCCAGTTCCACGCATACCAATATTAGGTCGTAAACCATAACCGTCTTCTTCTAGCACATAAACACCCGGAATAGACGTTAACGTACGCATAATGTCGCTGTAATCAAATTTTTCTAATTGTTCTTCAGTAATCATATGGGCACTACCAGGAATGTCATTTACCGACTGGTCACTACCAAAAATAGACATTTGTTCAATATTGCTATCATCATCAGGGGAAGGAGCGGCTAAACTGGTTTGACTCAACGTGGTTAAAATTGCTAAGGCAACAAGGCTTTTATTCATTAGATATAAGATTCCATGAGTTACGGTATTAGTTAGTGTGGTGAGTCTACATCTAACAAGGCGCTAATGCAAATCATTCTCATTAAGCTTTATTGATTTAGATCAAACTTTTCAATCGTTTTATTGAAGAGATACCTAATGCAGAGAATGCCAAGCCTAAAATGATTGCCCAATAAGTGGGTTCACTTTTTCCTTTAGGCCAGCTAGCAATCAAGCGGTAATCTGTTTTTCCTTCAACATCCATATCAACAATAACGCTACGACGAATGTGCTTCTTCACATCCTTTTGCTTTTTGCTTGTAAAACGTTTTAATGTGATCCCTTTACGGTTAAAGACTGCAACAACAGTTGGATTGACTGTTGTTTTAGCTCGAACAACGTAAAAACCACCCGCAGCGTCAATTGACTCTAAGTACGATAACTTGAAGTAACCCCTGTCCGCTAAAAACAATGTGTCTGCGAGTGTGCTGGCATCAGGTAAAAAGTCATATTCTGACTGTCAGCACTTACAGACACTTGTACAGGGTAACCCTTTAAAACATCCCAACTGACATGCACTTCTATTGCTGCGGGACTTATTTTAGTTAAGCGCCCTTTAAAATGCTCCTTTAAGCTGTCATGCACCGCAAACGAGCTTCCATCTTGTAATACAATCCGCTTAAAGTCAGATAAGTCTACCTCTGAGCCAAGTACCTCTTGTTGCAATTCGCTTAACGCGACATCAACTAAGGGTTTCATTAGCTTAACAAACTCTGGTTTGCTTAGTTGGTTATGAAAAGGCTTATATTGAACATCTGTTTCCGTAAGCTTCACAAAATAGCGATGTAAATATGTTACCGTGTCGACCGATTTATCGCCTAAAGCGGTTATGAGTGACATAACTAATTCAAATGGTTTAATAAGTCGTTTTCTCGTGCGAAATGACTTGTTTTACCTATTTCATTAATATTAAAGTCATCAAGAACTTTCATTATTTGCGCTAACTCAGTATTATCTTTAATCATGCTCTGTCTTTTATTGATGTTGGTTTGGCGATTAATATCAGATCAAATTCAGAGCATGATTTCAATTGTTTTATTCCTTAAGATCCAACCTATGATAAGCTGTTAATAACAAGATAAATAACGAGCATATATTAATGACTTTTACTCGTTTTAGCCAGCAACTGAATTAGTAAAGCAGAATCCTATTAAATCAAATATATATTTAAAGAAATCGAATATTCTAGATTACGATACCCCTCTAATTACAGACTTGATTAAAAATAGAGGCTGGAATTCTCTTGATGATTTAAAAAAAATAGGGGCTGCTTACAGTTTTGTTAAAGATGAAATAAAGTTTGGGTATAACAGTCGTGATGATATAAGTGCGAGCTTTGTTTTAGCTGATGGGTATGGTCAATGCAATACTAAAGGAACTCTTTTAATGGCTTTATTAAGAGCATTGGATATTCCTTGTAGATTTCACGGATTTACTATTGAGAAAAGCTTACAAAAAGGTGCTATACCCAATTACATTATGTGGCTTGCTCCAGAATTCATTATTCATAGCTGGGTTGAAGTGCTTTTTGAAGATAATTGGATCAATCTAGAAGGCTTTATTATTGATGACTTGTATCTAAAATCTATTCAATCTAAGTTTAAAAATGTGAAAAATAATTTTTGCGGATATGGTATTGCAACAAAGTGTTTATTAGATCCACAAGTGGAATGGTCAGGCAAAGATACGTTTATTCAAAAAGAAGGTATACATGATGACTTTGGCATTTTTAACACCCCAGATGAATTCTATGAGAAATATGGCACTAATTTGTCTGGCATTAAAAATTGGCTATATAAAAATGTCATTCGACATCTAATCAATAAAAATGTAGAAAGCATTAGAAAACTAATTAACTAATCGTTACAAAATGAAAAAAAGGGTTATCTAGCTAATTCTGAAAATATTTCTTGACTCTATAGTTACTATAGATGTTGTTGTTGTACGGTTATTTTGAATATTCTTGAATTTAATTATTTTCTAAATACCTTCTCAATAAATTTGTGTTATGTATCCTTAAAGGTCTTTGCTGTGAAAAATGTGTTTTTGAATTTTACTTTAGTCATTTTGATTGTATTACAATCATTTGTAGCTATTGCAAATTCACAAGAAATTCATGAATTAGATGTACAGCATATCCAAATAGAACACTCTCATGAATCTGATCGCTTTGTAGCTGACAAAGAATTACCAACAGACAATGAACATAATGCTAAAGATTGTCATCATTGTGGTCATTGCCATGGATTTCATATTCAGTGGCTCGTTCAAGCTCAAACCTTTACTGAGCGTCCGAATCAAATAGGACATCAATATGGGTATTTATTTCAATATTCAAGCCCTCTTCACGATAACCCAATAATCCCCCCTATAAGTTAACTCTATTAGAATCGCTCAGTTTAGCTGAGCATCTTTATATTCGTGTCTACTACGATTTCACTGTCGTTAGTTAACACTATTTAAATAAATATGAGTTTAATTTATGAAAATATTTTTTCAAAAAAATATTGGCGCTGTGCTATGCGTCAGTATGTCTTTGGCTATTTTAATTAATATACAAAGCGTAAATGCACAAACAACATCAACATCTTGGTTATCGATGCAAATAAACAAACATCCCGATATTATTGTCGCCAAAGAAGAAATGAATGCTGTTTTTTCAAATGCTGAAGGAAACAAGCAACCACTTTATAATCCTGAATTAGAGACAGGTTATGAACGAGAAGGTGACGCTAATAATTATTCTATTGGTATTAATCAAACGATTGATTGGTGGGATAAGCGGGAAACGAAAGAGCAACAAGCTAACTTTAGTTTAACCCAAGCAAGCAAACACTTTGACTTTCTTGTTCAAGAAAAGACAGCGCAAGCTTTACAAGCGTTAGTTACTTGGCAAGCAGCTAAAAAACAAGCTGTTATTGCCCAAGAACAAGAAAAGCAGTTAGAAACCTTACTTGATATAGTTAAAGACCGTCAAAAAGCAGGTGATCTAGGGCAAGTAGATGCCGAACTTACTTTTTTAAGTTTATCCCAAATGTTGAATGTCACCGCAAAGGTACAAGTTCAATTAAAACAAGCCGAAGCCCAAACCAAAGAGCTATTGCGAGATTGGACGCCAGATAAAGAGGTTATACCTGCGCAAGGTTTAACTATCACTAATTATCAACTTTCACCTCAATGGCTTGAACAACATCCCTTAGTCTTAGCGGCAAAAGCACAGTGGAAAATAACTAGTAGTGAAGCGCAACTGGCGTTATTAGAGACTAAAGCTGATCCAACTATCGGTATTAATGCAGGCAAAAATGATCGAGAAAATGTGTTAGGCGTAACTTTTTCAATGCCTTTGAATATCCGTAACAATTATTCAGCACAAGCAAGAGCTGCGAATCAACAAGCAATAGCTGCTGAAGCAAATTTTCGCTCCGTTATGCGCAAACAGAGATTTGCTATCCAATCAAGTACTGACACCTTAATCACTTATCAAAAAAACTATCAACGATGGCAACAATTGATGGATGGAAGAGGAAAACGTAGTGGCGATTTACTGCAAAAGCAATGGCAAAGCGGTGATGTAAGTACTACCGAGTATTTACTTGCATTACAACAACGCGCTGAAGGTCTTAATGCTGGTATTGAATTACAAAGTCAATTTCAATTAAGCCAGATCGACTGGCTATTACAGGTGGGCCAAATTAAAGCCGCGACTCTGCAATTATCTCAGCTTTGAATATTAAAGGCATTATCAAGAATCAATTAATAGTCAATGAACCAATTTTGGAAAAAACATATGAATAAGCAAATTAAATTAATAACGCTGGCCGCACTTTTTTGTGGGATAACAACCATAACTACTGCGACATTTGCAAATGTTCAATCATCTGAAAAAACCGAAAAGCATGTTGAAGAAAAAGATGATGGACATGGACATGAAGCTAAAAATGAGCACGAAGAAGAAAAAGACGATGGGCATGGACATGAAGGTAAAAATGAACATGAAGAAGAAAAAGACGATGGGCATGGGCATGAAGGTAAAAATGAACACGAAGAAGAAAAAGACGATGGGCATGGACATGAAGGTAAAAATGAACACGAAGAAGAAAAAGACGATGGGCATGGACATGAAGGTAAAAATGAACATGAAGAAGAAGGTGCGGGAGTTAAACTTTCAAAGGAACAATTAAATTTAGCTGAAATTAACATAACCGTACTAGAGCCTCAGGCGATGGCTTACAGTATTTATGCTCAAGGGGAGATAAAGGCTAATGATTATACCAGTTATTTAGTCTCGCCAAGAGTAGATTCAGTGATACTAAAACGCCATGTTGCTTTAGGTGATCATGTTGAAATCAATCAACCGTTAGTCACCCTATTTAGTGAGTCAATGGCTGAAGCACAAGCCAGCTATAGGCTCGCTGATTCAGAATGGAAAAGGGTTCAAAAACTTGGTCGAAAAGCGGTAGGTGATAAACGCTTTATAGAAGCTCAGACCGATTTTGAGGCTGACTTAGGACGATTATATGCGTTTGGCTTATCTGCTGACGCTATTACCTCTTTGGCTACCAACACTAAAAAACTTGGACAATACACCCTAAACGCAGAGACTTCTGGCGCTGTATTATCTGATAATTTCCGTCAAGGACAACGCATAGAATCCGGCGGTACTTTATTTGATCTGGCTGATGAGGGTACGTTATGGGTTGAAGCACGTTTAGCTCCATCAATGGAATTGGATTTACCCAAAAATTCAAAGGCGCAAGTAAATGTAGGTAACAATACATACATAGCTACGGTCACTCAAAAAGCTCATACCATAGACCCAGTTACTCGCACACGCATTATACGTTTACAGGTTCAAAATGACGGCCATACGCTTCATCCCGGTTTATTTGCTGATATCTATTTTGCCCTTGAAACTGACAAAAAAGTTCTGACTGTGCCTGAAGAAGCATTAATGCGTGGTAGTGATGGTGATTGGATGGTGTTTGTTGAAGAAAATGGCGAATTTAAAGGTGTCGAAGTTGAATTGGGACGACAACTGGGAAAATCACGTGAAATTCATGGTTTACCCGCAGGTACTAAAGTCGTCACAAAAGGCGCGTTTTATGTAGCAGCGGAAATTGCCAAAGGCAGTTTCGATGCTCATAACCATTAATTGATAATTGGAGAACTAACACATGTTAAATCGTTTGATTGACTGGTCTGTCGCTAATCGATTATTGGTGATTATAGCCTTGATTGCGTTAACGGTTTCGGCCTTTTTTACTATTCCTCGTTTGAATTTAGATGCATTTCCAGATGTTACTAACGTACAAGTAGCCATTAATACTGAAGCCCCTGGTTTGGCTTCAGAAGAAGTAGAACAACTCATTACCTTTCCAATAGAAGCTGTAATGTATGCATTACCTGATGTTGAAGAAGTACGTTCTATTTCTAAAACAGGTTTGTCTGGTATTACGGTTGTCTTCAAAGAAGGCACCGATATTTATTTTGCTCGTCAATTGGTTTTTGAGCGATTGCAATCAGCAAAAGAATTAATACCTGAAGGTGTTGGTACACCTGATATTGGGCCAAACACCTCTGGTTTGGGCCAAGTATATCAATATTTATTACTCGCTGATGAAGACTCTGGTTATGACAGTATGTCACTTCGAAGTCTAAACGATTGGGTGGTTAAATTATTGTTAATGCCTGTAGATGGTGTTACAGATGTCTTAGCATTCGGCGGAAATGTTAAACAATACCAAGTAAATATCAACCCTTCTCGTTTACTTGCGTACCAATTGACCCAAGAAGATATCGCTAACGCATTAGAAGATAATAATGATAACGCTGGTGGCTGGTATATGGAAAGAGGCCAAGAGCAACTTATTATTCGAGGTGTTGGTTGGTTAAGTAGTGATGAAAAAGGTATTGAAGAACTAAAGCAAATCCCTGTCAAAACAATTGAAGGTACTGTTGTTTATTTAGCTGATGTTGCAACTATTGAATTTGGAAGAGAAATTAGACAGGGCGCTGTCACCATGACTAAACGTGTTGGTACTAACGATAGTAAATTCCTAGGTGAAGTTGTTTCCGGTATTGTTTTAAAACGTATGGGCGCAAATACTAAAGTTGCCATTGATGGCATAAAAGACAGAATCCCGCTCATTCAACAAGCCTTGCCAAAAGGTGTAACGTTTGAACCCATTTATGACCAAGCAGATTTAATTGAAAAAGCAGTTAGTACGGTAGTTCAAGCATTGACAATGGCTTTTATATTTATTGTTATTGTATTGGTACTTTTCTTACTGAATGTACGCGCAGTTTTACTGGTTCTTATTTCTATTCCACTTTCTGTTGGTATGGCCTTAATGATCATGGCCTACAATGGCTTGTCTGCGAATTTAATGTCTCTGGGTGGTTTAGCGGTTGCGATTGGAATGATGGTCGATGGTGCAGTGGTGATGATGGAAAATATTTTCAAACATCTCAGTCAGCCCGATCGTCGTCACGAACATAGTCATGAAGGAATGCATGACAGTGAGAACCCTTTTGATGTCGAAAAAGATATCGATGTTAGTTTGCGTATACAAATTGCCGCACGAGAAGTCGCTAAGCCTGTATTTTTTGCAGTAACAATTATTATGGTGGTTTTTGCCCCTTTGTTTAGCTTAGAAGGAGTCGAAGGCAAACTATTTCAGCCCATGGCTATTAGTATTATGATTGCTATGGTGGCGTCTTTAGCCGTATCACTCATTGTTGTACCTGCTCTAGCCAGTTACCTGTTTCAACGAGGTTTTAAAGCCCGAACCAGCCCTTTCGTTAGTGTGCTAGAAAAGCTTTACCGGAGTAGTTTAATAAAAGCGATGAACGCAAAAAAAGTGGTTCTTATCGGGGCTGGAGCCTTACTTGTTGGTACGTTATTTCTAGTGCCAAATTTAGGCACTGAATTTGTACCTGAGCTTGAAGAAGGCACAATTAATTTACGTGTAACAATGGCTCCTTCTACCAGCTTAACTACAGCTCTGTTTGTAGCGCCTAAGTTGGAAAAAATACTACTGGAATTTCCTGAAGTTACTTATGCTACCAGTCGTATTGGTCGAGCAGAAATTGGTGGTGATCCTGAACCAGTCAGTAATATTGAAATATATATTGGCCTCAAACCAACCGCTGAGTGGACCAGTGCAAAAACACGCCATGAACTACAAGGTTTGATGGAAATAAAACTTGAGAAATTCCCCGGTTTACTACTTAATTTTTCTCAACCTATCGCAACAAGAGTCGATGAACTGCTTTCAGGTGTGAAAGCCCAGTTAGCAATAAAACTGTTTGGCCCAGATCTCGACATCCTTGCTCAGCAAGGTCAGGCTATTGTTAATGCAATTCAAGATGTTAATGGCGCAAGGGATGTTGCTATGGAGCCAATAGCTGGTGAGTCTCAATTAGTTGTTAGACCAAACCGTCGTCAATTATCTCGATACGGCTTATCGGTTGGTGATGTAATGAGGTTAGTGCGAAATGGTATCGGTGGTCAGGAAGTAGGACAAGTCATTAATGGCAATGAACGTTATGACATTTACCTTAGAGTAGCCAAAGAGTTTAGAAATCAGCAACAAACTATTGCTGATTTACGACTACAAGCTCCAACAGGTGCATGGGTGCGATTAGGTGATGTTGCAAATATTGCTATTGAATCGGGTCCCCCTCAGGTACGCCGAGATGATGTCCAGCGACGCGTCGTTATTCAAGCCAATGTACAAGGGCGAGACATGGGTAGTGTCGTAAAAGATATTCGAGAAGCGATTGCAAATGAGGTTGATTTACCTGCGGGATATTCAGTTGATATTGGCGGTCAGTTTGAAAATCAACAACGAGCACAGCAACGCCTCACCATTGTTGTTCCACTTTCTATTGGCATTATTGCGTTGTTATTATATTTTGCTTTTGCCAGTGTTGGTCAAGCCATGCTCATCCTCGTTAATTTACCTTTAGCTATGATTGGTGGGATTGTCGCCTTATATATTTCTGGTCAATACCTATCTGTACCTAGCTCGATTGGTTTTATTACCTTATTTGGTGTTGCGGTTCTTAATGGCGTGGTTATGGTTGAAGCGATTAACTTACGCATTCAAACAGGTACGGAAAGTATTGCCAACGCCGTTTACGAAGGCGCTGTATCAAGACTTCGCCCTGTACTGATGACAGCGATTACTTCCGCCCTCGGTTTGATTCCTATTATTATGTCAAGCGGTGTAGGCTCTGAGATACAACGACCATTAGCCACGGTAATTGTTGGTGGTTTGGTTACAGCAACGTTCCTTACTTTATTTGTCCTCCCCGTACTTTATGGTTGGTTTTCTAAAGGTCGGATTGAAGAAATGAGAAGGTAGTTCTGCTTGGTTAAAGTAAATATAATTGTTTGCTTTAACTAGATATCCCGTAGGTATTCGCTACGGGATATCAATTTATAGGAGAAAGTAATGTCCGAAAATTTACATCAACACTCAACTAGCCATGGACACAGTCATATTCCTAAAGATATGTCTTCGAGTCGTATTGGCTGGGCATTTATATTAAATGTTTGTTTTACTATTATCGAGTTTATTGGCGGCTGGTTAACCAACAGCACCGCAATAATGGCGGATGCGGTTCACGATTTAGGAGATAGTTTATCCATCGGTCTCGCATGGGGATTAAATAAACTCAGCAAGAAAAGCTATGATGAAATGTTTAGTTACGGCTACCATCGTTTCTCTTTATTAGGCGCACTTATTAATGGTGTTGTCTTAATAGCAGGGTCGATTTGGGTATTAACCATTTCATTCCCTCGATTGTTATCGCCAGAGATGCCTGATGCTCAAGGCATGTTATGGTTAGCGATATTAGGGGTGATTGTTAATGGTTATGCTGCTTTTAAATTAAGTGACGGGAAAACATTAAACGAACGTGTACTTAATTGGCATTTACTGGAAGACGTTTTAGGTTGGGTAGCTGTGCTAATTGTTGCTATCGTCTTAATGTTTGTCGAACTGCCAATACTTGACCCCATACTTTCAATCGGATTTACGTTATTTATTCTTTTTAATGTATTAAAAAACCTCCGCACTGCAATACGTCTGTTTTTGCAGGCAACACCAGAACAAGCCATTCAAGAAAAAATAAAAGTTGAATTATCATCATTGAAGTTTATTGAAGATATTCATCATTTTCATTTGTGGTCCCTTGATGGCGAAAGGCATGTGCTTACTGCTCATTTAGTGTTGAATCATTACTGTGATCAACAAGAATATATGGCAATAAAGCATGAAATATCAACACGACTTAGCCCTTTTCATCTTGAACATACAACACTGGAATTTGAGTTTGTAGACGAAATATGTAGGGACTCAAAAAACAATTAGAAATATACACATAACTTACAAATATTAGGAGAGTACATCATGAAAATTTTATCATTTGTCATTTTAGTATTATGTAGCGGCCTTGTTTATTCTTTCGAAGAAGCATCGAAAAACATTCATCAAGCGAATAATAAGCAGAATGTGGATACCAAACATTGGATGGCATCAAAAACTGAAGTTGAACGCAAAAATCCAATTAAAAAAAGTTTAGAATCAATTAAGCGAGGACGAAAATTTTATGTAAGAAGCTGTTCTAATTGCCACGGCAGTGATGCGAAGGGTAAAGGTCCTGCTGCTGTTAATCTAGCCGTGCAACCTACAAATTTACGTGAAATGGCTGGCCTTCATGCCGATGGAGATTTGGCATGGAAAATTACGAATGGCCGTGGAGCAATGCCTGCTTGGAAAGACATGCTTGGGAAAAATCAGGTTTGGGATTTGGTCAACTATATTCAATCTCTAAATGATTCATCAGCATCGGATAAACGTAGTAAACAACAGAAAACATTAGTGTTATTGATATTCACCTGGAGAAAACATAAGTTAAAAAGCCCCTAAATCAACATTTGAGATATTGTCCAAATTAGTAGTTTATGTATATAGTTTATTGTAGTTAGAGGTTTATTAGGAATTAACAATCTTAGCTAAATGCTTTTAAGCTTATGTTTTTAATTTAATTCTTATAAAGTGATTTTTATCACGTCACACTAGTTATGGTGTTAAATAAAAAGATAGGAGCGGTTATTATGATTTTACGTTATTTATTGCTTTATATTTCTCTTTATTCAGTGGACGTTATTGCCACATCTCAAACTATCGAAATTTACAGCTGGAAAGATAAGTCTGAGGAAATTCATTATTCTCAATTTCCTCCTGAAGATAAAGTTAAAAGTTTCGAGATCACAATTGAACAAATGCCTTTACCCATACTAAAAGACGAAAAGTTGAAAAATTGGTCGATAGAAATTGATAAGTATATAACTGAGAAAAAAAACTTGCGAAAAAATCAGAAACAGCAAGTAAAAATGAAGAAACGGTACAAAGAAAACTGTGAAATTGCACAGAAAAATTTGATTCTTTATAAGAGTCACCAAAGGGTCAGAATACGCAGTGATGATACGCAAGGGGCTTATGTCATGCCCGAGAAAGAACGACTAAAAGAAATAAAACTTGCAGAGAAGAGCATTAAGTCTTATTGCTAAATTCAATTGGGAATCTTCGACACCATCAAATGAAGTTATTACCTCAATGACAACAAGCTTTTACGTCATTGGAAAACAGCCCATTAAAGTCTGTTTTTCCTATCAGCCTGTCGATGTAATATTGCGGGTCATTTTGAAAGGTATCCAAACAATAAGGACAACGACAAAAGTGAAATTCACGACCGTTAAGCGTAAAAGGTACCGATAGCAGTGGTGGCAGAGGCAACGTTTACTTATTTTGTTTGATTATGGTCTTTATCATATAAAAACATACTTTTGTAAACGATAAAACAGATTTCCAATCACACGATTTATAGTCATAATGAGACGTTTTCACACACTAAAGGAATATAATCATGATTGCTGTAATTTTTGAAGTCTATCCCGCTGAGGGAAAAACTCAGGAGTACCTAGATATTGCGGCTGAACTGAAACCATTACTTGCAAATATTGAGTCTATGAGTAATCAAATTAGGTTTAAACTTTAGAGAAGTATGATTAATCAATAGATTCCATAATTCTCTCGAATAATGCATTCATTGGCTCTAAGTTCATTTCATGGGCTTGCTTACAAATTTCAACCATTTCCCACTGAGGCATTTTTTCAAAAGTTAAATCCCATCCTTTAGTATGCCCAAGTAGACGAATAAAGATCCTTTGTGTTCGACCATTCCCTTCTGGAAAAGGGTGAAACTTATTTAACAATCGAAAAACTTTAGCTAACAATACAATATCATTTTTACTTTTATATTCACTTTTATATTCTTCTACGGCAGAAAAAACAACAGGTATTGCTGTAGCAAAATCTTCAGGGGGGGTAAAAATACTAAAACCTTTCTTTACGGGATAATTCCTAGGTATTCCGGCCCAATCATAAATATCTTGAAATAGGTGAAAGTGAATGTTTTTTAAAGTTTCAAAATCAAATTTATTGCTAACAAGGGATGGGGTTTCGTAGAGTTCTATAGCTCTTAATAGAGAAGCGTTATTCTCCTTTTCTAATAAAATCTTAGAGTCTTTAATTGCTAATCTGTTTATATGTGTATTAGTATTAGGATAATATTCTGGATCGCAACCCAATAAGAGCGAACTAGTTAACAAATTGCTTAATTAAATCTGTTGTTGTAATGGCAGGATTTTCCAAAGCTTCTTCTAGTTTTGCTAATAATTCTTTATTTACAGATAAACCTTCTAATAAATTATTAGCAATCGCTTCTTTAATATTACGTAAACTAGAAATTGGCATATTATTAAACTCAAAGTTAATATTTAAATAAGAGTTTATATATAAACTCTCTATAATGTCCTATTATACCATCGTTCATACGAATTTTGCACTAATTAATATATGATCTGTGTGACAGGTCAATTCAATTTGATATTAAACCCATTATTTATAAAGGTAACCCATAAACTATTCATCGATACCTCTTTTCATAGACTCATTGTCATCTTCATCGTTATTAACTTTAGTTCCAGATAAAATATGCCTTGCAATAGCTTTTTGTTTCATTATATCGTCACGATCAGCAATTAAGTCATCGGATGCAGCACCTACTTTGTTAAAATAGCTATCCCAGCTTTTTCCTTCGTAAGCACAGATTAAATCAGCAAGCTGTTCAAGCTCATTTCCTTGTTCGCTAAACTGTTGAGCGCCCCATAATTCTTCTACACGCCCAAGAGCAACATCAAGCTCGTGATGATTAGTTATTTTATTTGCTAACAAAATATCTCCTGCTGTAATTCTTAAATTACTATCATGCTTTTCATCGCTAGGCTCTGTAATAGTTAAACTATCTCCGCACAAGTCAGCAAAGCACTGTTGGCAGAGGTCAATGCTAAATTGGTTGCCATCGCCATGAATTGAGCCATAGCCACAACGATGATTAACACTAATAAATTCATGAAAAGAATAATCTTCTGGATTAGCTTCTTCACCACAAGTGTCACATACAAGCTTAGAGATAACTTTAACAACTTTGTCTTCAAAATTTTTTATGGTTATCCTCAGTTATTCAATGCTTGATTTTTAGTCTTTTTGTGTTGTAATAAAGACAAGAACATTCAAATTAAAAAGTGAATTTAGACTATGTCTGATAAAATTAGTTATTCAAAAGCAGTAGCAGAAAAGCTTAATAGTCAAAACTTATATGCTAAAAACATATATATTCTTCCCGCTGAACAAGCGAGAAGCTGTTCTTATGGACAAGTTCGTCGTGCTAAAAACTCGCTTGTTAGAGTAACTTTCAAATAACCCCTTCATATCAGACTATGCTAGTTCTTTAAATATACTTTGATTACATTGAGACTCAACAAAACAAACAAGCTCATCTTCATAAATGCAATTTTTGTATTCATACCAATAAATGTGTGACAACAATGTTGCCACAAGTGCCTGTGCGTCTCTGTAAGCCACATAAAGTCACCTTCTGAATTTATCATCAATATTTCATGATTATTCTCCGTTATTTAGTTGATTCTGTAATCGCATTAATTTTTTCAGACAATAAAACAAAACCAGCTCCGTTCATTAAAATGCCGCGCTTCAAGGGGGGATCATCTTTATCTAAGCGTCTTAATACTGAAATCAGATCACGTTTAAATTTCGAAAGCCTCAACATATCGCAAGTCAGATTCACTCAGTTTTTTGAATTCAACTTCATCACCAACTTATAAATAATCACTGAATTGTTCTTTGGGTAATTGAAGTAAGACATTTCCATATGCATCAGCATCAGGTGCTTTGGGGCAGTTAGTTATTTTGACTTCAAAACTTTTATTGTGATCATCGATTGAGGTTATTGTTGCTGTTTGTTTATTTTTTATTTGGTTATCGCTCAATGAATTGTTCGATCATCATTGTGATTCAGCAATAATCTCAACTCTAGTATGTCGTCAGGTGAATACAATCGTTCTCGCATCACAACAAATTCAGCGAACGTAATATCTAAATTTGTAGGATCATCATTGATTACATAGCAACTTCCACTTTTCGTAATAAATTCAAAGAGGTTTTGTGTTTTAATTGTTGATGTGATTACACGAAAATTTGGCTCAAAGCGGTTAGTTTCATCTTTGATAACAAAGCCAAAGAGAAATTTTCCGAGCAGAGTTTTTTCACTATTTTGAAAGTCAACAACTGATAGAATTGTTGCTTCTTTTAAAAATGTTTTCATAAAGAATTCACCAAAAAACGATATAAAATAAAAAGTATTTACCAAGGAGACTGTTAATAACTATTCTGCAACCAGTAACACCTAAGACCTTGAGAATAAAAAAATTGTTTAACATAAAAAAGAAAAACATCCATTTTTAGTTAAATAAATGATTAATAGCTAGACTCTCTTGCTTGAAACGACCAAAAATATTTACTGTTTTTTCATATGCTGAGGTAAGTGGGTTCTTTGTACACGACTTGTCTTCGTCAAATGATTTTTCATCAATTTCTAGTATTGATATTAAAGAACTATCTAGAACTTCATCTATTTTGTCACTACTGCCTTCATCGAATTTTTTATGTTTAACTTTGAAGTGTTCATTTATTTTCTCGAATTTGACTATATCTGCTTCCGAAGGAACGTCTTGGTTGACTCTATATGCATATTCAACGAGCGTTGGCTCCGCTGGCATAAATAAAGTTGCACTCTGATCTTCAGAGCTGGTAAACCTTAAAATTCTGCCTAATATTTGCCTAAAGTGCATTTCTGTTTTTATATTGGTTAAATGACAACAAACTTGAAGTCTTGGGATATTAGTTCCTTCAGAGATCATTCCGACACTAATAATCCACTCATTAGTGTTATAGCGATAATTCCGAATTATTTGAGCAGGTTCATCTTCGCGATATGTTACTACTACCGCCATAATTGATAATTTTTCATGTAGAATTCTTTGTATTCTTTTTGCATGTTCTACCGAATAAGCAACAATCAAACCTCCCGCATCATGATTAATATTACGGATTTTTTGCAACTTATTATTTGCTCTTTCTAATAGTTGAAATATGACTTCATCATTTTCAATAATTTCTTGATAAGGCAATATTGCTTGGGCAAGTAAATCTAAAAAACTGCTAAATGAAAAATGCTCGTTATCTTCCGTAACAGAGATATTATCATTATCGATAGCAATAATTTCTGGCATTCTACAAACATTGTCTTTAATCGCGTCTTTCAAGCCATAACTATAATCACAAATTACTTTATTAGTCTTAGTACAGTAATTTGCTAAAACAATTGGAGACTTATCTGAGCGCCATGGAGTCCCGGTTAGTGCGATGGTGTATGTTGCTTGTCCTTGTATATGCTCAATTATTTTTTCCCCCCAAGCATTGGCGCTTTTTAAGCTTGAACCTGCACAATGATGAATTTCATCAAAGATAACAAACACTCTAAATTGTTTTAAAAGCTTCCAGAAAGATTCATCAATATATTGTAAATTCTGATAGGTAGATGCCAATCCAGATGATCCTAACAAGCCATCAAATCTAGCATTTAATTTCATTGATAGTGTTTCTTCAAAATCATTGGCTACTATTGTTGATGGTGCAAAACAAATAACTAGATCGATCATGTCATATTCAATCAGTTTTTCCGCTAATGATGATGACATATGTGTTTTCCCCGCGCCAGGTGTTGCTAACGCTAAAAAGTGTTTATCCCCAGCTAAATATTTATTTAAAGCCGTATCAATACACTCTTGCTGCCATCTCCTCAATTTCATAATTACGACTCTTCTCTATTTAAAATTAATGTTTCTATTGCTTTAATTTTTCCAAGCAGTCTAGAATTAGATTCACGAATACTATTGTATTTAGGTTGTAGTTCATCGTGCATACCTGGAAATTCATTTCTTAATGCTCGATATTCCTCAGCTTCTCCCAGACCTTCTAAAAGATCATTTTTATAATCTTGCAAACGAAAGTTTAGCTCCTGCATACTTCCAACTGTTGTTGATTTTTCTGTTGATGCTTCTATTGGAACAATACTGTTAAGGGGTTTTATTGGAGATACTACATTCAAATTAAAAAGTTTAGTTTTAACATAATTAGTAATCCCCTTTTTCTTTGATGTGACCTTCTTGAGCCAACCTGCCTTAACCAGTTTAACAAGCTCAGCATAAACAAATCGTCTAGTTTCTGAAGCTGATAATTTGCACTCTTTATCTACAATTAAATAAGCTGTACGAAGTTCAAGAGCAGAAAAATGATCCAATTTTGGATTTGAAACTATATATTTAAACGTCTCATCTAACTTCATTTATCTCAATCTCATCGCAAAAAGTAGTAACATAACACAACACAGGTAATATATTACTACTAAGTAGTAATATAACACAACGATTTTAAATTCTTTTTGTGTGAAAATACTCTTTTTATTTTGTGTAATATTATGTCTAACGAGCTAGAAAGTATCGGCAAAAGGATCAGGGATATTCGCAATAATGTTGCAATGTCACAAAGTGAATTAGCATTTGAAATTGGAACAGATAAAGCCTACGTGAGCCGTATAGAGAGGGGGGAGGTGAATATTGGAATTTTGCTTTTTATCAAAATATGTGCTGCTTTGAAAGTTAAGCCTGAAGTTCTAATTCTCTTTTAAGTTTAATTATCCTTTTTTACATGTCCTATAATATTAAACCCATTATGGGAATTTATATCATTCTCCCTAAACCTTATATTATTAATCATGATCTAATTTATGAGCAGGTCGGGTTCAGTCATAATATTGGACACTATCAAACACAATAGATATTATTGGGCTTGCCCAAGGGGCTTATAATAAAAAAGTCTTTTATCATACTTAGATGTTTATTGTTCCTGATGTTGACAATAAGATTATAGATATTTCCAATAAAAATACAGGTAAATGGACTTTAATTATGAACTATAGTGAAAAATTAAAAACAATTCGTTCTCGACAATCCTCAATTAAAGGAAGATGCTTCAACGAAGAGATGGAGAGTGACCGGGGTCGCGCTATTAACTCTGCCGCTGTAAGGCGCTTGCAGCAAAAGACACAAGTATTTCCCTTAGAAACCAATGCAGCAGTAAGAAGCCGATTAACTCACTCATTAGAAGTACAGCAGGTTGGTCGATACATCAGTAAAACTGTTTTAAAAAAACTTGCACAACAAGAGCAACTTGAGAACTTAGGTTTAGCCGAAAACATTGATGGCTTCGTTAGCGCCATTGAAGTTGCTTGTTTACTTCATGATATCGGTAATCCAGCATTTGGGCACTTTGGTGAAGAAGCCATTAATTTATGGGGAAATAAAACCCTTACAAAAGTCTTCAAAACAAACTTTTCAGATGAACCTGATTATAATAAGTTGGTAAAAGATTTATCAAACTTTGAAGGGAATGCACAAGCAATAAGACTGTTACACAACCTTCAATCACTTAACCTTACCTATACTCAATTAGCTTGCCTTCTTAAATATACTCGCGGAGCATACGAAGATAAGCCCAAGAAAAAAGATACGTTCTATTACCGAAAGAAAAAACCAGGGTTTTATTTTTCAGAACAAAAGCTATTTGAAGATATACAAAAAGAATTATCTATTAAGGATGGCTGTCGTTTCCCTTTAACTTACATAATGGAAGCTGCTGATGATATTTCTTACTGTATTGCCGATCTAGAT
Organism: Colwellia sp. 39_35_sub15_T18; assembly: GCA_002162675.1. GTDB lineage: Bacteria > Pseudomonadota > Gammaproteobacteria > Enterobacterales > Alteromonadaceae > Colwellia. Next base: position 18,244 of record MAAE01000022.1, on the reverse strand, counting down.
GACGCTGTTGATAAGGGGATCTTAACTGTTGATCAACTTCACAATGAAATAAGCAAAACTTGGAATAATTTTAAAGAAGATCCTGATATTAAAAGTGATGTGGTAGAAGGTGGTTACCTGCTTGAAATAGCCAAAAAGCATATAAAAATTACCTAAACGAAGACCATAATAAAGAACATGCATATATACTCACATTACGTACAACGCTTGTAAATGACCTATCAAAATATGCAGCAAAAAGGTTCATAGATAACCATGAACAAGTCTTTCATGGTGAGTTAGATGAATCACTCTTAGATGGCAGTGATAAATATAACCTTGCAACTGAGACTTTCAGAAAAATAGCTGTAAATAACGTGTTCAATCACCGAGAAGTCGAAAACCTTGAGCTAAAAGGATTTGCTGTAATCTCTGGTTTGCTCAATATATACACACCTCTTATTGAATTAACTTACACTGAATTCAAAGATTTAGTTGAAAATAACACCTTAAAATCACACCCAATTGAAACTAGGCTTTACCACAAATTATCAAGCAAGCATAAAGGCAGTATAAAGAGGACATAAAAGAAGTATTCTCTAATAGATCACCTTCTAATAATGATAAAATGATGGAGTTATATGCAAGAACTCGGTTACTAATCGATTATACCAGTGGTATGACCGACCAATTTGCACTAGAAGAATTTCAAAACCTTACAGCCATTAAATAAAGAGATAAAGGAATAACTAGTGTTAAATTATGTTACTGGATTTATATTTTCAGAGGATCTAACACATGTCGTCTTGTTAGAAAAACTCTCACCCTCATGGCAAAAAGGGTTATTCAACGGTGTTGGTGGCAAAATTGAAAATGATGAATTACCTGCGCAAGCTATGGTTCGAGAGTGTGAAGAAGAAACTGGTGTTTTCATCAGAGAAAATGACTGGGTACATTATGTACACCTGAAAAAACCAAACTATTTTGAATTGGATGTTTTTTTTGCTATTTCAGACCTCGCATTTTCCGCTAAATCAACAGAAAAAGAACAAGTACACATATTGAAAATAAATAAGCTCCCTAAAAATATTATCCCAAATTTAAAATGGCTTATCCCACTTGCGTTAGATCAAAGCTTAAAGTTCAATAAACCTGCCATTTTCATCGAAAATTAAAAACAAAAAAGGCGCTAAAAAAGCGCCTTTCCCTTTTGAATTCCCTATTTATCCATATACAGATGCGACAAGTTTTTCACTTTCCTCCATCTGTATTTCCTGAAGTGCAAGCATTTTTTGATATTGCTTTTTCAGACTAGCAAAACGCTCCTGATTAGTTTGACTTTCAGCAGACGGCTCTACTACATAAAAAGTCGTAGGCTGAGCGTTTTTATATTTCTTATCTTTACTCATAAATCACCTATTTTTTAAAACTAGCATACTATTAGACCAGTTTATTCAGGAACAGTTTCCTGTTCGGTGTCAATTTTTTTATCAATTTTATCCGACTCGGATACTGCATCATTTGAAGAGTTTTCCGCTTTTTTAGACTCTATTGTCTTCAGAGCTTCAACATTCTCCTTATATAAATATAACAGATTTCCTATAAGGAATACAAGGGGTTTAGTGAAATCCTGAAACAACGCTACCGACTTAATCAGCCCTTTTTCCGGCCTATAAAGGTTAATAACTGCGTCAACAGTCACTGTAGAATTCTGACTTTCATCACCAACAAGCACTTTATCTGGGCTGTGAAAAATTGCTAATGGTATGGAGAGAATCGAACCACATTTATCTTGTCCTTCAAAATACTCTTCAATTTTTCTCTTTTGTTCATCGACATAATTGCTAGGTAGTCCATCAATAATACTATGCACATCTTCAATAGATCTAATTAACCCCGTTTCTGCGGCCTCAGGTGCTCCTTTAATAACTCCGGGGTGTGTTGTAGATTTCATTCCTACAGGAAGAAGTAAGGGAGATATATCAACTTTATATCCACTATCTTCATTGCTTATTGCTAACTCAGGAACAACATGCAAAACTTTTTCACACATATCCACCATATTGTCTAATGATGTCATATCAGGGAAAAAATACTTACCGCGTTCAAAGGCTTTATCTAGATTATCTAATTCCATGATATCTCCAGAAGACTTAACCAGCATTATATTGGCTTCAAATAATCTCGCCTGAGATACTGTCCATAACGATGCTATATGACACATTGACTTAAGCGCTTTTTTTATTTGATCACGTGCTGTTTCAGCAATAAACGCTTTATCCTCAATCTCATCTGCAAAAATAGACATCTTAGAAAGCACTGATAAAGTACCGAAAGCAGCAGTTGTTTCTTTACCCATTACTTTAAAAGCAATCTCATTGGGCATGAGATTAACAACTCGATCTAATCTTTCTGTTGTTGTCTTGATTGAGGTTTGATATATCGACGTTTCAATATGCTCGCGCCTCCAACACCAATACCCTAAATGAAGTAACCCTAACGCTAAAGCCCAAATCCCAGGCATAGTTTTTTCACTTGTGATCAACGCAACAACTACCGAACCAACAATTGAAAATGCGATAATGGCTAAATAGCGCCATGAATTATCACTAGAATCATTTGTAATAAAGCGAACAACAGTAGAAATGAAAACGAGTAAACATGAGATTAGCAGAAACTTATAAGCAACTTCTGGCACAATAAAATCAGATATATTTGGAAGTACTATTGATTCTTCAGCCTTTGTTGCCGCATAAACTTCTGACCCCCATGAAAGACCAAACGAAACAAAAAGTGCAATTAGAATTATCCAATCCCATCGACTGAGGCTTTTAAAATACTTAGATACTGACCCGGACAATCTCTTATACATACGAGGAATATTTTAAAATTATTGTTATTTATTAATAAATAACATGTTCCATCCCCCTTGCGCAAACTTAATTCCATTAAGAGAACAATCCCTATACACTTTTTCATTTACATTAATTAGTGACTAACACTTGCAATCATCGTCATTTTTGACGATAATATAATCAATGGTAAAGCAATAATAAAAATACTTATGTATCCAGGTGGTAAAGGGAAAACTTATCAGCATCTAATAAATTTGATGCCTCCACATAAAAAATATATTGAGCCGTTTCTTGGATCTGGCATTGTTATCAAAAATAAATTACAAGCGAAAGTGAATATCGGCAATGATATCGACAAAGCCTGTATAGATAGCATAGTAGATAAAAAAAATGTCACCTTACTCAACATGGATGCAATCCAATTGCTTGAGAAAGAAGGTTTATGCAAAGATTCACTCATATATTGTGATCCACCTTATGTTGCTTCTACCAGACGAAAACAAAAGATTTATCGTCATGAATACAGCGATAACCAGCATGAGAAATTACTTCAATTTCTGGTTAATCAAAAATGCATGGTAATGATTTCTGGATATAAAAATGATTTATATCAATATTATTTAAACGATTGGAACTTATATAGTTTCAGCAGTCAGACACAAAATGGTAAAGCAACAGAGTGCGTATGGTTTAACTTTGAAAAACCAACAAAATTGCACGATTCGCGTTACCTAGGAAATTGTTTTAGAGAAAGACAAACAATTAAAAGAAGACAAGAAAGGCTTCAACAAAAAGTTAAGGATATGAACCCACTGGAAAGGTCTGCGTTTATGGAGTGGCTGAATCAAGAGTTCCCTACACAAGGTGAACAATTATGAAAAATCAATTAGCTCATTTCAATATGGGCCAAAACGCCGTACAAATGGAATTACCAAACGAAAAAGAAATGGTAATTCCAGGCGTAGCATGGGGAAAAGTAAGTGCATTTCCATCCGTTGCCTACTGGTTGTATAGCGTCCTATCCAGACGCATTGAAGGTAATGAATTAGAATACAAACATGGAAAAACACTCGCTGAAGAAGTTGGTGCTTGTCTGCTTGGTGGGCATGCCATCACTGCTGAAATCAGTATTGCTGCCTATGAGCAACTAAGATTCAAAGGTGCTTTTGATGGAACTCCTCACTCTGAATCAGTACTACTTGAGTGGCTTTCAGAACCAATTCAACTCTCGAATCGCTCCGTAAAATATAGGTTTGCACGCCAAAAAGCTAAATACATTGCTAACGCCCTACAGCTTTTACATGATGAAGAAGCCCCTATAAGTTCAGGAAAAGAATTAAGAAATTGGTTATTACAAATAAAAGGGGTTGGTCTAAAAACAGCATCTTGGGTTGCCAGAAACTGGTTAGACGCTGACGATGTGGCTATTTTAGATATTCATATCTACCGCGCAGGTTTATTAGGCGGTTTCTACGATGACAATTTGACGATAGAACGCCACTACCTACAACTCGAACAGATATTTATTGATTTGGCAAACGCCATGCAAATCAAAGCATCTGAACTTGATGCTGTCATCTGGTACGAAATGCAACGAAGCTCCTCAATTCATAGGTTACTTGAAAACAGAGAGCAGGTTAAAAATGGCACCATAAGCAAAAATACTATTGTTTACATTAACCGCAATAAAAGCGCATTTACACCTGAGTTAGCGTTAGTCTAGTTAAGGCTTATATCACTACTAGTCACCACCTTTAAAATGCTCGATTGGGAAGTTTTAAAGGTGGTACTAACATTCCAACGTTTTTAACTTCTCAAATATTGCTTGCTGCTTTCCACATCCTCTGCAACTAAAACACGGCAAGTTTGCTTTATGGCAGGAATGCGTTTTTGCCAATAGATAATCAGGTATATTTTCGCTAGCGATAAGCCCATCAATACTTTTCGTTATTACCGGAGCCGATATCTTTAACTGCCCTTCTTGGTAACTAACCAACTGGTTCATCAGCCGCATAAACTCCTCAGAGCCGTCCCTATACTCATCATCACCAGCAACAAGCCCTATCATTAATTCATTACAGCCAACTTTAACCGCTTTCATTGAAGCCATCGTTATCAGTAATTGGTTTCTGTAAGGCCACCAGTCAGAAAAACGGCCTATCTCTGAAGAAGATGCACCTACTAAATCACCTGATCCCAAAGATGAGCAATCCACTTTAATTTCATAAAAACAAATCCCCAGATCTTCAGATATTCGCCTTGCAGAGTTTCGCTCAGCTTTAGCAGGTATTTGACCATAATCAATAAAGAATGCCACATCAGGTCGTTCGATATAAGCCAAAACTGATGAGTCCATGCCGCCAGACAATAAAATACCTTTCATTAAAAACCTACAGCCAAGACAAAGTATAAATTGAAGTCGCAAAATTTCTTATAATTTCACATCCCGTTCCTTCAAACATTTTCAAATGTTCATCGTCACTTTGCTCCGTATAAATCACTACCTTTTTACCCGCCTTTATCGCATAACCTATCTCAAACAAAGTGCCAGGGTCATGATCATCAAAAAGTGCATACAAAACATCACAGTCATCAATGGCCTTTAGATTAGCCTGAGCAACTATTTCCGCAGGCCCTATTCCCAATTCATGATAGGGACTGAAAACGTCCATGCCGAACTTTTCAATCGCTATCTTACTTTGGTTGATTAACCACATTTGTCCCATATTGAAAAATGGCCCAGCTAAGTAAACATTCTTTCTACTTGCTTCATTTTCAAATACGTTTGCTTTTAAGGTTTGCTCATACTCTTTGAGTCTACGATCACTTACCATCATTGAATGTTCAACATAAAATGATGTCGCTACACTAGCTAAATTAGCCGATTCAAAAGCATTCTGCTGTCTTACAAAGTAATAATGGGCAAATGCTGCGACAAACGAGTCCCCTGAGCCTATTGGCGATACTTTTTTAGTTCTATAAGAACAAATCCATTTACTACCTTGTGTCACTGTAATTACGAATGCTCCGCGAGCGCCACACTTAACAACTACGGCACTTGCATTCTCTTTATCTAAAAGCCAAGAAGCCATTCGCTCAATGTCGCGATCACCTTCCACCTCTGCATCATGAAAGTACATTGTTAATTCATCGCGATTTAACACATAGATAAGCTCCTCTGCTGAAGATCCATTCTCTGAAAATAACTTAGGGGAAGCTGAATTTTGCGGGTCGTAAATTACCGATTTCCCCTTTATTTTTAAGTCCTTTTCGATCATGCCGAACATAACCACATACTTGTCATGCAATGTTTCTATATCCAGTTGCTGAAGGTTTATACTTAGATCTAATTTAGGCTCAATAACGGGTTCAGCCAGCGGATGATCATATGAAAAAAGGTAAGTAGTTGGCTGCTCGTAATTAGTAACACTGACTTCTCTACCAACAAACCGTTCTTTAAGCGCTACTAATTCATCATTACTAAACGATGAAATCAGCTCGACTTTCGTTTTTTCATCTAATTACACAGCGCAAAGTGCCGCTCGCCCCGCAGATCCTAATACCTCATAGTTTGCAGGCCAGGCGCAATTTTCTTTATAAACGCCTCCTACGAAAAAAATTTCCATATTAATTCCTAGGTTGTACTTTAATCACTATGATCCCCATAGAGACAGACAGTACTACGGCAATAAATTCAAAACCATGCTCAAGGCATGATTTTAACTGGGCACCATGGCTCATGATGCCACCTAAGATCTGTCCTTGAAATAAAATAGCGACAGACTCCACGCCATTTTCAATCACAAGGCTTACATCAAGTAACATGCCTTCTTTTAATTTTTCGATCAAATCTTCATCAGCATTTGCAACCTTGGTTTCAAATACTAATCTTGAGCAAACACTATCATCTGCAATTCCATTAGCCCCTCTCGGAGGTGCGCTAAATCCACCACTCGACATATTAACTCCTTGTCAATCCAGTATTATTTCACAATCATTAGGTACATTATTAATAAACGGGCATATTTACAACAAGATATTATACAATAAAGTATATATTTGATTTAGTTCACGTTTAGTTATCAAAGATACAGACCCAAAAATAGATATTGTTGAGCTTGTCTCAAGGGATTTATAACTCACATTTTATTGGTGTTTAAAATGTATTCTTATTTCTATATTTATAAGTAACTTATAATTTTGGCTCATAAAAGGATTAAAACCTACTATGAGAATAAGTCATTCACACATTTACGCTGTAGATCGCTAATGTAACTCATCAACCCTGCCATTGCATTTTCTTCCGTTGATTTCGATTGTTTCCCAAAACAGTTAGTGATTGCTTTATCTACACTTGGATGCAAACGAACTTTTCTACAAACATGATCAAAACCATATACTTCTATAATTGATTTAATAGCCATCTCTACAATCACAAACTTCGCATTTACTGGCTCAATCACTCGCTCAGATATTATTCTGTCAATTTCTTTTAATGCCCTTTTGTCACCAGAAACCATCGCACTACTATCATTCTCCATAACACATCCAAGCAAAATCAATTCACCAGCATCTAAGTTAGGTTGTTCGAGCTTGATAATAGTATTCATGATTTTATGATCAGAAATTTCAGCTCTATTACAGCTTAAATAAAACGCTCTACTTCTGTGTGCAGCTTCTATTTTTTTAAATAATTTTAAAGCTTTTTCATCGTTATGATGAAATGTCACAAACTCATAAGTCGGTAACAAATAAAAAGCGCTCAAATTGTTACCAAAAGCAACCGTTAATTCTTCCAGTAAATCATATTGGGATAGCTTAATAATGACATCATTATCGAAAAAATAGTTTTTGATATTCATTAATCTTCAATCCCCTGTATTACATTGAGGAACGAAAGATCATCGGGTCTTACATACATCCTATTTATAAATCGGGAAAACTCTTGCTTAATTATTGCTTGTGCTTCAGCTTTTCGTTCAATAAATTTCAAAGCACTATACGCAACTACCCAATCATTTGTTTCTTTACCATACGAAAGTGCCAAATGAGAAACAGATATACCAAGCGGCTTTCCAAACTGCATTGCTATTGCCGCAAGTCTGGCTGGAGATGGGCGTGATGGTATTTTCGAATAAAAGCCTTGAATATCATGCCCTCTTCGAAGCAAAGATAAGGAAATATCATCAGCTTCTATTTCTTGCACATCATATTCAGCCAATAATGTCCCTGATAATTCATTCATTGAAACATCAACAACAATGTCTTTGTTATCTAAATGCCCTGAAAGAATATGACCAAATTCATGAAGTAACACAAATAATTGGGCACCTGGACTCTTCTGTCCATGCCCCAACAATATGCAATAGCTATCGCCATTTTTAATAACCATCCCAGCAGGTTTGGTAAATCCTGATACTAATTTATCTAGAAATATAACGGGTAGCCCATGCTTCCAAAACAACTGTACAACAGTGTCTAAGTTCAACTCTTCCAGTTTTTGTATTTCATGCCAAAGAATTTGAATATCAGGAGAAGGAATTTCATTCGACTTTAATATGTTTGAAAATGCACAGGAGATACCTTGAGCTAAATACGAGGACGCAGCTAACTTATCAAATTCTACATTGGCTCTTTTTTTAAACTCTATATTATTAGCTTTAGGCATAAATGAGATATCACCTGACTCGCCAATATCTACTTCTAACCCTAATCTAGACCTTACAAGCAAACAAAACTCTAGGATACCAGCATTGGTTTTTAGAACATCATTTGCCCACCAATTGGGTAGTGTTTTATTAATTAAACCTTGGCTTAAACCAATAGACTTTAATTTTTTGTACAAACTGGACTTAGAGGTAATTTTTAATTCAGTCATTTGATATCCCCCTAATTAAAAAAATCATAGTTTACATGAGTTAGCAACAATTAGCAGCCTTGCTAATTGCTTCGCGTGCATTTCCGTACCATCCCAGACCTGTTTTAACGCATTCATCAATGTTTCACTTTGTTCAGGAGGATTGGTAAACTCTTTTGGATTTACATTTGCATAAACGCATAATTTATTTAGAGCTGTCGTCATCCTCTTAGGATCACCTTTCAGTGCTCTATAAACCGTACTTTGCGTCATGCCACAAGCATTAGCTATGGATACAGTTGTATTCAACCCTTTTAACTTAAGCGATTTAAATACTGACTCTTGTATTTTGTTAATATTCATATTTACCAATTAATTTGCATAAACGCATATACAAGTGTAAAGTATATATTGAGAAAGTCAATAAATGAGGCATAATTAACAAATGAATGATTTAGATATACGAAGATCACTCTTAGACCGATTTATGACTCGTAGTGTATTCGAGTCTTCTTCAGTTTTAGAAGAAGTTTCAGTTAGCAACGGCTGTGCGCGAGCTGATGTCGTTTTTGCTGGTAAAAAACTAGAGTGTTTTGAAATAAAAAGTGAATTGGACTCACTAAAACGACTTACTCAACAAGGTTGGCATTATGGCCGTTCATTCAACCAAGTAACCTTAGTTGCGGCAACAAAGCACTTAGATAAAGCGATTTATTCTATCCCCGCATGGTGGGGGATAATAGAAGTTTCAAGAGCAGGTAAACTTATTCAGCGACGAAAAGCAGCTAATAACCCGGACATAAAATCACATGGATTAGCAGAGTTATTGAATAGAGATGAAGGTATCTCTTTGTTAAAAGACTGCGGAATAACCAAAGGTTTTTCTAAACTAAGTAATCAAAAAATTCATGACAAAGTATCAGAACTTTGCGGTGTACAAGAGTTAAATAAGTTCGTTCTTGGTGCCTTCAAAAGTAGAAAAAAACTAAGGAAAGACAGTTACCTTCCTCAATTTTTCCCAGAAATGGTTACTTGTTAATCTTTATTAACCACATGAGTTAAATGGTGATTATGTGCCTCAGCAATATGCTGAGTTGGCCCACCAGGTTTATCAGAGGTATCGGCCTTGTATTGCCACCTTTTATCCGCCCATGAAAAATCTTCGCCATATTCTTCAAACTCTTCACTCATCACAAGTATTGTTGCTACAGCACAAGAAGCATCAGTTCCTCTTTCAGCATCGCGTATAATCATCCAGTGATCATCTAGTGCATAACGTAAGTTAGCCAACGGGATGCCTCTAGCAGATGGGTCCCACAAAGGGCTAAATGCACCATAATCAGAATATAATAAGTCATGACCCAATAATTCAGTTAGCTCTCCATGCAGTCGCTTATCTTCCCTTGAAATAAATTCAGTACCTACAATACTTGCTAATGATGCAGGAAAGGCACCCGAACTAAATATCAAATTTTCATATCCTGCTGTCAAATACAGTTCAATGCAATCAGCTAAATTCTGTACCTCACTACCTTCAAAATCAGATATAGCACCGTAATCAAACAATATAAGTAATTCATCACCAGTTGAACCGCTTAAATCATCAAGTAAGGTAATAATTGTTTGGTGCTTACTTGTATCTACACCTGAAGATTGATCAGCAATGCAGATCCGAATACTAAGCGAAGAAGCATGATTAGACTGAAAATCAGGTTTAATGTTTTGCAACTGTTCAGGGCTAATCATTGCGTCAATATCATTCGAAGTTATCAGGGTATCTATTAACGGTAGCAGGCTATTAACCCCATCAATTCTTGATAGATCGACTATAGAAAAACTAGTCCACACAGCATCTAAACCAATGGTCAATTTAGATACATCTTCATGTTCTGTTAACCACCAGATAGGTGTCATGTATTTAGCGTCATCTTCAAACAAATTGCTTACCGCAAGTTGCTCTCCCATTTTCCATCTAAGTATTGGGTAATACATATAAAGTCCATTATATTTATATAAGTAAAAACATATTTTCGAATCAATTTTCTTAAAGAAATTAATCTCTATTTATGTAGCTTAAATTAGCATGGTAAAACGTCACTGCCAAATTTTTTAACATTAATATTTATTTAATCAACTTTACCATTAAGCTCTTCTAATAACTTGACTCTAGTCATTAATTCAAGAAGTTTTCCGAATTTACGGTTTAAATGACTTTAATATTTTATATGCCTACAAACTCACCTAATCGAATAGATAAAAATTATAAAAATCAAAGCAATAATGCGAATCTTTCAATGAAATCAGGGTTAAATGATATTTTTTATTACAATAATAACCGTTATCTTTCACTATATAGTTCTATAGAAGACAAGGTAAAAGCACTGCTTCAGCTAGATGGAGGTTATGAAACTGCGTTTAAGGGGCCTGATGATAAATACGCTCGCTTTCCTAATTTAATCCTGATGGATAATATTGAAGACAAAGAAATGGGAGAAGCGCGAAGCCAAATTTTTCAACGTCAATTGGTTGAAGTTTGCGGTACGATAAAGGACGACTATCAATTGATATACACCACATCGATGATCGCAGAAGCACTTCAAGGTACGCTATGTGTAGGTCCATTCTACCATCTAGGTGATCATACGTTAGATTTTTAGCTATATATTATTTTTGCTCTCAGAAGCTGTTCTAAATATACCAATCTTGTTCGTTGTCTTTTAATGCAAACAGAACGGTTTTGACTTTTGTTTGAGGAATATCAACATCAATATCTACATCTAAAGCATCACCAAGCTCTGAATGTACAAGGTTTGATGACCAAACTAAAGAACCACACTTCATTTTTAAATCATCGTTCAAAAGCCCCTTAAACTCTTTTGAATTCTGATCATAGATCCCAATCTTATTAAGTTTATCAAATAATTTAACAACCCAAAAACGAGCACCTTTTGGCGTTTGTAAGTTATCACTAGCTAATAACATATATTTGTTTAAAACATATTGATAAGCAATGTATGCAAGCCCATTATTAGCATATCTTTCATCAGTATAAGCTCCTCTCACTTGCTTACCATTTATTGCTTTATTTTTCGTTTCAATTGTACAATTTTGAAAAACAAACCGTGATGTATCTTCTTCTCCCACATGCATTTTCATCGCTAGAACTTGATTAATAATATCCGTGTCTGCATTTCCTTCACCCTTTAAACGCATTATTTCATCTGCAATAAAAGCATCATTCCCTTCAGAAAAAGTCAACATAACTATAGTGATACAGGTTGAGTAAGTAACAACGTCGAGGAAATCTTGCTCTTTTAAGCAAAAAATTCGACCCGCAGAAATAAAATACTGAGAGTGTATTAAATATGAGGACAGACTTTGAGGAGCTATAGTCAACTCTTTACTATAGCCAGATTCTATTATTTCAGGAGGCAATTATGACAAGCACTTTACACAGCGTATTTTTGATGAATGACTTGTTCACTTTTTACCCGATGATTAATAGCACTCTCATTTAAATAACTATTAATCACATTTGTTACTTTTTCCTTCATTAATTCAAATCTAGATAAACTTAGGTTAGAATCACTTTTGTCAAAGAAAATAGTTTGAGATATTTGATGTGCTTCAAATATTACAGGTACACGTGAACGTGGCTTTATATGGGTGTAATATTCAGATTTTTTATACACAATAAAATGCGGTTCACTTTTATCTGTCATTATACTAACAACAATATTTTCACTAGACACAAAAAATTCACCGATCACACTAGTATCGCGTCTCAACATATTTAATGGTCTTGTGTACAATTCTTGTTTCATATCAATTCAAATAATAGCTAGTTTCATTATTAACTATAAATAATTTTCATGAAACAGTCAAATTTTGACCTCTTTTAAGAGTATTATTAAATTGGGGAGTAATGGCGAGTATCAATCCAAAACATTAATTTTTTTATTGTTTATTTATCCTCAAAATACCACCTGAATCAATCAAATAGTGACTTGTTATTTACATAAACAACCTGAATTCTGGATAAGAATTTCAATAAAACACAAGACGTTGACAGTCTAAATGTAATCAATTGGTGGTTATTAACTTAAATTTAGAAAAAAATAAATTAGAAAGGTATTAGAGCGGCATGGATAATTTAATTAAAACTTTTTATGATGTCGATGATTTTTGTAAACTATTTATTCCTGCATGGGAGCTGACGTTAATACCCACCGATTAAACACCTTATTAAAGGCCCTGACAGCAACTTTAAGCTATCTTTAGTGAATATCTATAAAGGTATAGTCTTTTGATCTTTCAAGCGCTGTGAGCGTGTATATGAACAGGTATTCTTACGATGTGTGATTTGAATTAGAATTTTGAGTAGAAGTGATTGTACAAGGATTAACATTAAAATAAGAATACTGCATGTAACTCTTGATTTTACAGTAAAAAAGTACAACGAGAAGGCGGTGGGAATCGAACCCACAGCTTTAGCTTGGAAGGCTAAGGTATTACCACTATACGACGCCTTCTCGTTGTACTCTCAGTTTTCAAATATATTACTTAAAATTATTAAATATCACAATATTCACTTGGCCGAATCAATATTTAAATTAAATGAACTTTAAAAGTAAAAGTATTTATTATCTTAAAGTAAAAGTATATCTACTTTTACTTTCGGTTTCTTACTGCAAGCTGTATTACAATAAAACACAGGATTTAACTCAGTCAGTCACACTATAAAGTATGAAAACAGGTATCCCTAAATCGAACCCGCTTCATCAGCTTGGAAGGCTGAGGTAATAGCCAGTATACGACACCCGCTTCGTCTATCAGATTATCTCTGTTTTACGTTTGCATTTTCTTAACAGAAAAGTACTAACTAAAAATATGGTGGAGGGAGGTGGATTCGAACCACCGAAGGCGGAGCCGTCAGATTTACAGTCTGATCCCTTTGGCCACTCGGGAACCCCTCCAGTATATTTACCTACTTCACCTAAGGAGAAATAGTATTAATGGTGCCGACTGCCGGAGTCGAACTGGCGACCTACTGATTACAAGTCAGTTGCTCTACCAACTGAGCTAAGTCGGCACTACATTAAGTGGTGCGAATTCTAGAGTAATGTTTTGCCCCTTGCAAGAGCAAAATTAAAAAAAATTGATGTTTTTATTGGTTTCCGATTCGTTTGCTAGTTGTTTGATGTTTTTTTATCCAAACATAGCTTCATTAACCTTCATGATAGGTTTGTAGACCTATAAACACGAGATCTTCTATCACTAAATTTTTTTGAGAAATGAGTGAAGACAATAAATAACTATTACCGCCCGTTAATATAATGTCGTCAATGTGAATTCCCTGTTGCTCACTTTGTGATATTGCCATATTCACTGCACCCACCGTTGCAACCCAAGCGGCATTATGAACATTTTCAGATGTATTAGTACCAAAGGTTACTTGCTCTTTTTCTTTGTCGTTAGCATGTACATGGATAGTATTGGCCAATACACTGGTAACTAACATGTTTATTCCTGCTAATATCCAACCACCTTGATGCTGACCGTTAGCGGCTAACAAATCAAACGTTGTTGCTGTGCCAGCATCAATGATCAATATATTTTTATTAGGCAGTGACTCCGCTGCACCTATTAAGGCTAACCAGCGATCAATACCCAATTGTGCTGGTTGTTGGTATGCGGTAGTAATTTTATTTTTCTTAGCTTCGCTAACGACTCGTTGATAGACAACTTTATTATGCTGGCACCAATGATCAATGTCATCGGTTAATTGGTTATGGCTGACACTCGCCACAATAACTTTTGTCGCGCCAGTAAATCGTTCAGTTAAAAATTCATCGGAAATAGATTCATTTGATATCGCTTGTGGCTGACTTCTCTCACCATGCTCAACAGTACAATATTTTGTTCTGGTATTGCCTATGTCAATTAGAATGATCATTCGTCACCTCTAAGACTGACTTCACCACCATAAATAGGCTTAACTTGGCCGTCGACTTCTAACATTAAAGCACCTTGATTATTGACCCCTCGACAAATCCCTCTAGTCTCCTTCTCGCCTGTTAGTAATTTCACACGCTTATTTAAGTAAAAATCTCGTGCATGCCATTCATCAAGCATGACCGCCAAACCATTGTTTTGATGTTGTTGCAGCCTTTTCAGTAAATGGTGTATTAACTGCGCGCTTAAAATGTTTCTATCAATTTTGCTTGCACAATGACTCTGTAAATCAGTCCATTTTTGATCAATCTGCTGAGCCGCTTGCTGTGGTATAGACAAATTTAGACCAATGCCGATAACACTGTGGCTAGGTTCAAGTGCTTGCCCTTCAAGATCAATCAAAATACCTGCTAATTTCACCCCGCCCAAATAAACATCATTCGGCCACTTTAGCTGTACTTGAATATTGGTCACCGAATAAATTGCGTCACTCACCGCCAATGCTGTCACTAAACTTAAACCCATAGCAGCTGACAGGCCTTGCTCTAAATACCAATACATAGATAAGTAAATTTGCGAACCAAAAGGAGAAATCCATTGTCTACCACGGCGGCCTCGACCTGCGCTTTGATATTCAGCTAAACATACCTGCCCTTGAGTGACTTGGTTTGGTAACCGACGCATTAAATAACTATTAGTTGAGTCAATTAAACTGTGCACTTCTACTTCAGGCATTATGCTATTTTTTGGTAGTGCTGAAAAAATTTTATTAGCACTTAATAGGCTTAATGGTTGCGATAATTTATAACCTTTACCGGTAACACTGTATATATCTAACCCCATTGACATTAATGCTTTGATATGTTTTGAAATAGCGGTTCGACTTATATCTAATTGATTGCCCAACTCTTGTCCTGAAACAAACCCACCATTGGCTAGTGCTTTAATCAGATGCTCTCTTACTGCCTTTACCATATTAGTGACACTCGTGAACTTTTGTTAAATTAGCAAAGTCTTGTTCACCTTGTTGGGTGATCATACGAACTTCTGGAGAGATTAGGATATCAAACTTTGCTAATACCTGCTGTTGGACATATTTTGCTAATACAACAATGTCTTTACCCTCATCACTGCCATAATTAACCAAAACGAGTGCTTGATGTTCATGCACACCAACACCATTTTTACGATATCCTTTTAGCCCTACCTCTTCAATTAACCAACCCGCAGCAAGTTTAACTTGCCCATTGTCCTGAATATATAGCGGTATTAGGGGGTAAATTGCCTTTAAGCTAGTTGCCTTTTCTTTATTCACCAAAGGGTTTTTAAAAAAGCTCCCCGCATTCGGTAGCTTGGTAGGGTCGGGTAATTTAGCTTGTCGCAAACTGATTATTTTATCCATAACTTGTTTGGCAGTAGGGTTTTGGCCTAACGTATTCAAGCCTGCATAAGATAAATTAGCCCGCCATAATTTTGGAAAATTAAATATAACTTCAGTAATAATACCTTTGTTATATAAAGCTTCTTTAAAAATGCTATTACGATATGAAAATTGGCAGTCGTCATTACTCAAGGGTTTAATGGCTTTACTAGCAAACTCATACCACTTTATTTGTGAACAGAACTGAGAAAGCTCTGCCCCGTAAGCACCAATATTTTGCACCGGTGCCGCACCAACACTACCAGGAATTAATGCTAAATTTTCTAAACCAAAAATTCCTTTTACCAGACAATACTTAACTAATTCGTGCCAGTTCTCTGCTGCACCAGCACGAACTACATAATGATCAGCTGATTCAGAAATCTTGATACCTTTAAAATTAGGTTTAATAATAATTGGTGCTTGTTCTTCAATAAATAAAGTATTACTGCCATCACCAAGAATATAAAAAATCTTTTCGGATAAGTCTGGTAATGACTTAAGATCAGCAAGTGTTTTAGGGAAATATATAATTGGGCAAATAGCTTTAATATTAAAGCTATTATTTTTTTGCAAGGGAAACTGCTGGCTAGATTCCATAAGTACTTTGTTGAAACATTTCGAATATGCTTATTGTACTTAATATTTTAGCCAACACCAGAAAAGCCTATATTGAAAGATTGTTATGGTTAAATTTTCAATGCCTACTTGTATAAAGAAGCTTAACCAAAAATAGCGCGCATTAAACCAATAACGTGATTAACCGATTTACCATTTTTTACTTCCCTTACAATTGATTCACGTTTACCTAAAATATACTCAGGTAAATTCTCATCACTTAGCGCACGGTCAACTAACATTTCAGCCGTTTCTTTCGTGCGCTGCTTTTTGCCCTTTATACTCGTCGAGTTCTTGTTTAATGCCTTATCTCGCATACGTATAAAATTTGACTGATCGGCAAGACTCTCATCTGCATATAAAAATAGATCTATAAATAAGGCTCTCGCTTGCCATATTTTTAATTCAAATTGACTATCAACGTCACTGGTAAAATCAGAAGAATCAGTGTTGGGCTGTGTTTGATGCCACCAAGCAAAAGTACGTATAGTGCCTATCATATCCTGCCAGTAGCTATCAAAGTCAGCATTATTGAACTTTGCAATTGATAAGCCTTGGCAAAGCACATCAATTTTGGCATTAGTTAAAGCAACAAATTGATCAGGTCGACGCATAGCAAGTAAGCGAGTCGCGGCAGCTAATGGCGCCTTTTCACCTGATGGCTTTTCTTTGATATAATTGGAAAATATAGTCTGAAAAGCCGAGCTAAATGCTTGATACTGTGACGGAGTGACGTCACCATCAAGCGGTATAAAGCTAAGTGCATGGTCAAAATCTTCAGGCTGTTGCTGCAGCAATAAATGGAAAGTTTTTGCTCCCTTTGTTGAGGCAAACCATTCCACATCAAAGTCATAAACATTATGGTGATGATTATTAGTATGCTTACCTGTGAAAGCAAGTAAGTCATGCTCTCCCATTTGAGCGAGTGGTTTATCGCTAAGAACTTTAATATAGTCCAACAACCTCAACCGCTCTTCAAGAGCTTGGATAGTTGATTGTTGTTTAATAAAGTCTACAAAAATTGGCCAAGGAGCTATTCTGACCATTTTTAACTGACTAACGCTCGCTGCAACCTCTAAGGTTTCTTCTAGTTTTTTTAATGGTTGAAATTGCTTTGGTTCGAGTAAATCAAAATTAATTTCATGTCGGCATAGCTTTAATAACTCAGTACTCCAGCCAAGGAAATCATCTGGCCTATTCGTTACTTTGACAGCCATTAGATTTAAACTAATATCACTAACGAACTTTAACGCATTTTGATATAAGGCATTTTCAGCATCTGACAATGCCATTTTTATTGGGGAAGATAACAACTTTCTCATATACTATAGGGAACTCCGAACAAAGTGTTTGACAGTAAACATAGCTAAGGAGCGACTATCGTTTACTATGCTTTCACTCTTTCTAAAAATCAAATAGCAAAAAGCCCGACTCTTACGAATCGGGCTTCTCTAATAGGAACCTAGCAATGTCCTACTCTCACATGGGAACTCCCACACTACCATCGGCGCTACTGCGTTTCACTTCTGAGTTCGGAATGGAGTCAGGTGGGGCCACAGC
>MAAE01000009.1 GCA_002162675.1 Colwellia sp. 39_35_sub15_T18 | reverse complement strand
CTCAGAAGTGAAACGCAGTAGCGCCGATGGTAGTGTGGGAGTTCCCATGTGAGAGTAGGACATTGCTAGGTTCCTATTAGAGAAGCCCGTTACGAAAGTGACGGGCTTTTTGCTTTCTATTTTTAGAACATTGAAATAACGCAAATAGTGCTGTGCCCAGAAGCGGTCGTTCTTTGCCATCCATGCCATTACGACATTAATGCATCCTTGCATGTCAGCAATAGTGCCGATGGAAGTGGGACTTAGGTTACTATAAGCTCATGTGAGGTCGTTCTTGTACATCCATGCACCTTCGACATTAGTGAATCTTTTCACGTCAAGTAGGACATTGCTAGGTTCCTATTAGAGAAGCCATTTCTCATGACAAAAAGCGAAAGAATAGGTTTTTTTCGATTTGGCTTCAATTCAAGCGGTTAATTACCAATCAGGCCATTTATATGTGCAACGACACTTCGTCCTAAAGCGCCTAAATTATAACCGCCTTCAAGTACTGATACTATGCGTCCTTGTGCGTGTTCTTGGGCAATAGCTTTTAATTCATCGGTAACCCAGCGGTAATCAGCTTCAGTTAAACTAACTTGCGACATATCATCTTCAATATGCGCATCAAATCCTGCGGAGATAAAAATCATCTCGGGTTTAAATTTATGTAAAGCAGGCAGCCAATATTCAGTAATAGCCTTGCGGAAGTCTTCGCTTTTAGTTGTTGCCGCTAGTGGTGTGTTTATTATCGGTGGAGTATTGCTTTCTTCAATATTGAAAGGATAAAAAGGATACTGATAGCTTGAGCAAAATAAATAAGCACCATTACTTGTATTATCAACGCGTGGAAAATGATTTTTTATAATATCTTCTGTGCCATTACCGTGGTGTACATCAAAGTCGACAATGGCTACACGTTTTAGTTGATACTTTCCTCTGGCATAAGCAGCGGCGATAGCAACATTATTGAAAAAGCAAAATCCCATGCCTTTTTTATGTTCAGCGTGATGCCCAGGTGGGCGAGTTGCGCAAAAAGCACTACTTAACGTGTTGTCCATAACAAGATCTACGCCGTCAATAGCGGCGCCTGCTGATAATAAAATGGCGGTTAAAGTTTTTGAATTCATCAAGGAGTCTTCACCCACACAAAAGTTTTTGTCATCCTCTGTCGGCGCATTATTAAAAACAAAATTGATGTACTCTTGCGTATGAGCTAAAGATATTAGTGATTTATCTATAGGATTAGCATCAAATTGACGTACAACATAATCAAGACCACTACGGATCAGCTGGTCTGAAATTGCGGTTAAACGTTTGCCATTTTCAGGATGATGTTCACCCATGTCATGCTCGCCACAGCGGTAGTGGCCTATAATTCCTACAGTCATTTGTTCATTCCTTCGCGTAAATTTTCAGTTAATGATAGTTTTAAATCCACTTCATCAAAGTCATCACTTGCTTGGCGAATAAATCCAGAACGTTCAAACACCTTGAGCATAGATGAATTATCCCGACGTACGCAAGCGACTAAGCTATCAAGTTTTCTAATTTTTGCAATAGCGATCATTTCTCCCAATAAGGTGGTCGCCATGCCACGGCCACGTAAACTCTCTTTAATAACAAACGCTACTTCACCAGAATTCATACTCTCAATATAGTAATATCGTGCAACGGCTTGAATGGCTTCACCTAAATAACTTTTTCGAGTAAAACATAATGCTAAATCAACATGCTGATTAACACTAACTAAGTTACAGGATTTTTCTCGTGTCATTTGCGTTACATAATGGTTATAGCGCATGAGCAAGGTTTCTTTGTTATGAGAATAGAAGAACTCCTGCAGTTTGCGTTCATCGGCTGGTGCTAATGGTCGTAAGATATAATCAATGTTAGTAAAATTAAACTTTTTCAGCTCTACTTCACCTAGCTCAGGCACTGAACTTGGTGAGCTTTCTTGGTACTCAGGAACCCAATAATGTTTGCGTACATCAGCTAATAATTGTTCACGAAACTTAGGGTGAGCAATACGAATAAGCTCTAATGCCCGTTCTCGTATGCTTTTTCCTTGTAATGAAGCGATACCAAATTCGGTAACCACATAAGCGACGTGACCCCGTGATGTTACTACGCCGCCGCCTTCTGTTATATGGGCGACAATACGAGAGATATTACCATCTTTGGTGGTTGATGGTAGGGCGATAATAGGTTTTCCACCTTTGCTCAACGAAGCGCCACGAATGAAATCTACTTGTCCGCCAATACCACTGTAAAATTGATAACCAATGGAGTCTGAAACAACTTGCCCAGTTAAATCAACTTCAATAGCGCTGTTGATGGACACCATATTATCATTTCTAGCAATTTTAACCGGTGAATTAACATGCTCAGAGGGATAGAATTCAATATGAGGATTACCATCAACAAAGTCGTATACTTTTTGGCTGCCGATGCAATAAGTAACGACAGCTTTGCCTTTATGATAAGTTTTTTTACGGTTATTAATAACACCTTTCAACATTAAATCAATAATACCATCAGAGATCATTTCGCTATGAATACCCAAATCTTTATGGTTGGCTAAATAACGTAAAACCGCTTCAGGTATTTTGCCGATGCCAATTTGTAGTGTGGCGCCGTTCTCCACCAACATAGCAACATATTGCCCTATCTGCTCTGTACGCCGATCAACTTCGGGAGGAGTAACTTGCGGTAGTGCTTGATCTACATTAATCCACGCATGAATTTGATTTAAATGAACAAAACTATGGCCATTAGTGCGCGGCATTTTTGTATTGATTTGTGCAATAACATATTTGGCTGATTTAACGGCAGCAGATACAATGTCGACGCTAACCCCCAAAGAGCAATAACCATATTTGTCTGGTGGGCTAACCATTATTAAGGCAACATCAAGGGGTAAACTATTTTCACTAAACAGTCTTGGTATATCAGAAACAAAGCAAGGGGTATAATCTCCACGCCCTTCAGCAATGGCTTCGCGAATATTTTTACCACCAATAAATAAACTATTTACCTTAAATAACTCTTTATGTTCAGGTTTTGCCCAAACATTTTCTGACAAGGTTATTATGTGCACGGTTTCAATATCATGTAATTGCTTTGAATTAGCGATTAAATCATCAATTAATGCGTTGGGTACGGCAGCATTTGAACCAATAAAAATTCGGTTGCCTGACTTTAAATAATCTTCCCAGTTGATACTGTTACGCTCTTCATAATGTGTTGGCATGAAAATTCCTATCTTCGCTAGTTAATCGAACAATGTAGATAATTATTCTTAAATGGATTAAAGCATGTTAAGTATACATAAGCTATTAGCTATAAGTATGACGTAGACAACAAAATATTTATTGATCGCAGTCAATGATACAATATATTTTAAATGATGTTTTTCAGAGATGTACGTGACAATTAATAAAATATTTATTATCGGTTTACCCCGAACTGCCACCACTAGTGTGTGCTTAGCAATGTTAGGCTTAGGCTTTAAAACTGCCCATAATGCTTATACTGAGTATGCTTTTAATGAAGCCAAAGTTATTGCTGATACGCCAATATTTTGTGACTATCAACGTCTTGATAGTCATTTTCCAAACAGTAAGTTTATCTATTTAACGCGTGATGCTAAAAGTTGGTTACCATCAATAAAGCAGTTATTACAGCGTATGATTGTTAATTTACAGCGTAGTGATGGTGGTTTTAACCCGCACTTAAAACGCTGTTATAAGGATACTTTCTCTCCTTTAACTGCCGATAATATTACTCAAGATGATTTTTTACTGCAATGTTATCAGAAGCATCAACAAGGTGTTTTAGATTATTTCCAAAATAGAAAAAATGATTTACTAACGATTGATGTTAGTGAGCCACAGAGCTATCAACAGCTGTTAACCTTTTTAGGTTTTTCAGCGGAGCAAGGTAGAGCGAGCGGTTTTGAAAAAATTAATATCGGCGGTAAGGTGAAAGCATGGCAAGATATTAATAATATTTTGAAAATAGAATCAACAAACAAGGGGCGTATTGATAAGATACTTTATTAATACTAACTTCATCTGTAAAATCATCGTCATAAACTCGTAACTATTAACTCGAAAATTTACCCTTATGTTTGAATTAAAATTTAATACCACACAAGCATGGACAGATGCTGTTATGGCTGACTTCCCTCGCTTCTTACAAGACCATGCGGCCGCAGAGAAAAAGGCTTCAGGCATGGCAATTGCCATGTTGTCTCATTATCCTGACAAAGCAAAATTAGTACGGGCAATGACGGATTTAGCCATTGAAGAATTAATTCACTTTAAGCAAGTCTTGAAATTACTTGTCGCGCGTGATGTTACCTTAGGGCAAGACAAAAAAGACCCTTACATTACTCAAATTCGCGCCTTGTTTCGCAATGGTTCAAATTTGTTTTTACTCGATAGATTATTAGTGGCTGCGGTGATTGAAGCCCGTGGTTATGAAAAGTTTTGGTTGGTTTCACAAGCGCTTCCTGAAGGTAAAGACAAAGATTTATATGTCGCTATTGCTAAGTCAGAAGAAAAACATAAAAACTTGTTTGTGGAATTAGCCTATGAGTACTTTGAAAAAAACGTTGTTGATCAGCGTTTAGAAGAAATTTTAATCGCTGAAGCTGAAATATGTAAAGGACTACCAATTAAAGCCGTACTGCATTAATTACCACTGTTCTAAAACTTAAATCGGTTTATTATTTGGATATGAAAACACGTTTTTCTAGCATAACAGCTGAATTAATCAGCCAACGAAAGTCGGTGCATGAGCTGTGTCGGCAATTTACTCGTAGCCCAAGTAAAGGCAATTTAAAGCGCTTAAAAGCTTTGTTTCACTCTTGTGGTGAAAGTGTTTTTATTGAATATGGTTTTCATATTGATTATGGCGATAGTATTGTCATAGGCGATAGAACCTTTATTAATACAAATTGCACAATAGTTGATGCAGCGAAAGAAGCTCAAGGCAATATACATATTGGCTCTGACTGTTTAATAGGTCCGAACGTTCAACTTTTAGCTGTTTCTCATGATATGAAGCCAAGCAAGCGGCTGGCGAAAGCTAACTATGCCGATGATATTATCATCGGTAATAATGTTTGGTTAGGTGGAGGCGTTATTGTTCTTGCAGGCATTACCATTGGTGACAATAGCGTGGTTGGCGCGGGTAGTGTTGTCACTAAAAATATCGAAGCTAACAGTTTTTACGCGGGTAATCCGGCGGTAAAAATTCGTGATTTATAAATAGCTTTAAACACCGTATTCTTAACTAACTCACCATGTACTTTGTAACTATTCACCAAGGTAAATTATTTTCAAAGGATCTTTTTTAACTATTGACCGATCCCGGCAGTATGCCAAGTTAGGGCCATTACCTAGTAGCCCTAACTTCAATGAATTTAAACAGAATCAACATCACTGAAATAACTGAGCAAACCGAAGCTCAGTTACAAGAAGATAAAACCCTCACGCCTGCGCTGAAGGTATCTATTGAACTTATTCTGGTTGTTATGCTGGCAAGTAAATTAGGGCTTAACAGTAAGAATAGCAGTATCCTGCCATCAAAAGATATCAACCGAAAAACAAGTAAAAGATAAATCAGACAAGTTAGCGGATGGGCAAAAAGGTCGTATTGGCAAAACGTTAATTCAAACAGAAACGTCCGATGAGGTAGAAGTCATTCTGTAACTTTAATTTATCGTATCTTGTAGCTATAGCACGGAGTGTTTCAACCTTGCAAATGCATTTTCAACTAAGTGCCTATATTTATATAAGCACCATCAATATCACCATTATCTATTTTTGAATTTTGCTTTATAGGTATTACAGGACTTGAGTTTCTCTCTTGAGTTTTATCTCTAATAGCTTTACTATCATAGTTTTTGTCTGCGATAACAAAATCACCTTGAGGTAATAATTCAATCAGTTCATTTGCCACTTTACTATCATGAACATCGCCACCTGTAATAATAAATTCAATCGGCAAGACATAACTATCAACAGCTAAGTGAATTTTACTGGTATTGCTACCACGACTTAATGCTATCGCTTGTTCTGATGCTGCACCTGTACTGTGTTGGTGTGCTTTAACATAACTTCCATCAATGAACTCCCACTCTACATCACTATTAGCGGATAACGATTTGAATAACCTCATCAGTATTCCCTTTTTAGACCAAAGAAGAAACCTACGGTAAATAGTATTCCATAAACCAAAACATTCAGGAAGGGCACGCCACGGGCAGCCAACACGCAAGCGGTATAAAATTCATTCCATCGTTTGTCTGTGTTCAAGCTTGTTATAAACTCTATCTTCAAGCAAAATAGTTTTTAGCTTCGAGCATAACTCATCAGTGAGCATTAATCGGGGAATGGTAATCTCGTTCGTAAGGTTTGTTTTTGGCGAAGTAAATTATACGAGATTACCGCTTACGTATAAAATTAAAACAAAGATCAACAGCCCCTAAAGTTCATCAAAAAATATCAGGATGCTTTAGGAGCATGCAAGGCGCAGAGATGTTCTGCTTGATAAGAAGCTATCTATTTGCAGAAAAAAATATATATCTGCAAATATATCACTTGAATTGCTATTCAACAATCAGCTACCTGATATATTTATTGAAAATGAGGCTAAATAGTTACGATTATTCTTTATTTATTGATCGCCATTCTGGCATGTATCACAAGGGAGTTCTTTTACAAACCAAGCTCCAGCAGAATGTGTGTATCTCCACTTTTCTTGCTTAAATGTTACATTAGAGTTGCTGTACCGAAAGTTAACAGTAAAAGATTCTAACTGGCCATATCGGGAACTAGCCTGATTATATATATAGAATTTCATATTGAAGTATTGAGTACTGCTCGGTCCGAAGTTACATTGGTCAGTACACTTAACAGTAATTTTCTCTGTAGTAGATGAAGCCTGCAATGAAGGTGAATATTGTGTTTCAACATTTTCAATGCCATAAGGGGCATAATCTTTTGCGAACATTTCCTGAAACTCATGGAGGTTTTTTACATCCAAACCTAATTCAGAAGCAACTAACGCTTTCTGTTGATTAATGTGTGCATTCAATTTTAATTGTAATTCTCCAGGAGGTTCTTCTTCTGCTTCAATATAAGTCATCAACTGTTGAAATTCATATGTAGACTTGAGTTCCACTATTGCAGGATTTTTTTCTGTATCTGGGTCTAACATCCTCATCATTTGCGTAACTGCGTAAGAATATTGCACAGTGCTAAGGCCAAGGCGCTTAGCGTTATTTTCAAACTTACTAATTAATTTTCTACTAAGCTCTTGGAGCTGGGCTTGGCTTGTCGTCTGAGCTTGGCTTGTCATTGAACATATAAAGAGCAAACCTACAAAAACACTTTTTTTAAGTAACGTAATCATAATTATCCTTATTAATTTATTATCCATCTCTACTACTCAACTAAATCGTATCTCCATTTATTGGCATAGTCAATTGAAACCTTTGTTCAATATGAATGAGGAACCCCACAATATTATGTTAATAATAATGGTAACTATTCACCAAGGTAAATTATTTTCAAAGGATCTTTTTTAACTATTGACCGATCCCAGCCTCTATTACGGTCACTTGTTTAGTGCGTAATAAGGTGACTAAAAGAACTATTTGTTTGGCTGATGATATTGTTTTTGTACAAGTAGACCCTAAGTCACGTAAAGCTATTCCTCATGGTAAAACCTTTGAGCAATTAACTAAGCAAACTGAAACTGAAATTAAAACCTTTAATAGGTAGTTTTTTTAATTGCTGTGTTTTTATCATGGTAAGATAATGTTAATTTTTACACTTCAAAAAGAGCAAGCAATGTCTTCAGAACGTTTCGGTACCAGTGCTAATTATAAACAAAAAGAGCAGGGTTATCGTGATCGCGCTTTAAAACTATTTCCTTGGGTATGTGGTCGTTGTGCAAGAGAATTTGTTTATTCAAATATTAAAGAGCTGACCGTACATCATATGGATCATGATCACACTAATAATCCTAATGACGGTAGTAACTGGGAATTGTTATGTATCTATTGTCATGACAATGAACATGCAAAATATACCGATCATGCTAATTATAAAACTGAGGTAAAAGCAGGGGATACCAATCAAGATACCGCAACTTATAATCCTTTTGCCGATCTAAAATCAATGTTGAAAAAGTGATTGCGTATTTATGGCTCTTCGTTGGTTAAATATTTTTGATAATCACTAACACCAAAAAAGCGAATTGATTTTTTCAAGGTAATTTTTTTGGCAATTAATAGTTCACCACTATAAATTTTGACAACCTGTTTATCTCCATTTTTATCAATGTCATAACAATGGTTGTCATTTTCTCTGAGATTATCAAACTCGGTTTTCATGATTAACTTCATTCAATTAAACCTTAAAGGTTGTTGATATCTTTTTGTACTTGGTAACCTTCATCAGTGACTATTCTTTCAAGTATTTGAACTCGCTCAGTTAATTTTTCTACTTGTTGCTTTAATTGCTCACTTTCTTCGTCTGATGTTTTGTTGGAATTTAAAGTGTTTGCTTTAAATTCCAAATGCTTTTTATACATCTTATAAATAATGCCAAAAACAACACAAACGATGATGATAACCATGGTCGAACTACTCATTTATTTCACTCCTATTGAGATAATATTAATGCCTAATACCTAATGCCTTAGGTACTTTGTGCTTGCTGCTTATTGGTATAACGAAAGTATATTGCATTGACAATGAATAAGGCGACAATAAAAGGTAAGCTAGTTAACACAACATAATTCCAGCCACCAGAAAATAATACCCAGCCAGCCATTAATGAGGCAAAGGCTTGAACGCCAAATAAAACAAAGTCGTTAGTTGCTTGTACTTTGTGGCGCTCGCTAGTTTTATAACTTTGAGGTAGCAAGGATGTGCCCGTTAAAAATAAAAAGTTCCAACCAATACCTAACAAAATTAATGCCCACCAATAATGCATTACCTCTTGACCAGCAAAAGCAATTAAAGCGACAGCAATATAAATAACACTACCGAGTATTAATAAACCTTTTAGTGCAATTCTTTTGACTAACCAAGGGGTTAATAAAGAAGGAATATACATAGCAGCAATATGGCTTTGTATTACCCATTTGGTCTCGTTGAGACTGTGGCCTTGAACATGGTGCATACTTAGTGGCGTTGCTGTCATTAAGTAACTCATGAGTGCAAAACCTATGGTAGCCGTGCATATAGCAATAATGAAAATAGGCTGCTTTACTATCACTGACAATGGCCTTGCTGCTCCTACGCTTGATGTTTCTTTTATTTCAGGCTCTTTAAAAAACATCATAATAAGTGCCGCTAAGCCAACAAAAAAGGCTAAGAAGAGAAATGAACCAGCATATCCGTGTGGGGAAACAAGCCAGTCTTTAGCCGTTACGGCTATTTCAGGGCCTAAGAATGCCGCGAAGACACCACTTAACATTAAAATAGCTAAAATTTTGGGAATATCGTCTTCGTTATCTGTACTCTCTATGGCGGCAAACCTAAGTTGTTGCGTGAACGCACCACCGAATCCAAACAAAAAACTCGAGAAAGTAAACAATTCAAATTGTGCTATTTGGATGGCTAAAACGGCTAACAGTGCCGCAACTAATAGGCAGCCAAAACCGCTGAAAACGGAAAATTTTCTTCCTTTAGATTTTGCAATGATTGCCGCAGGAATAGAGCCTGCTGCCACGCCCAAAATCATCAAACTAATAGGTAAGGTAGCAAGTGAGGTATTAGTTGTTAATTCACTTGCTAGCAAGCCGCCAATAAAAACAATAACAGGCGCAGAGCACATCACTAAAGGCTGTGCCATAAATAGTAAACTGATATTTCGGGGTAAATTAAATTTTTTCGTCAGCAACACCGTTGAAATAACAATAAATGCCATAATGAGTAAAATGATTGACATAATTAACCTGAGTCCATGGCTAAAATAGTTTTAATATCAAGCTCACCTTGATATCTCACCAATGCTTCTTGTTGCTGCTTTCTTGCTAATACTGCCATACGATCAGCTAACTCATTACCTTCAATATTGGCATGCCCTTTAACGTGAGAAATGATCAATTGACTTTTCAGTGCTTGATAAAGGGTAAAACACTCTTTGATTAAGGCAACATTCTTGATTTCTTCTCCCCTACCACGAGTCCAGCCTTTTGCTTGCCAGCCTTTTGCCCATTTAGTGATGCTATCTATAGAGTATTTGGAGTCGGAAAGAATTTGTACTTTTGACACTGTTTGTAATTGTTTTTGGGCAAGTTTAAAAGACATTAACATGCCATTAAGCTCTGCCGTATTATTGGTGCCATTAGGATTATATAAGCCATAATAAAGTGCGCTAACCTTACCTTGTTGATACAACGCTAGGCCTGTGCCAGACTTGCCGGGGTTTGGTGAGCAGGCTCCGTCACAGTATATTTGTATTTCCGCTGTTGGTGTTTCATTTACAGGCTTACTATCGCTACTACTTGGTGATTTTTTAGTGATTGTATTGCTTTTAGAGTTACCTTTATTGGCTAAAGATCGCTTCATTAAGGCTTTAGTATAAGTTGAGGCGAAAGCCGCTTCAGCTTCTACTTTGGAAGGAAACCCCATAAATTGTGCATCTGAGCGCCCTTGAGTGTGGTTTTGTACTTCAGCCCAAGTGGAAAACACGCCTGTTTTGGCACCTTTCCAAACAACATAAAACTTTTTACTCATAAAAATTAATTAATTATTGATGATAATGGCAACTATTATCATCAATAACGTATTGCATAGCTAGAAAAAAAACAGCCATAAAAAATTAATTTTATGGCTGTTTGCGTCGCAATGTAAAGATTTCTGTTGGTTAGAAGAAACCTAATGGATTAACATCATAACTTACTAATAAGTTTTTAGTTTGTTGATAATGCTCTAATGCCATTTTGTGGTTTTCACGACCAATGCCTGATTTTTTATAACCCCCAAATGCGGCGTGAGCCGGATAGAGGTGATAGCAGTTAGTCCATACTCTACCTGCTTGAATTTTACGTCCCATTCTATAAGCAAGGTTAGTATCACGCGTCCATACGCCTGCGCCTAAACCAAATTCAGAATCATTGGCGATGGCTAAAGCTTCGGCTTCATCTTTAAAGGTAGTGACAGAAATAACCGGGCCAAAAATTTCTTCTTGGAAAACCCGCATATCATTAGTCCCTTTAAGTAGTGTCGGCTGAATATAATAGCCATCGTTAATATTACTTGATACTTGTTCTATTTCACCCCCCATTAATACTTGTGCACCTTCATTTTTACCAATATCAATATAGGATAAAATTTTATCAAATTGTGCCTTTGAAACTTGTGCGCCCACCATGGTTTCGGTATCTAACGGGTTACCACGCTTAATCGCTTTCGTGCGCTCAATCATCATTTCTAAAAACTTAGGGTAAGCGTCTTCTTGTATTAATAACCTTGACGGGCAAGTACACACTTCACCTTGGTTGAAATAAGCCAGTATTGCCCCTTCAATACACTTACTTAAATACGCGTCTTCTTTGTCAATGACGTCATTGAAGAAAATATTGGGTGATTTTCCACCTAACTCAACCGTTGAAGGAATAATGTTTTCGGCGGCGCATTTTAAAATATGAGAGCCAACAGGCGTTGAGCCAGTAAAGGCTATTTTTGCAATACGTTTACTTGTCGCTAATGCTTCGCCTGCTTCTTTACCGTAACCGTTAACAATATTAAGTACGCCAGCGGGTAGTAAGTCTCCTATTAATTCCATGAGTACCAAAATTGATGCCGGTGTTTGCTCAGCAGGCTTCATTACAACACAGTTACCTGCTGCTAATGCTGGCGCTAATTTCCATGCAGCCATTAAAAGAGGGAAATTCCAAGGAATGATTTGCCCAACCACACCTAAGGGTTCGTGAAAATGGTAAGAAACAGTATTCTCATCTATTTCACTAATAGAGCCTTCTTGGGCGCGTAAACAGCCGGCGAAGTAACGAAAGTGATCCATGGCTAATGGAATATCTGCTGCTAACGTTTCGCGTATCGGCTTGCCATTATCCCAAGTATCGGCAACCGCGAGTATCTCAATATTTTGCTCAATTTTGTCGGCAATTTTTAACAGTATATTTGAACGGTCGGTCGCAGAAGTTGTGCCCCAAGCATCCTTAGCTTTGTGTGCGGCATCAAGTGCTAATTCAATATCAGCGGCATCTGAGCGAGGAATTTGACAAAATACTTTACCGTTTATAGGGCTAATATTGTCGAAGTAAATACCGTTTGTGGGCTCAACCCACTGTCCTCCAATAAAATTTTGATAGCGTTTTTTAAAATTCATCACTGAACCTTCACTGCCAGGTGCTGCATATATCATAATAATTTCTCACTTTTTAGTTGTTTTATTTATCAAGTCGATTTACTTTAGTTACTAAGGTGTAGTTTAACTATGCTGAAAATTCAAAAAACTTATCTACCAGTTCATATTTTTATTAACAATAAGATTAAAAGCCACCATGATCTCACAGCACATCGACAATAAAAGAAGTTCACCCCAAGTGCTTGTTGAAAACAAAGTGGTTTTTGCCGGTCCTGAATCTGAGCTGAGTATATATGATACTTATGAACAAGCAGAGAGTGTGCAACTAAGGTCTGATCAATTATTATTCTGCGCTATGGTGACAGGAAAAAAAGTGATGCATAGTGATGAGGATCATTTTAATAGTGAATTTTTGCCTCATGAATCTTTCGTGATGGCGCCAGACAGTTTGGTTAAGATAGACTTTCCAACCGCGCAATTAGCCAAACCGACCACTTGTTTAGCCATTGAAATTTCAACGGACAGAATTAATCAGATTGCGGGCAGCTTGAATGAAAGCTCTCCAATTAATCAAACGTTTGGGCATTGGCACTATAATCCTCAACTTGTGCATACTCATCACACGAGTCAAACTCAAGGTTTGTTAAATAGAATCGTTCAAATTTACAGTGAAAATCATCAAGATCGAAGTGCGATGATCTCTTTAGCTGTTTCTGAGTTAACCATCAGATTATTACGTCACCAAACCCGAGATTTTATGCTGTCGTTTTGTCAGCAGCAACCTGACAAGAATGGTTTAACCGCTGCCGTGAGTTACATTGAAAAGAATTTAGGAGAATGTTTAGATATTGATATGTTAGCAAGTATTGCCTGTATGGGCAGAACGAAGTTTTTTAATGAATTTCGTATTCATTTTGGTTGCAGTCCTATGGCGTTTCAGCAGCAATTACGTTTAAAGAAAGCGGCACTACATATCAAACAAGGCCAACAAATCACACTCACTTGCTTTGAGCTTGGCTTTAATAATGCTAGCCACTTTAGTCGCTGTTTTAAACAATTTCATGGCTTAACGCCTCGACAATATCAAATGAGAAATTTAGCGAATTAGCTAGGTTTTTACGTATAGTTCAGTACTATAACGGCGATCTTTTGTCGAGTGAGACTCAAGATAGCGTCCTCTGCTTAGGTTTATTTCACGTCTATCATTACCTGCACGCCGATTTTTACCTTGCCATTTTTCACCTTGCCATATAGTTGTGTTCATACACGCTATTAATATTGATGCATCTGAATCAAGATCATTAATATAATCACTAACGAGTAATTCGCTTTGTTGATTTTTTTGTCTTTTATCTCTAACTGATTTACTTGTTTGCGCAATATGGCTGACATAAGCTAACTCGTTTTTATATCCATATATAGCTACATAATTCATTAAGTTATACCCTTGGCTGTTTTATCTGCAACTGTTGGGTGTTTAATCGGCAGCAATTGAAAAAAGTTTAATGGTTATGGATAAAATTTGCTCAGAAAAACGGTAAAGCCTTTGTCCTATAGTTAAAGCTTGCTAAAATCTACCGATAAGTTTAACTACCACTAGGATTTTTATGGCAATTAACTGGTTTCCCGGCCATATGCATAAAGCGCAAAAAGAAATTAAAGAAATTTTGCCGCAAATTGATGTCGTTATTGAAGTGTGTGATGCACGTTTACCTTTTAGCAGTGAAAATCCTATGATCACTGAAATAAGAGGTGATAAGCCGCTCATTAAAATTCTTAATAAAAGTGATTTGGCCGATGCTGAAAAAACTAAGCTGTGGCTTGAGTATTTAGAATCTCAGCATAATGTTAAAGCGATTGCTTTAACCACTGAAAACTCTGCAATCGCTAAAACTATTCCTGCGTTAATTAAAAAATTAGTGCCAAATAAAAATGAAGAAGGTAAGCAAATTAATGCGGTGATCATGGGGATACCTAATGTCGGCAAATCAACCTTGATCAATACGCTAGTGGGAAAAGCGAAAGCAAAAGTAGGTAATGAGCCCGCCGTAACCAAAGGGCAACAGCGCATTCGTTTAGAAGAAGGATTATACCTTTTTGACACTCCCGGTATGTTATGGCCAAAAATTGCTAATGAAAATAGTGGTTATCGCTTAGCTGTTTCGGGCGCGGTAAAAGATACCGCCTTTGATCATGATGATATTGCTTATTTTGCCGCCGAGTACTTACTTAAAACCTACCCTGAGCGGGTCATGGATCGTTATAAGTTGGAGGCATTGCCTCAACATGAAGAAGAGTTAATTGAAGCGATTGGCCGCAAACGCAGTTGTGTGCGCAGTGGTGGTCATGTTGATATGCACAAAGCCTCAGTGATTTTAATCAATGAAATAAGGAATAAAACCTTAGGTGCTATTACCTTTGAAATGCCCGAAAACATTGAAAAAGAGAATAAACATTTTGCCGAGTTAGAAGCGAAAAAAGTTGCCGCTCGTGAAGCCAAAAAATTAGCGCGTGGTCGTGGTAGAAAGAACAAAAGGTAATAATGATGTCTAAAGAAATAATTCAAGAAACCACTAAAGAAACAACGAAAGAAATAAAGCTGACTAAGCAAGATATGCCTTTTACTTTGCATCCACAACTAGCTAATGACTGCTTTGAATTAGCGGACTTTCCGTTATGCAAATTATTATTGTGTAATGATAGTGCTTATCCTTGGTTTATTTTAGTGCCAAAAGTTAATGATATTACTGATATTTATCAATTAGATTGGCAACAGCAGCAGCAATTGTTAAATGAGTCGAGCTTATTAAGTGAATTGCTTATGCAAGTATTTTCCGGTGATAAAATGAATGTTGCTGCATTGGGGAATGTCGTTGAACAATTACATCTGCATCATGTAGTGCGTTATAAAAAAGATGTTAGTTGGCCTAAGCCTATTTGGGGGCAACAGGCGTTAACCCCCTATTCAAATGATGAGTTGGTGACTTTAAAGGATAAACTATTACCAAAATTATCGATTATTTTAGCCTCTCTTTAAACTCATCATCAATAAATCACATTAGGCAGCATTATCTGCCTTTTTTGCTTCGAGTACGTTTGTTCTTAGTATCTTTACCTTGGCAAGTGCTTGGCGTAAATCGGCAATAATATCATCAACATTTTCTAGCCCAACTGAAATTCTGATTAATGAATCGGTAATGCCTGCCTGAGCACGCTCTTGTGGCTCATACGGTGAATGCGTCATAGAGGCAGGGTGCTGAATTAATGACTCAGCATCACCCAAACTCACCGCAATTGAAAATAGCTGCATGCTATCGATAAAATCAGCGCCACCTTTTAGATCAGTATTTAATTCAAAGGCAATAACACCACCAGCGGCTTTCATTTGCTTGCCAATAAATTGATGACCGGGGTGAGATGTTAAACCCGGGTAATAAACTTGACTAACCGCTTGGTGTTGCTCTAAAAATTCAGCCACGCTTTGTGCGTTACTACAGTGACGCTCCATTCTGATTGGTAGGGTTTTGATACCCCGTAAGATCAGCCACGCATCGTGTGGGCTCATGGTAGCGCCAATATCTTTTAAAGTGGTTAATTTTATATCGCTGATCATTTCATTGCTAGCGCAAACAATACCGGCAACAACATCGCCATGACCATTTAAATACTTGGTTGCGCTATGAATGACAATATCTGCACCAAATTTTGCCGGCTGCTGTAATACAGGTGTTAGAAAAGTATTATCAATTACTGACAGCAATTGATGCTTTTTAGCTATGGCGCAAATTTTTTCTAAATCAAGCACCACTAAATTTGGATTTATTGGTGTTTCTAAAAAGATCAGTTTAGTGTTTTCTTGAACCGCGTCGTTAATATTTTCAGGCTCTGTCATATCAACAAAGGTCACTTCAATAGCAAATTTTTTCAATATATGATTCATTAATGCAAAGGAGCAGCCATAAACGGCTTTTGAAGAAATCATATGATCACCAGCCTGCAAGTTAGTTAATAAAGCTGCTGAAACTGCGGCCATGCCAGTAGCTGTTGCGGCGGCATCTTCCATGCCTTCCATGGCGGCGACACGCATTTCTAATTGACGTGTGGTTGGGTTGCCTAAGCGGGTGTAAATAAAGCCTTCACTCTCGCCAGCGAATCGCTCAGCACCTTGCTGAGCGCTATCAAAAATAAAGGTTGAAGTTTGATAAAGCGGCGTTGCTAATGAGCCAAACTGTTCATCATTAATACGACCAGCGTGAATGGCTTGCGTTTCTATGGCTGTTTTTCGATTAAAAGCATTATTGTTATTATTCATTAAAATCTCAAATATAATTACGGGTGTATTTGCATATAGTGAAAGTTAATAATGCAAACCAATTGCCAAGTATATTTTATTTTTTAATATCAGTAGCTTAACCTGATTAGTGAAATGTTTTTTTCTTGACTGTAATTTATTTATTACAAATGACTGCAAATATTGATAAGAATAAATAAAAACTGCAATAATCACCTATTAAACTATAGACTTAATGGCTTTGTAATAATACTATTACTGTGTTATTTTTATTACAATGGTTGTGGCGGCAGTTATGCGAATTGAAATTCAATCAAGCGATAGAATAGGTATTAGTCAAGAAATTTTAACGGCATTTTCGCAGCAAGCGTGGAATTTGAAAGCGGTTGAAGTTACGGCTTGTTTTACTTTTGCTCATATAGAGCATGAAAATATTAAGCTGGTTGATATTAGTGATTGTTTAGCAAATATTCTCGGCATTATTAGCATAAAAGAAATTGCTTTATTGCCTATTGAGCAGCGAGAAAATCATCTACAAATGCTACTAGATAGAATTCCAGACCCTATTATTGATATCGATCATCAAGGCATTATTTTAGCGGTAAATTCAGCGACAAAAAAATTACTATCTAAAGGTAAATGGGCCGATGCTATTAATTTGGTAGGGCAGCGAATAGAAGTTTTTATTGAACAAAAAGTGCAAAGTTTACTAACCGATAAAGCGAGTACACATTCTTTATCGTTTAATGGTAAGACATATTTAGCTGATATTAACCCTGTTATTAGCCACCATAAACAGTTAACAGGCGCTATGATCACCTTACGATCTATGAAAACAGTGGGTAGGCAACTAGCGATAATGCAAAGCCATCAAGATCATAGTTTTGAAAATATCATTGGTAATTCAGCTAAAATCCTTTTGATTAAAAAACAAGGTGAGCGTTTTGCTAAGCTTGATTTACCGGTATTAATTAGTGGCGAAACGGGTACCGGTAAGGAGCTGGTTGCGCGAGCTTTACATCAAAAAAGTGATCGCGCCAAAGCGCCATTTTTGGCGATAAACTGTGCCGCTTTGCCAGAGAATTTACTCGAAAGTGAGTTATTTGGTTACAGTGCTGGCGCTTTTACTGGCGCAAAAAAGTCGGGTAAGCCAGGCTTGATTGAATTAGCTGAAGGTGGCAGTATATTTTTAGATGAAATTGCTGAAATGTCAGTTTACCTGCAAGCTAAACTGTTACGTTTTTTACAAGATTTTTCATATCGCCGTGTAGGCGGAACAAAAGAGCTACATGCCAATGTCAGAATTATCAGTGCCAGTCATCAAAACTTAGCTGAATGCATAGTTAATCAAACCTTTAGGGAAGATCTGTTTTATCGCCTTAATGTACTCAATTTAGATTTACCACCATTAAGAGCGCGAGCTGATGATATTGTTTTATTGGCATTGCACTTTATTGATAATGCTAATAAACAAGTAAAACAAGCGCCGCAGGGGTTGATGACTTCTCTAAAACTAACCGAGCCTGCATTAGCACTGTTAAAAATATATCAATGGCCAGGTAATATTCGTCAACTGCAAAATGTTTTATTTTCAGTGGTGGCATTAAGTGTTAATGAGCAGATCGAGGTAAAAGATATAGAGCAAGCCTTAGCTAAATTTTCACCGCATGATCAAGCATTAACCAATAAAAATGAGCATATACAAGGTTGTAATTGGCAAAACAAAGATTGGATTACTGCTCAAGCAGACTTTGAAGAGAAGCTGCTGCGGCAACTGTATCCTTTGTTTCCCACTACGCGTAAGCTCGCTGAAAGGTTAAATGTTTCTCATAATAAAATTGCCATGAAATTAAGAAAGTATGAAATTAAGTAATGATAACTAAAAGAAGCCCTAACATTGTTGATATTAGGGCTTCTTTACTTGTTCTTTACTTATTGATAAGTGCTTTAACTTTGCCGTTTTTTAGAAACCACACTGCTTACCTTGGTTTTTATCTTTTAACCAAGTATGAAGCGGCGCAAAGTAATCTAAAATAGCGGTAGCATCCATTTGCTCATTACCTGTGAGTACTTTATAAGCTTGTTGCCATGGTTGGCTAGAGCCCATTTCTAACATAGTGTTAAGCGCTTTACCTGCATCTTTGTTGTTGTAAATTGAACAACGGTGAATTGGGTCGGTGTTACCTGAAATTTCACATAAGGCGCGGTGAAATTCAAATTGTTGAATATGTGCTAAGAAATAACGGCTGTAAGGAACGCCACCCGGAACGTGATATTTTGCTCCCGGATCAAAGGCATCGACATCACGCGCAATTGGCGCAGCAACACCTTGATACTTCTCACGTAATTTCCACCAAGCAGTATTATAGTTTTCAGGCGTGACTTCACCTGAATAAACTTTCCAACGCCATTGATCCACTAATAAACCAAATGGAATAAAGGCTACTTTATCTAAAGCCATTTTCATCAGTAAACCAATATCTTTTGACTCATCGGGAATAGCGTCAATTAAGCCAATTTCTTTTAAGTATTTAGGTGTTACTGAAAGGGCGATAGTGTCGCCAATGGCTTCATGAAAACCATCGTTAGCACTGTTTTGAAAGTAAACAGGCTGCTCTTTATAAGCACGTTGGTAGAAGTTATGTCCTAATTCATGATGAATAACCGAGAACTCTTCACCCGTTTTTTGAATACACATTTTGATGCGTAAATCATCTTTTGCGTCTAAGTCCCAGGCAGAGGCATGACAAATTACGTCTCTGTCAGCGGGTTTAGTAAATAACGAACGTGTCCAAAATGTTTCTGGCAAGGCATCAAAACCAAGGGAAGTAAAAAACTTCTCAGCGCCTTTAACCATTTTTATTTCATCATAATCATGTGCAGCTAACTGTTTAGTCACGTCATAACCGGGATCGGCGTTTTCAGGAGCGACAACATCGTAAATATTCCCCCAAGATTGCGCCCACATGTTACCTAATAAATGCGCTGGGATAGGTTTATCTTGAGGAACTTTGTCTTCACCGTATTTTTTACCAAGCTCGCTACGCACATAACAATGTAAATCATCATACAACGGCTTTACTTGCCCCCAAAGTCTGTCTAGCTCTTTGGCAAAATCATCAGCAGGCATATCATAGTTTGAACGCCACATTGCGCCTAAATCTTTATAACCTAAACCATTAGCACCCTCATTAGCGAGCTCAGCTTGACGAGTGTATAACGTTTTCATTGGTGGGCTAATTTCACGCCAACCCTGCCACATATCTAATAGCTCATCATAATCACG
Source organism: Colwellia sp. 39_35_sub15_T18 (assembly GCA_002162675.1). Classification (GTDB taxonomy): domain Bacteria; phylum Pseudomonadota; class Gammaproteobacteria; order Enterobacterales; family Alteromonadaceae; genus Colwellia. Next base: position 31,233 of record MAAE01000009.1, on the reverse strand, counting down.
TGATGTCGCCATGGTTGATGTCATCTCGCCTAAGCTAAGTTTATTGCCATCTTTAGTGGTGTAAGAGCCTTTACCGTAAATACTTCCTAATTCAGCACCAATTTTAGCAAGCTCGGCAGATTTTTCTGAATCTTGTGGCGCAGGTAATACTAATGACTGTTTAAGAATATTTAATTGTCGGCGTTGGGTAGTTGTTACTTCAACATCATCAAAAGTAGCTGCTTGCACGGCAAAGCGTACACCAGCTTCAGTAGATTTTTGATCGGCTTCTGCGGCAAGTGAAGCGGTATCTTCAGTAATAAAATTTGAATAAATCCATGCTGCGCGAGCGCCAGATACGCCTAGCGCTTTCATTTCTTTAGTGACATCATCTAAAAATATTTGAACATCTTGGCTGTTAAGTATTTTAGTTGCGGCTACGTTATTACTCGCAGTAGGGTTGTTATTCTCAGTGTTGTCATTAGCTTTTTCTTGACTGCAGGCAGTTAAAGAGCCAGCAACAACTAAAGCAATAGCGGTAAACTTAAAGGTGTTTTTTATTTTTTTCATTTGAGTTCAAAAGGCTGTTGTAAGGTGTAAATTAGTATATTGAAACTCATAGGGAATGCAAAGACTGCCAAGGTAAATAGATAAAAGGCAAAAAAAAAGCTCATTCAATAAAGAATGAGCTAAAACTACAACATGAAAAATATATTAACAAAGGGAGTAACACTACTGTTTATGCTTGATTGCTAGGAGAAGCGAAGCGCTGAACAGGTGTTTATAATAGCGAGAGTAAATGTTTTTTACTGTATAGAAACCGTAACAGTTTGTAATGTGCATACTCTTAAAGTGAGTAGTGATAAATAAAAAAGGCTCATTCAAAATGAATGAGCCAAACCTACAACATGAAAAGGGAGGTACATTTCAAGTTTCTACCTTTGAAAAGTAAAGCGATGGTATCGGTAATAGGCGTTTTAAACTGTTATTAACAAGTTGAAATTTGTAATCGGGGTAAATTATAAGTAAAAAAAGACTCAGAGCAGATTGACAGATCAGGCCACTGAGTCAGGGAGTATTCATATACCTAATATTTGAGTACTGACCCTGCTAATAGTTCAATATTTATGCGTTAGTCACTAATTAAATTTTTAGCTGCTGAATACGCTTGACCCAATGAGGATAAATACGCTATTTTAAACAACTGTTTGAATTCGACTCTTGGTTGCTGGTAAAAATAAGTATGAGTACAAAAAATAAAATTTTAGATGCTGCAGAGCTACTTTTTGCTGATAAAGGCTTTAATGGCACTTCGCTGCGAGAAATCACAAGTTTAGGCGAGGTTAACTTAGCGGCGGTAAATTATCATTTTGGCTCTAAAAAAGAACTTATTAAAGCAGTAATGTCTAGATATATGAATGAGTTATCGCCACGTTTAGAGTCAGTGTTAAATGCGCTTTGCCAAGAAGACACTCAGCCAAGTTTGATTGAAGTTTTTTCAGCTTTTATCGAGCCGTTATTATATTTAAATACTTTTAAAGACAATGGCACCAGCACTTTTCTACAGTTATTAGGCCGTGGTTACACTGATAGTCAGGGTTTTTTACGTTGGTTTTTAACGACGCAATACCCAGAAGTATTCACCCTCTTTACCCAAGCTGTTCATAAGGCGTACCCTGAGTTAAGTGCCGAAGAAATGTTTTGGCGATTACATTTTACCATGGGGACCATTGTTTTCACTATGTCCTCAACTGATGCTTTAATTGGTATCGCTGAAAATGATTTTGAGCGTCAAGTTGATATAGCAGGGGTGATAAAGCGGGTTATTCCGTATGTAGCAGCAGGCGTTGCTGCGCCTATTTTAATATAAATATTGAAGGCAATAAAAAGCGGTAAGGCTCAATAGATTGTAAAAAATATTACCTTACCGGTTAAAAATCACGTCATTACAATCTTTTTGCATGAATTAGTCTATTAACTATTATCAATACCAAAGCCGCCGTATAAACACCATAAACAATCACCATCCACTGTGGCATACTAAAACCTAAAAATTGCCAGCTAATTTCACCACAGTCATCTGTTGCCTCAAAAATAGCAGGTAACCATTGATGTAGCGGTGCCCAGCTTGGAAAATTAGGGATAAATTCACAACTAAAAAAGAGTGAGCCGCTATTAGCTTGCATCTCGATATGTTCAAGCGCAATAAGTAATCCCCATATAGCGCCTGTAGCCCATAAACCATAAGCAATAACTCGGGTTATTAAAAAATTATGTCCTATAAAGCCAACCAAGCCGGCTAAAATTATTGCGGCAATGGCAAGACGTTGGTAAACACACATTATGCATGGTGCTAAATTCATTGCATATTGAAAAAATAACGCACACAGCTCTAACCCTAAAGCTGAAAAAGCTAATAGTAGCCAAGGTTTCGAATTGGTGGTTAGGTCACTTAAAAATTTCATTTTTGTCCTATAAGTCTCTATTAATGAGGAATAAAAAAAGCTTCTAAAATTGTTTAGAAGCTTTTTATCATATCTTATTAGCGAGTTAAATAAATATATCGCTTGTTCTTGATTATTATTAGTTAATCAACAAATGTACATAAATACTGGCAGCGTAACCTAAGCTAATAACCGGCGTCCATTTTAAATGGCTAAAGAAGGTGTAATAACCGCGCGCTTGGCCCATTAAAGCAACACCAGCAGCAGAGCCGACTGAAAGTAAACTACCACCGACACCAGCGGTTAAGGTTACTAACAACCATTGTGTGTGTGACATGTCAGGGTTCATGGTTAATACCGCAAACATGACCGGGATGTTGTCAACGATGGCAGATAGAATACCAACCAAGATATTAGCGTTAGTAGCACCAAGCTGACCATACATAAATTCTGAAGTCATGCCTAAGTAACCAATAAAGCCTAAGCCACCAACGGCTAAAATAACGCCGTAGAAGAAGAATAAGGTATCCCATTCAGCTTTAGCTATTTTATCAAAAATATCAAAGTCGTCTTTAATTGTATGACCTGTTGGGCTATCTGACTTATCAATTTCTCCTTGGCCTGATTTACGAATATAGTAACCAAAGAATTTCAAATAAGCCAAACCTAACATCATGCCAAATACCGGTGGTAAATGTAGGAAGTTATGGAAAGAAACGGCAGTGATAATCGTTAAAATAAATAAACCGACTATCACTAAACCACCATGTTTTATTGGTGTCATGTCAGATGATTGTGTTGAAGGGTTGCCCTTTGGAATAGCAAATTGCATGATAAATGCAGGAATAATGTAGTTAACTACCGATGGGATGAATAGGACAAAGAAGTCCTGAAATTGCATAATGCCTTTTTGCCAAACCATTAAGGTGGTAATGTCGCCAAATGGGCTAAAGGCACCACCAGCATTTGCGCCGACAACAATATTAATACAACCTAAAGCGATAAATTTAGGTTCATCTTTACCAACCGCAAGTACCACAGCACACATAATTAATGCCGTCGTTAAGTTATCTGCAATAGGTGAAATAAAGAAGGCTAAAATACCGGTCAACCAAAACAATGTTCTGTAACTAAAGCCTTTAGCCACTAGCCAGTCACGCAAAGCATTAAAAACATCTCGCTCTAGCATGGCGTTAATATAAGTCATAGCTACGAGTAAGAAAAAGAATAATTCAGCATATTCTAGGAAGTTATGGCGAATAGCGACTTCTGCCGCATGCGGCATACCATGTGAACTATAATAAGCGGCAATAAGTACCCATATAAGACCCGCGGCGAGTAATACAGGTTTGGATTTTCTTAAATGTAGTTGTTCTTCTAAAATAACCAAGGTATAGGCAATAACAAAAATTGCTATGGCAGCATAACCTACCCAATGGCTGGTTAAATCAATGGTCTGATGAGCAGCATCTGAGGCAAATGCGATGCTAGGTGTTAGCAATGCAAGAAAGATGAATAAAAGTTGTTTCATGTTCAGTCTCATGTAGTGATTGAAAGTATTGTTTTAATTTTGATAGATATTAGCAAACCCTCACAAAAATGATATAGCTAAATACGAGGAAAGTTACTAAAATCATTACTAATGTTAGTCATTATATTAGCAATGGTTTTAATATTAGCAATGATTTTAATATTAGTAACGGGTTTGTTTTTAAGCAAGTTGGCTTTTTTCACTATTAGCTGTTTTTTTAAGTGCTTTCATTACGCTTGTGCCAAAAATATCTTCTGGTACAATCTGTTTCTATTCATTATGTTATTAGGTAATTAAACCCCTATGGTTATAAAAGCGCAAAGCCCAGCGGGATTCGCCGAGCAATATATTGTTGAATCTATTTGGAATGGCGGTTTTCCTCCTGGCTCCATTCTACCTGCAGAGCGAGAGTTGTCAGAATTAATAGGTGTAACTAGAACAACGCTTAGAGAAGTTTTACAACGCCTAGCGCGTGACGGTTGGCTCACTATAAAGCATGGTAAACCAACGAAAGTAAATAACTTTTGGGAAACGTCGAGTTTAAACATATTAGAAACACTGGCTCAGCTTGATCAAGATGGTATTCCTGATTTGGTTGATAACTTACTTTCTGCGAGAACAAATGTTAGTGCTATATATATTCGGGGTGCGATAAAAAATAATCCAGAAAAAGCTATTGAGCTATTATGTGGCTATGTTGATGTTGAAGACAACGGTGAAGCGTTTGCAGAATTTGATTATAGACTCAATAAAGAATTAGCTATTACCTCCGAAAATTCAATTTATTTATTAATATTAAATGGTTTTAGAGGCTTATATTCACGTATCGGTAGCCTGTATTTTTCTCACCCGAAAGGACGCGAAATATCAAGAGCTTATTATCAAAAATTAATTGATTTAGCGAAAGAAAATCGGTTTAATGACTCTGTATTTGCTGTTCGTAATTATGGTATTGAGTCGGGAAAACTTTGGTTGGAGCTGAAGGACGATGTACTCAAAGAGCTATCTAATGACTAAATGAGTGAGTAACACCATTATTTGATTTATTGAAAGGCGACACTGATGTCGCCTTTTTATTGTTATTTTTGGATATTGGGTTCAGGGCATTGTGCAATGATCTTATCTTCACCGCCAGCTTGCTCTTGAACAATTTTAACATCGAATTGCCATAGATAATGTAAATGTTTAAGCACCTCTGTTTTTGAATTTCCTAACTCGATGTCATGGTAAGGAATATATCGTAGCGTTAACGCTCTATCACCATCAATATTGGCATCAATTATTTGAATATTGACCTCTAGGTTACTTAAGTTATATTGATTAGCTAACTTATGCCTTACCTGCTGATAGCCTTGTTCATTGTGTATAGCACCAATTTCGACAAAATTATCTTTTGCATCATCATGAATATGGAATAGTTTGAAATCTCGGATGAGCTTTGGTGATAAATATTGGCTGATAAAACTTTCATCTTTAAAATTTTCCATGGCAAAGTGAAGGGTATCTAGCCAATTACTGCCAGCAATATCAGGAAAATATTGTTTATCTTCTTCGGTTGGATGCTCACAAATACGTCTTATATCGATAAACATATTAAAGCCTAGCGCATAAGGGTTTATGCCAGAATAAAATTTACTGTTGTATTCTGGCTGAGCAACAACGTTGGTATGACTGTGCAAAAACTCCAACATAAATTTATCAGTGACTAAACCTTCATCATAAAGATGATTTAAAATAGTGTAGTGCCAAAAACACGCCCAACCTTCATTCATCACCTGTGTTTGTTTTTGCGGATAAAAGTATTGGGATATTTTTCTCACAATACGTACAATTTCTCTCTGCCATGACTTTAATAACGGAGCGTTTTTTTCAATGAAATAAAGTATGTTCTCCTGTGGCTCTGAAGGAAAGAGGTACTGCTTTATGTTTTTTTCTTTTTTCATGTCAGGCACTGTTCGCCATAAAGCATTAACTTGAGACTGTAAGTATTCTGCACGCTCCTCTTGCCGCTTTAACTCTTCATCAAGTGATATTTTTTGAGGCCTTTTATAACGGTCAACACCGTGGTTCATTAAAGCATGGCAAGCATCTAAGGTTGCTTCTACTTCGCTAATACCATGCTTTTGCTCACATTGAGCGATGTAGTTCTTTGAAAAAAGTAAGTAATCAATGATAGAACTTGCATCAGTCCATGATTTAAATAGATAATTGCCTTTAAAGAAGGAGTTATGACCGTAACAAGCATGTGCCATGACGAGTGCCTGCATAGGCATGGTATTTTCTTCCATTAAATAGGAAATACAAGGGTCAGAGTTTATGACTATTTCATAGGCAAGTCCCATTTGGCCACGTTTATAAGTTTGCTCCGTTTGAATAAATTTTTTGCCAAAAGTCCAATGACTATAACCAATAGGCATACCTATACTGGCATACGCATCCATCATTTGTTCAGTGGTAATTACTTCTATTTGGTTAGTGTAAGTACTCAAACGATAATGTTCTGCTACTCTGGCTATTTCGGTTTGATATTGTCCTAAAAGTTCAAATGTCCAATCAGCGCAATCGTCTAACGCTGTTGTTTGCTCAGATGTTTTTGTATTTTTAGTTACCATATTTCCCCTTCCTTTTATGCAGCATTTTTAGTGTTCTTTTTAAATAACTCTCTAAAAACAGGGTAGATATCGGCTACCTCTTTTATATGACGAATGGCAAAATTAGCATGAGTTTGTGAAACGTTATGGTAATGTTGCCAAAGTGTTTGGTGAGCTCGCTGCGTAATTTCAATATAGCTAAAGTAGCGTGTTTTAGGTAAAATTTTGTTGATTAATATTGATTTACAGTGCGGAGAGTCATCAGCCCAATTATCTCCGTCTGATGCTTGTGCGCCATAAATATTCCATTGACTGTCGTTATAGCGTTCGGTAATGATTTCATCCATTAATTCTAAAGCACTTGATGCAATGGTACCGCCAGTTTCTTGAGAATAGAAAAATTCATGTTCATCAACTTCTTTGGCTTGAGTGTGATGACGGATATAAACCACATCAATATTTTTGTAAGTGCGACTTAAAAATAAATACAGCAAAATATAAAAGCGCTTGGCCATTTCTTTTGTTGCCTGATCCATTGAACCAGAAACATCCATTAAACAAAACATTACCGCTTTTGATGTCGGAACTGCTTGCTTGGCAAAATTTCTAAAACGCAAATCAAAGGTATCAATAAAGGGCACCTTAGCTATTCTTTTCTTTAAGTCATTTATTTGTACGGTAAGCTCTCGCTCTTCTTGAACATGATCATGTTTATCTTGTTGCAGTTTCTCTAAGGCTTGTTGACATTCTTTTAAGCATTTTCGTTTTGATGATGTCATGGCTATCCGCCGGGCAATAGAACCTTGCAGTGACTTAACAATGTCAATATTGGCTGGCACACCTTCGGCACAAAAACCGGAACGAACTGTTTTATATTCAATTAATTTATCTAGTTGGTTTTTTTCTAAATTGGGTAATTCAAGATCTTCAAAAAGTAGATTTAAATACTCCTCTTTAGAAATGGAAAAAGTAAAGTCATCTTCACCTTCACCACTGTTACTCGCATCGCCTTGACCGCTACCTTGGCCTTGCTGTTTAGGTGGTTTGTTAATACGATCGCCAGTGATGAATTGATCATTGCCAGGATGAACCTTATCGCGAACACCCCCTTCACCTTGGTGAAATATGGGCTCGGATAAGTCTTTTTTGGGAATAACAATATTTTCCCCTGACTCTATATCGGTGACACCGCGTTGGTTTATCGCATCAGCAACAGACTTTTTTATTTGGTTTTTATAACGTCTTAAAAAGCGCTGTCGATTGACGGTACTTTTATTTTTACTGTTAAGTCGTCTATCAATAAAATTAGCCATCATGACTCCTTATCTCTTTGTTATGTTTTCACCATGGTAAAATTTAAATTTAAATTTAAAGAGATACTACTTAAGAAGATTTTCTAACCCGCAAATACCACTCAGACAATAACCTTACTTGTTTTTTAGTATAACCTTTGCTCATCATACGCTCGACAAAGTCATCATGTTTTTGTTGATCATCTTTTGACGTTTTTGAATTAAATGAAATAACGGGCAATAAATCTTCGGTATTGGAGAACATTTTTTTCTCAATAACGGTGCGCAGTTTTTCATAACTAGTCCATAGTGGATTTTTGCCATTATTATTGGCTTTGGCTCTAAGCACAAAATTAACTATTTCATTACGAAAATCCTTCGGGTTACTAATACCCGCGGGTTTTTCAATTTTTTCTAGCTCTTCATTGAGGGATTGTCTATCAAACAGTTGGCCTGTTTCATTATCACGATATTCTTGATCTTGAATCCAAAAATCAGCATAAGTAACATAGCGGTCAAAAATATTTTGCCCGTACTCGGAGTAAGACTCTAAATAGGCTGTTTGTATTTCTTTGCCGATAAACTCAATATATTGTGGCGTTAGGTAGCCCTTAATAAACTCTAAATAGCGTTCAGCCGTTTCTTTAGGTAGCTGCTCTCGCTCAACTTGTTGCTCTAACACATAAAATAAATGCACGGGATTAGCGGCGACTTCTAGGTGATCAAAATTAAATACTCGTGATAATATTTTAAACGCAAATCGCGTTGACAAGCCTGACATACCCTCATCTATACCCGCATAATCACGATATTCTTGGTATGACTTTGCTTTAGGATCGGTATCTTTTAGTGTTTCACCGTCGTAGACGCGCATTTTTGAATAGATACTCGAATTTTCAGGCGCTTTTAAGCGAGATAATACTGAAAACTGTGCCAAGATTTTTAACGTATCTGGAGCACATTGAGCGTTTTTTAATTCACTATGCTCAAGCAGTTTTTTGTAAATGTTCATTTCTTCTGAAACGCGCATGCAATAAGGTACTTTGACAATGTAAACACGGTCTAAAAAGGCTTCGTTATTTTTATTGTTTCTAAAAGTTTGCCACTCAGACTCATTTGAATGGGCTAATAATATGCCGTTAAAAGGCAGTGCTGATAAACCTTCTGTTGGGTTGTAGTTGCCTTCTTGTGTTGCGGTTAATAATGGATGAAGTACCTTAATGGGTGCTTTAAACATTTCCACAAACTCCATTAACCCTTGGTTTGCACGACAAAGCGCGCCAGAATAACTGTAAGCATCGGCATCATTTTGAGCAAAGTGCTCTAATTGCCTAATATCTACTTTACCAACTAAGGCTGAAATATCTTGGTTGTTATCGTCCCCAGGCTCTGTTTTGGCAATGGCGATTTGATCAAGAATAGAAGGGTATACTTTTATCACTTTAAATTGGGCAATATCGCCTTTGAATTCATGTAAGCGTTTGGCAGCCCATGGTGAAATAATACTATGTAGATAGCGTGTCGGTATGTTGTATTCATCTTTTAATATTTTGCCGTCAGCATTGACATTAAATAAACAAAAAGGGTGATCATTAACAGGGCTACGCTCACCATTTGCGCTTAGTACATAAATGGGTTCTTGCTGCATAAGTGCTTTTAATTTTTCAGCTAAAGACGATTTACCGCCACCAACAGGTCCAAGTAAATAAAGAATTTGTTTTTGCTCTTCTAAGCCTTGAGAAGAGTGCTTGAGGTAGGAAACAATTTGTTCTATCGCTTCTTCCATACCATAAAAATCAGTAAAGGCAGGGTAGCGTTTTATCACTCGATTCGAAAATATTCGACTTAAGCTCGGATCTGTGGCGGTATCTATTTCTTCGGGTTTGCCAATGGCACTAAGCAGCCTTTCTGAAGCAGATACATAGGCGAGTTTGTCCTCTTTACAAAGGGTTAAAAAGTCTTGCAAACTAAACTCTTCTTGTTGAGCTTGTTCATAACGAGCTTGATAATGCTGAAAAATAGACATAACTACCTCCAAGATATTACGCGAAAAATTTACCGATTAAGAATTTATCCAAGTTCTACTTTAAGATTAGTTGCTTTGGCTGATTTTGCTAACATAAATTGCAAATAAAGGTATCTTTTTATGGCTAAATTGTAAGCAAGATCAATTGATTGTTTATTTTTTAATATTATTGTCATTATATTGTTTTAAAAGTTGTTGAAATGAAATTCATTGCCTACACTCTTTTTATCAATATCTATAATAAATCCTTTTTTAACAGTGACTAGAGGGCGGTTATGCATTTTTTTAAAACATTATCGGTACGTTATAAAATACTTTTAATCCCACTTGTTGGTGCATTGGGTTTTTGTATTTATTTAGCGATAACTTTAGTGGCTATGTCGCATATAGTTAAGCAATTAGATCAAGCCTATCATGTTGAATATCAATTATTGCAAACCTCGGAGTACTCTTTAGTACGGTTAGATAAACTTAAAGAAACCTTAGGTAATGCTGCAACCATGGGAGAAGCTGATTTACTCGAAATGGCCAATACCTACGCACAAGAAACCCGAGAAAAACTCAAGCAGAATATTCAAACGGATAAAAATAATGCCAGTTTTTTAAGTTCGCTGCTTAGTGACTTTAATGCGTATTACCAATTAGCTTACAATTTATCTAAAGAAATGGTTGATGGCACCGCTGATTTTGCGACCCTTGGTCAGCGTAGCCAAGAGATGTCTAGTAAGTTAATCAGCCTGCAAAATAAGCTTAATAAATTTCAGGCAGAGCGCTACCAATCTTTTACACAAGCTTTTGAATCAGTCAATGAAAAGGCTGAGTCAACATCAAAAACAGGCGTTATTGTTGGTGTGATCACCTTAATTTCTCTTTTTGCCGTTGCTTTACCTATCGCCAGAACTATTAGTGCTAGCCTGAAGAGTATTATTTATTCAATGAAAGACATTGCTCAAGAAAATGGTGATTTAACCGTCAGGCTAACGACAAAAAGCAAAGATGAGATGGGGGATCTAGTTTTTTGGTTTAATAGTTTTATTGAAAAACTGCAAGGTGTTATAAAAAATGTTGTTGATACCGCATTACCATTAGCTGATACCGCAAACAGTATATCTACTCTTTCCAATAGTACTATTGACTCTTTTAAGCGCCAATCAGACAGTGTTATTCAGTCAAGGCAATCTGTTGAAGAAATGAGCCAAAGTGTGGCTGAAATAACGACTAATGCCGCCGATGCCGCCGATGCCGCTAAAAATGCGAATAGTGAAGCTGAAAAAGGCCAGCAGGTTGTTGAGCAAACGGTAAATGGTATTCGTGAATTAGCTGAAAACGTTACCCAAGCGGCTGAAACTATTAATCAATTACAAGAAGACACCAATAGAGTCAATGTTGTGCTTGAGGTTATCAGAGGTATTGCAGAGCAAACTAATTTATTGGCCTTAAATGCCGCCATTGAGGCGGCTCGTGCAGGAGAGCAGGGACGAGGCTTCGCAGTTGTTGCCGATGAAGTGAGAAACTTAGCATCACGTACGCAAGAGTCAACCGAAGAAATTAATCAAATGCTTGGACAGCTGCAAAGTGCCGCGAAAAAAGCGGTAACTATGATGGAAAGCTCGCGCGCAAGTGTGGAAGCTAGTGTTAAAACTGCCAATGAAGCTGGTGATAGCTTAGTGGTGATCACCGAGACCGTAAATACCATTGCCGATATGAATGGTGCAATAGCTGTTGCGACAGAAGAGCAGCATCAAGTTTCAGGTTTAATGGTAGGTCATGTTGAAGATATTCAAGCCTGTGCTGACGAGGCTTCAACAGCTTCACATGAAGTGGCTGGTGTAAGCGAACAATTATTAAGTTTGGCTTCTGAACTAGAGTCCGTAGCTCGTCAGTTCAAAGTTTAATAGGGTATTTATTTAACAATAAGATATATAACGTGAAACTAGGTAAGGGCGGTAAAACATGAAAAACTTAAAGAAAACATTGTTATTTACAAGTATGTTTGTTGCAGCAAGCGCACAAGCAGAGATTACGTTAAACGGTTTTGCTTCAATAGTTGCAGGCACTACTACCTCAAGTGATGAAGCTTTATATGGTTTTGAAAATGATTTTGATTTTAGCCAAGGTTCTCTTTTGGCCTTGCAAGCGTCAAGTGATTTAGGGGAAGGCTTTAGCGTTACTGCACAAATACTTTCCCGGGGCGCTGAGGATTGGGATACCAATTTTGAATGGGCTTATGTCGCTTATGAGGCAAATGATAATTTGAGAATTTTAGCGGGTCGACAACGCGTGCCATTTTATATGTTTTCTGACTTCCTTGATGTTTCTTATGCTTATGCTTGGATCACTCCTCCAACGGGTGTTTATGATCTTGTCTTTGATACCTTTGATGGTTTAGGTGCCATTTATAATACCAGTGTTGGTGAATTCGATACTACCTTACATCTGGTTTATGGTGGTAATAACTCTGAACTTGCTATTGGTGAGGGTAGTGATGCAGAGTTTAAAAATTTAGCCGGTGCTGCTTTAACGGTTACCAGAGATTGGTTAACGTTACGTGCGGCCTATTTGCAAACTGAACTGAATGTTCCCGTAGATGCTCTTGTTCCTTTAATTAATGGCTGGAGAAGTACTCCATTTCCCGGGGTTGCAGATGATCTGGAGACTTCTAAGGATATAGGATCTTTTATCGAGTTAGGTTTTCAGTTAGATTTTGAAAACATTATCGTTGTTGGTGAATTTACTCAACTGACACTCGATGATATGCCCTTTTCTGACGACGACTCTTTCTATGTCATGGCAGGCTACAGGTTTGATAATATGTTAGCTCATATAACCTACGGTGAGGATGAAAATTCAAAAGATCGAATTACTGATGGCGTGCCTGTTGGCGTTGGTTTAGATGCTTTAATTGACCCAACTAATGCTTTTACTGACTCTCAAATTAGTGAAAGCAATTATGTTACTCTTGGCCTTCGTTGGGATTTTCATGATTCAGCAGCACTTAAATTCGAATATACGAGTTATTCCGATGATTTAAATAGCAATAATGATGCTGGTTTGTTCCGTACTGCACTTGTTACAGTATTTTAACTTAAAGGGGAATTGTTCATGAATATTTTTCAACGAAAAACAATGAAACTTGCATTGTTATTTACCCTATTAAGCTCCACTGTAGCGGTATATGCAGATGTTGCTGTTGTTGTTAATCCCAGTAATAATTCTGAAATATCTGATCAAGACATTGCGAGAATATTTTTAGGAAAATTAAAAAAATTTTCTAATGGTGACAAGGCAGTGGCATTAAATTTAAAATTTGGTAGTGAGACCAGAAACGATTTTGAGAAGAAGGTGTTGAATAAAAGTTCAAGACAAATTAAAGCTTATTGGTCTAAGTTAGTCTTTTCGGGCAAAGGTAAGCCGCCACCAGAACTGGTTTCAGATAAAGACATCTTGGCTTTAGTGTCAGCTGATAGCAACGTTATTGCTTATGTTGATGCGGCGAGTGTTGATGCGAGTGTTAAAGTCATTAAAACCTTTTAGTGGTTTAATATAATAATTGCGGAAGCTCATTAGCTGAATGTATAAAAATTAAACAGTTAGTGAGTTGTTTAGCTCTTTTTTAGTCATGTAAAATTTAATATACCAAACCGTGTTCGTGTTAGTGGTGTATTTGATGTAGATTTAAGGAATATAGAAATGAAAATAATTAAAGTGGTATTGTTAACTAGCCTTTTTAGTTTTCCTTCATTAGTTTTTGCCGATGTGGCTGTTATTGTTAATGCAAGTAATACCGCAACGATATCTGATAGTGATATTTCACGTTTATTTCTTGGGAAATTAAAAGCGTTTCCAGATGGAGATAAAGCGGCAGCGGTTAATAGTAAATTTGGTAGCGCAACCAGAAATGAGTTTGAAAAAAAAATATTAAAAAAAAGCTCTAGTCAAGTGAAGGCTTATTGGTCGAAACTTATTTTTTCAGGTAAAGGCAAGCCCCCTAAAGAATTAGGCTCTGACAACGATATTCTAGCGTTAGTCGCTTCTGATCCCGCAATTATCAGTTATATAGATGCCGCGAGTGTTGATAGCACAGTTAAAGTTATTAAAACCTTTTAAAATTTTGTAAATAAAAAAAGTGTAAATAAAAAAAACGAGCATTTATGCTCGTTTTTGGTTTTTGAAGTGGAACTTAAAGGTTAGCTAAAGTTTGCGCTAGCAAAATCCCAATTAGCTAAAGCAAAAAATGCTTCTAAGTAGTTTGGACGCACATTACGAAAATCAATGTAGTATGCATGCTCCCATAAATCAACGGTAATTAGTGGTGTTACACCTTCATCAGTTAATGGTGTCGCTGCATTTGAAGTATTAACAATAGCAAGGCTACCATCGCTATTTTTAACTAACCAAGTCCAGCTTGAACCGAAGTTGTTAATGGCACTGTCGGTAAATTTGGCTTTAAATTCGCTAAATGAACCAAAGCTAGCATTAATAGCGTCTGCTAATGCGCCTGTGGGCTCACCGCCGGCATTTGGGCTTAAACTATTCCAATAGAAAGTATGATTCCAAATTTGTGCCGCATTATTGAATATACCAGCAGAAGAGCTTTTAACTATTTCTTCTAATGATTTGCTAGCAAACTCAGTGCCTTCAATCAAGCCGTTAAGTTTAACTACATAAGTATTGTGGTGTTTTCCATAATGAAAAGATAATGTTTCGGCAGAAATATGAGGTTCTAACGCGTTTTGTTCGTAGGGTAGTGCAGGTAATTCTATAGCCATGTTGCTCTCCAGTTTTTTTATCTAAAAGGTATGCTTAAAAGTTACAATGTATTTGTGAATAAAGAGTGTATTTTGTCCTAAAACTTGAGTAAAATACTCAGGTATTAATTTATACTATATTGGTTAGTTACTGTATAGGTTTTCTTCTACTATTTTTCAATCCTATAATGGTAATATTAAACGATAAATTAAGTATAATCAGTATAATTTATTAGAGGTTATTATGGATACTATTGAACGCATTAAAGAACAAATTAGTGAAAATACAATTCTGCTTTATATGAAAGGCTCACCAAAATTACCAAATTGTGGTTTTTCTTCTCAAGCATCTCAAGCATTAATTTCTTGTGGTGAACAGTTTGCTTATGTTGATATTTTACAAAATCCAGATATTCGTGCTGAATTACCAAAGTATGCTGACTGGCCTACTTTTCCCCAACTTTGGGTTGAAGGTGAGTTAGTTGGCGGTTGCGACATTATTATGGAAATGTTCCAACAAGGCGAATTACAAACTTTGGTAAAAGAAGCTACGGCTAAAAATGCGTCTGAAAACGCAAATGCAGAATAATTTTTTGTTAAAATACAATAATTAGTATTGAAATTTTTTAAATAGACACAATAATGAATTGTGATTATTTATTTTCTCAAACTTTTTATCATTTATAACATAACAAACAATGGAGTATAGAATGAGCGTATTAGTTGGTCGTCCAGCCCCTGATTTTACAGCCGCAGCAGTATTAGGCAGTGGTGAAATTGTTGATAGTTTTACGTTAAGTGAAACGATTAAAGGCAAAAAAGCGGTAGTGTTTTTCTACCCATTAGATTTTACTTTTGTATGTCCATCTGAGCTGTTAGCTTTTGATCACCGTATGGAAGAATTCAAAAGTCGTGGCGTTGAAGTTATTGGTGTGTCTATTGATTCACAGTTTTCTCATAACGCATGGCGTAACACACCAGTAAACGATGGTGGTATTGGCCCAGTACAATACACTTTAGTTGCTGATGTTAAACATGAAATTTGTAAAGCTTATGATGTTGAGCATCCTGAAGATGGTGTTGCATTTCGTGGTTCATTCTTAATTGATGAAGAAGGCAATGTTCGTCATCAAGTAGTGAATGATTTACCACTAGGCCGTAACGTTGATGAAATGTTGCGTATGGTTGATGCACTACAATTCCATCAAGATCATGGTGAAGTATGTCCAGCAGGTTGGAATAAAGGTGATAAAGGTATGACTGCTTCACCAGATGGCGTTGCTGCTTACCTTACTGATAATGCTGAACAGCTATAATAAGCGAAAACCGTATTATGAGTTAAGTATTATCGCAAGCGGGTTTTAGCTTGTGATAATGATTATATAAATGAAAAGGCTAGAGTTTTATGACTCTAGCCTTTTTTGTTGATGAAAATCTATTCGCTATTCGTCTCTGAAACCAATGGCCAACCACCTAAGTCATGCCATTTGTTAACGATATGACAAAATAGTTCGGCAGTTTTTTCGGTATCATAAAGTGCAGAGTGTGCTTCACTATTATTAAAATCAATTTTTGCCGCTTCACAGGCTTTTGCTAATACCGTTTGCCCTAAAGCAAGCCCTGCTAAAGTTGTGGTATCGAAACTGACAAAAGCATGAAAAGGACTACGCTTTATTTTACAGCGGGCGGTTGCCGCATTTAAAAAACCTAAATCAAAAGCTGCGTTATGGGCAACAATTATAGCCCGCTGACAACCTGCTAATTTCATTTTTTTTCTAACGAGCTTAAAGAGTGTTTTTAAAGCCTCTTCTTCATCTACAGCGCCACGCAATGGATTGGTGGGGTCAATCCCGGTAAATTCGAGTGCTTTTGGCTCTAAGTTAGCGCCTTCAAAGGGGTTAACATTAAATTGTATGGTTTCATCAATAGAGATTTTCCCAGAGTTTTCATCAAGTGTTAACACTGACGCAGCAATCTCCAATAAAGCATCTGTTTGTGCGTTAAATCCTGCGGTTTCTACATCGATAACCACCGGAAAGTAGCCACGAAATCGTTGTGCTAAAAGTGGTTTTGTTTTTTCTTTTTCGTCTTTTTTTTCTACAGTATCTGACATATTATTACTTGAATTTGAGAGAGAAAATTTTGAAATGAGCTATATTAAATTAATTATCTCAGAAAAATGCAGTAAACACGATAGTAAGCTAACGCAAAATAGCCGACAAAGTGTTAAAGTTATTTTAGTTTGAGACGATACATTGAATGTCGTCAATTAATTATGTTGCAAACACTATGAAAATATATTCTCCAAATGCATACAAATTGCTATTCACTTCATCACTTTTCGTGAGCTTTTGCATTGCTGTGTTTCTTTCACTTGTGACGACTCAAGCGCAAGCGGGGATCCGTCAATACAGTGCTAGTATTAGCGACTCTCAATGGCAATTAGCCAATGACTCTCGTTTGCAGTGCACGCTATCTCATCAAATTCCACATTATGGACAGGCGAGTTTTTCAGCAAAAGCCAGCAGACAGTTAAATATGGAATTTGAACTAGACATGTTGCTGCTGCCTGATAATTATTCTTTAGCACAGGTACGTAGTGAATCACCCAACTGGCAACCAGGTCATGGTGGGCGAGTTCTAGCAGATATGAAGCTTTATAAACAGTTTAACCCTAGTTTGCCAAAAAAAGTTGCTTGGACCATGTTAAGTGAGCTAGAGCAGGGTATGAGCCCGACATTTTATTATAATGATTGGTATAGCGAGCAGGATGAAATTTCTGTTGGTTTATCAACAGCACGTTTCAAAAGCGCTTACCGTAACTTTGTTGCCTGTGTCGGCAATTTACTCAATTATGGTTTTGATGATATTTCTTATACTGTTTTGAATTATCAATCAAATAGCGATAAATTTACTAAAGCATCACAAAGACGTATTGACATGATTCGTGAATATCTTAGTTTAGATCCCAATCTTGAGCTAGTGCTGGTCGATGCTTATTCAGACAGCTATGGCGGTCGTTGGTCTAACCTTAAATTGTCCGAGCGAAGAGCGGATAAAATACGAGATTACTTTGTTAAAAATGGCATTGATGCTAACCGTATAGAAGCCAAAGGTTATGGTGAAAAACGCCATATTGCCTCTAATGATACTATTTTAGGACGCGGTAAAAACCGTCGCGTAGTGATCCAAATGCAAAAAATGTAGCTTAACCATTACACTACGTTGATTTAAGCAATGAAAAATCACTAAGTGTTAGCAGATAAGTTGTTGAATAGGCCTGTCGATTCGCTGTAATCTACAGGCTCTTTTTTAATTAAAGCTTTGTAAACTTTTTGGAACTCACGCAATGAAAATTATTTTACAACTTATGTTGCTCGTTACGCTGTCAATGTCATCGTTAGCGTCGGCATCAAATAGTAATAGTACGGTATTAAGTGATGCTTATACTTATGCTAATTATGATCAAGTGATCACAACGCACCTTTATTTAGACTTAGCTGTCGACTTCGAACAAAAAACCTTATCAGGCTTCGCTGAATTATCACTAAAGTGGCTGACCGATGATGCCACTGAGGTTATTTTAGATACTCGTGATCTAGTTGTTGATAAAGTGATGGCGCAAAATAGTAAAGGACAATGGCAAAAAGTGAGCTTTGCACTTGCTAAACGTGACCCTGTACTAGGCGCAAAACTAACGATAAAGACCAAATATAAAGCGCAAAAATTGCGTATTTATTATAATTCAACGGAACAAGCATCAGGTTTGCAATGGTTATCAGCTGAGCAAACTGCGGGTAAAGAAAAACCATTTTTGTTTAGTCAAAACCAAGCGATACATGCCCGTTCATGGATCCCTATTCAAGATACACCAAGCGTTCGAGTTACTTACACGGCGCGTATTACCACAGACAAAGGTTTATTAGCGGTAATGAGTGCTAACAATGAGCCTGATACGGCGCGTGATGGAGACTATTTTTTCTCCATGCCGCAAGCTATTCCTGCTTATTTAATTGCTATTGGCGTAGGCGATTTGCACTTTAAAGCGATGAGTCATCAAACGGGTATTTATGCTGAAACTAACATTTTAGATGCCGCTGTAGCTGAGTTTGATGATACTCAAGCGATGATTGATAAAGCAGAACAAATGTATGGCAAGTATCGTTGGGGCCGTTATGATTTACTGATTTTACCACCAAGCTTCCCTTTTGGTGGTATGGAAAATCCGCGTTTATCGTTTATCACGCCTACCGTTATTGCTGGTGATAAAAGTCTAGTTAATTTAATTGCCCATGAGTTAGCGCATTCATGGTCTGGTAATTTAGTCACTAACGAAAGCTGGCGCGATCTTTGGCTAAATGAAGGTTTCACAAGCTATGTTGAAAACCGCATTATGGAAGCGGTATTTGGTGACAACCGAGCAATGATGGAGCAAGCACTTGATGCTCAAGGCTTAAACTATGAAATTGCTGAATTAGCACCGGGTGATACGCAACTTTATATTGATTTGAAAGGCCGAGATCCTGACAATGCTTTCTCGGGTGTACCGTACACTAAAGGGCAATTGTTTTTAATTTACCTTGAGAAAAAATTTGGTCGTGAGCGTTTTGATGCTTTCGTATTGGAATATTTTGACAGTCATGCTTTTCAAAGTTTAGGCACAACAAACTTTGTTAAATATTTAAAAGTTAATTTAACCCATAAATACCCAAATATTGTCAGCGATGAAGAAGTTAATGAATGGATTTATGAGCAAGGTTTACCTAGTTACGTACCTAAACCAACCTCGAGTGCTTTTAGTACCATAGATAGTGATATTTCAGCTTGGTTAAGTGACGAAATTCAATTAGCACTACTGCCAACAGTTAATTGGACTTTGCATGAATGGTTGCACTTCATCAATAACTTACCTCTTGATATACAAAGCAAGCGTATGGCTGAACTTGATAAAGCATTCGATTTAACGCATAGCAATAATGCCGAAATAGCGCATGCATGGTACTTATTATCTGTACGTGTTGGTTATGATGAGGTTTATCCTGCTATGTCTGAGTACTTAATTGCTATTGGCCGTCGCAAGTTAATTGTGCCTTTATACAAAGAATTAGCGCAAACAGAGCAAGGTAAAGCATGGGCACTAAAAGTGTACCAGCAAGCTCGTCCTGGCTATCATGGTTTAGCGCAAGGGACTATTGATGGTATTTTGAAAAAATAACATCCGTTGTTATTAATTATTTACTAAAGTTTATTAAAAAGGCTCGTTAGAGCCTTTTTTGTTGATATAATGCTGTGAATTATATCAATCATATTCAATTCTTTTAAGAGGTTCTGTGGATGTCGGAAGTTGAAAACCGCCCAACAAATTTTATTCGTCAAATTATCGATGCTGATCTTGCCAGTGGCAAACACAACAGTGTGCAAACACGTTTTCCACCAGAGCCTAATGGCTTCTTGCACATCGGTCATGCTAAAGCTATTTGTTTAAATTTTGGTATTGCCCAAGATTATAACGGTTTATGTAACTTGCGCTTTGATGATACAAATCCAGAGAAAGAAGATATCGATTATGTGCGTGCTATTGAAAAAGATGTGCAGTGGCTAGGTTTTGAATGGGCCGGTGATATTCATTATTCTTCTGATAATTTTGATGCCCTTTATGGTTATGCTGTTGAGTTAATTGAAAAAGGTTTAGCTTACGTTTGCTTTTTAAATGGTGAAGAAACGCGAGAATATCGTGGTACTTTGAATAAACCCGGCAAAAACAGCCCTTATCGAGACACTTCTGTTGCAGAAAACTTGCATCTGTTTGAAAAAATGCGTAACGGTGAATTTCAAGAGGGTGAATGTTCGCTGCGCGCTAAAATAGACATGACATCAAGTTTTATGTGTTTGCGTGACCCTATCATTTATCGGGTACGTTTCGCTCATCATCATCAAACAGGTGATAAATGGTGCATTTATCCAATGTATGATTTTACTCATTGTTTATCAGATGCTATTGAAGGTATAACTCATTCAATTTGTACGTTAGAGTTTCAAGATAATCGTCGTTTATATGACTGGGTTATTGATAATGTTTCAGTACCCGCGACACCACATCAGTATGAGTTTTCACGTTTAAACCTTGAATATACGCTAATGAGTAAGCGTAAACTGAACACTTTGGTTGAAGAAAACTTAGTTGATGGTTGGGATGATCCTCGCATGCCAACTATTGCCGCTTTTAGGCGTCGTGGCTATACACCTGCGTCAATGCGTGAATTTGCTAAACGTATTGGTGTTACAAAAATGGAAAATACCGTTGAAATTAGCGTATTAGAAGCGTGCATTCGTGAAGATTTAAATGATAACGCCCCGCGCGCTATGGCGGTGCTTGATCCTATTAAATTAGTGATAGAAAATTACCCAGAAGATAAAACCGAAGAGTTAACGGTTAAAAACCATCCTAGTGATGAAAGTCAAGGTACGCGTATTGTACCTTTTAGTCGTGAGCTTTACATTGAGGCAGAAGACTTTAGAGAAGAAGCCAATAAAAAGTACAAGCGTTTAGTTATCGACAAAGCGGTACGTTTACGTGGTGCTTATGTGGTTACGGCTACACGTTGTGATAAAGACGAGCAAGGCAATATCACCACGGTTTATTGTACTTATCTTGAAGATACGTTAGGTAAAAACCCAACTGATGGTACTAAGCCTAAAGGTGTTATTCATTGGGTTGATGCGGATAAGTCACTTGATGCTACTGTACGCTTGTATGATAGATTATTTACCGTAGCAAACCCTGCGGCGACAGATGACTTTCATAAGGTTATGAATCCTGAGTCGTTAGTAACGATTGAAACAGCAAAAGTAGAGCCATCGTTAGCTGATGCTAATGCTGAGCAAGCTTTTCAGTTTGAGCGCCAAGGTTACTTTTGTTTAGATAATGACATAAAAAATGCCGGTGAGCTGGTGTTTAACCGTACTGTCGGTTTACGCGACACTTGGGCGAAAATAGCAAATAATTAAATAATATTTGTTGTCATGATAAAAAAGCCCATCGCTTATCACTAAGCGATGGGCTTTATTTTTGTTCTTTGTTAGATCTACCTCAATAACTAGTCCATTTTAAAGTCTAGTTGAACCGAAGCACTAGCTTCAGTGGCTTTACCATTTTCAAACTTTGGTGCATAACGCCATTTTTCTAATGCAGCTAAAGCTGATTTTTCAAATCCTTTACCGCCTAGAGAGTCAATTATTTTAGTCTCAATGACGGTACCAAAGTCAGAAACAGTAAAGCCAACTTTTACCCAGCCAGATTTTTTTCTGCGGGCATAATCAACAGGATATTTAGGAAGAACTCTAAACAAAGGTATTTGCTCTTGGCTGTCATCCCAAGGTGTCATTGAACCGATGGCAATACAATGTTTTGTTGCCTCTTCACTTTTACCCGTTTTTTCAAGGGCATTAATTAAAAATGCATGGGTATTTAATTCTAATGGGTGAGTTGCTCCCTCTAAAGAATCGAATGTATGTAGATTTTTCTGCCAATTTTGAATAGCTTGATTATACTTGTGTCGCGCTAAATAATATTTACCAGCATAAAAGTTAGCACTAACCACACGTTGGTCATTTGGGGGTAAATGTTCGGTAAAAAACGCTTGCGCCGTTAATATAATACGACTTTTTGTTGAACCTTGGCTAAGTAATACTATACCCGCTTCTAGCTGTATTTGCGCATTGAAATAAGGCCGTTCTTCTTCATATTCTTTGGCAATATTTAGGGCTTTCAAATAATGTTTAATCGATTTTTTTCGTTTCTTATGAGGCAGTGATTGGCCTAATAAAATATAGACTTCAGTAAGCTCTGCAGCACCGTCGCCATATTCGCTTTCAAAGGTATTTAAAGTCTTAAGTAATAGTGAATTTGCTTGTGTTAGCTCTTTTTTATTAAGGTGTTGTCGAGCTAATATCAAGGCTAAATTGGCGGTGTTGATATCGGTATTACCGTAGAGCTTTTTACCTAGTTGATGAGCTTCTTTCGCATAGTTAAATTGCGCATCGCTATCATTGCTTTTTACGGCATCTTGATATGCATAGTAGACACTTTTGAATTGCTTGTTTAATGCTAAGTTTGATTGTGCATTTGTAGAAAATGATAAGGTTATGATAAGTAAAAAGTGAAAGTAAACTCCTTTTGAAATATGTTTTTGTTTAATAAACATCGGCTATCCCTATAGTTAAATTCCATTTACTATAATAGATGAAAGCAATAAGTTTCAATTATTATTTTAGCTTACTCCACTTATATGAGGGAGTAAGCTTAAGTATGAGACTTAAATTTTCGGAATACGAATTTTCTTCTCTTCACTTTGACGGTAAATGATTAAGGTTTTACCAATCACTTGTATTTTTGTTGCCTTAGCTTCACGACAAATAGCTTCAACGATTAATCCTTTGGTTTCTCTATCATCAGTTGGAATTTTTACTTTAATCAACTCATGATGATTAAGTGCATAATCAATTTCAGCGACAACGGCTTCGGTTAAGCCATTACTGCCAAGTAAAACAACAGGTTTGAGTGGGTGAGCAACACCCTTTAAATATTGAATTTGCTTTTTATTTAAGGTCATTAAGATTTTTCGATATACGTTAACTTGAATTAGCGCTATTTTACCCCTATCTAACAGTTAATATCTATAAATAGTCGAAAAAACATGGCAAAGAATAAACACACTGCTAGTTCACAGCGCTGGCTTGATGAACATTTTGAGGATGAGTACGTAAAAAAAGCTAAGAAATTAGGTTTACGTTCACGCGCGGTTTTTAAAATTGAAGAAATAAATAATAAAGACAAATTGATCAAACAGGGTATGAAAGTGATCGATTTGGGTGCCGCGCCTGGTGGTTGGTCTGAATATGCGGTAAAAGCGGTAGGCAATAACGGGCAAGTGGTTGCTTGTGATATTTTGCCGATGGATGCTATCGCAGGGGTTGACTTTTTAGAGGGCGACTTTCGTGAAGAAGCAGTGCTTAATGCTTTATTAACTCGCATTGATGGTAAGAAAATTGATGTAGTGATGTCAGACATGGCGGCGAATATGACAGGTAATGAAAGCGCCGATTCAGCGCGCAGCATGTATTTAGTTGAGCTGGCTTTAGATATGTGTCGTCAAGTATTAAAACCTAATGGTGCCTTTGTGGTAAAGGTTTTCCAAGG
This sequence comes from Colwellia sp. 39_35_sub15_T18, assembly GCA_002162675.1. Classification (GTDB taxonomy): domain Bacteria; phylum Pseudomonadota; class Gammaproteobacteria; order Enterobacterales; family Alteromonadaceae; genus Colwellia. Next base: position 7,423 of record MAAE01000009.1, on the reverse strand, counting down.
TGCTGGCTTTGAAGCGTTTATGAAGGAGGTCAGGGCGGTATTTAAAACGGTTAAAACACGTAAACCTGAGTCTTCACGTGCCCGTTCACGAGAAGTTTATCTCGTCGCTACTGGTTTTAAGGGGTGAGCGGTGATGTTTTTTACGAAAAATATTAGCGCTGAACTTTATTTATAACAAAGTAAGTTGTTACTAGTTGTAAACACCGACTAAAGTTAATTAGCGACAAGGCTTGAATTGTAGTAAATTAGGCACAATAACGTATAACAGTTTTGTTTTTACAAATTTATTAAATCCAACGAGGTCATTAAGTTGAGCGATATGGCAAAAAATCTTATTTTATGGTTAGTAATAGCTGTTGTGTTAATGTCTGTTTTTCAGAGTTTTTCTCCTAATACAGCCAATGAACAACAAATGGACTATACACGTTTTATCACCGATGTTCGTCAAGGACAAATTCGTGATGCCAACGTAGATAGAAATGGTGTTATTACTGGTGAGAAGCGCAGTGGTGAAGCATACACTACCACTATTCCCGGCGGTTATGATCGTGACTTAATTAATGATCTTGTTAAGCAAGGTGTGCGCGCCCAAGGAAAATTACCCGAAGAAACCAGCTTCTTAACAACTATTTTTGTGTCTTGGTTTCCAATGATTTTACTCATTGGTGTGTGGATATTCTTCATGCGTCAAATGCAAGGTGGTGGCGGTAAAGGCGCTATGTCTTTTGGCAAATCTAAAGCGCGTCAATTAAGTGAAGATCAAATTAAAACGACTTTTGCTGATGTTGCAGGTTGTGATGAAGCTAAAGAAGAAGTAGCAGAGCTTGTCGACTATTTAAAAGAACCGACTAAATTTCAAAAGTTAGGTGGTCGTATTCCTTCAGGTATATTACTTGTTGGTCAGCCGGGTACAGGTAAAACGTTATTAGCAAAAGCCATTGCCGGTGAAGCTAAAGTACCTTTCTTTACTATTTCAGGCTCAGACTTTGTTGAAATGTTTGTCGGTGTTGGTGCCTCGCGGGTACGTGATATGTTCGAGCAAGCTAAAAAATCAGCGCCTTGTATTATCTTCATCGATGAAATTGATGCTGTAGGTCGCCAACGTGGTGCTGGTATGGGCGGTGGACATGATGAGCGTGAACAAACCCTAAACCAAATGTTAGTAGAAATGGATGGTTTTGAAGGTAATGAAGGCGTAATTGTTATTGCTGCAACTAACCGTCCAGATGTATTAGATCCTGCTTTATTACGTCCCGGTCGTTTTGATCGTCAAGTAACGGTTGGCTTACCTGATATTCGTGGTCGTGAGCAAATTTTAAAAGTACACATGCGTAAAGTACCACTAGGCGAAGATGTTAAGGCATCGGTTATTGCCCGTGGTACACCAGGTTTTTCTGGTGCTGATTTAGCTAACTTAGTTAATGAAGCGGCTTTATGGGCTGCTCGTACTTCGCGTCGTACGGTAAGTATGTATGAATTTGATAAAGCGAAGGATAAAATTATGATGGGCTCAGAACGTAAGTCTATGGTAATGAGTGAATCTGAAAAAGAAATGACCGCGTATCATGAAGCCGGGCATGCAATTATCGGTCGCTTAGTGCCCGATCATGATCCTGTTTATAAAGTAAGTATCATTCCTCGCGGTCGCGCTTTGGGGGTAACAATGTACTTGCCAGAGCAAGACAGGTTCAGTCACTCTAAGCAACATTTAGAAAGTAATATTTCGTCTCTATACGGTGGCCGTGTTGCAGAAGATGTTATTTACGGTAGTGATAAAGTGTCAACGGGTGCTTCAAATGACATTGAACGTGCTACGAATATTGCCCGTAAAATGGTGACCCAATGGGGCTTGTCAGATATGGGGCCAATGCTTTTTGCTGAAGAAGAAGGCGAAGTTTTCTTAGGTCGCACTTCTGCTAAATCGTTGAATATGTCAGATGAAACAGCCAAGTTAATTGATGAAGAAATTAAAGCGGTTATTGATCGTAACTATCAACGCGCAGAGACATTAATCAAAGATAACATGGATGTTTTACATGCCATGAAAGATGCGTTAATGAAATATGAAACCATTGATGCTTTGCAAATTGATGATTTAATGGCAAGAACTGAAGTCAGAAAACCGTCTGGTTGGGATGATAGCGACTCTAATTCAAAACCCAATTCTAATTCCGGTTCAAGCTCTAATTCAAGTGGCGTTGATGTCGTTGAAAAGTCAGAGAACTCTGATGCCAACTCAACACCTGATCTTTCTAAGCCAAGTAGTGATACTCCAGCTAAGTAATTAGCAAGGTCAGTTCAAATAATAAGCCTCGGTGTTTACTTACGTAAATATCGAGGCTTTGTTTTATTTAAAATACTAATCGTAATCTTATGTCTGAAAGCTCTATAAAAGCTCAACCAAATTACACAACATTAGCGCATTTAAAGAGTGTGCAAGTCATGGGCATTTTAAATGTCACTCTTGACTCATTTTCTGACGGCGGGCAATTTTCTAGCTTTGATAATGCCTTAAAGCAAGTTGAGTTAATGATAACAAGCGGCGTTGATATTATCGATATTGGTGGTGAATCAACACGCCCCGGAGCTGTTGATGTCAGTGAAAAAGATGAAATAACACGGGTAATTCCGCTACTTAAAGCCATTAAATCTCGTTTTGATATTGCGGTTTCAATTGATACTAGCAAAGCTGGTGTCATGACTGAGGCAATCATACATGGCGCTAACATGATTAATGATGTTCGTGCTTTGCAAAATGAAGGCTGTCTCGATGTAGTTGCTCAAAGCAATGTGAAAGTTTGCTTAATGCACATGCAAGGCATGCCTAGAACGATGCAAGAAAATCCGCACTATAATAATGTTATTGAGGATATAATTAGTTTCTTTGTGCAGCGCATTGAAAGCTGCGTACAAAAAGGTATTGAAAAGCATCGCTTAATTTTAGATCCCGGTTTTGGTTTTGGTAAAACATTGAAACACAATTATCAAATGCTTGCAGATTTTGGCCAATTTGAAAAACTTAACTTACCTTTATTAGCGGGAATTTCACGTAAATCCATGTTAGGTAATTTATTAAATCGTGATGTAGAACAACGTTTAGCCGGTAGTTTAACGGCTGGTATTATTGCCGTACAGCAAGGTGCAAGTATAATACGGGTACATGATGTTCCAGAAACTGTGGATGCGATAAAAATTTTAACAGCCGTTGCTCGATATAAAAAATAACAAGCAATTAACTGAGAGCTTAGCTTTAAAAACTGAGTAACTGTTCACCACCGAGTCGCGATGCTTCACAGAGGGCTCTTCGAGCCTACACGGAGACTTTGTTATTCTCGGTGTAGTGCGTTAGCACTTCGGTGCTCTCTGTGGTAAATATTTCTAAGCTGAATAAATACAAAATTGAAAGGAAAAAAAATGTCTAGTCGTAAATATTTTGGCACCGACGGTGTACGTGGTTTAGTGGGGCAGTATCCAATTACCCCTGAATTTGTTATGAAGCTAGGTTATGCCGCAGGTAAAGTATTAGCAGCACAAGGTACTAAAAAAGTATTAATAGGTAAAGACACTCGAATTTCAGGTTATATGTTTGAGTCTGCACTCGAAGCAGGTTTCTCTGCCGCAGGTATCGATGTTGGTTTATTAGGGCCAATGCCAACGCCAGGTATTGCTTACTTAACTAAAACCTTTCGCGCTGAAGCCGGTATCGTAATTAGTGCTTCCCATAACCCTTACTATGATAATGGTATCAAATTTTTCTCACAAGATGGTCAGAAACTACCCGATCATGTTGAATTAGCGATTGAAGCTGAGTTAGATAAGCCTATGGGCTGTGTAGAGTCGGCTTATTTAGGTAAAGCTACTCGTATTGCCGATGCGGCAGGTCGTTATATTGAATTTTGTAAAAGTAATTTCCCAAGCCAACTTTCATTGAAAGACTTAACTATTGTGGTCGATTGTGCCCATGGCGCAACTTACCATATTGCTCCTAATGTTTTTCGTGAACTAGGAGCCAAGGTTATTGAAGTGGGTACGTCACCTAATGGTACCAATATCAACGATGGTTGTGGCGCAACCTCAATGAAAATGATTAGTGAAGCGGTAGTTGCACATCAAGCTGATTTAGGTATCGCCCTTGATGGTGATGGCGATCGTCTCATGATGGTTGATCACACCGGATATGTTATTGATGGTGATGAAGCAGTTTATATTATTGCTTGCAATGATTTGAAATCAGGAAATTTGCAAGGTGGGGTCGTGGGAACCTTAATGAGCAATATGGGGCTTGAACTGGCTTTAGAAAAGCTTGATGTACCTTTTGCCCGCAGTAATGTTGGCGACCGATATGTGATGGGAATGCTTAGAGAAAAAGGTTGGCAATTAGGTGCTGAAAACTCAGGTCATATCATCAACTTAAACCATACCTCTACGGGGGATGGTATTATTGCCGCACTCAATGTGCTAACGGCCGTATGTCAGCAAGATAAGTCATTATTTGAGTTACGCCAAGGTATGACTATGCTACCGCAAATTCTCGTGAATGTGCGCTTTACCGGTGACACTGATCCTATTAATACCGCGAGTGTACAAGCATCGGTTGAGAAGGCTAATACCCAGCTTGCTGGACGCGGTCGAGTATTATTGAGAAAATCAGGTACTGAGCCATTGATTAGGGTTATGGTTGAAGGCTCTGATATGGATGAAGTAACCAACTTAGCGAATGAAATTGCCGAAGCGGTAAAATTAGCCAGCTAATAGGCTTTGGTGACTAAATAATCAGCAGACAGCGAAGATATTTAACGTGTAAACACTAGATTTTAACTTATTACTTGTAAGTTATTCTCAGGTTAGTTAATATCTTGCGGCTTCATTTTGCAATGTGCTGAAAATGGATAGGAGATTATCAAATGGCTAGACGTGCAATCGTTGCTGCTAACTGGAAAATGAATGGTGATTTAACACTAGTTAACACTATGGTTACGGGTTTAACAAACGTTGAATTACAAGACAATGTTAGCGTGGTTATTTGCCCAAGTACTCCTTATTTATCTTCACTTGTGACTAAGGTAAAAGCAGAACAGTTAAATACCGCTATTTGTATTGGTGCACAAAATGTAAGTGAGCATGAAAGTGGTGCATATACTGGTGAAATTTCAACAAAAATGTTGCGGGATTTATCAGTAGAATTTGCTATTATAGGCCACTCTGAACGTAGAAGTTATTATAAAGAAACGTCTACGCAAGTTGCTCATAAAGTTAATGCCGCATTAAATGCAGGCTTAACGCCAATTTTATGTATTGGTGAAAGTGAAGCAGAGCGTGCAACAGAGCAAACTGAAACAGTACTTGCCTCACAATTACAACCAGTAATAGATGAAGTAGGTATCGAAAAATTTATTGATGTTGTTATTGCTTATGAGCCTGTTTGGGCTATAGGCACAGGAAAAACAGCATCAAGTGAGATGGCACAAGAAACACATCAATTTATTCGCCAATTTCTAGCGCAAGCAAATGAGAATGTGGCGGCTAAAGTGCCTTTGTTATACGGTGGCAGCGTGAATGCGTCAAACTGTGAAGAATTATTCGCACAAGCTGATATAGACGGTGGTCTTATTGGTGGTGCTAGTTTACAAGTTGAGCAATTTAAAATTATCTGCTCAGCAGCGAAAGGAAAGTAAAAATGTTGTATCAAGTTTTAATTATCGCCTACGTACTTATTGCCTTAACATTGATTGGCTTAGTGTTAATTCAACAAGGTAAAGGTGCTGATATGGGCGCATCTTTTGGTGCCGGATCATCTGCAACAGTATTTGGTTCAGGTGGCTCAGGTAACTTCTTAACTAAAATGACCACATGGTTAGCAGTAGGTTTTTTTGTTATCAGCTTAGTATTAGGTAACTTAACGGCCAGTAAAACCAAAGCTGTTGATGAATGGAATGACTTAAGTGTCCCAGTAAGTGAACAAATCCTTGCTACTGATGCCATTCCTGATGAAAGTGCTGAGTCAAACACAGTAAGCGAAAACTCAGATGTTCCCGCTGCTGATGCTCCCGCTATGAAAAAAGATGATGGCGACGTACCAAACTAATTAATTAAATTTAGTAATGCGCGGATGTGGCGGAATTGGTAGACGCGTCAGCTTGAGGGGCTGGTGACTTAGGTCGTGGGGGTTCAAGTCCCCCCATCCGCACCACTAAATTTATAGATTTTTAAAATGCCGTAGCTTATTAAGCTACGGCATTTTTTTGCCCTGCGAAGCTGGCAAACCCATTTAATCCTAGTTGATGATACGGGGGCAAGTACTCCGACTCGGAGTAACACCAAAGCACTATCGTAAAAGTTAAGCGTGGAAAATTACCTTATAATCGTTTATTGTAGGCCATATATGGGTCTACATTAGTTAGCTCTGGATTTTCGTCATTTATTGTTAGGTTTAAAATGCCAAAAAAGGTAGTTTCATTCTTTATATCTGTTTTATTGTTGTCTTCTCTTTCCTCCGTGTCTCATGCTGAATCTCCGTACACCTGGTACACATTTAATATTCCTCCCTTTGGTTCAGAGTCTGAGCGAGGCATTGGTTATGTTTTAGCCAATGCTTATATAAATGCTGGCTTCAAAAATAAAGTGATTTTAACGACGCCAGCTCGCTGGCTGAATGATATGCAAAATCCTAACAATAATGAATTTTGCAGTACAGGAAGCTGGAAATTACCTAAAACGGATCATCGGGTCTATTCCAATTCAATACTCAATACCGTTGATTATGGTATTGCGGTACGGCCTAATTTGTACGATCAGCTGTCGAATAAAGGCCAAAAGAGAATTGTCTCGATAACAGAGGTCATCGAAGCCAGTAAAAAGTTTGGCCGGTTTGTGATGATGAATGACCGTCCAGTATTTGGCAATATGAATGTACACCTTGAAGACGCTAGACTGAAACCAAATAGTAATATTGATTATGTGACCGCTTCAGAAGGCCCTGTTACGTTATTAAAAATGGCGAATGTCGAGAGTAGAGGAGTCGGTAGTGTCTTATTATTTCCAGAAGAATATCAGGTATTTAATAAAGCCTATCCTGATCATTCTTTAGAGTATCTCATGCTTTTAGAGGGGAGCAGTTTTGCTCCCATACGGGCGAGTTGCCCTGATACTCAGCAGGGCAGAATAATCATGGCTGAAATTGATAAAATGCTAAATGAGGGGCTTAGGGACGAGATATTTAATTTATTTTTAGAAGCTCTTCCCAATATTGCAGAGATTAAAGAGCAAGCGAGGATCAACCAATACTGTATTGAAGATAGCTCCTGTAAAGATCGGGGGCGTTCAAAATTCTGTGTCAGCTTAAATTGTTAAATATCGAGTACGCTGTCTAAACGTCCTTCAAAATAAATCGCTAACTGAGATAAACAAAGACTCCAATTGTGAA
>MAAE01000055.1 GCA_002162675.1 Colwellia sp. 39_35_sub15_T18 | reverse complement strand
AGAAATTGCATCAAGTTTAAATTCTTTGGTATATTTTTTACGTTTTGTCATTTGATTCTCCAGTTAAGCTTATTATGTCTTAACTGGGGTAGTCGAATCCATTAAACCACGTCAGTATCAAATGGCACATTGGGAATTATTACTTCGATAAAAGAAATCAATGGAAAGTTGAATTTTCAAATAACTCTAAATAATGATTGTGTTTTGAGCTTTAATGAAGATGAATATAGTAATGAAGATGGGGTATTACAGCTATATCATGCGTATGCTTCAACGATATATGGTAGCCAAGGACTAACTGTAAACGGAGACACTTTCATTGCTTGGAGTGCCTCGATGGGTAAAGCAAGTACTTATGTCGCAGGATCAAGGCACAAAGAACAAAGTCATTGGTATTTTAATAAAGCCGAAATCAATGAGATGAAAGCAAATAAAAGTGAAAATATTCATGATGTGATTGTAAGGCTTTCTAGTATAGATAAAAGAGCTAAGCTAGCCAGTTCATTACTCTTAGATACAATAAAATATAAGAGTGAGTTGAGTATGGAAATTTAAACACTTTGGCTTAATGTAATGATTTTAATATATATTGTTTTAAATTAATGTATTTTCCGGTAGTAGGAGGTATATTGGATTTAATATTTGGATAGGGAAACTATCGCTGCCAAGGATGTGTTAAATGGCTCATAACATCAAACATACTCAACTAACCCGTTTAGGCTATAACTATCAAGATTTAGTCTGTTTAGAAATCCTAATTGATTGGTTCCACAACCCTGATTTTTACCAATGGGTAAGAGTAGAGAGTGATTCACCTGAGTTTTATAGTTTAGACGATGTGGTTGCTCTAACTGCCGACAATAAATACGAATTGCTTCAAGTAAAGTTTACTATCGATGCCTCAAGAGAAGATTTGAGATTAGACTTTGATTGGTTATTAGCTAAAAAAAAGAATGGAACATCTTTAATACAAAAATGGTCAAAAGACGTTGAGTCTCATATAAATAAGAATGATTTATCATTAGCTGCACTAAAAACAAATAGAATACCGGATGAAAGTTTCAAGTCATATTTAAATGGTCATTTGTTGGATAAAAACCTAGTGCCAGAAGAGGTTCTTATACTTATAGATGCTCAGTTAGGTACTCGGCAAGTTACATTGCGATTCCTTGAACATTTTGAGTTTCACCACAGTCTCCCTTGTATTGATAGGTTAGAGAATAAACTGCATGATAGTGTTGTTCCTGACCACACTAATGACGAGGGTTGGTATAGATTTCAAAAATCAGTTAAGCATTGGGCTACAAAGAAGAACCAGCCAAATGATAAGGGAAATATCTATATAGAGAATGTCCGAGAAATATTAGATGTAAAATCTTCTAGATCTATCTCTCAATACTTTGAGGTTCCTAAAGGATATATTCCCCCATCAGAGCAGTTTCATAATGAAATAATTAACAAAATATCTAACATTGAAAATTTTGTTATATCAGGTGCCCCAGGAATGGGAAAAAGCACTTATTTGTCATTCTTAAACGATCATTTACTGAAACAAAAATTTCCGACCATACGGCATCATTATTCGTTATCTAGCCAAGACACAATTGATAGAATCTCATTCCCTGTTGCTGCAAATTCACTTATATCACAACTAGGTACTTTCTTTTCTAATATTGGAGATAAACCAGAAGAGTTAGGCACCTATATAAAATTAGCAAGCCAACAAGCAAAAACTACAGGTAAACCATTAATCATCATTTTAGATGGATTAGATCATGTATGGAGAGAAAGGAGTGATATTTCTCAATTAAATCATTTAGTAAACAAACTTTTGCCTATGCCCGAGAATTCGTGTTTAATTTTAGGCACTCAGCCTATAAGTGAATCGCAACTTCCCATCAAAATATCAACACTTATTGATAGAGAATCCCATTGGCATTCATTGCCACTAATGGACTTAATGGCTATTAACTCTTGGCTTGTTGAACAACGAGATTCAGGACAAATAACGTTACCTAATTACAATAAACCTGAAAACGAAACTGTTTTAGCTGAAATCACACAAGCACTAAAAAATGTGAGTGATGGCTACCCTCTTCATATGCTTTATTCAATGAAGAATTTGATTCGATCTGGTCAAGTAATCACTAAATATACTATCGAGCAATTACCTCGATGCCCAGACGGCAATATTCATCAATATTATAAAAATTTATGGGTGCAGTTATCTCCTACAGCTAAAGAAGTTCTATACCTTTTGAGTTGTGTTGATTTTCCTTGGCCTAATTCGAATAGTCTTGGTACCTGTTTTAATAATAGTAGTGACTTTTTAACTGCTTATGAAAGCATTGCACACCTTTTAGATAGTAAAAGAAGCGGTATTTACTCATTTCATAGCAGTATCAATGTGTTTCTGAGAAATAGAAGTGAGTATCAAGAAGCTTCAAATAGGTTGTTGCCAAAGGTTAAAAGCTGGTTAAGTAAAGAGGCACCTGAATATTGGCTATGGGGGTGGTTATGGATAATCGAAGCTAAGCTAGGTAATTTCTCTAATCTAATGTCAGGTATATCTAGAGCTTGGCTAAAAGAGTCATTTAGTAAAGGTTATTTAAGCGAGCACATTGAGCATATTTTGGATTATGCCGAAAAGGTGGCATTGGAAAATGATTTATTTGCAAAGTTAGTTGATCTTAGATTAATAAAAATACGACTTTTAAATGGGGTTGAGTTTCAATTATATGAAAATTACTCCACATTTTTGAATTGTATTTTTGAATATACCCCTGATAGTTATGCATTGCTATGGCGTGCTGATCACTTACGACAACTAAAAGATCCTCAAGAAATTGTCGTTGTTACGTCTTCATTGCAAAACAGTGATGATTTAATTGTTGAGGAAGCCATTAATGAGCTAATTAGAAGGTTAATGTTCTATAGTGGAAAAAATGGTAGTCGATATGGAGATAAGTTCCATGAATTAGTAAACGCTGTTATTGATATTCTCATTAACGTTACTGAACCCAATATGCTCAGAATAACTGGGTTTATTAAAAGGATTAAACCAATTGAAGCACCATTTCGTTATATGGTGGACAGTTTAATCTCTAAAGGAAAAGGCTATTGTTTATTTGAACTATCAAAAGAAGCTATTCCTGAATCCTGTATAAAGATTGTGGCTGATGGTCTTATCCGTGCCTCATGTACTGAAGAAATAGAACTGGATGAGCATCAGTCTCTATCTAGGATGACAATGGCATTCACTATTGGGCGATTGTATTACTACCTTAATCACCAATTAATAGCCAAAATTCAAGTGGCTAAAGAAGAAATTGAACCAATTACACTGGAAAGTATTTCAGAATACTATTTACATGATTTGTTTTTTAAGAATTTGTTAAATAGTTTGGTTGAACCATCCGAAGCAGTACAGCCGTTATCAATTGGAATTTCTGATAAGGAGCAACACCTACAACAAGCTTTACTAGCATTTAAATATATGGCGATAAGTTTAGGTAATAGTATTAATAGCAAGAAAAAATCATCACCACTTTCCATTTATCATTTACTTGAAACTACTTTACCTAAACTCGAAAAATACAAATTTTTCGATGTCACAGGGTCAATTATTAGATCGTTACCATTGATATCAACAGACCTTTACTTATTGCTAAAGAGTGTTGATTTAGTATGCCCATTTAATGAAAAGATATTTTTAGAAGTAAAGAAATGTAGTTGGTGGAACGGTCATTTATTTTTAAAGAAATCAGCCAAGTTAATTGATGTAGGAGTAATTAAGGAGTTTTCTAAAAATCATTTTAATGATGCTATTTCTCATTTAGCAAGTAGGAAAGATAATACTGCTGAACTATGCAGAGATACTATAGAAGAAGCTGAGATAGCTTTGGAATTTGACCTTAAAGGTCAAGTAATGGAACTTGTTAATCAAACTGCACAACATACCCTCGGTTATGGGCATCGTAAAGATACAACTTTAAGTGAGTTATACGATGCCATAGAAGCGTGCGGGAAAAGTGGTATTGGAGATATTAAAGGTTGGCTTGAACGATTGACCCCATTTACTAATGAGGTATTTGAATTTACTGAGCGTGAAATACGGCATATCCCCTCTTGGAGGATTAATTTAATATCTCAACATTATCCTGAAAGACTTGTTGATGAGTTTTCATATCATCTTTCGAATCAAAACTGGTTTGTACTCGATGATATTATGCCCGCTTATTTTAAAGTCACTGATTTTAGTGATGAAATTGATTTAGCTCTAATAAGGAGTTCATCAAAGATAGAGAGTATTAATGTTTTAGAGGAAAGGTCTAAAGTTGCAGATAATATAAGAGAGGCACTTAATGAACAAATTAAATTTCTTGGATCAAAACCTCCTTCTCCTAGAAAAACTAAATATAGTGATACGGATAAAGATAAAAATTTATTAGTATTTCCTAATAATTACCCTCCTGAAAAACTAATGTTATTTGCTAAAGCTGTTGATAAATTATCATATAAAGACCACTTTCACTGCTATCAAATGTGGGTTAAATGTTGGCAACAACAAGGTAAAGGTCTTGAAATAATACAGAAGTTTAATGACATTATTGAGAATAATAACAAATTACCCTACAGCTTAGATAAAGGACTTGAGCTGATTTTTGATTTAAGTAAAAAATTACAAGGAAAGTCTAAATCGTATAAATGGGCTGTAAGATGTTTGCAGATAAATAATTGTTGGATTCGCTATATGGGAGGAAGTAGAACGGAGTCAATGATTAATAAATTTGCAAAAATTTATTCCAATAAATGGTCAGATCTACTTAAAGATTCACTTCAAGGTGAATCACTAAAAGTCCGTGGTAATGAATGGCTTGTTGTACCTACAGACCGTTTAGTTCAATACCTGATTGCTGCCGGAGAATATGATAAAGCTGCTGAAGTTACTGAAGTCATGGTCTCCAGTATAGAGCAAGAAACCGCTCACCTTGCACTTGAACCTTGTTATTGGACAGAAGAGCCTGTTAAGTTCGATGCTATAGCATATAATTTATTGCTTCAGAATTTCTTTCTTCCTGATAGGGTTATGAGATTGAAGACTGCTAAAGAAATAGCCAAGACTCTTACATTTAAAAATGCCAAGTACTATAAAAAACTATATTTAAAATATTTGAGCGAGCTATCTTTTGAAACAGAAATATCAGACTTTTTATCGATTTTATTATTGCTTAAAGAGCAGGTGTTTACGGAAAAGGAATTAACTACAAATATTCATTACCCTTCACTTGCTTCGAGCTTTATTTTAAAAAAATTAATAGAGACTGATGTTCCGTTATTTGATAGTTGCTATGAATGTTTTGATGATATTAATAGTCATCAAATTTCTTCCAACTTCAGAAAAGCAAAATATAGCTCTTCTCCAGTGTACTTTAGCAACATAGAGCGTTTAGAAGGTGCAATGGGTTATTCGCTTACAAAGCACATGTCACGTGAATGGGAGATATTATCTGAAAGAGACGTAATCTCTTACTTTAATGCACATGATTATTGTGGTGATCAGTTTTCAGGTCAAGATGCTATTCAAGGTAATTTCTCATCTAGAACTGAGGCTGTCATTCTTTCAGCTTATGTAAGAACCTTACTATTTGCTAAATGTAAATTTCCAGAGTTTGAGAGATACATTGACGATTTCATTATTGAATTAATTCCACTTGGGGGAGAGTATTCTAGATTAGAAGCATCATCTCCACCTAAAAGGTGGCCTCAGCTAGAAAAAATAGATAGTAATTCAAAATTACCGACACAGTACGAACTAGAAAACACACTGAAGAACTTAAGCAATTGTAATGAGATTATTTTGCAGGCAAATGCTCCGGTTTTAAGAGACTATCAAGGTGTATCTATCGATTTTGAAGTTGTTTGTGTTGAAATGCCGAGTAATACAGCGCTAACAGCAGAAGAAATTATCGATAAAAAAAACATAAATGGCGATTCTGATATCGAGTGCCATTACATGGCAGAGCAACGGTTTCCTGATGGGCTAAATCGCTGGGAGATTGATTATTTCTTAAGAGGAGTATTTAATCCTAGTTTCTTAATTGGTGCTGGTTTCCCTTCTGTTGAATTTAAAGATAATTGTGTGAATTATTTGGAAGGAGATATTTGTAATTCAACGTTTATGTTTTGGCAACATCATTGGTATCCAGCTTATAATTATGAGCTTGGTTCTTGTATAGGTACATCACTTTTGGCTTCAGAGTCAATTACAGAACTCCTAAAAAAATCACACGATAGTAATATTTATTTAGTTGGTAAATATACGATATATGATAATCGAAGCAATTATGGAAGTGATTCAGGTGTGAGTTACGTTTCAGCAATGATGAAAGTTGAATCAAAAGGAGATTGATTATGGAAATGTTTTTTACACATGAGCGCCTTGACGACTTCTTAATAATTGAAGAAAAATTAAAGCAAAAAGGTATATTGCTTGATCCTCAGGATATACATTCAGACCATAGTACCCGCTTAATTAATTACTCTATTGAACCAAACAAAAAATTTAAATGTTTGCTTGATCGTAATGTCGTTTCATATTTAATTTCCTTGGTTAATGGCTTAGATTTAAGTTCGGTTAAAGAAGCTGGTTGTTATCGTGAAGTCGCAGGGTTACAAGCTTTTTTAAGCGCAGCAAATATCGAATCAGAAGCCTGTATGGCTTACCATGAATATATAGATGTAAATGGAATAGACAAGGCAGATAATGAGCTTGCTAGTTTCCGAACAGCGGATAACCTAAATGCAAATATCTATCTCGATATTGCGTTAGGAAAGTTAAATGTGATTTCATCATCAGATTTATCCGTTTTTGAAAAGGGAGAATTATTAGGTGCTCAACTTCCCGAGCGGCTGGCTCTTTTTGAAAAAAATATTGTCATAGTAAAAAAAGCACTAACTCTAAAGGAGCAAGGGTTAACTAATTATCAAACCATGCTTGAATTAGTCGATTGGCTATATAGTGACTATTTCTTTTCTGCTCCAGCTTTTCACTTTTTGTCCTTATATTTTAGTACAGAGAAAGTTTCAGGAATGATTAAATCAAAGTCACTTAAAGAAGTAAGGAATGCAACTTGGGATATAACTTATTTACAACAACTAGCCAAAGTTTGTCAGCATGATGATGAAATTTGGCTTTTTAGTACATTCGATAAAGCTATTAAAAAAACGGCAGATTTACTTTTTGTTCGATACGATGAACTTGAAGATGATTATTTTAATAGGCTTGAACAATCCTATTCCACAATGTGGGGTAAAAAAAATGGATATGGTAGAAAGTTATTAAGTAAATTAGCCCAATTTGCTGAGCGTGGTGATAACCCAGATCGGAAAGTAAACATACACAAAGGCAGTGCTGATTATCAATTGAATATTAGCCCCCTGTGTCACCCATTAGAAAAGGTAGTGTTCACAAATCTGTGTCATTTCAGTAAACTAGTAAAAACAGGAATGACATATGACAACTCAATTCGATTTTCAAGAAGCAGTAAAAGCACTTCAAGAAGGTAA
>MAAE01000060.1 GCA_002162675.1 Colwellia sp. 39_35_sub15_T18 | reverse complement strand
TGCTATCGAACAAACGGGTGAATTTACAGGTAAATATTTTGTGTTAATGGGGCATTTATCACCTATTGATGGCATCGGGCCTGCTGATTTAGGTTTAGATATTTTGGAAAAACAGTTTGCTACGGGACAATTTAAAGAGGTGATATTAGCAACTAATCCAACGGTTGAAGGAGAAGCAACTGCGTATTATATTGCGGAGTTAGCACAAAAATATCAAGTTGATATTTCACGTATTGCCCATGGTGTACCTGTTGGTGGTGAGCTTGAATATGTCGATGGAAACACATTGTCCCATGCGCTTTCTGGACGAAAAAGTTATCAATTTTAATATTGAGTATCGAGTGGCGAATTTTTAGTTACGAAGGTAACTCTCTTTCTATTTCAGTTTAATAATAAAGTGGCATAGTTAATTTTGCCACTCATAAATATGAACTTGTTATTGCTTTCTCGCAACTTTTCTTCCTTACTCCCTTGAAAAAAAATAAACTAGCCTCAAATAAAGTAACAGCGAATTAACCCGAACTAACCCAGAGTAAGTAATCGGGGTATTTACCAAATCATTTACCAAATTTAGAAAACATAATAGGTTAACTTTATATGACAGTCGAAAATAAACCACAAAATCATGTGTTTGCATCAGATAATGCAAAGATACTTCAATTGATGATCCATTCACTCTATTCTAATAAAGAAATCTTTTTACGCGAGTTAGTATCAAACGCGGCAGATGCCTCTGATAAGTTGCGTTTTAAAGCGTTATCAAATGCTGATTTATTTGAAGGTGATGGTGAATTACGTGTTCGTGTGAGTTGTGATAAAGAAAACAACACAGTTACTATTTCTGATAACGGTATTGGCATGAGCCTTGATGAAGTTATTGAGCATTTAGGGACTATTGCTAAATCAGGCACGGCAGAGTTTTTCTCACAACTTTCTGGCGATCAAGCGAGTGACTCGCAATTAATTGGTCAATTTGGTGTTGGTTTTTATTCAGCCTTTATTGTTGCTGATAAAGTAACGGTTCGTACACGTAAAGCGGGTGATGCTGCAACTGAAGGTACTGAGTGGGTTAGTGCCGGCGAGGGGGAATTTACTACCGCTAAAATAGACAAAGCCAACCGTGGTACTGACATTATTCTCCATCTAAAAGAAGATGAAAGTGAATTTGCTGATGACTGGCGTTTAAAGTCTATTGTTACTAAATATTCTGATCATATCTCGGTATCGGTTGAAATGCTAACACCAGAAGTACCAGCTGTTGAAGCGGTAGCTGAAGTAAAAGATGATGAAGGTAATGTAACGACTTATGGCGTTGAAGCGCGAGATGTTGAGCCTGCCAAGTGGGAAGCGATTAATAAAGCAACTGCGTTATGGACACGTGAAAAAGCTGACATTAGTGAAGATGAATATAAAGAGTTTTACAAACACGTATCACATGACTTTGGTGACCCGCTACTATGGGAGCACAACAGAGTAGAAGGTAAAACTGAATATACTTCACTTTTATATATCCCTTCAAAAGCGCCTTTTGACATGCACAATCGTGAAAAACAGCATGGCTTGAAATTGTATGTGCAACGTGTATTTATTATGGATGATGCCGAGCAATTCATGCCAACTTACTTACGCTTTGTGAAAGGTTTGCTTGACTCTAACGACTTACCATTAAATGTTTCTCGTGAAATTTTACAAGACAACAAAGTAACACAAGCAATTCGTAAAGGTTGTACTAAGCGTGTTTTGAAAATGCTTGAAAAGTTAGGCAAGAAAGATGCTGAAAAGTATCAGGGTTTCTGGGATGAGTTTGGTCAAGTATTAAAAGAAGGCCCTGCTGAAGATATGGCGAATAAAGAGCAAGTTGCTGCTCTTTTACGCTTTGCTTCAACGAATGAAGACAACGCTATACAAAGTGTTTCTTTAGCTTCATACATTGAGCGCATGAAAGAAGGGCAAGATAAAATTTATTACGTTGTTGCCGATAGCTTTGCTGCCGCTAAAAACAGCCCGCATTTAGAAGTTTTCCGCAAGAAGGGCATTGAAGTCTTATTAATGTCTGACCGAATTGATGAATGGTTAGTGAGCCATTTAAATGAGTTTGATGGCAAACAGCTGCAATCAGTTACTCGTGGCGGTTTAGACTTAGGTGATATGGATGATGCTGAAACTAAAGAAGCACAAGAGCAACTAGAAAAAGAGTTTGACTCAGTGGTTGTTCGCATTAAAGAAGCACTTAAGGGCAAAGTGAAAGACGTTAAATTATCACAACGTTTAACTGACTCGCCAGCATGTATTGTCAGTGATGAAAATGACATGAGTAGCCAAATGGCAAAATTGATGGCTTCGGTTGGTCAAGAAGTGCCAGATACGCTGCCAATCTTTGAAATTAATGGTGAGCATGACCTAGTTAAGCACGTTGCTGATGAGCAAGATGATGACAAGTTTAGCCAATGGGTTGAAGTATTGTTTGAACAGGCCATGCTAGCAGAACGTGGCAGCTTAAAAGACCCAGCAAGCTTTGTTGCGCGTTTAAATAAGCTCATGTTAAGTTTAACCAAATAGTCAGTTTATTTTCGAAAGAAAGTATTCGTACTTTTTGAGTAATACTTTAGTCTGAAAAAGGAGCAATTCACTATAAATGAATGCTCCTTTTTTGTATGCTATGCTTGTTTGGTGCTAGGCATGCTTGTATAGTGTCTGCCGCAGCAAACAGTATAAGAAAAAACTATTACATTAGTGTGATCAAAATGCCTTTGAGATAAGATAATCGTCTTAATGTAATTGTTTTTACTTGTCTTAAATATTTTACTTAAAGGTTAGTTTATATGCGTATTGTACTTCTTGGTGCCCCTGGTGCGGGCAAAGGCACACAAGCACAGTTTTTAATGGCTAAATTTGGTATTCCTCAAATTTCAACGGGCGATATGCTGCGCGCTGCAATTAAAGACGGAACTGAATTAGGCAAACAAGCTAAAGCCGTTATGGATGCTGGTCAGCTGGTTTCAGATGATCTAATCATCGGCCTAGTAAAAGAGCGTATTACTCAAGATGATTGTAAAGCGGGTTTCTTGCTTGACGGTTTTCCTCGCACCATTCCTCAAGCTGATGCTATGAAAGAAAACGGTGTGAGCGTTGATCATGTACTTGAGTTTGATGTTCCGGATGAAGTTATTGTTGAACGTATGGCGGGTCGTCGTGTTCATTCTGGCTCTGGTCGTGTATATCATCTGGTTTATAATCCACCGAAAGTAGCAGGTAAAGATGATGTTACGGGTGACGATTTATCTATCCGACCTGATGATGAAGAAGCAACCGTACGTAAGCGTTTAGCTATTTATCACGAGCAAACTAAGCCTTTAGTAGACTTTTATCAAGCTGAGGCTAAAGCTGGTGATTGTCAGTATTTGACGGTTGATGGTACACAAGCTGTTGAAGCCGTTAGTGCTTTATTAAGTGCGCAGTTGGCTTAATTTAGACAGACATTTTCAATAAAATGATAGATAAAAACTCGCTTCGGCGAGTTTTTTGTTTTAAACGTTTTTTATCATCGCAATATGAGGAATATTATCTTCAAGGTACATGGCTGATACTTGCTCAAAACCGTGTCGTTGATAAAAGCTTGCTAGATGTTCTTGTGCCGATATTTTGATGTTTTCTTTAGGAAATTGCTGTTGGCAGACATTAAGTGCTTCGGTTATTAACTCATGTCCTAAGCCTGAACCTCTGGCTTGCTCAGCGATAGCGACACGGCCAATACTAATGTAGTTGTCATAACTTTGTCCTTGCGCTAAAACTCTTAAGTAGGCCACTAATACACCGTCTTGATAGCCTAATTGGTGTATTGTTTCTGGATGTCTATCAAGCTGGTTATGCTCGCTATCTAAGTCGGGGTAATAGCATGTTTGTTCGACCACAAAAATATCAATTCGTAATTTTAAACAATCATATAGTTCATCAAGAGATAATTCATTGAAGTGCTTTATTTGCCAGTGAGTTTTTTTAGTCATAGGTTTCTTGTTTCTTGTTATTTATTAACTATTCATTTAACACAGTATATTGGTTTTTATCAATGAAAAATCCTGCTTGCTGGTAAGCTTTTACAATCGCGCCTTGCTTCCTTAATATACTCAGCCCTTTATCTATGGCAATAAAGGCTGCCTTGCCTTGCGGGTGTTGTTTACTGATGACAAAGTGTCGAGAGTCTTTTAAGACAATAGCAATGTTTTTAACCGGTACTAAATGTATTTTTTCCATGGTAAAACTTTGATCAGGCGTTGAATTAAAAGGCATCAGTAAAAAGTCTATCCACTGCATGTTCACCATGCGTGCCATAGATAGCCATGAGTTTTCTTGAATTAATTCTTTTAATGGCAATGCTTGTAAGGTTTGCCAATCGGTGCGCCATAGTGGTGTAGATACTGCGGTAAGGTCATGTAAATCGGCTAATGATTTGATGGCTAATACCTTACTATTATTGGGGGTGGTATAAATGCCGGCGATATATTCACCGTTTCTGATCACTGGCGCTGAAATATACACTTTATCGGCAAGTGCTTGGGCATCTTGCTGCCAATATGAATCAAAGCTGAGCAACAATTGCCCATTTTGTAGCATTTTAGTATTTCTAAAATTTACTTTACCCGCAGCATAGCGAAAGGTGTGGTTAAAACCGCCCAATTTAAGTGCTTGTTGGGCGATTATCATATCGACCACATCTCGACGTACTGCTTTTCCTGAAAAGTTATCAATCGCTAAAACATCTCTGTTACCAACAAAGTTTTGATAATCAATATAAACATCATCACGAATATAAATAAGTA
The DNA here is from genome assembly GCA_002162675.1 of Colwellia sp. 39_35_sub15_T18. Lineage (GTDB taxonomy): Bacteria > Pseudomonadota > Gammaproteobacteria > Enterobacterales > Alteromonadaceae > Colwellia. The sequence continues at coordinate 46,548 of MAAE01000060.1, read as the reverse complement.
TGTCATTCGAGCGGGCATAGGAAATGGTGCTAATCGAGGCTATTAATAGCAGCGGGAGGTAATAAAAAAGTAAATTTGTATGTTTCAAACCTTATCCATGTCTAGCCGAAAATAAATATGCATCAATATTAGTTATAACAATGATGCATATTATTATCAAAATTTAGCTAGATTTAGCTGGATTTAGCAAAATTTAGAAAGCTATTTGTTATGACGCTCTTGTAATACGGACATTACTTCATTTAAATTGATATTTTGATCGGCAAGTAACACTAGGGTGTGATAAAACAAATCAGCACATTCACCAAGTAAATCTTCTTTAGTTTCAGCAACGGCAGCCAGCGCTACTTCTACACCTTCTTCACCGACTTTTTGCGCCATTTTAGTGGTGCCGCGTGAGAATAAGTGGGCAGTGTAACTTTCTTTAGGATCGTCGCCTTTACGGCTCGCAATCACTTGCTCAAGTTGACTTAAAAAGTTTTGTTGCGTTAATCTTTGTTCAGGAAAACAAGACTCAGTGCCTAAGTGGCAACTTGGACCAACGGGTGTGCAAGCAATCAACAAGCTATCTTGATCGCAGTCGGCAAGCACTTGTTCAACATTTAAAAAATTGCCCGAGGTTTCACCTTTTAGCCAAAGTGCTTGTTTTGAGCGACTGAAAAAAGTGGCTTTACCTGAGTCAAATGTGGCGGCTAATGATTCTTTGCTCATATAGCCTTGCATTAATATCGCGCCAGTGGCGCTATGCTGAATAATAGCAGGAATAAGATTATCCATTTTCTGCCATGCCAATTCATTAATGTTATCTGCTGTTACTAACATGGTCTTACCTCAATGTTTTGTGATTTTAAATAAGTTTTCAATTCGCTTATCGGGATAATACCCTTATGAAAAACCGACGCGGCTAAAGCACCATCAACATCGGCTTGTTGGTAAACATCGCTAAAGTGCTCAATAGTGCCGGCGCCACCTGAAGCAATTAACGGTACGCTACAAACCTCTCTAGCTTGTTTTAGCTGTTTAATGTCATAGCCTTGACGAACACCATCTTGGTTCATGCAGTTAAGTACAATTTCACCTGCGCCTAAGCTCACTACTTTTTCTATCCAGTCAAAGGTGGTCCAGCTAGTTTTTTGGGTGCGTTTTTCGTCACCAGTAAATTGATAAACTTGGTATTGCCCTTGTCCGTCATTGGCATCTTTATTAAAAAAACTGTCAATACCAACAACTACACATTGTTGACCAAAATAATCAGCAAGGCGTGAAATTAGCGTTGGATCGCGAAGGGCAGGGGAATTGATACTAATTTTATCTGCGCCCATCATTAATATTTCTTTTGCATCTGCTTCACTTTTAATGCCGCCAGCGACACAAAAAGGAATATCAATGACTTCGGCAATACGGCTAACCCAACTTTTATCTACTACGCGGCCATCAGCGCTTGCGGTAATATCATAAAAAACCAGCTCATCGGCACCTGCTTCAGCATATTTTTGCGCAAGAGGCACAATATCACCAATAATTTCATGGTTTCTAAACTGCACACCTTTAACCACTTTGCCATCACGCACATCTAAACAGGGTATTATTCGTCTAGCTAGCATTGTTTTTCCCCTTGCTATCTGCGCGAATAAATTCCTGCCTGCTTTTCATCTCTTTGTTTGTAGGCCAACATGCGATAGCCTCCTCAAGGGTAAATTTACCTTCTAACAGAGAGCGACCTAAAATAACGCCGCTAACACCTGAGCCGATCAATGCTTTAATATCATCAAGGCTGCCAATGCCACCAGACGCTTGCCATTGAACACTGGGATATTTTTGACAAAGTTCAATGTATAGGTCAACGTTTGAGCCGCTTAATGTGCCGTCTTTAGAAATATCAGTACACAAAATATGTTGGATACCAGCGTCAATATAAGCATCGAGCAAGTCTTCTAAATTAACGCCACTGTCTTCAATCCAACCATGGGTTGGCAGGGTTTTATTACCTTGTTCATCAATTTTTATATCAAGGGCTAAAACAATTTTTTCGCCGCCATAGATTTTTAGCCACTTAAGTACCAATTCGGGTTGCTTGATAGCAAGTGAGCCGATAACCACGCGGGTTGCGCCTAAATCAAGTAGCTGCTTTACGTCTTCTTCACAGCGTATGCCGCCACCCACTTGAGTGATCATAGTGTCATGGTTTACCACTGTTTTAAGGGTAGATAACTGACGCTTAGTGCTGTCTTTTGCGCCATCTAAATCAACAAAATGCATAACGGTAGCACCTGCTGAAAAATAAGCTTGTTGGCGCTCTTGTACTGTGGTTTTGTAGTTGGTTTTTTGATTGTAATCGCCTTGGAATAAACGAACTACTTCGCCTCCAATTAAATCAATTGCTGGGATCATCATAAGGATGCAATCTCCTGAGCGTTAAGCTCCAAAAAGTTTTTAATAATTTTACTGCCTAATGCGCCAGAGCGTTCAGGATGAAATTGACAACCAATAAAGTTATCTTTACCAATAATGGCGGAAAACTCACTACCATATTGGCACGTTGCCAAGGTATATTCGCTAAGTGGCGCGGCAAAACTATGCACAAAATAGAAGTAGTCGCCAACGCTAATGCCTTTTAGCACAGGGTGATTAGCAACGGTCGTTAATGTGTTCCAACCCATGTGTGGTAAACGATTACCTTGGGCATTTAATGGCGCAACTTTCGTTGGAATAATGTTTAAGCATTTAACCGAACTTTGTTGAGAGCTTTCAGTTGAGCTTATTCCTTCCGTTGAAGACTCGGTCATTAACTGCATGCCTAAACAAAAGCCTAATACCGGCTGTGTTAAGTGTTGTAGGGTGTCAACTAAGCCTTTTTCAATAATGTTTGCCATAGCATGTTTAGCATTACCAACACCGGGGAAAATAACTTTGTCGGCGGCTTTAATCTGCTCAATATCATCAGTAATAATGGCGGTAAAACCAAGACGTTCAACAGCAAATTTCACTGATGATAAATTCGCACAGCCAGTATCAACAATAACGTTTATTGGGGTAATCATTACTTTTTCCACTGTTTTTTCCACTATAATGTACCTTTTGAGCTAGGTAATTCATCACCGTCTACTTTAATTGCCTGACCTAAGGCACGACCAAATACTTTAAATAAGCTCTCTACTTGATGATGACAATTGCCTTTGCTGGTGGATAAATGCAAGGTAATAAGCATGGCGTCAGCTAATGAACGGAAAAAGTGCGATACCATTTGGGTCGACATAGTGCCAACATTGTCTGAGGTAAATTTAGCATCAAATTCAAGCCAAGGGCGACCTGATAAGTCGATAGCACATTCGGCGCGACATTCATCCATTGGCAATACAAAGCCAAAGCGACCAATACCACGTTTATCACCTAGCGCTTCTTTGAGTGCCTGTCCTAGTGCAAGCGCGGTGTCTTCAACACTGTGGTGTTCGTCAATGTGATAGTCGCCACTGACGCTACATTGCAGGTTAAAGCCGCCATGGGTAGATATTTGATCTAACATGTGATCAAAAAATCCTAAACCTGTGTCTATATTACTACCACCCTTTTTGTCTAAATTTACCGAAATAGTGATGTCGGTTTCTTTAGTGGTTCTGGTGACTGTTGCGGTGCGCGCTTTGTCTAATGGCGCTAATATTTGCTCGCTAACTTGTGGCCAATTAAGGTTATCACGGTCATATTTGATACCAACAATGCCCATATTAGCGGCTAAGCCCATATCGGTTTCTCTGTCGCCAATCACATAAGAATTAGTAAAGTCGACTCGACCTTGTTGTAGATAGTCACTGACCATGCCTAATTTGGGCTTGCGGCAATTACAGTTGTCTTCATCAAAATGTGGACATAACAAAACATCTTGAAATTCTATCCCTTGTGATGAAAATATGGCCATCATTTGATCATGAGGTAGGTCAAAGTCACTTTGTGGAAAGCTTGACGTCCCTAAGCCGTCTTGATTTGACACCATCACAAGTTTGAAGCCTTTGGCTTGCAGTTTTAATAACTCAGGGATAACGTTAGGCTCAAATACCAGCTTTTCTAAGCTATCAAGCTGTTTATCGATCACTGGCTCTTCAACTAAAGTGCCGTCACGGTCGATAAATAATATTTTCTGTTGTTGGTTGCTCATGGTCTTAGGTTACCTAGTAAAACTTCTTTAAGTTGTGTTATTTCTTGTATGCTGCCAATGCTAATGCGTAGGCAGTTTTCTAGCTGCATTTGCTTAGACTGATCGCGGATCAAAATATTGTTGCTGACTAATAAATCAAAAATTCGTGTTTTTTCGCTCAGGCTTGTGCAGCGAAATAATATAAAGTTAGCATCACTGGCAAATACTTCATTGCACCAATCTTGCTCGTTAAGCCAAGCCGATAAACTTGTTTTAATTTTATTGCAATCTTGCACGCGCTGGGTCATTTTGTCTAAGTCGGTGCTCAGCGCTAAACTGGCTATTTCAGCAACAGGCGCTGAAATAGGGTAAGGGGCAATCACTTTGCTCAGCAAGGTGATAACCTCTGAGCTCGCTAAGGTAAAGCCACATCTAAGCCCTGCAAGCGCAAATGCTTTTGATAGCGTTCTTAGTACAATAACATTGTCATACTCTTTTAGCAGCGAGGTGCTGGTTTGCTCGGGTGAAAACTCACCTGTGTATTCGATATACGCTTCATCAACGACAACAATAGCGCTTTCTTTAAATAATTCAATCGCTGCAATTATTTGCTCTTTTGGTAGCAGGTTACCAGTCGGGTTGCCCGGTGAACATAAAAATACCACCTTTACTTTACCCACTTGCTTTGCTAATTCATCAAGGTTTAATTGCATTCCTTGTGCAGTGTTAACCAAAGGTACTTTAATAATACCAGCACCATGATTTTCAGCACTGATGGCGTACATGCCATAAGTGGGTGGGCAAATTAATATACTGTCTTGATAAGCGCGGCAAAAGCTGCGAATAATCAACTCTATACCCTCATCGGCGCCACGAGTAGCCAATATTTGTGAGCGTTCAAGGCCGCAGTAATCGCGATAAGCATTCAGTAAATTATCAGGCTGAAAATCAGGGTAACGGTTAATATTGTCGCTACTAAGTTGATATGCGCCTGTACCCGGAGCTTCATTGGCATTAAGCCATAGCTTTGCTTCGCCTGAGGCTTCAGCGCTAGAAAAAAGGCGGCGTGCTGATTGGTAAGGCACCATATCAATAAGCTCTGCTCGGGCAAGTTTGTTTGCAATAGACATTACTTTTCTTCCTTATTGATACCCTCTAACCTGATAGTAACGGCTCTTTGATGAGCGTCTAGCCCTTCAGCATCGGTCAGTTCAATAATACATTCGGCTAAGTTAGCTAAGCCTGCTTTACTGATTTCTTGCACGGTATAACGACGAGAAAAATCAGCTAATGACAAACTTGAAATAACTTTTGCATAACCATAAGTCGGTAAAACATGGTTTGTTCCGCTGGCGTAATCACCAGCAGATTCAGGCGTGTAAGCACCGACAAAAATAGAGGCGGCATTGCGTAAGTCTTTTAATAACTCCTGAGGGTTTTCAGTTTGAATGATTAAATGCTCAGGGCCATAACGGTTAGATACTTCAACGGCTTGTGCCATGTCTTTGGTTAGGATCAATCGCGATTGTTTCAATGCTTGCTCGGCTATATCACGTCTTGATAACACGGCAACTTGTGTGACAAGTTCATTGGCAACCTTGGTTATTAATTGCTCGCTGTCGGTTAGTAGAATAACTTGGCTGTCTGCGCCGTGTTCGGCTTGAGATAATAAGTCAGCAGCGATAAAAGCGGCATTGGCCTTTTCATCACCAATCACTAATACTTCCGAAGGACCCGCAGGCATATCAATGGCAAAGCCAGCAACTTGTTGAGAAAGTTGTTTTTTGGCTTCAGTGACATAACGATTGCCAGGGCCAAACACTTTATTAACGGCAGGAATGCTTGTTGTGCCATAGGCAAGCGCCGCGATAGCTTGTGCACCACCAATAGAATAGATTTCTGTGATACCACAAAGCTCGGCGGCGACTAATATTTCATTGGCTAATTGACCGTTTTTATCAGGAGGGCAAACTAACACGGTACGTTTACAGCCAGCAAGTTGTGCCGGCACACCTAACATTAATACTGTTGAGGGTAGTGGCGCGCTACCTGCCGGAATATATAAACCAACACTTTCAATGGCTTCCGTTTTTAAAGAGCATTGCACACCGGGGCAAGTTTCAACGTAAATATCTTCGGGTGTTTGCGCACTGTGAAAACGTTTTATTTGCCCGTAGGCGGTATTAATGGCTTTGAGGCGTTTATCCGTTAATGCCTTTCTGGCTTGTTTTACTTGCTCAGCTGTGACCGACAAAGTGGATAAAGCGATACCGTCAAATTGCTCGGTTAACGAAAATAACGCCTTGTCACCTTGCTTTTGTACTTGCGATAAAATGTTAGAAACCTGAGTTGATAACAGAGCATTATCCGCAATGGCAGGGCGGGCAAGGGCATCGATTTTCTGTTGCGCTGATGTTGTTTGCCAGTCGATTATTTGTTTACCGAAAAGTTGAGTATTCATAATTTTCTCTAAATCTTTAATTGCGCTTTAATTCGTGTACTTAAACTCTAGTACTTAAATTCTTGCGCTTAAGCTCTCGCGGCAAAAACCGCTCTTACATTAACTGCTCAGATCCGCTAAATAATTGAGATTTCAGCAAAGCCGTCAAGTTGTGAGTCGCCTGAGCTTAGTGTACTAAGTGATGGCGACGAACAATGTAGACAATGCTGATGAAATATTAATTATAACGCGGATTAGCCCATCATTTTCTCAATGGGCATTACAAGTATTGAATTACAGCCTAATTCTTTTAATGCTTCCATGGTTTCCCAAAAGAAGGCTTCAGTAGCAACAACATGTACGGCAACTAAATCATCACGACCCGCAAGTGGTAAAATGGTTGGTGTTTCTTTACCCGGCATTAACGCGCTCACTTCACTGATCTTATCTTTTGGTGCGTGCAGCATAATGTATTTGCTTTCTTTCGCTTTCATTACACCATTAATACGAGGAAGTAGCGTATCTAATATCGCTTGTTTTTCATCACCTAAAGATTCAGAGCGTTGAATGAGTGATGCTTTCGAGCGAAATACTTCCGCAACTTCTTTTAAACCATTAGCTTCAAGCGTAGCACCGGTAGACACTAAGTCACAAATACCATCGGCTAAACCCACTCTGGGTGCAACCTCAACAGAGCCTTTTAATAAACAAAACTCAACGTTAATATTATTATCTTTAGCAAAACGAGTTAATAACTGAGGATAGGTCGTTGCAAAACGCAAGCCATCTAAACACTGTAAACCTGTGTATTCAAACTCTTCAGGCATGGCGATTGAAAAACGACAGCCACCAAAGTTTAACGGTGTTGTTTTAATGTAACTGTTTTTGCTACCAATGAGTGCGCGTGATAATTCTTCTTCTTCGAGCGTATTGTCACCAACAATGCCCAAGTCGCAAACACCATCCATAACAAGGCCTGGAATATCGCTACTACGCACACGCATAATATCGATAGGCATATTTTTAACATGAGCCAGTAAGCGGCGGTCGCTAACATTGAGTTTTAATCCACAAAGCTTTAATAATTTTTGAGTGTCTTCACTAAGGCGTCCTGATTTTTGCATCGCTATACGTAAGCGTGGTTCTGATGTGGTCATTTTGTTCGATTCCTAATTTAATAATTTTTTAATGTTGAAAATATGTATATACAATTTTCAAGGGCATAAAATGCGAAAAACCCCCGAAAGATTTAAAGCTCTTTCGGGGGTTTATAAATATGTTTCTTTAGTTCAACTCCACGAAAAGGCCTTAGCCCTTCATGGTATTCTCTACTGCTATTCTTTTATAAGAGTTAGCGTAGAAACCTGAATGGGCTAGTCTATATGATGGTGGTGATGTCGGTTATTCAGGTTAAAAGTCATAATATGTTAAACTCAGTAATTAATAATATGTAATAAAGTAACTAATAAAATATGTAATAAATGATGTGTTTTCTCTATAGAGCTAGATTACTGGCAAAGTTATTTAGCTGCAAGGAATAAATAACCGTTTTTTATGACGATTTGTTATATGGTACGAACTTAGAGTTATTACTCTTAAAATATTGTTGGTACATTCTATTCATTGCGCCATTAAATTACACCACTAAAGATTTTGTATTAATGGCCGATAAATGGGTAAAGCTATTTATCGGTCATACCGGTCATGTAACCATGATTTAAACTAAAGTTGAAGCCTATGGATATTTTTACTACGGTGTTAACGCGTGTTGTACCTGTGCCTATTAAGCCTGCTAACTTAAAGGTCAAGGCCTTATTAAAAGAAGCGGGAGCAGGAAAATTAAAAGAAGACTTGGATCATCTGGAAAATCATGATTATTACTTTGGTCAACAAAAGCTTGGTCATGAACAGGATGAACCGAATGAACAAGAGAAAAGTGCTGAGAAAAAAAGTCCTGTTGACACAAATACTAATCCATCAAAAAATGAAAATCACACCGAAGCAGATAATAATGGTGTTAGTGTCTCTAAAGATGGCATTAAACATTTAGATCTTTATGTTTAGTCTTTATATTTGCTTATAAAATAGTATAATCGCCATTCTTATTACCCTAGCATTTAGTTTTATTGTCCCAATGACCACCGTTGCTCAAGCATTCTCTACTACTGGCGCTTTAGCCAAAGCCATCGACGGTTTTTCTCCTCGCCAAGCACAAACCGATATGGCGTTAGAAGTGGCAAACGCGATTGAAACTCAATCATCACTTGTGGTGGAAGCGGGCACGGGAACGGGTAAAACTTTTGCCTATTTAATTCCTGCCTTTCTGAGCGTTAAATCTTCTTCGAGTGGCGATGAATTAAATACTAAAATTATTATTTCAACGGGCACAAAAAATCTTCAAGAGCAACTTTTCCATAAAGATATTCCCTTAGTTAAGAAAGCTTTAGCCAGTAATGTTCAAGTTGCTTTGTTGAAGGGACGAGCTAATTATTTATGCCGTTATCGCTTGGTGCAATATCAAGACACACGTGGTCAATTAGATGCTAATACCCTTAACGATTTAGTGAAAGTGAAAACGTGGGCTAATAGTACGCAAAGTGGTGATATTGGTGAGTTGGTTAATGTTACCGAAGACTCAGGCGTTTTTCCTTTCATTACCAGTACCTTAGATAATTGCCTCGCTAAAGATTGTCCTGACTATGAACAATGCTATTTAGTAAGAGCCCGACAAAAAGCCATAGATGCTGACTTAATTGTGGTAAATCATCATTTGTTTTTTGCCGATATGGCGTTAAAAGATACGGGGTTTGGCGAGTTAATTCCAAAAGCCCAAGTGATGATTTTTGATGAAGCTCATCAAATTGGTGATATTGCCAGCGATTATTTTGGTGAAGCCTTTTCTACTCGTCAGCTTAGTGATTTATGTGCCGATGTATTACAAGTTTATCGCAGTAAACTAACGGATGTTAAGCAGCTTGGTTTAGCCGCCGATAAATTGCAAAAAACTTGTCAAGAGTTTCGGCTGTTATTTAATTATGATCCCGAGCGCGGTAACTGGCGAGAAAAATATCAGCAACAACAATTTGTACAAAAATTTCAGCGTTTAAAGGTCGATTTAGACTTTTTATATCAAGTAATAAAATTGTGCGTTTCTCGCAACGAGGCTATTGATAACTGTTTTGACCGCGCGGTAAATTTATTAGCGCAATATGATGTCATGGCTAATGTTGATGTTAATGGCATGAGTTTCTGGTACGAAACAACGCCGCGTCATGTGGTGTTACATTTAACGCCATTAAGTGTTGCTGATAAGTTTAGTGCTTATGTGAAAGAGTCTGGCGCAGGTTGGATATTTACCTCGGCAACATTGGCGGTAGATAACCGTTTTGACCACTTTGCTGAGCATTTAGGTTTGCATAATGCCAATCAGTTATTATTAGAAAGCCCGTTTGATTATCAGCAACAATCACAATTAGTGGTGCCTCGTTATTTACCCGAAGCCAATGATAAAAATCGTGCCATGCATTTAGCGCAATTAGCAAAACCGTTAATTGCGGCTAGCAAGGGCGCTTGCTTTATGCTCTTTACTAGTTATCGCGTTATGCATCAAGTGGCAGAAATTTTAGCCGATAGCATCGACAATCCTTTATTGGTGCAAGGTCAAATGGGCAAACGCGTTTTGCTCGACAAATTTGTTGCAACTGATGAGGCAGTATTGCTTGCCACGGCAAGTTTTTGGGAAGGTATTGATGTCAGGGGTGATAAGCTAACGTGTGTTATTATTGACAAGTTACCTTTTGCCTCTCCTGACGATCCTTTACTGCAAGCGCGTTGCGAAGATGTCAGAAGGCAAGGTGGCGATGCCTTTGCACAAATACAATTACCGCAAGCGGTTATCGCCTTAAAACAAGGGGTGGGCCGGCTTATTCGTGATGTTAGTGATCGCGGCGTGATGGTTATTTGTGATAACCGTTTGGTTAACCGTCCTTATGGGCAAACTTTTTTAAAAAGCCTACCTGAAATGAAGCGAAGTCGAGATTTAGCACAAGCAGTCGCTTTTCTTGAAAAATTGTAGGCGGCTTATTTTTGAACGAAAGTATTCGCGCTTGGTTGTAAACCTCGTTGTTAAAGCCGCTCCTACAAAATACAAATTAATAATTTTTAAGGTAAAAATATAGTGAATTATTTAGCCATTGATGCCTCAACAGAAGCTTGTTCAGTCGCATTACAAATTACCGATACTGCTTCTAATAGCAAAGTTTATAGTCGTTATGATTTGTGTCCGCAATCACATAGTTTGCAGTTATTGCCTATGGTCGATGCTGTACTTAAAGAAGCTGATATTAAACTCTCACAATGTGATGGTTTAATTTTTGGTCGTGGCCCCGGTAGCTTTACTGGTGTCCGTATTGGTGTTGGTGTTGCTCAAGGACTAGCTTTTGCTGCCGATTTACCTGTTGTTGGTGTCTCAAGCTTACAAGCAATGGCACAACTCGCTTTTATCAAACATCAACAAACGCATGTATTAGCTGCTATTGACGCTCGTATGAGTGAAGTTTATAACGGTTACTTCATTCTTGATGAAAATAACATTATGCAAGCACAACAACTTGTTGATCAACATAGCGAAGCGGTCACAGCGCCAGAGCGACTTAGCGATCGTTTAAGCAATATTATTACCAAGCCTGTTTACGGTGCTGGTACTGGCTGGGATGCCTATAGCGAGCAATTGTCGGCACTGAAAAATAATAGTGGTACCCCTGATATTTTATTTCCTAGCGCTGAGGCTATGCTAGCTATTGGCTCAGCGGCATTTAAACGAGGCGAGGGTGTGGCAGCAGAAGATGCACAGCCTGTTTACGTACGTGATACGGTGTCATGGAAAAAGTTGCCAGGGCGGTAATTATCGATAATAGGAACAGCGTAGATAGAAACGGCTTAAGCAGGAATGACTTAGGCGATAATTACCTAAGCAATAATTGCCTCAACAGAAATTGTTTGCTAAATTAACCTTATGAATATTTCTAATTCTTTGAGTTCTGTTTTACCTGCTGGGGTAAATAATAAACCAACAACGGCGATTAAAAATTCGCAGCGTTTGGCTGAGCCTGTTGCTGAAATAGAGCAAAAGCAATCATCAAGTAAGCAAGCAAAAGCAAATATTGTTATTGATGAGCAGGCTATTGCGCTCTTTGAACAAAATCAGGTTGAGAAAAACCAAGCTGAGCAGAGTCAGGTTGAGCAAAACCAATTTGCTGTCTCAACACAAGCACAGCCAAATAAAGATAGCTCCTCTTTTAAAGAGTCTTCTGCAAGCCAAGATCAGCCCTCAGCAAAAAATGAAACCGCTGTCGCTAGTTATCAAGCGGTTGGTAATCTCGCACAACGAGAATCCGTACAGCAGCTATTTGGTGTCGACGTATATGCATAAGCTATTTATTCTTATCGAGTTTTTTCAATAGAAAAATTAATTCACCCTTTCCTTTTTATATCTTCCATAAGTTGAACGCCGATGTCCTTCTTTTCTCAGAATAATAGCGCCCATGTATCATCAAGTTTTTGGAAAAAGTATCATTTTTTCATCTTATTAATTGCTGCTATTGTGATAAAACAGTTGCCGCTTGTTTCAATTCCATTTAATTGGCTAGAAAGCTACTTTCATGAAATTAGCCATGGTATTGCCGCGATTTTAACTGGCGGAAGTGTGTTGCGTATTCAATTGTTTGCTAACGGTGCTGGTTTATGTACCACACAGGGTGGCAGCATTTTTGTTATTAGCTTTGCCGGTTATGCTGGCGCAACATTATGGGGTTGGGGAATATATAAATTAGCCAGTGCTCATCAACGTGCCGCACAAATATTTTCAGCAATAGTTTTTATATTATTGATTTTCTCTATTATTTTTTGGGGACGGGACCTACTCACTTGGTTTATTTTGGCGGTATTAGCCATTATATTTTTACTGACCATTAAATTGCAAAAAGTTCATTACTTGCAACGATTTATGCAACTGTTCGGCTTGTTAATTTTATTAAATAGCTTGTCTAGCCCCTCTTATTTACTTGATGGTCGTCATTTAGGCGATGGTGCCGCTTTGGCGTCGATGACTTTTATCCCTGAAATTGTTTGGGTACTTATTTGGTTTTCACTGGCGCTATTGGCTTTATACTCGCTTTATAAAACCGCTCGAAAATCTTAATGGCTTGTATTTATTCAGCGTAAAAAGCATTACCACAGAGAGCACAAAGCTGCTACGTACTACACGATAATAATAAAGCCTTGGTGTTGGTTCGAATGACCTGCCGTGGAACATCGTGGCTCGGTGGTGAACGGTAACAATTTTTCAATAAATATCGAAAGGACTGTATTTTGTTTAACAGCATAGAAGAAGTTAGCTATAGCCTTGAAGCCATGTCTTTACAGGGATTATCGACAGGTGCAGCGGAAAAAAAAGATAATATCGTTTTATGCTTGCACGGCTGGCTAGATAATGCCGCGAGTTTTTTACCGGTATTGCCTTATTTGCAGCAAAAGCTAACAGATAAACACATTGTTGCTATTGATTGGCCTGGGCATGGTTGTTCAACTCACCGTAATTTAGATGCCCATTATCATTTTATTGATTGGGTTTATGATTTACTCCAGCTGTTTGAACTGAACGGTTGGCAACAGGTTGATATTGTTGCTCATTCTATGGGGGGTATGGTGGCGAGTGCTTTTGCTGCTGCTTTTCCTGAAAAAGTGAAATCATTAACTTTAATTGATTCCATTGGTTTTATTAGCGCTAAGGCCGAACAGACCACTCAGCAACTTCGTGATGGCATGCTAAGCCGTTTGAAAAATAGCACTAAAAAACTTAACAACCCGCAGAAAAAATTTCATCCTAGTCTTGAGTCGGCGGTTAAGGCGCGTGTTGCTGTTTCAGATCTACAATATGAACAAGCTCAGGTGTTGGTTGAACGTGGCTTGTTAAAAGAGGAGCAAGGTTTTCGTTGGCGAAGTGATATTCGCTTGCGTAATACCTCACCTTACCGAATGACGTTAAAACAAGCGCAGCAGTTTATCCGCGATATAAAATGTCCAGTACAATTGATTTATGGCAGTGCTGGTATGGATATGGTGAAATCAGGTATTAAACACTTTGGTCCTTTATTTAAGCAATTATCTAGTCATGAGCTAACAGGCGGGCACCACGTGCACATGGAACAACCTGAAAAAACTGCCGAGTTGGTCAAGTATTTTTTATATGAATAATGAATGTTAGCGGCGATATATTGCAATTTAGCTGATAAATGTGGAAACATAATGAGTATTGGAGCTAAAGCTCTATTTGTTAGTTGTAATTCAAACGAGTGTTTAAAATTAACTGGTACTATCAGTTAAAATTTGATAAAACAGTGACAGAAATTAAAAGCTTCATAAATATGAAGCATAAAATAAAAAATATAATTTGTACGCTACACTGTAGCTAGCGACAAATAACCATTGAGGAATCGTGTTGTGGAAAAAATCTGGTTAGAAAAAAGTTACCCGCCTGGCGTCCCGTTTGAAATAAACCCAGATAAGTACCCTTCATTAATTACCATGTTTAATAAATATACTGTTCAATATAGTGATAGAACAGCATTTATTAATATGGGCGCTAGTATTACTTATGCCGAATTAGCGGAACAAGCAACAGCATTCGCCGCTTATTTACAGCAAGGGTTAGGTCTAAAAAAAGGCGATAAGTTTGCCATTATGATCCCTAACACATTGCAGTATCCGGTTGCTTTGTTTGGTGCTTTGCTTGCTGGTTTAACCGTGGTTAATGTCAACCCTTTATATACAGCGCGAGAATTAGAGCACCAACTTAAAGACTCTGATACTAAAGCGATTTTGATCATTGAGAATTTCGCGCATACGCTCGAAAAAATTATCAATAAAACCCCGGTTGAGCATGTTGTTATGACCTCGCTTGGCGATCGTCTTGGCTTAGTCAAAGGCAAAATAGTCAGTGCGGTTGTTAAGTATGTCAAAAAAATGGTTCCTGCTTTTAATTTACCTGATGCGGTACGTTTTAATACGGCTTTAGCCAAAGGAGGGAAATTGACATTTACGCCTGTTGAGCTGTGTGGTGAAGATTTAGCTTTTCTACAATATACTGGCGGCACTACTGGTTTGTCAAAAGGCGCCATGTTAACCCACAGAAATATGGTTGCTAACTTAGAGCAAGCGAAATCGGCAATAAAACCTATGCTAGAAGATGGTGCCGAATTAGTCGTAACCGCTTTGCCGCTTTATCATATCTTTGCTTTAACGGCGAACTGCTTAACATTTATTACCTTAGGTGGCACTAATTTACTGATCACTAACCCACGTGATATGCCGGGCTTCATTAAAGAGCTTAATAAATATACTTTTACCGCCATTACGGGCGTCAATACCTTATTTAATGGTTTGTTAAACACCCCAGGCTTTAAAGATATAGACTTTTCTAATCTTAAAATGGCACTGGGTGGTGGTATGGCGGTACAGCGCCCTGTCGCTGAGCGTTGGCAACAAGTAACAGGTGTCAGGTTGGCGGAAGGCTACGGTTTAACTGAATGTGCACCCATGGTTACTTTAAGTCCTTATAATCAAGAAGCTTATAACGGAACTATTGGTTTACCTGCGCCGTCAACAGATATTAAAATTATGCTTGATGATGGTAGTGAAGCGCCGATAGGCGAAGCAGGTGAAATGCTAGTTAAAGGTCCTCAGGTGATGAAGGGCTATTATAACCGTCAAGAAGCAACGGACGAAATTTTGAAAGATGGCTGGTTAGCAACGGGCGACATTGCTTGTATGGATGAACAAGGTTTCTTCAAAATAGTTGATCGTAAGAAAGACATGATTATTGTTTCAGGTTTTAATGTTTTCCCTAATGAAATTGAAGAAGTTTTGATGATGCATGAAGGGGTACTAGAAGCGGCTGCTATCGGTGTACCTCATGATGTTAGTGGTGAAATGGTCAAAGTTTTTGTTGTTGCCAAGCAAGATGACTTAGACGAAGAAAGCCTAATTAAACATTGTCGTGAAAACCTAACCAACTACAAAGTACCTAAACTGGTGGTCTTTAAAGATGAATTACCTAAAACCAATGTCGGTAAAATCTTAAGAAGAGAATTGAGATAACTTGTCGGCGGGAATTTATTTGCGCAAATAAATTCCCGCCTACTAATTTATTGCGCTTTTATCGTTTGTCCATTCACTTCTACGCTATCATCAGACATCAAATAAACATAAAGTGGCATAATATCAGCGGGTGTTGCTAAATTATCTTTATCTTCTGCCGGGTAAGCACTGGCACGCATATTGGTGTTTGTGGCTCCTGGGTTAATAGCATTAGTGCGTAAGTTACTATTTTCATACTCATCAGCAATAACCTGCATCATACCTTCAGTGGCAAATTTAGAAATACTATAAGCGCCCCAATATGCGCGTCCCTTATTACCGACACCAGAAGAAGTAAACACTAACGACGCCTGTTCAGCTAGCTGCAAGGCTGGAATAAGCGCTTGTGCTAATAAATATTGGGCAGTGACATTCACCTTCATCACATCATTAAATATTTGCTCATGAATTTGGGTGAAAGGGGTTAATTCACCTAAAACCGAGGCATTAAGCAAGGCGCCATCTAATTTGCCAAACTGATTAACAATCGTTGCTGACATATCAATATAGTTTTGCTTGGTAGCTCCCTTTAAATCAAGAGGGATAATGGCAGGCTCAGCTAAATTTAACGCGATAATTTCATCATAGACACTTTCTAGTTTGCTGACTGTTTTTCCTAATAAAATGACAGTAGCACCAAGTTTTGCATAAGTTAATGCCGCTTCTTTACCTATACCAGCACCAGCACCAGTGATTAATATAGTTTTATTTTTTAAACTGTTTTCTTTAAAGGTGTATTCAAACATTTTTTCATCTTAGTAATTTTTAAACCAATAACGGTTATTTTACTTGGTTTTTATTTAATAACGAGGAAAAATTAAGCTTTTGATTTGTTAATTGAAAAAAATTTAATTTTGAAACTATTTTGGGATTATTTCATCACTAAAAATAAAAATATCCGGTAAATGGTAAAAACAACTGGCACATTGTTAGCGCTTACGTTAAGTTTATTAACTGGTCTAACTAGTTGGTTTGATGTTTTTTCAAATTAGCAGTAAATAAAGTAAAAAATAACATTACACTTATTAAAAATAATAGAAATAAAATAGGCATTGGGGAGATAAAATGAAAAAGTTAGTTCTTAGTCTAGCTATTGTCAGCGCACTGGGTTTAAGTGGCTGTGATAGTGAAACCGTCGAAGATGTAAAAAACGACGTTATTGAAAATGGTACGCAGATTGTCGCTTCTGCGAGAGTTGTATTTGACCCTGCTGAGGGCGTTTTATCAGTACCAAATGATTTGTTATTTTCAGAAACACAAGACGGTACATTAAATATACCGGTAGATGATGCCACAGATTTTTCAGATCCAACGGTTGCCCTTAACGCTCTTGATGGCTGGTCAACGACTAACCCCTTTGTACTTGCTATTGATTTTCCAGCGGGCACATCACTTGATGGTAGTTCTGTTCCTAGCTCTGCCTCTGTTAAAGTTTTTGAATGTGAAGCAAAACTTTTAACCGAAGGGTGTGTTGTTGCGAGTGAATTAACCTTTGGCGTTGATTTTGTTGCTCAAGCTTCTGGCAATAGTGTTGCAGTAGTACCACTTAAACCGCTAAAAGCTAAAACAGCCTATATTTTAGCACTAACCAATAATTTAAAAGACAGTAATGGCAAAGCCGTTGCTGGTTCGTCAACGTATGAAATAGTACGTCAAGACATTACGACTCATCCATTAGCTACCGATGCTCAGTTAGGTTTACAAGGCGCTGTCAATAGTTATGAGAATGCTATTGTTGCTGCGGGTGTCGATCCAGATACTTTAATTTACACCATGTCGATGACTACTCAGTCGACGGCTGATGTTTTAGCGACCACCAAAGCGCTAATGGCAAGTAATATAGAAGCCATGGCTATAGATGCTACAATTAACGGTATTCCTGCTATTGGTGTACAAGATACCGGCTTGTCTGTCGCTGATATTCTCGCGGGGCAAATTCCTGCTGAGTTAGAACAGTTATATTCAACAGCTAACTTTTTTCAAGGTAGCATTACTTTACCGTATTATTTAGGTGTGCCTACGGCTGAAAACCCATTAGCACCAACGAATGATTGGTGGAAAAGTTTATGTGACTCGGGCGTTACTTTAGCGGGTTATGTTGAAGCTGGCGGTATATTACCGGAAGGGCCATTGTCTGCATCTGATGAAGCTTGTATGCAAGTAGGTTTACGTGACCTAAGCTCTGCTGAAGGCTTTGAAGACTTTGACTCAGAACGAAACTTAACTCAATATAGCCCAATTCCCAAAACCAATGCTGAAATGGATATTGTCGTACAAATGACCACGCCTGACGTTGCCGTTGCTAATGTTGTTCGTGCAGGGTTAGGCTTGCCAGCTGATTTAGTTGAGCCAGCTACAGGTTGGCCTGTGGTTATTCTTCAGCACGGTATTACCTCGAAGAAAGAAGATATGTTAGCGATAACAGGAATTCTTTCCATGTATGGTATGGCTACAGTGGCTATTAATCACCCGTTACATGGTGATCCCGATGCTTTGGGTGGTTTATTACCCGGCGGTAGTCGTGGTTTTGATATAACGGGTCCTGATGGTGTTCCTGATGGTGTCGATGACATTAGTGCTTCAACGGTTTCTGCTACTCATTATATGAACTTAGCAAGTCTATTAACCACTCGTGATAACTTACGCCAATCAACTTCTGACTTATTAGGCTTACGTTTAGGTCTGAATTTCTTAGGTGGTTTCCATGCTGAAGGTAATGCGGTAAACGTTGATGGTACTAATGTGCACTTTTTAGGGCATTCATTAGGGGCTATCGCAGGTATCAACTTTATTGGTTTAACCAATACCTCACTTGACCCACAAATTGACTCATTATTTGCGGTTAAAACCAATACTCAAGCTATGCCGGGTACTATGGTGGCTAACTTGTTGATGGAGTCAGGTGCATTTGGTGATGTGATTAAGTCAAGTTTAACTTATTCAGCATCGGAAGATTTCCAAGGCTATGTTGCACAAGTTCATCAAAGTGAAGAAGAGCCAACATCAGATGAATTAGTGGGTTATTATCAAGACTTCTACGCCTTATTGGACTCTGATCAACAAGCAGCATTAAATGCTACCTTTGCTCAGTTTACTTTTGCGGCACAAACAGTAACTGATGCTGGCGACCCAGCTAACTATGCTGCCATGATGGTTGCTACCAACACACCTACTCACTTAATTGAAGTGGTTGGGGATGGCGGCACTAACCTAAGCGATCAGGTTATTCCAAATACAGTCTCTACTTCACCATTAAGTGGTACCGAAGGTGCTATTGCTTTACTAGGTTTACCGGGCATTTCTGCAACGACACAAGATGCAGAAACTCCAGTGTCTGGCGCAGTACGTTACTTATTTGGTCATCATAGTTCTATTTTAACTCCAAGCCCAAGAGATGAAGCACCTGATGCGGTTATGACAAGTGCGGCAACTTCTGAAATGCAAAGCCAAGTGGCTAATTTCTTTAGCTCTGATGGTCATTTAATTTCAGTGCAAGATAGTGATGTTGTTCAGTAGTAAATAATATTATTGACCTAAAAAAGCCCTCAGTTGAGGGCTTTTTTATTGCGGCATTTTATTGACTCTGGTTGACCAGGTATATGCTAATTAGTAATAAAATCATAATGTTTGATAGCGATTTAGCCTTAGAAGAGTTATTAGGTTTGTTATGCTAAGGGAGATATTAACAACTGGACGGATGACCAATAATGAATAATAAGAATAAAAGTCTTTTAAGTATAGTATTACTCATCGGGCTAAGTGCTTGCAATAGCGATGATAGCAAAAGTACGGCAGTAACACCGGTAGTAACTCCTTCGCCAACGGCACCTACTCTAATTGCTTATGATAGCGATGGTGACTTAACCGCCAAAATTCGTCGTACCACTTATGGGGTACCACATATTACTGGAGATAATTTACAAAGTGTAGGCTTTGGTTCGGGTTACGCTTATGCACAAGATAATATCTGTATTTTAGCCGATCAAATTATCAAAGTGCGTAGTGAGCGCGCTAAATATTTTGGTCCAGATAAAGTGTTAGGCTCTGGTGATACGGGCAATATTATTTCTGACTTTGGTCACCATGCCTTAAGAGTGATGAAGTCAGCTGAAGAGCTTTACCCAAGTATGTCTGAAAATAGTAGAGCATTAATTGAAGGTTATGCTGCGGGATATAATAAGTATTTAGCTGATACTGGGGTTGATAATTTGGCTCCCCAATGTGCGGGTCAGCCATGGGTTAAACCGATCACTGCTATAGAAATGACTGCCTATATGTTCGCCACATCGCAAACGGCTAGTGGTGCAAGTTCTACTTTTATGGAAATTGCTTTTTTAGCTAACCCCGGAGATCTTGACGAATATTTACCCTATGTTGGCGCTAGAGCAAAAGGCGTAAATCAAACTGCAGCACAAGCACAAGCCAAAACTATTGCCGAGCAATTAGCATTGAAAGCCAAAAGCTTTACAGCAACAGGGCTCGACTTAGGTGATTTAGGTTCAAATGGTTGGGGTATTGGTAAAGATAAAACTGAAAATGGTAAAGGCATTGTGCTTGCCAACCCGCATTTTCCTCATACGGGTCATTTAAGGTTTTATCAATCACATGTAACTATTCCTGGAGTTATGGATGTTATGGGAGGGGCTTTACAAGGTTTCCCTGTACACAATATTGGTTTTAACCAAAATCTTGGTTGGACACATACTGTTTCTGAATCACGTCGCTTTGTTGTCTATAAGCTTGATTTAGCTGAAGACAATGCTCTGCAATATAGTGTTGATGGTGAAATTAAAGATATCGCTAAAAAAACGTACTTTGTTGAAGTTAATGCCGGGGGTGGCAGTTCGGTATTATTATCAAAAGATTATTATTATTCGCACCATGGTTTAATGATTGAAACTCCTCCAGCTAATGGTTTAGGATGGTCAGCTACCAATGCATATACGTTGCGTGATTCAGCAGAGCAAAATGTCGATATGGTTGATCATTGGTTGGCGATGAATTTAGCCACTGATTTAGCCGAATTTCAACAAGCTTTTAAAGATTTTGATGGTATTCCATGGGTAAATACCATATATGCTGATGATCAAGGTAATGCCTTTTATATTGATAAATCTCGCGTACATAACCTAAACGATACCGCATTAGAGTTAATGCGCTCTGACCCGACGTTAGTGGGTACTCGTCAATTGGTCGGTTTTGATATTTTACCCGGTAATACGGCTTTGTTTGAGCCAGACGGTTTAAACAGCTATGAGCAAGCACCTAAACTGTTAAACAGTGATTATGTACAAAACTCTAATGATAGTTATTGGTTTACTAACCCAACGACACCTTTACCTGCTTATTCTATTCTTTATGGTGATGACTTAAGTCAACTGAGTTTAAGAACACGTATGGGCATAAAATTGTTAAATGATAGTGCAGGGGATGATGATAAATTTAATAGTGCAGAAGTTGAGGCAGCCTTAATCAGTAATCGAGCTTATTTAGCTGAAGCGGTAATGAGCGATTTATTAACTCAATGTCAAGCTCAAGGCAATACCCTTGTTGCTTTAGATGGTGGCATGAATGTAGATATTTCAGCAGGTTGTACCGCATTGGCTAATTGGGATATGCGCTTTAATAAAGAGAGTACAGCGGCACATATTTTTAGAGAGTTCTCTTATAAGTTTGTTCAAAGTACGCATTTTTCCACACCATTTAGTGTCGATATGGCAGCATCAACCCCTAATACCTTGGTGGATGATGGCAGTGCATTAAAAGCGTTAGCAGCAGCAATTAAAAATGTTGAAGCCTCTGGTTTTGCGCTTGATGCAATGTTGGGTGATGTGCAATTTACTGAAAAAACGATGGCTGATGGCACGGCTAGTGGTGAACGCTTTCCGTGGGCTGGTTCTAAGCATCAAGAGGGCGGTTTTAATGTTTTCTCTTCGGTAAAATCAGACCAGACGTTGTATCCTATTCATCAATATACACCTGTAGTTGATGTTGAAACAGCCGAAGAGTTGAGATCTGGTTTAACAACCGATGGTTATCATCTTAATTATGGTTCGAGTTGGATGTTTGTCGTTAACTTTACCGACAATGGACCAAGTGCTCGTGGTTTATTAAGCTATTCACAATCAGCTAATACTGACTCAGAGCATAGTGATGATCAAAATCGTCTGTACTCAGATACTAGTGCTTTAAGACCTTTACTGTTTAGTGAAGCTGATATTAGCGGTAACATTATTAGTGAAATAGAAGTTAGTGCGAACTAATACCTTGTAGGCGGGAACTTGTTCGTGCTTATATAGTTTTAAAAAATAGCGATTTAAATTCTGCTTATAAAGCAACTAGCCTTTAGCTAATACTAAAGGCTTTTTTTTACGGAAAAATAAAGTAGAATTACGGACAGTTATTATTAAAAAATATAATGCTCAGGAGCATCATTTGGAATTTTTATATGAATATGGTTTGTTTTTAGCGAAAACGGTTACCTTTGTTATCGCAGTCATTGCTATTGTTGCTGTGATAGCGGCATCTGCTATCAAACAAAAACATAAAAAAGGTGAGTTGGAAATTACTGACTTGTCAGAGCAATTTGAAGAGGTAGAGCAAGAAGTTATTCATGCTCTATTAAATAAGGAAGAGTTAAAACAAAAAGAAAAAGCGGATAAAAAACTCTCTAAAGAACAAGCTAAAAAAGATAAAGCTTTAGCCAAAGAAAATGCCAAGTCTGACAGCGAAGCAATAGCTGAAACTAAATCAAAAGTGTTTGTGATTGACTTTAAGGGCAGTATTGATGCCAAAGAAGTTAGCTCATTACGTGAAGAGGTGACGGCTATTTTGTCAGTAGCGACTAAAAATGATGAAGTTTTTGTACGTTTAGAAAGCGGCGGTGGCATGGTACACGGCTATGGTTTAGCTTCATCTCAACTTGATAGAATTCGTCAACATGAAATTCCTTTGACGGCTTCTGTTGATAAAGTGGCCGCTTCCGGTGGTTATATGATGGCCTGTGTTGCCAATAATATTATTGCCGCCCCCTTTGCTATTCTTGGCTCTATCGGCGTTATCGCACAATTACCAAATTTTAATAAGTTATTAAAGAAAAATGATATTGATTTCGAGCAATTTACTGCCGGTGAGTTTAAGCGTACGGTTACCATGTTTGGTGAAAATACCGAAAAAGGTAAAGAAAAATTTATTGAAGAATTAGAAGAAACTCATGTGCTTTTCAAAAACTTTGTCAGTGAGCATAGACCCAGTTTAGATCTTGACAAAGTAGCCACAGGCGAGCATTGGTTTGGTACTAAAGCCTTAGAGCTTGGCTTGATTGATACTATTCAAACCAGTGATGATTACTTACAAAAATTAAGTAAAAGTCATAAAATTGTCGCGATTAAGTACGAGATAAAAAAAGGTTTAGCAGAAAAGTTTGCTAAAGCTGCATCACTTTCTGCTGAAAGCATCTTAGGTAAATTAATGCAAAAAAATCGTATTTTTCCGAGCTAATTTCATATAAGTAATGATGACCGCCTACTTGTATTTTAAACGATGTAGGCGGGAATTTATTCGCGCTTTAACCCTTCAAATGATGAAAATCAATCTCTTCAATTTTATTACCCGCGTTTTTATCTAAAAACATTTCATCATCAAACTGTCCTTCGCTTTTAGCGACAATAATACTAACCATGCTATCGCCTGTAACATTAACAGCGGTGCGAGTCATATCAAGTAATCGGTCAACACCGATGATCAAGGCTATACCTTCAACAGGTAAACCAACTTGCTCTAGTACCATGGCTAGCATGATCAAACCCACACCAGGGACACCAGCCGTTCCAATTGAAGCTAGCGTTGCTGTTAATACAACAGTGACATAATCAGCTAACGTTAAGTCTTGGCCGAAAACTTGGGCAATAAATACCGTAGCAACACCTTGCATGATAGCGGTGCCATCCATGTTGATCGTTGCCCCTAATGGTACGGTAAAAGAAGCTATTGAGTTTTTTACGCCCATTTTTTTAGTCGCCGTTTCTAAAGTAACGGGAATAGTAGCGTTTGAGCTAGCGGTTGAAAAAGCAAAAATAGCAGCATCACGTATTTTCTTTAAAAACCTTATCGGGCTTAAACCGGTAAATAATTTAAGCATGACAGGGTAGGTGATTAGTGCATGGGTAAATAAAACGCCCAGTACCACGATAAAATAAACAATTAAATTACCAAAGGTTTCTATTGATACCGTGGTAAATAGTGTCGCTAATAAGGCAAAAACACCGTAAGGGGCAAGGTTCATTAAAATAGCGACTAAACGCATGATTACGCTACTTAAATCTTCAAATAAACTTGCCACACGCTCGCCTGCTTTACCTGATAACGCAATGGCAATACCAAAGAGTAAAGCAAAAACAATGATTTGTAACATTTTTCCTTGGGCGAATGCTTCGAATGGATTAGTAGGAAACATTTGAATAATAACTTGTGCCAGTGAAGGCGCCTCTCTACCGCTAAAGCTAGAACTTGCGGTCATACCAACGCCTTCCCCAGGGCCAACAATAATAGCAATAAAAATAGCAAAGCTAATAGCAATGGCGGTTGTTATTAAATATAAACTTATGGCTTTACCCCCTATGCGTCCAAGTTTGGTGGTATCTTGCAATGAGCAAACGCCACAGACTAATGATACAAAAACTAAGGGCACAACAAGCATTCGTAAGCTTGCCATAAATATTTGCCCTATGACTTCTAATATACCGTCGACCAAAAAATGTTGAATGGATAATTCGAATAAGAACAAGTTAATAACAACATCGGTACCGTTAGGCATTAACCATTGTAAAAAAGAGCCAAGCAGTATGCCGCAGGCCATACCGATGACAATGCGAGTAGTGAGACTATACTGTGGTGATTTTTTTGATAAATCTGTTTTTGACATGATTAGCAGAATACTCGTTGATTTTATTATGTCTATTAGGTTAGCAATAATTTACCGTATTAAAAACAATTTTGCTCACCTTTACTCAAACCGATAAAGGTGAGCTGTTGTTAACAACATAAATGAATAGGTTTTTTCTTAAATTAAGGTATTAAATTGTACTTTTTTTCTATTTATCAGTTACTATGATTTATGAAGATTAATAAAAAACAATAGGGATACCTTTATGGAGTTACTTCGACGCTTTAGTTTTACTCTGTTATTAATGACGTTAACTACATTAGTCGCATGTGGTGGCGGTGATGGTGGTCTAACTGGGGGAGGCGGTGGTGAAGAACCTGACGTTATTACTTTATCACTAGTTAAATCAGACGGTAACTTATCAGGCGATAATGATATCACTATTAGTGCTACTGTTATGCAAGGCTCTAGCCCTGTACCGGGTAAGTTAGTCACTTTTTCTTTAACTGGAGATACTGAAAGTAGGGCTACACTGTCATCAAATTCTAAGGCGACTGAAAGCGATGGTGTTGCTACTATTACTGTTCAAGCTACTGACCTTTCAGGCGGAGTGGAAGTGACAGCCACAGTCACAGATATTGACCCAAGTGTTTTAAGTTTTAATAGTGTTGGGGGAGGGGTTGTTGTTGTACCTCCAGAAGGTCCTGTGGCGGATAGTATTAGTTTATTTGCTAGTTCTCAGCAGCTTGCTTCAAGTGGTGCACAAGAAATAGATCTTATCGCTGTTGTTAAGGATGCTAACAATAACTTACTCGCCGATGTGAATGTTAGCTTTACTGCTGACTCAGGTGAAATCGAACAAGTTAATACACTTACCGGCAGTGATGGTAAAGCCACGGTTAAATTAAAAACAGAAGCGAATAGTGCAAACCGTATCATTACCACTACAGTCACTAGCGGTGGTGCTACTGACTTACTTGAAATTCAAGTGGTTGGTACTTCAGTTACCTTAACAGGCTCTTCTTCTTTAGCCATTAACGATGTTAATAACTTTATTGTTAAGATACTTGATTCTGATGGTGAAAGTATTGCTAACACCATAGTCACATTATCTTTAACTAATGAGTCTACAGAGACACCAGCAGGCGATGTTGCAGATATTACATTACCTGAGTCAATAATCACTGATCACACAGGTCAAGCAATCGTTGTTGTTACTGGCACAACGGGTGGTACCAACACCATAATAGCAACTGCCCTAGGTGCTAATGCGGGACAGAAAGTGGCTGTTCAAGCCGATTCTTTTTTGTTTACCAGTTTTACCGATGGCACTACTACCGTTAATCCTTCTGATGGCAGTGATTTACCCGATGTTGAGCTTGCTCCCACACAAGCGAGTGTAACTTTAACTTGGTTACGCTCAGGCGTTGCTGTAGCCGATGGTACCGACATTAGCTTTACTACAACCCGTGGTACGTTAACTGCTAACTCAGCAACAACAGTTGATGGAATGGTTACGGCAGTAGTTAGCTCTAATGACGCCGGTAAGGCGCTAATTACCTTTGTTGGTACTGATACGGTTAGTGGTAAAAGCATTGAGTTAACTAACCAAGTGGAGTTTGAATTTGTTGCTAGTACAGCTGCTACTATTACAGCACAGGCTTCTCCTAATTCAATTGGACCTGATGGCCAAACATCGACAGTTTCAGTGGTGGTTAAAGATGCTAATGGCAACTTAGTGAAAGGTAAAACAATTAGATTTACCCTTGAAGATACTAGCGGTGGTTCTATCTTTCCTGCTACCGCAGTAACTGATAGTAGTGGTAGTGCTTCGACGGTTTATACCTCATTAAGCACATCAGCACAGGATGCAGTTATTGTATACACTACCGTAGTTGAAACACCTGCCGTGACCAATACTGTTACTTTAACGGTTGCGGAGCGAGGATTATTTATTTCATTAGGAACGGGTAATAAGGTTGAAGAATTAGGTACAGAAAGTTACGTTAAAGAATATGCTGTTTTTGTTACCGATGGTAATTCTAACCCTGTTGTTAATGAAGAACTGACTATCTCGGCCATTCCTCATAATTACTATAAGGGCTTTTGGATTCAAACCTATGATGGTGATGAATTTATCAGTTGGGTTGCGGTTGGTGAAGGCTCAGGCGGCGCTGTTATTAATCCTAAACACGAATGTGCTAATGAAGATATCAATTTAGATGGTATTTTAGATGTTGGAGAAGATATTAGCGGTGATGGTGAATTAACACCGGGCAATATTGTTGCGGCAGAGAACTCAGTAGTGACTGATGATGATGGCCGTGCAGTTGTTCGTATTATCTATCCACAAAGTTATGCTCATTGGTCAGATATTAAGTTAATTGCTTCGACTAAAGTTAGCGGCACAGAAAGCTCTACGCAAACGATTTTTAGTCTACCAGTGTTAGCAGAACACGTGCTAAACGAGGATGTTTCACCACCGACACAAGGTGTAGGCACTGCTAGTCCATTTGGAGTAAAGTCAGACTGTTCGCTTAATGTTGCTGACGACGATTAACAAAAATGGAAGTTTTAACGAATCAATAAAAATGGCTCCCAAAGGAGCCATTTTTATTGATGTGAACATTTATGATAAACTAGTTTTTAGCTATTTGCTCAATCAAAAAAGCTGAAATTTCACCGGCTACCTTTAAGGTTTTATCACGGCTAATTTCGCCTTGTCCTGAACTGTCGGTAAAAGGGGCTATTTCCATCATATCAGCGCCCGTTATCGGATATTTAGCGGCAATAGCGCGTAATATCTGCATTGCTTCAATCGGCATCAAGCCATCAGGTTCTGGGGTGCCAGTAGCTGATGCGTAGCTGTCATCAATAGCATCAATATCAAAACTGACATAAAGCTCATCAATATTTTGCTCGGCTAATTGCGCCAAAATATTATCAATAACTTGTTTAATACCAAGGTCTTTAATTTCATGTGCCCAATGCTGTTTTACGCCAAAAGTGCTTTCCCAGTGACTTTTAGGTTTACCGCTGGAACGAATACCTACTTGAATTAAATGTTCGGTAGCAGGTAAGTCATCTAAAATGTGAGTACACCAAGAGCCGAAACATAAATCGATACCTAAGCGCTCAACAAGCAAGTCTGTGTGGGCATCAAAATGAATGATACTTGTGCGCTTGCCTTGTTTTTTCTTCGCTTGTAAATAAGCTTTAGTGAGCGGGTAGCTAACACTGTGATCACCGCCTAAACCAAAAATACCTTTATCAGGAAACTCCGCGTAAAAATCATGCAGCACATCTTCGGTAATGCTGAGCGGACTCACGCAGAATTCACTTTGGGCATCTTGGTAAAGCGCTTTACGGCAATTAGCTAAGGTAGCTTCATTTAAATATTTATCTGCAAGTAAATGAGGAATGACTCGGATATCACCTAAGTCAAAAGCGTTAAGATCAGGGTAATTTTCCAGTAAAGTTGAGCGAATGAATAAGGGACCCCAATTAGCACCACGTAAAATACCACCGCCACAATCGGACGCTATACCTAAAATGACGGCATTAGAGGCCTCTGATAGGCCATTTAAGGAACTCTTCCATAAATTATCTATATCGGTTGCTTGGCCAAAAATAGTTTGATGAAGCTGCTCTTTACGCTCTTTAGCTGTATTTACGGTAAAGACACCATTACCCGGTGGGCATAAACATTGTGTTAATTTATTTTTAAATTGTGTGGTTAATTGCGGCATTTTTTATCTCTGCTTTTATCTCTGCTTTTATCTCTGCTTTTATCACTGCTTTTGTCACTGTCAGTGGGTAAGTTAAAAATCAATTTTAAATTTTTAGTCTTTTACTCTTATTTTTTCCAACAAAGTCGATTATGATTGCGCTGAAAATAGTATAAGTATTGTAAGTAAACTTTATACATTTAAGCATTTGTAGGCATTATAGCCAAAAGCCGCATGTAGTTATAGACATGTGAGTCAGTGCAAAAAATAAATGCTTGTCAATTTGCATATTTATAGATATATGTATAAATAGGTATGCAATTGTGTTTTTTGAATTAAATTAATTTTAGCGTTGTTTGAGTGAGATTAAAGAGCATGCTCGCACTTTTACACTCAAATGATGAATGAATAAAAAGACAAAAAATAAATTTATCTTCATCTGTTGAAGAACTGTCGAATTAGTAGGATTACAAATTTTTATGGCAAAATCACTGGTTATTGTCGAGTCGCCAGCCAAAGCGAAAACAATCAATAAATATTTAGGTAAAGACTTTGTTGTTAAGTCGAGTGTTGGTCATATTCGTGACTTACCCCATAGCAGCACAGGTCAAAAAGTTGCCACTAAATCGCCTGCCGAAGTGCGAAAAATGGCACCAGAAGCGAAGGCTAAATATAAAGCTAAGCGCGATAAACAAACACTTGTTAATCGTATGGGCATTGACCCAGAAAAAAACTGGGCAGCTAATTATCAAATTCTTCCCGGCAAAGAGAAAGTCGTTGCTGAGCTTAAAAAACTGGCCGATAAAGCAGACACTATCTATCTCGCGACCGATTTGGATCGCGAGGGAGAAGCGATTGCCTGGCATTTAAAAGAGATTATCGGTGGTGGTGATGAAAAATTTCGCCGCGTAGTGTTTAACGAAATTACTGAAAGCTCTATTCAGCAAGCTTTCTCTACGCCGGGCGAGTTAAGTATGCCAGGGGTTAATGCACAGCAAGCACGCCGATTTTTAGACAGAGTTGTTGGTTTCATGGTTAGCCCGCTGCTGTGGAAAAAAGTTGCCCGTGGCTTATCGGCAGGTAGAGTACAATCTGTTGCGGTTAAATTAGTCGTTGAAAAAGAGCGTGAGATAAAAGCCTTTGATCCGCAAGAGTTTTGGGACCTTGCTGCAGAAACTCATGCGGCTTCAAAAGAAAAATTAACGCTTGATGTCACTCATGAAAATGGCAAAGCATTCAAACCGACCAATAAAACAGATGCGGATAAAGCCTTATCGGTATTGAAATCGGCAGATTATACGGTCAGTAAACGTGAAGACAGACCGTCAAAAAGCACACCTTCTGCCCCTTTTATTACTTCCACATTACAGCAAGCAGCTAGCACAAAGTTAGGCTATGGTGTTAAACGTACTATGGGCTTAGCCCAGCGTTTATATGAAGCGGGTCACATTACTTATATGCGTACCGATTCAACCAATTTAAGTAAAGATGCTGTTGAAATGTGTCGTACGTTTATTGGTAAAAGTTTTGGTGAAAATTACTTGCCAGAAAAACCGAAAGTATATGGCTCTAAAGCCGGCGCTCAAGAGGCGCATGAGGCGATCCGTCCTTCCAACGTAAAACTTGAAGCAGCACTGCTTGAAGGCGTAGACGCCGATGCTAAAAAACTTTATGAGCTAATTTGGCGTCAATTTGTTGCCTGTCAAATGACCGCAGCTCGATATACAGTCAGCACTTTAACCATTAGCGCAGCGCATTTTGATTTAAAAGCCAAAGGTCGAGTTATGCAATTTGATGGTTGGACGCGAGTTCATCCACAGCTTGCTAAAGGTGATGATAGACACTTACCTGATTTAGCTGTAGGTGAAGTATTAACGTTAGATGATGTCGAGGCAAACCAGCATTTCACTAAGCCACCAGCGCGTTTTGGTGAAGCATCGTTAGTAAAAGAGCTAGAAAAACGTTCAATTGGCCGTCCATCGACTTATGCGTCAATTATTTCAACCATTCAAGATCGTGGTTATGTTCGGTTAGACAAAAAACGTTTCTACGCTGAAAAAATGGGTGAAATTGTTACTAACAGTTTATCTGGCAGCTTTGAAAAGTTAATGAGCTACGAGTTTACCTCGAACATGGAACAAGAGCTTGATGAAATAGCGGGTGGTAGTGCTGATTGGAAAGCTGTTTTAGACGAATTTTATAAAAACTTCACCAAGCAATTATCACAAGCTGATCAACCATCAGAAGATGGTGGTATGCAAACCAATGAGCCAGTATTAACCGATATCGATTGTCCTACCTGTAATCGTAAAATGGGCATTCGAACTGCGCAAACCGGTGTGTTTTTAGGTTGTTCTGGTTATGCTTTACCGCCTAAAGAACGTTGCACAAAAACCATGAACTTAACGGCTGGTGAAGAAGCGGTTAGTGTTTTAGCTGAAGATGCTGAAACCGAAGCGCTTATGGCAATGCGTCGTTGTGATAAATGTGGCACCGCGATGGACAGTTACCTGATTGACGAAACGCGTAAATTACATGTTTGTGGTAATAATCCCGTATGTGATGGCATTGAAGTTGAAGAGGGCGAATTTAAAATTAAAGGTTACGATGGACCTATTTTAGATTGTGACCGTTGTGAATCGCCAATGGAATTGAAATCTGGCCGTTTTGGTAAGTATTTTGATTGTACCAATGAGGAGTGTAAAAATACTCGCAAACTATTAGCTAACGGTGAAGCTGCGCCACCAAAAGAAGATCCGGTGCAGCTACCTGAGCTTGAGTGTGAAAAGTCAGATGCGCATTTTGTCTTGCGTGATGGTGCTGCGGGTATTTTCTTGGCGGCAAATACTTTCCCTCGTTCGCGTGAAACACGTGCACCAAAAGTAGCTGAATTAAAACGCTTTAGAGATAGAATATCATCTAAATTTTATTATTTAGCTGATGCGCCAGAACAAGATAACAAGGGTCTTTTAGCCGTTATTCGCTATAGCCGAAAAACTAAAGAGCAATATGTCATGAGTGAAATTGATGGCAAAGCGACAGGCTGGACAGCAAAATATATTGATGGCAACTGGGTAGAAGAGATACCTAAGCCGAAGAAAAAAGTAGTTAAGAAAAAGCCAGCTAAAAAAGCTGAGGCTAAGCAATAGCTACGAGTAAATAAAGTTACGAGTTGCGAAAACACACTTTCAACATTGGTTTTCGCAGCTCGTGACTATTATCTTCACTGCTTTATTCAACATTGTTTTGGTTACTATTCATTAGAGGTTATTCATTAGATACTATCCACTCAAACCATTTATTTTAGGTTTGCTGCTTGTTTACGCTAATCCAATTCGCTCAACTCACGACAATACTTTGTTAACACCACTTTAAACTTGCTTGCTTTTCCTTAGCAATCATAAACATTTAATTAATTCAATTGTTATTAACCCTTCGTTAACCCTTGTCTGGGTATATTTCATCCTTAGTTTATTAATACTTTAGATTAATGACTTTAAATTAACGACGTTAAATTAAAATCTTGAGTAATAGTATTTTCTCGCTACTCTTGTTTATTTGTAAGTTGTTTTAAAATTATGGAGATTTTCATGCGTATTTTATTTTGTATTTTTTGCTTGCTACTTACCGCTTGCAGTGAACCAGTAAAAGAAAATATCGAGGTTATTAGAGCTATTGCTTGGACGAAAGTAGCGCCAACACATAACCTGCAAGTAAGGCGACTATCAGGCGTTATTCATGCGGTTGAGGCTACAAATTTGAGTTTTCAAGCTGGCGGTCGTGTTGAGTTAGTGAAAGTTAAATTAGGTGATACGGTAAAAGCAGGTGAGGTTTTAGCACAATTAGAGCAACGTAGCTTTTTATTAAAAAAACAATCATCAGCGGCTAATTTACAAAAAGCAAAGGCTTTACTGGTTGAGGCAAAAAATGATTATGAACGTTATGCTAAATTATTAACGAAAGGGCTAATTTCTCAGTCGGATTATGATAAAAGTAAATCAGCATTTGAAACGGCTCTAAGTGCTGTTGACTTGGCCACTACTGAATTAGAAATATCGATAAAAGATTTACAAGACAGTGTGTTAACTGCCCCTTACCATGGTAAAATTACTAAGCGAATACTTGAACCTTCAATGCAAATATCACCCGGGCAATCGGTTTTTGAAATAGAAGGGGATAATGGTCTTGAGGTGAAAATTATGATGCCAGAGACACTGCTTAATAATATTGTAAAAAGCAGTGAAGTAAGTATTCAATATCCAGCCTTCTCACTGCAACACAGCATTGGTATTATCACCGAAATTGGCACACGTGCACAAACCGCTAATGCCTTTCCTATTACTGTTTTAATCACTGATCCTTTTTTACAACTGCGCGCAGGTATGACTGCTGAGGTTGACTTCACCTTCAATGCTGGTGGTATTACCCAGCATCAAGGTCTTACCTTTCGTATTCCGATCACTGCTTTAGGTAATAAAATTGGTCAAGAAACATTTGTTTATGTTTTTGATAGTGAAACTAAAACCATCGAACAACGTCAGGTTAAAATTGAAGGAATCTCTCACAACGATGTCTTGATTTCTGCAGGGCTTAGTGAAGGAGAAATAATTGCTATCGCAGGTATCTCTTTTCTTCGAGATGGACAATCTGTGAATTTATTCGATAAGCAAATAAAGACATTTAACTAAGGCTTTCGAATGGGAGAATTAAAATGAAATTAACCGAGTTATCATTTATTTACCGCAAATCAATTTTTCTGATATTGGTTTTATTAATCGTTAACGGCGTATTTGCATATTTTGTTATGCAAGCTAAAGAAGACCCGTCAATTATTATTCGTGACGCTGTTATTACCACTATCTATCCAGGCATGTCGCCAGATAGAGTAGAAGCTTTACTCACCCGTACTTTGGAAGATGAACTAAGAAAAGTGCCTGAAGTGGAGGAATTAACCTCCACCTCAGAAACAGGACAGTCAACGATTCACGTTAAAGTTTACGATCGTTATTTTAACCTTGATGATATCTGGCAAGACGTGCGTAATAAGGTGCAACAAGCCGAAATGAACCTGCCAACAGACACACAAACACCTATCATTAATGATGATTTTGGTGGTGTTTCGGCGATCACGTTAGCTATGACTGCTGACGGCTTTTCGATGGGACAAATGAATGACATTGCTAAACACATACGTGACCACCTTTACGATGTTGAAGGCACAAAGAAAGTCGATATTTTGGGTGTGCAAGATGAACGAATTATTCTTGAAGTGGCTAGCGCAAAATTAGCGCAGTTAGGTATATCTGCACAATCTTTGGTTGATGAATTACAAAATCAAAATGTGATCAGTTCAGGTGGTCAAATTGATACAGGCAATTTATCATTGGCTATCGAGCCAACGGGTAACTTTAACTCTATCGACGATATAGCTAATAGCCATATTTCTATTCCTGGTACCGTTGATACCATAGCGTTAAAGGATATTGTCACCTTAAGAAGAGATACTATCGATCCGCCCCATCAACCGGCATATTTTAATGGCAAACCTGCGGTAATGTTTTCTATCGCCATGTTGCCAGAATATAACTTGCTCGAATATGCGCCGAGAATAAAGGAAAAGGTGACTAAAATTGAGCATTCTTTGCCGGTAGGTTATCAATTGGATTATTCGACTTATCAAGCTGAACAGGTTCAAAATTCAGTTACTAGCGTTTCAATCAATGTTTTGCAAACTTTAGCGATTGTTTTAGTGGTGGTGATCTTATTTTTAGGCTTGCGTACTGGCTTGATTGTTGGCTCTATTATTCCTTGTGTGATGCTAGTGACCTTGGCCATTATGAACTTTTCGGGTATGTCGTTAGAGAAAATGAGCTTAGCAACCTTGATTATAGCGCTTGGCTTGTTAGTGGATAATGGTATTGTTATCGCCGAAGATTTTAAAAGCCGTTTGGAAAATGGCCAAGAGCGTTATGCTGCTATGATCCAAGGAGGGAAAGAGCTTGCTCTGCCATTATTAAGTTCATCGGTAACCACTATTTTATTCTTTTTACCGCTGATGCTAGCCGAACATGTTGCTGGAGAATTTACTCGCTCTATTTCGCTGGTAATTTTAATCACCTTATTAACCAGTTGGGTTTTAGCTTTGTGTTTAACGCCAACACTGTGTTATTTTTTCATTCGTGTTACT
The DNA here is from genome assembly GCA_002162675.1 of Colwellia sp. 39_35_sub15_T18. GTDB lineage: Bacteria > Pseudomonadota > Gammaproteobacteria > Enterobacterales > Alteromonadaceae > Colwellia. The sequence goes on along the minus strand of MAAE01000060.1, from coordinate 11,985 downwards.
AAAAAATCATCAACAACTGATATTGAACAATCAAATTACAGTAATAAGTTTTATCAACAATATGAGCATATTTTACATTGGTTATTAGGGCATAAAATACTATTTATTGGTATCATGGTTGTTTTGTTTATCACCGCAATGAGCGGCTTTAAGTATATCTCCCAGCAGTTTTTTTCCGACTCAGATCGTAGCCAGATCATGATATATATCGATTTGCCTAATGGTACTTCGGCGCGCACTACAGACCGTCAAATGCGTGATATTTTCACTTGGCTTGATGATCGTGAACGCTTTCCAGAAATTAACAACTATTCAGGTTACACTGGCTTTGGTGGTCCACGGTTTGTATTAACTTTAACCCCTGAAGATCCGGCCGATAATAAAGGTTTTATCGTCTTAAACCTTGCAGAAGGTACCGATTTAAATGCCTTAGTGACACGACTGCATAATGGCGTTATTGGTAATTTTCCTAATGTTTCTGCGCGAGTAAAACGCATGTTTTCAGGTCCTTCTGATTCAAGCTCTATTAGCATTCAAGTTAAAGGACCTGATAAAGATATTTTGTTTGCTAAAGCGGAAGAGATTATGGCTTTGCTGCATCAAGTACCTCATACCAAAAATATTCGCACCGACTGGGAAAATCGTAATGTTAAAATTGAAGTGAATATTGATCAACATAGGGCGAGAAGAGCAGGAGTTACCTCTGACGATATTGCTACGGCATTACAAGGTTTTTTTAGTGGCACTCAGATCACTGAATATCGTGAGAAAGATGATATTATCCCTGTTATCTTGCAAGCTGATGCCGATGAGCGCTTTAATTTAGACCGATTAAGTACCGTTACTGTGCACTCTAATCGTTCAGGCTTGGCAGTGCCTTTATTGCAAGTTGCTGACTTCAAACCTGTTATTCAGTACGCTAAAATTCAACGTGAAAATATGTTTAATACCATTACTATTGAAGCGGCCAATACCGAGATGACAGCGCAAGATTTACAGCGAGTGATTGATGAAAGATTGCAAGCGCTAAAACTAGACTTACCGTTAAACCATCTTATTGAATACGATGGCGTTATCGTACAATCTGCTGAAGCTGAGCAGGCACTTGGTGCAAGCATACCTATGGTTATTGGCTTAGTATTATTACTGCTAGTGATGCAGTTTAATTCTTACCGCCGAGCACTCATCATCACTTGTACTATTCCCTTAACTTTTATTGGCACCGTTTCCGGTTTACTGATCATGGATGCGCCTTATGGCTTTATGGTGAGCTTGGGGATTTACAGTTTAATGGGCATTATTATTAATAATGGTATTGTGTTGATTGATCGGATTGATATTGAGCGAGCAAAAGGTTTAAGTGATTATCAAGCTATTATTAGCTCGTGTTTGTCACGATTACGACCAATTGCTATGACCACAGTCACCACTGTTTTGGGTTTACTACCGCTTATACTTGATACGGGCTCTATGTTTTATGGCATGTCGGTGGTGTTGGCATTTGGTTTAGGGGTTGGCACGGTACTAACCTTAGGTGTGGTGCCAGTATTGTACGCTGCATTTTTTAAGGTCGAAAGAGTATAACCTTGCTCAAGCTACCATAGATTAAAATTTGAGAGTAAAGATGAAATCCCTTGTTTTGCTAGTTGAAGATGATATTGATTTAGCGACTACCATTATTGATTATTTACAATTAGAAGATATTATTTGTGATCACGCTGCCAATGGTGCGGCATGCTTACAATTAATTTATGAAAATCAATATGATGTGATATTGCTTGATGTCAATATGCCGCGTATGGACGGCTTAACCGTCTGTAAAACTTTAAGAGAGCAAGGGGTTGAAACAGCTATTTTAATGTTAACTGCCCGCGATACTCTTGAAGATAAATTGGCGGGCTTTCATGCAGGCTCTGATGATTATATGGTAAAACCCTTTGAAATGCTTGAACTAGTCGCGCGCATACAGGTACTGTCAAAGCGTCGCAGCGGCCAGTCAATGCTATTAAATGTGGATGAACTCAAGGTTAATTTTAGTGAAAAAGCCGCGAAACGAGCTCAACGTGATGTGCTGTTGTCACCGACAGGGTGGATTTTATTAGAAACTTTAATGCGTAAATCACCGCAAGTAGTTAGCCGTAGGCAGTTATTGCAGGCAGTGTGGGGCGACGAGTCTCCGGACAGCAATAGCCTTAAGGTGCATTTATTTAAATTAAGACAACAAATTGATGCGGCAGGAGAAACTAAATTAATGCATACCATCGTTGGTCAAGGCGTGGTGTTGCGCAAGAAAATAGACGGTTAAATTACTTACAAAAATAAGCATAACAAAATGGCAAAAAATCACACTTTTAATCGCTATATTTTTAAAATACACATTATTTTTACTATCGTAATTTTATTGTCGTATAGCATTTTACTCTGGTATTTTTTTATGCGCGGCTTGGATGAGGCAACGCTTATTAATATGCGTAGTGAGATTGTTAATTATGCCGATAACTACCAAAAGAACGATCAAAAAAAATCGTCAACGCCATTAGCTAACTTTCAACTTTCTCAGGGCTATATAGACTGGCAGGCTCTGCCAGATGAGTTTAAAGAAAACTTTCCTGACTTTAAGGTTATTAGCCAAGAGAAAATGAATAATGTCAAAATATTTAATCTCGATTATTCCTATTTATTGCCAGAAAAAGTGCTGTTTATTGTAGCTTACCCGTTAACTGATGGTAAAACGTATTATCTATTGCGTAGTGTTTATTTGGCAACAGATGGCGAGCAAATACTGTTAAGAGTAAATAATATGCTGGTGTTAACTTGGCCATTAGCTTTGTTTTTTTTATTGTTGATGCTTGGCAGCATGCATTTTATTTTACGAAAAATCACCAAACCTATGCAGCAATTAGGTGCATGGACTGACTCACTCACCCTTGATGACATTGATAGACCCGTTATTGATTTTGGTTTTAAGGAAGTTAACTTAATTGCTCAACAGCAGCAATCGGCATTTGAACGTATTAGTGACATGGTCAAAAAGGAGCACGATTTTTTACGTCATGCTAGCCATGAATTACGTACTCCAATAGCGGTGATCAAAAGTAATATTGAATTATTAGAGCGACTGTTAGCTGACTCAAAAGCGACTACCTCGATTAATCGTATTAAACGCGCTAACGTTAATATGCAATATATGATTGAAACCTTATTATGGTTAACTCGTGAAGATGAACGTATCTACGAGCAAAATGCAGTAAATATCGCTGAAATGGTGCGGAACATCGTTGAAGATAATCAATATTTGTTACAAGGTAAGTTAACGAAAGTTAATTTGGCACTTAGTGACAGCTCAATTAATATAGCTAAAACGGCTTGCCGACTAACGTTAAATAACTTGATCCGCAATGCCTTTCAATATACTGCCACAGGAGATATTTTTATTACCCTGATAGAGTCTGAAATTATCATTGAAAATATTAATCATACTGAGAATGATATTGATCATACTGGTACCGATTATGGTTATGGTTTAGGACTGCATTTGGTTGATCGTATTGTTGATAAAATGACTTGGCAATATCAGAATATTGATATCCCAGGTGGACGAAAAGTGATGATTGATTTTCGTCGATTTACATAAAAAATATTGGCTATGTTGTACTTAACTGTTGTTGATATGATTTAACTTGTAGGAGCTGTTTCAACCGCGAAGTTCTCGAGGATAAACTCTCTCCTACAAAAGGCACTTAAATCAATGGATAACATCCATAACAACAATTAACGGGTACATAGCCAAAATATTAGTTAATTTTTTTCACCCCAAGCAATTAGGCTTTAGAAGTTTTTTCTTATATTTTAAGTGTAGTCTGGCTGGTAAAATGAACCAATTATTACTTGCTCATAAGCTGTTAATCAAACTCCTCTAATGCATCAATCGCCTTTCTAGCCTGTACAATGGTGCAGTCAGTTTTGGCTATTAATGCACTCACTGTTATTTCTTCAAGTCTCTTGGCAATACTTACTAGTTCATCATGACTTAAGTGTTGGTATTCTTTTCTAAGTAGCTTGGCTAGCCATTGCCAACTGACCTCATTTGAGTCTTCAATTAGCTGAACAAGAGTTTGTATTTGTTCAAAATTAGCCTTAAGTTGCCAATTTCTAGAACGACCAATACGCTGTAGTTCACAGCCTTGTTGCCTTATTAGCGTTTTTAATGCATAGGCTTTCATCGCTTTACGCAAAAATGAAGGTAGTGTAATGGTATTGGTTTTATTTAGCATACTTAGCGGTTGATAGGCTGTAGATAGTATTAAAAAAGCCAGCAAATGCTGGCTTGACAGTAGTAGGCGTGAGTTGTTTACCACTTTTTCTTAGGTTGAAATAGTACATCTAACTCATTTTCTTCGTTTTTGGCTTTCTTCGCAGCATCTTGTGCATTGGTACTTTTCAAAGATTCAGTTATATCATTTAGTTGCTGTGATATCTCAGACTGCTTAGTCTTCACGTATTCCGTTTTCAATGGGTGATTGGCTAAAGTTTGTAACGCTTTTTCAAGATATTGTCGAGCTGAACCAAGCATTTCTTTGTTTTCTGCTTGTGTTCCTCTTTTAACTAAACTTTCGATATTAATTTTTAGTTGCATGGCATCAAGGCGTTGATCTTCTTTTGTAAAGGATTGCGCATCTAAAATGCCTTTGCTTTGCTCTGATTTGATTGTCGCGCGTAATTTTTTAATGCACTGCAAAATGGTTAATATTTGCTGGTCATTATCTGGCAGCATAAAGTTATCATCGCCAGCATTGTTGGTTGCTAAATCTTCTGCTGCTTCAAGTCGTGACGTTAATTCTTGTACTCGACTTTTAATCCCTTTCATCTCAGGGATTAAGTCCTGCATTACTTTTGCAGCATTTAAGCTTCTGCGGTTTAAAATTTTAACTAAATTAGGGCTTGAAGGTAAGTTAGATAAATTAAGAATGAGTTCTTCGCTTTCATCAATTATAGCTTTTTGCTTAGCCACCTTAACGCGTTTTTCTGCTTGTTGTTTTTCTTTGTGTTGTTGAACAGCGCTAACAACAACAACAAAAAGGATTAAGGCGATGATTAGGCCTACGATTATAGCGATCATATTAAAGCTCTTAGATTATAATTGTGAATAACTTTTCACTTGGATTCTGTACCTTGGTAATAGCAGTTTACAAAAAATGTTCTGCTTAGCATAGAAGAAGTTACCTTTAAATTGAATTTTATTTTTATAGTATAGCCAAGCCACCTCAAGATGCAGAATTTGGTTAGAATTAGCAATGTCTTTAGGTAAGACATTGATTGCAGTCATGGTTATAATAAGGAAATATAAGTAAGCGAAGAAAAAAGTTGTTAATTAAGTGTAGAGAATAAGTTAGTTTAAAACAATATTTACAACTTTTTGGTGAAATGTTGAATTAAATTTACAAAAAATGAAATTTGATATGGAATAAACCTTTAATTAAGTATATTATTTTGATATAAGAAAATTCCTGAGCTAACTCGTTAAAGTCTATTTATGAAATTGCAACAACTGCGCTATATCGTTGAAGTGTTAAATAACAACCTGAATGTTTCTGCGACAGCAGAAGCACTTTTTACCTCTCAACCTGGTATCTCAAAGCAAGTACGTATGCTTGAAGATGAACTAGGTATTCAAATTTTTGGTCGAAGTGGTAAACATTTAACCCATGTTACTTCGGCGGGACAAGAAGTAATTAATATTGCTCAGCAAATACTGTCTAAAGTTGAAGGTATTAAAGCGGTCGCCCGTGAACATACGCAACCCGATGAAGGGCGATTGCGCATTGCGACCACTCATACTCAAGCGCGTTATGCTTTGCCTGAAGTTATTCAAGGTTTTATTAAAAAATACTCGAAAGTATCATTGCAAATGTCGCAGGGTACTCCTGCACAAATTAGTGATGCCGCAGCGAAAGGTGAGGCAGACTTTGCTATTGCCACTGAATCTTTACATTTATACAATGATTTGGTGATGCTACCTTGTTATCACTGGAATCGTAGTATTATTGTTAGAAAAGATCATCCATTAGCAAGAAAACAAGATTTAACCATTACTGATATTGCTAAATACTCTTTAGTTACTTATGTTTTTGGTTTTACTGGGCGCTCAGAGCTTGATTCTGCTTTTGAGAAAGCAGGGGTAGAGCCTAAAATTGCCTTTACTGCAACCGATGCTGATGTCATTAAAACTTATGTTCGTTTAGGTGTTGGCATTGGCGTTATCGCATCAATGGCAATTGATCCTAAAATTGATGGTGATTTAGTCACTATTGATGCTAGCCATTTATTTAAAGCCAGCACCACTAAAATTGGCTTTAGACGTGGCAGCTTCCTACGTGGCTATATGTTTGATTTTATCGAGCGTTTTGCACCTCATTTAACGAAAGATATTGTTACGCGTGCGATGATAATGAAGAATAATGTCGAAGTTGATGAGCTGTTAAAAGACATTGAGTTGCCAACCTTTTAGCGCAAGGTTATGAGTAAAAAACTTGCTACTCGTAACTAATGATCAACATTCAATAATGTTAACGGCTAAGCCGCCACGTGACGTTTCTTTATACTTAGTTTTCATGTCATTACCTGTGTCCCACATAGTTTTGATCACCTTATCTAAAGAAACCTTTTGAGTGCCTGTGCCACGCAGTGCTAATCTTGAGGCGTTAATCGCTTTGACTGAGCCCATAGCATTTCGTTCAATACAAGGCACTTGCACTAAACCGCCAACAGGGTCGCAAGTTAAACCTAAGTTGTGTTCCATACCTATTTCGGCAGCATTTTCCACTTGCATTGGCGTACCCCCCATAATTTCTGTTAATGCGCCAGCAGCCATTGAACAAGCTACCCCTACCTCACCTTGGCAGCCAACTTCTGCCCCCGATATAGAGGCGTTGGTTTTATATAAAATACCAATAGCAGCCGCGGTAAGTAAATAACGTATGCAGTCATCGTCAGTGACTGGTTGTACAAACTTATCGTAATAAGATAATACCGCGGGAATAATGCCTGCTGCACCATTAGTAGGAGCCGTAACGACTCGACTGCCTGCGGCATTTTCTTCATTGACGGCTAAAGCAAATAAATTAACCCAATCCATGGCTATTAACGGATCATTAGATTTTTCTACTTTTAATGTACGATGCAACGCGGGTGCACGGCGGTTGACTTTCAAGCCACCGGGTAAAATACCTTCAGTTTTCATACCGCGTTCAACGCTACTACGCATGGCTTGCCATATATTAATCAGCTGAGCGCGAATATTTACTTCATTATTTAAACACTTTTCATTATTCATCATCATGGTACTAATGCTTAAACCACTTTCTTGTGCCAGTGCTAGTAATTCTGTGGCATTACTGAATTTATGAGGTTTATCGATATTTGCATGCAAAGATAAGGCTTTGTCTTTCTCTTTTTCAAAGTCGCAATCTTGAACAATAAAACCACCGCCAATAGAGTAATAGGTTTGCTCTAAAACAATGCAATCGCCGTGATAGGCGTAAAGAGTCATGGCATTTGCGTGAGCAGGCAAGGTTTTTCTATGGTGATATATAATCGCGTCGTCTTTAGGGAAATCGACACTGTGTTGACCGGCAAGTTGAATTTTTTGACTGGCCACCACATCCGCTAAAATTGGCTCAATAGCATCAACAGCTATCGTTTCAGGTTTTTTACCCGACAAGCCTAAAATGACTGCTTTTCCTGTGCCATGTCCTATACCTGTTTGTCCTAAAGAGCCAAACAACTGACACTTTACTCGGTCAATCGTTAATAGTTGCTTTTGCTTTTGTAATTCATCTACAAATAACTTAGCGGCTTTCATTGGGCCAACGGTATGAGAACTAGAAGGGCCGATACCAATTGAAAACATATCAAATACACTAATCATAATTATTTCCGAATAAAATTTTACCTAACACGGGTTGTGCTGACATTAATATGGGTAATGATAGCTGAAAGTGATCAATATTAAAAACAAATATTAGTGTGCCTTGTCGATGAATTATCGAAAGTTTGTTGATTAATTAGCGCAAAGTGATAAAAATTCACAGAAAATCACTTTATATGCTCGATTAAATCTTTCAGCATAGCCGCGGTTGCACCCCAGATATTATAGTGCTTATAAGGAAAAAAATGGATGTTGTGGTGGCGGCCATGTCGAACTGCCTTAATGCAGAGGTGATTATCTTCTTGCAGAAAATGCTGTAATGGCACTTGAAATATTTCTGCAACTTCATTGTCATCTCGTTGATAGCTTTGCTGGGCATCAATTATTGCCACAACGGGGGTAACTTGATAACCACTCATTATTTCATAATTAGGAAGTTGCCCTAAAACTGAGACTGACTCGGGGGCTAAGCCTATTTCCTCATAAGCTTCTCTTAATGCCGTGGCAATAAGGTTGTCATCTTCAGGCTCAGCTTTGCCGCCAGGAAAGCTTACCTGCGAAGGGTGATGCTTTAGGTGGCTAGAACGTTTGGTTAATAGTACATGTAAACCTAAGTCATCTTCAGGGTCATCTATTAAAGCAATTAGTACCGCAGCCGATTTAAGGGGAGAAGGGTGCTGATAATTATGGCTTGACGGTGCCAACTGTTTTAAATGAAAGCGGTATAAAAATTCGTCCTTGTTCATCTGTTACTCGCTAGCATTTTGAGTAAACTTACTTAGCACGGGTAAAATACGCTGCACTTTATCAAACGTTTCTTGGTATTCACTGTTCGCGGTTGAATCGGCCACTAAGCCGCCGCCAGCCCAACAGTAAATTTTATTTGAGGCTTGCTCTCCTATTAGGGTACGAATAGTAATACTCGTATCCATAGCGCCACAGCTAGATATATAACCGATACTGCCACAATAAACACTGCGCCTGTGGGGTTCAAGTTGCTCTATAATTTCCATGGCACGAATCTTAGGAGCACCAGTAATTGAGCCCCCAGGAAAGGCACCACGCAGCAAGTCGTTAGCATTATATTTATTAGCTAATTGCCCCTCTACGGTACTCACCAAATGATGCACCGCAGGAAAGCTTTCAATATCAAATAGTTTCGGCACAACAACTGAATTAGGTTTACATACTTTGGCAAGGTCGTTTCGAAGTAAGTCAACAATCATGACATTTTCAGCACGATCTTTGTTTGAGTTTTTAAGGGTGGCCGCGTTTTGCTTATCTTGTGCTTTATCCTGACTTCTTGGCATAGTGCCTTTAATGGGCTTACTTTGTACTTTGCCTTGTGATAATTGTAAAAATCGCTCGGGTGAGACACTTAATATGGCAGCACCCTCAAGGCGAATAAAAGCAGAGAAGGGGGCTTTGTTCTCTTTGCGAAGTGCGCAATATGCCTGAAATTCATCTCCTTGATAATCCGCACTAAAGCGCTGAGCCAAGTTGATTTGATAACAATCACCCGTTGATAAATACTTCTGGACTCGCTGAAACTTTTCTATATAGCTGGCTTTGTCCATATTACTTTGCCAGCTTGATGTTAAGGCAAAATCGGTAGGCGGCTTATTTTCAATGGCAGTATTCGCGCTGTTTAATGTGAGCATATTCTGCAAAAAACACTCAAGCTCCGAACGTTTCTGGGCTGGACAAATTAAAAAAAATTGTTGGGTTTTATGATCAAAAACGACTGCTTGGCTATAAATACCTACTGCCATTTCTGGCACAGCAATATCTTGTTTTGCTTGTACGGGAAGTTTTTCAAAACGCCGCCCCAAGTCATAGGAAAAATAGCCTAATGCTCCACCTAAAAAAGGTAAGCTTTGCTTTGCTGGCGTTAAATTTGAGGGGACTAATGTTGTTAAAACTTGTTTTTGGACATTTTCGAGTAAAGACAGAGGCTCTTCTTCACTTACCTGTGTTTCATTGGATTTAATATGGTGTATATAAGTTTTTTTACCATGAGTACATAACGTTACTTCAGGTTGCCACACTAAAATATCAAAGCAAGCATCAACATGGTCACTTTGCCCTGAATCTAGCCACATTGCCCATGGCATATTAGCTAAGGGGGTAAATAAAGCTAGCGTTGAAACATCATCTGCCAACGTTAAAGGCTTTACTGACAAGGTGAGTGGGAATGATGAGGGCAAGGTGTTGATTCTCTGAATTTTGACTATTGGCTACTAGCGGTAGTTTCAATAGAAAGGTATTATAATAGAAAGAGATTATACACACTTTTAACGAAAGCTGAGAGCAACATGTCCGATAAAATAATCAAACAACAACACTTAATTGACAGTATTGAAGATGCATTACAATACATTTCTTATTATCATCCACTGGATTTTATTCAGGCGTTAGAGAAGGCTTATCATAAAGAGCAAAATACCGCCGCGAAGGATGCTATTGCACAAATTCTTATTAATTCACGCATGTCGGCCACAGGTAAGCGTCCTATTTGTCAAGATACGGGCATAGTGACCTGTTTTGTCAAAGTGGGTATGGCGGTTAAGTGGGATAAAACGGATATGACCGTACAACAAATGGTTGATGAAGGTACTCGTCGTGCTTACTTAAACCCTGATAACCCTTTGCGAGCTTCTATTGTTGCTGACCCAACCGGCGCACGTAAAAACACCAAAGATAATACGCCATCGGTTGTACATATCGATCTTGTTGAAGGTGATGAAATTGAAGTAATGATCGCGGCTAAAGGCGGCGGTAGTGAAAATAAAACTAAAATGGCAATGTTAAACCCGTCAGACTCTATTGCTGATTGGGTAGTGAAAACCTTACCCACGATGGGAGCAGGTTGGTGTCCACCAGGCATGTTGGGCATAGGTATCGGTGGTACTGCTGAAAAAGCCGGTGTACTTGCTAAAGAAAGTTTAATGGATCCGGTTAATATTCAAGATCTAATGGATAGAGGTCCACAAAATGCTGAAGAAGAATTACGTTTAGAGATCTTTGAACGTGTTAACAACCTTGGTATTGGCGCCCAAGGTCTTGGCGGTTTAACGACCGTAGTTGATGTTAAAATTAATGCTGTACCAACCCATGCGGCTTCTAAACCTGTCGTGATGATCCCCAATTGTGCTGCTACACGCCATATACACTTTCATCTTGACGGTTCAGGTCCGGCTGAGTTAACACCACCTAAGTTAGAAGAATGGCCAGATATTACTTGGGAAGTGGGTGAAAATGTTCGCCGCGTTAATGTTGATGGGCTAACAAAAGCAGATATTGGCGAATGGAAAACAGGCGAAACCGTGCTGCTTAGTGGTACTATTTTAACGGGTCGTGATGCAGCGCACAAGCGTATTCAAGACATGCTAGCCGCAGGCGAAGAACTACCTGTTGATTTTACTGATAAATTTATTTATTACGTTGGTCCTGTTGATGCGGTGGGTGATGAAGCTGTTGGTCCTGCGGGTCCGACAACAGCAACGCGTATGGATAAATTCTCAGAATTAATGCTTTCTAAAACAGGCCTTTTAGGCTCTATTGGTAAATCTGAGCGCGGCGCGGCAACGGTAGAAAACATTAAAAAGCACAAATCAGTGTATTTAATGGCTGTCGGCGGCGCAGCGTATTTAGTTTCTAAAGCTATTAAGAAAGCTCGTGTTGTTGCTTTTGAAGAGTTAGGTATGGAAGCTATTTATGAGTTTGAAGTTGAAGATATGCCAGTAACGGTTGCTGTTGACAGCTCTGGTGAGTCTGCTCATGTAACCGGCCCGGCTATTTGGAAAGTAAAAATTGAAGAAATGCAAGACAAGTAGTTAAGGTCGCTAATTGCGAAGACAAGGCTATTTATACCAATTGCATTAATTAAGTTCCCACTTTTATCCAGTCTCTAGAGCACAGTTTTATCACTCTGGAGGCATCATATATAAAAGCATTCCAAGCGCGACTGCATTCATTGACAATGTCGTCGTAACCTTCAAAACATCTATTGGAGAGTTCATTTTGTCGCAACCATTGCCAAACTTGTTCTATTGGGT
>MAAE01000031.1:51386-74618 GCA_002162675.1 Colwellia sp. 39_35_sub15_T18 | reverse complement strand
ACTATCAATTTTTTGTCAAAATATGCTCAAAGAGCGAACCCGACCAGAGATAAAGAAAAAGGACGATTAAAATGCGGCCTGAATCCAATGATCTCTTAATGTCCAACCTATGAATAGCCGTTAGTTATTCGCGCGATTAAAATCCCGCCTACAAATAACTGAATAAGAGTAACGGTTTACCACCGAGCCGCGATGCTTCACCGAGGGCTCTTCGAGCCTACACAGAGGATTTATTGTTTTCTATGTAGTCTCGGTGATCTCTGTGGTCAAAAATATTTAAACTAAATGAATACCTTAACAACAGCTAATGCTCGTTAGTGATGATTAATGGCCGACTTGGGCATTCTAAAACCTTGGCGGCTGAATCGGTTTAATCCTCTTGTCAGTAAAAAACCAATTAAACCGGCAATAATTAACAATACTCTAAAAAGAGCTTGTCTATCATGGCTTTCTTGCTCTAAAACCGCCGTTAACAGTGACTTTTCAATGGTGATGCGCAAATAGCCCTTTAACTGCTCTTGACGAATTTCCTCAATAAAAGGAGTGTACTTATCACTTTTATCAAGCGTTTTTTGTGTTTGTTCAATACCAAAAAGTGTTTTAATTGATGAGGATGAATAATTTTCATGCTTAGCTTCGAGTATCAATAAGCCTGTTGCATCATATAAATGAATGTCTCTAACAAAATCAGCTTGCGCCATGTTATTAAGGTAGTTTTGTAATAAAGCGTAGCGATTTTTTTTATTCACTGGCACTGAATTTTCTTCAAGAAGTGTTGATGTACCGGCAATAGCCTGCTGCAAAAATTTATCGGCCGTGTGCTTAAAGTGCTGCGTTATTATCTGCTGACTTTTTTCAACACTGGCAACCCAAATAGCCATTAAAACAACGATAAGCAAAATAGCACTAACTAATTGCAGAATCTTATTATAAATTGGCGATAATTTAGGGTATAAAGGCTGTTCTACTGGGTTCATAATAAATTTGCCTAGACTATTTATATTCATAATAGAGAGTTAACGTGTCTTTTTCTACTAAAGTGTCTTTTTCTACCAATAAATTGTCCTTATCACTTGAATCTTACTTTGCTCAGCATCAAGTTCATGACGATTTACCTATTAGCGTCTCATTAAATAACGAAACATTAACGCTTGCAGAACAAGTGGTGCAAGTGAGCTCAAATAAAGAGCTAGTAGTTTTTTCCGATTTATCTATTGCTAACTTAGCCGCTTTACAAACCGTTAGTCATCTTAGTATTAATGCCCTAACGGCCATTAATACTCGTAATAATCAAACGAGCTATCGCTTTAATATCAGCTGTGATGATTTTATTGTCGCTCGCAAGTCGCTGGCCGACTTTGCACTAGAGCAAGGCATTGAAGCGGCTTTAATTGCAGATGCGCCAAGACTTAATGAACCCGGTTTATTAGTGATGGACATGGACTCAACCACGATTGAAATTGAGTGTATTGATGAGATAGCTAAATTAGCGGGTGTTGGTGAGCAAGTGGCCGCCGTAACTGAGTTAGCCATGCAAGGTGAATTAGATTTTGCTGAAAGTTTACATCAACGCGTTGCCACGCTTAGCAATGCGCCAGAAACAATACTGGCTGATGTCGCTAAAAACATTCCCTTAATGGCTGGTTTAGAAACCTTAATAGCAGAACTTAAAAAACACAACTGGCGCATTGCGGTTGCTTCAGGTGGTTTTACCTATTTTGCCGATCACTTAAAGAATTTACTCAACCTAGATGCTACTTTTGCCAATGTTTTAGAAATTTCAGACGGTAAGCTCACTGGCAAGGTTTTAGGCTCAGTGGTTGATGCACAAGTAAAAGCTGATTCATTAACATTACTGGCTAAACAATATGAAATACCCGCTAAGCAAACGGTTGCCATGGGTGATGGCGCTAATGATTTAGTGATGATGGCAGCAGCCAGTTTCGGGGTTGCTTTTCATGCCAAACCGATTGTTTTAGCGCAAGCAGATAGCGCTATTAACCAGCAAGGATTAGACTGCTTATTGCATTGGTTGGCTTAATACCAATTGCACTAACTAAATAAAAGTAACAGTCTACCACCGAGCTACCACCGAGACGCGATGCTACTCAGAGGATTTATTATGCTCGGTGTAGTGCGCAGCAAGACCTACATGGATGTAGGTCACTTAGATTATGCATGGAGCATATAACCTGCCTCTGTGTTCTCTGTGGTAGAAATATTTAATGCTGAATAAGGACGTTATTGCTCACCACCGAGCCGTGATGCTATTCAGAAGGCATTATTGTTCTCGGTGTAGTATGGTGGCCTTTGTACTCTCTGTGTTCTCTGTGGTAAAAACATTTAATGCTGAATAAAGACGTTATTACTCACCACCGAGCCGTGATGCTATTCAGAAGGCATTATTGTTCTCGGTGTAGTATCTGGCCTTTGTACTCTCTGTGTTCTCTGTGGTGAAAAATTGTAGACTAAATAAAGACCTTTTTGGTTAACTTTCAGTCGCTAAACCATGGCTAAGTAAAGCATCTTTGGTAACATCAAACACTTGAATAACCCCCACGACACTCCATATATCTTGCTCTATTTGTTTACCGCGATGAATAGCATAAGCGCTAATATAACTTAACTCGGTATTTAAATATTCCATATCGGGCTCATTAGTGCGGGATATCGTTAATTGTAAACAATAAAATTGTCCGCGCTTTAAAGCCTTTTTCATGAAAAACTGCCGTAGCTCAGGCGTATTTAACTCACTATCAAGTGCTACACTCACCGATTTATCAACCTTTTTCTCATTCGGGTTAACGGCGAGGTAAATTAATTGCGTAATGGGATCTTCATTGGTGAGCAAGGTTTTTAAACTCTGCTCAAGGGCGTTATTAGTCTGTAACTTTGTTAATAAGGGATAGAGATTATAAAAACGCTGTCTATCACTTAATCGCTTCATTTGCTGCAATAATTCACTGTCACGATCATTGCTCGCTAACACTTCTATTTTGTAGCGACTACCACTGGTTTGTACTACCAGTGTTGGTATTTTCATGTTTTTTACATAACAAGTGCGTAAGGCTGCTGATAAGCCGGGCGTTAGCATGGCATATTCATCGGTGGTTAATTTATCGCGGTTTTTATTAATCAATAACTTAAAGAATGCTCTGCCAATATGTTGATGCTCTTTAACGTGAACTCGCAAGTTAATAATGGTTTTCTTTTTATTAATGCGCACCACTTCATAAGGTAGCTGTTTAAGATCAAACGCTGAGGTTATTTTTTGTAAGTTGGGGAAAGTGAGATAAACAATATCGCCCATCGACAACACAGCATCGCTATCTAACTGAATTTTTAAACCTGACACTGAAAAGTCTTGTGACTTACCCGTCCACTTAACTTTTTCACATTCAACAACAGCCTCGGTATGATAAATAAAACGTAGCTCTTGGCGTTGATTTTTATAACTAATACCTAATTCATCAACCACCAGTGGTTTTTTCAAACGCTTATGACCATATAGCTTCAGCTTGGTGGTATCAATTTTTTCAGAGGAGACTTGTTGATACTGTTCGACAAAACTTAGTTGGGTGACATCACTGGCCACAATAATATTGGGCAAAGGCGCTAAGCACGATTTAACTTCATCAGAGGGCGGTAAATTGATGTACTGGTTTTTTATCGTTTGAGTATTAGCAACCGTAAAAGGCGCGTAGGCGCTATTTTCATCGATACCAAGGCAAGTTAGCTCGGTAATAGCAAAAGAAGCCTTGTTAGCCGCAAAAGTTAAAAACGCGCTAAAAAAAGCATCATTTTTAGGTAATTGCTGTTCATCAAGACTGTAAAAAAAGCTCTTCCCTTGGTGTTGATGAATAAAACTGTACACTAGCAGTGATTTTTGCTGAGTTTTTTGTGCTTTTAAACGCGCTAAACGCTCTTCACTTAACAAGCAATGTAAGGTCGAATGTCCCGCTTCGTCTTGCCAATACTGAAAAACAGCCTGATTATTATTCGTTGTTAAGGCGTAACGTGGTATGAGTTTTTTTGACTCTTGTATGACAAAAACGGGCAATTCATTAATTTTAGGCAAAATATATTGTTCATAACTTCTTGCCTGTAACGCCTTAATAGTATTATCAAGATTAACCTTGTAACGACGCTTATTTCCTTGAATATAGGCATGCAAAAATCGCTTAAAGGCATCTTTTTCTGGCGCATCAATACGCTGACAACCAAGCAGTTGTGTGTCACCATCTTGGTGACTATTTTTAACTTGAAAAGTAAAAACA
The DNA here is from genome assembly GCA_002162675.1 of Colwellia sp. 39_35_sub15_T18. Lineage (GTDB taxonomy): Bacteria > Pseudomonadota > Gammaproteobacteria > Enterobacterales > Alteromonadaceae > Colwellia. Next base: position 70,341 of record MAAE01000031.1, on the reverse strand, counting down.
TCACTACTGCCAAACTGAAACTCTTGCTCTAAGCCAGTAAACTTTATGCTTATCATGTCACCAATGGCGAGTAACGACTGCTCAGTAACACGAAATTTACAACCATTGACACTGAGATCTGAACTCGTTGCCGGGATTTGCTGATTGTTTTCAAGGGTGATTATTAGATTAATAGCAAAATTCATTCGCTCTTCAATACGATCAAAATAATCAGCAAATTGGTATAATTTTGCCGGGCACTGCAGTTTTTCTGGAGCTTTTTTTATCGTTTCAACCGCAGGCTGTTTTATACCCGCTTGTTCTTTTTGATAAATGACTCTAAAATTATTTTCAGTATTTTTAACGGCTTCATAGACGCCAAAGGTATAAGCACCATAAAGCTCAACATTTTCTTCAAACGCTTTAATGGCAACACTGTCTAAAAAATGATTCTGCCCTTGGTGTTCATAAACGTTACAGTTGCCATCCACTAAACCACGCAAGTCGATAGAGCGGGTACAAGCAGTGGCTAAACGCTTTAATTCCATCTTTAACAAGAAAGACTCGGTTTTAGCAAGTTTGTTAGTGTTTGCTGAAAATTTTTCAGCAAAATTACTTTTATTCACTTGCCCGCGAAAACTGTTTATCAAGGTTTGATGTTTAGAGAAGTCTGTATTCATGAATTAATCATTCTAATTACTGCTTAGCTGGTTATTTATTTGATAATGCTTAGACAAAAAACATAAAAACATTATAATTTAATATCATAAAATAAAGCAATTATTATGCCTGTATACTCTAGCCACTTCAAAAGATAGATTTTTCGGTGGTAAAGTTATACAACGGCTAAGTCACTTTTTAACAAGGCAAAGTATGACAAAAAGTAAAACGGCTTATGTGTGTACTGACTGCGGCTCTGAGTATTCACGCTGGCTAGGTCAATGCGCTGACTGTAAAGCATGGAATACCATCTCAGAATTTAGACAAGCAAAACTACCTGCCCGTGGTGGTAACTTTGCAGGGTTTGCCGGTGCAGCCCTCAATAGTGAAGTAAAAGTTCAAACCCTTGACGCTATAGACCTAACCGACTTACCACGCTTTTCTGCTGGCTTTGCTGAATTTGATCGGGTACTCGGTGGTGGTATTGTCCCCGGCAGCGCTATTTTAATTGGCGGTGAACCCGGCGCAGGTAAAAGCACCTTGTTATTACAAACCATGTGTTCATTAGCCGCGAATATGTCCGCACTATACATCACCGGAGAAGAGTCATTACAACAAGTTGCTATGCGAGCCAAGCGTTTAGGTTTGCCGACAAATAAACTCAAAATGCTCTCAGAAACCAGTGTCGAAAATATTTGCCACATAGCCATTAAAGAACAGCCTAAAATCATGGTTATTGACTCTATTCAAGTGATGCACATGAGTGACGTGCAATCAGCACCAGGCAGTGTTTCACAAGTAAGAGAAAGCGCCGCGTATTTGACGCGCTTTGCCAAGCAATATCATGTTGCTATTTTGCTGGTCGGCCATGTCACCAAAGATGGTTCATTAGCAGGGCCAAAAGTATTAGAGCATTGTATTGACTGTTCTATCATGCTTGAAGGTAGTACCGATTCACGTTATCGCACTTTACGGGGCAATAAAAACCGTTTTGGTGCAGTTAATGAGCTTGGTGTGTTTGCTATGACGGGTACTGGCTTGAAAGAAGTTAAAAACCCATCTGCTATTTTTCTTAGCCGCAGCGAAGAGCAAACTCCTGGCAGTATTGTGATGGTATTATGGGAGGGAACTCGCCCTTTACTGGTAGAGATTCAAGCCTTGGTTGATCACTCTGCGTTAGGTAACCCACGCCGTGTTGCGGTTGGTGCCGATCAAAACCGTTTGTCTATGCTGTTGGCTATTTTACATCGCCATGGCGGCTTACAGTTAAACGATCAAGACGTTTTTGTTAATGTTGTCGGCGGCGTAAAAGTCACTGAGACTAGTATTGATTTAGCCTTGATCCTTGCATTGGTTTCGAGCTTTAAAGATAATGCGCTACCACAAGATTTAGTCATTTTTGGTGAAGTGGGTTTGTCGGGTGAAATTCGCCCCGTTCCTAGTGGCCAAGAACGCCTTAATGAAGCGGCTAAACATGGTTTTAAACGCGCTATTGTGCCTTTTAATAATATGCCAAAAGAGCCAATATCGGGCATGGAAGTTATTGGCGTAAAAAAACTCAGTGATGCTTTAGAGGTTATTTAGCATTAGCTATTGATAATATGAGCTAACATTATGATTTATCAGCGCTACTTCACAACAAAATTTAACAAAGTGCTTGCTATTTAACACGCATTTACTATAAAGAGACTCTTCAATTTCCTATGAAAAAACTTTTAAAAAAAGCACTGCTCGCTTTCAGCTGCTCTGTGCTTATACTCAGCAATGCTAACGCCGAACAACTCTCTATTGAGCGTATTTATAGCTCGCCATCATTAAACGGACAAACCCCAAAGTCACTAAAATTTTCTCCTGATGGTAGCCGAGTCACCTATTTACAAGGTAAAAAAGATGATCTTAACCGCTATGACTTATGGGAATATAATTTAGCCAATAAAGAAAATAAACTCTTAGTTGACTCACAAGATCTTTTCAGTGGCACAGAAACTCTTTCTGATGAAGAAAAAGCCCGTCGAGAGCGCCAACGTGTATATGGCTTTGGCATCATAGAATATAAATTCTCTAGTGATGGCAGTGCACTATTGTTCCCACTTAATGGTGATATTTACTACTACCACTTAGCCACAAAAAGCGCCAAACGTTTAACCAAAACCGACGCCTTTGAAACCGATAGCAAGTTTTCTCCTCAAGGTAACTTTGTTTCTTTTATTCGTCAGCAAAATATTTTTATCCTTAATATTGCTAGCGGTGAAGAAACACAATTAACCCAAGACGGCGGCAGTGCTAACTCGGCCAATAAAAATATTAAAAATGGCATGAGCGAATTTGTTGCCCAAGAAGAAATGGGCAGAATGACGGGGTATTGGTGGGCTCCCGATGAAAAACATATCGCTTTTCTACGAGTTGATGAAACCCCGGTACAAACGGTTATTCGTAATGAAATTTATGCTGAAAAAATAGAATTAATTGAGCAAAAATATCCGGCAACGGGCACAAACAATGTCACTATTAAGTTAGCCGTAACGGATATTAAAGGCAAAAAAATACGTTTCATTGATACTGGCAAAAATACTGATATTTATATTCCTAGGGTAAAGTGGTTACCTGATAGCAAAAATTTATCTTATCAATGGCAAAGCCGCGATCAAAAAACCTTAAAGCTTAAAAGCTATAATCTAAAAAAACGCCGACAAAAAACCTTATTAACCGAACAGTCAGCTCACTGGCTAAACCTACATCATGATTTAGTGTTTTTAAGTGATAGTAAATCATTTATTTGGGCATCAGAACGTGATGGTTTCAAACATTTATATCACTTTAGCAATAAAGGAGAGTTAATTAATCAACTCACTAAAGGTAACTGGATTGTTGATGCCATTAAGCATGTAGATGAAGACAAAGGGGTTATTTATTTTACTGGCCGTGCTGACACGCCACTTGAGCGTCATTTATACCGCGTACCATTAACGGGTAAATCACCTGAGCATGTGGCTCGTTTAAGTAAGCGCAATGGTTTTCATAACATAAACTTTAGTAACGATAGCCAAAGTTATATTGATAGTTTTTCTAATATCGACACCCCTAAACAAGTCAGCTTACACCAAGCGAATGGCGAGCACATTACCTGGTTAGCAGAAAATAAAGTCAATAATGACCACCCTATTAGCCCTTACTACGGTGATTTAATTCAACCAAAGTTTGGCACATTAACCTCCGATGATGGCGAAGCAACACTCTATTACAAATTGTACAAGCCTAAAAACATGGCGCCGGGTAAAAAATATCCAGTTATTGTTAATGTTTATGGTGGCCCACATGCGCAACGCGTTAGAAACATCTGGCAAGGAGCCGACTTTACCCAATATATGCTGCAACAAGGTTATATTGTATTTCAGCTGGATAACCGCGGCTCAAACTATCGTGGCACCGCATTTGAGTTCCCTATCTATGAAAAGTTAGGGCAAGTTGAAGTTGATGACCAAGTAACGGGCGTTAAATATCTGCACACATTACCTTTTGTTGATAAAGAGCGTATTGGCATTTATGGTCATTCTTATGGTGGTTATATGGCGCTAATGGCGCTATTTAAAGCAGGTGATTATTTTAAAGCTGGCGTCAGTGGTGCCCCCGTAACCGACTGGTTATTATATGATACCCATTATACTGAGCGTTATTTAAACCATCCTAAAGTCAATGCTGATGGTTATGAGCAATCGAGTGTCTTTCCTTATATTACCGGTTTAAGTGGCCCTTTAATGGTTTATCATGGCATGGCCGATGATAATGTACTGTTCACTAATACCACTAAATTAATGAAAGCGTTGCAAGATAACAATAAGCAATTTGAATTAATGACCTACCCGGGTAGTAAGCACAGTATGCGGGGTAAAAAAGTAAAAGTGCATTTGAACAATACCATTATCAGCTTTTTTGATAGGCATTTTAAGTAAACTTAATTTGCTTGAATAGACTTGAAAGCGGAGTGTCATTCATGAATGACACTCCGTTTTTTTAATCATTTTCTAAATTACTGAACATTCACTTATAATGCGCGACGTCTTAATAAGATCATCATGGCGGCAATAACTAGAATGAAAGTACTTGGCTCAGGCACTGCAACGCTATTCGCTACGGTAAAGCTTGCACCTGCTGCTTGCACACCAATAAAAGAAGAACCAAATTCATCACCTACCGTGGCATTAGCAAAATTTAATGAACCTACGCCTGATTGCAATACGTTGAAATTCACCGTTGCCAACACAAATTGGCTTAATCCACTTTGCGCAAAAAACAAGTCAAAATCAAACGCCTGTGCTACTTCTTGTATAAATAAGTTTCCCGACGACGCTAAATTAGTATCTTGAAAGCTGGCAAAAAATGGGTCTGGATCAACATCAAGTTTATCACCGAAAGTAACATTATCGAATGCTAACAGTGAATCATCAAACAAGAAATTAGTATTAAAACTGGCGACAAGTTTATCAAAGCCAACCGCATCTAATTCTATATCAGAGATAACAATATCAGCACTTAACACATCGCCAACTTGGTAATCGGTATTATCTAAATCAACACTCAATAGAGTCGCCTGAGATGAAAGTGTGACCAACGTTAGCATTAACATGGTTATTAATTTTTTCATTATAGTTCCTAATTTTTTAGTAAAGATCAGCTTACATGCCGCAAACTGATCTATTTATGTTTTATTGGTTAAAGGTGTTTATGCAGGTTTAGATTGCGCAACGAGTACGAGTACACAAAGACATTAATGATCTAACATCACTGGTGTTCACTGTGCCGTCATTATTAAAGTCATATTGGCTATCTACTGGTTCCCCGCTACGTAGCAATAATATAAATTGACTTATATCATTGCGGTCAATATCTTCATCGTTATCAAAATCACCCAATAACTGACTTTCTGATTGGAAGTTCAACAAAATAACAATGGGATCGTGATCTGATGCACGATAAACACCGTCATCGAAATATTTAACCTGCTGATCTTCCGACTTAAATTCAGTGTTGTAATCAAATATACGTGGTTCATCAGCATTGATATGCCAAACCGTAGTATCGGCTACTTTCCCAGCAAATTCAGCTGAAGCCAGTGCGTGGTCTAAATACCCCATTTCACCGCCAAAGCTATACGAATATGCGCTATGGCCTAAGCTTTTCGCGACTAAGTTTTGGTAAGCTTGCTCAGTTAGGGCATTGATAGGGTCTTCTTTACCGTAAGCATTTAAATCACCGATGATTAATACATCGCTATCATTAGTACCCGTTGGTTTAGTGTTCAACCAAGAGACTAATGAGCTAGCGGCTTGAGTTCTTAACTCATTCCAACAACCTTGACCATCGTTTTGGTCTTGGTTATTGCCAGTAGCACTGCCACAACTGCCTTTAGATTTAAAATGGTTTACCGCGACAGTAAAGGTTTCATCACTGGCAATATCTTTAAAGGTTTGTACTAAAGGTTGACGATTACCAAAATCAAACGGCTGTTGGTTAGTGGTAATTGCTGAGCCCACTAAAGCAATAGTCGCTGGCTTATAAAGTAAACCGACCGCGATTGCATCATCACCGACTTTATTTTCTTCAAGGCTTACGTAAGCATAAGTATTGTCACCTAGTTGCTGGTTTAATTTATTAACTAAATCAGCAATAGCACTATTGTCAGCAAAGCCATCATTTTCTAATTCCATTAAGCCAACAATATCAGCATTGATATCAACAAGTGCCGCAACAATTTTACTACTTTGACGGATAAACTCTTCAAGATTGTCAGCGCCGCGCTCTGTCGGAAATCCTCCTTCGAAACCATCACCATTAAAGTAATTAAGTACATTGAAACTTGCTACTTTTACGGTGCCTTCACCATTAAGTTGTGGCATTTCAGGTCGGGCGTTACTGACCGAAAACTGTGGCTCTAAGGTCGGTAAAACACGATACTCACTGAAGCTATAATCCAAAACACCAGTCAGACCCGCAACCGAATCACCTAATCGTAATGCATTTTGGTAGCTTAAACTTGGTGCAGGAAAAGGAACATCTTCAGGATTTTGAGCATTGTTCATGTCATCTAACATAATGCGATTACGGCTATTTTTATCTGCTAAGGCCAGCGCTTGCTCGGTACCGGCAGTAAAAATATTAGTCGGAATGAGCAAACGACCATTCGATAAGGTTAGTTGTCCGAAGCGCGCTAAATTATAAGTATCAGTTACTTGTAGTTCACTCGCAAAGTTCACTAACATACCTTCATAGTGCTCCCAATTATCAGTGCTTTCAATCGGCAGTGCCATAGAGGCGGCAACAATAACATCACCTGCACCACAATCAATAAAATCAAGGTCTGTTGCTATTTGTGTACGGCCAAACGTTTCACCAACTGTACCTAATACGCGTACTTTATGACCCAGTGTCGGCTGAGTGACAAGATTATTAGCAGCAACAAAAATACCTTCTGATGTTTGGGCATTATCATCATAATTTGATGCTATTTCTTGCACGAAATAACCATTTAAACTTGCTACTACTGAGGTTACTACAGCTTCAATGACTTTAACTTCACCAACAACTGGCGAAGTAAATTCAGCACCTTGAATATCATGAATGCTATCTGATAGGTCAGTACATTGACCAATAACTATCTCATCAACTGGTTCGCCAGGCTCTCCGGGCTCAACAGGTGTGTCGTCCGACAGATGAGAGCCAAGAAAGCTAAAGGTATCTCTGTCATAAGCTAACCATTGCTCATCACGGATAAAAGCAACATTTCTGTCGCGGCTACCAGTATTAACTTCAGGTTTTCTCACTAAAGTAACATCTTTACCCCAGTTTTCTCTGACAGCAAAAAAACCTAAGGTATCAATAATAGTATCGTTATGAACAAGCTCAACGTAGTCATCGCCGTTAAAATTAACAGCGCCGTTAGCTTGATCAATATAGGTAATTAATTCGCTGGCATCACTAATTTGTGTTGAGCCTAATACCAGTACATCATTGCCGAGTATTTCACCCGCAAGATTGTAAACAGCAGTAGCGGCATCACTGCCATTAGAATAAAGCTTGAATTGGTAACCCGTTAAATCAACGGTATTATTGCTAGGGTTATATATTTCAATAGCCTTATTAAAGCTGCTACCTTCAACATATTCAGAGAAGAATAAATCAATTTCTGGATTCGTTGGTTCAGTTGGATCTACTGGTTCCACCGGGTCTACCGGATCGACAACATCTGAGCAGCTTTGCTCAAATATTTTAGTTATCCATTCTGGATGATCAATAAATGGGTTTCTATTGCCTTGAAATTCATATATTTTATCGTTTCGATTTCTTTCAAAATCATCAACCGGATCACTCTCACTCCAGCTTAATAGCGTGCACAGTTTTCCTAGTTTGGCCTCACCTGTTGACGTCAGGTAATCAACCACTTGAAGATCTGGTGTCACTGAATCTAAACCTTCATATCTGACATCCATATAAAAGATAATACGAGCAACATCACCCTTAACAGCATCGCGTGGCTCGAAAGAATCGCTGTCGACGCGGTTTTCTGGTGATTCAGCTAAAGGTGCGTCACTGTTATCAAAATCAAGATTTCCCCGTGATGAATTCACAGAAATATCAGTAGGTCTTAAATGATGAATATCTGAATAAGCGTAGGCACTAGTACTTGGGAAACCATGACTTTTGGCCCAAACATGCTCTCGGTTCCAGTTATCAGGGTTTGTTGACTGACTGCCGCTACCATTAGCAAGCTTAGCTTTACTAATACCACGATAAAACAGAATAACATTGTCACTATCCATCGGGTCTTCATCAGTAACCGTTAAAGCAGTCCAAGCCTCTGAATAAGATAACCGGTGATGATTTTCTGAAATGATGTTACTAAGTTGCAAACGAATGACTGAATCATCTTGATTATCATTGATTGCCCCATACGCATTAGCATAATAACTTGCATCATCAAAATCAGCCGCATTAGCGACTTTTGATAAGTCTGGACAATTAAAACAGGCATCAGTGATTATATCGCTATTATCACCTTCATCATCCCCGCCACCATCAGCTTCGCCAGCGGTAACGACAATATCATCTAAACGTAAATATTCAGAGCCTGCGCCATTTTGCATAGACACTTTAATACGCAAGTTTGTACCTTCAGGTATCGCTTGCACAATAGTACTTGAGGTGAAATCATCAATTAAACTATGGCTTGCATCGCCTTTTCCTTGCCAGTTGATGGCTTTAATGAATTCTGCGCCATCAACAGAGTAAGACAAATCAAAATAATCATCTGATTCATGAGTACCTTGCTCTGTTGCTAATAAGGAAATACTGACATTCTGCTTGTTGGCAATATTAATTGACTCAGAAAGCCAATCAACTTGTCCATCTACATCTCTTGCTTCCATCATACCGTTATTGACTTTAAACCAATCAGAATCAGCGGTTAACGAGGCATTGCTGATGTCAATTGACCAGCGAGTAACGCCAGACAGATCAAAGTTTGCATTTTGTGCGCCTTTGTTATCTAACTCTGCCGCATTGAAGTCTTCTGACCAAACGTTTTCAGCTTGTACTTGACTGACATAGAGGCTAGATAAAATGCATAACGCTGCATATTTTTTCTTGCCTCTACTTTTGCTGTATTTAAAGGGGGGCTTTTTCATATTCATTACTTTATCTCCAAATAGTGTTTATCTTGAGTGTATGATAGGACTGCAAATGTGACGAGAATGTTACAAAACGGTTAAACTCTAATTAAATTTAACCATTTGGTCAACTTCATAACGACTATATTTTGATATAAGCACTTAAAAAATCAGCAAACATAACAATAAACACTTAAATATCAAAAGCTTGAGTGAGTTCAAAAAACGTTCAATATTCGGGTATTGTTCGGATGCGGATAGCAGAATTGTTTTTATTAAAAACAAATAAAAGTTATAAAATAGGCTATTTACGAAGAAGTTCTAGGAAAATCAACTTAAACAATGGCGAGTTTTGCGAAGAGCTAGCTATTAAGGTGGATAAAAAGCTGATAGCTATATTAGCAGCCCGTAACGATGAACGTTACGGGCAAGTGAAAGGGCAAATGAAGGGGTTTGACTAAAGAGTTTATTCAGGTTCATAATCCAAGTTAGCTGACAACCAACGCTCAGCTTGCTCAACCGTCATGCCTTTACGTGCGGCATAATCAAGCACTTGATCTTTAGCGAGTTTCGCCACGGCAAAGTATTTAGACTCTGGGTGGGCAAAATACCAACCACTGACCGCAGCTCCCGGCCACATGGCATAACTAGAAGTCAGCTCCATGCCAATATTTTTTTCAACATTAAGTAACTCCCATAACAAACCTTTTTCGGTATGTTCAGGACAAGCTGGGTATCCTGGTGCTGGGCGTATTCCTTGGTAGTTTTCTCGAATCAAGTCATTATTATCTAGGTTTTCATCGGGTACATAGCCCCAATACTCTTTACGTACTTTTTCATGCAAGTATTCAGCACTGGCTTCCGCTAACCTATCGGCAACAGCTTTAAGTAAAATGGAGTTGTAAGCATCATGGTCACCGTCATACACTTTCACTAGTTCATCGACGCCAAAGCCAGAAGAAACCGCAAAGGCTCCCATATAATCAGCAATACCTGAGTTTTTATCTGCAACATAATCCGCTAAACAACGGTTAAATTGACCCGCTGGCTTTTTACTTTGCTGACGTAATTGATGCAAATTCATCAACGTTTCACTGCGTGTGTCATCGTTATAAATAAGTAGATCATCAACATCACTATTAGCAGGAAATAATCCAAAAACGGCTTTGGCAGTGATCTTTTTATTATTAATAACATCATCTAACATGGCATTCGCATCATTAAATAGCTTAGTTGCTTCGACGCCAATCACTTCATGTTTTAAGATCAAGGGGTATTTACCCGACAACTGCCATGTCATGAAAAAGGGTGTCCAATCAATATATTTACGCACTTCATTCAAATCAAGATCATCGAGTACGGTAATACCTAGTTTATTAGGCTTTTTCGGTGTGTAATCGTCAAAGCTAATGGGGGTGCAATTAACGCGAGCATCTTCAAGGCTTATCAAACTTGAACGTGGGCCTTTTTTATAATGACGAACTCGTACGCGCTCATATTCTTCTTTAGTGTCGGCAAAGAATTTTGCTTTGTGTTCATCAGACAATAAATTACTAACGACTGACACAGCGCGCGAAGCATTTGACACATAAACCACGGGATGGTCGTATTGCGGTTCTATCTTAACGGCAGTATGCGCTTTTGAGGTAGTGGCACCACCAATAAGTAGTGGTAATTCAATACCCTGGCGCTTCATTTCTTTGCCAACGTGAACCATTTCATCTAGTGATGGCGTGATTAATCCCGAAAGGCCAATAATATCAACGTCTTCCTCTTTCGCGACTCGCAAAATATCTTCACAAGACACCATCACGCCAAGGTCAATAATTTCATAGTTGTTACATTGCAACACCACACCAACAATGTTTTTACCAATATCGTGGACATCACCTTTTACCGTAGCGAGTAATACTTTGCCGTTGGTGCTCACTTCCTGTTTTTCATCTTCAATAAAGGGATTTAAATACGCGACGGCTTGTTTCATCACCCGCGCCGATTTAACCACTTGTGGTAAGAACATTTCTCCGGCGCCAAATAAATCACCAACGGTATTCATACCGTCCATTAGCGGCCCTTCAATAACATCTAACGGACGAGCGGCAACAAGACGCGCTTCTTCAGTGTCTTCAATAATAAATTCATTGATGCCTTTGACGAGTGAATAAGACAGCCTTTCATTAATAGCAAGTTCTCGCCAAGCTAGATTAGCTTTAGATTGCCCACCGCCTTGGCCATTAGCTAATGAAGAGTATTCCTGAGCGAGATCAAGTAAACGTTCGGTGGCGCCATCATCACTATTTTGAATAACATCTTCAACGGCAATGCGCAGTTTCTCGGGAATATCAGAATAAATAGCTAATTGCCCAGCATTCACAATTCCCATATCCATACCACTTTTAATAGCATGATATAAAAATACCGCATGAATGGCTTCACGCACGGGGTTATTACCACGAAACGAGAATGAAACGTTAGAGACTCCCCCTGAGATCATCGCATAAGGTAGGTTTTCTTTAATATCAGCAACCGCTTCAATAAAGTCAACGGCATAGTTATTATGCTCATCAATACCGGTCGCAACAGCAAAGATATTGGGATCAAAAATAATATCTTCTGGTGGAAAGCCTATGTCATCAACCAACATGTTATAAGCACGCTTACAAATTTCATATTTACGTGCCCGTGTATCCGCTTGGCCTTCTTCATCGAATGCCATCACAATCATTGCGGCGCCATAACGACGTACTAACTCCGCCTGTTGACGGAAGTTATCTTCACCTTCTTTTAAGCTAATGGAGTTGACTATGCCCTTGCCTTGAATACATTTAAGCCCAGCCTCAATAATGTCCCATTTTGATGAGTCGATCATAATTGGCACTTTGGCAATATCTGGCTCACCGGCAATGAGGTTTAAAAAGCGTACCATTGCCTCTTTTGACTCCAACATGCCTTCATCCATGTTGATATCAATAATTTGCGCGCCATTTTCAACTTGCTGTAGCGCAACAGCAATGGCTTGATCATAATTTCCTTCTTTGATCAAACGTTTAAACATAGCAGAACCCGTAACATTGGTACGCTCACCAACGTTAAGAAATAAGGTATCTTCTTGAATAGTTAACGCTTCTAAACCAGATAAACGACAGGCAATTTTACGCGCTGCTATTGTCCGCGGGGTAATATTAGCCACGGTATCAGCCATGCCTTTAATATGCTCAGGCGTGGTGCCACAACAACCACCAATAATATTCAAAAAGCCTGAACTTGCCCATTCTTCAACATGAGTATTCATATCGGCAACGGTGAAGTCATATTCACCAAAGGCATTAGGCAAGCCAGCATTAGGGTGAGCAGAGACAGCAACATCGCTGATACGACTTAATTCTTCTACATATTGGCGAAGTTCAACAGGTCCTAGCGCACAGTTCAAACCGAAAGAAATAGGTTTTGCGTGACGCAATGAGTTATAAAAAGCTTCTGTGGTTTGCCCTGAAAGCGTACGACCTGAAGCATCGGTGATGGTGCCCGAAATCATCACCGGCAAACGAATTTGTAATTGTTCAAACACGGTTTCAACGGCAAAAATAGCGGCTTTAGCATTTAAGGTATCGAAAATAGTTTCGATTAAAATAATATCACTACCCCCTTTTATTAACGCTGTGGTCGACTCAATATAGGCATCTTTTAATTCATCGAAAGTGACATTACGAAAGGCAGGGTCGTTAACATCGGGCGATATTGAACAGGTACGGTTAGTTGGTCCTAATACCCCGGCAACAAAACGTGGTTTATTGGGCGTTTTTTTAGTGTATTCATCGGCAGCAGCACGAGCGATTTGCGCCGCAACTAAATTAATTTCAGCGCTATACTCCTCCATGTCATAATCGGCCATGGCAATGGTAGTCGCATTAAAAGTATTGGTTTCTAAAATATCAGCGCCCGCTTCAAGGTACTCAAGATGAATGGCTTTAATGACGTCAGGCTGAGTAAGCACCAGCAAATCATTATTGCCTTTGACATCACTATGCCAATCAGCAAAACGTTCACCACGAAAGTCTTGCTCTTCAAACTTATACGCTTGGATCATGGTGCCCATAGCACCATCTAATATTAAAATGTTTTTTGCTAATTGCTGCTCAAATAAAGCAAATGAAGAAGATTTTTTCATGGGATTACCGACGTTATAAAAGTAAAATTTTTAAACCAAAATAATTAATGAATGAAACGGGTATAACTTAAATTATAGTATCTGGATGAATAGCGTTAATATTGGAAGAGTCCAATTTATATGGCGTTATTTGATAGACATAATAATTAAGCCAATTAGTAAATAATAGACTACCGTGGCTTCGCCATGAACCTATTGGAGAATTATTGGCATTATTATGCTTATAGTAATTTTCTGGCAGTATCGTTGTCGCGTCACTTTTGCTATCTCTAAGATACTCTTCATGTAATGTACTCGTGTCATACTCTGGATGCCCGGTTAAATAAACTTGTCGCTTATTTTTACTGGCAACCAAGTAAACCCCGGCATCACTAGACTCCGCAAGTATTTGTAACTGCTCGACACTTTGATAGTCCGCTTTATCAATATAGCCATAACGAGAATGAGGAACATTAAAACTTTCATCAAAGCCTCGTGTTAGTAATTCTTTACTATCAAGGAGTGTGTGTTGAAAAACCCCTGATAACTTATTTTTTCGCAAAGTACGATTTAAGCCATAATGATGAAACAGGGCTGCATGAGCCGCCCAGCACGAAAACATCGTTGAGGTGACATTTTTTTCAGCCCAATCAAATACCTCACAAATTTTATCCCAAAATGTTACTTGAGAATAATCCAATAAAGCTAATGGCGCCCCGGTAATAATTAAACCATCGTACTGCTTATGCTTAATATCATCAAAAAGACAGTAAAAATTGTCTAAATGCTCGGTAGGGGTATTTTTAGATTCATTGGCATGGATACGGACAAACTCAACATTTATTTGTAATGGCGTATTAGACAAGACACGCAAAATTTGCACTTCTGTTTCTATCTTATTAGGCATTAAGTTTAAAATAGCCACTTGCATAGGGCGAATTTCTTGACTGATAGCACGATGCTCAGACATCACGAAAATATTTTCTTTATCTAAAATAGATAACGCAGGTAGTTGATCAGGAATTTTAATGGGCATAACAGATAACCTAATAAGAAATTAAAGTACTTATTGTCTAGATAATCATGTTACTTGGATTGCTAGATATGTCAACATCTAAACGTATAGACGTCTAAACAAATAGATTCTATGGCTAAACTTTTAGCTATAAAAAGCGCTACCCTACGTTTGGTGCTAACCTCAATACTAACCTCATACTATGTGATCATTTCTACTTGGTAAAACATTAAGCCTATTGCCCAGTAATTTGAGAAAACCAGAAGCTTAAAGTAACTGCTCAGCTAAGTAGTCAACAAGAAGTCTTATTTTGGGGGATAAATGTCGATTTTGAGGATAAAGCGCCCATATTCCTTCGTCAGGCGCACGATAACTATCTAACAAAGTAACCAATTCACCACTTTGTATATGTTGCTGAACATAATAATCGGGTAGTTGCACTATTCCTAACCCCTTTAGCGCGGCATCTATTAGGCTATAGCCGCTGTTGTATCGCAATCGACCCGTTACGCGGATGCTTTTTTCTCTGCCAGAGTCCCTAAAATGCCAATAACCTATAGTGCCCAATAAACAACTGTGTTTGTTAAGCTCTGATAGTGAATGTGGTACGCCATGCTTGCTTAGATAGTCTGGCGATGCACAAACATAACTTGTTCTTTTGCCTAATTTTTTTGCCATCATGGTCGAATCACTTAACTTACCAAGACGAATAGCTAAGTCATAGCCCTCTTCAACTAAATCAATTTGACGGTTACTTAAATAAGCAGACACTTCAACATCGCTATATTGCTTTATGAAATTATTCACTAGCGGTAATATCTGTTGCTCACCATAAGCGACTGGAGCGGTTAATTTAATTTTTCCTTGAGGTTTAGATTGTAAATTGGTGATAGCACGCTCAGCAGCATCTAAGCCATCAAGTACGCTGCGACAATGCTGATAAAAAACACGCCCTTCTTCAGTTAACGTGACTTTACGTGTGGTGCGATATAATAATTTTATATTTAGTCGCTTTTCTAATGCACTTATTTGTCGGCTAACTTGAGCTGTTGAAATTGCCAATTTTTTTGAGGCTTGGGTAAAGCTCTCATTTTCAGCAACAAAAACAAATTCGCTGATACCATCCCACTGCATGATTATTACCTATATGTACAAGTGTTTTTCAAAATAAGTATATTATCATTTATTTAGAAACAAATATAATAGCAGCCACTAAGACAGCGTTCAGTGATTGACCTTTATCAAGATCATGGCTATTAAAACGAATTGTTTACCGCGCAATTGTATGGCGTTAAATGTAAACGTCTGAATCTCTTGGTTATAATGACACCTTGATTATTACCGAATAGTAAAAGTGAATTACGTTTTGGACGTATTATCATGTTTAAATGAATATAGTAGACTAAACTCAATGTAACAAATTCGTCTACACATTAAAGCCATTAAAAACTCTATTAATTGAAAAGTGAGAACAACCATGTCAGATAAATTTATTAAATCAAAAGCCGCCATTGCTTGGGGGCCTAAACAACCATTATCCATCGAAGAAGTCGATGTAATGTTACCACGTAAGGGTGAAGTTTTAGTTAAGGTTATTGCCTCTGGCGTATGTCATACCGATGCATTTACCTTGTCAGGTGATGATCCCGAAGGTATTTTTCCGGTTATTTTAGGCCATGAAGGTGGCGGTATTGTTGAGCAAATAGGTGAAGGTGTTACCAGTGTCAAGGTAGGTGATCACGTTATTCCACTTTACACGCCTGAATGTGGCGAATGTAAATTCTGTTTGTCAGGTAAAACCAACCTTTGTCAAAAAATTCGTGAAACGCAAGGCCAAGGACTAATGCCTGATGGCACCACACGTTTTTATAAAGACGGCCAACCTATTTTCCATTATATGGGCTGCTCAACAT
The DNA here is from genome assembly GCA_002162675.1 of Colwellia sp. 39_35_sub15_T18. Lineage (GTDB taxonomy): Bacteria > Pseudomonadota > Gammaproteobacteria > Enterobacterales > Alteromonadaceae > Colwellia. The sequence continues at coordinate 53,967 of MAAE01000031.1, read as the reverse complement.
TTTCTGAGTACACAGTATTGCCAGAAATTTCGTTAGCGAAAGTCAATAAAGAAGCACCGCTAGAAGAAGTTTGCTTATTGGGCTGTGGTGTTACTACCGGTATGGGCGCGGTAATGAATACCGCTAAAGTTGAAGAAGGTGCAACGGTTGCCATTTTTGGTTTAGGCGGCATTGGCCTTTCAGCGGTTATCGGCGCAACCATGGCGAAAGCCAGTCGTATTATTGCCATTGATATCAACGAAAGTAAATTTGAATTGGCGAAAAAATTAGGGGCCACTGATTTTATTAACCCTAAAGATTACGACAAACCTATTCAAGATGTCATCGTTGAATTAACCGACGGCGGTGTTGATTACTCATTTGAGTGTATCGGCAACGTAAACCTAATGCGCTCGGCTTTAGAGTGTTGTCACAAAGGCTGGGGTGAGTCAGTAGTTATTGGTGTTGCTGGTGCAGGGCAAGAGATATCAACCCGTCCATTCCAATTAGTGACTGGCCGTGTATGGCGTGGCTCTGCATTTGGTGGTGTTAAAGGTCGTACTGAGTTACCTGATTACGTAGAACGTTATTTAGCCGGTGAGTTCAAATTAAGTGACTTTATTACTCACACTATGGGGCTTGAAGACATTAATGAATCATTTGAATTAATGCATAAAGGCGAAAGTATCCGCACGGTCATTCACTTTGATAAGTAATCATGTTGGCAAGTATTCATTTTGACAAGTTTACATTTTAACAAATAATAACTATCCAACCTCCTCATCATGCTATTAACATGATGAGGAAGCCCTAAAGGTACTGAAATGACCATTGACTATTCAATAGAAAACGTAAGTGTAAACAAAAGCTTTGGCGGCTGGCATAAACAATATAATCATCACGCCAAAACACTAAACTGTTATATGCGTTTTGCAATCTACTTGCCACCACAGGCATCAAACGGCGAGAAAGTACCAGTACTGTACTGGCTTTCTGGATTGACCTGCACTGATGAAAATTTCATGCAAAAATCGGGCGTTCAACGTATCGCTGCTGAATTGGGCATTGCCATTATTGCCCCTGACACCAGCCCTCGTGGTGGTGAAGTAGCGGATGATGACAGTTATGATTTAGGCCAAGGCGCAGGATTTTACGTCAATGCAACCCAAACGCCATGGAGTCGTCATTACCAAATGTACGATTATGTGGTTAACGAGTTACCCCAGTTAATTGAATCGACCTTTCCTGTCTCAGATAAGCGAGCGATTGCAGGACATTCGATGGGCGGACATGGCGCGCTAACCATAGCAATGCTAAACCCTGAACGTTACCGCTCAATGTCGGCATTTAGCCCCATTAGCAACCCCATAAACTGTCCTTGGGGGAGAAAAGCATTTACCGCCTATCTTGGTAAAGACCAAGCAACTTGGCGCAATCACGATGCCAGCGAGCTAATGCGACAAGCTCAGCAGTTTGTTCCTGCGAGAGTTGATCAAGGTGGCGCCGATGATTTCCTAGTGGAGCAGTTAAAGCCAGAAACATTAGCAGCCGCAGCAAAGGTGAGCGATTACCCTTTAGAATTACACCTTCACGAAGGTTATGATCACAGTTACTATTTTATCGCGAGCTTTATTGAAGACCATCTACGCTTTCATGCAACTCATTTAAAAAAGTAATACGATGACAGTGATACTATGACGGCCGTTGAACGATTCAACGGCCATTTTTTACTTAGTTGACAATGATTTAATCTTATTTATATTGATAAAAATCATGCAAGAGGCGATTGTAGCGACTACTCAATATTATTATCCGGTAATATTTTCAAGCTTTACATTGGCTCCGTTAGCGTTATTAATACTTCCTACCTCTATTCTTATGCTTGCTCTGAATTTAAAGTTTTTAGGATTGGGACGTGAAGGCAAAAAAGATGGCAGTGACGATGTTTAAATTTTATCAGAAAATTATAAGTTAATGCTCCCTTGGGCATGCAAGGTGTGCATAAAAGCCTTTGTCGTTTAACAAAGGCTTTTATTAGTTAGATAAATCTACCCATAATTTATTCTGACACTTCTACTTCTTTTTCTTTTAAAACATCTTTTTTGCTTAAAAACATTTCTCGCAATTTAGTATCAACATCTTTAGCCATTTCCGGATGTTCATCCAAATATTTAGCCGCATTAGCTTTACCTTGACCAATACGCTCGCCATTACAACTATACCAAGCACCCGCTTTTTCAACAAAACCGTTTTTAACACCTAGCTCAATTAGTTCACCTAGGTTGTTAATACCCTCACCATAAAGAATTTGAAATTCAGCTTGTTTAAATGGCGGGGCAATTTTATTTTTCACTACTTTGACACGGGTTTCATTACCAACAATTTCATCGCCATTTTTCACCGCACCGATACGGCGAATATCTAAACGCACAGAAGCATAAAATTTAAGCGCATTACCACCCGTAGTCGTTTCAGGAGAACCAAACATAACACCTATTTTCATCCTAATTTGGTTAATAAAAATCAACATAGTATTTGATTTTTTCAAGTTGCCCGTTAATTTACGCATGGCTTGAGAAAGCATACGTGCTTGCAGATTTTA
>MAAE01000031.1:0-51375 GCA_002162675.1 Colwellia sp. 39_35_sub15_T18 | reverse complement strand
TATCTAGGACTAAAAATGAAGGGTAATAGGCTCACCATCAAAAAAAACAATAAACCACTAAAAATTATAACATTAATTAATAAACAGTCATCTTCAAATAGTAAATCACAAAAAACAGGTGTAAGATAGAAAAATTATAAAAGTGAAAGATAAGAGTTATACATGGCAAAGGGACCTCAACTTGTAAATGACATTCATAGCTACAAAGTTTTGCCTCATCGCTATGCGTCAAATTTGAATGATGCTTTAAAAATAATAAGTAAAGGGAAGGAATACTCGTATAAAACTAAAAGAGCTAGATTATTATCCGAATTTATTGAATTTTGTTTTAATGAAGACTTAGTCATCAAAAATGGAACCGATGTGGCTCTGTGTTTCTCTGCATGGCAGGAAGAACATTTTAGTGGTTCTAAAGAAATCAATGCCGAAACGTTAATTTCTTACTCTAGGGTATTGTGGTCTACCTTGTCAAAACTCTGTCATATAAGCGTATTAGGTCTTCCAGAGACAAACTCGATTCCCCCCCCTCGTCGGCTTAGCACTATTGTATATTCTGATACAGACACTTCGAAAACAAAAATCCTCGGTGGTTTTGACCTAACTAAGAGTCAAAGTGATCAATCACTAACCTTAACGTTAGAAGAAGACGTAGATACTTTCATCAAAAACCTCATAAATAAAATGCGTAAGCACAGAGATGTAATTTACAAGATCTCAAAAAAATATCTAGCCGATGCAACAAATAGGTATGAATTCGCTCAAAATGTGACAAAGGAAATAAGTAGTGAATACTTTAAAGATAACCTAAAGCTGCAACACCCAAAACAAAAAGCTATTGATAGTGGTCAATATTTAAGTCTCTTTTCTAAGTATTTAAGGGATGGTGAGTGCGGGTATTCAAACTTAATTGCCTATATCAATCATTGTCATCATGGTCTAATTACTCGCCATTTTCCTGGCGGAAACAATCATTTATATCGATTTACAAACAACCAGTATGAACTTAGAGAGCATTTCGGCCTATCATCTCTATCAGCAGTTGCTGCTAGCAATATTATCATTGTAGAGTCAGGTATAAATGTCGATAGCCTTAGAAAACTTTCCTTAACAGCTCAAGGTACGATGACTAATTTTTTTGAGCCTAAAACCAATGGCTTTGAAATTAGTTATCGCAAATCAAGAGCAAGAGCACATAAAAGCCGTAATTTAAAACATTTAAATGCCGATGATTCTTATATAGAAAGTGCATTTGATTATTTGGCTTTAGCCACATCACATCATCGAACTATGATTAAAGGGAAATTAGCGTCTAGACTATTTATTCATGACTCAGCCCAAAAAACAGGCCTACCTATCGTCATGAGTGATTTTCCATTAAAGCATGGTTTTAAGCGTTTACTTGTCGCGGCAAGAGATCTACTCACAAAGGATCCTGATTGGTGTGCTGATGTCACCATCCAATGTATTGATGAAGTGTTAGCTCATAACCCTCATGCCAAGGCTTTACGTGCTACAGAAAGCATCATTAGATGGTTTGATAGTGGTGGTAACCCTGCTGTTGCCGCTAAATACCTTGGTAATACTGAAACTGTAGCAATTAAAAATTACCTACCTAAAGAATTACAATTAGCCGTATATAACCAACGAATCAGGCGATTCCAAAATGTTCTTATAGCAAGTGCAACAAACAGGAAAGACTATCAAATTAAGGCCCTCGATCTAAAAGATGAGAAGGAGCTAAAGGAATATTTATTAAAGCTAGATAAACGCGTTCCTCATTGGCGCACTGTGGTTAAAGAGTTATCCAAAGACTCCTCAACCCGAATGAATAGAAGTAAAAAAGTGACCCTTAATATCTGCCCAGAAAATGTAGCAGTTATGAAAGCTTGTTATGTAAAACAGACTGAGCGTGATATCAAAAACATCAAAATAGAAGACTGTATAAAGGATCTTTCACATGTATATCTGGGATTAATTACCTATTTAAAGAAAAATCCAGATAGACGGTTAAATAGAACAATTCTAAAGGGTGAAAAGCTTTATGACAGTAATACAAATAACTATCTACAAGTACAAATAATTAAGCAAGAGGACTAGTTATGGAATTAATCAACATTGAAAACAGTAAGTTGCTTGAAGGTAAAAACTGGTCATATCAATCAAAAAAAACTAGCGAATGGTATTTTCCTTGGTTACTTTGTGACTTCAAAGCCAAACAATGGAAAATAAAATCTGAGGGTGAACTTGCTATAACAATACCTTTCGATGACTACATCCCTTCAACAGGTGAGACTTTAGCACATCCTAAATATAGGTTAATTGTTAATGTAATCAAGAAAGTGATCGCTCTATCTAGAACTGGTCATTTAGCAATTCAAAATGGTAATGATTTAATAACCACGCGCGCGCAGAGAATGCATTCAAATGCCACATCATTGAAAACACTTGCACTATTTCTTATTAAAATTTATGGTGAAAAATCTGTCTGCGAAGAAGGTTTTAATTTGCTAAAAAAAGCTGATATAAATCAATTTCACCTCGATATTGCAACAGGACGGGCGGATAAAGCTACAGGGCTGAAAGATGCTATATTTAAAAAAATTAGTTATTTTGATCATGAAAGTATTTCAGCTTTATTGAATACCTGTAGCAATCCTCAAGATAATAAAATTAATATGAGTCAGTTTCTTGAAAAAATTTCAATTGGTAAAACTTCTATATCAGAAACTACAACGGCTCAAGTAATAAATTTTGTGATAGAGCTATTTCCTGACTTATCTATTGTTCTTGGGGAAAAAAAATTAAGAAAGAAAAATGAGTTCCCTAATGCTTGTCCTCCAAAAATATCCACCTGTGATGACGGAATTGGTACTACTACTTTTAACTCTCTTACTAACGGTCCCGCCCTTTTGAGCCGTTATCACTTATATCTACCAGAATTGAATAATTACTCAAACCCTAGTGTAACTGTGAGCGAAGTTTTCACAAATAAGTATATTAAAATAAAAGAAAGAACCCCCAATATTCCAACAGATCTAACTCTAAATTATCTAAATGAATCGATAAAATTAGTAACGGTCTATGGTAAACATATTATGGAAACAAAGCAGCATTGTGATATGGAAATGATGCGGCTTCATGAAAAATACCCAAAGCTACGCAGATGTGCAATCTTAGAACCTCCAAGAGTAAACCAATTAACAATACCTAAAAATAAATTCACAAAAGACTATAACGTTACCCGATACAATGAACTTCCCTCAAATGCTTCATCTGATGAGAAACGTGAAAATGTCACGGTATTGTTTGCTTATAAAATGCTTAGAGCAGCAACATACATTTTAATTCATACATTTTGCATTAAGCGTATAAGTGAAGTGCTCGGATTAAAAGAATCTAGTTTAGAGCATGGCCTGTGGGGTGGTTATGATATTTTTTTTGGAATAAGAAAAGCTGCCCCCACTGATAACTCGCTTTTACTAACTGGTAGGCCAATACCAAATATTGTGTCAGAAGGATATAGCTATTTAATTGATGCCAATGAGCATTTTTTTGAAGAGGATGAAGATATCTTCTTATTTTTAAAAAACGCTACCATTAAAGGCGATGGTACTGTACCAAATAATGAGAAAATGTCCTCACCAGCAATGATAAACAACCTGATGGACTTTGCTGATTTCATAAAGCTTCCAACAATGATAGTAAATGGTGTTGAATCAAGGTATTACCTATCTCGAACTCATGTCCTCCGTAGGTTTGGAGCTAAAGCATACTACTCACTTAGCGATTTGAGTGATTTTCCAGCCCTATCCTGGATGATGGGGCATCGTAATACACAAGAAACATGGGAATATCTACTTGAAGAAGTTACCAATGATGAGCTAAGTGAGGAAGAGGCTTCGGCGATTGTTGATGCACTTTATAAGCCAGATATAAATACATCAAACATAGAAGATGATATCAATACTGCCTTTGGATACAAGTTCAATAATCTATCTCCTGATATGGTAAAAAATTATATACAAGAGCAAATTAGAAATGGAGCCAAGATATACGCATACACAAATCAAGAGACCAATGAAAGAATATTATATATGGAGTCAATTGATGAATAAGGGTGTATCAAGTAAAAAAGTATCAGAGAACCATATATCTGCTTCCCTTAGTGATGAAACCATGAAGCAAATAAAGCTACGAATAAATCTATTAAACGACTTTCTTAAAGATGGTATTACAGATGGATTTGATGCTCATAAATTGCAATCAACTTTTTTAGCCTATTCTAACGGAAAGGGAATAATATCACGAAGTAGACCTGCTATTGCCGATAAAAATTGTCCTGTAGGTGAAATTGATCCTCAATATAAAATTGATCCCACTAAAATTGTAAATTGCCTTGATTATATAGAACTGAAGCGAAAGGAACTCATCAGCCAACAGCGAACAATAAAATCTATTGAAGCAGATAATAATGAAAATAACGTTGAAACCAAGATCGCATTAAAAACTATAACAAAGGGGAGACTTAAACAGGTTATCAATGAACAAGCAGACTTAATTAGATCACTTGCACGCGAACTTTTATTGCAACGAAGTGCAAATAATAATTTAATCTCTCTTATCAAAGAGGCTGATCATCGTCACCAAATGACTTTGAGACCATACTACGCAAACCATCAAGATGAACTGTTAAAAACCAGAAAAAAAAATAGCTCTCAGTTGAGTGATGTTATTTCTACCCTTAAAGATGTTTCAGAAGAACTTAATGCGTTAACTGTAAGCACAACCGACAATATCGTTTCTATGTGGGCAAAGAAATAATTATGCCCTTTGAAGACTTAAAAATAGATGTAAAAAGTGTCTTTACTCCTGAAGGATCAGAAAGTGCAAAAGATTCTTGCGTTTTTTTGTATGGCAATAACGACATTAACTGGTTTGCAACAGACTACTTAATGTCAGATTCTGTACCTGAAGGCTCTAAAAATGTTACTAAAGGGATGATAAGGTATTTTTTAGAATACCTTAATAATTATGAAAATTGGCAACATGGGACTGCTTTGGTTAAGCCGGTTCCAATGGGAGAGGTTACTGATAAACATCTATTCAACTTCGTAGGCTATATTGAAGATGATATAGGATTAAATCGTAATGGTATTGTGCGAAGAGTAAAATCTGCTTTAAGCCTTCTAGAGTTCATACAAAATACTTACAACCTTGATTATAAACTGATCTCTATTTCTTCAAATAATGAATATATTGAAAAAGGATTAACTAATGCTAAATGGCTCATTAACCAATTCACAGGAAAGAGATACCTGCATCATGAGTGTCTTCCAGACATTGAAGACTATCCTAGCAGAAACCCTATAACAGAAGAAGCTATTGAAAGCTTATACGATGATCTAGACAAATTGGCTGAATCGGGTCAAGAGCTAAAACATGAAATGTTGACGGCTCTTATCGGTCTTCTAGAAAAAACAGGTATCAGAGTTAGTGAGGCAGCAAACATTGATGAACATACAATTGAATTATTACGATTACAATTAACATCTTGGCTAAATGGGACACCTATAGATTTAACTGAACTTGCAAAAGCTGCCAAATTGACTATTGATAAAAAAAGTTTAAAAGCTGCAGAAGCTATTTACCGTAGATCAAAAATTAGTAAAGGAAGTCACGATCTCGTATGGATACCAATCAAAACGACCAAAGGTAAAAAGAAAAACAAAATTAGGCTAATCCCTATTCCAGTAGCTTCTGCACAGTATCTTGTTAGGTTTTATGATGACTATATTGTTAATGAACTGGACAGGGTTAGAGCAGGTGAACACAAGATTAATAGGAAGAAACATAAGAAGTTATTCATTCAACCTGAAACTCACGCACCGATGACCGGAGTGATGCTTTCTAGTTTGTTCTATGACGTATTTAGTCGTCAATATAAGAGTGCTAAGCACAAACGTTCCCCTCATTTATTTCGTCATCGCTTCATCACATGTTTGGTGCTACAACAACTTAAGAGCTTAAACTCCAAATTTGGGGGTCAACAACTAGCCAGTTTAATACTAAAACGTATACAAGGATTAACTGGACATGCTTCCATCGCAACCATGCTTCACTATGTTGAGCTAGCGGAGGCGGAGATACAAGATCCTGATGAAAAGTCAGAAGATATTGCATTTGACGATGAAACCCGTGAAGTACTAATCGAAAAATATGGTGAAGATGAAGTAGCCATCATTGAATATGAAATAATAAAAAAGAGAACAGAGAACAGAGAACAGAGAAAATAAAAAACATTAACTGCAAGTTTCTCTCAATATTAACCAAATTTTGATTCAACTAATTGCTGTTCGCATGATGAGCTACTCAAGCAACAAGTGAAGTCATGAAAATCATAACTTTAGCGTTTCAATTTGGCACCAAATGTTACTGATAAATAGATCTGAGTTCTGAATTATCAGAACAATAGACTTCACGTTCATATACACTATCTTCAAGATAGCTGACATTAGAATATATACTCTATGGCCCTTTCGCCCCCATTGAGAGATAGGACTAAACAATCACTAATGTTGCAGATCAACCTGCACGCTAGAAAATTTAAACGTCAACTTCCCTATCCGAAGCTTTTTTGTAGAATTATGCCAAAGTATAAGTAATGTATTAACAGGTCGTTTTATCGTTGTCCAAAGTTTGTTACGTTGTGTAAACACACTTTTAGTATAGTTATCCTCCTTAAGTCGATGGATTTCTTTTTAATCATATCAATGACTTTTTCATAAATAGAAGTTATAACTATAATATGGTGTTATTTTTGATATCTAAATAAATCATGTTAGATAATCGATAATAATGGATAAGTAGTACAATTCAATAAAATAAATTAAAAGGAATAATTGTGTCAGAGATAAATACCGAGCCACATCCATACTCAGACATGACCCTTTTATGTGTTGATGATGAGGCAAGTATTTTAAGAACAATGCAACGTTTATTTCGCAATAAGCCTTACGAAATTGTCATTGCTGAAAGTGGCGAACAAGCGTTACTTATTATGCAAGAACAACCAATTGACTTGATAATATCAGATATGAGAATGCCGGGAATGGACGGCCCCACTTTATTAGAAAAATCTGCTCAATTATATCCAAAAATGTGTCGTATAGTACTGAGTGGTTATGCAGATTTCGAATCTACAGTAGCCGCAGTTAACTTAGGAAAAATAAATAGATTTATAAATAAACCATGGAATAATAATGAATTAATTAATGTTGTTGAAGAATGTTTAGAAAGTATAAAATTAAAGAAAGAAAACAATCAATTAAAATTAAAAATAAGCCAAAAAAACGAGCAACTAAAACTTTGGAATCAAGAGCTTGAAGAGAAGATAAATTTACGAACCAAACAAATACTCGCTTCACTAAAGCGAAACGAAAGGAACAACAAAGCTACCGAAAAGATGCTTTTCAATTTTATAGCGATCAATTCAAACCTTAATGGTGACTTTGCAAAAAATGTCGGAAATTTAGCTGGACGGATGGCCAGTAAGCTTGGTTTAGATAAAAGTGATATCAATGATATTCGCCTTGCCGGTTTCCTCACTGAAATTGGCATGTTGGGTTTGGATGAGAAAATTTGCACTACACCATATAACCTGTTGAATTATGATCAAAAAACAGAGTTCTTAGGGCAAGGGAAAATTGCACAACAAATCCTCTCCCCTGCCCATCATATGAATAATGTTCTTGATATGATTTGCAATCAATACGAATCACTCGATGTAATAGCAACGTTAGGTAATAATGTTGCTCAGCAAGGAAGTCGAATTTTAAGAGTTGCTCGAGATTACTGGCGCTACGCGTACGGTAAAATTGCACCTGAAAAATTGGAATATCGACATGTTTGTATCGAATTAAACAAAGGCAAAAATATAAAATATGATCAAGAACTATTAGGTATTTTAGAATCAAATCCTGAGTTGGTAGAAGACGGAGTGGTGGAACAAGGTATTAACTCCCAACAACTTTTAGCAGGTATGTTACTAAAACATAATTTGTATAGCACAAACCGCTTGTTAATTTTGGCTGAAGGCCATGAATTTTCTGAATCTTCTATTGATAAATTAATAGAGTACGAAATCAATCAAAAACATATATTTTCGATTGTAATCGAAAAATTTACTAACCAACAGAAGTTAATTAAGGATTAAAAGATGCAAGGTTCTGTATTTACTTCTTTTTCAGATATGGTTATTGAAAAAATGGGCATAGTGACATGGAATGAATTATTAATTAAGGTGAAACCTTGCTCTAAAGGAATTTATACGAATGCTATGTTATACCAAGATTCAGAACTAATGGACTTGGTCACAGAGTTGTCGAAAAAAATGAAAATAGAGGTTGAAGATTTGCTTAGAATTTTTGGCGGTTACCTTTTTATTCGTTTATATAATGCCAGTCCTGCAAACCTAACTAAAGTTGATAACCTTAAAGATTTTTTACTTATAATTGACTCGGTCATTCACAAAGAAGTTAAACGTGTATACCCAACTGCTTATCTTCCTACTTTTGATTACGCTGAAAATGCGCAAGGTGATTTGGTGATGCATTATCAGTCAAAACGAAAATTATGTCATTTAGCCGAAGGGTTAATATTAGGTGCTGCCGAACATTTTAATCAAATTATAACCATTCAACAACAAGAGTGCATGCACAATGGTGCTGATAAATGTAAGTTAACCATTTCTTTTAAGGAAAAGTAATGAATGAGGAGAATGCGTATAAACTTGCTTATGAACGAGAAAAAAGTGCCCGATTACTCGCCGAAAAACTTCTTGAGAAAAAAACACGAGAATTATACGATAATGTTTTGAATCTTGAAGGTGCTGTTTCAGAGCTAAAATTAACGCAATCACAACTCATTCAATCAGAGAAAATGGCCTCATTAGGGAAAATTACTGCGGGTATCGCCCATGAAATAAATAATCCTATTGGCTACTCATATAGCAACCTCTCTTGCTTAGCAGAAAATTTAATAGACTATTTTAGTTTAGACAGTATCATACAAAATTCGAATGTCCTTCAAGAAGATCCGTCTTTCGTATTAAAGAAATACCGTCAAAAACATAAACAAATCAATGCAAACTATATTATTAAGGATTGTCCTAGTTTACTCTGTGATTCGCTCGAAGGTTTAGATAGAGTGAAGAGTATAATCAATAATTTGAAAAAAATATCTTATAAAGGCAACAACGAGTTTATTTCCTGCAGTATCAATGAATGTATTAATGATTGTATTAAAGTGGTAGACAATGAGTTTAAATATTCGATGGACGTTAATTTAGAACTTGAAGACTGCGCTAATATTTGTGGACAGCCAGCAGATCTAATCCAAGTCTTTATTAATTTATTTATAAATGCTTCACATGCCTGTAGTGAAAATGGATTATTGAGTATTAAATCTCACCAAGAGAACCGTCATATAATTATCAGAATAAAAGATAACGGCAAAGGCATTAACGAAAGCATCCAACAGAATATATTCGACCCTTTCTTCACAACTAAACTTGCTGGGGAAGGTACCGGATTAGGTTTGTCTGTATCCCACGGTATTATTGAAAAACATGGTGGAACAATAAAAGTACAGAGTGATGGACATGATGGAACTTGTTTCATCATTAAGCTTCCTATTGAAGAGTAACTATAATTAACGTTGATTAAAACAATTAGCTATTTTGAACATATATATAAGTCAATAAAATCTGAATAAATAAAGCATATTTACAGCCTTAGAACTAATTATGCGAATTTAATCGAGTGTAACTTTTATTATTTAAGGATATTCATGTTAATGGTACTGTTAAACATTTCCAATAAAGGTAAATTTGCCTTTTGTTTAGTCGCACTTTTTGTTTTTTCTTGGCCTATATCTGCCCAGCAGCGATATAGAATTTACCTAGATGCTGATTTTTCCAGTACACAAGCCTCAAGTAACTCAATAAAACAGGGTATTGAAGTGGCACTAGCTGAAGAGAATTTTCAAATAAATAGTTTTATTTTTGAGCTAGTTACTAAAGACCATCATGGAAACTCCTTACGAAGCAAACGTAATTTAGAGGCGTTCGTTTCTGATCAGCGAGGGTTAGTAGTTTTCTCTGGCTTACATTCGCCTCCTTTACTGGCTAATAAGGAGTTTATTAATCGCAACAATATATTGATGCTAGTTCCTTGGGCCGCTGCCGGACCAATTACTCGCAGTGGCGATGATGAAAACTGGATATTCAGATTATCAATTGATGACAGTAACGCCGGTACTTTTATTACCGAGCAGGCTTTGAAGGAAGGGTTTAAAAAACCTTTACTTTTGTTAGAAAATACAGGCTGGGGGCGCTCGAATGAGCATACCATGACTCAAGCGCTACAACAAAAAAACATTAAGCCTAGTAATATAAAATGGTTTAATTGGGGGCTAGGTATTAATCAAGCCAAATTGTTGTTACGAGAAGCAAAATTAGATAATAGTGACGTAATTTTTTTTGTTGGTAATGCCAATGAAGGAAAAGTATTCATAAAAGCAATGGCTGAGTTGGAGAGTGATATAATACTACCAATTAGAAGTCACTGGGGAATAACTGGAGGAAATTTTGCAGAAACAATTAGTGTAAAACAAAGAGAAAATATAGACTTGCAATTTATTCAAACTCGATTTTCATTTTTAACTCAGCCAAAGACAGCGTTAGCAAAGCAAGTTTTCAAACAAGCCTCCTCTCGATATTCAATGATAAAAAGCCCCTCAGACATAAAAGCACAAACCGGTTTTATCCATGCGTATGATTTAACCAAAATATTGATTGAGGCAATAAAAAGTGCGTCCTTAAGTGGTGATAGGGAACGCGATAGTCAAGCAATAAAAGAAGCTTTAGAAAATTTACAAAACCCCGTTAAAGGTTTAATTAAAACCTATGACAAGCCTTTTTCTCAATACTCAGCAAGTAATGCCAACGCACATGAAGCTCTATCTATTGCCGATTATGTAATGGCATATTATAACGACAACAATAACATCGTATTATTAAAAAAATAATACCTACTATAAAGCAATATTTAATGACATTATGAAAAAAACCAGTATTTCATTCGCACTTGCCAGCTTTGTTTTTGTTAGCAGTTTTGTGCTTGCTGCTTTTTCCACTGTATTAGTAATTAATCATATTGTAGATACAGAAAATAAACAGCAAACACAGCTTATCAAAAGAGAAACCAATACTATCATCAATAGTTATCACTTGTTTTTTCAACATAGGTTAACCCTACTCACCGAACAAGCTAACTTCCCAATGATGTTGCAAGCGGCTATGCAGCCAGAAGCTAATATTAGTAAATTAAAGGATTTTATGGCCGATATTACTCTTTTAGGTGAACGCTATCAGCAAACACTTTTAGATTTTGAAGGAAATCATCTTTATTCCAGTATAAATAGCGATGTTCCTGATTATAAGGTGAAACCTTGGCTGAATAATCTAATCTTACAGGACGAAGATAATTATTTAGGTGTTGAACAATTAAATGGGCAATATTTTTGGGTTATGGCAATGACTATTCGTTATAACAAGTCTACCGAAGGATTTTGGGTAACTTTGCTCCCAATAAAAGAAATAGACGAAACAAAGCATTCAAAAGAACAATTAAACGGCTTAATGATTGAAGTACACCACAAAGAAAAACTAATCATACGTTTTGGCCAACATTTAGAGGGGCAAAGCTATGTTATCAATTGGCAACATATGTCTGTTGCATTTAAATTTACATTTGACAATTCTGTAATGAATCAAGAACTTTATAGTGCTGCTTTGAAATTTAGTTCCCTCATTATTCTCGCACTTATTCTGATCAGCACGTTAGCCTATTTTTATGGTTATCGTTACTTTGTTAAACCGCTATTACTTTTATCTCAAGCGACTGGAGAGCTTGATAAAGGGAGTGAATATACTAAGCTACAAGAAAACTTAAGGATTAAAGAGTTAGACGAATTATTTGTAAAGTTTAATCAAATGACAAAAAAGGTTCATCGAAGAGAACAAGCACTAAAGAAAAGCTATGACAAATTATCCAAAGCTAATGAAAACTTAATACTAAGTGAATCTCAATTAATACAATCTGAAAAACTAGCCAGTATTGGTATGTTATCTGCTGGGGTAGCTCATGAAATTAATAACCCGATAAGTTTCGTGAAAAGTAACTTAGAGATACTGAAAGGTTACTTAGATGATATAGAAGCTTATCGCCATGAAATTGAAGGTCAATTTACTTCTCAAGTACAACAATACCTTCTGCAATCAATTGCCAAAAAATACGATATTCAATTTATTATAGACGATAGTAAACCTCTTTTAGATAACAGTATTGAGGGAACTAAAAAAATTACTGAAATAGTGAGTAATTTAAAAACTTTTGCGAGAACAGAGCAAGAGACTAAAACTTTAACTGATATCAACGAAGGACTTACTGCCACTATAAATATGGTATCAAATGAACTTAAATATACTTGTAAATTACATATCGATTTAGCGCCTTTACCAAATATTTATGCGTTTCCGAGTAAATTAAATCAAGTATTTATGAACTTGTTAATGAATGCTGGACAATCAATAACAAATAAGGGGGATATTTTTATCAGAACATTTCAAAAAGATCTCTATATTGTTATAGAGATTAAAGATAACGGTAGTGGCATTGCAGCTAACGTATTACCCTATATTTTTACCCCTTTCTTCACATCTAAACCGGTAGGTGAAGGTACAGGTCTTGGCTTATCAATCAGTCATGGAATTATTGAACAACATAACGGCAGAATAGAGGTCATATCAGAAGAAAATAAAGGTAGTTGCTTTTCTGTTTATATTCCTACCAAATTAAAATAATTCTATTCCTGATATCATTATTGCTTTGCAATATGCGACAACGTCTTCCCTTCCCACAATAACCATATGATTATAAAGAAAATATAAAAAGGAACACTCCTTGCTATATAACTAATAAACATGTCAGGAGTTATTTGTATGTGGTATTTAAAAAACCTTCAACGTTGCTTTTTCGCTTATTTAATAATTTTTCAAGTATCTTTGAATGCGAGTCCTTTCGAGAGTTGTCCTTCAAATGCATTTTTAATGCAACAAACAGTTGCACAACTTTATGGCGTAAACCTAGTTACGGGAGAGTACTCTTTATTATCAGACAATTTAGGCACTAATGATAAAATCAATGCCATCGGCTTTAATTTTCATGATAATTACATTTATGGTTGGGGATATGAATGGGGCACTTTAGTTCGTATTGGGGATGACTATCAAGCCACACCAATTGTACTAGAAAATAACCCTGGAATAAATTTTTTTGTTGGTGATGTCGCAATCAATGAAAACAGCTATTATTTTTATAAAAAAGGTGTGAGTTACGGTTTATATAAAGTTTCCTTAAATGAACAGTCAAACGAATATTTACAAGTAAAAAAAATTATTAATGGGCAAAGTCTGTCGATCCCTATTTTTGATTTTGCTTTTCATCCTGATAATGGTTTTGCTTACACTGTAGATAAAAATGGGCAACTTTATCAAATAAACGTCACTAACGGTAACTTAACTGCCTTAGGTAATGTAGGGGAATCAGGTACCTTTGGCGCCGTTTACTTTGATGTTGAGGGCAATTTCTATATTAGTCGTAACAATGATGGTTTTGTCTTTATTATTAACATTGATGATGTAACCCCAAAAGCGACATTTTTTGCCTACGGCCCTAACGCGTCACAAAACGATGGTGCACGTTGTGCTGTTGCCCCTGTTATTGATGAATCTATTGCTGCAACAACTGACTATGGTGATGCTCCAGACAGTTACGGAACTACACTTTTTAGTAATGGTGCAAGACACGGTATCAGCAATGTCTATCTAGGCAATAATATAACCACTGAGCATAATGCTAATGTCTACCCTAAAGTAGACCAAGATGACGGTATTATTTATTTAACACCTTTATTAGCAGGCAGTGACAGTCTCATTCAAGTAAAAGCTACAGGTGCTGGCTACATAAATATATGGGGTGACTGGGATCGTGATGGTAAGTTTTCACAAGAAGAAAAATTAATTTCAGATAAATATATGGATAATACAACCGAAGTGTTCCTTGTCAATACACCAGTAAGTGCTTTAAATGGTTTTACTTGGACAAGAGCTAGATTCACTTCAATAGCTTCAATAGTCGCTAGTGGTGGTGTCCCTGATGGTGAAGTTGAAGATTATAGAGTACTAGTAACTAACTCTGGTAATAGCCAAATTCAAGATACACCGTACTACATTGCCTTTGAAGATAGCTGGCCGGAACAAGGTGATTACGATATGAATGATGTTGTTATGTTACAGAACTCTTCATTATTATTAAACGATGCATTCGAAGTAAAACAAATTGAATTTCAAGGTGAATTAAAAGCACTAGGCGCCTCTTATCACAATGGATTTGCTATCCAATTAGACAATATCCTACCTAGTAATGTAAATAGAGATCTAGTACGTTTTGAAATCAATGGTGTTTTACAAGAAACTAATGCAATAGAAGAAGATACACAATATTTAGTAATTAAAATCACTGATGATTTACGTAGTCATATTCAACTAAATGAAAGTTGTTCTTATTATAAAACAGAAGCAAATTGCAGTAATGCATCTCAAATGAACTTCAGCGTAACAGTGCCGTTTATTAACCCCATATCATTAGTTCAGTTTCCTGAAGCACCTTATAACCCATTTATATTTGCCAAAGAAGCTACCTATCATGGTGATCTATTTTATCACCCTGGTAGAGCTCTAGAAATCCATCTAAAAAACAAAATACCAACGTCTAAAGCTGATTATAATATGTTCGGTGTAGCTGACGATAAAACTCAAATTTCGGTTAATTATAACTATCAAAATAGTAATGGTTTACCTTGGGCGTTAGCTATAAATCCAGGCTCTCTAGAGGAGTGGAAACATCCCCGTGAAATGGTTGACATATTACAAGCATATCCTAACTTTCAATTATTTGTAGAAAGCAATGGTAATAAAGAAACCAGCTGGTTCTCTCAAAATAATGCAGTTAATTCAAAACTTTATTAATACCAAAATAGCGATATAAGGGAGTAGAAGTGATGAAGAACAATTTAATTACACTCATAATGTTAAACATAACTATATTAATTACGGGTTGCGGTGGAGGTGATGAAAAAGGAAATAATTCATCAACAGAATCGGTTGAAAGCCCTTCCCCAATTGAAATATCAACACAAAACACTATCGCCACAAGCGATTTAATGAGTACCCCAGATTTTGATTTTATATCAGATGCTAATTTGGAAGTTACACTACCCATTTCTCCATCAACCGCCGTCAGTTACTTTATAAATATATGCACCGATTTCTCTGATGAAAATAATAAGGTTAAAATAAATTATGACAGTTGTAAGTTAAGGACATTACTTACAACTCAAGAGCAACTATTCAATTTATCCTTAAGTACGGCTGAATTCCGGTTATTAGCTCAAATTTGGCCTATTGAAAATAGCGCAAAACCAATAAATATTTACTGGGATATATCCAAATCAGGTAAAAGATGGAAAATAACTATTTGAATAGCAATTAGCATCACTCCTCTTCCACAAAACTGTAAAAACCAACTACTTAGTTATTAATTAGAAGGTTTTTACTTTCAAATAACTATCAACCTAAACTAACTTTCAAGTAAAAATACAGCCAATATTAAAAATGAAACTATTATTAATGGAACTGTTATGACTTGCATTTTGAAATGCATAACGAGAAAAAAACCATCTAATTTCGGCAAATAAAAAAAAACACAATAAAACGTCTTAAAAAACAATGACAAATGATTTGGCATGTAAATTGATATTACTACTGTAGTATTAGAAAAAAAGGCATTTAGACATGAAACAAACTTCATTATACTGCATTTTTATTATGATTATTTTTATTTGTACAGGTTGTGTTTCTACATCGATATATGAGTCATTAGCATTAATCGAACAAGAAGATAACGTCGAAAACAATAAAACGGTAAATAAGCGTGTATTGACGAGCATCCATGCTTTACTTATTTCAAAGAAAGTAGCAGAACAACATCACACTTTTACTTATAAAGTGAATAATACAGAATTAAATTACAATGATAAAACAAAACTCACCAGTCTAGTAGCCAAACAAAACCAAAATATTACTATTACAATTGCACTTGCTAAAGGGACAAATAAACTCGACCAACTGGCGCTTTCGATGACACGGGCCAAGGTACTGCGACTATATATTAGTCACTTTAATAATAAAGTAACTATTAAATTTTCTCCTAAATTGTCAACTGACACCATTAACTTAGTTATAGGTGCATAAGATGAACACATCAGTAATCATAAATATTCACCTCTTTTTAGCAGCGGTTTGGCGACATAGATATTTAATCTTATTTCCAGTAATAGTATTGCCGATTATTGCTGTAATCATTTGCTTTATCGCTCCTAGGACTTGGCAAGCTTACACCACAATATTAGTACAAGAAAGTGCCAAAATGAATCCTTTTCTTGAAGACTTATCTGTATCAACTGATTTAGAAAACAGAATGACCACCCTAGATACTTTACTCCATAGCCGACATACGCTAATTAATGTCGCGCAAGATTTAGCACTAATTAATGAGGAGTCTACAGATTTTCAAAAAGACCAATTAGTTAAAGAATTATCTGCGGCACTTAAGGTCAAGTTAATAGGTAAAGATCTCGTAAAACTTATTTACCAGACTGACTCACCCGAAAATATCGTTAATGTGCTCTTAGCGGTTAGGGAAAGGTTTTTGGAAAAACTTTTGGCTCCAGAATTGTCAGCAATTGATGCATCTGAATCATTTTTAACAACCCAATTAACATTAAAAACAGCTGATTTACAAGAATCAGAATTTAGGTTAGCTAATTTCAAACAGTATAATGCTGAACACTTGCCTAGACTTTATAGCACAAATAGCAATCGTGTCAGTCAATTAAGCATTTTACTCGAACAGAAAAAAATCGAATTGTCGGGTGCTATTGCTGCTAAAAGAACCATTCGTACTAGGCTCGCTCAAGTTGACCCTGTGATGAGTGAAATAGAACAAAGCATAGTAAAAACTAAAAGTGAGCTGGCTATTTTACGCTCACGTTATACAGATCAACATAGTAAAGTTGAAACATCACTTAGAAAATTATCACAGCTTGAGAACGAACGAGAATCTCAAAGTAAAGCGTCATACAAGATAACTGAAGTTGACCTAAATCGTTTATGGGAGATTGCGAGTAGTATGCAAGAGGGTGAAATTGATAATAGTCAAAATCTATTATTAGTCTCACAATTGCAAGAATTACAACTCGCAGACAGCCATGTAGAGAAAATCAAAGAGGAGATCAACTCTATTGAAAAGCAAGCTAAGACATTAAAAGCATCGCTTGCCGGAACAGCTGAAATGGAAAGGAAGTTATTAACACTAGAGAGAGATCTTAAGGTTAAACGTGGTTTATACAGTGATTTACTATACCGCTATGAAAAAGCAAAAATAACTGGTGCACTTGGTAAATTTGAACAACCAGAAAGAATAAAA
Organism: Colwellia sp. 39_35_sub15_T18; assembly: GCA_002162675.1. GTDB lineage: Bacteria > Pseudomonadota > Gammaproteobacteria > Enterobacterales > Alteromonadaceae > Colwellia. Next base: position 33,709 of record MAAE01000031.1, on the reverse strand, counting down.
ATAATCGATGAACCATACCAACCTACCGCTCCGACAAACTTTCCAATTTCTATTTTTTTATTTGCCGGCGTTATTGGTGGTATATGTTTAGGTTGTGGATTAGCTTTATTCTCAGAATTAACAGATACATCGATCCGTGCAAGGTATCAACTAGAATTAATCACTTCAAGTCCAGTCATAACTCGACTGCCACGAATTATGACGAAGAAATATGTAGGAGATAACTTATGAAAAAAGTCATTGTTCATGTTGTACAACACTTAAAGCCAGGTGGTATCGAAAGCTTTGTACTGGAGTTTCAACGAGCCGCACAACCATTTTTTGATGTACATATCATTTCTTTAGAAAAACAAAACATTAAATATTACTGGAATAATATTGATGGTTTTAAAGATTTCATCCACATGTTAGACAAAAAACCTGGTTGGCAAGCAAACATTTTTACTCAGTTAAAGTTATTCTTCAATAAAATTAATCCTATGTATGTACATACCCACCATATTGGCCCATTAATTTATGGTGGTATCGCAGCAAGGCTTGCCAATATTAATAATATTATACATACAGAGCATGATGCATGGCATTTAGCTAAATTAAAACCTAGGATACTACAGAGGTTTTTCGTTACTTTGATTCGCCCTATTTATGTTGCAGACGCTGAATTTGTTGCCACACAAATAAATCACTTAATGCCATCATTGAATCCGGTTGTAATTACTAATGGTATTGATACTACTAAATTTAAACCATCGACAGTGAGTAAACAAAAGCTACTAAAAAATGCGGGTTTACCTACAAACCTTAAATTTATTGGCTGTGCTGCTAGATTAGAGTCAATTAAAGCTCATGATGTATTAATCAAAGCACTACACAATTTGCCTGATAATATTGGTTTATTGCTCGCTGGTACTGGTAGTTTAGAAAATAAACTAAAACAATTAGTTATTAACCTAAGTTTAGAAAAAAGAGTTTTCTTTTTAGGTCATATTGATGATATGACTACATTTTATCCATTAATAGATGTTTTTTGTCTTTCATCAAGTAACGAAGGACTTCCTTTATCCCCAATGGAAGCCCAAGCTTGTGGTGTACCTGCTGTATTAACAGATGTTGGCGGGTGTAAGGAAGCCATCTGTAGTGAAACTGGTATGGTTGTGCAACCTAATAACCCGACATTACTATCACACGCGCTTCTATGTTCATTAAATCAAAAGACAAATCATTCCCCCAGAGCATTCATAGAAAAACAGCGCTCAATCAACAGCATGATTAAACGATATGTTTCATTAACTCGATCTGATTTAAGGAGAAAGCTATGTTAAACATTATACTGATATGTATCTTTATTTTGGCAATATTTTTAGTGACCTATCATCATGTTTTTTATCCCGTGATGCTTAAATTAGTTACTAAGAATAAAAAAATAGATAAACCTACAATTACAAACCGTCATTATACTTTTAGCGCAGAAGATAAAAAGCTAACTTGTTTTTCTATCATTATTCCTGCATTCAATGAAGCTAAATTTATTGCAGAGAAAATTAGAAATTTGAGTTTCATTGACTATCCGAGTGACCGATATGAATTTATTTTGCTTTGTGATGGTTGTCACGATGATACTCATGATATTGCTCTGCAAACTTTCACTGAACTTTCCTGTCATGATTTAAAGTACCAATTGATAAACTTTAAAGAAAATAGAGGCAAAGTGGCGGTTATTAAAGATGGTGTAACAAGAGCAAAATTTGACAATATCGTCTTTAGTGATGTTTCGGCCTTATTACCAGTTAATAGTTTACTTATGTTGGACAGCCATTTTAAAAACCCTGTCGTTGGTGCTGTTTCGGGTGGATACAAATTTGCTCAAAAAGGAACCGCTGGTGAGCAATGTTATTGGCGATATCAATCTATGATTAAATCAAGAGAAAGCTCTATTGCTAGTGTTCTAGGAGCTCACGGTGCTTTTTATGCATTGAAGAAGTCTTGTTACGAAGATATTCCAACCGATACCATTAATGACGATTTTTTGATCCCCATGAATGTGATTAAACTCGGGTACCGTGTGATATATGAGCCTAGGGTTGTTGCCATAGAGCTTGAACAAGTTAATCTAGATCAAGATATGAATAGGCGTTTAAGAATAGCTGCTGGTAATTTTCAACAACTTGTTTATTTATTGCCTTTGTTATCACCTAAATATGGCTGGAATGCGATAAATTTCGCATCGGGTAAAGCATTAAGAGCAATAATGCCTTTTATATTCGTATTTATCTTGGTTTGTAATATTTATCTTGTGCCAGTTCATCTCTTTTTTATGTTGTTATTGGCCTGCCAAATTTGTTTATATAGCTTTGTTATGCTCATTAATCTATTTCATTTTTCTCCCAAATTGAGTGCGTTAAAACTGATCTGTTATATGGTTAATGGTTACTGGTTTGCTTTAAAGGGGTCTTTAAAATACATATTTGGTTTACAAGAAAAAGTTTGGACTAAAATTTAGGGGATATTATGAAACACAGTAGCTTTGTTCACCCAAGAATTTTGGTATTTAAAAGAGCTATTGATTTAGTATTTTCAATAGTATGTTTAATACTAACGTTCCCCCTCTTTATAGTGATTGCATTAATGATAAAATTTACGTCACAAGGAAGCGTATTTTATTGTCAATTAAGAGTGGGGAAATTAAATTCAAAAAAATTAGTTCATTTCAATATGATCAAATTTCGCACCATGGTTAACAATGCAGAAGCTATTTCGGGCGCTGTTTGGGCATCACACAATGACAATCGACTTACCCCCATCGGTAAGTTACTTAGAAAATTTCGCCTTGATGAATTACCTCAACTTATTAATGTTATAAAAGGTGATATGTCGCTTATTGGACCTAGACCTGAAAGACCTGAAATAGTGATAGAGCTCGATAAAAAAATCCCATTCTATTCTGAGCGTACTTACGATATAACTCCTGGAATTACAGGTTTAGCACAAGTAAATCAAGGATATGATACCTGCATTGACGATGTTAAAAATAAAATATCTTACGACTTTGCATACTCGTTATCACTTACTCAACTACATAGGTGGTTATTAATGGATTTAAATGTATTTTTTAAAACACTGCTTATTATGATGTTAGGACGTGGATTGTAATACGACATAATATAGAAGGATAAGTCTAACCTATGACAGATATTAATGTGACTTGTATTGGTGGAGGACACGGTTTAGGCCACCTATTATCAATTATCAATGATTTTAACTTTGTTAATTTAACTGGCATTGTTACTACTACAGATAATGGTGGCTCTACCGGCCGTTTAAGAGATAGCTGCGATACAATCTCTTGGGGAGATATTCGTTATTGCTTATCAAAGCTCAGTAAAAAATCATCAACTAAAGCACTCCTGTTTGAATACAGGTTTGATAAATCAGGCGATTTATCAGGGCATAGTTTAGGAAACTTAATGTTTTGCGCCGTTGATTCCCTTTGTCTCAGACCTACTGAAACTGTGCAGGTGATGCGTGAATATCTAGACATAAAAGCAAATGTTTTACCTATGTCAGATACGGTAACTCATCTTGTAAGTCATTCATCAAATCATTCCTACTTTGGTGAAATTGCAGTTGATGATCATGCTAACCAAGGGGTGAAGAACTTGGCATTAACGCCAGCGGTAAAACCAAGTAAAGAAGTTTTAGACACTTTAAAAAATGCCGATATTTTATTTCTAGGTCCTGGAAGCTTTTATACGAGTACTCTACCTAGTTTATTAATGGGGGCAGTGATAGATGTCATTAATCAAAATACGGATCTAAAAGTCTATTTTATAACCAATGTAGAAAATGAGTTTAACAACCAATATGACGAAACACACTACCAACTCGAATTTATTAGAAAGCTTGGATTAACGAAAACAGTTCATTCATTAATTCCCCACCATCGTATATCTCATGTCACTGACCTATGTAAACCATATACCATCGCAGACCTTCCTGCCGATATTAACGGTAGACATCAACATCAATTCTTTCAAGAACAATTACTTGAACTAATTAAACTATAACAACAAATTCACTATCTATATCCATTGTCAGTCTTTACCAATAGTTTTTTAAATTTATCACTTACTTTTCATTATTCGCATTTTGCATTCCATTTTGATTCCCAATGAAGCAGCAGAGTCCACGACGATAGCAACACATTGATATTGTTAGATATTATTAATGGCTTAATCTTTGCAAATCATAATAGTGAATTAACTTAAAAGGTGGAACTGTTATGTTAAAAGAAACTTATACTCTAAATAACGATTTTATTATTACACTCATTGGAAACTTTGATGCCGATACAGTAAATATCATGAAAGATGATATTGAAAAATATAGTAAATTAAGTACAAATATCGTCTTCGATCTTAAACAAGTTCCTTTTATCGACTCGTCAGGCATTGGCGCGATCGTCTTTTTATATAAAAGAATGGTAGCCAAAGGTTTTAGTGTCAGCGTTACTGGATTAATGCAGCAACCGCTAGAGTTATTTCAAATGCTCTTTTTAGATAGCACTATAAATTGTTATCAAAGTATCGATTGTTACTTAGAAACATCGCCCAACTTACAAGTTGCTAGCTAATGATTATCCAGCCTAGTTTGTTGTTCTTATGCACTGTCATATTGCTAACAGGCTGTAGCTCATCCAACAAAGTCGATAAAGATATTAGTTTATTTGCTAATGGTGGCAGGTCGTCAAGTTTAGGCAAAACTCAAATGCAAATGTATATTTCCAACGCAGAGTCACAACTGATGCTATTGGAGCAACAAGAGTCTAAACAGTGTATTTCTGGTCAGTTAGCTATTGCATACACATATTTATCGCGTGCTACAGCTGAACATAATGCTGATATGGAAAAAGATGCCTTTATAACATTGGTCGATTTGGATCGGCAATTTCGTAAAATTCGCTGTATAAATCAATATATCAATGGTCAGTTAGGCTGTGCTTATACGAATAAAAAAACAGTGCTAAAAAGCTGGTATCGTGAAGGTGACTTTAACCAGTGCACAAATACATCGATGCAAAAAAGCAGTATGAGTAATAAACACGTTTTGATCACCGAAACTCTGCATGACTTTGATCAAAATGAAATAAAACCTATCTATTATCAATCTTTAAACAAACTTATTGATTTACTAAAAGACCATCCCAACTCAAAACTACTCATTAGTGGCCATACTGATAGCAAAGGCAGTGATGTATATAACATGTTGTTAAGCCAAAAAAGAGCTAATAGCGTGGCAAAATACTTTACCGATAGAGGGGTTGTTGCAGCACAATTAAGTATTCAAGGTCAAGGAGAAAACAATATCAGGGAATTAGAAAAAAGTGATGTGTCTAGAGTGTTTAATCGCTATACATCTCTGACCTTGCTCTTAAATAAGCGTGGAAACAATACTATAAAGGATGTTGACCATGACTAAATTATTAATAAATTCTTTGTTGTGTCTATTTATTAGCATGAGTCAAGCCCAAGAGTTCGACGTTATCATTAAGCCAGGTGATGTATTACAAATTGAAATACCAGGAGAAATTGATTTCGAAAACAGTTTTCAAGTAAAGCGGGATGGCACGCTCAATTTGCCTGAAGTAGGTAAAGTTTCAATTGTTGGTAAAACACTTACTCAAGTAAACGAAGACCTAGCTAAACTATTAGGCAAAGAATATCGCGCTATAAATAATTTTAAGGTTTATTTGATTGAAAGGCGAGTACCGATTCAAGTGTTAGGCTTTGTTGAAACTCCTGGAATGATAGATTTACCTCAAGACGGAAATATACAAATGGCACTGCAAAAAGCAGGAGGTGCCGTAGCAGGTGCTCAACTCGATAGGATACAGCTGAACCGTCAAGGTAAGGTAACTGTCTTTGATTATAAAAAATATTTAGACACAGGCAACTTTGCAATTCTACCTAAAATTGAGCCCTTAGATGTAATATTTGTACCTGCCTCGCCTTTAATTGGTAATGTTCAAATGGATTTCGATGCAGCAACCTTATCAGCTAGTGGTGATGGTTCCGAGGCAAAAACCGCAATTAAGGTATTTGGTGAAGTACTTAAACCTGGTGTATTTTCTTTTAAAGAAGGTAATACCGTTGTTGATATGTTGATGCGAGCTGGTGGCGTAACACGCTATGCCGGCGTTGAACATATTCGCGTAATTAACAATGGTACACCTGAGTTTTTTGACCTAAAAACATATTTAGATACCGGTGATGCTTCTCATATGCCAAAAATCACTGCAGGGTCAACCTTATTTATTCCTATACAAGAAGAGGAAGTTAAAAGCGGCCTACGGACGGTTTATGTCATGGGAGAAGTCTTTAAGCCAGGAGCATATGAAGCGCCCGCAGGCACTAAATTTTTTGATATATTAGCCAATGCGGGAGGTCCCACTCGATTTGCCGAGTCTAGAAAAATTAGAATTATTCGCACAACAGGTAAGGTTGATGCTTTTGACTTACAAGCTTATACAGAAGGATTAACACAAGTCGAAATTCCCACGATATCGCCAGGAGATGCACTTTTTATTCCTGAAAAAACCGACATGAATGAAAAATCTTGGCTTAAGATCACCCCTGATAGAGCTATTAAAGTAATAGGGGCGGTGAAAAAACCTGGTCGATATGAATGGGGCGATGAAATGAGTTTTCTTGATATTTTAGCTCATGCTGGTGGACCCACTCAAGATGCTGACATGTCTCAAATAATAGTACTTAAGAAAGATCAAAAGAAACGGATGCCGCCTTTCGATTTAGACAGTTTTGTCGCAGAAGGAGGTGATTTTTCTTTATTACCCAAAGTATCGGCCGGAGACACTATTTTTATCAGTGAACGGCCACGTGATGTTATCGATAATAAAGCTCGGTGGTTACGTCAATCTCAAGAGTCTTCAATTTATGTCTTTGGGCAGGTAGGCCAACCAGGGCGATATGCTTTTAATAATAAATTACACTTTTTAGATATACTTTCAGCCGCTGATGGGCCGAACCAACACGCCGATATTCACAATATAAAAATTACCCATCGTAATAATTTTGAAAGTAAGGTCAGCACGCTTGATTTAGGTTTGTACTTCGAAACAGGCGATGAAACCCTGTTACCCTTAGTGAAATCGGGTGACACTATTTACGTACCAGAGAGAAACAAACCATGGTTCGACAATAAAAAAGAACAAACGGTTCGAATAATAGGTGCAGTAGAAAAACCTGGACGCTACAAGTTCAGCTCAGACATGACAATATTAGATATATTGGCTGAGTCAGGAGGCCCAACTCAAACAGCTTATTTAGAAAAGATTATGGTTGTAAATATCTCTCGAAGTTATTCAAAAGAAAATGTCAGTAAAGTTTTTGATTTAGAAATGTTTATTGAACATCCTGATTTTACCAAATTACCCATGGTGCGTGTTGGAGACACAATATTTGTACCTGACATATCTCAAAGTAATTGGAATGTATTTATGTCTAATGTCAAAGACATGCTAAGTGTAGTTTCGCTTGTTGCCATTGTTGGAGGGTTATAATATGCAAGAATTACCCATTCATTATGCAGAAGTTGAAGCCATTTATAATCAAACGATTGGTTCTGGTTATAAAACCTTAGCAATTAGCTCTGCTAAACCTGGAGAAGGTAAAACGACGGTTGCACAAGCTATAGTTGAACGAGCGCAAGTTGTTGGTAAGAATGTTCTGCTGGTTGAAATGAATACTTTCAATCCTGTTTTATCCAAAAGATTACGTATGTCAATGACAAGCCCTGTTACTGAAAATAAAATTATTTCTATTGAAGCTAAAGGTTATAGTTTACTCCCTGCTCCTCAAAATATTCGTGATGTTTTGCAATACCGTGAAAGTAATTTACTACTTGAATCCATTAGCCAATGGTTAGTTAATTTCGACTGTATTATCTTTGACACATCAGCATTAACCTCACTAAACCAAAGCAATATACCTGCAGAGATCATTTGTGAAGTGTGCGAAGGCACTGTATTGGTGATTGAAGCAGGAAAAACACCAGCAAGCTCGATACAAGAGAGTATTGAAAAGCTGAAAGTCAAAAAGGTTAACTTAATCGGCTCGATAATAAATGATAAATGTAATCCCTCGCTGTTAACTGAATTGCAAAGAGAAAGCTATCGCCTTAACCGGATATTTCCTAAGTTAATGGCTAAGTTTAGAAAGAGGTTAGCAAATATGGTTTTACTCAACATATCTGTCTAGAAACTCGTGTCATTAATATTTGAAATCAACTTTAGTTTTTACGGCAAAATGATCTGACCAATTGAACTTTTCAATTCGTTGTCTTGAACAAATTGTTGCTGGTTTTGATACCCAGAAATGATCAATCGCTAAACCCAAAAATTTAAAAACGTAATGTTTATTCGGCCATGAATTTACAAACTCTGTATTCATCTCATGCCCTAATAGCTTTATTCTACTTGAATTTTTTGAAAGATTTAAGTCACCTACCACTACCTTAACTTTCAAAGAAGACCTATTAATAGCATGTTTTAATTGATAAATTATTTTATTCCTGGTTTGCCATAGTTTTTCATTACGTGGTGATGGCGGATGTAATGTGTACAAACTGATGTTACTAAAAGGTAGCTGCCATTGGCTGTTAATTAAAAATGAGTTGTTGCCACTTTTATAATATTTAATATTATGAAAGCCATAATGACTAAACAGAAGTTGGTCACTATAAATTTGTCGATGTTCACTTTCGCCAAGAATAAAATGAGGGTAATAAGGGGATAACTTTTCGACAATCTGCCGTTTTGATCGTTGGCTTACTCCTTGTAACGTAATTAAATGATATTGCCCTTCTACAAGGTGCTCGATCAATTCATTTATTTCATATTCCCCTTCGTTATATTTCATGTTGAATTGAAAAAAAACAATGGGATCATTACAAGTGCCTTTACTTAAAGTGACGGTATTATTTAAAAGTATTGCCAGAATAAAATTAATTAAGAAATAGCCTAAGCAATGTAAATAAGAAACAAAGTAAATAAGCGTTAACATTAAAATACAATAAAAAACTAGGATAATAAAAGAGGTTGATAAAGCGTTTTCAAGCCACCAAGGTGAGTGAACCTGTTTCAACAACAACCAGATAATACTTGGCATTAATATAAGTATTAATGGTATTAATAATCTTGTTTTCATCGGTTTTACCAACGCAGCATAATAAAATCTCTTCTATAGATTTTAGCTTAAATTTAAACCTTATTGATTACCTCACATTTAATTCGCAATATTTACTAATTTGCTTTGCAATACTCCATCAATTTACGCAATTTGAGAATAAAAATACAATTCCATAAATAAACGGCTATTTATAGGGGGTTAAACCGTATTTTCAACTGGCCTACTTTATGCAAACTCAATATATGGTGCGTTTATTAATAGGTTTATTATGACGACTGAAAATCTAAACATTGTTTTATTACTTGATAGTAAAAATTATGGAGGTATAGAAACTCATGTTGCTAACCTTGCCAAAGGCCTTCATAAATCAGGTCACAACGTAAAAATCATTTTATTAAATAACTTTGGTGAGCATCCCGTATTTGAATCAGAACAATTTCTTCAATCAATATTAATTAAATTAAACGGTGGCTTCAAAGAGCTTTTAATATTGTTAAAAAAGTCAGATATCAACCTTGTACACACTCATGGTTATAAAGCCGGTATTATCGGCCGAATTTGCTGTAGATTATCGAATAAGCCAGTCGTTTCAACCTTTCATTCTGGCGAAAAAGGTAATATAAAAATTAGGTTATATCGCTGGATAGACTGTCTAACGGCTCAATTTTCAACCTGTATCTGTGTATCTGAACAAATCAAAAAAACAGCAAATTTAACCGCTGACGTGATACAAAACTTTGTTGAATTACCCACTCAATTATTTAAAACAACGGAGCAATCAACTCAAGTAGCTTTTGTCGGTCGATTAAGTTTTGAAAAGGGCCCTGATGTATTTCTTCGTCTAGCGAAGCAATTACCCCAATACACTTTTTCAATATATGGCGATGGACCGATGTTAGCGGAAATAAATGCTACCGCAACTAACAACGTCAAATTAGTGGGGCATGTCACTTCAATGAAACCATACTGGGCAAAGATTAATTTGTTATGTATTACCAGTAGAGAAGAAGGGTTACCTCTGGTTGCAATTGAAGCACTCGTTAGGGGGATTCCTGTCATTAGTTTTGATATTGGTGGCATCTCATCGGTTGTAATCAATAACCTTACCGGCTGGCTAATAACACCATTTAATGAAGCTGACTTTATTGAATCAATTAAACGGAGCCAGACGTTATCAATAAAACAGCGAAATGATATGTCTTTATTTGGCTATTCGCATATTAGAAAAAACTTTTCTTGTGACGCGGTTATTCCTCTAATTTTCAATGTTTACCGCAAAGCACTAATAGGTGGCTCACATGTTAAATAGTCGATATAAAAACTTGTTAAATCAATCTGCACTTTATGGCCTAAGCATTTTTCTTATGAAAGGAATTTCTTTAATCATGCTACCTATTTATACCAGTTATCTAATGCCATCAGATTATGGCCGATTAGAGGTACTCGTAGTATTTTCTAATATAGTTTCAATTATTTTAGGTTTTGGTCTTATTGAAGCATTATATCGTTTTGTAGGTTTAGCTGATGGCATTGAAAAAAAGAAACTTCACGCCTCTGAATGTTTATTTGTAGCTGGAATAATTACTATTATTTCATATGCAACTTTTCATTTTTATTCTAAAAATTTATTGATTTATTTACCTGGAGGTATAAAAGAGAATGAACTCTATTTACTTGGCGTAGCACTTTCTGTTGGGGGCTTAATTAATATTCCATTAGCATGGTTACGGATCACTGACCGAGCAGGATTATTTTTTACTGTTTCGATGTTGAAGGTTTTATTGCAAGTTTCACTCACTTTTTATTGGCTGAACAAGGGATGGGGTATCACTAGTATTTTAGCAGCTGGGGCTGTATCTGCGATAGTTGTGGCAATAATATTATGCGTTATTCAACTAAAAGAAACTTACATCAGTTTTTCAATGAAACATCTTAAGCACATTATCTATTATTCAGGCCCTATTTTTATTGGTGGTGCTGCTACATTTACATTATCAGGCATGGACAGATGGTTACTCGCAGAGCACTTTGGGGCCATAGAAATTGCTGCATATGCTATAGCAATCAAGTTTGCTTTAGTTCCTACCCTTCTTATTCAGCCTTTTACGTTATGGTGGTTTCCTAAGCGGTTCTCAGTACTTAAAGAACAAGATGGTAAAAACATAAATGCACATTTCGCAGTACTTGGCGGTATTCTTTCAGTTGTTATATGTGGTGCTATTGGTTTATTAGGCCCAATACTTATTCAATATTTAACACCTAAAGATTACCACACCGCTATTGTTATTCTACCTTGGTTACTGCTTTGTACCTTATTAAAAATGTTAACTGATCTATTAAATCTGGGGTGTTTCGTAGAAAAAAACTCACAAGTTCAAATGAATATTAATTTAATCGCTTGCGGTATTGGTGGGCTTTTATTGGTCATGTTGATACCGGTATTTAAGGTGCAGGGTGCACTTACTGCGCTTATTGCTGCGAATATGATACGCATGGGGCTTTTCTACTATTTTAGCCAAAAAAAGGTCTACCTTCCTTACAAGTTCGGGTACCTATATTCAGCAATTAGTGCCGCAATTGTTGTCACTTGGTTTGGTCAAATTAGTTAAGGGGATTTATGACTTATACACCGCTAAATATGACAAGCATGTTAGTTATATTAATGCTAATAACATTAGGGTTATATTATTTCCCTCACCCCATAACCCTTGTTGTTATAGGATTAATACCCTTTGCTCTTTGGGGTATAGTTAATTTCTCTTTTTATATCGTTTTAGGTTTTGTAATATTTTCTTTCTTTCGTATTCATGAGGTTTTTCCTTTTCTAGAGCCATTAAAGTTACCTCTATTACTGGCATTAGCCTCTCTATTTGTTATTTTCCTGCGGACAACAATTAGCCAAAACCTTCATCCTTATTGGTGCCCACAATTTAGTTTCTTAATATTGTTTTTTTTATTAGTAACACTTGGTATCCCTTTCTCTAGTAATGTATCTGTAGCAACAAAAGCTTGGACAGGTGTTTACAGTAAAATAATATTAATGACGTTTGTTATTGCCTGGATGATGCACAAGGAAAATCATTTTATTACGGCAAGCCGAGCATTTATTTTTTCAGGCGCTTGTGTTGGACTGGTCGCCTTATTTAACAAATTCAATAATATTGGCTTGGTTGAAGGTACTAGGGTCACTATTGGAAGAAATATTGGTTCTTTACTTGGCGATCCAAATGATTTAGCCCTAGTACTTTTGTACCCCATGGCTTTCGCTATAGCCACTTTTCTAGAAAAATCACTCTCTAAAATTGAACGTTTATTTAGTTTCAGTACTTTTTGCATTTTACTTTATGCTCTGCTAGCCACTCAAAGTAGAGGAGGTTTGTTGGGATTTTTAGCTGTAGCGAGTATATTTGCCTACAATCGCATACGATCCAAAGTTTTATTGTTTTCAGGTGGTGCAATTTCAATAGCCATTTTATTTATCGTTGCAGGGATCAGTGAAAGAGCATCCGGAGGGGCTGCAGAAGAAGGGATAGACGAGTCAGCAATGGGACGACTGTATGCTTGGGAAGCTGCTTGGAATATGGCACTAGACAACCCTGTTTTTGGTGTAGGTATCAGCAATTTTTATTACAATTACTTTTCCTATAGCACTCATTGGGATGGATTGAACCACGCAGTACACTCTACATGGTTTGGTGTTCTGGCGGAATCTGGCTTTGTTGGCTTTATATTATTTGTTTCATTAATTGTCAGTACTTTACTCATATCTTTAAAAATGTTGAAAAAAGTCAACCTTGAGCATCATTCACCAGGCATAAGGGTAGCAGTCAATGCCGCCCCCGCAGGTATTATTGGTTTTATCGTTTCTGGAACGTTTTTAACACAAGGCTTTATCTGGCCAATTTATTTACAAGTAGCTTTAGTTATCGCATTAAACCGTTATCTTCATTCCCAAAACGTTTAGTACGCAAACTGCAACCAATAGCAATAGCAATTAAAAGGAAGTGAAAATGTCTGATACTACAGAACAAAATAAAATGTTTAAACCGCGTATTCTATATGTTCACTATGGCGATGACTGGATTAGAGGAAGTGAAATTGTTTTATTGGATCTACTTAAATCAGCCAAAGAAAACCATTACGAGCCTATACTTTGGTGTAATAGCGATGCTTTAGCAAAACAGGCGTTGAATTTGGGCGTTGAAGTTATCAAAGATAATTTTGTTTGCCTTGGCTACTGGACCTTGCCTCGATGGAAGTTAGGACAATTCTTTAAATTACTTACTAAAGCTAAGAAGTTAATAAAAGACTACAAAATAAATTTAGTGCATTCTAATAATGGTGCTCCTTGTCAATGGATGATACCTGTATGTAAGTTTACAAATACGCCAATATTACTCCATTTACATGCTCGTTATATGTATAAAGACAGACTTACATTATTGTTTCATGGCGCTGATCACATTGTAGGTGTTAGCCATTCAGTTATTGATCTATTCAAACAAAAGGAATTCAGAAACCAGCAAGTAGATGTTATTTATAATGGTATTAATCCAAAGCGAGTGCTTTGTTCTCACCCATATGATATTCGAGCAAAAGTATCGGCAAAAAACACTGATTTTGTCATTTTGTATATAGGGTCATTAATCCCTAGAAAATCAGTGCATCAATTACTATATGCTTTAGATAAATTAAAAGAATGCTATAGCGTAAAACTTGCCATTATTGGCTCAGGAATTGAAGAAGCTAAGCTAACTCATTTAGTTTCTCAGCTAAATTTAAGTGACAAGGTTAAATTTTTTTCAGCTACCGAAACCGTAGCCAAATACTACTCAAGCAATGCAGACTGTTTCATTTCAGTGCCTGTAGAAGAGGTTTTTGGTCTAACGTTGGCCGAAGCAAGCCTTGCTAAACTCCCCATCATCACTAGTAATGTTTCTGGCATTGATGAGATTTACACTGATCAAAAAAGTGCGCTATTAATCTCTCCCAACAATACTGATGAGTTAGTAGAAGCAATAATATCTTTAATTGAAAGGCCTGATTTAAGAAAGAGTCTAGCTGATAATGCACAAAAACATATAGTAAAAGAGTTTTCTTTAAAGCAACAATTTATGGCTTTCAACCTGATTTATCAAACCTTGATGCTGCGTGAAACCAAATATAGTGTAACGCAACTTGTTACTTTACACGCTAAAACAGTCTTTATGGCTTTTTTAAATAAGACCTATAAATACTTTACCTTGAAATTTTCATGGGGGAAACATCATGACTAAACGAGTATTGATTTATGACCCAGTCCCTTTTAAGGGAGGCTCAAAAAAAGTGATGAAAACAATAATAGCGGAATTACCCAGTAATATTGAGATGTGGGTAATTTCAAATGATAGAGATTCATGGTGCTATGGTTACGAGAGTAATATTCGCTTTCTTAAGTTGTTCTCTCCTAGTTTTCTGCAAAATCAAACAACTGGGATCTTTTACTTTTTAAAGCATTTTGTTTATTTACTTTCTCTAATAAGCAATTTGATAAAACTAAAAAGGTTCACCAAAATAATCGGTTTTTCAGGACCATGCGTTGATTTTTCTCTATACCTACTCAGTGAAATAATTAACATAGATATTATTCAACTTATTCAAGGGGATATTACTAATTCTAAGATTTCCAGTTTTGGTTTAATACGAGCAAAAAAGGTATTTTATTTGCCATCCACTCATGCTTCTATCTTATACGCCTTGAAATGTCATAATTATAATGAAAACCTAGCGAATAAAAAATTTATCCCTTTTGTTAATGGCATTAATTGTTCTTGCATAAAAGTAAAAGATAACAACAACAAAATTGGCTTTTTATGGGCCGCCTCTTTATTAAGATGGAAGCGAGTGGAGCTATTTATTGCTGCTATGACTGAGCTTAATAATAAGTATGAAGACTTTGATAAATTTTTTGCCAACGTTTGTTATATTGAGCCACAAACTGACTCCTATTTGGACGTAGCGAACGTTAATAAAGTTGATAATATTCACTGGTTTCCCGATCCTAATAATTTAAATGATATTAGAGCTAGTTCGTCAATATTTATCTCTACTTCAGAAAATGAACCTTTTGGCCTATCAATTCTAGAGTCGATGGCAGCCGGACTAGCAGTAGTAATTCCTGCTGATAATGCTTATTGGGATCAACACTTAACTGATGGGTATGATTGTGTAAAATATACCCCAAATAACGTAAAAAGTTTAGTTCAAGCATTAACTCGATTAATCAATAACCCCACGTTCTTATTAAAAATAGCACAACACGCTAAGCATTCAGCACAACAATATTGTCATATACGCTGTTATTCTAAAATTCTCAAATGTATTCCGAATTAGCAACACTTGCTTTGCAAATTGCAATTAAAGGTCAACAACAAGAATAAACAACTGATTTTATAGGTGAATTTTTTTGGCCTAATAACTGCTAAGTATTAGAGTAGGTTAATAATATAAAGAGGTAATTATTATGTGTGGAATTATTGGGGCAGTAGCAGAATCAGCAATTAAACCAGTATTAGATGGCTTAGGCAGACTTGAATATCGCGGTTATGACTCTTCTGGTATTTCAATATTATCTAATAATGAAATTCAAACCATAAAAGCAAGAGGTAAACTTAACAACCTTAAGCAAAGATTATCTATGCAAGCGTTAGAGGGAAAGTGTTGCATAGGGCATACACGATGGGCAACACACGGTAAGCCCAATGAAACCAACGCTCACCCTCATCAATGCGGACAAGTATCTGTTGTACACAATGGAATTATCGAAAATTACCTGGAACTAAAGCGAAAATTGGTTCAATGGGGTCATCACTTTAATAGTTCGACTGACAGTGAAGTCGTACCACATTTAATCAATCATTACCTTAGTCAGCAAATGACACAAGAAGAGGCCATTGAAAAAGCTATCACCCAATTAAAAGGGAGCTATGCCCTCGGTATATTAATTAATGGCTCTAGCAATAACCTTTACGCAATTAAACAAGACAGTCCTTTAGTTATTTCACAGGGTAACAATGGGTTTTATATGGCCTCTGATGCCATGGCTTTAGGCGCTGACAGCGCCAAAATTTATTATCCTAAAGATAATGAAATATTTCAGTTAAACAGCCACGAAATAAAGCTATGTGGTAATTCAATAAATAAAAAAATTCATTATATTAATAACCAAAATAGCGCAAAATTAATATCAAAAGAAGGACATAACTCTTTTATGGAAAAAGAAATATTTGAGCAAGTGGATTTACTTAAAAGGCTGTCAGTTAATAGCCACGCCAACAAATATTCAACAATCAATTTTAAAGAACTAAAAAAAATCACCATTATTGCGTGTGGCACCTCATACTATGCAGCTTCAGTAGCAAAAACTTGGTTTGAAAAATACGCCCATATATTGGTTGAAATAGATATAGCCTCAGAATATCGCTATCGCTCCCCTATTGTTACAGACAATGAATTGGCTATTTTTGTTTCACAATCAGGAGAAACAGCTGACACATTGGCAGCCCTACGTTATGCAAAAAGTAAAAAAGCACAAACTCTCGCTTTAGTTAATGTAGCCAACAGTACTATTGCGCGAGAGGCAAATTTTACATTTGAGATTTACGCGGGTCCAGAAATTGGTGTAGCTTCAACCAAAGCATTTAGCTGTCAGTTAGCTATATTTTATAAAATGGCAATAGAAGCAGCAAAACAAAGAGAGCTCATAAATAATGCTGAGTTAAAACAGTTAATATTTAGTTTTGCTCAATTGCCTTATATCATGGAAAAGGTTTTACAACGCTGTACTGATATGAAAGCAATGGCGAAAAAAATATGTAAATATTCAAACGTCCTTTTTCTCGGTCGTGGAGCACTTACCCCTATCGCACAAGAAGGTGCTCTTAAGCTGAAAGAAATTAGCTATATCCATGCCGAAGCTTATGCCGCCGGCGAGTTAAAACATGGGCCAATTGCTTTGCTTGATGAACAAATGCCTGTACTGGTTATTGCGCCTAAAAATAACCTGACAGATAAACTGCTCTCAAACATTCAAGAAGTCCAAGCCCGAAATGCACCACTCTTTATTATTGGTGATAAAAGTATTAGAGAATATATCAACCTACAAGAAGATGACTTCTTTGAATTACCACCTATGCCAGAAGCCATACTCCCCATAATCAGTGTTATCCCAATGCAATTACTCGCATTATACAGTGCCCAAATACTAGGGAAAAATGTTGATCAACCCAGAAATTTAGCTAAGTCGGTGACAGTAGAATGAATACTTTTAATATACATCACGCTAAGCAGTGGGCTAAAACAAGTGATAGCTTTTTGGCTCAGTTGATAAATAAACTATGGTTCAAAATTAAAACGATAGAGATGCCGAATATCCCTTTTGTATTTAAGCTACTTTATTTTATTCACGTAGTTTTTAAACAGACAATTGCCGATGTACTTCGCATCACTTATTACACACCTTTACTTAAATCTAGGCTCAAAAATACCCCTAAACAACTCTACTTATATGGCGGCTTGCCCGTCGTGATTGGCAGTTTAGATATTGTTATGGGAGATAAAGTCAGATTAGCTGCAATGACAACAATCAGTGGCCGTGCTGTCGGACATAATATTCCTCAATTAATAATTGGCGATAATGTGGGTATTGCTTGGCGTACTTCAATCTCGGTAGGCAAAACAATTACCATTGGCAATAATGTTCGTATTGCTGGAGATTGCTATTTAGCTGGCTATCCTGGGCACCCAGTTAACTCTAAATTACGCGCTTTAGGTAAGCCCGATATAGAAGAGCAAGTGGGTGATATTACTTTAGAAGACGACGTATGGCTAGCTACTGGAGTAAAAGTAATGCCAGGGGTAACAATTGGTCGTGGCACCATCGTAGCTGCAGGTAGTATTGTTACCAAAGATTTGCCCTGCTTTGTCTTAGCCGCTGGTGTACCAGCAAGAGTTTTAAAGTCAATTAAGGAGGAAAGTCATGATTAATTCATCACCTTCAGTATCCGTAAGCAAAAATAGACCTCTAATTGTTTTTGGCGAAGACTGGGGAGCGCACCCTAGTTCAACTCAACATATAATGAAGGTGCTCGGTAAGAGCAGGTCTGTTATTTGGCTTAACTCAATTGGTTTAAGAAAACCAAAACTAACGATGCACGACTTTACAAGACTCTTTAACAAAGTTAAAAAATTCATTGTTAATAAACCAATGAACAAAAATTTTAACGAGGAAGGTAACAAACAGCTCATCATTAACCCTTTAGTTATCCCATGTGCAGATAGTTGGCTTTCTTTAAAGTTAAATAAGATCATTTTAAAATGGCAACTAAAGTTAGCATGTAAAAAACTAGCGATAACAAATCCTATTATTTGGACTTCTTTGCCCACGTCTGTTGATTATTTAGAACTGATTGGTAAAACCTCTTGCGTGTATTATTGTGGAGATGATTTTAATAGCCTTGCCGGTGTTGATCACCAATTTGTATCGCAAAAGGAGAAAGAGCTAGTCGAAAAATCTCGTTATATTTTTACCGCCAGTGAAACGCTGTTAAATAAATTCCCTCGTTTTAAGTCAGTCAATATTCCACATGGCGTCAATTTCTCACTGTTTAGTGACCAAGTGGAGTGTGCTCCTTGCGATTTACCCCAAGGTAAGCCAATAGCCGGATTTTATGGAAGTATTTCGACCTGGTTAGATCAAGATTTACTAGTTCAAACCATTAAGAAATTACCTGATTGGCATTTTGTTTTTATCGGCAAAGTAGACTGCAATGTAGATAAACTGAAACCGTTTTCCAATGTTTTTTTTCTAGGAAGTAGGCCCCATAATGACCTACCTCAATACATACAAAATTGGAATGTTGCGATCTTACCTTTTGTAAACAATAAACAAATTCAAATGTGTAATCCTCTGAAATTAAGAGAGTATTTAGCTAGCGGAACGCCTATAGTTACTACAGACTTCAACGCCTTAGATGGTTATCGAAAATATCTGCAAGTCGCAGACGAAAGTAAACCATTTTTTCAAGCTATATTGCTAGCTAATGCAGAAATAACCCCCTTGATTGACTTTGAAAAGCTCGAAAGTATGAATGATTTACTTGCAATCACTCAAGTTAAAAATTCGAGAAAAGAATCTGTTATTGATGAATCATGGGAAAATAGAGCTATGGATGTTCAGCGTTATCTAGCCATGTGCTAAGCTATTATCGATACTTGGTTTACCAACTTTGTTTTTTTCGATAAAGTGTTGATGGGCTAACCTCAAGTAATGCAGCGGCTTTCGGAACATTCCCTTGACAATGATTTATCGCATTCTCAATAGCGTTCTTCTCCATCAACCATAAAGGTATTATTTCAGGATGATTGTTACCTGTTATAACATTCGATGAGCCTTCAAATCGAGCTTCAGGCACAAGTTTATTTAACAGACCAAGGGTTGTAGATAAAGCTTTGATTATCATCTCGCTAGTGAGCTTATCGCCTGTATTTAATATAACCATCCCATGAATAATATTTTCTAGTTGTCTGATGTTACCTGGCCAATCATATTGGCAAATAATTTGTAAACAGCCCTTTGAAAACCTAATAAATGATTTGTTTTCAATTTTGCTATATTTCTTAAGGAAATAACGGGCAATTAATACGATATCTCCACCACGCTCTCTTAAAGGGGGTAAACAAAAAGTAATAACGTTTAAACGGTAATAGAGATCTTCCCTAAAGTCTCCGTCTAATACTGCTTGCCTTATTGAATTTGAAGAGGCGGAGATAAGTTGCGCACGAAATATTTCTAATTTATTAGTACCCAGTGGCGTAAATTCACGTTCTTGAACCACTCTAAGCAACTTAGCTTGTAGTGTTTTTGATAAAGTTGTAATTTCATCTAAAAACAACATACCTGATTTAGCTGCAGCAAACAAACCTTCCTGTGAGGAAGTGGCACCTGTGAAAGCGCCCTTAACATGACCAAACAACTGAGATTCCATCAAATTTTCGGTAAAGTTAGCACAATTAACGGCAATAAAAGGCTGATCTTGTTGAAAACTTTCTTTATGACAAGCCTTGGCCACCAACTCTTTACCCGTACCGGTTTCACCAGTAATAAAAATAGGTGCATTCGTTGTCGCTGCATGACGAATACTAACAAATAGCTCTTTCATCGCTTCATCGGCTGCGACAATGCCATGAAAATTTATAGGTTCATTGATAAAATCTTTCTCAGCTATTTCTGTACTTTTCAATGGAGCCTTATCTAATGCTTTATCAACAATGAATCTTAGCTCTTTATTGTTCCACGGCTTACAAATAAAGCGATCGACTGTACCAGAATTAAACGCCATAGATATTTTGTCGAAATCTTGATGTGCAGACAAAATAATACGCTGAGATTGGGGCCATAATGATTTTATTTCGTTTAAAAATGCACACCCTTCTATTTCTGGCATCTGTTGATCAGAGATAACAATTTCGGGTTGGTTGTGTTGACAGAAGTCCAATGCTTCAATAGCAGAAGTAAAACTTCGAACATTTATATTTAAACCACGTAAAACTCTCTCTAAAGCAGAAAGCACCTTTGGTTCATCATCAACTAACACAAGCAGAGGTAATAGTGAGTATTGATTTTCTTTGGCTATATCCATGTTAATTTCTTATCTAGGTATCTGTTATACTTAAGCCTAGAACATTTTTCGCATTTTGCTAAATATTCTTTGCAATATAAGAATAACTAACAGTCATCAAATATTTTTAAAGTCCCATATTAATATTTCAAGGTAATTTATTAAGGTAAAAGTTACTCTGTTCTTTTTTGATAACCCTCATTCAAAATCATTGAATGGAATAGTGAAATATACCTATAGATGGCCAGAGGAAAGTTTAAAATTATTGCGGGAAGCTAAAAAGGGTAAATACGTTTGTTAACAAAAACTAAACATTGAAGATAAAATAGTAGTCCCGAGGAGCTGTGGAGTTAAATCCACAGCCACACAGAAAGCTTGTTTAACAATTAAAATGTAAAACTGTCTGAAATATAGTTATGAGTTAATTGTATCCGAGTACGTAGCATTCATTTTCATTTATTTCCAATGAACAATAATCTTCTCCCTCATAATTTTCATCAATAAATGTCGGTGTAACACTAGCTTTTAAAGCACCTTGATTTTGACCCTCCCTCATTTGTTTTAAAGAATAAATTAGACGTCTGCTATTTGACTGTTGAGTATTTAACATAATGTTGACCTCTTTTGGTAATTTCACTAGACCTATTTTTAAGTGCATATAATGCGCCAACAACTTGATAGCAAGTAAGTGACTGATAAACACAAACTTATAATGTGGGCTTGGAATATTATTCAGTAAATCATTGCAATTTAGTAATGGTAATATGCATATTGCAACAATGATCATTTTCTATTTGATTGTAGATTTATTGATAAGAAAAAAAATAAGCATATATATATTAAACAGTATATTCATAAATTCATTCCTAACGGATATATCCCATCATTTTTTCAATAAAATAAATACCACTATTGGGTTTATCATAAACAGATAAGTTAATTTTTATTCAAATTTAAAATCTGTGCATAAATAAGTAATGAGCCAAAAGTGTAATCATCATCGATATTATTGACATTTAAAATCGGTTTTATAAAAATAAAGCGTTATAAATATTTATCTTATAATAACGTCTACTCAAGTCCAGCAGATGTTTTAACGCCATTTAAAACATTGCCACTATGTAGATAAGTTGCTCTTCAACTTTAAGCTCATACTTGACGAAAAATCCTATCTCGGTTTGTGCCCCAAACCGCCATAGAAAATTATTTTTAGACTATAAGTTCTAAAGCTAAATTCCCCTCACAGCGCCCTAGATTAATGCCTGTATTTGTAACTGCACAATTCAATAATTAGTATCCCTATTTATAAATGTCACCTTTTCATATTAACTATTAGCTCCGCACATCTAATAGGATTAAATCATGACTGCTTGGAATAAAGGTAAACGTGTTGGACAAAAAAAAGCATTTAAACTCGAAGAAATTTGGCGTATTAGAATACGACTAGAAATTGAAAGTAAACTTGAACAACTCGTTTTATTTAATTTAGCAATTGATAGTAAGCTTAGATCTTGTGATTTAATAAGCTTAAAAGTACGTGACATATCCTCTTCATCACTCGTTCAATCCCGTGCGATGATAGAGCAACAAAAAACTCATAGAGAAGTTCAGTTCGAAATAACACCAAAAACTCAACAATGCTTGAGTCAATGGATATACTTAAAAAGTTTATCTTCGCCAGACTTCCTCTTTCCAAGTTCAAGGAGGTTAGGAGAACATATTTGCTATCACTATTATGCAAATATAGTTAAAAGCTGGGTGTCTACACTAGGCTTAGATATAACCCAGTATGGAACACATTCTCTTCGAAGAACTAAAGCATCACTAATTTACGCTAAAACAAAAAACTTAAGAGCGATCCAATTATTACTTGGCCATTCCAAACTACAAAGTACAATTGAATATTTGGGTGTTGAAATAGAAGATGCATTATCAATTTCAGAAAGCACAGAAACTTGATTTACAGGGCGAGCGCATCAGAAACTTGAGGTGCTATCGGCCCTTTATCATTTATTAAATTGTGTTGCTACTTCTTCTGGCACCGGAAAAATTTCACCAATATCGCATTGAAGGAGGTGAATGATTTCATAAATTCTTTCGCATGAAACAGGTACTGTACCTCTTTCAATCCGGCTTAGGTAACTTGCCTCTATGCCTATTTTATTAGCAACTTCGGCTTGCGTTATGGAACGCTTAGTTCGAGCAATTTTGATATTCATGCCAATTAATTTTTGTACGGGCTGCATTCAAAATTTCCACAGAGAAAAGAATAAATCTTCCCATATTGCAGTGAACCAACCCATGACATATAATGAAACTAATATACATATATATCAATAACATTACTTTTTTATCAAATAATTAACCTTTGTAGCAATAATGAAATATGAAACTAGACCCTTTTGTCGCTCAAATTATTGTCGCGAAAAACTTTAATCACTTCACAACGAGCGATGTCCGGTCAGCTTATCTAGCCTTAAAAGGTGACTCTTCTTTAGATCCTTCGACTGTTGGACGAAAGGTATATGCTGAGCTTTTAAAGTTGGTAAAAAAGAGTTGGCTTAAAATAGTTACATCGAAAAAGACGGGCCTAACTCGATTTAATAAAACAAAATATTTTGACGTTAAAGCAATAACATTAATAGTTAAATGTGAATCAACAAACCCACTTAAGAAACATGATGACAAGCAAGGGCAATTACTTGGTAAGTTGAATATATATAAAGCTGAACTGCTGTTGAATATAGGTGAGTCTGAAGTATACAAAGAGCTTTATTCAGAGTTCCCTGAGTTAGGTGATGAAATACAGCCGCAATTCAATAGAGCTAGAGATAATAACACGAAAATACTAGGGAAGATTAGAGCCATTGAAGGCTTGCTTAAGTAAGATAACCATCAGAGAGAATATGAAACTAAGACAATGGCAAGTTAGCTGTATAAATAAAGCTTTAAAACAATACCAGGATGGCAATAGCCACTTTTTAGCCTTAGCAACACCGGGCGCGGGTAAAACCTTAATGGCATCTGAATTGGCCGACCAACTATTAAAAAATAATCTGATTGATTTGATTATTTGTTTTTCACCTTCTTCCATTGTTTCTCAAGATTTCAGTCAAAGTTTGCAGTTGAGAATTAATGAACGATTCGATGGTTTACTTGGGGCTAAAGGACATTCTCTTACCTACCAAAATTTACAGTATCTCGATAAGAGCTTTTGGCAGTTATTCAATAGGTATCGAGTATTCGTGATCTTTGATGAGATCCACCATTGTGCTGGCTCTACTATTGATAATGCGAATGCATGGGGCGAGCAAATAATATTAAACATTCAAAATAAAGCTAAATATACTTTGGCGTTAACAGGAACACCTTGGCGCTCTAATGCTGCTCCTATCGTTCTTTCAACTTATATGCATCCTAGCAACAAAATATCATGTGATTACGTTTATGGACTTGCTGAGGCTATTCAGGATAATGTTTGTCGTATACCGCAGATAATCGCTGTAGATAACAATAATATTTCTGTTATAGATGACGATGAGACTAAAACGTTTACTAGCTTTAAGTGTTTATTAACGCAATCAATCATTCCGTATAAGGAGATTATTGAGAATGAAAAGGTAATTAAATACGTAATTTCGTCTGCACAGAAAAAACTAAATAAAATTAGGGCTAAAAATTCTGATGCCGCCGGATTAATTGTTGCATCTTCTGTTGAG
The DNA here is from genome assembly GCA_002162675.1 of Colwellia sp. 39_35_sub15_T18. Taxonomy (GTDB): domain Bacteria; phylum Pseudomonadota; class Gammaproteobacteria; order Enterobacterales; family Alteromonadaceae; genus Colwellia. The sequence goes on along the minus strand of MAAE01000031.1, from coordinate 9,130 downwards.
CATGCAAGGCAGATTTCAACGTTAATGAAAGCCTGTTTTAACGAAGATGCCGTTGTTGTTACTTACAGAGAAAATGAGCCAACCAATATTATTCAACAATTTAGACATGCAAAAACTAAATGGATAATTTCCGTAGGCATGATCAGTGAGGGAACTAATATCCCACGATTGCAGGTTTGTTGTCACCTCACCAATATAAAAACTGAAATGCATTTTCGACAGATTTTAGGTCGAATACTTAGAATGACTGGTTCAATGAATCAAGAAGCTTTTATGTATATGCCTGCTGAGCCTAAGTTGTTGGAATTCGCATATCGAGTGAAACAAGATGTGCCGTTTGAGGCTGATGTCGTTAGGTTTGAAAAGATGGAAGCTAGTGTTGAAAATGATGTTGATGGTGAAGTTTCATGCACTGTTATATTCGACAAGGCAAACAAAGTTAGCTCTAAAGCAGAACTCGAACTTGGTGGATTTGATACTGTTGTTGGTCATCAAACCTTTGAAGAAACTAGTGACATTGTTGAAGAACATTTTTTAACGAGTTCTTATGAGAAAGTAGTCAATATTTTTGGTCGATTTCAACAAGAGTCTATAGCTTTGGGGTTGAGTGAGTTGAGGTGATTATTATGATGCGGTGTTATGAATTAAAGGTGCCCGACAAATGCTATTTTTTTTCGCAGCTCACAATCAAAGTTAGAGGTTTAAATGAAACTATATGAAGTAATTTTACTAACTTTACCGGTTAAAATTTTGAATTTAGTGATTTCCGTTATTCCTGCGTATTTTCTTTGGAACTGGATCATTCCCGACATTTTTTCACTCCCAGAAATAGAGCTGGTTCAGATGGTGGGGTTAATTATTTTAATTCAATGTATTATCAGTCGAGGGTTTATTTCTATTAGTCACGATTAATACAGCTACGGTTTTGGCAAAACAGATGACATCAAAAAATAAATAAATAAATAAGCAATAGGAGCAGTAATGATAACATTTAAAACAGTTACTACGCAGAAAATCACGACAGTAGTTTGTGATGGCTGCGGCTTACAAGCAAGTGTTGACGGTGACTATGAGTTTCATGAATTTATTTCAATAAAGCATCATTGCGGTTATAGCTCGATTCATGGTGACGGAAAACAGATAGACGTTGATTTATGCCAACAATGTTTTGCTGATATGTGTGGCGATACTCTAAGGGTGACGGATAAAAGTAATAACATTGCTGAAGACAATGAAAGTAGTGAAACGAACCAGCTTGAATATAGCAATATTATTGATGTTATTTGTCAGTCAAAAGCTAGCGCAAATCAGTTGAAAGAGAGCTGTGACTTAAGATTGGCCGCAAGGGATATATTATTGAAAAAAAAAGTTGCCGATAATAATGAGCTAGCTGTTGCTCTGAAACTTGTAGAGCAACTTTGGGATGCACAATACCATTCAGCTGAGGGTAATGAACTTCATCAACTTGCCGATTTAATTTGTGCTTATGAAAAAAAAGATTGGGACAGTTATTTTGAAGAAGTCCCATTAGCGGATGATGATTTTATGCCTGGAAGGTTAAATTTTAAATCAAAGTTCGCTTTTGATGAAGATAAAACTACCAGAGGTATGTTATCAAGCATACCTATCAATACTGAAGTCGATGATGAGGCGTCTAGAAGTTCTGTTTTTGCAGAGACTAACCTTGATGATACCAAGCAAAACCTGCTAGAAAGTATTACCGATATACAATCTAAATATCCAGAATTAAGGCTGGGACAGTTATTAATAAACGCCATGAACCTTCAACAACCATGCCCAGAACTTTTTCATATTGAAGATAATGTATTGGCTGAAAAGCTCAGCCAATTTCTAGGTATCTAGATAGTGACATTTACCCAATTTTTAGGGTGTTTTGTCAGCTTAAGTTTGATCTACAACAAGTCATGCGAAACCACCTAATTCAATATGCTTCACATAGCTCATCAGGTGTTTTGTTATCGGATGCTGGTATCTTGTGCGTGTTAAACCAATTAACAATTTCTGATTCATTTTCACACCATTTAGTTAATAGTGGTATCAAATAATCAAGTTCCATTTGGGTAAAATGTTGCTTTATTCCTTCGGTGCTATTCATAAAAGTTCCAAAATGTTATTTTTATATGTAATGACATTAACGTTACCATGTAACTAAAAAGATACTGTCCAATATTTAGTTATATATTCAAGCAGTGCTTTAGGGCCTTTTTTATCCATAACTTCCGTGGGAGTCATTCCTTTATACTCCCCTTCATTAAAGCAAAACCTATCAAACCATTGAGAATGCTTAGTTAAGCCACTATTAAGTAAATAATGATTAAAAGCAGACGAACTAGCCGCATCTATCTCATCACGAACTTCTTTGGTCTCTAATATATATATTCTATTCTCAAGGTGGTGTTTAAAATCATTAAACATTTCCAATTTTTTCTCGATTACATCACATACATCTTCCAGCATTGTGCTCCAATCTTTACATTCAAGATTTTTTTTTATCCGTCTTAATCGGTTGTAAGTGTCACTTTTTATATTAAATTGTTTTGTGCTGCGCTTATTATTTGCTCTGCTTCGAGTTTGCCTGATCGACGCTTGTACCTTTTTCCACTCTTTTTCGTCCAACTTTCGAATAATATTTTCTAGTTCTACTATTTGCTCATCACTGGCTACAAAGCATCTGGCCTCAAAGTCAGCTATTTTCTCAGCCTTACCTGTTTCATCTGTATGAATGCACTGTTCTATTTCCTCGACCTTTACAAGTAGCTCTGATGGTGACAGCACAAGAGGATCAAAAGGCTTTATTAACTCTTTAATTAGGCCATCTAGATCATTAAGGTAATAGTATTTTAATTTAGAGTACTTCTTTTGGTAGAAGCGAACTATTCCAACATACATATCAGGGGAAATTTTACGTCCTGGCCTACCTTTTATTGGAGCTTTTTGATTATCATTCATTAACAAACACTTTATCGTTACATGGTAACTAGAAGTATATCTCACTTAACGTTACATGGTAACCTAAATTAAAACTCATTTACCGTTACCATGTAACTTAAATGTACATAAAGTTAAGTCACATACGTGTTTTCAATATAGTGTAATATTGTGGCACTTATAAGCTCGCAACTTCACCATTGTTATGACCCAGAAACCTAATATCGTTTATAATCTGAGCTTTGTTTAGTTGTCCATTTTTTATTAATTGTCCAATTTTCATATAGTTAAATCGAGTATTATGTATTAATGTATTTAAATTGTTTATCAAACATATACGGACTATAAACTGCCATGCACATATCGAAGCTTTCATTAGTAAACTATCGTAATTTTTTGAATTCAAAGTTATTATTTTCAAAAGGAATTAATACTATAATTGGCGAAAATGCTTCAGGTAAATCCAATGTGTTCCGAGCTATACGGTTATTATTAGATAACTCTCTATCCCGCTCAGCGTATCGGTTGTCTGAAAACGATTTCTGCCGTGATTTAACTAATTGGCGTGGTCACTGGGTAATCATAAGCATGACTTTTGATAATATCTCAGATGATGAAGTAAGCCAAAGTCTATTTGTACATTCTGCTGGTATTCATGGTTCAGCTATAGTCAAGCAAGCCTCATACAATCTAATATTTAGACCTAAACAGCATATTCGTATTGCACTATCAGAATTAAATAGGGGCTCAGGTGCTGAACTAGAATCCTTATTATCTTCAATTAAAATTGAAGATTATGAAACTGTGTTAACCGGTAAAAGTAATGCTGACTTCAATGATGAAGCGGTATACCGAGAAATAGTTGGAGACTTTGAAAATGTGATATTTCCCTCTCGAGTATCAAAAGAAACAATTGGAGCAGAATTACCACGTTTTATAAATTTACCTGAGGAAGTGTCATTTACGTTCGTAAAAGCATTAAGAGATGTTGTTTCTGATTTCCAGAATAATCGCACTAACCCCCTATTGACGCTTCTAAAGCAAAAAAGTGGACAAATAAATGAAACTGAATTTACTCCCATTGCCAATGCTGTCAATGATCTAAATAGTCAAATAGAAGGTTTATCGGATGTCATTACCATTAAGGATGATATTAAAACGACAATTAACGAATCCGTTGGCGATACTTATGCACCTCACAGCCTCTCTATTAAGTCGGGCTTGTCGGATGAGGCTGATGAATTATTTCAATCCTTAAGATTATTTATTGATGAGTCAGGGCATGGTATTGAGGGTGCCATTCATGAAATGAGCTTGGGTGGGGCAAACCTTATATATTTGACTTTAAAACTTTTAGAGTTTAACTATCTACAAGACCATCAATCGATAGCAAATTTCTTATTGATTGAAGAGCCTGAAGCACATATACATACCCATATTCAAAAAACATTGTTCGATAAAATTAGTTACTCTAATACACAAATAATTTATTCGACCCACTCATCACATATTTCAGAAGTATGTAAGATAAAAAATGTCAATATCATCGGAAGGGTTGTTGGAAAATGCGCCATATTTCAACCATCACATGGCCTAAGTGAACCTAAAATCACTTATATTGAGCGTTATTTAGATGCTATCCGCAGTAATCTTTTATTTGCTAAAAGTGTAATTTTAGTTGAAGGAGATGCTGAAGAAATATTAATACCAGTATTAATCAAAAAAACGCTAGGGTTAAGTTTAGATGAATTAGGTATTAGCTTAGTAAATATCCGTTCAACTGGGTTTGAGAATATTGCTCTATTATTTCATGACGATAGAATTCGCAAAAAATGCAGCATCATCACTGATTTAGATGCACACTTTTATAACATAACGGCAGTTGTAGGTGGAGTTCCTGCCGACGAAAAAAGAAAAGATAAAGCTAGAGGATCAGAAGTATCTGGTGCGTTAAGAAAAATAGCTCTTGATTCGTTATGTCAAGGGAACGACTGGTTACACCCGTATTATGCTGACCACACATTTGAAGTGGATTTTATTAAGGTGGGAAATCAAAATACGCTTAAATCAGTCGTTGGAGATGTTTACACGGATGCAAATAAAATCTCTGAATCTAACACCGAGCTAAGCTCTTCAGATATTGCAACCTCGGGTCTAAGAGCCTTAAAAATGGCAAACTATAAGAAAAAAGGATGGTTTGCCATTACCTTATCGGAAAAAATAAAATTTAGTGTAACTGTACCTAAATATATTATAGATGCTGTGATTTTTTCACATGGAGTAGTGGCTCCCTGCACGTTGGAAAAAATTATCGACTATCGTTTTAAGGCCATTAAAGAGTATGTTCTTAATGGGAGAGAATATGTTGCAACTCTAGATAGTACGACTCAAGCTACTCATATTAGTGAATGGCAATCCCACTTGAGTTTTATTGACGCTGGTATTTCAGCCTTTACACCTAAATGGTTAAATTATCTTAGTAATCGTGCAGATATTCAAACGATTAAAGTCGCGTTTATAAACGATATTCCATGCTTAGCTAATGAAATACTGGAAGGCTTAAAGTAATGTTAGATCTCAATGAAGACCTAAATGATGAACAAATTGACGCTATTAATGAGCCAAATAGTGTTTTTTTAATTGCATGTCCGGGCAGCGGAAAAACTCGAACATTAACTTATAAGATAGCTAACGAGTTGTTGAACCTTAATGAAAGGAATAAATGGATTATCGCTATCACATACACTAATGCAGCAGCGGATGAGATAAAAGAGCGTATTGAAAACTTAGGTGTTGATACAGGAAAACTATGGATAGGAACAATTCATGCTTTCTGTATTGAATGGATATTAAAACCATATGCCGGATATCATGAAGAAGTAAAATATGGATATAAAATTATTAACTCTCACGAGTCAGAAGAGTTATTATCTGAGTTATGTCGTAATTACTCTTATCCTTCTATTAATTATTATGATTGTGGTTATCATTATACATCTACAGGGCTTCAAATCTCTTGTGCAGCCAATAAACAAGCTAATGTTAGCTATGTTTTACGTGACTATCACTCTCGTTTAAAAGCCAATTTTCAAGTCGATTTTGAACAGATTCTTTATTTTTCTTACCAATTGATCTTACAACATACTTCAATAAGCAAAGTGCTGAGTCAATTATTTACTTATATTCTGGTTGATGAATATCAAGATACTAAGGAAATTCAGTACACAGTATTTGGTCGAATCTTAAATGCAGGAATGGGTAATGTAAAAGCTTTCATTGTTGGTGACCCTAATCAGGCCATATACTCATCTCTAGGGGGCTACGCAATACCTGTTGAAGACCTTAGATCCCTGACCAGCATTACGATCGTAGAAAAAGCATTAACACGTAATTATCGAAGTTCATCTCGTATTATTGATTTTTTTAGTAATTATCGTGTGTTTAACTCTCCTATAGTGGCCGCAGGAGATAATCAGCACTTTCCAAGCCAGGTTTATTATTCTCAAACAATACTACTTGAGGATTTAACACAAACTATTGGGAATAGTGTCAAATATTTTAGCGATGAGTGTGGAATACAGCAAAATGAAATCTGTATTATTGCGCCATGGTGGGTACATTTAGCTTCTATGACTCGAAAGCTCACCAGTTTATTTCCTGAGTATAAATTTAATGGTCCAGGATTAACGCCATTTTCTAGGGACGTAGATAACTTTTGGTATAAAGTAGCCAAACTTATTTTAACTGAGCCATCTCCTCAATTATATGTTAGAAGATCACGCTGGGCAAAAGAAATCATTGATGATTTACACTCAGCAAATGTTGCAACTGATATAACTTTTAGGCTTATTTTAAGAAATATAAACACCATAAAATCTTCATTAGTAGAACAAGATGGATTAACTTATTTAAATGTTTTTTTTGACGCTCTTTTTTCAAGTATTGATATCGACTTTACATTATATCCAGCATTATCTGAACATCATAAAGCCTTCTTTGAAAGTTCAGAGAAACGAATAATAAAAATCACTGCTGAAAATGCTACCTATGATGGAAGTGTCGAGACATTTAAAAAAGTTTTTATGCCTAAATCGGGGATCACAGTATCAACCATTCATGGGGTTAAAGGAACCGAGTTTGATACAGTTATAGCTTATGGGTTATTGGATGGATTCGTGCCTCATTTTAATGAACCATCGGCCGAAAGTGCAAATAAATTAATATATGTTCTTAGCTCTAGAGCCAGAAAACATCTATATTTAATTTCTGAAAAAGATCGAATTGACAGATATAAAAGACAAGAAAGACCTCCAACAATTGTACTTAATGCACATAACTTTAATTATAATTAACATACTTTTTAATACGTTCTAAAAAAGAAAGTGATGCAACTCTTCAGCATGACATGCTCACTTAATGCTCTTCTCGCTTATATTCTTCCATCTGCTCAACACCATCCTCAAAATGTTCGGTGTTTCTCTGTATGCCGTGCTCAGTTGCTTTAAGATACCCGGAATGTGGTTGCTTGCCATAGGCTTGCACACTGCGCCATGCATCATAGATTTCTTTACCGAAGTCTTCAGGGACTGAGCTTTCACTCAGGTAGTGGGCAACAGCGTCTTCCTTAACCCATATTGCGATCAGCTCGACAGCATCATTGTCCAAACTAACATATTCAATGTCATCATTAGAGTTATTTTCAATAGTCCACAGGTTGTTTGTATGACAATGTACAAGGTTACATTCATGGGTGTGCATCAAGTTTTTTAATTCGGCTACATTCAGTGTTCTCATGTCTTTAGTCCTTATTTATAAACGGTAATCGATCATTAATTTAGCCTCTAAGTATTTCGTATATCCATACAAAAAAAGGATCTTCTAGATCCTTTTTTTGTGCCGATAATAGTTTAACTATTAAGCGTCAATTTTCTGTTCTTCATTTTCAGCTTTAACAGGTTCCTTTTTGGATAAAAATAATTCCCGTAACTTAGTATCAACATCTTTTGCCATATCAGGGTTTTCAGCTAAATATTTAGCTGCATTTGCCTTACCTTGACCAATACGTTCACCATTACAGCTATACCATGCACCGGCTTTGTCTACGAAACCATTTTTAACGCCCAAGTCAATTAATTCACCTAAGTTGTTAATGCCTTCACCATAAAGAATTTGAAATTCAGCTTGTTTAAATGGTGGAGCAATTTTGTTTTTAACTACTTTAACGCGAGTTTCATTACCAACAATTTCATCACCATTTTTAACCGCGCCAATACGACGAATATCTAATCGAACAGAAGCATAGAACTTAAGTGCATTACCACCTGTTGTTGTTTCAGGAGAGCCGAACATCACACCTATTTTCATCCGTATTTGGTTGATAAAAATTAACATCGTGTTTGAGTTCTTCAAATTACCAGTCATTTTACGCATCGCTTGGCTCATCATTCTAGCGGCAAGACCCATGTGAGAATCTCCGATATCACCTTCTATCTCAGCCTTAGGCGTAAGAGCTGCAACAGAATCAACTACAATCACATCTACTGCTCCGGATCTTGTTAACATGTCACAAATTTCTAGTGCTTGTTCACCTGTATCTGGTTGTGAAATTAGTAATTCATTAATATCTACACCCAATTTTTCTGCATATACAGGATCAAGAGCATGTTCTGCATCTATAAAAGCACATATTTTTCCATTGCGTTGCGCTTCTGCAATTACCTCAAGTGTTAACGTGGTTTTACCACTAGACTCTGGACCATATACTTCAACAATACGCCCCATCGGTAATCCACCAGCTCCGAGTGCAATATCTAATCCTAAAGATCCTGTAGAAATAGTTTCTACATCCATTGATTTATTATCGCCTAACTTCATTATTGAACCTTTACCAAATTGTCTTTCGATTTGGCTTAGTGCTGCAGATAATGCTTTATCTTTATTTTCTGTTGCTGACATTGTTTAGAACCTCAATATGTAAATTAGTAGATATTATTTGTATATACACTCTGTTATAAATAAATATACGAATAACTTCTAAATAAAAAAATAATGTGACTATGGTAATTATATTATTTTAACTCTCCTCTTTAATTCAAACTGATTCTTTAGACTTAGATTTTAATACTCTCTATTATTGATATTACTATCTTTCACTATGCAGCTAATCTGCGCTCGATAAAAT
>MAAE01000018.1 GCA_002162675.1 Colwellia sp. 39_35_sub15_T18 | reverse complement strand
GTCACAGTTTATGGATCAAAACAACCCGTTATCAGAAGTAACGCATAAGCGTCGTATTTCTGCCTTAGGGCCGGGTGGTTTAACCCGTGAACGTGCTGGTTTTGAAGTACGTGATGTACATCCAACTCACTATGGTCGTGTTTGTCCAATCGAAACGCCAGAAGGTCCAAACATTGGTTTGATCAACTCGCTTTCTTGTTATGCACGTACTAACGATTTTGGTTTCTTAGAGACACCATATCGTAAAGTCGTTGACGGTTTAGTGACTGACGATATTGATTATTTATCAGCCATTGAAGAGGGTAACTTTGTTATCGCTCAAGCCAATGCTGAACATGATGATAATAAAAAATTAACGCAGGATTTAGTGAACTGTCGTTACAAAAATGAATTTACGCTGAAATCCTCAGTTGAAGTTCAGTATATGGATGTCTCACCACAACAAATTATCTCTGTTGCGGCGTCACTTATTCCATTCTTAGAACACGATGATGCTAACCGTGCCTTGATGGGCTCGAACATGCAACGTCAAGCGGTACCTACTTTAAGAGTTGATAAACCTCTTGTTGGTACTGGTATGGAAAAAGTAGTTGCTGTTGATTCTGGTGTAACTGCAGTTGCCAAACGTGGCGGCGTAGTAAGCTATGTTGATGCTTCACGTATCGTAGTGAAAGTTAACGAGAATGAAATGCACGCTGGTGAAGCGGGTATTGATATTTATAACTTAACTAAATACACACGTTCTAACCAAAATACTTGTATCAACCAACGTCCAGTGTGTCGTATGGGTGAACCTGTTGTTCGTGGTGATGTATTAGCTGATGGACCATCAACTGATATGGGTGAATTGGCACTAGGCCAAAACATGCGTATCGCATTCATGCCTTGGAACGGTTACAACTTTGAAGATTCAATGTTGTTATCTGAACGTGTGGCGATTGAAGATAGATTTACCACTATCCATATTCAAGAGCTGACTTGTATCGCTCGTGATACTAAGCTTGGTAGTGAAGAAATCACTGCTGATATTCCAAATGTAGGTGAGTCTGCTTTATCTAAACTAGATGAAGCTGGTGTTGTTTACATTGGTGCTGAAGTTAATGGCGGCGACATCTTAGTGGGTAAAGTTACCCCTAAAGGTGAAACGCAATTAACACCAGAAGAAAAACTATTACGTGCAATTTTCGGTGAAAAAGCAGCGGATGTTAAAGACAGCTCTTTACGTGTACCTAACTCAGTTAAAGGTACTATCATCGATGTACAAATCTTCACTCGTGATGGCGTTGAAAAAGATGCTCGTGCCGTTGAAATTGAAGAAATGCAACTTAAAGAAGTTAAGAAAGATCTTGGCGATGAATTAAGCATTTTAGAAGATGGTATTTTTGCCCGTACTAAGAAGTTATTGTTATCTGCTGGTTTGAATGAAGCTGATCTAACGGGTATGTCTCGTGACAAGTGGTTAGCACAAAACTTGTCTGACGAAGTGCAACAGGCTGAGTTAGAACAAATTGCAGAGCAATATGACAACATTAAAGAAGATTTTGATAAAAAGTATGAAATTAAGCGTCGTAAGATCACCCAAGGTGATGACTTAGCGCCAGGCGTACTTAAAATTGTTAAAGTTTACCTAGCCGTTAAACGTCATATTCAGCCAGGTGATAAAATGGCTGGTCGTCATGGTAACAAGGGTGTTATTTCAAACGTAGTACCCGTTGAAGACATGCCTTATGATGAGTACGGTGTACCTGTTGATATCGTTTTGAACCCATTAGGTGTTCCATCACGTATGAACATAGGTCAAATCTTAGAAACTCACTTAGGTATGGCATGTCGCGGTATCGGTGAAAAGATTAACCGCATGTTAGAAGCGCAACAAGAAATTCATAAGCTACGTAACTTTATTCAAGAAGTTTATAATGTTGGTGAATCTCGTCAAGAAGTCGATGTTGCTAGCTTCTCTGATGAAGAAGTAATCCGCTTAGCTGGAAATTTACGTGCAGGTTTGCCAATCGCAACACCAGCATTTGATGGCGCAGCAGAGAAAGAAATCAAAGAGTTATTTAAACTTGCGGATATGCCACAAAGCGGTCAGTTTATATTAACTGATGGTCGTACCGGTCGTGAGTTTGAGCGTCCAGTAACGGTTGGTTATATGTATATGTTGAAACTAAACCATTTAGTTGATGACAAAATGCATGCTCGTTCTACTGGTTCGTACAGCTTAGTTACTCAGCAGCCACTTGGCGGTAAAGCGCAATTTGGTGGTCAGCGTTTCGGTGAAATGGAAGTATGGGCACTAGAAGCTTATGGTGCTGCTTACACATTACAAGAAATGCTAACGGTTAAGTCTGATGATGTTGCTGGTCGTACTAAGATGTATAAAAACTTAGTTGACGGTGATCATCGTATGGAGCCAGGTATTCCTGAGTCATTTAATGTATTACTTAAAGAGATTCGTTCTTTAGGTATTAACATTGAATTAGACGAAGACTAGGTTCTAAGCAATAAGTAGCTGAGCACTGATATTTCTTTGAAAAGTCAGTGAAGCAGTAAGGGAAGAAGGTGAATATCTCACCTTCTTCTAAAGATTTAACTCCGACAGGAGAAGAGTGTGAAAGATTTACTTAAGTTTCTTAAGCAACAAAATCAAACAGAAGAGTTCGATGGTATTCGCATCGGTTTAGCATCACCTGATTTGATCCGTTCATGGTCATTTGGTGAAGTAAAAAAACCAGAAACCATTAACTATCGTACTTTCAAGCCAGAGCGTGACGGATTATTCTGTGCACGTATTTTTGGCCCAGTAAAAGATTACGAATGTCTTTGTGGCAAATACAAACGTTTAAAGCATCGTGGTGTTATCTGTGAAAAGTGTGGCGTTGAAGTAACGTTAACTAAAGTTCGTCGTGACCGTATGGGTCATATCGAACTCGCTAGCCCAGTTGCACATATTTGGTTCTTAAAATCATTACCATCACGTATTGGTTTATTACTTGATATGACCTTGCGCGATATTGAACGTGTGCTTTATTTTGAATCTTATGTTGTTACCGAACCAGGTATGACAACATTAGAAAAAAGCCAGATTCTAACCGAAGAAGAATATCTTGATTCGCTAGAAGAGCACGGTGATGAATTTGACGCACTAATGGGCGCAGAAGCTGTTTTAGCTTTATTACAACAAATTGATTTAGATGCTGAAGTCGCACAAATGCGTGAAGAATTGCCAGAAATCGGCAGTGAAACTAAGCGTAAAAAAATTACTAAGCGTTTAAAATTAATGGAAGCCTTCGCTGCTTCAGGCAATAAGCCTGAGTGGATGATCATGAACGTGCTGCCAATTTTACCGCCAGACTTACGTCCGTTAGTACCATTAGACGGTGGCCGTTTTGCTACTTCTGACTTAAACGATTTATATCGTCGTGTTATTAACCGTAACAACCGTTTAAAACGTCTGTTAGATTTAGTTGCCCCAGATATTATCGTCCGTAACGAAAAACGTATGTTACAAGAATCTGTTGATGCATTGCTAGATAACGGTCGTCGTGGTCGCGCAATTACTGGTTCTAACAAACGTCCGCTTAAATCTCTTGCCGATATGATTAAAGGTAAGCAAGGTCGTTTCCGTCAAAACTTACTAGGTAAGCGTGTTGATTATTCTGGTCGTTCTGTAATCACGGTTGGTCCAACACTTAAACTACATCAATGTGGTTTACCTAAAAAAATGGCATTGGAATTATTCAAACCATTTATTTATGGTTTATTAGAGCGTCGTGGTTTAGCCACAACAATCAAAGCGGCTAAAAAATTAGTAGAACGTGAAGGCGCAGAAGTTTGGGATGTACTTGATGAAGTAATCCGCGAACATCCGGTAATGCTAAACCGTGCACCAACACTGCATAGATTAGGTATTCAAGCGTTTGAACCTGTGTTAATTGAAGGTAAAGCAATTCACCTTCATCCATTAGTTTGTGCGGCATACAACGCCGATTTTGATGGTGACCAAATGGCGGTACACGTACCGTTAACTATCGAAGCACAAATGGAAGCACGTACGTTGATGATGTCAACAAATAACGTCTTAGCTCCTGCAAACGGTGAACCTATTATCGTACCATCACAAGATGTGGTATTAGGTTTATATTACCTAACACGTGATTGTGTTAATGGTTTAGGTGAAGGCATGGTGTTTGTTGACACCAAAGAAGCTGAGAAAGCTTACCGTACTGGCGCAGCAGAACTTCATGCCCGTGTTAAAATTCGAATTACTGAGCATGTTAAAAATGCTGATGGCGAATTTGAAGCTAAAATTAGCTTACGAGATACTACGGTAGGTCGTGCTATTTTATGGCAAGTTTGTCCGAAAGGCTTACCTTATGACGTTATTGATCAGCCACTAGCTAAAAAAGCTATTTCTAAATTGATCAACCATGCATATCGTAACCTTGGTTTAAAAGATACCGTGATCTTTGCCGATCACATCATGTATACAGGTTTCCATTATGCGATGGTAGCCGGTGCATCTGTTGGTATCGACGATATGGTTATTCCTGATGCTAAGTACACCATCATTGAAGAATCAGAAGCTGAAGTTGCTGAAATTCAAGCACAGTTTGACCAAGGTCTGGTAACTGCGGGTGAAAAATACAACAAGGTAATTGATATTTGGTCGTCTGCGAACGAAAAAGTATCGAAAGCCATGATGGATAACTTATCTAAAGAAATGGTTAAAAACAAAGATGATGAGATGGAAGAGCAAGACTCATTCAACTCTATCTTTATGATGGCTGACTCTGGTGCTCGTGGTAGTGCCGCTCAGATCCGTCAGTTAGCCGGTATGCGTGGCTTGATGGCAAAACCCGATGGTTCAATCATCGAAACACCAATCAAAGCTAACTTCCGTGAAGGTTTGAATGTATCTGAATACTTCATTTCAACACATGGTGCGCGTAAAGGTCTTGCCGATACGGCATTGAAAACGGCTAACTCGGGTTACTTAACTCGTCGTTTAGTGGATGTAGCCCAAGATTTAGTGGTAACTAATCATGACTGTGGCACTACAGATGGTTTATTAATGACGCCATTGATTGAAGGTGGTGATGTTGTTGAGCCGTTACGTGAACGTGTTCTAGGTCGTGTTGTTTGTGATGATGTATTAATTCCTGGTACCGAAGAAGTATTACTTCCTCGTAATACCTTAATTGATGAAGCACTTTGTGATGTTATTGAAGCGAACTCAGTAGATCAAATTAAAGTACGTTCAATCATTACTTGTAAAACTGACTTTGGTATTTGTGCTCATTGTTACGGTCGTGATTTGGCTCGTGGCCACATGATCAACCAAGGTGAAGCCATTGGTGTTGTGGCAGCACAATCAATTGGTGAACCAGGTACACAGCTTACCATGCGTACGTTCCACATTGGTGGTGCCGCATCGCGTGCTACTGCTGAGAACAGCGTACAGGTAAACAATACAGGTACATTGAAATTACAAAATGCTAAATTTGTTACCAACTCGGCTAAAAATATTGTTATTACTTCACGTTCATCAGAATTAACGATTATTGATGAAATGGGTCGTGTAAGAGAAAACTATAAAGTACCTTACGGTGCGGTAGTTTCTAAAAAAGATGGTCAAGCCGTCAGTGCTGGCGATACTATCGCTAACTGGGACCCGCATACGCATCCAATTATCACGGAAGTAAAAGGTAAGGTACAGTTTGTTGATTTAATTGATGGCGTAACTATGGTTCGTCAAACAGATGAATTAACAGGCTTATCAAGTATTGTCATCACCGAAGCTGCACAACGTAATGCGACAGGTAAAGAAATGCGTCCAGCATTGAAACTAGTTGATGCGAAAGGCAAAGATGTGATGATTGCTGGTACGGAGATTCCTGCACTTTATTATCTACCAGGTAACGCGATTGTTAACCTTGAAGATGGTGCAGACGTGAATATTGGTGATGCATTAGCTCGTATACCTCAGGCGAGTTCTAAAACTCGTGATATTACTGGTGGTTTACCGCGTGTTGCTGATTTATTCGAAGCTCGTAAGCCTAAGTTACCAGCTATTCTTGCTGAAAAAACCGGTATTATCGGTTTTGGTAAAGAAACAAAAGGTAAAGTTCGCTTATTGATCACTCAACCTAGCGGTGAAGTGTATGAAGAGATGATCCCTAAAATACGTCAATTAAACGTGTTTGAAGGTGAATCTGTGGCGAAAGGTGAAGTTATCGCCGATGGTCCAGAGTCTCCACATGATATTCTTCGCTTACGGGGTGTAGCACCAGTCGCTAATTACATCGTTAACGAAGTACAAGAAGTTTACCGCTTACAAGGTGTTAAGATTAACGATAAGCACATTGAAGTTATCGTACGTCAAATGATCCGTAAGTGTGAAATTCTTGATGCTGGTGATTCCAACTTCCTTAAAGGTGAACAAGTTGAAGTGGCACGCGTTAACATCGCTAACCGTGAACTTGAAGATGCAGGTAAGCAACCGGCTGAATATGAAATGCAAATGATGGGTATTACTAAAGCCTCATTAGCAACAGAATCATTTATCTCAGCGGCCTCTTTCCAAGAAACGACTCGTGTACTTACTGAAGCTGCTGTTGCAGGTAAGAAAGACGGACTTCGTGGCTTGAAAGAAAACGTTATTGTTGGTCGCCTAATTCCTGCTGGCACTGGTTATTCTTATCATCAAGAACGCGCTAAAGCAAAAGCGGCTTTTAATGCTCACGAAGATACTACGGTATCTGCCGATGACGCAGAAAAAGCATTAGCTGACGCCCTTAGTGCAGATTTAGGTAACAGCTAATACGCTGGTAGGTACGTCCTATGCTCGCTCTTAGACATCCAGTCTTTACGAGCTAACGTTCGCCCAGCACATAAAAAAACCGTGTTCCGAAAGGAACACGGTTTTTTTATGATTTATTTATAAGCAATAATCATGAATAACTTGACAGCCCAAGCATTGGCCTATAGAATTTCGCGACCTTATATTCTGTGCCTAGTAGACACTGAATTTTAAGGAACGATTTTTCACGTTTATAAGAGGGTGATTTGGCAAACTTAGTCAATAAAGTCACTCAATGTTTTAACTAATCAGGAGCTATAATGGCAACTATTAATCAACTAGTACGTAAACCACGTGTTAGACAAGTAACTAAAAGTAACGTTCCAGCGTTACAAGCTTGTCCACAACGTCGTGGTGTTTGTACTCGTGTGTATACAACTACACCTAAAAAACCTAATTCAGCATTACGTAAAGTTGCTCGTGTTCGTTTAACTAACGGCTTCGAAGTAACATCATACATTGGTGGTGAAGGTCATAATTTACAAGAGCATAGCGTGATTTTAATCCGTGGTGGTCGTGTTAAAGATTTACCGGGTGTGCGTTATCACACCGTTCGTGGCGCACTAGATTGTTCTGGTGTAAGCGACAGAAGACAGGGCCGTTCTAAGTACGGTGCTAAACGACCTAAATCTTAAGTTTCCCATTCTCTGCTCCTATTAAGTGAGTGAAGATAGAAACGTTAAGTAAGGCCAAATAACATATTACATTTTGGGTTAATCCTGAATACAACGGAGAATTAAGATGCCAAGAAGACGCGTCGTTGGGCAACGTAAAATATTGCCAGATCCTAAGTTCCATAACGAACTTTTAGCAAAATTCATCAACATCCTTATGGTTGATGGTA
>MAAE01000012.1 GCA_002162675.1 Colwellia sp. 39_35_sub15_T18 | reverse complement strand
CTTCAGCTCTGCATTTTCTTCATCAGTTTTTACTATTATTTGATTAGCTATGTCGTGTTCTTCCACCATATCTTTATTGCTTTGCATCATTAAATCATAAGCAGAACGTGCTTTTTTTTCTGCTAATGAATTTGCTAGCTTATCACTTTCATGAACAAAGGCATTAATTTGAAGAGAAATATCACCAAGAAAAATATTTCTTTTATCTTCTAAGCTAGGCGGCAATATGTAATCTTCTATAAGTTTATTTTCATTTAATATTATTTCACCTTTTTCATTATTATGGTTTTCCCATGTAGTTATTAAGTTTTTTGGACCGCCAGAACCGATCTCTTGACGTAGGCTCCATCCAGTGATTTTTCTACGCTGTGCTTGTAAAACTGCTGCTGCCTTAATTATTTCTTCTAATGGTACTTGAGACTTGCGGCCCGTTTTTTTCATTTCTTTTGTTACTGGCATACATCATTCTCCTTTGGAATTAATGATAATTTTTCAAACTTCAGCCTATTTTTTAATTTTTTATATGTACTCATAAGTATTCTCCTAAATAATGCGGTGACCAACCAACCAACCAACCAACCAATACCCAGGAGATTAATATAATCCAAAACCCCGCGAGAATCAATAAAAGCCAATAAAATCAAAGGGGTACGCAAGGTGTACTATGTTGTGGTCAAAATGATAAGCACTTTATAAATTACTATTATGATTAAACATTTGAAAATTATAATTATTTAAATTAATATTGGTTGATGTGTGTTCACTTTTGGAATATACTGAGTTCATTAGTTTTTTATATGAATAATTAAATGGATTTAAAAGACGTTAATTTTAGTCAAAAACAAAGACTTGCTTATATAGACTTTAAACTACTTTTTGTTGGTTTTGTTACTCGTGCAGAAATTGTTAGTCATTTTGAAAAAGGCTTAACTTCTGCAAGTCGTGACCTTAACTCCTATAAAGAGTTATGTCCTAATAACATGACTTATAACACCAAGCAAAAAAAATACTTCCAGTCAGATAAATTTAAACCCTTATTTACACACGATGCTCGCAGAACTCTGGTAAAACTTGCCAATAACATTTCAGATGGATTCGATGCTATTAGCGATACAAGTTTCCCTGTCGAAGCTCCATCTCAGCTCAATATTCCTGATATTTTTATTGTTGCTCGATTAGTTCAATCTATTCTCAACCAAAAGCCTGTAAGTATTATTTATACATCTTTGAGCAGTGGCTCAGCAGCAAGAGAAATAGTCCCGCATAGAATTGTTGATAACGGACTCAGATGGCATGTCCGAGCATATGACAGAAAATCAAACAGTTTTCGTGACTTTGTGTTGACACGCATCAGCAAAGTTACAATTAAAGAA
>MAAE01000005.1 GCA_002162675.1 Colwellia sp. 39_35_sub15_T18 | reverse complement strand
AAAAATAATTTGACTCTATCCGATCACTAGGTATAAATATTAACTATGAAAAAGAGAGTGAAAAAAAGTGATCGGTTCAAACCGAAGTGACTGATCGGTCCGACCGAAATACGCAATAATAGGTTTGCAAATAAACTCTCTAAGTATTCACCTAGCAAAGCATCATCACAATTAAGTGTTTTCAATAAATTACTTGCCCAAAAAACAATGTTTTTTTCAGTGACAACCACTAAGTGAGCTATTTCATCTAGAAATGGGTGTTCATTAATTGATAACAATAGATGTTGTATTTCATCATCAATACCACTGTTAGTTTGTAATATATTACTAATATCTTCTTCAGTATTTTGTGAGGTGGCAGCTTGACCTATTCCTTCGTCGAAGATCGCTTTTAAAAGAACTCCAATTTCATAATTACTATATCTGTCATAAAATGTTGAATCTAACTCACCAAAGTTAGATGATTGATAAAACGTCACAAAATCAGAGTCTATTTTTTTAACTAATTCACCAGCTGTATTCAAAATCATTAATAATTCGTCGAATTCTTTATCTAAGCCAATACTATCCCTTGTAATGTTAACGGCTATACCCATTATTCTGTCCCTGTTATAAGGGTTTTCATATCAATTGCTTGTTGATCAAAAAATCCATCCGGCCATTCAGATAATTTACCTGAAGAATTTAAAGTAATTGTATCTACACTGCTTCCTTCAGAATCTTCTTTTTGAGAAATAAAATATAATTTAAATTGCTTTGTATTAAATGTATCTCTTATTCTGGCTATAACTCGAATTCCATTGATTATATGATCGCTATGAGTTTCAATTATTACTTGCACTCCAGCTTCAGCGGTAAGAGCTATTAGCCTTCCTAAATAGCTTTGTCCTCTAGGGTGAAGGTGTGCTTCAGGGTTTTCTATAATAACCAAACCTCCAACAGGTGCTAATAATAATGATGTAACAACACTTAATGAATAACTTAAACCAAAACCAACATTTGAAGGTCTTAAACTAGCACTTTCGTTATTATAAGTGTAAGAATTAAAACTAACATTCGCTCTTCCTTCATTATCAGATTCAACTGAAAACCCTGGACTAATTTCTTTCATCCACGCATCAATACTATTTGAAATTTGGGGCTGTGATAATGAAGAGTGAATTCTACAATCATCAGGGTTTGTTTGTTTTACACCTGTACTAACATCAATTGACTCAAACTTTTCAAAGCTATCAATTGCGGATAAAACTTCAGAAGTGTATTCACCTTTAGTGCCTAACCAGTTTGAATGCACCCTATCTATGCTATTTGCATAGTTATCTCTAGGTCCTAATCTCTCTGCTTCAATATATTGATAAGATTCTAAAGTGTCGAGAGCACTATATGATGTAACGTTACTTTCTTCGGCTACCAAAGCTCGTTTCTTGATATCTAAATTGTTGTACCATGTCATATAAACTTCATCTACGAATTTTATAGACATTACAATAAGGTCATCTCCTTCCACAGTATTGTTATGGACGTCATCATAATCACCTAAAGAAACAAGTTGACCATTAAAAGGTATTTCGTTACCAAATTTGGCTTGAAGCATTAATAAAATAGATTGAATTGCTGTGCTTTTGCCAACAGAGTTATTACCACAAAATACTGTTAAATTAGAAAAATTAAAGGGTTGGTCTTGATAGCACTTGAAGTTACGTAGATGGATAGATTCAATCATTTGTTTTAGTTACCAATGGGTTAAATTTAAGTTCTATATTTAAACTATTTTTTAAAATTCCTATCATGGAATCAAAGCGATACAAAACAGTTGCTCGTTTACCTGTTGATGTGCTTATTGAGTACTTAAAACCTCTGATTCCATCTTCATATCTATCTGAATTCCAAGTCGCATATTCTTTAGATTCAGAACGTATAGCGTTATAAAATGATTCTAAAAAATCATCACTATTTTCTTTTAATATTAAATATTGCTCATGTGATAAGAAAGAAAAACATGCCACAATTAGTTCAAAAAGAGGTTTACTAATAGGTACTTTCTTATCGTAAGAATCTTCTTTTTTAAATGCATATGCACCAAAAACATCGTGGGCAACGTTTAAACCAAAAGTAAACTTTCTATGTAATTGTTTAAATATATCTGAAGAGGTTGGTGATAGTTCTGTTGTGCCATTGTCTATCTGGCTTAGATCGGAAATAGTTAGATTATATTCCTTCTTATTTAATTCACGCATAGCATCAGTTAAAAAATCGTTGTAAAGGTTATATTTAAATTCTTTATAACCCAACAAAATGAAAGATATGGCGCCTAAACATAATTCCATATCTCTCTGTCTATCTGCTTTAATTTTATTGTAAGTTGCTTGTTTAAAATCAGATAAACCAGCTAAGAAACGTAAAAACTTTACACTTTTCCCTTGGTTTAGAGCAGATCGAATCTCCTGATCGCTTAGTTTTACACCATACGTATTAATTCTATGGAATAGTTCAACGATCATATTCTCACCGTCAGATTCAATATCTATTAAATATGAAGTTATTGAGTATTCACGAATCCTTCTTTGGCTTGTTCTATCTAAATCTTTAAAAGATAAAGTGTTATATTTATCCAGTGATTCAAGTTTCTCAAGTTTGAATTCACCTCGCATGAAGTCATATACACTTGTAATTCGTTGTAATCCATCTACAACTACCCAATCACCATTAGACTTTTCACCGAAATAAAATACAGGTAAAGGGAGTCCCATTAAGATTGATTCTATTAATTTTGATTTTTTTGGATTTTTCCAAATACGATCTTGTCGTTGAAAGTCAGGTTGAAGCTCTATTTCATCATGTTCGAGTCGATCAAATATTAAAGAAATAGTAGGTGTTAATTGTCGTATTCTAGGCTTACCTTTCTTTTCACTACTAGCAATTTCTTCTTCCTCTTCAATGATTTCATCCTCAGCTTCATTTGCAATTCCTGTGAATGATTCATCATCCAACAACTGGTCTAAGTGAAGTTCACTAAATGGTTCTTTATTACTTGTACTGATTTGTGTATTTAACTCAGAAATATTGTCTATAGAAACAATTGAATTTATTACTGATTCTTGGATAGTGGACAGCTGTTTAAAGGCTTTCTCAGCTCTTTCTACGTCAGTATCACCGGGAAATTTCTTGATTATAGAATCAAATGCAATTTTTAGGTTATTTGAAACATCAGCTTGTTGATTATGCAAATTCAAATTGCTAAATGATAAGTAGTTTTCAATTTTTCTTTTGGCGAGTCTTACTTCAGTTGATGTTAATTCCTGCAAAGTTCCTAGTTCATGAACATTAGAATTTCTTAGTAATAAATGTTTTCTACTTTTAAATTTGAAATGATTAATACAAGTTAAATTTGCTAGGATTGTTTCTGGTTGGTTTCTACTTGAACCTCCACCATACAAAGCTTGGTCTACATTAACAAAACCTTGTCTAACTAAGTCATTCCAAATGTCTTCAAGTTCTCTAAAAGTTCGAGTTATTTGTTTATCATTTCCCTCTACTTTTACAAAATATTTATTTAGCTTATGATCAATTCTAACTATTTCAATTGAATTTGTTGAAGTCGTTATTGATTCGAGTTTTTTCCCAATTAATAATTCGACTTGTTCTAACACATACTGAAAATTCATAAAAATTGAAAGCCCATATAATTTGAAGTTAACTACATGGATTCTAACGTACTTTGTGAATGATAAAAATAGCTAAATTGATTTGATTTTTAAGATGTTTTATACAAAAATTTCCACCACAATGTTTTTATCAACTACATTCTTTATTCATGAAAAGAAAATTCCAAACAAGATAATTTCAAGAAAAGAAGTATCAGTGGTTTAGTTATTTGAATTTACAGTTTTTCTAATACGTTATTCAAAACTGAAGCAATCCCCTTACTCATTTGAAACGGAACACCGTTGCCTATAGTTTTGAACATATTTGATAACGTCATATCAGGTGGAAGTTCGAATTCTTTAGGTAAAGATTGTATAGCTAAGGCTTCAGCTGCGGATAAACGTCTTGCAAAGTAAGGATGTAAATGTACTTCATTATTTCCATAAGCTGCTGTAGGTGAATATCTCCATCGATGTAACCTTTTATATGATTTTTTACCTACATCACCTTCATCTATCACTTCAAACTTAGCTAATCCTGCCCTAGGTTGAAAGTGATGTTTACTATTAGGGTGATTGGAGATTTCATTTTTATCAAACCAAAATTGAATTGTTAAATCTTCATATTCATCATTAGGATTTTTGGTTTTAGTGTTTTGAACAAATTCAGATGTTGTTGGCCAACTATAATTAAAAACATCATCTCTGTTATATTTAACAGCAATATTCCAATCAACTAAGTCTGATAATTCAGTGTTTTTTCTACTATTCGGGAGTTTTTGTGCATCAACTCCAAATAATATTATTCTATCTCTATCTTGTGGTGCGCCAAATTCGATGCTGTTTGTTAGCCTGTCACTTAATGAATATTCATTTTGTTCAAGTTTATCTTTCATAGCATCATAGAATTCACGATGCCTCTTCGTTCGCCATAGCCCTTTTACATTTTCAAACATAAAGTAATCAGGTTTACATAAACAGATCAAATCAATATATGATTCAGTTAATCGACCGTTTTCACCTTCTTTACCTTTATTTTTTCCTCCAATGGAAAAGTCGGGACAGGGTGGTCCACCGATAAATCCAACAAGATTACCTTTATTTTTTTCTATATTAATTTGATGTTTTAATTCGGATAGCAACTCAGAATTTGTTAAAAAATCATCTATATCACAACAATGGTAACCATATTCAGGTTCAGTAATCCCCATTTTCTTTCTAGAATATTTATAAGCATCTACGAATGGACGATGAAATTCATTTACAAAAACTATTTTATAATCTGAAGTTTCAAAACCTAAATCTAAAAAACCACTACCAGAAAAAAATGAAAATATTACTTTTGACAACTTAAACCCTCGAATTTAAAACTACTGTTTATAAGATCAGATCTTACAGTGTATTGGATAGTCTTGAAACTAAAAAACTTGAAAAACTATAGCATAGGATTAAGTATCCTTTGCTAATCATGATAAATAAAGGCTTCTGGCTAATATCGGTAAACTATTAGCATTACTTGAGTATAATTATTCGTTTCATCCCTCAAAATTATTCCAATCGAGTGTCAGCAATGGTGGCTCAGGAGCCAGTTGGTGAGAAACAATCATGATTGATAGTCTATGCCTCCTGCAAGCTCAGCATTCTAAAGTATCCCTATATATGTTAGAATTTAACAATATTATTATTTAAAATCATTAGGCGTATTTCATGTCTGAACACTCAATTATCGACATTTGTGTTGAACCTATAGAACTTTGTAAATTACTCAAAATAGCCAATATGGTTGGCGGTGGCGGCGAAGCTAAAACCATGATCAGTGAAGGTAATGTTTTAGTAAATAATGAAGTTGTAGTTCAAAAGCGTAAAAAAATTCGAAACGGCGATATTATCAAATATAACGGTAAAATTATTGAGGTCGCTTATAATCCCACCAAAAAATCAGCGGAGTTTATTAATACAGTAGTTTTAGCGAGTAAAAAAGAACAAAGAAAAAAAAGAGCTAAAAGTAAAACGCGGGTTCTTTCATCAGAAACTGTTACTGAACGCTAAAAGGCCAAATTTGTAGAACCTATAGCCCTCTAGATAGTTCCGTAACGTGGTAGAACTTGTCACAAGCCAAATGCGAAATATTGTACTAACTACCTTTAGCTTTACGCACTAAAAAATCATGCTTCTGCGATTATGCGAAAGACTATATGGTGGCTTAGTTCGCATTCAGACTTAACGGAGTACTGGTAAAAAGTTATCATCAAAAAACAGACTCTTCATCTATGGTGAACGTCAGCTATCGGGAAACTTCTAGCGCAATGTGGTTGTTCAGCCATGTCCGCTACAAATCACTTGGTCGTCCTTGATCTACTTGGCTGTAGTCGCACACTCCTTGAGGAAATATTTGTTCCAGTTTCGGCTGATAAGCGCTCATCTCGACAGCGCCATACAAACCTTGTGTAATCGCTTGCTTAATCGACATTAATTGACATTTAAACATATCGCCAGACCAAGTACCGCCAGCCTGAATTCGGCTGGTACTATACATGGGGTATATTTTTTGACATTTCCCTTCGCTTTTATTATTCCACTGGCCGTTCCAAATATCTTGCCCCTGAAAAAGCACCTCACCATTGGCTGAGAAACATTGATCAGACAAGTTTTTGGGTTTAGCTGCTATCACTGAAATACTAGGGATATTTCTCAATGTTAATAACCATTCATCCATTAGCTTAAAAGCCAAGATGGCAGGATTATAGTTTTTATCTGAAATCCAAATAACATGATTATCGCTATGACCATTTTGCTCAATAATTCTTAACCTTGAATAAAACGAAGCCGATACATGATGCATATCTAAATCATCCTCTAAATAATGACGCACATCAATTATCGGTAAAGACACTTTGCCAATAAACACCTGCCCTGATCGATAAGCAGCCTGCATGGCTTGCGTTGAACCTTGATGTCTACTGGCAACCCCTTGAGTAACCGTGGTTATGTTTTGATTGCCCCATAATGATAACCAGAAAGGTATTTTTCGGCCAAAGGGTAACCAAATATGTTCGGCTGTCATTTCAGTTTGTGGTTTCCAACTGCCAATTTTGCTATTGAGATCGATAAATTCATCGAGGGTTATCGCTTGTTGCTGTAAAGCTAACAGACCATACTGAACACCTATATTGTCCCAAGTTGACAGACCATAACCTAAATCATCTTGCCCTAGCACGCTGACAAGATCTTGCCAAAAACTCCACTTAACTTGCTTAACCACATCATGATGGAAAAAATCGCGTAAAAATCCTTGTCTGGGATTATTGATAAAACTTGATAGACCAAAGTAACCATTAATACATTCACTGTTGCCACTGGGTAATGAAGGAACAAATCCGGCCATAATCTGGTTTACTGGTTGTAAATAACCGGCGCGTTGAGGAAAGTCATTAAGGGCATTCATGCCCTCCACAGCTTGTCTTTTTTGCCAGTCCAGCCAGTGAGACCTTTTATTCGCTCGAAAAGTGAAATAATTATTAAGCAGATCACAATCTAGCGCATAGGTGGTTTGCGTGATCATATCTGGATAAGAATATAACGGGATCAAGCCATCTAATATGCCGGTACTATTTTGAGCAATTAAATACTGTGCTAAACCGCCACCTGAGCCACCAATACCAACGGTATATAAAGGCTTGCCATACAAGCTAACAAAATGCTTTTTTACCCGTCGAGCTGTGTCTTCGGCTAAGAGCATATTGTAGGTGTAACTGGTTTTATTACCGCTAGAGCTAATCACCGCGTAACCATCTAATAACTGTTGTTTTTGCCTGTCAATCACACGTTTTGCTTTTTGCTTCCCTTGACGATAACCAATACCAGAGCCACCATTAAATTGAAAAACTAAGCGTTGGTTCCATTTTGATTTTGCTAAACGTGAACCAATTTCGTTAACGCTAATGGGCATCACCATAGTATAAATAAAGCGGTTTATTGTGCCCTGCTCAACTCTTAACAAAATATCGTCAGCTATTTCATTGGTAAAACGCTTTAAAGACAGCGCAGTTAGTTTTTGAATATCACCACCTTGACTTAACGAATAATAGTGTACCTTTGCCGCTATATTACAGTCTTTAGAATAGCCAATAATTTTTTCCGATTGCAAAATATCATCATAAACAGGTACACCATAACCTGCTTGGTTATCAACCATAGGTTGCCCTAAGCCTGAATCAACCGTCATGCAATAAAAAGGATATTGAGTACTGCCAGAATATAAACTATTAACTGGCCCGTGTTGCCCAAGCTTAATTGGAAAGTCGAAAGGATCAGCGGGTCTAATACTTTGACTAATGTGTTGGTTAAAAGGCAATAATGGATTACTAACAGTTGGCGCGATTTTTTTCACTTGCCGAAAAGCATACGACTCCGTTGGCAACATAGCATTGAGACTTATTTTAACTATAATAACGCTGACAGCAGCTAAAAGTGAGTAAAGAAATAGCTTCTTGAACATCATTTGCCCCTATTTAATAGTTTAAGATTCAATTGGAAATTATTTACCCTCCTTTAAGCCTAGTGCAAAAAAACATTTTCTCGTCATTGGCTTTTAAATATTTTGATAATAATATTGATATCTACATAATTTACTTGAAATTACATAAGGTTATTTGGCTATAAACTCATTAATCATAAATAACCGCTTTAGCTAGACTTTTTGCTATATACCCAAGTAATAAAGAGTTTGGTAGAATATAAGCAAATTAAAGGAGAGTACTTTTTATGCCAAATTATGTTGTAGGTCACAAAATACCAGACTCAGATTCAATTTGTTCTGCTATCGCGTTATCTTATTTAAAAACCACTTTAGGTGAGGAAACTGTTCCCGCCCGTTTAGGTGAACTTAGCCCTGAAACTTTATTTATTTTAGATAAATTTGGTTTTGAGCAACCTGAACTAAAAACCAGTTATGCTGGTGAAAACTTGTATATTGTAGATCACTCTGAGCGTACTCAAGGCCCAGATGATATTGATGATGCCACCATTTTAGGCATTATTGATCACCACAAATTGGGTGATATCACTACATCAACACCACTCGAAATTTGGGTACGCCCTGTTGGTTGTACTAACACCATCATCAAAATGATGTATGACTTTCACAACGTTGAAATTCCTAAAAATATCGCTGGTGCCATGATGTGCGCTATTTTAAGTGACACGGTAATTTTTAAATCGCCAACGTGTACAACTGCCGATATAAAATGTGTTGAAGCGTTAGCCGAAATTGCAGGCATTGAAAACCCTACCGAGTTAGGTATGGACATGTTTAAAGTAAAATCAGCCGTTGAAGGTACGCCGGTGCGTGATTTAGTATTACGTGACTTTAAAGACTTCAATATGAATGGTAGCCTTGTTGGTATTGGCCAATTAGAAGTGATTGATTTAGCCGTTTTTGATGATATGAAGGCAGATTTAGCGGCAGATATTGCTAAGTTAAAAGCTGAAGGCAATCGTCACAGCGTTTTATTATTATTAACCGATATTATGAAAGAAGGCTCTGAGCTTTTAGTAGTAAGTGATAATGATAATTTAGCACAAGCAGCATTTGGCAAAGCTACCACAGACGGTAAAGTATGGCTTGATGGTGTACTTAGCCGTAAGAAACAAGTTGTACCGCCATTGCAAGGCGTGTTTGCTTAAGCGTCTCTTTAGTTATTGAAGTGACAAAAAAACCAGCAATTGCTGGTTTTTTTATTACTCGAAATCTAGTAAATATTAATAACTTTTCTCAACGATAATGAGTGTTTAGGCAAGGCGAAAGCACGGAGTTGACGCTAGTCAATGAGTACTTTCAACGCAGCATAAGCGCTTATTAGCAAAGAGAAAAGCTTAATTAATTAGACTCGTTCGAAAACAGTTGCAATACCTTGTCCTAGACCGATACACATAGTCGCTAAACCGATGTTAACATCTTGTCCTTCCATCAAGTTAATCAACGTACCTGAAATACGCGTACCTGAACAACCTAAAGGATGACCAAGCGCAATAGCGCCGCCATTTAAGTTGATTTGATCCATTTTATCTTCTACTTTTAATGATTTAACACAAGACAATGCTTGTGCAGCAAAAGCTTCGTTAAACTCAAACAACTCAATATCTTGAATTGATAGACCAGCACGTTTTAAAGCTTTCTTAGTCGCAGGAACAGGACCAAAGCCCATCGTTGCAGGATCGCAACCAGCAACGGCCATACCACGAATTTTAACACGAGGTGTTAAGCCTAATTCTTTTGCTTTATCAGCAGACATAATTAACATTGCTGAAGCGCCATCTGATAATGCAGATGAAGTTCCTGCTGTTACCGTACCATTTGCAGGGTCAAATACTGGACGTAATGCTGATAAGCTTTCAGCCGTTGTTTCCGGACGAATTACTTCATCATGTTCAACTAAAGTTAGTGCACCTGTAACGTCATGACCTTCGGTGGCAACAATTTCATTATCCCAACGACCAGCCAATTGTGCTTCATAGGCTTTTTGATGCGAACGGGCACCAAAAGCATCTTGCATTTCACGGGTAATGCCGTGTTGTTTACCCAACAACTCAGCAGTTAAGCCCATATTACCAGATGCTAAGGCAATATTTTTATTCAAGGCCGGATCAAAGTCAACGTCATACATCATAGGTACGTGACCCATGTGCTCAACACCGCCAACAAGGAATACATCGCCTTGTCCTGACATAATGCTAGTACTTGCTTGATGTAATGCTTCCATAGAAGAACCACATAAACGGTTAACAGTAACGCCACCAATTGATTTTGGTAAGCCAGCAAGCAATGAAGCATTACGTGCAATATTGAAACCTTGTTCTTTAGTTTGTTTTACACAACCCCAAATAACATCTTCGATGTCTTCTGGATTTAATGCTGGATTACGTACTAAAATTTGTTTCATTAAGTGTGCTGATAATGCTTCAGCACGTACATTGCGAAAAACGCCGGCCTTAGAGCGACCCATTGGAGTTCGTATACAGTCTATAATTACAACTTCGTTCATTTTATTCTCCTCGGCTTAAGCTGTTTTAACGTTAGTAGTGAAGTAAGATTTGCCTGATTTTGCCATTTCACGTAGGCCATCAGTTACGTGATAAATTTCACCTAAATGAGCATATTTATCAGCCATGGCGATAAAGTTATCTAAACCAAGTGTTTCTAAATAGCGAATTGCACCGCCTCTAAATGGTGGGAAACCCACACCATAGATTAAGCCCATATCTGCTTCAGCTGCTGTATCAACAACACCTTCTTCTAAACAACGTACCACTTCGTTTACCATAGGAATCATCAAGCGTGCAATGATTTCATCGGTAGCAAAGTCTTTTTTATCGGCACAACTGTCGCTAAATAAATCATAAGCTACAGGGGCTGCTACTTTCATTGGACGACCACGTTTGTCTTTAATATGGTCGTAGAAACCTTTACCATTCTTCTGACCTAAACGATCATTCTTATATAACAAACTTACTGGATCATCACCTAGTTTTTGCATGCGGGTTGGGAAACCAGCTGACATAACACCAGTACAGTGATCGGCGGTATCAATACCGACAACATCAAGCAAATAAGCAGGACCCATAGGCCAGCCAAATTGTCTTTCCATCACTTTATCAATAGCAACAAAATCAGCACCATCAAGTACTAATAAGCTAAAGCCAGCAAAGTATGGGAATAAAACGCGGTTTACATAAAAACCAGGGCAATCATTAACAACAATCGGAGATTTACCCATTTTCGCGGCATAAGCAACAACAGCAGCTACCGTTTCATCTGAGGTATCTTTACCGCGAATGACTTCAACTAATGGCATTTTGTTAACAGGATTGAAAAAGTGCATACCACAGAAGTTTTGTGGACGTTTTACACTTTTGGCTAATAAATCAATTGAGATAGTAGAGGTATTTGAAGTAAGGATAGCATCTTCGCTGATCACACCTTCAACTTCAGCTAAAACGATACCTTTAATTTTAGGATTCTCAACAACCGCTTCAACCACGATATCGACATCTTTAACACTGTCATAACTTAAGCTTGGCGTAATATTGTTTAACACACCAGCCATTTTCTTGGCATTCATGCGACCACGTCCAACTTGCTTAGCTAAAATATCTGTTGCCGTAGTTAAACCTAAATCAAGTGCTTGATCATTAATATCTTTCATAATGATCGGCGTGCCTTTATAAGCAGACTGGTAAGCAATACCACCACCCATAATACCCGCACCTAATACTGCCGCTTTATTAACCGCTTTGGTGGCAAGTTTACTTGCTTTTTTAGCTTTGCCTTTAATCACTTGGTCTGCCATAAACAAACCAATTTGCGCTTTTGCTGCATCAGTTTTTGCTAATTTGGCAAAACCTGCATTCTCCGCAGCCATTGCACCAGTACGATCTAAGTTAGCAGCAGCAATCAAAGTATCTATCATGACTATTGGTGCTGGGTAATGTTTGCCTGCTTTAGCGGCAATCATACCTTTACATGTTGTCGATGACATGATCATTTCTGTTTGAGATAAGTTTAATGGTTCTAATTTTGGCTGACGTTTGGCGCGCCAATCTAATTTGCCATTAATCGCCAATTTAAGCATGTTAATCGCAGCAGCGCGTAAATTTTCTGGTTCAACAACCGCATCAAGAACTCCTTGTGCAAGTGCCGCCGCCGGTTTAAATGCTTTACCTGTTGACATCCACGTTGCCGCATTATCAAAACCGATAAGGCGAGGTAATCTTACCGTACCACCAAAACCAGGCATCAATCCTAGTTTAACTTCTGGCAGTCCGATGCTGGTATTAGTATCAGCAACACGGTAGTCACATGCTAAAGTCATTTCACAGCCGCCGCCTAACGCGATACCATTAATAGTCGCGATAGTGGGTAATTGAATATCTTCAAATGAGTCGAAAACATCAGAGGCGCTTTTTGCCCAAGATGTTAATGTATCTTCTGGCTGACTAAATGAAGATAAAAATTCAGTTATGTCTGCTCCAACAATAAATGTTGATTTACCTGAAGTAACCATAATGCCTTTAGCATCGCTGCAATTGTTAATTGCTGCAACCACGGCTCTATATTCTTCAAACGTTTCTTGATCGAATTTGTTTACTGATCCCTGAGCATCGAACTTAAGTTCTACAATGCCGTCTTCTAGTAATTGGGCAGAAAGGTTCTTGCCTTGATATATCATGCTTTGTCTCCTTCACCTAAAAGTGGTGTTGATGTTATGATGATTTTTGTGTAAACCAAACCGATAGTTATCCATTTGGCTGATTAAACACACTAATTCTAATAGCTGTTTAATTATGCAATTTAACTGCACCTTTTAGCTATGTCTATTTATAATAGACGATTGAGTGTGCCTTGAAAGGAAGTCAATTGCAATACCTTTTAAACAAGCGTTTTAATCAGCCGTTTAACCGAACGCAGTCACTCATTAGTTATGTGTTTTTCTTATCTTTATAATGATTGCTGTCTATATAAAGGAAAAAAGAAAAAGTATAGACTATATCCTCTTAAGGACACGTCAGAATATCAAAATATATGATGAAATTTATCAAGCGTTTTAATCAACCCGAGCATTTACTGCTTGCCATGGCCTTTACTATGCCGTTAGCATTTTCGGTGTGGATGGTACTACTCAATAACTTTGTTGTTGAGAAAGCGAGTTTTACGGGTATAGAAATTGGTATATTACAAAGCCTTAGAGAAATACCGGGATTTTTAGCTTTTACGGTGATTTATGCCTTGGTCTTTATCAAAGAGCAACGTCTTGCCTTGATCTCTTTAGCAGTAACGAGCTTAGGTGTGTTACTAACAGGTTTTTTCCCTACTATTACCGGCTTGTACTTAACCACCATATTTATGTCTGTTGGGTTTCACTACTACGAAACATTAAGCCAATCGCTAACACTGCAATGGATAGATAAAGACAAAGCGGCTCATTTTATGGGGCGTATGCTGTCAGTAAAAGCGGCCGCCTCATTATTAGCCTTTTCAAGTATATGGCTATTAATGGAGCAGGCTAACTGGAACTACCAAGCAACTTATGCTTTATTCGGTGGTATTGGTTTATTATTGACATTATTGCTAACGCTTTCATTTAAACACTTTCCTGAGCAAACACCACAAACAAAAAAACTTGTGTTAAGAAAGCGATATTGGTTATTTTACGCATTAACTTTTTTCAGCGGCGCACGCAGACAAATATTCGTCGTGTTTGCTGGTTTTTTAATGGTAGAAAAATTTCATTACAGCGTTGCGGATATCAGTGCACTTTTTTTGATTAACTATTTATTTAACTGGTTATTCGCGGCAAAAATTGGCAAGTTGATAGGAAAGATAGGTGAACGAGCAACATTGCGCTTTGAGTATATTGGCTTGATTGTTATTTTTATCAGTTATGGATTCGTAGAAAATGCTAATATGGCCGCCGCGCTTTATGTCATCGACCACCTATTTTTTGCCCTTGCTATTGCGATTAAAACCTACTTCCAAAAAATTGTTCAACCAGAGGATATTGCCGCTAGTGCTGGAGTGAGCTTTTCAATAAATCATATCGCTGCGGTAGTCATTCCTGCGCTATTAGGTTTGTTGTGGATTGTTCAACCCGCGTGGGTGTTTTATATCGGTGCGGGATTCGCCGCTTGTTCATTAGTTTTAGCTTTATTGATACCGGACAACCCCGAAGCAGGGCAAGAAACTAACCTTTCAATGATCCGGTTTTTAATCCCCAATACTAAGTAAAACCAAGTGCAGCTATACTTGAGTATGCATTCTCAAAGTAAAAGCCAGTTATAGTATCATTGGCTTTTATCGAATTACATATTGAAATATCGTCAAAAATTACTTGGGTAGCAACTCTTGCTGATGATACCGTATTTATGTTTTTAGCCGATTATGGGATAAGTTAACTCTTACTTTTAACTATAACGTTTAACTCTAGCTATTGCTTTTGAGGAAGTTTAAAAACTCATCTTGGGGCATAGGCTTGGCGTAGTAAAAACCCTGCACTTCGTCGCAACCCAATTCAATTAAACGTTTTTGTTGCTCAATTTCTTCAATGCCCTCGGCAATGACTTTCAGGTTCATTTTTTTGCCTAAATCAATGATGGTTTCAGCAATAACCGATTGCCCTTCTTTAGCAATATCAGTAATAAAAGCCCTATCGACTTTTAAACGATCCAGTGGTAATTTTTGCAAATAACTTAATGAAGAAAAACCGGTACCAAAATCATCAAGAGCAATACTAATACCGATATTTTTTAACTCAACGAGGGCATCAATAACTACTTGAGGGTCGTCCATTAAAATATTTTCAGTTATTTCTAGCTCTAACTTGCTCGGTTGAACTTGATGACTTTGTATCGCATTTAATACGGTCTCAACAAAATTACCACGTCTAAATTGAGGAATAGATACATTGACTGAAATAGTGATATCAGTGAAGTTTTGTTGGCTAAGATCATTAATTTGCTGACAAGCTTGATTGACAACCCAATCACCAATTTCAATAATTAAACCTGAATATTCCGCCAAAGGAATAAATACCGCAGGAGAAATAAAATTACCATCAGCAGTGCGCCAACGTAGTAAAGCTTCTGCGCCAATCACTTTAGCGGTATCTAAAGCGAGTTGGGGTTGATACCAAAGCTCTAGTCTATTTGCAGCAAAGTCTGTGCGTAATTCCCTGATCATATTCAGGCGCCATAATGTCTCATCTTCCATTTCTGGATTATAATAAGTAAAGTGCTCAATACGCTGTTTTTTGGCAAGATTTAGGGCAATATTAATTTGGTTGAGTACTTGTACACCACTACCACTGGCATGTTCTTTGGTACAAAAACCAAAACAAGCATTAATCGGTAACTTTTGCTCACCAGCTGCAAAAGGCTGTTCAAATAATTGTATTAAGGTCTCAGGCGTTAAACAGTCTGCCGTACCAATAACCCCAAAAACATCGGCGCCAACGCGAGCTACTTTACAATCACAGCCTATTTTTTGTAAGCGTTGAGCGACGGCAACCAACAACATATTGCCGACATCTTGACCTAGGCCATCATTAACATCACTAAAATGATTCAAATCAATAAGCGCTGCAACATCATTATCACCGTCACTTTTCGCGAAAAGATCTAATAAGCGCACAAATTCTAGTCGATTAGGCAAATTGGTCAGCCAATCTTTATAAGCGGCATTGCTTAGCTTTTGGAATAAATGCACATTTTCATAACCTACGGCGGCATTAGTTAAAAAAACTTCTAACAATTGCTGCTGAATTTCGGTTAAAGGCTCAGGTAAAGCAAGATAGACAACCGCACGATAGCCACCTCTTGCTAAATAAAAACATTGCGATAAATCTTGAGATTGATGCATTTTTTGCGTGAAACAAGACTTAACTTGTTGGCTAATTTGCTCACTTTTAAGCTTATCTAATTTTTGCTTGGTTAGTATGGTAGAAAAGCCTTGCTGAGCAATGATGTAAAAGCTTAAATCATCCGCATTGTCGATAATGCCCTGCCCTCGGGCACAAAATAAGCATTCTATATTTTGATCAATAAGTGTCGTGAGTTGCTGTAAAACTCCTTGGCAATATTCCGTTATAGAGTGCAACTCTAAAAGATTAGCAGAGCCAGACACTATTTTTTCTAAACCTTGACGATTTTCTGTAACGGTAGCAATTTGTTGGTAAGAGCGAATAGCTGCATAGACAGTAGTGACGAGCTTTCGTCGAGTAAGTTCTGTTTTAGTTTTATAGTCATTAATATCGTATTCTTTGATCACGCTTTCTTCTGGTGCGTAACCCGGTTGGCCTGTTCTTAAAACAATACGAATATCTTGGCGCTGTAACTTTTCACGAATATGCTTAACAACGTTTAACCCCGCATCGTCTGTTTCCATAACGACATCGAGCAATACTAAAACAATATTATGATGTTGCTCAATTAATGTGCATGCATCTTGACCTGAATAGGCATGTAAATATTCTAACCGGCGTCCTAAAACGACCAAATCAGACAGAGCTAGTTGGGTGACAGAATGAATTTCAGGATCGTCATCAACAATAAGCACCTG
Organism: Colwellia sp. 39_35_sub15_T18; assembly: GCA_002162675.1. Taxonomy (GTDB): domain Bacteria; phylum Pseudomonadota; class Gammaproteobacteria; order Enterobacterales; family Alteromonadaceae; genus Colwellia. The sequence goes on along the minus strand of MAAE01000005.1, from coordinate 41,912 downwards.
CCATGCTTCTTTGCCGTCACCATCTAAAATTTCATCTTCATCACTATCATCAATAAATAGGAAGTCATCATTAGAGTTTTCTGATGCTTGCATACTGCCCTCAAGTAATTAGGTTTTAAGCTAATTAAATTTGAATTTTTATTATTAAGTTAATTCATTATGCCACTATAACTTAACTATACCCTAAAGCTAATTTTTTACCTCATTTTTTACCTTATACTACTACATAATAAATTACACAATAAAAGCCACTTTGACAATATTCAATAAATCAATACAATAAATTGAATAGCTAGTCAAAAAAATCGTGAATAAAAGCGATAGCATACTACTCAAGTAAGAGAAATTATGGCGAATTCAGAGAAGAAATCCGTTGTCATTGTTGATAAAGAACGTGCCCAGTCTGATCAAGGTGATTCTAACGCAATCATAGATCATGACGCTACCAAGAAGCCAACAGAGTCTACTGTTCATAAACAATTTTTTAACATTAGTCAGCAATTTGGTCTCGAAGTCGCTTTATTACCCGTTGAAAAGCAAATGCCTATTGAAGATCGTAGCAATAAACGAGCCCGTTTATCTAGTCTGCGTAAGCAAAAAAACATTGAAGCCATAATGGAAAAAACTTATAACTTTTGTGCCGATAAGGTCATTGATAAGAGAACTGATTTAGACTGGTTTAACCGTTTTATCACTTTGGCAGAAGACGTTGGCAATAAAACCATGCAAGATTTATGGGCTAAAATATTAGCCGGTGAATTAGCTCGCACTGGCACTTATTCGTTAAAAGCGTTAAAAGTATTTCAAGAGATGAGTATTGTTGAGGCGAAACTACTGGCTAAGGCATGCTCTTTAGCGGTAAAAGATCAAAGCAGAAAAAATATTCGAATTATTTCAGGTAGTTATCAACAAGCGGGTTTACTCAATTTTTTGAGTAAAGAGCGGCAACAGTATACCAACTTAAGTCAATTTGGCTTAAATCATGCCGATTTATTATCATTAGCTGATAATCATTTGATTTTTATACAAGAAAGTGAATCTAATATGATGGTTAATAATGAATCGATTAACTTTAGCTACAATGGCTTACCGCTAAAATTAACCAGCAAAAAAGCCAAAGTAACGCTGCAGTTTTATAAGTTCACCGCCATTGGCGTAGAGCTAGCCCACCTTATTGCCGATAAAGCCAATGATGACTTTTTTGGCCATTTAAAACAGCAATTAAGTCATCATTTTAACATAGCAAGTAGCGAGTAACTCGACACTAAACTTATATACCATCACCATCGGTATGTAGGCCACATTCACGCTGCCCCGGACCAAAACGTGTTTCACTTTCATCCATACCTAAGGTTAACGGCCTAGTACTGTGGACATCGCCAACTGATACATATCCTTGATCCCATAAGGGATGATAAGGTAAATCATGTTTAGTTAAATATTGGTGTACATCCCTATTAGTCCAATCAATAATCGGGTGCACTTTAAAACGGCCTCGTAAAATGCTGACTACCGATAATCCTTGTCTATGATCAGATTGTTGCCTGCGTACACCTGAAAACCAAGTACCAGAATTTAATTCAGACAAACCACGCTCTAGCGGCTCAACTTTATTCTTTCGATTGTACTGTTTTAACGCCTCATCATCTTGAGCCCACTGTTCGCCATATTTTGCCATTTGCCACGCGGCACTTTCTACTGCGCTATAAACGTGTAAATTTAACTTTAAACGCTCGGTCAATTGCTCAATAAAACGATAAGTTTCAGGAAACAAATGGCCGGTATCAGTAAGTAACACCGGAATATTGGCATCGACTTGCGTCATCATGTGTAACATGACTGCCGACTGAATACCAAAGCTTGAAGAGAGCACAAATTGACTAGGCAAATTTTCCATAGTCCATTCAATACGCGCAAGTGGCGTTTTTTTCTCTAAGTCATCATTCCATTGCGCTAACCAAGGCTTAGGTAGAGATGCTGGAAAACGATTACTCGCTTTACTAACACTAAGGCTTTCATTAGCCATCAGCTGTGTTACGACCTCAGGTTTAGTCGAGATAAGTGAACTAGTCATCATGAAAATCCCTCATGCTTATTTTGACTTCAGCAACAATACCCATGCGGATAACAAAATCACCAAAGGCTTCGTTTTGATTTCGCTCTGTTGCCCAACGGGCACTCAAACCGTCAATTTCAGCTAAAATATCTTGCTCGCCAAGGTTTTCTTTATAAAGCTTAGGAATACGAGTGCCGCCTAGGTTACTTCCTAAGTACATATTGTATTTTCCTGGCCCTTTACCCACTAAGCCAATTTCAGCCAACATGGCACGACCACAGCCGTTAGGGCAGCCTGTTACCCGCAAGATAATGCTTTCATCAGCTAGGTCGTTCTTAGCTAAAATGCTATCAACATCATCAATTAACTTAGGTAAGTAACGCTCTGCTTCAGCCATAGCTAACGGGCAAGTAGGAAAGGCAACACAAGCCATTGAATTTTTACGTTGATTTGAAACGCTGTCATCAATTAGGCCACTTGCACGGGCTATTTTTTCAATTTGTGCTTTATCTTCTGCTGCAACACCGGCGATAATCAAATTTTGATTTGCTGTTAGACGAAAATCACCTTTATGGATTGCGGCAATATCACGCATACCTGTTTTAAGTGCTTTACTTGCCCCTTTATCGCTAGGGAAATCTAAAATTCGGCCATTTTCGATAAATACGGTTAAGTGGTGCTTGTTATCAATACCTTCCACCCAACCAATGCGATCGCCACGGTCGGTGAACTCATAAGGACGGCTCTCGCTAAAACTGACGCCTGAACGCTTTTCTACTTCAGCTTTAAAAGTATCAACACCAACTCGGTCTAACGTGTATTTAGTTTTGGCATTTTTACGATTAACACGGTTGCCCCAATCTCTTTGTGTGGTAACAACGGCTTCGGCCACCGCTAAAGTGTGCTCTATTGAGATAAAACCAAAGTCATCCGCTTTACGTGGATAAGTTGATTTATCACCATGCGTCATAGCTAAACCACCACCCACTAAGACATTAAAACCAACTAATTGACCTTTTTCACTAATAGCTACAAAGTTTAGATCATTGGCATGTATGTCAATATCGTTATTAGGCGGGATCACTACCGTCGTTTTAAACTTACGCGGTAAATAATTACTACCTAAAATAGGCTCAATTTCATCGGTTTCAGTGGTTTCGACTTTCTCTTCATCTAACCAAATTTCAGCGTAAGCACGCGTTTTAGGAAGTAAGTGTTCACTTATCTTCTTAGCCCACTCATAAGCTTGTTGATGAACTATCGATTCAATTGGGTTTGGTGTACATAATACATTTCTGTTGACATCACCCGCAGTAGCAATGGCATCAATACCAATGCTATTTAAGGTTTGGTGCATTAATTTAATATTTGGCTTTAAGACACCATGAAACTGAAACGTTTGTCGTGTTGTTAAGCGGATACTGCCGTAAGACGTATAGTCATCGGCGAATTTATCAATAGCAAGCCATTGCTTGGTACTAATGATACCGCCGGGCAAACGTGCTCGAAGCATGACGTTATGCAATGGTTCAAGTTTTTGTTTTTGACGCTCGGCACGAATGTCGCGATCGTCTTGCTGATACATACCGTGAGTACGAATCAACTGGAAGTTATCGCTGGTGAAACCACCCGTCATTCTGTCTTGTAGATCTTCCTTAATCGTACCACGAAGGTAATCGCTTTCAGCTTTTAAGCGTTCATTGTCGGCCTGTTTACCTTCAACAATCAATACAGGGTTTTCAACTTTGGTGAAATCGTTGCTCATTAGTAAACATCCTTCTGGTAACGCTTATTAGATCTAAGTGATTTTAAATAGTCTTCTGCTTGTTCTGCACTTAATTTACCGTGCTCTTGGATAATTTCTACCAAGGTTTGATGAACATCTTTGGCCATACGGTTAGCATCACCACAAATATATAAGTGTGCGCCACGTTCTAACCAAGCAAAAACATCACTTGCTTGTTCTTTTAATCGGTCTTGTACATACACTTTTTCGGCTTGGTCGCGGGAAAATGCTACGTCCATGCGTGTTAACAAGCCTGATTTCAAATAATTCTGCCACTCAACTTGATATAAAAAATCTTGCGTGAAGGTTTGATCGCCAAATAGCATCCAGTTATCACCGCTCGCTTCCTCTGCCTCACGTTGTTGCATAAAGGCTCTAAATGGCGCAACACCGGTACCAGGTCCAATCATAATAACGGGAGTATTATTATCGCTAGGTAGGCGGAAATTATCATTATGCTCAACAAAAACGCGTACTTTTTGACCTTCTTCTAAGCGATTTGCTAAGAAGCTTGAAGCGCCACCAGTGCGCGGTTCGCCATTTGCGTCAAAACTAACTAAACCAACGGTTAAGTGAACTTCTTCTTCAACTTCAGCTTGTGCTGATGCAATTGAATACAAACGCGGAGTTATTTTACGTAGTGATTCAACAAAGAATTGCGGATCAATTTCAGTTTTTGCTGCTTTTACCACATCTATAATTTGGTGCTCACCTGCGTATTCTCTAGCGGTATTTTTATCAACAGCAATTTTAGTAAGCGCTTTATCTCCAGAGATTTTTGCCCAGAACTCAACAAATGCTGGCGCTGTTTGAGTGATTTCTAACTGCGTAGTTAAGGCATCAGTTAATGTGAAAACCTGATTTGCGCCATTTACTTTTAACTTGATTTTTTCTTCGCCAGTAAGGCTTAAGGTAGCAATTAAATCAGCAACTAAATCAGCATCGTTTTCAAACCAAACACCTAACGCATCACCTACTTGGTAAGTTAAACCTGATTCACCTAAGTCAATTTCAATATGGCGAACATCTTTAGCGGAATCTCGACCAGTAATTTTTTGACTTAAAGAGAATTCAGCTTCAAATGGGTTTTGTTTTGAATACTGACTTTCAGCACCTGCTGTTGGTAAATCAATAACCGACGCTAACCCTAAAGTAGCTTGTGTAAACTCATCTTTCAGGCTTTCAACAATGCTTGCTGTCCAGCTTTCACAATCACTGTCGTAATCTACGTCACAATCAACGCGAGGGGTAACTTGTTTCGCGCCCAATGCTTTTAAACGCTCGTCAAAATCTTTACCTGTTTGACAGAAAAATTCATAGCTACTGTCACCTAAAGCTAAAACACTATAGCTAAGGTTTGGTAATTTAGGGGCTTTTTTACCTAATAAATATTCATGAAATTCAATGGCATCATCTGGTGCTTCACCTTCGCCATTTGTACTAGCGACTATTAATAGATGACTTTCATTCTTTAAGCCTTTGGCTTTATAGTCAGCAATGTTTTTAAGTACTACATTAATACCTGCTGCTTTTGCACTTTGCTCAAGTTTGCTAGCAACACCTTTAGCATTACCCGTTTGAGAAGCATAAAGAATAGTTAAAGTGCTTGCTGGTGCTGCGGCTGAAGCCACACTAACCTGTGCTGATTGCCCTTGCTCACTTTTTGCCGCTAAATAGCCGCTTGCCCAAGCAAGCTGCAACGATGAATAACCAGACGTCGCTTGTTGCAACAAGGTTAGTTGATTAGCATCAAGCGAGCTTGATGCTGTATTGGAAGTTTGCTGTAAAAACAGTTGCTTTTGTGGCATAAGATTATTCACCTATAACAATTTATAGAAGCAGAATAAACGAATTCAGTAAAAACTAAAAGGAATAGATAGCGCTTTTTTATTACGAAAAGGAATAACAAACAAGAAAATCTTAGACAATAAAAAGCTAACGAGCTATGTTGTAGTTAAATAACAAGTTTTTAGCTAGGTACAGTTATTATATTAAAAAAGATATATTTGCTAATAACGCTTTTACTTTTGACTTTTAGCACTAACAGTAGCAGTAAAGAAGCATCGGTTTATAAATATAAATCTGTCGATGGTGTCATCGCTTTTTCTGATATTGAACCTTTACATGCTGATTTTGAAATAGTGAAGGTGGGGTGTTACGCCTGTCAATTAAATACACACATTGATTGGCATAATGCCAAACTCTATTTAAGCCAATACCAACAAGCCATTACAAATGCCGCACTACGTTATAATGTTGAGCCAGCCTTTGTTCGCGCCATTATCCATGCCGAGTCACACTTTGACGTTAATGCCATCTCAAAACAAGGCGCGCAGGGATTAATGCAACTTATGCCTGATACCGCCAAAGCGCTTGGTGTTAATAATGCTTTTATTGCCCAACAAAATATTAATGGTGGCGTAAAACATTTATCGGCGTTATTGAAAAAGTATCGAGGTGATAGACGTTTGGTTACTGCCGCTTATAATGCGGGTGAAGGGGCAGTGAGAAAATATGCCGGTATTCCTCCTTTTGCTGAAACTCAAGTGTATGTAGAGCGTGTTGAAATTTTACATAAACGTTATAAAAAAGCAACGAGCCTTTAAGCCTTATATGCCTTTAAACAGTAAAGCTGAAATTCCAAGTTTTAGAATTCCAGCTTTACTTTGGTTTGCTCTAGTTTGCTCTAGCTTACTCCGATTTGCTAAGCAGTTAAAAGTGCACTATCGCGCCAGCAAATACACCCTCGAAAGTTAAATCACTGTATAAGTCATCTAAATCATTTAACTCTAACTTAACGCTGCGATAACCCAAGGTAAGGTCAAGATCAACAGCAATATTATCAAGTAGCTCATAACTAACCCCTACTTGATAATCGTAAACCGTATTGTCGTCATAAGATAAAAAGTTTGCTTCAGCAAATATATTAAAGCCTGTGAACGGCAAACCGACAATAGTATTGACGTAAAACAATGGCACTATACCTGATACTGAAAGCTCACTACTTTGTGCACTTGCTTGCTCAACAACCTTGATTTGACTATCAAGATCACGCGCAGTAATACCAAAATCAAGCGTTAATAAATCATTGTCTAATACTTCATAATAAAATGTATAGTCAATATAGCTGGCATCAAACGTGGTATCTAATTCAGAATTAGCATTATAAGTTTCACCTTCAAAAGTAAAACTGCCGGTAATAGTAGCACCACCAACGGTATCTAACGTTGTTGAGGCTATTTTAATATTTGGAATTAATGGAATGGGGTGCTCAAGGGCAACAAAGAAGCTTCCTTGATTTTCATCATCAAAATTAAAAACCGCTTGGTCAAGCTCACCCTCACCAAAACTGCCCTCGGCTTCGTTTGCCCATATTTGACCGCCAATATACAGACCTAATAAAGTGTCTGCCTGTGCATTAGCACAAAGTAATGTGGTTAAGCTTGCGGCTAATATTGCTTTTTTCATTATGTTACCCTTTTCTTAATAATTCATTTAAATCAATTAATGCGGCATTGGCTCGTGAAATATAATTAGCCATCACTAAAGAATGATTAGCTAACACACCAAAGCCATCACCATTTAAAACCATTGGGCTCCAGAGACTTTGCTGGCTTGCTTCTAGCTCTCTTATTATTTGTTGTAAACTAATTTTAGCGTTTTTGTTTTCTAAAACACTATCAAAATCAATTTCTATGGCTTTTAAAAGATGTAATAACGCCCATGCTGCGCCACGTGATTCATAAAACACATCATCAAGTTGCCACCAACTTGTTTTCACTTGCGAGCGAGCGCCTTCATAACTAGATTGCTGAGCAACATTATCACCCGCTAAATCGGTATTCACTCGCTCTTTGCCAACACTGGCACTCAAGCGTTGTGAATAACCGCCTAAGCGTTTTTGTACTTCTTCAAAATAGGAGGCTAGGTTGTCAGCGCGAGCATAAAACTGCGCATGATCATCCTTACTTTTATTAATCCCTACTAGCGCGCCTCTATAGCTATATAAACTTGCTATGGCTTGTCTATATTCTGACTCTGCGCTAGGCATTGCCCAACTCTCGTTGTCAATATTAAATTTAGGCTGTGCTACTTTAATGTGTTTGTTTGCTAAAGATTGTGATTGTGAACGACTTAAATCTTTACGCATTACTAGCGCCATATCGCGCACCATTTCTAAGACACCAAATTCCCAGGCAGGCATGTTATCTAAAAACACCCCCGGTGGTAGGGCATCATTTGATAAATAGCCGCCGGGTTTATCTAACAGTGTTTCCGCAACTTTAATTAATGCGGTCGTGGTGGTGTAACCAACAACAGGGGCGACATTGTCAGCGTTTGCAGCACTGGCGACTTCTTTTTGTATGTCTATGTCATCAGGCATGAAGCTCCAATAAACACCAACAATATAAAAAAACAAAAAGATACCAATAGCACTATAGCTAATAGTTTTTGCAGAGAAATTCATTTTCATTGTTTACTCCTAATAATGCGCCTAATGATGGTGCTGCATTGTTGATAACTGCTCATCAGCTGCTTGCGCTGACTTTTCCTGTTTAAAGTTATAAACGGGCATTTTGATTGTGACAGTTTTTTTATCGGAAAAACGCAAAGTTAGTTCAACTTCTTGTTGTGGTTTCAGGGGCTTTTTAACATCAAACAACATAAAATGTAAACCTGATGGTTGTAATACTATTTGCTCATTTGCTTTGATAATAACAGCATCTAATTTACGCATGCGCATTAATCCAGCCACCATAGTATGCTGGTGAATTTCAACACGCGGTGAAATATTACTGCTAGCACCAAGCAAAGTCACTGTTTTTTCATCATTATTTGTAATTCTCATATAGGCCGATGAAACATTACTGCCCGGGATACTGGCTCTTACATAAGGTTTTTCAACAATGATAACAGCCTGTTTCACTTGGGCAAGGCTAGTGAAACTAATTTGACCGCATAATAGTAATAATAAAAATAAATGGCAATTTTTCATCTGAATCTACACTTCCTAACCAACAAAATTGATGGTCTAACCATAACATTCAATCACAGGTAAAAAAATGATATCAATGCACTGATAACGATTAAAAAGACTTTATTAATCGTCTTAAGGTAGATTTAGGTGAATTAGAGGAGCTATTTAACAGCCTTTTTGATTTTTATGTTGTTGCATCATGACATCCTATATCCATATTATTTTAATGAGACTAACTAATTAAGTCCCGTTTGATTATATTGCTTTGCTGATTTATTTCTAGTGACAAGCCAAATGATGACGGCAATCAATAACACTGGCCAAAACACACCTATAGCCACCATAGCTAATGAACCGGCGAGCAATAACCCGACAAAAATAAGTGAACCAAATACACTTAGTACAATAGCAAGTGCAATTAACACTAAAATAACGGTTGCCACAGCTGAAACTCCTATTGCTTTTAACGGCTCAATTAATTCGCCGTCCATATAAACATTAATATCAAACAACTCTAAAAAACTAACCCCTAAAACGTAAGTTAAAAATAAGGTGGCGAATATCGCCAATAATAACGATTTTAAAAAAGTCATTAGCAACTCCTTCTTACTGTAAGCTAAAGTGATTAATGGTATCGACTTTCGGGTAACAATACACTAGCAACTACATAAGCGACGCCTGTAGCTACCGGTATCATAATAAGTGCGGCTATAGCGGCAATGCGCACGGCTAAACGAGGTAAATCATAATGCTTGGCAATGCCAGCACAAACGCCTGATAGCTTTTTATGAGCACTATCTTTTGCTAATCTATTGTTAATGGTGCGACTTTCTGAATATTCTCTTTCGTATCTCATGATGATACTCCTTACTTTTTCTTAGTTGTAAAATTACGCACTAACAGCTTGTTTTTTCATTGCTTCAAGCTCTTGCTCAACGCTTTCATCTTGCTCTAATTCGGCAAATTGAGCCTGTAAACTTTGATCTTGACCATTGAGCTGGGTGAAATCATAAGCCTCGACCTGCGCTTCAACCCTATCTATTTTTTGTTGGTAACGTTCAAATTTACTCATCGCCTCTTCAATATTGTAAATAGCCGCCTGCTCTCGCACTTTTAAACGTACCTGTGCTGACTCTTGGCGAAGCATTAACGCCTCTTGACGACGCTTAGCTTCCGACAACTTCTCTTGCAATTTCATAGCATCATTTTGCACTGTTGCTAAAAACTCAGCAATTTGAGCACCTTCTTGCTCAAGCAGCGTTAAATCATGCTGATATTTATGTTTTTGCGATAACGCTGATTTAGCTAAATCTTCACGGTTTTTCGTTAATGCTAATTGCGCTTTACTATGCCAATGTTCAACACTGGCGTTGGCCGCTTTAATTCGTCTCGTATGCGTTTTTTGCTCTGCTATATTTTTTGCGGCAGTAGCACGAACTTCAACTAAAGTTTCTTCCATTTCTTGAATGATCAAACGGATCATCTTTTCTGGCTGCTCTGCCTTATCAAGCATGCTGTTGATGTTTGCGTTAACAATATCGGTAAAACGTGTAAATAATCCCATTGTTTCTCTCCTGCTATTTCAATAATCAATGTTAATTGTTGAGCTTTTTCTACCTACTTACCTTGCTTGCTATCTTCAGACGTTGCAGTGGCTTGGGCATCAGTTAGCCATGCTAGTGATTTAGTAATTGATTCATCAAAAGAGAAATCTATGGTAAAGCGACTTAATTCTTCTTCGATTGATTGTTGCAACTGAACTGATAAGTCAGTTACTACTTGCTGGCCTTGTGCAACGACCATTTCAGTTAATAAATTTTCAAGACTGCTTGTTTGTGCTGCATTTGCATTGATGCTAAAAATAGCACCCAGTGTAATGAATAAAGCAACGCTGATATTTTTACGGTTTAATGTGCTCATGTTGAAATTCCTCTTATGTCTTTAGTGACAGGTATAAAATAAAAAATTGTTAAAATTACTAACAACACTATGGTTGTTATCATTTGCGTTTGAACTAATACAATGACTATTACAAGTGCCATGCCAATCATTGAAAAACATACATAACATTGATTTTAAAGGAAAATAAAAAACAGGCTGTTTTCAACTCACAACAAGACATAATATGTCACACGAAATAATGGTTAAATTAACCATTACAATAGTGAAAATGACTAACAAAAATATAATCGTTATAAGGGGATATTTGAGCATGATAAACATCGGGGTTTACCTATCAAATATACATAAGAATTGGTATTTAACCGACAGTACGAGAATACAAAGCGCTACCATCATGGTTACAGCACATAGCACATAGCACATAGCACATAGCACATAGCACATAGCACATAGCACAAGTAGATTATAAAGAGGGTTGTTTAATAGCAATAAAGAAGGTTTTCGAAAATGATGACATTACCGGGGGACAAATAATTTAGCCGCTCAAAGCGGGTTTACACAGGGCAGATCTGTTTAACGGTTATACTTATGCTTGATATAATAACCCAACTCTAAACAGATTTTTGTTCAAAAACACTCACTAACAGAGATATAGCCAACATAGATACCGCAGGTACCATCATTAGTGCAAATAAAGTGCTTGAAGTTAACATCAGTCATTCCTTATTAATAATATGTAAATTAGCCCGTAATCGCCGTAATTAAACAAAGATTTACTTAAGCTATATACGTTAAGTCGCAATAACTGTTACAAAGGTTGTGCCAGCGTTACAAATAAAAACTAACACACTGATAAGTATGGATTTTTATTTTAAACTTTTGAAATAATTAATTCAGAAAAGAATTTTTAAGATTTGATTTGGTTAAAACAACTACTTATCGGTTTAATTAACAAATAAATAGTTGTTTAAAGTAATTTTCAACAATTTTACTTTCGGTTTTGAGGCTGTCACTCCTAAATCGGAACACTTACTAGTTCAATGAAGCTAAGAGCGTTATCAAGATGTGTTAAAAGATTCCCGCATTTAATACGTGTTTATTGGCTTACTCTTAAAAAAGCTTCTTTGAGTGTATTGCCGTTAGCATCAGCCTGGCCAGCACATTCACTCAAGTATCGACGATACTGACGAGCGCCAGCTAGACCATTACAAAGACCTAACGTATGGCGAAGCACATGCCATGCTCGATTGTTACCATGTTTAGGGGTAGTACTGACATATTCATCAACGTATTCAGCCATTAAATTAATAACTTGCTCACGAGAAATAAGATCTTTTTCAACACCATAAATTTGTTGATCAACTGCCGAAAGCATATAAGGGCTATTATAAATTTCACGGCCAATCATTACACCATCTATATGTTGTAAATGGTTATTCGCTTCAATCAAGCTTTTAATACCGCCATTGATAGAGATTTCTAAATCAGAGAAGTCTTGCTTGATTTGATAAACCCTTGCGTAATCAAGCGGTGGAATATCACGATTTTGCTTCGGACTTAAGCCACTAAGCCAAGCTTTTCGCGCATGAATAATAAAATGTTCACATCCAGCCAGAGCTACTTGCTCTATAAAGGTATGCAGAAACTCATAGGAGTCTAAATCATCAATACCAATACGAGACTTTACTGTAACAGGCACGCTAGTAGCCGCTTGCATTTCGCTAACACACTCTGCCACCAATTGCGGCTCAGCCATCAAACAAGCACCAAAACGGCCATTTTGTACGCGATCAGACGGGCAACCAACGTTAATGTTAATCTCATCATAACCATGCTGCTCAGCAATTTTTGCGCACTCAGTCATCGCTTTAGCATCACTACCGCCAAGCTGTAAAACTAACGGATGTTCAGCATTATTGTAAGAAAGGTAATCCCCTTTACCATGTAAAATTGCCCCTGTGGTAACCATTTCGGTATAAAGCACGGTATGAGCTGACATTAAACGGTAGAAGTAACGGCAGTGTTTGTCGGTCCAATCGAGCATTGGAGCAACGGATAACTTGTGAGAGATCATAAAACTAACAATAAAACCTTTGAATTTAAAGCGAGTTAGACGTTAACAAAAACGACTAAAATGAAGGTGAATTATACGGCTTTCAGAGAGACTAAACAAAAGAAATAACAGAAAAGGACAGGACAGATTGTTCCGTTATTTACAGTGAGTAACCATTTCAGTTCATCAATAGCTGACAGAAAGAGCTTGATAAGATAGAGTAATTAGCTTATCTCACCTGCAATCAAAAGGATTTGTTTTGAAAAATTTTATTTTTTTATTTTTATTTTTATTAATGCCTATAATTAGCTTTGCCAATGGTATTGATACAACTATTACTAAATCACCAAATGGCTCATGGACGGTCAAATATAAAGCTGATGAACCTATTAACAAAATATCATTTATTCGTAACCCTGATAAGTCCAGAACAATGCGATGGCATCCAACCTCACCAGAACTTGAAGTATTTTATCAGAATAAACAAGAACATATAGCAAGGAAAGATAGGACGACTTTCAAAGAAGCAGAGCTTATTTTAACCCCAACTTATAAAGATTTATCAAAAGATTATGCACCCTTCTCCCCTTTTTCTGATGGAGGTATGCTCTTTCATAGCGGAAGGTTTTTTACCTGTATCAACTCTTGTATAAATAATTTAAACCACTGGAAGATGACCCTAAAGATACCTGATGACGAACATATTATCGTTAACGGAAAAATATTCCATTCATCTACATCTTGGCTAGATAAAAACGATGGAATAAGTGTTTATGTCGGGAAGCAAAATCCTATTGAAACCGATAGCTATATAGCCTTAATTGACAAAGGTCTCCCTGAAAAGATTCAAAAGTCATTAAGTTCAGATATTCCTAAAATGATGAATTATTTTGAAAATAAATTAGGAAAACTCCCATTTAAAGAAAAACCAACTTTATTTGCCTCTTATGCAAAAATAAATGGGCATTCATCTCAAGGAGGTACACTCCCCAATCGAATTTTTATGCATTGGAATAAAAATAATTTAGAAACGAGTGTAAAAAATGTTAAATTTATAAATGATACATTGTGGTTTTTTGGACATGAAGCGGCTCATTTATATCAAAGTGGAAAAGTTACTCTATTATCCGATGATCCTAGCCAATCTTGGCTGCATGAAGGTCACGCTGATATTTTAGCGTCTGATGTGCTTCTGTCCCTTTATCCAAGCTCAACAGATTATGTAAATTCGAGATTTAAAAATATTAAAAATAATTGTGCGAAAGGACTGAAAAAAATGGCGCTAATTGATGCTGCCGAAGTTGGTCAATTTCATAATTATTACACATGCGGGTTTGTGATTCATTCTGCCATTGAAAATATGGCCAAAAGCCAAAACAAAGGAGGACACAGCGCATATTCCACTTGGAATCAATTTCGTGCAAAAGTTGAAGATGGGAAAGCAGTTGGGCAACAAACGTTTTTTTCTGTTGTAGACGATATAGCAAAGACAAATTCATCTGAAAAAATAGCAACATTCATCAACATTAGACATGATGAACCCAAGAAAGCTATTGATGCTTTATTGGGTCTATAAACAAGAAAGATTTGACCATTTTGTACCCAGCCAAACGTCATAACACACTATTTTTATGCTGTTATTTATTATATTAAATAAATATCAAACTAAGATCTCAATAGTTTTAGATCATCACTTTCAGGCATAGTGTGCCCTACTAATTTGCCACTTATGGTGTGATAAGCTAGGCCAATCAATTCATTTTTCAGTACTTTTTTCTTCAACACAGGTTTTAATAATAACGCGCCCATAACCCAACCCAATAAGCCGCCTTTAACGACGAAATCCATAGACATGGTAATATCACAACTGTTTTCAGTGATTTTCTCAACGCTAAATTCAGCCTCGATACTTTTCATTGGCATGGAGAATTCACTCAAGACTATGCTAAAGCTATGCCCTTCTTCATAACGAACAATCTCTTCAATAACACTTTTCTTATCATAAAAATTGCATTTTCGTTTAGTACCAACGCCTTGTTTAATATCGGTCAAAATAGGAGAAGACTCAACCGCATGGCTTGTTCGTTCTATACTAGAGAAATCACCTAGAACTTCCCAAATTTGACTGGCCGAAGCGCCGACTCTAATGGTGTGCGTTATGTGATGTGCCATGGTGTTCTCCAATGAGTTTCTGTTTTTAACTACAGGGTTTTAAAATTTACATTTAAAGGTTCAAATGCTTAACAATTAATGTACACCTGTGTACAATAAGGTCATCATAACTTTTATGTACACAAGTGTACAGTATTATTTTTTGAGGGTGTTATGGGTAGAGCCATTAAATTTGATCGTGATGAAGCGATTGTTTGGGTGATGAATGAAATCTGGAGATCTGGATTTACCGCACTTTCGGTAAAAGCAGTATCAGAAAAGTTAGGGATAACACGCTCAAGTTTTTATCATGCATTTGAAAGCAGAGAGGCGCTTTTTTTAGAAGCAATGAACCACTATTTTCAAATAAGTCCACTATTGAAGTTGAGCACGTTTGCCGAGTCTAATAGTGCACTTACATTACTGACACAAGTATTTAAAGAAACTTGCAAGCAACGCACAGATGATGGGCAACATCGTGGTTGTTTGGCGGTAAACAGTGTCAGCGAACTCGTTGGCGTAAACGATAGCCTTAGCTCTTTCATGGCAAATATGGTTAACGAAAACATTAACGGCTTTGAAGCCTTATTAACTTACAGTATTCACCAAGGCGAACTCGCTAAAAGTACCGACACCCGCCATTTAGCATTAGCATTACAGAACACCTTAATTGGCTTAAATACCATGTCAAAAGTAATCACAAACGAGCAAGAACTATGGAATGCAATTAAAGTTATCTTGATAGCACTTAACGTTTATCGAGAATAAATCCTATTTGCCGAAATAACTTGCTTACTTTTAAGGCGTAGATTTTTTGGTTATGGTATTTAAGTACTGGATGGCACCATCACAACTAGCCCTAATCAATAAAATCGCTACGTTACCACGCACTTGCACCATCAGCCCTAAAAAAATAGCGGCTAACAGGTTGGCAACAACATCGGTATCAATATATTCCACCAGTAACATATCTCTTTTGGCATTATCTAAGGCGTTCTTAAAAGCGGCAGGAATTTCTTTTAAATAGTTATCCGTGAGTTTTTGGGTGGTTTTATCATCAATCTCTGCAAATTCAACCGTTGCATTACAAAGCATGCAACCATGATTATTTCTTTCCAGTTTTTCGGGCAACGAGGTAAAAAACATCCGAAGTTCTTCAATACTTGCCGTTGGCATCGATAGGGTGCCAAAGTTTTTATTAAACCTTTTTTCGTAATACCTTAAAAGCGCCCTATCAAAAAGTGCTTTATTTGAACCAAACTCTTTGTAAATGCTAAATTTATTAATACCTAAATGATTAACAATTTCATCCGTTTTGGTGGCATTAAATCCTTTTCTGTGAAAAAGCGCCATGGCTTTATCTAACACAATATCGGGATCAAATTTCTTGGGTCTACCCATAAGAGTTCTCAATTTTTATTGACAAATTTATAAAAAACGATAGTATCTAACCATACAGTTAGATACTACTAATATCAAACGCAGTGATTTCTATAAAAAAATAGTAATTACTGCTTTTATTTTGGCTTATTATCTAACCATATAGTTAGTTATTGATCAAGTAAACATTCATGATCAGAAATATTGAGGAAGTGTAATGAAAACAAAGAAAAAAGTTTGGATAATCGTTGGTACGTTATTGATTTTAACAATGGCTTTCATGGCGCCTATGATGTCTCGTATGCCTTCACCTCAGGCGGATCGCATTGATGGTAATAATATCGTTGGTATTGATGCCGGAGGTTCATACTCATGGGTTATCCCCACTAAAACAGGAGTCGTTTTAGTCGATGCAGGATGGGATAATGAAGGTAAGGCGCTCAAAGCAGAAATTGGTGATAGAAAGGTTCATGCTATTCTCATAACACATGGCCATTTTGATCATACTGGCGGACTAGCATTGTTTCCTGAAGCAACAGTCTATATTGGCCCAGACGAAGCTCCTTTGTTAAAAGGCGAAGCTGAGGCAGGAGGATGGATGGCAAGAATGTCTACTACTATGATGAATCCATCTGCTTATACCCCTGCTCATCTGCAAGAGTTTAAAGACGGAGATGTTATTGAAATTGATGGCGAGAAGTTTCAAGCCATACATACGCGTGGTCACACAAAAGGCAGTGCCATGTATATATGGAATGACGTTCTCTTCACAGGAGATACTATTGTCGGCCGTGGTGATTATGTCAATGAAATACCTGAACCAACCTATGATGACTATGATGCCGTGCAAAGTAATGTTGCTAAGGTGCTTGCTTTCCCCTTTAACCACATTGCTGATGGGCATGTCGGCCTTCATACAGACGCTTATAGGCAAGTAAAAAGTTATATTGAAGGCAAGTAAAATTTATATAAAATATATAGAAGAGCCCGTTTTTGCCTTTGCTTGATACATAGCTTCATCTGCCAATTGAATCAAAGTATGAACGTCAGTATTGTTGTCCGAATAAATCGAAACACCAATACTGGCTTCTACTTTAATGTTTTGACATTTAATATGAAAAGGAGAATTAAATTCACTTAGTAGTTTGCTGGCAACTGATTCTAGCAACCCTTTACTTTTCAGACCGCTCATTACCACAAGAAATTCATCGCCCCCTAAACGAACAACAACATCAGAGCTACGTACACAAAGTTTAAGTCTATTAGCTGTATCTACGAGTACATCGTCTCCTACAGTGTGTCCGTAGCTATCATTTATTTGTTTAAAGTTATCAAGATCAACATACAAAAAAGCAATCAATAGATCTTGTTCATTGGCTTTTTCAAGCATTTCCTTTAATTTGGTTTCTAACACACTTCTATTAGGTAATTTGGTAAGTGGATCCAAGTTAGCGTATTCTAACGCCTCTTGCTCTCTCTTTTTCCGTCGCGCGATATCTCTCACAATTGCCAACAAATAACCCGTATCACTATACTCAATAAAGCTGATATTCGCTTCAATAGGAAATGTGGTGCCATCCTTACGAGTATGTTGTGACTCAACAATCAAACTGCCATTAACCTTGATATTTTCGCAATGCTTCTGCCATTTACTATTAATTTGGAATCGAGGATTAATATGAACCACTGTTAATTTTAGCAATTCACTTTTTGTATAGCCTAATCGACGATAAGCCAGTTGATTACAATTAACTATTTGACCAAATTTAGGTTCTACAACATAAATAGCATCACTAGATTGATTAACTAAACGGTTAAGTAAAATTTCAGCCGCATCTGATTGCTT
This sequence comes from Colwellia sp. 39_35_sub15_T18, assembly GCA_002162675.1. Taxonomy (GTDB): domain Bacteria; phylum Pseudomonadota; class Gammaproteobacteria; order Enterobacterales; family Alteromonadaceae; genus Colwellia. Next base: position 23,760 of record MAAE01000005.1, on the reverse strand, counting down.
AATAGCGGTTAAATCAACCAATTGAGAGATGTATCTTGTTATACCGCCTTCATCATTTGGTTGGGCAACTATATTCAGCTGTGCATATATAGTGTGACCCAACTTATGTTTATAGCGTTTTTCTATTTGGACGGGTGAAAAAGGATCTTCTTTTAGGCTTTTTCTTATAATTTTGTTAACTTGAATATCGTCATGGTGAGTAATAATAATATCATCTGCGTAAACCTCTTCTGCTGAGTAACCAAGTAACTGATTAAAAGCTGGGTTTACATATTCTAATTTACCATCAGGAAATGATAAGGCGATTGGAATAGGCGTTATTTCAAAGAGACGATAGATGGAGTTTTCAATTTTAGAAGTATTTCTCGGCATAACACAACCTACAAGATTACCAAACTACCTCTATTTACTGTTAAACAAGGCTTCGTAAAAAGCTTACGATTAAATAAGTAATGCAATAACCTAATTCTAATAAATTTTTGCAACATCAGCAAGCTAAGTAATGGCATAATGAACGGTAAAAATATCCCTTCAAACAATTTCACTTTGCCTGAGTTATTTTATAAGCCTTCTCCACTCATTGCTTCAATATTGACAATTTCACTCCGATTTAAGGTGATTTTAAAGCGTTGTAAATGCTCGCCTTCTTTATCTACATTACGCAGAATAAGGTTAATTTGATAACGGCGTTCTACCGCTTGGCTAGATATTTTTTGCCCGTCTAAATGATATAAACGTCCTGCCCCTTTTTTTAAAAAACGCACAAAAGGGGTTAGGTTAAAAAACATTTGTTGTTGAATGTCACCGTAACCGGGCAAAAATTCTTTGGCGAGTACTTTATTGTCACAGCGAAAATGTAACAAGCGCGCGGCTTGTTTATTTTGTTGTCGGCGTTGTTGAAATAACTCATTCACCGTTTTAGGCAAGTCTTTATTATTGATGTATTCTAACCAGAGAATTTGGCTAAGAATACGCTTTTGATTAACACTATGGCGAAATAAGTTTTGCCATTTTGGGCGGCCTTTTTGAATTTTACGCCAAATAAGGCTAGTAAGATCTTCCTTAAAAGTTTCCCGTAAACCATAAACCAAGCCCAAAAAAGCAACAAGTACCACAGTTACTTCTGTAAAGCTTGAGCGGGCATTAAGCACCAATAACATAACAAAAGCCATGATCACTGCGGTAACACTGCCCCTAACTAAACGTTTTAAGTTTATATCTAAATAGCTAGTATGTTTTTGAAAAACCACTCCATATTCAATTAAACGCTGCAATAAACGCATTTTATTAGTGATACGGTTAGGATCATCTAACGTCACTTGCGAGTTATATTTACAATCAATACGGTAATTGTTTTCATCGCGGCAAAAAGTCAGCAAAAATTCTCGCTCGGTAGCAAACTCACTACTTTTTGGCCCTTTAGATAATAACTTTAAAAACGATTGTTCAATATGCCAACTCAAATAGTTATCAGCATTATCAAAAAAAGGGCTCAACTTACTGTCTGATGGCGTATAACGACGCAATTTTTTAGTTAAGTTGGTTATTTGCTCTGCTAACTCGATAGCTGCAGGATAAAACTCTTCTGAGTTTTTTAATTTCAAAGTCTGTTTTACATCAACATCAAGCGCTATTTTTAGCTGATATGAATATAAATTCAAGTTCAAGCGATAGTCACTTGACTCGCCTTTATCTTCACCCTCAAAGCGTTGACTAATAAAGCGGCTTCGCACTAAGGGCAAATGTAGTTGGTCGGAATAATAAGCACTATGGCTTTTAATGTTACTGTAAAAGTAATCTTCAGCGTTTAAAGTGCTGGGGCTAATACCCATTTCAACAGGCAGCGAAAAATAAAGATCAACTCGTTGCTGCGCTTGTGGCAGCAGTTGATGAGTTATTTTAATGGATAAATTTTCGTCTTGAGATAATTTAACTTTATTCACGCCCTGCTACTTCCCCTTATGAAGAAATACTATTTTCTTTAAGCATAGCAATTGTTTAACAGCAAACAAAGTATCTATTCAGCTATCGTCACTCCCGAGGTGTTTTAATCGGGAGTCTGGAGTTTTAAACACTGAAATTCCATCCCCGATTTAGTGATCACGAGGATGACGAGACACAACTGCAATAACGCAAATTCTAGGTAGGGTAAATAATTACAAATTAAATTTTAATAAAAATCTTATGTTGATAGAGCTTTAACGAAACAAACCAAAATAAAACCACATGACTAAAGGCAAACAAAAATGACGCTAATTTTGGTTCAGCAACAAGCTTAAACTGCTCATACAGCCAACGATATAAAGAGCTATCCCCCACGGGAATAGTTAAGTAAACAGTGACAAAAACAAATGATAAAACATAAACAAATAAAGGATTAGTGCCATAAACTAGCAATGGTGCTACTAATTTTTCCTGCCCCTTTATATCAATTAACCAAACAAAAGCGGCTAATAACAGGCAAGCAAAGCCGGTAGTGTAAATTACGTAAGAACTGGTCCACAGCGATTTATTTATCGGTAAAACCAAACTCCATAAAGCTCCTAACCCTATCGCGAGCCCACCAATAATAATCAATTTAATGACACTGGAATTTTTATCTTTAATGCTGGTTAAATAACGTGTTAATTCAAAGCCTAGCAACATATTAACCACAGCGGGTATAGTGCTAAGCAAGCCTTCTGGCTCAAAACTTACCCCGCGCATGGTATACATACTATTAGCTCCTAAAACAGCCAAGTCAAACTGACGAATAATATTACCTTCAATGGTTAAACTTGCTTCTCCAACGCTTAATAATAACCCCCAATAAGCCAGTAGAATTATCGCTGATACAGTGAAAATACCACGGCGCCTTAACAATAAAACTAAACTAGCGGCAATAGCATACGCAATGCCAATACGCTGTAACACCCCCATAATGCGCCATGTTTCAACCGGGGTATTAAACGGAATAATATTAAGCATAAAACCGATGAAAAACATGATAAAAGCACGCTTGATAATTTTTAAAAACTGCTCAGGGGTAGCCGAAAAATCACTCTTTTTGAAAGAAAAAAACATTGCCGAGCCAATAATAAACAAAAAGAAAGGAAAGACTAAATCCGTTGGCGTAGCACCATGCCAGTCAGCATGTAATAACGGGGCATACACATGCGACCAAGTACCAGGAGTATTGACTAAAATCATCAAAGCAATGGTTATACCTCTAAAGGCATCAAGGGCAAGGTATCGAGTCATAAAAAACATCCTAAAAATAGCAACAACGCAAAAATGATAGCGCTGTCATTTTGTATTAAGAATAAGATAACAAAAAATAATGCTAAATAATAATTATTTCATTAGATAATAAAAATCACTACGCGTGGGCAATAAATAGCAATAATGCCAATGCCAGTAAGTTAGTGAACAAATATTAATGAGGATAAATTTTCAAGAGCAAGGCGCTTGATTGAGTAATAGCTGGCTATTAGGATTGAAAGCAACGACGTTATTGGAATATTTAGTCCATTTAGAATGATCACATATTTATTTGTATTGGTATAATGTTACACTGAGCAAAATCACCTATAAATCAGCATAAAAACACCGATGACAACACCCCTTTCAGCAACGTCTTCCCATGACTCATCTCATGTGAAGTTATTAGCGCAAGCCCAACAAGCTTGTCAAAAAAAAGGCGCTCGTTTAACTAAAACACGTGAACAAGTCTTTTTACTGCTCGCTAAGCGTAAAGGTGCTGTTGGTGCTTATGACTTACTGGCTGAGCTGAAAGAATTAGATGCCGCGGCAAAACCCGCCACGATTTATCGCGCCTTAGATTTTTTATCTAAGCAAGGTTTTGTCCATAAAATTGAGTCTATCAATGCTTTTATAATGTGCCACCACTTTGGTGATTGTAACCACCCTGTGCAACTGCTTATTTGTGATGAATGTGGTCATGTTGAAGAAATTCAGTCAAACAATTTTGATTTAGCACTACGCTCAATGGCTGATGCCAATGGCTTTACCATTAGCCATCAAATTGTTGAAGCTCACGGCCATTGCAAAGCTTGCCAATAATAGCCATTAATCCTATATATTTATTCAGCTTAGAAATATTTACCACAGAGATCACCGAGGTGCTAACGCACTACACCGAGAATAACAAAGCCTCTGTGTAGGCTCGAAGACCCCTCTGTGAAGCATCTAGGCTCGGTGGTGAACAGTTACAACCCTATTACCATTAGTCCTATTAATTAGGTCTTTTATCTCAAAAAACTTGTCATGGTTACCAAGTTAACCATGACTATGGTATAAAGTTCGGCTATCAAATTATTTTGCGTACAAAACAATAATTACCCATTGGAAAACTATGAAATATTCAATTTTGACAGCGATTATCTGTTTATCTGTTGCTTTTACTAGCAGCTTAGTTAGTCCCCTTGCCCACGCTAAAAGTACCATTGCTAGTGACAAATTTCGTCAGCTAGAAGAAGTTTTGCCAACCCCAAACGTTTACCGCACGGCATCAGGCGCGCCCGGACACAGATATTGGCAACAACAAGTTGATTACGACATTGACATTAAACTTGATGATAAAACTCAACAATTAATGGGCTCTGAAACCTTAAATTATCAAAATAACTCACCTGACACCTTACGTTATATCTGGCTACAGCTTGATCAAAACAAATTAAAGCGTCATTCAGATGCCAAGTTAGCAAAATCAACCAAGCAGCTGAAGAAAGTCACTTACACTAGTGCTCGCAAGATGATTACAACGCCACAGTTTAATGGTGGTTACAATATAACTAAGGTAACGGCTAGCAATGGTAAACCGCTGCACTATGTTATTAACGGCACCATGTTACGCATTGATTTACCTAAGCCACTTAAATCAGGCGACAATACTGAATTTAATGTGCAGTGGCACTATCAATTGCACGAACAAAAAGTATTAGGTGGTCGCTCAGGTTACGAATACTTTAAAGAAGATGATAACTATTTATACGAAGTCGCCAGTTGGTTCCCTCGTGCCGTTGCTTATTACGATGTCATGGGCTGGCAAAATAAGCAGTTTTTAGGTCGTGGTGAATTCACATTAGAATTTGGTGACTATGATGTAAAAATTACCGTACCTGCTGATCACATTGTTGCGGCAACGGGTGAGCTTCAAAATGCTAAAAAAGTATTAACTAAAACACAGCGTAAACGTTTAGAAAAAGCAAAAACGGCAAAAAAACCCGTACTCATTGTTACCGTTGACGAAGCGCTAGCCAATGAAAAATCTCGCTCAGAAAAAACCAAAACTTGGCATTTTAAAGCGAAAAACGTTCGTGATTTTGCTTTTGCCTCCAGTCGAAAATTTATCTGGGATGCTCAAGGCTATCAGCACGGTAACAGCAACACTATGGCGATGTCGTTCTACCCTAATGAAGGTAATCCGTTGTGGGAAAAGTATTCCACTGAAGCCATTATTCACACTATGGAACAATACAGTAAATACACGTTTGACTACCCATACCCTGTGTCGATTTCAGTCAATGGCCCAGTAGGTGGCATGGAATATCCCATGATCACTTTCAATGGCCCACGTCCAACTCTTGATAAAAAAACCGGTGAAAAAACTTATTCTCGTCGTACTAAATACGGTTTAGTGGGGGTCATCATTCATGAAGTGGGGCATAACTACTTCCCGATGATAGTGAACTCTGACGAGCGCCAATGGACTTGGATGGACGAAGGTTTAAATACTTATCTACAGTTTTTAGCTGAACAAGCATGGGAAGAAGGCTATCCATCGCGCCGTGGTGATGCTGCAAATATCACTAGCTACATGAAAAGTAACAACCAAGTACCAATCATGACTAACTCTGAGTCTATTTTGCAATTTGGCAATAACGCTTACGGCAAGCCAGCCACGGCATTAAATATTTTGCGTGAAACTATTATGGGCCGTGAATTATTTGATTTTGCCTTTAAAGAGTATGCGCAACGTTGGAAATTTAAACGCCCGACTCCCGCTGATTTTTTCCGCACCATGGAAGATGCTTCAGCAGTAGATTTAGACTGGTTCTTTAGAGGCTGGTTCTACACCACAGATCATGTAGATATTGCCCTAGGCAACATTCATCTTTATAGCGCTGATAGCCAAAATCCTGATACCGAAGAGGCCTGGCAACGCGCCTTAGATAATGAAAAGCCTGAATATATTTCTAGCCTTATGAATAAAGGCCAATGGCTGCGCACCCAAGACAAGCCTGAGTTATTAGATTTTTATAACGAGCACGACAAATTTACGGCCACCAATGCCGCGAGAAATAAATACAACAAAAACAACAAAAAACTTGAGCCATGGCAGAAGGATTTATTACTGCAGCAGAGTAACTTCTACCTGATTGATTTTGAAAATAAAGGCGGCTTAGTCATGCCTATTATTCTCGATATCAGCTACGCTGACGGCAGTACTGAACATATTAAGATCCCTGCGCAAATTTGGCGTCAAAACTCAAAGAAAGCATCAAAACTATTAATTCGTGATAAAGAAATTACCGCGTTAGCAATAGATGCTAAATGGGAAACCGCCGATGTTGATGTCAATAACAATTATTGGCCTGCTCGTCCCATTAAGTCTCGCTTTGATCTTTATAAAAAGAAGAAAAAAGATATGATGCGCGATTACAACAAAGAATTAAAATCGACCGATGTCGATGAAGAAGCAAAAAAAAACACGGATAACTAATGTTTACTTTTTTTCATGCTTTCGCGAATGTTTTAACAAATAAAATCCTGTTAAGTATTTTATTAGTTGGGCTAGCAGCACCCGCTGCGGCCCACAGTTATTTTTTTGGTGTTAGTGAGCTAAACCTTAATAAAACCAGCAGACATATTGAAGTCATTCACCAATTTACTGCCCATGATATTGAAAATGCCATTGCTGAATTAAAGCAAATTCACTTCTCACCCGAACATCCCAAGTATGACCAATACATACAAGCCTACTTTGAAAAACATTTTGCACTAGAGCAAAATAATAACAAGCTGCAGTTAAACTGGATTGGTTTTGAAATAAAACGAGGGCAAATTTTTGTCTATCAAGAAAGCGCTAGTAAAAAGTTTTTAGACAATTTAATGGTAAAAAACACTATACTCGTCGATACTTATGCTAAACAAATAAATACTGTAAATTATCAAGGGTTAGCTTTTTCCCCTAAACTTGAGCCTAAGGTTAAGCCTAAAGTTAAGTTGCAAGGCAGTTTAACCTTTAATAGCAGCCAACGCGTTGGCAGAGTCAAGGCACTAAAAAGCCCAATAAATAATTCTGGTACAAAATAGTAAAAAATAATTATCACCATTGATTTACATTTGTTGCAGAAGTGTGCAAAATCAAAGTATTGTAAATAGCTAAGGCTTGGAAGGCTTCATGAAAGTAGAGTTTATTAACCCATTTTTATCATCAATGCTTAATGTTATGTCTACTATGGCACAAATGGATCTAACACCTGAAAAACCCAAACTGAAAAAAGATGATATTGCCATGGGTGATGTATCAGGCTTAATCGGTATGGTCAGCCCTACAACTAAAGGTTCATTATCAATCACCTTTGATGCTCCTTTAGCACTTGCCACAATGAAAGGCATGGTGGGCGAAGCGCCTGATGAAGTGAATGATGAAATTACTGATTTAGTAGGTGAAATTACCAACATGGTTACCGGTGGCGCCAAACGCATGCTAAGCGAAAAAGGCTTTGAGTTTGATATGGCGACACCTATTGTCGTTTCAGGTCCAAATCACACCATTCATCATAAATCAAAAGGCCCTGTCGTCATCATTTCCCTTAAAGGAGAAGCGGGTAGAGCTTATATTGAGTTTTCCTTTGATGAATAAACCTTTTGATGAATAAACCTTTTGATAAATAAGACTTTGATAAATAGACTTTAAGTCACGAATAAAAAAAGTTTCGGGTTTCGAAAAGCACCGCGAAAGTTTAGATTAAATGAAAGGCACTATGAAAATAGTGCCTTTTTTGTGACTAACGTTTATTAAGCTTAGCGAGGTTAACGACAACGAGCTCGTAGCTGCTAATTCCAGTCCCAATACAGGTTCGTCTAGTTGTAACCACTCTATACCCGCTGCAGATAATTCATTAAAGACTTGTTGATAGCGCACCAATAATGCGGGTAACAAGGCCTAGTTATCAAAGCGTGAGTATTTTCCTTGGAAGGTCAATGGCACACGGCCAGATAATGGTTAGTTCCATTACGCTGTACAACCAAGCTATAACTAATCTTCTTCTAATACGTGCGGACCAGCGTAGTTATCAAAGCGTGAGTATTTTCCTTGGAAGGTTAATGGCACACGGCCAGATAATGGTTAGTTCCATTACGCTGTACAACCAAGCTATAACTAATCTTCTTCTAATACATGCGAACCAGCGTAGTTGTCAAAGCGTGAGTATTTTCCTTGGAAGGTTAATGGCACACGGCCAGATAATGGTTAGTTCCATTACGCTGTACAACCAAGCTATAACTAATCTTCTTCTAATACGTGCGGACCAGCATAGTTATCAAAGAGTGAGTATTTTCCTTGGAAGGTCAATGGCACACGGCCAGATAATGGTTAGTTCCATTACGCTGTACAACCAAGCTATAACTAATCTTCTTCTAATACGTGCGGACCAGCATAGTTATCAAAGCGTGAGTATTTTCCTTGGAAGGTCAATGGCACACGGCCAGATAATGGTTAGTTCCATTACGCTGTACAACCAAGCTATAACTAATCTTCTTCTAATACGTGCGGACCGGCATAGTTATCAAAGCGTGAGTATTTTCCTTGGAAGGTCAATGGCACACGGCCAATCGGTCCATTACGCTGTTTACCAATAATAATTTCCGCCATGCCTTTAAATTCGCTATCGTCGTGATAGACCTCATCACGATAAATAAACATGATTAAATCGGCATCTTGCTCTATTGAACCTGATTCACGTAAATCTGAGTTAATTGGGCGTTTATCACTACGTTGCTCCAAGCCACGGTTAAGCTGAGAAAGTGCCACTACTGGCACTTGCAACTCTTTGGCTAAAGCTTTAAGGGAGCGAGAAATTTCAGCAATTTCTAAAGTACGATTATCAGAAAATTGTGGCGCACGCATTAACTGTAAATAATCAATCATGATCATAGAAATACCACCATGATCACGGTGAATACGTCTTGCTCTTGAACGCACTTCAGTGGGTGTTAAGCCTGCGGCATCATCGATAAACATTTTACCGTTTTCAATAAGCAAACCCATGGTAGACGACATACGCGCCCAATCTTCATCGTCTAGCTGGCCGGTACGAATTTTAGTTTGATCAATTCGCCCTAAAGAAGCGAGCATTCTCATCATAATTTGATCAGCAGGCATCTCTAAACTAAAGATCAGCGCTGGATATTCTTGCGTCATTGCCGCATGTTCAGCCAAGTTCATCGCGAACGTTGTTTTACCCATAGAAGGACGAGCAGCAACAATAATTAAATCAGACTTTTGCAAGCCTGCAGTCATTTTGTCTAAATCAGCAAAGCCACTTGGCACACCCGTAACACCACCAGTGTCAGTTGAACAAAGCTTCTCAATTCTATCAACGGTTTTTTCTAACACTAAATGAAGGCTTTCAGGGCCTTCAGATTTATTAGCGCGTTTTTCTGCGATGGCAAAAACTTTAGTTTCAGCAAAGTCGAGTAACTCCGCACTGCTTCTTCCTTGTGTATCATAGCCCCCTTCAGCAATTTCATTGGCAACAGAAATCATTTCACGCGTTACCGCACGTTCACGAACAATATCAGCATAAGCGGTGATGTTCGCCGCACTTGGCGTATTCTTCATCATTTCAGCAAGGTAAACAAAACCACCGGCATCATCCAACTTTTGATCGTTTTCTAATGCCTCTGAAAGCGTGATTAAATCAACAGGCTCGCCTAACTCAATGAGGGCGCCAATCGTTTCAAAAATAAGACGATGTGAACGGCTGTAAAAGTCATCTGCGACCGTTTTTTCTGCAACACGATCCCAGGTTTCATTATCCAGCAATAAACCACCCAAAACTGATTGTTCAGCTTCTAAGGAGTGCGGTGGTATTTTTAATTCATCAATTTGCTTATCTTTGATAAATTGCCTTTCTTTGGCAAATTTACCGGGCTTTCTATCTGCCATTTACTGAGCCTTAATGTAAAAATTTGAGAAGGTTTTCTAAGGACGTTAATGTAACAGAAATAGAGTTAAAAATAGAGTTAAAAATAGAAGATTATAAATAGAAAAAGCAGGATGACATTCCCTGCTTTGATGCCCTGCCTTGATACCCTGCCTTCAGTTTACGGTTTAGTACCACTCACTTAGCACAAGGTGCTATTTTACTATCACATCACCACTGACCGTACTTACCCGTACCGAGCCGTTAGCATTGCCCGTTTGAAAATAAAGTTTACTGCTTGGACCATACTTAGCTTCTTGTGCTTTTTGCTCAGTAAGCTTATTGACTAAATCGCCGCCGGCATTGGCTTTTAAACGAAAATCAGCCTCAATATTCTGTTGAAAATCCAAGGAAACCGTACCACTGACACTAGAAGCTTTAACAACACCATTGGCTTGTAAAAATAAGCTAACGTCACTGTCACCGCTGACGGTAGATAGCTTAAGCTCGTCAATTTGTGCTAATTCAAGCTCAGTATTACCTGAAATATTATTAATAAAAATTTCATTGGCCATTGTTTTGGCCTCTATTTCACCACTGACAGATTGTAACTGTAAACGCCCTGTAGAACCTTCGTCATCAATATATCCACTGACAACCGACAGGTTGATTTTCCCTTGCAGCGCTTTACTTTTAATATTGCCGCTGACACTGCTTAATTCAATATTCTGGCTAAGGTTTTCAGCGTTAATATCACCACTCACTGTTTTTACTATGACGCTGTGGGTTAAATTATTGAGCTCAACATTACTAGACACGCCCTCAAAATTGACCCGTAAACTGGCAGGCATACGAATAGTTAGCTGTGATCCTACAGAATTCCAATGACCATGATTCGGCAATTCCACGCTAATATTGATAGTACTGCCTACTTGTTCAAAAACCAGTTTTTCTGCTTTATCGTCAAGCTCTCCTTCAACGTGAACACTCGCTTTGTTCCAACCAATAATATTCACCTTACCGCTTACATTCTCAATGGCGACTGTAGTTGCCTCTTTTACCATTAATGTTTCATTTACTTGCTCACCTGCAACACTAGTAAACGAGTATAGTAGTACGCTAGAAACTATCAGTGGCACTAGCATTAATTGCTTAATATTGTTCATAAAAACCTCTTACCTTTTATTGCTACTATCTTTTTTATTAAATCGTTTGCCATTTAACGGCATTACTACCCGTATAAGGCAGCAATTGTTGTAATAAATTTAGTTCTTGCTGTTGAGTAAAACGAAGTAAATTTAGCAAATCAATATTGTTTTTATCACTTTGCAGGGCTTTTTCTATGGTTAACCTTGCTTGTGCTAATTGCGCTAATTGTACCTGCATTTTTGCTGGTAACTGTTTTAAATCTGGCTGACCAAAGCTCACTAACATCGCTTGTTTTTGCTGTGAAAAATCATCTTGTATCATTGCCACTAAGGGATCATTAACAAGTGGCTCAATGCTTAATGGTTTTGCGTCATTATTGTTGACAGTGAGCATTTTTTTTTGTTCGACTGAAGGTGAAAAGGACAACCAAGTCACTAATACCGCTGCGACTATTGAGGCCGCCCAAGTAACGGGAACAAGGTGTGCTTTCTTACTATTGCTCGCGGATTTCCCCGCAACTAAATGTTGTGGCTTGTCTTGAATTGCACGCTCAATACCAGCCCATAAATCCCGTTGTGGTGATAACTGGTTTGGCAAATTAGCTACTTTATCAGCTAGAACCTGATCGCTTGCTTGCCCTACTTTATTTGCTTTATTCATTCGTTCCTCCAGCCTGCACTTCTTCACTAAGCCATTCTTTTAACAACGATTTTGCTCTATGGTATTGCGACTTACTAGAACCCACCGCCATATTGAGCATATTGGCAATTTCTTCATGGCGGTAACCTTCTATCGCAAAAAGTACAAACACTAAGCGAGCTCGCTCAGGCAGTTTGGCAATATGCTTGTCTAAATCATCAAGCCCTGATGTATCGTCTAATGGCACCGTTCTTTCAAGCGCTTGAGTGTTTTCACCTTGATCTTCTATGCTAAAAACCCGTTGCAACCAATTTTTTTGTTTACGTAGATGTCCAAGCACAACATTGCTGGCAACACTATGCAGCCAAGTACTAAATTTGCTCTCCCCTCTAAAGTTATTAATTTTTTGCCACAACACCACAAAAACTTCTTGGCAAACATCTTCGGCACTGTCTTTGTCAGCAAGCATGCGCCAGCAAAGTGCGTATATTCTTTTATGATGCAATTGATAAAGTTGATGAAAAGCCGTCTGTGAGCCTTGCTTAGCCTGAGCAATCCACTCTTGCTCTTGGGAGCTGGCAAACAATTTTTGCGCATCAATAACTTGGGAACTATTCAACAAACTGTCTCAGTAATCATTAATAGGTAAGAGTTAATAGTAAGTTAGATGCAGTATGACAAAAAAGGGTTTAAAAAGTATTTTTTATTTTTATAAAGCTTCAGCCACAAAAAAAGCGCCAATCGGCGCTTTTTTTCGTTCTGTGCACAAGAAGTAAAACTTACTTCTTAGAAAGAGCACCAAAACGTTTGTTAAATTTGTCAACACGACCACCAGTTTCAGCAGCTTTTTGCTTACCAGTGTAAAATGGGTGACAAGCAGAACATACATCTAAATGAATGTCTTTACCAGCCGTTGAACGTGTAACAACAACGTTGCCACAAGAACAAGTTGCTTTAAACTCAACGTAGTTAGGATGAATACCGTCTTTCATGGGAACCTCTATCTCTTTCGAGAACTTGGGCGTATCGCCACCTAGTCGTTTACTTTGAAACGCTAAGCACCATACGAGTTAAAAATAATGGGGGCGAATAATAAGGCATAGCTAATTCTACTGCAAGCTAAAACCGAGTAAATCGTTTAAAAAATAACGCAATGGTGGTGTGACAACATAAATAGGCAAATATTTGGCAATAAAGTGCTATTGCTACTTGGCAGCAGTATTTTCTCAGGTCAAAATAGTCGTTAGAAATAGCGGCTAAATAAAATCAAGAAAACTAACTTATAGTGTCTACTCAATACGTACAAGTTGCGGTGCCCGTTCCAATGCGGCAACTATTCACTTATCAAGTGCCTAGCACGATGCAATTACCAACCATACATGTTGGTGAGCGCATTGCGGTGCCATTCGGTTCAAGGCAGGTTATCGCTGTTGTGATAGCACTGAGTGATGAATGTGATATAGGCAGCAAAAAAATAAAAAACATCGCTCAACGACTTAATGATAGTTTTCATTTAAGTAAGCCCTTGGTCGATTTTTTACGATTGTGCGCTAGTTATTATCACCACCCTATTGGTGATGTTTTTCAACAAGCGCTGCCCAAGCTGCTTAGGCAAGTAAAAAAGTTAGATATTCAGCCACCCATGGTCTGGCATAGCCATACAGAAAATAAGGTTGAACAAGTGGCTAAGCTCGCCAGCAAAGCACCAAAGCAACATGCGCTTTTTCTGCTTATTGACAAACATCAAGGTATTAGCTGGCCAGAACTAAGAACCTTAGGTTATAGCAAAACGCAACTTAATGCCTTAGCCGCTAAAGACTTAATTGTTGAAAAAGAGCAACAATCTAAACCGTTTATCTGGCGCGAACAGGCATTGAATGAAGAAAACCAACAGTGTTTGTCTACCGAACAAGCCGTTATTGTTGCCGCGATTAATCAGAGTAATGAGCAGTTTGCTTGTCATTTAATTGATGGCATTACCGGCAGTGGCAAAACTGAAGTTTACTTGCAAGCGATGGAAAAAACACTGGCAAGTAGTCAGCAAGTGCTCGTTATAGTGCCAGAGATTGGTTTAACACCGCAAACATTGTTACGTTTTGAACAACGTTTTAATGTGCCAATATGCCTACACCATTCAAACCTCAATGATAGCGAGCGTTTAGACACTTGGCTAAATGCTCAACAAAATAGCGCCGCGATTGTGATTGGTACCCGCTCAGCTATTTTCTCTCCTTTACACCATTTAGGTATGATCATTGTGGATGAAGAGCATGACGGCTCTTTAAAACAACAAGACAGCTTTCGCTACCATGGCCGAGATTTAGCCATTTTGCGTGCTAAACAGTTAAATATTCCCGTACTACTAGGCAGCGCAACGCCAAGTTTTGAGTCTTTGCAAAATGCGCTTTCGGGTAAATATCAATATCACCAATTACATAAACGGGCGGGAAATAGTAAAAAAGCAAAAATAGCACTGATTGATGTCGCTCAGCAGCAAATGGAGCATGGCCTTTCAGGTACTTTAAAGCAGCAAATAAAACACACCTTAGCGCGTGGCGAACAAGTATTGGTTTTCTTGAATCGTCGCGGTTATGCCCCTGCCATTAACTGTCAAGAATGTCATTGGATTGCTGACTGCCAACGTTGCGATAAGCCTTATACTTTTCACCAAAAACAACAATTACTTATTTGTCACCATTGCAGTAGTCAAAAGCGTGTGCCGAAACAGTGTCCAAGTTGCGGCAGTGTCAGAATAGCGCCTATTGGTCAGGGAACAGAGCAGTTAGAGCAACGTATTGGAGAGTTTTTTCCTGAGGCAAGCACAGTCAGAGTTGACAGAGACAGCACTCGAAAAAAAGGCGAGCTCAGTAAAATATTGCAAGAAATTAGTGACAAAAAGCATCAATTACTTATTGGTACTCAAATGCTCGCCAAAGGACATCATTTTCCTGATGTTACCTTAGTTGCCGTATTGGATGGCGATGGTGCTTTATTTAGTTTTGATTTTCGTGCTAGCGAGCAAATGGCACAGCTACTTATTCAAGTCGCGGGTCGCGCAGGTCGAGCGAGTAAACCCGGTAAAGTATTGGTGCAAACCAATTACCCCGACCACCCATTATTACAAGAAATAGTTCACAATGGTTACCAACATTTCGCCAAGCAAGCATTAATAGAACGCCAACAAGCACTATTACCCCCTTTTAGTTTCCAAGCATTAATTCGCGCCGAGGCAAATTATCCAAGCTACCCAGAAAAGTTTTTGCGGGCACTCACCGAGCAACCTTTGAATCAATGTGAATTTGCCGGTCCCGTACCTGCTGCTATGGAGAAAAAGGCAGGTAAATTTCGTTACCATTTAATCATTCAATCAAAGTCGAGAAAGCACTTACACCAAGCAATATCACAACTGTTATCAATGATCCCTGAGATTGAATGGCAAAGCAAAGTACGTTGGAGCTTAGACATTGACCCTATTGATTTAAATTGGTGAGTCGTTAGAATAAGCACAGTTTTCAGCTATTCTTTCCCCTCTGCATGTCAAATCAAGATTATATTACCCGTAAGCCAGCTAAAAAGAAGCAAAACAACCCTTATAAAAAAAAGGTCGTTGAACAAAAGCCAACTAATCAAGCCAAAAGCAAGTTCATTATCGCCATGGTTATATTATTAATTGCTGGCTTTGCGTATGGCCTATGGCTGTTAAAAACCAGTCCAAGCACTAAAACACCAAATACTAGCCATGAAATAAAAGCAGTAGCAAAAAAGGCGGTAACCTTGCCTAAACCACCCAAAGAAAAATGGCGATATGTAGACGACTTAAAACATAAAGAGGTGGAAGTAGGAGAATATGAGGTTAAAAAAAGTGGCCCTTATAAAATGCAATGTGGCTCGTTTAAAACGCAATCGCAAGCGGAAATATTAAAAGCAAGAATGGCTTTTGCCGGTATTGAAAGTCAAATTCAAACCGCGCAAGGCAAAAACAATATGTGGTATAAAGTTGTACTAGGTCCTTATGCACGTAAGCGTGCTGCAGAAGAAGACAAACACAAGTTACGAAACAACAAAATTAATGGTTGCCAAATTTGGCTCTGGAAGTAGCTTTCTCATACGAATAGGCAATAAAGTCAATTCTGTCCTTGAAAAGCCAGTAATAATCCCAATTTAATTTACATCAAAAATGTATTTATTTAGATTGGAGTTAAAGTGACTACTATCGTTTCTGTTAGACGCAATGGCAAAGTTGCCATAGGTGGTGATGGCCAGGTTTCTCTTGGCAATACCGTAATGAAGGGTAATGCCAAAAAAGTTCGCCGTTTATACAATAATAAAGTATTAGCAGGCTTTGCTGGTGGTACCGCTGATGCTTTTACTTTATTTGAACGCTTTGAAAGCAAACTTGAACAACACCAAGGTCATCTAACCAAAGCCGCGGTCGAGCTTGCCAAAGACTGGCGCAGTGATCGCGCCCTGAGAAAACTTGAAGCCTTACTTGCTGTTGCAGATGAAACGGCATCATTGATCATTACCGGCAATGGCGACGTGGTTCAGCCAGAGCATGATCTTATTGCCATTGGTAGCGGTGGAAATTTTGCCCAGTCTGCGGCAACAGCCCTGTTAGAAAATACCGATTTATCGGCCAAAGAAATCGTTGAAAAATCATTAACGATTGCTGGTAATATTTGTGTGTTTACTAACCAGTCACAAACTATAGATGAACTTTAAGTTTTGTGTTTCAAATTTCGAAAAAAATATTGCTATAGCATTAAGCTAAAGCAACATGAGGATATACCATGTCAGATATGACCCCCAGAGAAATTGTTCATGAATTAGACAGCCATATTGTTGGGCAAAGTGATGCTAAACGCGCTGTCGCTATCGCTTTACGAAATCGCTGGCGCCGTATGCAGCTAAACGAAGCGCTACGCAATGAAGTAACCCCAAAAAATATTTTAATGATAGGCCCAACCGGGGTTGGTAAAACTGAAATTGCTCGTCGCTTAGCTAAATTAGCTCGCGCGCCTTTTATTAAAGTTGAAGCAACAAAGTTCACCGAAGTGGGCTATGTTGGTAAAGAAGTCGAAACAATTATTCGTGACCTTGCCGATATGGCAATTAAAATGGTTAAAGAAGACGAAATGAGTCGCGTTAAACATTTAGCCGAAGAAGCGGCTGAAGAGCGCATTCTAGATGTACTTCTACCTCCTGCTCGTGATGGTTTTGGTAATGCTGAAAAACAGCATGAAGAAAGTGGTGATAGCAATACCCGACAAATATTTCGTAAGAAATTACGCGAAGGTAAATTAGACGATAAAGAAATTGAACTAGATTTAGCCGCGCCACAAGTAGGCGTTGAAATAATGGCTCCGCCAGGTATGGAAGATATGACTTCGCAATTGCAAAGCATGTTCCAAAATATGTCTACTGACAAAGTCAAAAAGCGTAAATTAAAAATTAAAGACGCTTTTAAAGCCTTGCAAGAAGAAGAAGCCACAAAAATTGTTAACCAAGATGATATCAAGCAAAAAGCCATTTATGCAGTAGAGCAAAATGGTATTGTGTTTATTGATGAAATAGATAAAATTTGTAAGCGTGCTGACAGCAACAGCGGTGGTGATGTATCACGTGAAGGTGTGCAACGTGATTTATTACCTTTAGTGGAAGGCTCTACGGTAAGTACTAAACATGGCATGATTAAAACTGATCATATTTTGTTTATTGCTTCTGGCGCTTTTCAAATGGCAAAACCTTCTGACTTAATCCCTGAATTACAAGGTCGCTTGCCTATTCGTGTGGAATTAAAAGCACTAACAACAGAAGACTTTGTCAGAATACTCACTGAACCCTTCGCTTCGTTAACTGAGCAATACATTGCTTTATTAGCCACTGAAGGGGTTGATATAACATTTAGTGATGATGGTGTTCAAGCCATAGCGAATGCTGCTTGGCAAGTAAATGAAACCACTGAAAACATTGGTGCACGTCGCTTACATACTATGATGGAACGCTTAACTGAAGAGCTGTCTTTCCATGCTGATGAACGCGCTGGTGACACCATAGTCATTGATAAGAATTATGTTGATAAAACCTTAAATGATGTGATTAAAGACGAAGACTTAAGCCGTTTTATTTTATAATCGAACAACTTAGCAATATTAGTATTACTGTTACTATTATGATGAGTATAAATATGAGTATTTTGCCGTGAAAATTGAGCGTTTTACCCTAAACCAATCTCAAAAACACCTGACTATAGTGTTTAGTCGCAAGAAAATTTTTGAGTTAAGTTTTGAATATTTACGGGTTTTTTCACCACAAACAATGGAAAGTAAAACGTCGGCTGTTGAAACGCACAAAAAACAAGTATTGCTAGTGGTTATTGAAGCGGTAGGAAAACATGGCTACCGCTTTATTTTTGACGACCATCATAGCGCGATTTATTCATTTAGTTATCTTGAAGCGTTAGCACTAGAACAAAAACAGCGTTGGCAGCAGTATTTAGCGCAATTAAAAGCCTCGGGTCATTCACGAGAGGCAATGATCAATATCAAACAACTTTAGTGCCAAATAACTTTAGCACCAAAAAACTCTAGCGCTAAGTGGCTTAATTCATTGTCCACTTAGCGAATTATTGCTCTAATGAACATTGCTTTAATTAACATTGCCCTACTCCTTTTTCAAACTACCTTTCTTATCACTTTTTCTAACCAAATAATGAGCAAGCTTTTCTTCTGGCAAGGGCTTGTTAATAAAATAACCTTGTACGGCATCACAGCCCAAATTACGCAAGACATTGAGCTGCTCAACGGTTTCAACCCCTTCTGCTAGCACACGCTTACCTAAACCGTGCGAAAGGTCAATCATCGACTTGACTATCGTCATATCAGAGTCATTAGAAGCCACTTCATTAATGAAGCTGCGATCAATTTTAATTTTGTCTATGGGTAGTTTTCTTAAATAGGCCAATGAAGAATAGCCGGTACCAAAATCATCAATGGAAACTTTAATACCCATATTTTGCAGGCTAACAATAGTATTCATGGCGGTGTTAATATCTGTCATCACCACATTTTCAGTAATCTCCAACTCCAAATACCTCGGCTGCAAGTTATAAGTCAATATTAACGATTGAATATTGGCAACCAATTGCGGATCTTGAAATTCAATCGCGGTAATATTGACCGCAATGGTTACCCGCCGTTTATACTTTTGGTGCCAGCGCGCATTAGCCTGACAAGCTTTAGTTAAAATATAGTTGTCAAATTCACTGTTCATATTCAAAGCATCAATATCAGCCAAAAAATCAGCCGGCGGTAGCAAGCCTTTTTCAGGGTGTTGCCAGCGAACTAGTGCCTCAACGCCCTCTAATCGATTAGTAAACAAGTTTAATTGTGGTTGATAATATAATACAAACTCATCGTTAGCCAAGGCCGCTTTAAGTGCTTTCTCAACTAATAATAACCGCCGCCCTTCTGCTTGTAATCCTGACTCAAAAACAGTGGTAGCAATATTATTAGTTTCTGCGTGGTGTAAGGCTAGATTGGCATTGTGCAATAGATCTTCGGCATTATCACCATCAGCTGGGTAAGTACAATAACCAACGCTAGCTTGAATATGTATGTCTTGATTATTAAAGTGAAAAACTTGTTTTATTAGCTGATGAAGATGCTCAGGTACCCGCTCAATAAAGGCCGGTTGGCTAGACTCAATGACAAACATAAAAGAATCACCACTGAGTCTGCCGACCGCTTTCGGTGATAAAATACTATTATTAAGTCGTTGAGCTATTTCACCCAAAATATGATCACCCGTTTTTAAACCGTAGCTATCATTAATAAACTTAAATTGTTTTATATCGATTAAAAAAATAGCTAACTGATATTTTTTTTCATCAGCAAAAATCATCGCCTCTGATAATTTAGCCATCACTTGCTCGCGATTCAAAGCCCCCGTTAAGGAGTCATGTTTCCCTAAGTATTGCGCTTTACTGATGGCATGAACGGCAACATGGCGCTCTACACCTTGCATCCATATCAGTAAAATAAAACCTAAAACGCTGTGAGCGCCAACATCAAAATAAAGTAAGAACATTTGCAGTTGGTTAAACCAAGGTTCGCTATAGGCAAGTATTGAAATGAAAAAATGTAATGAATACCTTAGCCCTAAAATCAAACAATAGCCTAATAAAATTTGACTGGAAAAATGAGGGGTCTTATCACGATAAAGGGTGAAACTAGCCGTAAGAAAAGCACAAGAAAAAACAAAACTTTGCAAGCCAACGTTGAGGTAAAAATAATGGTTGCTATTGTTTTCATTAAAAGCATAAAGTGTTGCCGCAGTAACACCCAAAATAATAGCAGCACTACAAGCAGGTATACTGACAGTAACATTCACTTGTTTTTGCTTTTTAGCGCTATATAAGCCCAGTAATAAAAGTACTAAAAATAAATAGAAAGCAGACTGCTGCACTTGCGCGTAAAAGAGCGCTATAGCGCGAGTAAAAAAATCACTGTCATTGCCCTGTAACATAGCACCACTAGCATAGTAACAACTCAGAGCAGATAAACTAAACAGCCAGTACTTTACATAATCTCGGCTAAAAGCTCGAAAATACATAAAAAAAACAAAAGATAAAATAGCGAAAACTATCGCTTGAGTAGTAAACAAAAAAGCTATGGAATCTAAATTTTCAAGCATTTTTATATCATGAGTTTTGCTAAAAAGTACTAATGACTATTAAAGAGACTTTTACCATAAAATACAAGTAGCTATTTTATTTTAGAGAGAAGTCGATATACTTAAGCTACCCTTTATACTCAATTTACCCACAAAAGAGCAATATCATGGAATACAATACCTCACAATTGTGTGATACCTACGCAGGATTAATTGACGTTATAGATCCTATTTTTAGCAATTATGGCGGCGAAAGCTCTTTTGGCGGTAAAGTTGTCACGATAAAATGTTTTGAAAGTTTAGGCTTAATTGAACAAGTTGTTGCCACTGACGGCACCGGTAAAGTATTAGTGATTGACGGTGGCGGCTCGGCTAGACGAGCATTAATTGATATTAATATCGCCGAGGCTGCGGCTAAAAACGGCTGGGAAGGCATTATTTGTTATGGCAGTGTTCGGGATGTTGATGCACTAGAAGACGTTGATATAGGCATACAAGGTTTGGTTTCTATCCCTGTAGCTGCCAGTGATACTGACATTGGTGAAAGTGATATTGCTATCAACTTTGGCGGCGTTACTATTTTACCTGACGATCATATTTATGCTGACAATACGGGTATTATTCTTTCTCCTGATCCGCTAGATATTGAATAATACCATCAGGCGATTCGCCTAAAATTAAGAAGTAGGCTTAGCTTCGGGATGCTGAATAAACCACCTTTTTAGCCAAATTTCTATTTCGTCTGGCACCACACCACGGTTAATAATATCACCTTGAACCAATTTGCCTCCCATGGCGATATATTGATTAGCGGCCTCATGCTTATCAATATGAGTGCCTACCAAGGGTATTTGCA
The DNA here is from genome assembly GCA_002162675.1 of Colwellia sp. 39_35_sub15_T18. Lineage (GTDB taxonomy): Bacteria > Pseudomonadota > Gammaproteobacteria > Enterobacterales > Alteromonadaceae > Colwellia. The sequence goes on along the minus strand of MAAE01000005.1, from coordinate 2,289 downwards.
TACTACGGGTGAGGGTAATTAAAGCATTGATAATGGCTCTATCAGCACTATTGCTGTCAGCTTCACCCAGTTGTTGACAGTTAATTTTCACCAGATGAATGGCCATTTTTCGTAAATAGCGTAGCGATTCGTAACTACCCGAAAAATTAGCAATCGCAATAGTGACATCCAAAGACTTTAATTGGTCAATGGTGTTTTTTGCTCGCTGACAGGCGGCAAGCATGACTTGTTCATTAAGCTCGATCATTAAATATTTACCAGCAATATTAAATTTTTGCATTTGCTGTTCAATAAAATCAACTAAATCTGGCTCCAGTAAATTTTTACTGGAAAGACTGACGGAAACTCTCTGGTAAACACCCATGTTATGTAGCGTAAATAATGCTGTAAAAGCCTGTTTAAACATTTGTTTTGTTAAACAGTAAACTTCACCGCTATGCTCGGCAAGATCAATAAACTCAAGCAACTCTAATGATGCTTGATCATCACGATACCAGTGTACTTTTAATTCAAATCCGGCCAGTGAGTTATCTTCTACATTGACTTGTGGCTGCAAATACCAACGTAAATCTTCAGCAATAATATCTTGGCGTAAACGCTCCATTAATGCTAACTGTTGCTCGGTATAAAACACGGCACTATTATCAAAATATTGAATGCTTTGTTCTTGAGATTCAGCTGTTAATAAGGCATCGGTGGCATGAGATACTGTTTCACTGACACTGTTGCCGTGTTCATCACTAATAGCAACGCCAAAGGCTAGCTCAAAGTTTAATGAAAAGCTTTTAAAGCTCATCGCATCGGGTACTGCATTGGCAAGCTGTTGACACAAGTCATCGATAACATACTTAGCATCATGCTTCGATGTAGATAGATCAAAGACCACTAAAAAATCTAAGCCCTGCAACCTCGCTAAACGCACTGGCTCAGGGTTACTATCAAAACGTAATAAACTTTGGTTGTCAGCAACCTTTTTTTGTAAACAATAGGCTAACTGTAATAGTAAAATGTCTGAATTATGATGACCTAATACCGTGTTGACCTGTCTAAAATTGATAGGTTTAAAGACAATGGCTGCCATACGGTTATGTTGTTGCGCTTTTAGTGTTTGCTCAAATTGCTTTAATGCATACTGAGCGGTAGGCAAATTAGTGGTTAAATCATGAGTGTAATTAAAAAGCTCATCTTGAGATATTGTATAGTCTTGAATCTCCTTCGGCTTGTCGGTAAAAAAGCGCCAAAGCAAGAAAACTATAATAGGAAAGCTGGCGCCAAAAGCAAAAGTGATTATGCTATCGCTTGAGAAAAATAACTGCGGCTCTGCGCTAGCAGAGAAAGGGATGAAAAATAAACATGCGGTTAGCGGAAAAAACCGAATGATTTTTCTCACTTTTTGCAAATGCCTTTCGACAAAATCAAAATATAAAAAATATTTCATACTGAACCAACATAGCTGAACTAACATAGCTGAACATTGCGCTAGCCGAATAAAAATTAACTTTGGCTAATTAAGCATCATATACAGCTTAATGAAAATGCTTGGTTTTGTACAGAATTACAACTTAAATTTAGCTAGTTGTTCATTTAAGTCATTCGCTAAGGCAAGTAGATGCTCACTAATTTCTTTACCACGAATGGCATCATCACTTGATTTTCCAGCGACATTACTAATATTAACAACGTTAATATTAATTTCATCCGCCGCGATATTTTGCTGTCTAGCCGCCTCAGAAATTTGACAATTAAGTTCATCTAACTCTTTTATTTCTGTCGTAATATCAACAAGTAAGTTGGCAACATTGGCAACATCATCTGCTTTTTCATTAGCTTGTTGACTAACATCATTCATTGACGCTACCGCACCTTTAGCATCTTGCTGTAAAGCGCCAATAGTTGCTTGTATTTGGTCAATAGACTCACGAGTTCGAGTAGCCAGCGAGCGTACTTCGTCAGCAACAACGGCAAAACCACGACCTTGCTCTCCAGCGCGTGCGGCTTCAATGGCAGCATTGAGTGCTAATAAGTTAGTTTGCTCGGCAATAGCGGTAATCACTTCTAGCACAGAACTGACTTCATTGGTTTTCTTGCTAAGTTCAGTAATCATATCCGTATTATCAATGACCTTATCGCGCAATGCATCAATGCCTGTTTTTGCTTGATTGACCAAAGATAACCCTTGTGATGCTCGCTCATTGGCGGAAACAGATTTATCGGCCGCACTTTGGGTGTTTTGCTGTACTTCATTAGCCGAGGCATCTAATTCGTTTATCGCCGCAGCTACGGAATCTG
>MAAE01000039.1 GCA_002162675.1 Colwellia sp. 39_35_sub15_T18 | reverse complement strand
AAGCTAAAGCGTCCCGGTTTATAACCGCGTGATCGTGACTCTTGCGTGGCGGCAAAAATATCGCGAATAGCGGTGAATATACCGGTATAAGTGGCCGGGTTTGAACGGGGCGTTCTACCAATAGGGCTTTGATCAATATCAATCACTTTATCTAAATGCTCTAAGCCGCTAATAGATTTATGTGGTGCGGGTTCATCAACGGTGGCGCCATTAAGTTCAATATGCGCTAGTTTGTATAAAGTATCGTTAATTAAGGTGGATTTACCTGAGCCTGACACACCCGTAATGCAGGTCATTAAGCCGTTAGGAATGATTAAGTCTACGTCTTTTAAATTATTGCCGTTAGCGCCTTTTAATTCAACGATGTTTTTCTTATCAAACGGGTGGCGATTTTTAGGAATTTCAATTTCTTCTACGCCAGATAGGTATTTACCGGTAAGTGAGTCCTTACAGTTTAGGATGTCATCAACAGTGCCTTGGGCGATGATTTCGCCACCATGCACGCCAGCGCCGGGGCCAATATCAATAACAAAGTCAGCGGCGCGAATAGCGTCTTCATCATGCTCAACTACAATGACAGTGTTACCTAAATCACGTAAATGAATGAGGGTACTTAATAAACGTTCGTTGTCGCGTTGATGCAAGCCGATGGACGGTTCATCAAGCACATACATTACGCCGACTAACCCCGCGCCAATTTGGCTGGCTAAACGAATACGCTGAGCTTCACCGCCCGACAGCGTATTAGCACCACGAGATAAGTTTAAGTAATTTAAGCCAACATTAACCAAAAAGCCTAAACGCTCATTAATTTCTTTTAAAATTTTCTCAGCAACTTGGCCTTTTTGCCCGGTTAAGGTTAAACCTTGAAAAAAGGCTAAGGCATCGGCAATGGCAAACTCTGCCACAATAGGTAGCGGGGTATCAGCAATAAAAACATTACGCGCTTCTAAGCGTAAACGGCTGCCATTACAATCAGGGCAATGATGGCTGTTCAAGTATTTGGCTAACTCTTCACGCACCGCGTTAGATTCAGTTTCTTTGTAGCGGCGCTGCATGTTGTTAATGATGCCTTCAAACGGGTGTGTACGTAGTACTACATCACCGCGATCATTCATGTATTTAAATTCTATTTCTTGTTTACCGCTACCGTAAAGCACTACTTTGCGTGCTTCATCAGTTAAGTCTTTAAAAGGCTTGTCTACCGCAAATTTATAATGCTCACTAAGGGCTTGTAGCATTTGAAAGTAATAAAAATTACGTTTATCCCAACCGCGTACCGCACCACCAGCAAGGCTCAATTCTTCATTGGCGATAATACGGCTGCTATCAAAAAACTGTTCTATACCTAAGCCATCACACGTTTGACAGGCACCAGCAGGGTTGTTGAAAGAAAATAAGCGTGGCTCTAACTCTTGCATGCTGTAACCACAATGTGGACAAGCAAAGTTGGCGGAGAACAATAATTCTTCTCGCTCTGGCTCATCCATAAAAGCCACTTTGGCGGTGCCAGCGGTTAAGCCTAAGGTGGTTTCAAATGACTCAGACAAGCGTAATTGAATATCAGGGCGCACTTTTAAGCGATCAACCACCACTTCAATGGTGTGTTTTTTGTGTAGCTCTAACGGCGGAGGATCAGATAAGTCACATACTTCACCGTCAATACGGGCACGAATAAAGCCTTGAGCGGCTAAGTTTTCGAGTAATTTAACATGCTCACCCTTACGGTTTTGCAATACCGGAGCTAGCAACATCACCTTAGTGCCTTCTTCAAGCTCTAACACTTTATCAACCATTTGCGAAACGGTTTGTGCGGCTAGCGGCTGCTTGTGTGTTGGGCAGCGTGGTTCACCAACGCGTGCGTATAATAACCGTAAATAATCGTAAATTTCGGTAATAGTACCCACGGTTGAGCGTGGGTTATGAGAGGTCGACTTTTGCTCAATAGATATCGCCGGCGATAAGCCTTCGATGTGGTCTACGTCGGGTTTTTCCATTAACGATAAAAATTGGCGCGCATAGGCAGAAAGTGATTCAACGTAACGTCGTTGTCCTTCGGCATATAAAGTATCAAAAGCCAGTGATGATTTACCTGAGCCTGAAAGCCCAGTAATCACCACTAATTTATCACGAGGGATAGTCAAAGATATGTTCTTAAGATTGTGGGTACGAGCCCCTCTGACTTCAATATTTCTCATTTTTACCTTTTCACCAATGCGCAAAATAACAGCCGAGTATTATGGCATAAATATAAAGTTATGTTTGCTTACTAAACACTTTTATTTTGTTGTTTTCAATTGCATGGTAAACTACCGCGACTTTCGATTTGTCCTCTGTTTTTAATTAGGTAAATGTAATTTCCATGAGTGTTTCAGGTTTAAACCGTATTGAGAAAAAAGCCGCATTTTCGCTAGCCAGTGTTTTTGGTGTGCGCATGCTTGGGCTATTTATGATTTTACCTGTGTTTGCTATTTATGGTGAGCAATTAACAGGTTATAGCCCGTTGTGGCTTGGTGTCGCTATTGGAGCTTATGGTTTAACGCAGGCTTTGTTGCAAATACCGATGGGAATTTTATCCGATAAGTATGGCAGAAAACCCGTTATATTAGCGGGGCTGTTGGTTTTCTTACTCGGCAGTATTGTTGCCGCGCTTTCAACCAGTATTTATGGGGTAGTGATAGGCCGAGCCATACAAGGCATGGGAGCAATAGCCAGTGCAATTTTAGCCTTGGCGGCAGACTTAACCCGTGAAGAGCAGCGCCCGAAAGTCATGGCGACTATTGGTATGTTTATTGGTTTATCATTCACCTTTGCCATGATATTAGGGCCGATAGTAGCCGATGCCTTCGGTTTAAGTGGTTTGTTTTGGTTTACAGGTTTTTTAACCATTCTTGCCATGTTAATGATCCAGTTTATGGTGCCTTATTCAGTCAATAAAGCGCCGCGCGGTGATAGTGTCGCCTTACCCGAGCAAATTGCTAAGCTTATTCGTCATCCGCAGTTATCTCGTTTGAACTGGGGGGTATTTATTTTACACATGGCGTTAACAGCTTGTTTTGTTACCTTGCCTAAACAATTTGTTGCCAGCGGTTTAAGTCTTGAAAATCATTGGCAAATATATCTACCCACCTTATTGGGGTCGTTCTTTTTAATGGTACCTTTTATGATTTTTGCCATTAAAAAACAACAAGAAAAACAGATGTTCAGTGCCTCGATTGCCTTACTAACCAGTGCCTTATTTTTGTTGTGGATTTTGCCGAGCTCGTTTTGGAGTTTGGTACTCACCGTGGTGTTATTTTTTACCGCCTTTAATTATCTAGAAGCGACTATGCCGTCTATTTTATCTCGCTTAGCACCCGCAGGTGTTAAAGGTAGTGTGATGGGCATCTATTCGAGTAGTCAGTTTTTAGGGGCTTTTGTTGGTGGTATTTTAGGTGGTTTTATTGCTAGTCGTTATGGTGAGCAAACTATATTTTTAGCAATGGCGCTGATTTGTCTGGTGTGGTTAGGCTTAAGTTTTGGTATGCAAAAACTGCAAAAATCAAAAAGCTTTAGCTTTGCCACCAACATTAATGGTGAAGAAAAAGCGAGTGAAATTGCCGAGCTACTTATTAATATGCCTGGCGTGATTGAAGCGACATTAGTGCATGATGAGCTGGCCGATGGCTCATCAGCCAAAAGTGCTGTGGTTGCGTATTTGAAAGTAGACGAAAAAACCGTGAACTTGCAAGCGGTGAAAACTATGCTGCAGGGCTAAAGACTATATTTGCGCTGAAATATTTACCACCGAGGCACTGCGCACTACACCGAGAATAATAACTTCTTAGTGAGGCACTGTGCTTTTCAATAGAACTTTACCTTTTTCAGCCATTGCTATTAACCAATAATGCGCTAAATTGAGCACTCAAAACTAGCCATTACTTTTTTGTGTTTAATGGCGTAAAATAGCAGCATTAATTGCTAAAAAGTATCAAAGTCATGTCTCGTACTAAAAAATCAAGAAAACCAGCCACAGCACCGAAAGCAAAAGCTAAGCTAAGTAAAGAAGCCTTAGCGAGTGTTGACAAGCGCGTGCGTAAAAAAACCGGTAAAACCCCAGGTAATCGTCAGCAAGAAGCTCTGCAAGATAAAGGCGCAGCAGCTACAGCTCAACAAAAGAAAGATCCCCGTATTGGCAGTAAAACCCCCATAGCGCTTGGTGGCTTAGCGGCTAAAGCGGATAAAAAAATCTCTAAACAGCAGCAAAATAAAGTGGTTGGGCAAGATGCTATTGCAGCTATTCGTTACGTGGAACCAACGATTGACGCAACTATTGAAACAGAACAAGACTTGGCGCAAGAATTAGCGAACATTGAAGCGGATGATCGCCTGCAGAGTATTCTTTCGAAACAAGAAGATGAACTTGCCTTAACTGAGCAAGAAGTTGATTATTATAATGATATGATGGAGCGTCATCAGTTATTAACCGAAAAATTGGCGGTAGATGAAGACGAAGCTGATGATACTGATACTCCAGCTAGCAAAAGTTCAGAAGATGATTTATGGAATAAATTAGATAAAGCTAACGATGATTTTTCTCAGTTTTAATAAGGCTTGATAATGAGTGACACTTGGCTTTATGCCTTAGCATTAGCGGTTATTATTATTGCCACACTCGCCTTTTACGCAGGGAGTTTGTTGCGGCAAGTTGCTAAACAAAAGCAAAGCCAGCAACAGGCTGAATTAGCACATAAAAGTGCCCTTGCTGGCCATGACCATAAGGTATTAGCGAGTGTTTTACTGATCACCCGTGCGATGAAAGAAGAGCAATGTGATTTCAGCGAAGGTTGCTGGCGCTTATCGGTATTGCTTGATTCGCTAAAAACCACTAGTGAGCTAGATCAGCAATTTCCTGCTATATTTAAGTTATACAACGAGATAAAACACCATACTATTCTTGATAAACGTAAAGAGTTGCCTAAAAAACAACGCATGAAAGAAGACTTTCAGCGTATGACGATAGAACAACAACTGCATGAGAAAATAGTGACAGATCTTGAGCTACTTCAACAATACACGACAGAAAGAATGAGTATACTGAGTACATCTTCCTAGTTCATCCTTAGGTCTATTTTTCTCAGGATGGCATTTTGCTTTTGAGGTAATGACTATGACTGAGCAATTAAAATCACAATTCACCCAGCGCATTATTGAACTACAACAACGCATCAGCTCCATTCACAAAGATTTTGCCGGTGGTCGTGACGCCGACTGGGCAGAGCAAGCGGGCGAGCGTGAAAATGAAGAAGTACTCAATGCGTTGGAGTCTGAAGCTAAAATTGAAATACAACACTTATCAAACGCCATTACCCGTATGGACAATGGTAATTACGGTGTTTGCCAAGCCTGTGGTGATGACATTAGTCAGCAACGTTTACAAGTGCAACCGGCAGCCGAAAAATGCATTCAGTGCGCAGAATGATAATTATTTGCAGCAATACTTTTCGGCAATACTTTTCAGTAATAATTACTAGAGCTTGTTTTTGATCAATAGCCAATGTCTATAATAATGCATAATTTTAGCTACAGTTAAAACAGTGGTAAAAATCATGCAAGTTAGTCAATTTTTCGATCCTAAATTACTCAATAAATATAACGCGAGCGGCCCAAGATATACCTCGTATCCTACAGCGCTAGAGTTTAATGATCATTTCAACCATGATGATTTTATTCAGGCGGTAAAAGACTCACCTAACCGTGAACTGTCTTTATACGTCCACATACCTTTTTGCCATACGCTTTGCTATTACTGTGGTTGTAACAAGGTCATCACTCGCCATCGTGATAAAGCAGACATCTATCTTGACTATTTAGCGCAAGAAATTGCCCTGCAAGCACCAAGTTTTACTGACTATAAAGTGAAACAGTTGCATTGGGGCGGAGGCACACCAAGTTTTTTAACCCATCAACAAATCACCACGTTAGTGGCGTTACTAAAAGACAAGTTTGATTTTTCTGATGAACTAGAGATGAGCATTGAAATAGATCCGCGTGAAATTGAAATGGATTTAGCCGAGCACTTATTCTCTTTGGGTTTTAATCGCTTAAGCCTTGGTGTACAAGACCTAGACTTAAAAGTACAAGAAGCAATAAACCGTGTGCAATCAACGCAGTTTATCGGCGACTTTATTGGTCATGCTAAAGAGGTTGGTTTTAAATCAATCAATATTGATTTAATTTATGGTTTACCTCATCAAACTTTAGAGAATTTTGCTAAAACATTAGACAAAGCTCATGAATGGGATGTCGAGAGAATTTCACTATTTAGCTACGCTCATTTGCCGAGTCGTTTTGCTGCTCAGCGTAAACTTCGAGACGAATGGCTACCCAACGTAAAACTAAAATTTGCGCTGATGAAACTGTCCATTGAAACACTCTGTAATTATGGTTATGACTTTATTGGCATGGATCATTTTGCCAAGCCGAATGACGAGCTTTCTGTTGCGCAAGGTAATGGCACCTTGCACCGAAACTTCCAAGGCTATACTACTAAAGGTGGTTGTGATTTACTGGGCTTAGGTGTGTCATCTATCAGCAGTATTGGTCGCTCGTTTGGTCAAAACATTAAAGATCTGCAAAGCTATTATAAAGCGATTGAAAGCCAGCAGCATGCACTTGAACGTGGCGTTAGCTTAACTGATGACGACATTTTACGTGGCGAAGTCATTCACGAGCTTATGTGTAATCTTTATGTTGATAAAACCATAATTAATGAAAAATACCATATCAATTTTGATGAATATTTTGCTGAAGACTTACCCTTGCTCAATACTTTTATTGAAGATGGTTTAGTCGAAAACACCGAAAAATCAATTAAAGTTGCGCAAAAAGCCCGTTTACTTATTCGTAATATTTGTATGAGTTTTGATGCTTATATGAAAAAGCACGTTAATCAACAGCGCTTTTCACGCGTGATCTAATAAATAAGATATGGGTTGCGAGCGGCGAGTTGTGAATATCCACTGTCGAGTGGCTTTCGAAACTCGTAATAACTCGCGACTTAAATTACCCCTAAACTAAAATCACAATGGGCACTGGTAAATATTAACTCAGTGCCTTTTGTCGTACTCACTTCTTTGGCTAAATCTGCCCATTGGTAATAAACGTTGCGATGCACCTTGGCTAATAAATTACGACGGACAGTGACATAAAGCCCACCTGCTTTAGTGATCAGTAGTGGGTGTTGGTCATCTAACATAAAAGTATCGCCAATATTATTACTCACCACCATGGTGGTTTTATGTTCGTCTTGCCAATGCCATTCGGTTAAAACAAAGGGGGCATCTTCAACGCTAATTTTTATTTTTTCAACAGGTGTTACTAAAAAATAGTCATCCGCTTCTTTTTTAAGAACAGAAGCAAGTAATTTAACCAAAGTTGCTCGCTTAAAAATGGTACCGGCATAATACCAGTCACCATTTGATTTAATTTGTAGGTCCATTTCACCACAATAGTCAGGATCCCATAATTCCACCGGAGGAATTTTATTACCCTGTGCTTTTATTTGTGCGGTTATTTTTTCTAAGGACATAGTAAAACCTATCGGTGATAAATGAATATGGCTATAAGTATCATGGTACTCTTAGCGATTATAGCAATTTAATAGCGCTTAAGCGTGTTTAACATTATAAACAAGGAAGATCAGCCATTGGAAATTGCCAATTTTTCGATAGAGTTATTATCATTTTTATTCATTATAGCCATCCTTGCAGGATTAATAGACACCCTTGCTGGCGGAGGAGGTTTGATTTCGCTGCCGGCATTAATTTTAGCGGGCATACCGCCATTGGCAGCGCTAGGTACTAATAAGTTGCAAGGCAGCATGGGTACCGCGACAGCAACGTATTTAATGTTTAAAAATAGGCGCATTAGTTACCAAGAAAGCAAACCATTAATGCAAACCGCCTTTATTGGCGCAGTGTTAGGCGCAATAGGAGTGCAATTTATCAATACCGAGGTGCTCTCTTTTGTGATCCCCATGGTGCTGTTGTTTATTGCCGTTTACTTTATTGCCTCACCATTGATGAAAAAGAAATCCGATCAAAACCATTTATCGAGCGCTAATTACCAAAACATAGTGGTGCCAACGATAGGATTTTACGATGGTATGTTTGGCCCTGGCACCGGCTCATTTTTTGCCTTAGCTGGTGTTTCTTGTCGCGGTCACGATCTTATTACCTCAACCGCCATTGCTAAATCACTTAATTTTGCCACCAATATCGCGTCATTAATTATTTTTGTTGCCGCGGGTCATGTCGTTTGGG
>MAAE01000053.1 GCA_002162675.1 Colwellia sp. 39_35_sub15_T18 | reverse complement strand
ACTCAGAAGTGAAACGCAGTAGCGCCGATGGTAGTGTGGGAGTTCCCATGTGAGAGTAGGACATTGCTAGGTTCCTATTAGAGAAGCCCGTTACGAAAGTGACGGGCTTTTTGCTAAAGTTTTAATGTCTTAAATTACTTGTAAGTAAGTTAAGACATTAAAGTTTCTGTCTAACGACAATAGCGCTGTGGTACCACCTGACCCCATTCCGAACTCAGTAGTGAAACGCAGTAGCGCCGATGGTAGTGTGGGAGTTCCCATGTGAGAGTAGGACATTGTTAGACTTCTATTTAGTTTTAAAGTGAAACGCAGTAGCGCCGATGGTAGTGTGACTTATGTTATGATAAGCCCATGTGATAGCGTAGCGGGACATTGTTAGACTTCTATTTAGTTTTAAAGTGAAACGCAGTAGCGCCGATGGTAGTGTGACTTATGTTACGATAAGCCCATGTGATAGCGTAGCGGGACATTGTTAGACTTCTATTTAGTTTTATAGTGAAACGCAGTAACGCCGATGGTAGTGTGACTTATGTTACGATAAGCCCATGTGATAGCGTAGCGGGACATTGTTAGACTTCTAATTCCATCAACGATGTTGATGAAATGGCCCCGTGGAGGGGTTCCCGAGTGGCCAAAGGGATCAGACTGTAAATCTGACGGCTCAGCCTTCGGTGGTTCGAATCCACCTCCCTCCACCATATTCTTTGAATAAGATAATCAAATACCAGCAAGTTGCTGGTATTTTTTTTTCATTTTTTTTAATCGACTATAAATCTCATTATCTTTACTTACACTTAGCATGTCTAAGATAATTCTCTTTGCCTGTGTTAAGTCTTCACTTTTAAATTTGTCTTTTTCATAAGATGTCAGTAATACTTGCAATAAATTTAGTTTAATACCACTGTGGTTTGGAAATATTAGCAAGGCTTCATTTAGTGCTTTAATGGCTTTGCTATACTCTAGTGCTTCAAATAGTTCCTTACCAAATTCTAGTGCTTTTTGTGCTTTGGCGGTATGATCTCCATTAAGTTGCTCATTAGATAGTTCACCAATTTTTCCTGACATACTTGAGTTATTTGCTTGCTGTTGGTTCACAGAAATTAAAATTTGCGATGCTTTATTATTTCTATTCAGTTTCGTTAAAGAATCGGCAATGTTCGTCAAGCTATCTACATCAATATTTTGTCGCTCTTTATCTAATAGAGTTAGCCCTAATTCTATTTTGCTCTTAGCAACAATGTAGTCATGAATATTTTCTAGTAAACGTGCTGATAGCAAATGTGCCTGAATCTTAAACTCTACTTGTTGATAGCTTTTATTCATCTGTGACAGCATTGTGAAAGCTCTATTGTTCATTTTCTTCGCATCAATTAAAGATAAGTCAGTAGAATAGCCCGCTAGGGATTTAGCAAACATTATGGCATTCTCTGGTGCTTGATGTATTGAGTTGTATGCTAAGTTGTAAACTTGTTGATAAGCACTGGTCGCTTTTTCATAGTGTTCATTTTCAAAACATAAATTTGCATATTTTTTAAGTCTGACCACTGAACGTGGTGATAACTTTACTGCTTGTGCAAGAGTTTCCTCAGCATATTGATTATGAGCTCTTTGTTGATATGTAGATGCTAACCAATCATAGCTTGGCATATAGAGAGGTTGCTGCTCGATGATGTTTTTGAAAATAGTTTCGGCATTGGCAAAATCATTATTATGTAAGGCTATTTTACCTAGACCAATATTTGCCCACTGACAATGAGATTCGTCTTGGTATGCCGTATAAATTTTTTGTGCTTGCTCAAACTTTTTCAAATCAAAATACTGTCTAGACTTTATACCTAAACATTCAATTTTATAGGGGGTGTTACTAGCTAAAGCATCATTGACAAGTGATATGGTTAAGCTTTTATCATCTTCATCAATTGCCTGATAAATTTCAGCCATAGCCATTTTTTTTGCGAGGCATTTATTTAAGCGCTTATGCAATTCTTGCAATGAATAAGGCTTACATAAATAGCTATCGGGCTTATGCTCGAGTGCCGCTAAAACCATACCTTGCGTAACCTCAGCGGTAATAATAATTACCACACAGTGGCGTGATATAACCTCACTTATGCGTAGCTCTTCTAATATTTGCTGACCATTTTTTTGTCTTTCGCCTAAGTCGTATCCTAATAAAATTACATCGTACTGTTTTTCTAAGCACATAGACGTTACGTCTTTTGAGTAAAGAGTTGCATCGACTTGTTTACTTGTGAGAGACATGGCAAATTTTTTCAAAATATCATGAGAAGGTTTGATATTATCTATAATTAAAAAATGCTTATTTTGATAATCAATCGCTGACATACCTCTCCTTAAATTTGCTAACCCTGTAGTGCTTTTAGCGGAATTTTTTTATCTTGTCTAGTTTAACTTATAAATACCTTAGCATTCAAAGGTGTTAAACTTGCTAAAAACTAATGAAATAAAATAATTATGAAATTTTCTGCTTTTGCTTTACATGAAAAAATAAAAATTGCCGTGGCAGAAATGGGCTACACGAGTGCGACTCCAATTCAGCAACAAGCCGTGCCTTTAATATTAGCTAATAATGATGTTATGGCTAGGGCGCAAACTGGCACAGGTAAAACCGCAGCATTTGCTTTACCTCTTTTGTCTAATTTAATGGTTGAAAACGGTGAAAAAAAGCAGGTTAGCATTTTGGTACTTGTGCCGACAAGAGAATTAGCACAGCAAGTAAGTAACAGCTTTAATGCATACGGAAAATATTGCCAAACTAAATCAGCGATGATTTATGGCGGGGTAAGTATCAATACCCAAATTGAACAATTAAAACAAGGGGTCGATATATTAGTTGCCACCCCTGGTCGGTTAATAGACCTACTAACCAATAATCATGTAAATTTGAATGCTATACAGACATTAGTACTTGATGAAGCTGATCGGCTGCTTGATTTGGGCTTCAAAGACGAAATAGAAAAAATATTTGAATATCTACCTGCTAAGCATCAAACATTATTGTTTTCGGCTACTTTCGATGACGCTATTTTTAAATTAAGTAAAAAACTCCTTCACGAGCCTGAAGTGATCAGTGTTGACGATGTTAATACGGTTGCCAACAAAGTGGAGCAAATAGTTTATACCGTCGATGAAGATAGAAAACGAGAATTGACCTCGTACTTGATTGGCTCAAATAACTGGCAGCAGGTGTTGATATTTATTCGAACAAAAAAAGCTGCAGATGAGCTTGCTAAGGAAATGTGCAAGGATGGCATAAAAACATTATCTTTACATGGCGATAAATCACAAGGTGCACGAGAAAAATCATTAGCTGAATTTAAACAAGGAAAGTGTCGTGCTCTTGTCGCCACCGATGTTGCCGCTCGTGGGCTTGATATTGTTGATTTAAAATATGTTATAAATTTTGAATTGCCTTATGTGGCTGAGGATTATGTACACAGAATTGGCAGAACAGCCCGAGCGGGTAAGTCAGGGCTGGCTGTCTCATTGCTCAGCCCAAGCGAAGAGTGGTTACTAACTGCAATTGAAGAAACGCTTAACTATCGCTTATTGCAACAGTGGTTACCGGGTTATGAACCCGATCTAAATAAAGTTACTCAACCTAAAAAATCAGGAGAGAAGCAGCGTGCTAGAAAGCGCTTACTCTCTGATCCAAAGGATAAGCACAAACAGAGAAGAAAAAGACCCGCTAACCGACGTTAAGGTTGATTTCAATAGTAATTAGCCAACATTAGGCGGCTGTGTTCTAGGTCGCCATTGCCACCATTGTTGTTCGCTATCTTCTGGTGAGCTTTTGGTGATGGCTCCTTTGCCCTGCTCTTTAGCTGTTTGTTCTTTTGTTTGAAAAATATCCCAGGTCACTAAGTAATCTGGATTGATGATTTTTACGCCTTTCTGGCTGGTATGAAACTCGCCTTTAGGGGCATTAAACCAACACGATAAATCGGTGGGCAAAATAAAATGAGCCCCTGTATTTTTGTCATTAGTAGTTAGCTCAACGGTTATACCTATTTCGTTATCTACTTTAACAACACGTCCTGCCAGTATATTTTGTTTTAGTTCGTCACCTTGAACTGCATAATAAGTCAGACCTATTAAGCAGCTCTTATTTAATGTGTCTTCTATGTGCTTCAGCATTAATTAACTACTCTCTTCACTTTCAGTCTTATCGTTTATTATTAATGCGCGAGTGGCGCTACACCTGTCGCAGGGTTATCCGCTAAGCCAGTATCTCGAGCATGCTCTTCAAAGCTTTTATTCTTCCAAAAGAAAGCGCCAGGCATAGTGGTTGGAATGACCAAAATATAAAACAAGGCTCTGCCGATGAGTGAAGTAAAGCAGTTTACCAGTGCTAAAACTAACCAAGGTAGTAATAATACTGAGTCAGTAAAGCCTGACAATTGCATCGCTAATAAAGCAAAAGACGTCGCTATATTTAATCCTAATAACCAATTACGCAGTAGGTAAGTTTTACCAAACGTGGTGCATTGTACATAATGGGCTGCGCCACCTTCATTGTCACTGCGGTTTAAATCACTGTTATGATTTATTAGCCCTAGCGCTTCAATCACTATACCTAAAGTAAATACGCTGGCAAAGATTAATGTCGCTTCTTTAATGGCGATATCCATGGCTAATAAGGTACCTAGCACGACAACGCCTGAAACTAATGCGCCTAATGATAAGCTGTTGCCAACAAAAGCAGTGGCTGTTTGTAGGTGGTTCCAAAAAGGTCTGGCTTTAATTTGGTAACATTTATTCATGTAAAATAAACCCGCAGCGCCTGAGACTAAAGCAAAGGTGCCTGTGGCGTTGACTAAGCTTGCTAAGGGTAAGTCTTCAGTTAAAGTGGCTAAATTCATCCCTAAAGCTTGCTGAGCAAAATCGACAAGCCAAGCGTTGTTGGGGAGGGCAAATAAAGCGGTTAAACCACATCCAGCACTAAACATGGCTAAACCCAAACCTTCACGCGCCATGGGCGAATAACGCAGATTATTAAAACCACGATAAAAGCGCATCGGTTTTCCTAAATGACTAACACTCATTAGTAGGGCAAAAGTGGTCATTAATAAAGCGATAAGTGTCAGTGGTAAAAACATATCAGAATTAACAAAGCTCACTAAACTCTTAACGCCTAACATAGCGCCTAAAAATGGAATAAGAAAAACACCAAAGGCGGCTTGAGCAAATAAAGTAAATAACACTAAAGGGTTTTCCCTCGAGTTTAATCGAGCAAAATTCCAGTGTCTGGCTTTACCTGCTTTCTGATCTATTACGGGTTTATAATTACCTTGCTTATCTTTATGATATTTCACGGGTATCGCATCGGTACGAGTCATTTCATCAGGTAAGTCTTTCACCTGTTGAAAACGAATGTTTGGGTGAGTGATTTCAGGATCAGGGAAACCAGGAATGCTCGTTTTACATTGCTCGCGATTTTCAGGAGTATTTTCTATTACGCCAAAATCAAGCGCATTACCTATACATGCAGAAACACAAGCGGGCTTTAAGCCTACTTCTAAGCGGTCAACACACATATTACATTTTGATACTTGCCCCTTTACTGGGTCAAGTTGTGGTGCATTGTATGGACACACCCAAGTACAATAGCCACAGCCAAAACAAGTTTCAGGGTCTTGTAACACCGCACCATATTCGGCGTGTTTAGTGTAAGCACGGGTAGGACAGCCTTTTAAACAAACAGGATCATCACAATGATTACACGCCATGGAAATGTTCATGCGTTTGTAATCAGGGTAAGAGCCACCTTCGACATAACCTACCGATCTAAACGCTAAATGGGAAGGGTTATCATTTTTCTCTGAACAAGCTGATTCGCAAGCATGACAACCGATGCAATTATCAGCCGTAAAGAAAAATCCATGTTGTTTATTGCGATTTGGATTACTGCCAACTTCAGGATTTTCATTAATAAACATTGAACGTTGTGCAGGCTCATCAGTTAAATCAACTAAATCAATCAGCTGGCCATACCGGTTTTCCTTAGCTATTTCTTGATCAGGAAGGAAGGCATAGTTTTGTTCTTCACTGCGTACTTGCCAATGGCTTGAACGACCTTGTTGCTCTTTACTGTCACCCGCTTGCTTATGAGCAGATATAGCCTTGGGATCATAAGTTTTTACTTCACTAGCTGCTTTAGTCGTTTTTGCTTCATTTTTTGCTTGATTCATCGGTATTCCTAGAATGTTCTTCGTTCAACATTAAGCTGTGCGGCTTCTTTTTGCTGTTCAGCATTTAGTTTTTCAATGCGCACAGAGCCTTGTTTGAATGCAGGCTGTCTTGAATAAGGATCAAGCAAACCCAGTGTTAAACGATTCACACAATCGTGAAAATGAAAAGGCACAAACACCATGTTGCGAGGAACCCGTTGGGTTAATTGCACCATTACCACGCTATCGCCGCGGCGGCTGGTTAAGCGCACATAGCTTTGATGTTCAACACCTAAATCTTTGGCGGCATCTGGGTTCATTTCCATATACGGTGTTGGGCTAAATTTATTACAGTTACCTATTTTTCCGGTACGGGTACGAGTGTGAAAATGCTCTACGACACGACCTGAATTAAGCCAGAAAGGATATTCTTGACAAGGTTGTTCGTTGTTATTATAAAAATACACAGGAATTAAATTTGCTTTACCTGTTTTGGTTTGAAATTTACCATCAGTGTATAAGCGAGGCTCACCTTGTAAGTTATCACTTTGTTGGTCATCTGCTTGGGTGTACGGCCATTGAATACCTTTTGCTTTCACTATTTTTTCATAGCTCATGCCCGAAATATCAAGGGTTCTCTTTTCGCCATAGGCGTTAGTGCCTGTAGAGAGTTGCTTCATTTCATTAAAAGCATCTTCTGCGTGCTCAGGAAAGTGAATGATATTGCCATTATCAAAATGCTTTGCCATCTGGTTGAAAATCCATAAGTCTGGCTTTGAATTCGCATAGCAAGGCATAATTTTAGAGATCAGGTTAACCCGACGTTCGGTATTAGTATGACAACCTTCTTTTTCTGACCACACTGAGGCAGGTAAGTACACGTGTGCATATTGGTTAGTTTCAACATCGCTATAAACGTCTTGAACAATCAAAAAGTCTAATTTTTCTAATATCTTACGAACACGGCTAGTGTTGGGCATTGAGGTCATAGGATTCGTAGCAACTAACCATAAACCTTTTATTTCGCCTGTTTCGATGGCAGAGAAAATGTCGGTTTGCGCTAAGCCACGTTTTTTAGGGAAAAATTCGGGGTCTATGCCCCAAAAGTCAGCTATCTCTTGACGATCGGCTTCATTTTCTAAATAACGATAACCGGGTAGACCTGAGCAAGAAGACCATTCACGTGTGCCCATGGCGTTACATTGACCAGTGATAGATAAACTTGTGCCGCCTTTTTTACCGATATTACCGGTGATCAAATTCAAGTTATTAATATTAGCAACACCGTCTGAGCCATGGGTTGATTGATTAATACCCATGGTCCAAATGCTCATTGCTGCTGGGGCTTTTGCATATAAACGGGCGACACTGCGAATGGTATCTTCGTCAATACCACAAATATGTTGTGCCGATTTAGGATTATAATCTTGCACCAAGGTTTTAATTTCATCAAAACCTTGGGTGTGAGCATCGATATAGCTTTGATCTTGTAGCTTTTCGTTGATGATGACATGCATCATTGAGTTGATTAGTACACAGTCGGTGCCTGGCGTAATTGGCAAGTGAATATCAGCAAACTGCGCTAACATGGTTACGCGCGGATCAACAACAATCAATGGAAATTTACGTTTTTCCAATGCTTCTTTTAATCGCCAGTAAATAATGGGATGTTGCTCAGGTAAATTAGAGCCGAAAGCCATTAAACAATGGGTGTGCTCAAAATCGTCATAACAGCCTGGAGGGCCATCTGAGCCGAATGAACGTTTATAACCACTCACTGCGGATGCCATGCAAAGGGTGGTATTACCATCGTAATTATTAGTGCCGATACAGCCACGAGTTAGTTTGCCCAGCGTATAAAATTCTTCAGTCAGTAACTGCCCTGTAGAGACTACCGCGAAAGCATCACGTCCGTACTTTTGTTGGATATCTTTAATTTTTACCGCGCTAGTACTTAAAGCTTCATCCCAAGTTGTTTGTTGGAACTCTTCAAAGTGCTGCTTTCGCATCAAGGGCTCTGTGCCACGGCCGGGGCTGTCGAATAACTCATGCTCAAGCAAACCTTTAATGCATAGTTTGCCACGGTTAACGTCAGCACCTGCGTGACCACGACTAGTGACTATTTTTTTGTCTTCGTCCAAGCCGATTTCAATTGAACAACCAGTAGAACAATAGTTACAAGTAGTGTAGTGCCACTCCTTAACTTTTTTGTCAGGAATTGAAATGGGTTTTCTTTTTTTGCGTCCAAACAACATAGGCCAACCTTAATAGCTGTATACTCAAACAATCGCTAAATGCTGAAACGTATAGTTGCAATAGCTTGAGTATTAATAAGAAAAATTCTTATTTAAAATTACTTTATTAGTTTAGTAAAGCAAAATACAGTCCAACTATTAAGTTGTTGTTTTTACATGTAATAATGTTTTTTGATGTACACAATGTTGCGCTTTAGTCGTGTTTTTGCGCTATGTTGGTGCGCTTTGCTTTTTATCAAGAGATGGCTTAGAAGCTAACGTCAACAGTCAGCCATATAGTTCGTGGCTCTTCTAACCAACTGGCAACAGGTAATGTCGTATAGTTTATTGATTTGTGACGTTTGTTATTGTCGAAGTTTATCAAGTTTTGGCCATAAAGTGATATTTTGCTATTTTCATAATAAGGGGGAGTCCAGACAATAGAGGCGTTAAAACGGATATTTCGACCATAAGGATCATGCTGGCTCATGGCTTGATTATAATTATTTAAGCTTGCTAAACCCGCATTATAGTCTGCTAATTTTTCTGGCGATAAACTGCCCTGATCCACTTCGGCATACGCATTGTTGTACATGGTAAACAAATCGTCTCCGTATTGAAGCTTCCACAGGATTTGAGTATCTAAATGTAATATCAGTTGTGAGCCTATTTGAATGTCAGCCCAAAGTTTAGTGGTATTGTTAGACCAAAAAGCGGGACTATCACCAGTACTTGTTAACAGCAGGAAATCTCTTTTAAGCAGGAAGTCTGATAAACTGACTTTTTGACTTTTTGACCCATCCGGCTCTACGGCAATAAAATTCCAATCATTTAGTTTTAAGAATGAATGATTAAGCCCGAAGGTAAAATTATCGCCTTGATAAGCTAACTCTAGCTCTACTCCGGTAGATTTTTGCTTGCCGACTAGTTCAGACTTGGTACCACTCCAAGCAATGACTTCGGTATCATAATAATAGGCGGTAATAGTGCTATGCAGGGAAGGGCTGTGGGTTTTAATATAAGACAGCTCAACGTTTTCAATTTTTTCAGGGTTACTTGTTTCGCCTTCAAGCTCCTCAACATATAATTCGACCATAGTATTCATTCTGAGCGAACGTTGCCAGCTCACTTTCACGGTGTTATTTTTATCAAGGTGCGATATCAACGCTAAACGAGGCGAAAACATCGCGTTAGTAAAATCATTTTTATCACTTCTTGCTGAAATAAAGGCTCTAGTGTCGGCTGTAATGAAATACTCTAATTCAGCCATTAATGAAAATGTATCAGCAGACCAACCGTCATTAAACTCAACAATATCGCTGTCTTTTATCGTGCCATTTTTTCCGTTGCCACGATACAAAGAATCCTCAGTAATAAAGTTTCGCTTACTGGTACCCGCTCTAAATGTATTGGACGATTTATGCCATGGTTTTGCCAGATAGTCGTGCGAGTATTCTACCCCAACCGATAAAGATGCCTTTGTTGGCCATTGGTAATTCAGTATCGAACGGAAAAACCACTCATTTTCTGAATAATTTCTGGTTCGATTCAGCAGATCATCATGTTTTAAGTCTACTTGCTTAGCATTGGTTCTATAATAGTTTTCTGAGTCAAAACTGATTAAGCTCTTTACTTGTAAGTTAGGGCTAAACTGATGTTCATTTTCTAAATTGACCAGCAAATGTTGATCGGTAAACTGATGAGTTGCATGTTCGCCATCAAGGTAGTTTTTCTTTGTTACGGTGCCAACACTACCGGCAGAAGTATAACGGGTAAGAAAATGCCACTCTTCCAAAAATATTGCGTCTAAAGATATTTTTACTTGCGGTTTATCTTCAGAGTCTTGATAAAAACCAGCGACGGTATTTGCATCTGAATTACTAAAGGCATCAGTACCTTTGTAGCCATGCTGACCATTGCCCGAGAGTTGATATATTTTCAAGCCCTCGTAACCCTTGGTTCGAATTAAGCTAAAATGCGCTAACCATTGTATATCATCATTATTTTCACTGTAATCGACAGATACGCCCTTGCTACGATAATCAGGGTTATACAGACCCCTAACTTTCAAGCCGTCAGTCATTCCGGCACTTTTAGTGATCAAATTAATGACCCCTGAGATAGCGCCAGAGCCGTGAGTTACCGAACCTGGTCCCATCACTACTTCTATCCGATCAATATCTGTCATATCCCAATTGTTTAACTCTGTTACTGAGCCTTGATCCGATTTTTGATTAATAGAGCGCCCATTAACTAATAGCAGTGTGCTGTAATTTCTGCTCCCGACACCACGTATGCGAAATGTGCCGCCATTAGATGAATCGTCAAAAAACATGAGGCCAGGAACATATATTTCAAGTAAGTCTTTTATGTTTCTTGCTGGGGCACGTGCTATTTGTTCTTGAGAAATAATGATAATTGACGAGGGCGCTTCTGATTTGGGTAAGGCCGATAGCGTAGCGCTATACACTTTTATATTCATTAACTCTTCAAGTGACAAAGACAATAAATCATCGACAGCGTCAGCCTGTGACTGAGTAGGCAACAAACAGAGTAATGAGGCTAGTAATAGCGAATACCTAACCTTAGCTCTATCCTTGTACTTTATATTCGTCATCATGCTCCCATGAAACATTAAATTAACATCTTAATATGAATCAAGTATAGGGTATGAATAGCAAATGTAGTTACGCTCATGCTAAATAATTTGTAATGCAAGGGAGTGATATTTTTTGTTTGAGGCTGAACCTATTAATTATAATGCGGTCTATGTAACACCTAATGTTAAATAAGTGTTACTGCGTTTGTGTTAGATGGATTTGTAATAGCAGGGAATACCATAGAGCGAATGCCTTTAGAAACTACTAAGGGAAAAATGCATGCGTTAAAAAAGCATTATCTCATCATTTTAGTTTCTATCCTTGTACATTTATTGCTAGCGTTGCTGTTATTTGTTATCGCAGAAAAGCCGCAGATTAAAGAAATTAAAGTAGCCAAGAAAGCTATTAACAGTTATTTGTATAAAATGCCTGCCAAGCCAATAGTAAAGCAAATTCTGCCAAAAAAAGCAGAACTTAAAAAAGAAGAAAATCAGCAGGCTAGTGAGCAAATAAAGCTGTTATCTGCCGTTACTCCAGCACCCTCTTTAGCAATAAAAGCAGTAAAAGCAGTAAAAGCAGTAAAAGTTAACCCCGAAACCGCAACAAAAAAAACAGTTCAGGCCACGTTTTCTGCCTACCAGCAGCTTAATAGTTTACGCAGCGCAATAAATGAAAAAATGATGGTAGATGAGTTATCTGAACTGCAACAATTTAGATCCCCTTCGGTGATGCATGGCGAACAAGCTTCTGTACCACACTCAGCTATACCGTTAACGCCAGAGCAAGAGCGAGAGAAAAAAACGACTAGAATGTCGGATGATATTTCAATCACTAAATATGACAATGGTATTTGCACCATTGAGCGCAAGCAAATGTTAGGTAGCCCAATAGAAGGCTCTAGTTCTGCGTTTGCTTGTGGGGAAAGTAAATTTGATAAAAGTTTTCGGGAGCATATAAAAAAAGTACAAGAAAAATTGCTGCCAGTAAAAAACAAATAAAAGCTGTACATAAAAACAGTATTTTGGCTATACTTAGCTTATTGTTAGTTTGAATGTGAATAATTGTTGAAATTATATATTGCTGAAAAACCTAGTTTAGGCCGTGCTATTGCGGCTGCGCTACCTAAGCCCCACAAAAACCACAAAACCCACATAGAAGCTGCTAATGGTGATGTGGTGAGCTGGTGCATTGGCCATATTTTGGCGCAAGCTGATCCACAAGATTATGATGCTAACTTGAAAAAATGGTCAATGGAAACCTTGCCTATCGTACCTGAGCAATGGCAATTGAAACCTATTACCCGCACTCGATCTCAGTTAACTATTTTACGTAAACTGGTAAAACAAGCTGATGATATTATCCATGCGGGCGATCCTGACCGAGAAGGTCAATTGTTAGTAGATGAAGTCATTGATTATTTTAAAGTTTCTCAAACTAAAAAGGCTAATGTAAAACGACTACTGATCAGTGATTTAAATTTGCCTGCCGTTAAGCGTTCGCTTAAATCTCTTAAAAATAATCAAGACTTTATGCCCTTATCAATTTCAGCATTAGCTCGCTCAAGAGCTGATTGGCTCTATGGTATTAACTTAACCCGTGTTTGCACCTTGCAAGGTCAAAAACAGGGCTACAATAGCGTTTTATCGGTTGGTAGAGTACAAACGCCAGTCTTGGGCTTAGTGGTTAGACGTGAACAAGAAATTGCTGACTTTGTTTCAAAACCCTTTTATCAAGTATTGGCGCACTTGAGTATTGATAAAGAAAAAACCAGTAAAACGGATTGTTTTACTGCTAAATGGCAACCTAGTGAAGTATGTCAGCAATACTGCGATGAGGAGGGGCGAGTTTTAGTTAAAAGCTTAGCTAATAATGTCGTGGCTAGAATTCATGAGCAAGTTGCAGTTGTCGAAAGCATTAACACCGAGCCAAAACAGCAAAATCAACCTTTGCCATTTAATTTGTCAAGTTTGCAAATTGCGGCGGCTAAGCAGTTTTCGATGAATGCTAAATTGGTGCTTGATGTTTGTCAGGCCTTGTATGAAAAACATAAACTGATCACTTATCCACGCTCCGATTGCCGTTATTTGCCAAAAGAACAACTTAAACAAGCGGCGACTATCATCAACACTCTAGCGGCAGTTAATTTGCCTTGTGGTGAACAAGCAAAAAATGCCGATGAGTCGATAAAAAGTAAAGCGTGGAACGACAAAAAAATTACCGCTCACCATGCTATTGTGCCAACAGAAAAATCTCCTAATAATATTACCCTTAACTCTTTTGAGAAGAATATTTATTTATTGATTGTTCGGCAATACTTAGCGCAGTTTTATCCTGTTTATCGATATCAACAAACGAAGCTTGCAGTGAAAATAGCAGGGGGACTGTTTACTACCAGTAACAAGGTAGAGCAGCAGCAAGGTTGGAAAGTACTTTTTCCCAGTCGTGATAAATCGACAGAAGAAATGAGTACTCTTCCTGAATTGCAGCAAGGGCAAATATTACACTGTCAGCGGGGAGAGCTCGTTGAAAAACATACCTCGCCACCAGAGTCTTTTACCGATGCCACACTGCTAAGTGCCATGACAGGAATAGCTCGTTTTGTCAGTGATAACAATATTAGAAAAGTTTTAAGGGATACTGATGGCTTAGGCACTGATGCCACCCGCGCAGGTATTATTGATTTACTCTTTAACCGCAATTTTTTATTAAGACAAGGTAAAAAAATTATTGCTACCGAGGTTGGCGTTGCGCTTATTAATGCCTTACCTTTACAAGCAACGTTACCGGATATGACCGCGGAATGGGAAGCTAGCTTAACGGCGATCAGTGAGAAAAGTGCCAGTTATTTAAGTTTTATGCAGCCGTTAACTTGCACGGTTATTGATATGGTTAATGGTGCAGGTCAACAAGCTTTTGTTGGTTTGCCAAAGGTTGCTTTTAAGCCTAAGAAAGCCAAAAGAAAGGCCTATACTAAAAAAACACAGACTAAAAAGGCCAGCTGATTACTTTTATATATGACGAGACTGTAATATCATCAAAGCTAGGTAATTATACTCATATATGATAACAAACTTGAGCTAAAAACGATGATTTTACTGCGAAATGCGATGGAAAAAAGCCACCTTTATAATGTCGATGAATTTGGTGTTAAAAATTATAACTATGGGATCTTAGGTTTTCTTTCCCTAGGACTTTTCTCTTTATTAAATATTACATTAGGTTATGTCACTTTTTTAGCTGAAACCAGTGTTGTTGACTCTCCTGTGCAAAATTATGCCGATGCCCTCTGGCTGATGTTAATGTCATCTACCACTATTGGTTTTGGTGATGTTTACCCAATAACCTTTATTGGCAGAGCTGCGGTTTTTGTCATGTTTATTCTCGGGGTTGGTATCTTAGGTGGGGTGGGCGCCGTATTTGCGAATAAAGTTTTTGGTTTTGCCGATACCAACGTTAAGAATAGAGAATTAAGAAAACAGAATGATAATATTATTTCGCAGAATATTGAAATACATAGGAAATTAGAAAAGCTTGAAGAAAAATTAGAGTTATTATCTAAGTAAATTTTTATTTATTAGCTAAAAGCGTGAAAAATATATTTCACGCCAACCGATTTATCAAAAAGCAATTGTTAGTATTTTTTAAGCCGAGTTATTTTTGGCTTGGGTTGCCTTTTTAGTGGATTTTTCTTGTCGGCGTTCATTCATAATATCTTGAACATCACCACCAATATGGCTTTCACCGCGCTGAGCAGCTAAAGCGATTTGTCGTTCACGCTCGGCGAAACGGTTACGTTGTTTTTCGCTGACTTTGTCATGACAACGGTGGCAACTTACCCCTTTAGTGTAATGTTCACTTTGTTTTTCTTGCTCGGTTAATGGAAAACGACAAGCAAAGCATTGATCATATTGACCTTGTTCTAAATCGTGGTTGACAGCAACACGACCATCAAAAACAAAGCATTCTCCCTGCCACATAGTGTCATTGCTTGGTACTTCTTCAAGATATTTTAAAATACCGCCTTCAAGGTGGTAAACCTCTTCAAAGCCTTGTTCTTTTAGGTAAGCAGTCGATTTTTCGCAACGAATGCCGCCGGTACAAAACATGGCGACTTTTTTATGTTTAGTTTTATCTAAATTATCTTGCACGTATTGCGGAAATTCGCGAAAAGTTTCAGTGTCGGGGTTCAAAGCGCCTGCAAAGGTACCAATTTCTACTTCGTAATCATTACGAGTATCAACCAATAATACTTCAGGGTCTGAGATTAAAGCATTCCAATCTTTTGGCTTGATATAGGTACCAACGACTTGATTAGGATCTATGCCTTCAACGCCCATGGTCACTATTTCTTTTTTCAGTTTGACCTTAGTGCGATGAAATGGGTTTTCATCGTTATAGGAAATCTTATAAGAAATGTTGTTTAGATTGGCATCTTGCGCCAAAAAGTTGAGTACTTGTTCAATATTTGCTTGTGAGCCGGCGATAGTACCGTTAATACCTTCTGCAGCTAATAATAAAGTTCCTTTAACATCAAGGTTTGTCATGGTTGCTAAAAGAGGTGCGCGTAGTGCTTCAAAATTTTCAAGACGGACGAATTTGTATAGTGCGCAAACGTTAATTTGTTGCGCTGATTGCGATGAACTCATAGTTTTCTCTCTAGTGAACTAGCTGGAACGTAAATCCAGTGCTGTAGATAAATTTAATTTTCGGTTGCGGAGTTTACCAGAAAACGGAATCTTTTCCCAGCCAGCATATCAAGAGCAAATTAATCGCTACTGGTTGATTTCATCGAGTTGTTAAATAAGCCAGCTTCGTCAAAAATAACCCTGTCTTCATAACCACTAAACCAAATAGCTTCGGGGTTTCTTCCAACAATCGCTACTTCACCCTTATTATGGGCATCGGCCGCGCCCCGTAATAATTTAAAGATGACGACACCATTTTCACTGCCGGGGACGCCAGCCATAGGCTCGTTCGTTACTGCAACCACTTCGGTTTTGCCAAGGTAATGGGTAATCGACAATCTTGCGTGCGCTTCAATGCCAGAAAGGCCTTGTTGAGATTTATTTAATAATTGCCAAGCCTCTTCAATGGACAGGTTAAAGGCTTTATGACCAATAATATCGCGACCACAGAAGAAATAGTGGTTTTCAATGCGATTACGTTTTAGTTCACGCTGCATAATGCGTAAGGCATTAGCGTCATTACTAATACCTTTAATGAGGGGCGCTTGATTTTCAATTGAAACCCAATGGCGACTTGCTAATTTTTTAACCGCTTTTAATGTGCTGTTAATCCACATTAAACCACCGTCGGCGTTATCAATGTAATGGCCATTATCATCCTTTTGTAAAAACTCATCAGGGTGATTAAAGTGCACCATAAACCTAAATTTAATACCGGGGTAGGCTTGATGGAAGTCATCCATCATAGCAAAAAAAGTGTCATCAAAACGATCAGGGTAGAAAGCTAATTCTTTGGTACCAACACGAATGTTTTCTATGCCGGCATCCGCTAATGCGGAAAACCACTGTGCCAAATTTTTATTGAGTAGCACCATAGGATCACCACCTGACATCAGAATTTCTCGTAACTTTTCTCGTCCAGTGTCGGGGTGACGGCCGCTATTTTTAGCAACAATGGTGTTATGTTCATTAATATAATTTACTAGCTCAGAAATTTGTGCCAAACCTTTACGTTCAACACTGCCATCCTTACGGGTGATTTCTTTTTTAGCAATTAGCTCTTCGCGATAGCAAAAACGACAATGGGCTGAGCAGGTTGAGGCGACGTAAATAAGGCCTAATTCATATTTATGAATTAAACCTTCTACAGGGCTGTAATCCATTTGATTGCCAGGATCGGGTGCGCCTTGCATATCGAATGTTTCAGCAGGGCTGGCTTTAATTAAGGTTTGCAGTGGCGGGCTGTTTTTAGCAAGGTCATAGTAGTGACGGGTAATTTTGACTGGCATTCGGCTTTCTATATCTTTATCAGTCCCTTTTATGGCAAGCAGCGCTTGTTTTTCCTCTTCAGTATAGAAATTGAGCATATCTTCAGGTGCTCTATCATCAAGAAACTTTTTAAGGCCATTAATGATTTGTCTATCGTGTTTTGCATCGGTGACTTTGTCTAAAAAAGTTTGCGCTTTTGCTGTTGGTAGATATTTCTCAGCTCTTGCCATTGCTCTCTCCAATATTGTCATAATTATTATTTTTATTAGTTACTCATAGTAAAGATAGCATAAAAAAAAGCCACTTCATGCTATTGCACTGAGTGGCTTTTTTATCAACCGTGGCGAGAACTTTACGCTCTATTTGGACATGGAATTGTCAAAAACTCAGTTAAGCTTCAACTTGTAAAATTACCGTATTAGCTTTTTGGTGTATTCTTTTATCTTATCGACGTTTAAGTAACGCTATGTATTCAGCAGTAGTAGCATAAATTTTACCAGTATATTCAAAGAATTAATAAAAATATGCGCCTTGAACATGAATCGATCAGCTATCCTGAAACAGACATTTTCAAGTATCATGAATATATATCTTTGCTAATGCTTGCCTGAAGGTTAAAAAGCATCAATAGATGATTACTATAGTATTTAATATAAGCGATTATGAGGGCGTAACACATTAGACTTTACTACTAAATAATGTGGTTGTAGTATTTTTTTGTAATATTATCAATTGGTAACTGAATTGGTATAACCACTATAACTCATACTTCTACTTCCTATAATCTATGCGAATAGTGCTTATTTAAGCAAATGATTAGTAGTCAGTAGAAAATCAGGTAAAATAGGTGAAAATATTATCCTGCTAATTAAAATATTATTAGCGTCTTATAGCTAGAGAGAGTATCAAATGAGCCTGTATTTAGAGTATATAGCAGAAATTGAAAGTCGTAAAAATGAGCTAGGGTTAGCGCCTAAGCCAATTGATAGTGCTGAGTTATTATCAGAAATCATCACACAAATTAAAGATCAAGGAAATGAGTATCGAGCAGATTCACTTAATTTCTTTATCTATAACACCTTGCCAGGTACAACAAGTGCTGCTGGTGAAAAAGCTAAATTATTAAAAGAAATTATTCTAGGTGATTCTGTTGTTGCAGAAATTACACCCACTTTTGCTTTTGAATTGTTATCTCACATGAAAGGCGGTCCTTCAATAGAAGTACTGCTAGATTTAGCCTTATCTGATGACGCATCTTTGGCTAAACCTGCTGCAGAAGTATTGAAAACTCAAGTGTTTTTATATGACGCTGATACTGCACGTCTTGCAGCAGCATTAAAAGCGGGTAATGTGCTTGCTAAAGATATTTTAGAAAGCTATGCACAAGCAGAGTTTTTCACTAAGTTACCTGATATTGCAGAAAAAATAGAA
Organism: Colwellia sp. 39_35_sub15_T18; assembly: GCA_002162675.1. Lineage (GTDB taxonomy): Bacteria > Pseudomonadota > Gammaproteobacteria > Enterobacterales > Alteromonadaceae > Colwellia. The sequence goes on along the minus strand of MAAE01000053.1, from coordinate 174,739 downwards.
GTCGTTACTTGTATTGCTGGTGAAGGTGATATCTCTACTGATTTATTATCTCCTGGTCATCAATCTCACTCTCGTGCAGACCGTGAATTACATGGCCAATGTATGAGCACACCAGAAGCTCAAGCAGAAATAAAAGCATTACAAGCTAAGTACCCTAACGCGAAAGTGATGTTAATTGCTGAAAAAGGCACTATGGGTGTTGGTTCATCTCGTATGTCTGGTGTTAACAATGTTGCATTGTTGGCAGGTAAAAAAGCAAGTCCTTATGTACCTTTTATTAACATAGCACCAGTAGTTGCTGGCACCAATGGTATAGCTCCGATCTTCCTAACAACGGTTGATGTAACAGGTGGTATTGGTCTTGACCTTAAAAACTGGGTTAAGAAAGTAGATGCCAGTGGTAATGCCGTTGTTGACGCAAATGGCGATGCAGTACTAGAAGAAGCGTACTCAGTTGCTACAGGTACTGTGCTAACTATTGATACCAAAGCGAAGAAATTGTACAACGGCAACGAAGAGCTTGCTGATATATCGTCAGCTTTTACACCACAAAAAGTGGAGTTCATGAAGGCTGGCGGCTCTTATGCGGTAACGTTCGGTAAGAAACTACAAACATTTGCAGCAGAAGCTTTAGGTGTTAAGCCTGTAAGTGTATATGCAGCTTCAAAAGAAATTTCACATGAAGGTCAAGGCTTAACTGCTGTTGAGAAGATATTTAACCGTAACGCAGTTGGCGTTTTATCTGACTCACCACTACACGCAGGCTCAAACGTTCGTGTTCAAGTAAACATTGTTGGTTCTCAGGACACTACAGGTCCTATGACGTGCCAAGAACTAGAAGCGATGGCTGCTTCTACTATTTCGCCAATTGTTGATGGTGCATTCCAATCAGGTTGTCACACTGCATCTGTTTGGGATAGCAAAGCAAAAGCGAACACGCCTAAGTTAATGAGCTTTATGAACGCGTTTGGTCTAATCACTGCACGTGATCCAAAAGGTGTTTATCATTCAATGACTGATGTTATTCACAAAGTATTGAATGATATTACCGTAGACGACCGTGCTATTATCATCGGTGGTGACTCGCATACTCGTATGTCTAAGGGTGTTGCCTTTGGTGCTGACTCAGGTACTGTAGCAATTGCACTGGCAACGGGTGAATCTGCAATGCCAATTCCAGAGTCTGTTAAAGTAACCTTTAAAGGTCACATGAAAAAACACATGGATTTCCGTGATGTTGTTCACGCGACACAAGCACAAATGCTTAAGCAGTTTGGTGGTGAAAATGTATTCCAAGGCCGCGTAATCGAAGTACACATTGGTACATTATTAGCTGACCAAGCATTTACGTTCACAGACTGGACTGCTGAAATGAAAGCGAAAGCGTCAGTTTGTATCTCAAATGATGAAACGTTAATTCAGTCTATTGAGTTAGCGAAAAGCCGTATCCAGATCATGATCGATAAGGGTATGGAAAATGAAGCTGGCACATTAGTTGGTCTAATAGCACTTGCTGACAAGCGTATTGAAGAAGTTAAATCTGGTACTAATCCTGCGTTAGCACCAGATGAAAATGCTAAATATTCTGCAGAAGTTGTTGTTGATTTAGACCAAATTAACGAGCCAATGATTGCGGATCCAGACGTAAACAACGATGACGTATCTAAGCGTTATACGCATGACGTAATTCGCCCTGTTTCATACTACGCAGATAAATCAGTTGATTTAGGTTTTGTGGGTTCTTGTATGGTTCACAAAGGTGACATGCAAATTATTGCACAAATGTTCCGTAATATGGAAGCACAAGGTCAAAAGATTGAATTTAAAGCACCATTAGTGGTTGCGCCACCAACGTATAATATTGTTGATGAGCTTAAAGCTGAAGGCGACTGGGCAATTCTTGAGAAATATTCAGGTTTCGAATTTGATGATGCTGCGCCTAAAAACGCTGCACGTACTAACTATGAAAATATTTTATACTTAGAACGCCCTGGCTGTAACTTATGTATGGGTAATCAAGAGAAAGCTGAACCAGGTGATACTGTTATTGCCACTTCAACACGCTTGTTCCAAGGCCGTGTAGTAGCTGATACTGCAGAGAAGAAAGGTGAATCACTACTGGGTTCTACTCCGTTAGTTGTGCTTTCTACTATGTTGGGTCGTTTCCCTACAATGGAAGAGTACAAAAGCGCAGTAGAGGGTATTAACCTAACTAGCTTTACTCCACCGGTTGAGCAGTTAACTACAGCTACAGTAAGAATTGCAGATCCTAGCTAGGATCTTTATCTAGTTTTCTATTTTTAATAGTTAAACAGAATAAAGTAAAAGGGTTACTTTACTTATTATCAGTAAAGTAACCCTTTTTTATTGCCCAATATACTTCATTGCCCAATATACTTCGATAGCTATAAAGCTAGAGCAAACAATTTACTTACGTGAGCAATCAATTTTGGCAATAAGTGAAGGGAATATATAGTTTGGCATAGCGCGTTTGTCGTCAAAGCTTTCAATGCCTTGTATCATTTCAAGTTTGTAGTGGTAGCTGCCACACAAACTATAAGATTTACGGAGCAAAAAAGTGGCTAATCGTTCAAAGCCGACTTTGTTATTAGGGATAATTTCTAGCTGGTAATGGTTAGTCGTTAATTTCGTTTGTCTAAATTGTACATCATGGTCAAAGTCCCACTGAGCAGCGCCATTATTATTGGCTTTTTGGCTGTCTAAATTTGCGCAGCCAGTCAGCGCAAGGCTTAAAATTAACGTGGCCGTAAAGTGTGATTTTGTGTGCATCGGCTCTCCTTTTGATGAGTTTATTCATAGCACTATTGAGTATAAAGACAGAAGGTAAAGTTCACCCTCTGTCTTTATTATAGCTATTAAAACGCCATTTTATTTTTGATCATTAAACAACGTTCATCTTCTTGTCGTTTAATGAGTAAACTGCGTTTAGTGCCAGCGGATAAACTACTTAAATCAGCAACGGCCTTATTCAACCGGGCAACACTGACATTACTGCAAGTAGCGGGGATCAAATTATTATAACTGCGCATAAATACTGGGCCGTTCGCCTTGTCTATACTCGTTAGACTTGCCATCCGTGCTGCAGCACTTTGTTCGTTAAGGCTACTTTGCTCACTTGGATAAAGTGCTGACATAGCCGTGCGTAACTTAGAAAAGGCTAATTCGCTATTTTGTTGTTGAATTTTCGTGAGCCAAGCTGTTTTGACTTGCGCATTGGGCGCAATAACTTGTGCATAAATAGCGGATTTTTGACCTGAATCTGAACCGTCTACGGTTAATTCATCAGCAATCAAATCACCTGCCTTTGCATAGTTGTAGCGACTAAGTTGCGCGATAATATCCCAACGAATATCTTGATTGATGGTTAAGTTTTCTAATGAATGCTGTCCCGTTAACAATTTATGTAGGTTAGCTAAAGCAGTTTCAGAATGAGCAAAATTTAAGTAAGCGTCAAACCAGCGACGTTGCATATTTTTATTATCGCTATTGGTTCTTGTACTCTGCCAAGTAATTTCTTCCAATTGCAAAGCTATGTTTTTAACATAATCATGCTGAGAACCTAAGGCTTTATTAAGATAGACTTTAGCCGATGATATTTGTTCTAATACTTGCCCTAACGTGGTGTAGTCTTGTTCTAGCGGTGCATTGGCTAACGCGACTTGTAAATATTCATTGAGTGCTAGTTTGCCATCACGAACACCATCCCAAAGGCTTTGCCACAACATAGAACGTAATAGTGGCTCTTGAATTTGTGCTAAATAATTTTTAGTGGTCGCGAACGAGCGTTTATCTAAATTGACTTTAACAAAAGCCCAATCTTGGTAATTTGGATACACTAAGTCAGGGCATGAGGTACCTATTAACTCATCAACAAGCGTGTTTTTGCCCTGATAAATAACCGCCACTTTTTTTATAAGATTAAAACCAGGCTTTTGGGTTTTAAACAAGGCTATTTGCACTTTTTGTTCACGCAATGTTGGCTGGCTTTGGTCAGCTGTTTGTAAAAGTTCAAAGGAGGTTATTTTGTCTTGTTGGCACTGATAATTCACTTCAATGGTATTTACACCTGCTTGATAAAGCCATTTTTGCTGCCATTGAGTTAAATCTTTACCACTGGCTTTGGCTAAACTGTTAATGAAGTCATCCAATACGGCATTTTTATAAGCATTATCTTTAAGGTAATTGTGAATACCTTGCTGGAATGTCTTTTCACCTAATAAATGACGTAATTGGTTTAACACCGAAGCCCCTTTCGAGTAGGTAATGGCATCAATATTATCGAAAGCATTAGCGGTGGAAGGCACGGGTACTTCAATAGGGTGAGTGGTTATTTGTTGATCGGCACGATAGGCACTTTGCTTACCATGAGCATAAAAGCTGCGCCAAGCATGATCAAATTCGGTCGCTTCACTGGTGGCTAACGTGGCCATAAAAGCGGCAAAACTTTCATTTAACCACAGGCCATTCCACCATTTCATCGTGGCTAAATTACCAAACCATTGGTGCGCCATTTCGTGCATTATTACGCTAGCAAGCATTTGGCGACGACTTTCGCTCATTTCGCCATTGGTTAAAAAGCTTCCTTCGGCAAAGGTAACTGCGGCAGCGTTTTCCATGGCGCCGTATAAAAAATCAGGCACGAGTACTTGATCATATTTTTTAAAGGGATAGTCAATGCCAAAGTAATCATCAAAAAATTCAAAGCCTTGCTTGGTATAAGTAAACCAGTGCTCAGGCGTTATTTGATTGGCAACTGATTGGCGTGCAAATAAGCGCAGTGGATATTTACCACTATTGTCTTGCCACATTCGGTAAGGGCCCGCGTGCATTGAGAAATTATAAGGGCTTAACTTAAGGCTTTTAGGAAAATACCAAATTTTAAAATCGTCTTGCGCTACAACCTTGCTCGCTTGAGTGGCTGAAAATACCGCCCAACTTTTTGGCGCTGAAACTGTTAGTTCAAAAGTGGCTTTGAGATCGGGTTGATCAAATAGCGCGAACATTTGTTGGGCGGCGGCAGGTTCAAAATGAGAATACAAATATACTTTGTCATCAACAGGGTCTTTAAAGCGATGTAAACCTTCGCCATTGGTGCTGTGCTGGCGGGTAAAGTTGACAACAACTCTGTTCTTACCTTTAACTAAATACTCAGCCGCTAAAGTGATAAACCATTGGTTATAACTTTGCTTAACTTGCTCTGCGGTCAATGACAGCCCATTGATTGCTAGGCCGGTCAGTTGTGCTTCATTCAAATCAAGAGTTAATGGGGTGTTAGCATCATTTAGGTCAAAGTTAATGGTTGAGCTAGCGGAAAATTTTTCCTCACCCGTTAGCTGAAAATCAAGTTGGTAGTCAACATTAGAGACACGTGCCGAACGTTTAAATGCTTGTTCTTGAGTTAGGTACTTATTTTCAGCGCGAGGCGAAAAGCTTGTGGATACTTGCTTTGCCTTAGATGAAATCTGGATATCATTAGCTTGCTCTTTAGTTGCTTTACAAGCACTGAGTAATAATATCGATATAACTGCCAAGACAGTTAAAGAGGTGAGTTTGTTACTTAGAACCTGCAAAGTAATTTTCAAGGTGATTTCCAATAATTATTTTTATAAGTTTTAGCGAGTATAAAGCAGGAAAGCCGTGTGGCACAATTAGCAGCTGTAAATGTTTTAATGCTAAAGAAGCAAAAAGTAAGAATTTGTGTCATATTTCTTTACAGGTTTTATATTGCACTTTTTTAATCGTTTGTTTTTCAATCGTTTTGTTTTATGGCATAAAGTATGCATTTTTGAATGCAGGTTTTGTGGATTAACGGAGCAAATGATGAATAAATTTTTGAAAGTTAGTTTTGTGTTAGTGTCGTTTCTTTTTAGTGGCGTATCTATGGCTATTCCGATATACCTCCCATTTGGTGCTCAAACCAATGTTGATTTAACCACGATAACCGCTGGTGGTTGGACGCAATGTTATGCTGAAACCATGGATGTGACTATTGGAAATGAGGCAGAAAATGTCCTTGATGTTTGTCAAGGGGACTACTTAATGATGGCTGGGCGAGAAACGGGGGCTGATAGTTTTCTATCCCTTGCTGCAGCCCTATTCTCTGATACTATTATCGATACAGGAAACACCAGTAACACTCATTTAGCTAACGGCTCCAATTGGTGGTTTTCGGATAACTGGTCATGGGGCTTCACCCAAGCCAATGATACCGTTACTAATAGTTCATGTGATACCAGTGCTAGCCCGGTAAGTATGTGCTTACATACCGTTGATTTTACTGGCGGTTATAGAATTAATGATATTCTAGGTTTGAATTCTTCTACCGATTATGAAAAAGTGTTTTTTGTAGCTGATAGAATTGATGATCCAAATGGCATTCCTGAGCCTAGTGTTTTGGTGTTACTTGGTCTGGCTTTGTTGGCATTAACAAAGCGTAAACAATAATCTTAAGTATTGAAGTTAAGTATTGAAGTTAAGTATTGAAGTTAAGTATTGAAGTTAAGTATTAAAGTTAAGTATTAAAGTTAAGTATTAAAGTTAAGTATTAAAGTTAAGTATTAATTTAATTGCAGGAACTCTCGTCTAAAATTATCGACTAGAGTTCTTTTTTTTATTACCGCCATAATATTTTTTAGCGCTAGAGATATTCATTTACCACATTGTTTATTTATTCATATTTTTTACTATTTGTGCTATCGACTAAAAACAAAATACGGATATTATGACTAACCTCTCAGTTGAAACAAATAAAGTTAATACCAGCATCTTTGAACTATTGCCCGGTCAGTTACTTGATGTACAACTTGAGCAGTTAGCCGATGTGCGGTTAAAGTTGCCCCTTATTGGTTATGCTTTTGGCCAATATATTATTTTAAAATACCCTGTTGGTATTCGTACTCATGATTATACTGAGGCTTTATCGGTAGGGAGGTCTGTTTTTATTCGCTACCTTGCGCCTGTTGCTACTAATGCTGAAAGCGCTGCTGAAGAGCAGCAACAAGGTGAGTGTTTTTCTTTTGATTCAACCATAAAGTCTATCGTGCATTTCCCAGAAAAATGCTTTGTTATCGAGTATCCATTACACATCTATAATCGACAATTGCGTGGTTATGCTCGTACTCAAGCCCATTTACCTGCCAAGCTAAAATTTATTGGCTCTGAATTATTGAGTTTGCTGTCAGAATTTCAAGGTATTATTGTCGATATATCGCCACGCGGCTGTGGTTTTTCTTTTAAAACATCGGAAAAATTATCTAACCTAAAAAATCAACAGCTCACCCTATACGTGCAAAGTCCCATCGAAGGGGAATTAGCAATAGTGGCGCGAGTATGTAATCAAAGATATGAAAATGGCAAAATGACGTTAGGCATTCAATTTACTGCCAATTCAGCAAAAGTTGAACGTTTACTTGTGCACCTGTTTATTGAGTGTTTGTAAGCTTCTATTTTAGTAGCTATCGAGAAAAAGTCAGTTTTTTATAACTCAAAAATACGGGGAATATCAGTAAAAGCTAAAGTACAAATACTGTTTAGAAGTCTTCGATAATGCCGTATTTTTTCTTAAGTTGTAATACTAACTTGGCATTATTTTGTAAAAAGTCATCAAACTGTTTGATGATTTCAGGATGTTTAATCGAAGATAAATAATAGCTGAATACTTCGTGCTTAATATGGGTATTCAGAATAATGGTTTGAGGATTTTTCAATAATTTCAAATTGTGTCTGATGACATTAGAGTCAATATTCGTGGCATCAACATTACCATGAAGCACATGTTTTACTATGCTTAACGGGCTATTTTCTTCTATTAACTCAATCTCCTTAGTTGCAACTTTGTCAAACCATAACGTTGGGGAGAAGCCAAAAATAGTCGCTAACCTTTTCACATCATCGCGTCTATATTTAGCGTTAGAAGCTAGGACATAACTGCCAGCCATTAACTCTATAACGGATTGGCTAAAGGTGATATTTAATTTGTTTTGTTTGTCATCACGCCATATCATGTTGTCAGGAAACTTAAAGTCGATCCCTTTTTCTACATACCACTTATTAAAGCGTTTAATGGGTAAAGCAACGAAGCGGTAGGAATAGTTATGCTGCTTAAAAAAAGCCGTTAATAAATCTTTGCTGTAGCTTGGTCTGCTTTCATTAGTTGCTGAAAAGTCATACAGAGGATAATAACTCACTTCCTCGACACCAATAATAAATTCTTTGGCATAAGTTAAATTAATATTTGCGAATAAAACAGCTAAGCAAATTTGTGCAAGGTAGTTTGTTCTTTTACTTTTCTTCATATAGCAAATATTAGTCCTACTTTCGCAATAAAGCCTGTTATATCGTGATATAACAGGCTTTATTTTTTAGTTAGCTCTTTTCGTCACTTATGCTTACTTTTTATTCGTGCTATCCCTGCACTCACCCCTTACGGAGCCAACCTGTGGTTGTTAAAAATAGTTCCTGACTATTTTTTCTTTTTAACCGCTTTAGGGTTAGGTAAATCAGTAATTGAACCTTCAAAGATTTCCGCCGCTAAACCAATTGATTCATTCAAGGTTGGGTGAGCATGAATAGTTAAACCAACATCTTCAGCATCTGCGCCCATTTCAACGGCTAAACAGATTTCACCAAGCATTTCACCAGCATTGATACCAACAATAGCACCACCTAAAACGCGACCGGTTTCTTTTTCAAAAATCAGCTTAGTTTTACCTTCGGTACGAGCAGAAGCAATAGCACGACCTGACGCTGCCCATGGGAAGCTAGCCACTTCGACGTTTAAGCCTTGTTCTTTTGCTTCGCGCTCAGTAACGCCAACCCAAGCCATTTCTGGATCGGTATAAGCAATTGATGGAATACAGCGTGGTTCGAAGGTATGTTTTTTACCTGAAATAACTTCAGCGGCAACGTGCGCTTCATGCACTGCTTTGTGAGCCAGCATAGGTTGACCAACCACATCACCGATAGCGAAAATATGATTAACGTTAGTACGAAGTTCGTTGGTTACATTAATGAAACCACGTTCGTCAACATTAACGCCCGCTTTATCAGCAGCAACTAAGTGTCCATTTGGTTTACGACCCACTGCCACTAAAATTTTGTCATAGCGTACTGGCTCTGCCGGCGCTTTTTTGCCTTCGAATGTTACGTATAAACCATCGTCTTTCGCTTCAACAGCAACCACTTTAGTAGACAACATAATGTTGAAACGCTTTTTAACATAATTGTTATAAACACGAACAATGTCTTTGTCAGCAGCAGGTACTAATTGATCAGCAAACTCAACAACAGAAACGTTTGAGCCTAATGAGCTATAAACGGTACCCATTTCTAAACCGATAATACCACCACCCAATACCAACATTTCAGCTGGAATATCTGCAAGTTCTAATGCGCCAGTTGAGTCGATAATACGAGGATCATCTGTTGGAATAAAGGGCAAGTTCACCACAGAAGAGCCAGCAGCAATAATGGCGTTATCAAAAGTGATAGTGGTTACTTTACCTTCACTGTCTTCAACAGCAATCGTTTTGTCAGAGGTAAATTTTCCGTAACCTGAAACAGTAGTCACTTTACGTGCATTAGCCATACCCGATAAACCGCCAGTAAGTTGGGCGATTACGCTGTCTTTCCAATCACGAATTTTATCTAAATCAATTTCTGGCTTACCAAAAGTAACACCGTGTGACGCCATTGCTGCGGCATCGTCAATAACTTTAGCAACATGCAATAAAGCTTTTGATGGGATACAACCCACGTTTAAACACACACCACCTAAGGTTGCGCGACTTTCTACTAATACTACGTCTAAGCCTAAATCTGCTGCGCGAAATGCAGCTGAATAACCACCAGGGCCTGCGCCTAGAATTACAACTTGAGTTTTAATATCACTCATAACTTTCCTCATTAACCTTGTTTATTGGTTTAAAATAGCTTCTAAGTATTTATGGACGAAATTCTACGCTTAACTGTTGAATTTCTCCAATATTAATTGCCTTTTTATCGACTAAAGTATCAATTTTCGAATATCTGACATTACGCCAGCTAAGTGCACAGTAAAGCGTGCTGCGATAGCGCCGTCAATTACACGATGGTCGTAAGACATTGATAACGGTAGCATCAGCTTAGGCACAAATTCACTGCCATTCCACTTAGGTTTCATTTCTGATTTTGAAACACCTAAAATGGCGACTTCTGGTGCGTTAACAATGGGGGTAAATGCTGTACCACCAATGCCACCAAGACTAGAAATAGTGAAACAACCACCTTGCATGTCAGCGGCTTTTAATTTGCCATCACGTGCTTTAATGCTAATTTCAAGTAATTCACGTGATAACTGATGAATACCTTTTTGATCAACATCACGCACCACAGGTACAACTAAACCGTTGGGTGTATCTACAGCAACGCCGATATGAATGTATTTTTTCATGATCAGGCTTTCACCGTCTTCACTCAAGCTTGAGTTAAATACTGGGAAGGTGCGTAAGGCATCAGCCGCCGCTTTTAAAATAAACACTAAGGGAGTAATTTTAAAGCCAAGTTTTTGTTTTTCACAAGCTACATTCTGTTCTTTACGAAAGGCTTCAACGTTGGTGATATCTGCTTCATCAAATTGTGTTACATGAGGGATTGTTACCCAGTTACGGTGTAAGAATGGTCCCGATATTTTTTGAATACGCGTTAATGGCTTAGTTTCAACTGCACCAAATTTTGAGAAATCTATTGCTTTGGCACTAACGACTTGTAAACCACCTTCACCCGCGGCAACAGAGCTACCCGCATTAGCTTTTGGACGAGAAAGTTCATATTTTACGTAAGATTGTACGTCTTCTTTTAAAATACGCTCTTTATTGCCCGTGCCTTTTACTAAGGTTAGATCAACGCCAAATTCACGAGCGATACGGCGAATTGACGGTGAACTATAAATAGTGCCTTTTTTACTGGTACCTGATTGTGGATGGTGCGGTACTGGCGAACTAACGGGTGCTGTAGTCGGGGCTACTTTTGCTGGCTCAGGTACGACAACTGGGGCAGCTTTTGCTGGAGTATCAACGGGGGCACTGCTTGATGTTTCAAGTTTGATCACTAGGCTACCTTGCTTAACCTTGTCACCAATATTAATAAAGACTTCTTTTACCGTGCCTGCATGTGTTGAAGGAACATCCATGGTTGCTTTGTCAGTTTCAAGGGTGATTAAGCCGTCTTCTTCTTCAATGCTATCGCCGACTTTAACTAATACTTCGATAACTTCAACTTCACCATCTTCACCAATATCGGGGACAATGATTTCAATGACTGCTGAAACGTTAGTTGCTGAAGCGCTAGTGATTGGTGTCGCTGGCGCTGCTTCAACAACGGTTGCAGATTGAGTTTCGGTTACTTTAACGGGTGCTGTAACTGGCGCGGGTTGCTTTGTTTCTTCGCTACTCGACCCGGATGACTCACTACTAGCTGCGTTGATTTCACCAATAACATCGCCTGCTTTTATCTTATCACCAACGGCAACGGTTAAGCTTGTTAAGGTACCTGCAAACGGTGCCGGGATATCCATTGAGGCTTTATCTGTTTCAACCGTTATAATACCTTCATCTGCTTCAAGCACATCGCCAACGGCAAAACAGATCTCAATAATCTCAACTTCTTCGCCGCCAACATCGGGGACTAGAATTTTTTCAATAGACATTTTATTTTCCTTATTCTAGTAACTGATTAAGCATAAAGTGGGTTAAGTTTATCGCTGTCAATGTTGAAGCGTTTAATGGCTTCACTGACAACATTACGTTCAATGTCACCACGATTAGCGAGTTCGAATAATGCGGCCACAACAATATAGTGTTGATCAACTTCAAAATGCTGACGTAAATTAGCGCGGCTATCACTACGACCAAAGCCGTCGGTACCTAACACGCGGTATTCAGTGTTGATGTAGGCACGCACTTGATCTGAATAATTTTTAATGTAATCAGTTGCCGCAATCGCAGGGCCCGCTTCTTTAGTGATCACAGTAGAAATATAAGCAACACGTTGCTCGCTTTCTGGGTGCAGCATGTTCCAACGCGTAACGTCTTGGCCGTCACGGGCTAATTCATTAAACGAGGTTACCGAGTAAACATCGCTTGAAATGTTGAAGTCGTTAGTTAGAATTTGCGCTGCTTGACGTACTTTTTGTAAAATTGTTCCTGAACCCATTAATTGTACGTTGGCAATGGCTTTTTTCTTGCCTCTGCCTGAAGCTGGTGCCACTTGTTCTAACTGATAAATACCTTTAATGATTTGATCGCAAATATCTTTGGTCTCAGGTATTGCTGGGTGTTGGTAATTTTCGTTCATTAAGGTTAGGTAGTAGAAAACATTTTCATTTTCTTCATACATGCGGCGTAAACCATCACGTATGATCACTGCAATTTCGTAACCGTAGGTTGGATCGTAAGTAACACAGTTCGGGATTAAACCCGCTTGCACGTGAGAATGACCATCTTGATGTTGTAAGCCTTCACCGTTAAGAGTTGTTCTACCTGCTGTTGCGCCAAGTAAGAAGCCGCGTGCTTGGCTGTCGCCTGCCGCCCATGCTAAATCACCAACACGTTGAAAACCAAACATTGAGTAGTAGATATAAAACGGAATAGTGGTGGCGTTACAGGTTGAATATGAGGTACCCGCAGCAACCCATGAGGCCATTGCGCCTAATTCGTTGATACCTTCTTGTAATACTTGGCCTTTTTTATCTTCGCGATAATAAGCGACTTGGTCGGCATCTTGTGGCACATATTTCTGGCCTTCGTTGGCGTAAATACCCACTTGACGGAATAAGCCTTCCATACCAAAAGTACGGGCTTCATCAGGAATAATGGGCACAATGCGCTTACCAATTTTTTTATCTTTCAATAAGCTGTTCAGTACTCGAACAAAAGTCATGGTTGATGACACTTCACGGCCGCCTGAACCTTTAGTGATGGCATCAAAAGATTTCAGTGGTGGAATTTCCATGGTTTCTTCGGGTTGCTGACGTCGTGCCGGCAGTGAACCACCTAATGCTTCACGGCGCGCTTTCATATATTTGTATTCTTCACTATCTTCTGGAAACTGAAAGAATGGTAGGTCTTCAATGTCATCATCACTAATGGGCATATTGAAACGATCACGATAATGTTTGATTGATTCTACGTCCATTTTCTTAACGTTATGAGCAATGTTTAGCGCTTCACCCGAAGCACCTAAACCAAAACCTTTAACTGTTTTCGCTAAAATTACCGTTGGACGGCCTTTAGTGTTCATGGCTTTTTCATAAGCGGCATACACTTTTACTGGGTCGTGACCGCCACGGTTTAAGCGCCATATATCTTGATCAGACATGTTGGCCACCATGGCTTCGGTTTCAGGGTATTTATTAAAGAATTTCTCACGGGTATATTTGCCACCCTTGGCTTTGCAGTTCTGGTATTCACCATCAACGGTTTCATTCATTAACTGTAATAGTTTACCTGAAGTATCACGAGCAATGAGTGGATCCCAGTAGCTACCCCAAATAACTTTCACTACTTCCCAGCCTGCGCCACGGAAAGTTCCTTCAAGCTCTTGAATGATTTTGCCGTTACCGCGAACAGGGCCATCTAAACGCTGTAAGTTACAGTTGATGATAAAGGTTAAGTTGTCTAAACCTTCGCGCGAAGCTAAGCCAATGGCACCTAATGACTCTGGCTCATCGGTTTCACCATCGCCCAAGAAACAGTAAACACGCTGACCTGAGCAATCTTTGATACCACGATTAGTTAAGTATTTTAAGAAACGAGCAGTGTAAATAGCCTGTAGTGGCCCCAAACCCATAGAAACGGTGGGGAACTGCCAAAAATCATCCATTAAATGTGGATGAGGATAAGAGGATAGGCCTTTACCATCACATTCTTGGCGGAAATTAGCCATTTGATCTTCAGTTAAACGACCTTCTAAGAAAGCACGTGCATATATACCGGGAGAAATATGACCTTGGGCGAAAATAAAATCACCGCCGTCTTTTTCAGAGGCAGCCTTGAAGAAGTGATTAAAACCTACATCATAAAGTGTGGCCGATGAAGCGAAACTACCAATATGACCACCTAACTCTAAATCTTTCTTAGAAGCGCGTAATACTAAAGCCAAGGCGTTCCAACGAATGGCGGCACGAATACGTGACTCAATGGTTTGATCCGCAGGCATGTGAGGTTCTTGTCCTGGTGGAATAGTATTTACGTAAGCCGTAGTTGCATCAAAGGGGAGGTGAGTACCACCGCGGCGTGCACGTTCAATTAGGGCTTCAAGTAAAAAATGGGCACGTTCAGCGCCTTCATTTTCTAATACCGATTCCATTGACTCTAACCATTCTTGGGTTTCTATAGAATCAATATCAATTTTTGGGTGATCTGACATATTGCGTTGTCTCCAATTGTTATAAGTTACGAGTAGCGAGTTAAATAGTTTCGAAGAACATGGCTAACAGTGTTTTTATTCGCAACTCGTAACTCGAAACTGATTATTTTTACATGCGCCGCATTGATCTTTCCATACGGCTGTTTTCTTGAGTGAGTTTCAACAGCACCTCTTCAATAAAAGCAAGGTGGCGATGACTTGCGCCCCACGCTTTTTTTGGCTGTCCGCTAGTAATCGCGTCGAGCAAATTTTTTCTGTAATCAGTTATCTTGCTAAAAATATCAGGGCGTTTTGCTAACACGGTTAAATTTTGTTCTATATTGTCTATGAGTAATGCCGACATGCTGCGTGCGGTATGTAATATCATCGCATTATGTGATGCTGCACATATCGCCAAATAAAATTCATAAACAGCTTGTGCTTCTATATGAAAGTTGTCTTCTAATTGGCTGCTGCCAATGAGATCGTGCTTGGCCTGAATATGTTCAAAATCTGCGCTAGTGCCGCGCATTGCTGCATAGTAAGAAGCCATGCCTTCCATACCATGGCGAAACTCTAATAAATCAAATTGTGATTCTTGACTATTTGCCATCAAATCAAATAAAGGATCAGTAAAAGATTTCATCAGGGCTTTACTGACGAAAGTACCGCCACCTTGTTTACGAGTCACTAAGCCTTTCGCCTCAAGTTTTTGTATTGCTTCACGCAACGATGGTCTTGAAACTTCAAACTGTTTGGCGAGTTCGCGCTCAGGTAATAATTTTTCACCGGGCTGTAAACTGCCTTCTATAATCATATTCTCTAACTGCACTAAAATAATGTCAGATAATTTCTGTGGTTTGAGCTGTTGTTTTAGTGGTTGTGGCATTAACGGGTAAACCTAATTCATTATTATTGATATAAAGTAAAATGCTTTTAGTTTGCTTATTTTGGTAAATTGGTATTACCAATTGACTTTTAGGCAATAAAATAGTAAATAAATGCATCATTTGCATTGTAATTTAGTTGAAGTTTGGCAGTAAAGCAAGGGAGATATGCAATTAAAAAGTAATTGCTAATAGTGCCTCAAATTAAAACAAGCGTTTAATTTGAGTGTTTGAAAGCAATGGTCTTACCAAGGGTGATGGCAGTGCAGAGGATAAATATCGAGTTAAAAATTACCAGTAGCACGGCATTTTCTGCACTATGTGGATGTATAAGTTAAGCTCAGAGTTATTCTTTATCATACCTAGGTAGATCAATCAGGAACAACTCTATATTGGTAAAAACGTCATTCCAGTGGTGTTTTAGGCTGGAATCCAAACTTAAAGACAATGGAGCTTCGACAAAAGACTTCGAAGATGACGTTATTATTGAGCTCCTGAGTAAAGTGCATAGGTATGTTATTTATAAATCATAACTTTGGCGAAAGAATGCTCAGAACACATATTCTCGCGAATAAGTAGATCGTACGTTTACGTTACGATCCCTACTAAAGTTAACACTGAAATAACGGCTAGCATTAATAGTAAATTACGTTTAGCTAAACGTACTAGCAAGCAAGGCTCGGCGGTGCAATCGTCTTTGTCTACCATAATATCTTCAGACTTTTGAGCTACGTCGATTAATATCTCATGGGTTGGTTTTTTACCATCTAATAAACTTTCTAGCCACATAGGTAGCGCTTTTGAAAAATGACCGACAAACATATAACCAAAAGAGGTTAAACGCACCGGTAACCAATCTATGTAGAAAAGGATATGATGATAATTTTTACAACCCGATGAAATGCTAGGTACGCTATGTTGCTCATTGGTGTCTTCTTGCGGGAAGATTGCTTCTATTTGTACTTCTTCTGTGGCTGCTTTGTCTATATTTACTTGGCTTTCCTTGCTGACTTCATTGTTGACATTGCTTTGTTCTGTTGTGTTAGCGTCTAAAGAGCAACCTTTTTGCTGTTCAATTACCGTGGTTAACAAACGATAAAACACTACGCCAGCAGCGCCAAAGATGACAAAAAACAGCATAACAGCAATGTAATAACGGTAGTTTAGCCAAATGAGTGCTTGACCAAAGCCCATCGGGGGTAAGTTCTTATCTTGCAGTAACTGTTGGTGGTGCAATTCAGCTGAGGTTGTTTCGCCGCGAAAGGCGGTGTGTAAATATTGTTTATAACTATCTCTGGTGGCGACACAGCCAAAACTGACAATAAGAATTAATGTTGAAATAATGAGATGTATCAGCCCATCATCTACCAAGGCTAAAACACCATAAACCGCCGCCACCGGCAGTAGTAAAAAAAGGGTATAGCTCAGGTTGCTATTTTTTAGTTGCGACAATGTTGAGTTATTTTGAAAAAAATTCACGTATTGTTGGTAGTAATAGTCGAAATGCCATAGGGAGGAAGATAATGATTTTTCTGCCAGTAGTGCTATTAGTAAACTCAATAAACTCATGTGTAACCTTATATTGTTAATAAATAAACATCTTTTTGCTGTAAGGCATCAATTGATGCGTCAATTGTACTCATTGACTAAAGTCAACTCCGTGCATTTTCCTTTCACTAGAACCATACAGCTTTAAGCTGCATATTTATCGGCATTAATATTTATAATTTTAACAAATTATTTGTTAACTTTTAGTTTCTGTAAACATTGATGAAAATACGGCCAATTAAATGCCTGTCCGGGATCTGTTTTTCTGCCCTTAGCAATATCACAATGACCGACAATACTTTCATTACTAATTAATGGGTAGGTTTTTTGTAAACTTACCGTTAACCTTGCTAATTGCTGATATTGCGCCTCTTCGTAGGGAATATCATCTGTGCCTTCAAGCTCTATACCGATAGAAAAATCATTGCATTTATCAATGCCATTAAAGGTTGATATTCCTGCATGCCACGCTTTATCATCAAAAGAGACATATTGAATAATACTGCCATCACGCCTAATTAAGCAATGGGCAGACACTTGTAATTGGGCAATATCGGCAAAACTAGGGTGAGCATCGGCATTTATTTTGCCTAAAAATAAGTCAGTGATATGGTTGCCACCAAATTGGCCTGAGGGCAGCGAAATATTATGGATGACGAGTAAGCTGATGTGATCATCAAGGCCGCGTAGTGTGAAAAAAGTTGATTTTTGCTGTTCAACAGCTAATAACCAACCTTTCGTTATGGTGAGGCTTGGTCGCAAATTATTACTCTTTTCGGCTTTTTTCTGTTTGCTTAACGACATACAATAACTTGTTCTCTTTTTCACAGATAAAATAAACATAAGAAGCATTCTATTATGACTGAAGGTGACTCGACAAACAAAATAGGCAAAACTTTTGTGTGGCTTGCATGGATTATGGCACTGGCATTATTAATGTTTGTTTTTCAAGGCACGCTTGATGAGCAATATAATCCTAATAGTCAGCCGCAAGTTAGTTTAAATGATTCAGGGCAAGCTGAGGTTATATTAAAGCAAAATAGGCAAGGGCATTATGTAACTAAAGGCACTATAAATGAATCATCAGTCACTTTTTTACTTGATACCGGGGCGACGCAAGTGTCGATTCCTGCTCATATTGCTGATGAATTACAGCTTGAAAGTTATGGCAGTTACCCTGTGCAAACAGCTAATGGTAGGGTGACGGTTTACAAAACAAAAATAGATCAGCTTAGCATTGGCAATATTTTCCTATATAATGTTGCCGCGCATATTAATCCGGCAATGAAAAGTGATGAAATTTTGTTGGGCATGAGCGCGTTAAAAAAAGTCGAGTTTAGTCAAACAGGCAAACAACTCACCCTACGAGAACACCCTTAACAGGAATAATAAATGCTTACCTCTGATCTTTCTTCTACTCTTTCCACTGAGAGAGCAAAACTAAAACATGATATTTCGGCAACCGTTACTTGGGCGCTAAAAGAAGATTTAGGCGCTTTTGGTGAGCAGTCTGCAAGTTCTGAACAAGATATTACTGCGATGTTAATTCCTGAAAACGAACAGGCCATTGCCACGGTGATCACCCGTGAAGACTGTATAATTTGCGGTGTCGCTTGGGTCAATGAAGTGTTTGCTCAGTTAGATGCTGCGCAAAATAAGGCACAGCCAACTAAAATACCCACAACCCAAATCACTTGGTTCGTTAATGATGGTGAAATGGTTAAGGCTAACACCACGTTATTTGAACTTGACGGTAATGCCCGTACCTTGTTAACGGGTGAGCGTAGCGCCCTTAATTTCTTACAAACCTTATCGGGGACGGCCACATTAACAAGTCAGTATGTCAAGGTATTAACCGGCTCGAACACCAAGTTATTAGATACTCGTAAAACCTTACCGGGGTTACGCAGTGCGCAAAAATATGCGGTACTTTGTGGTGGTGGCGTCAATCATAGAATTGGTTTGTTTGATGCGTTTTTAATAAAAGAAAATCATATTGCCGCTTGTGGCGGTATCGCTCAAGCGGTGGCTACAGCAAAACAAAACCACAGTGATAAAACCGTGGAAGTAGAAGTAGAGTCTATGGATGAACTGCAACAAGCCCTTGATGCTGGTGCAGATATTATCATGCTTGATAACTTTACCCCGACCATGATTGAACAAGCTGTCGCAGCAACACGCGGTAAAGCCAAGTTAGAAGTATCAGGTAATATGACCATAGAAATACTACAAGAATACACTAAAGCAGGTGTTGACTTTATTTCCAGTGGTGCATTAACCAAGCATCTACAAGCAGTTGATTTATCTATGCGTTTTCAGTAAATACGGTTTTAGAGACTGATGAGCTTAACTGATAACTTTCAAATAAAGCTAGTAAGACCAACAGCCGATGAATTTTTAGCTTTAAGAGAAAAGCTCGGCTGGCAAAGCATTGCTGTTAGTGCCGCTGAAATGAGTTTAACTAATTCCTTATTTCACGTGACTATTTATCATGACGTTGAGCTTGTTGCTATGGGACGGATAGTCGGTGATGGCGTTATGTATTTCTATATTCAAGACGTTGTCGTTGATCCTGCTTACCAAAGTTTAGGCGTTGGTGCGGCGTTAATGACGCAAATAGAAAGCTACTTATCAACGGCGGCTACAAAAGGGTCGACAATTGGGCTGTTAGCGGCACAAGGAAAAGAAGCTTTTTATGCTCGTTATGGTTATGTAGAGCGTCCCAATACTGCTTTAGGTCATGGCATGTGTAAATTCGTTTAAAATACTTATTTACATGTAGCTTTCAGCTTAAAACTTTACCGCAAAAAGCCCTCTGTGAAGCATTGCGCTTCAGTGGTGAGTAGCTACATTTATTTTTTCCATGTTTAAGGTTGTAACAACGTCTTAGGTAAATCCCAGCTAGTCACCAGTTTTTTTCCTTGCCAGTTTTCAATGGTTAACCACATTTTATGCTCTGCTTTAAAAGCCTCAGGGCTAATAGCATGTACCTCTTGGCCATGTTGGCTACCATGTAATATACCCGCACTTTTTGCCTGTAGCACGGTTAACGGTAGTGCTTCTTCACCTATGTTCAAATAAGCTTGACGAATGTGCTCTATGTTACCTTGATTAAACGTTAGCATGAAGTCTTTGCTGTAATTGCCATCATGGAGATAGGGAGGCTCAGCATTGAATGGTGTCGGCGTTACTGAAAATGAGCCAATTTTTTGGGTATTCCAAGCCGTAGGAAATTCGGGAGATAAGGATTGATACAGAAAATAAAAAGGTAAAATGATGATCAGCCCATTTATTTTATATTTGTAGCGATTCCATAAATTATTGTTCACTTGCGCCATTATTTTACTTCCTGATGAGTTAGTTCTGGTGCCATGACTGTTGTTGAAGTTTGCTCGGCTGGTATTTGCTCAGCAGGCTTTTTCTTAGCAGCCTCTTTCTTAGCAATTAATAGCGCTGGCGTTGCAATAGGCTTATGCCTAGCGGCTTTGACGGTACGAGTTCCCCACATTAAAAAGCCAGTAATTGACATACCCGTTAACAGCACACCAAACACAAACCAAATGATTTTAGTCCAAATTCCACCTATAGTGCCATAGTGTAGCGGATCAGCAATATGTGACATAGTTTGTAAGGCAGTCATTTTAGCGGGAGATCTTTCACCTTCAATGGCGCCAGTCCACGGATTGACTATTACGCCATAAGCATATTGATCATAGAAAATAAAATCGCCCTCGCCATATAGTTTATAAGTGTCACGACTATGCTCTGGCAACATAGTGTAAGTGGCTTTGAAGTCAGGGAATTTCTGCTCAGCTATTTTTAAAGCATCCGTTAAGCTAATGGGCGTTTTTGGTTTATCGCCATTCGTTATCGGTAATTGCTCAACGGTAACCATAGGAGCGTGTGGCTCTATGTCTATATCAGCATGCCATAAAATTGCTTGAAGCAAGTACCACAGCCCCGTAAGACTCATTAATATTAAAAACCAAAGTGACCAAACACCCGCTAAACGGTGCATATCAGTTAACAACGTTTTTTTACCTTGGTTTACACGAATTTTGGGCTGAAGAAAGGCACGCCAAAAGTTTTTGTAAATGATTAAACCCGTTATTAACGCCCCTAACATCACTATGGCCATGGCACAAACAAGGTAATAGCCAACGCTGTAATTATGTTGCCATGGAAATAACAGCCAACCATGCAAAGAGCGCATAAAATTAACAAACGTCATGCTTTGGTTGATTTCTTGTATTTCACCCGTGTATTGATTGACGTAGGCAACCGCAAAGGGTTTATCACTATCGGTGAAAATCACGGCATTAATAAGATAAGGCTCAAAAGCGACTACCGTATTAATTTTTGCACTGGGGTAAGTTTGCTGAACAATGGCAAATAACTCTGACACTGATTTTTCAGGTAAGTTTTGTGGGTTAGTCGCCCGAGCAGCGGAGTTGGTTAGCCAAGTTAATTCATGACTGATTACCGAAATTGTGCCGGTCAAACACACAAAACAAAACATTATCCAAATAGGTAATGAAAACCATCCATGTAATTGAAACCAAAAGCGATTACTAAGTTTTGCCATCTGTTGTCCGATTTAATATTGTCAAATAGTAAGGTAATTAGGCATGCATACTAATGTCCGTCTAAGTAGAGATCAAGTGATATTGATTGAGAATGATTATTATTTTAGTATATTTACACTAATGGTAATGATTGTTATTTACATTACGGTTTGATTGGCTGTAAAATACGGCAATTTTCTTCTTTCTTAAAATATATAAATATAAATTACTAAGGGTAAACATGAAACTAAGACACACTTTTGCACTCTCTTCACTGGTTCTTGCTATGGGATTTCAAGCCTATGCACAAGAAGTTCAACCAGACTCTAATGCTAGCAATGCTGAAGAGCACATTGAAGAAATTCTCATTATTGGTGTTCGTAGTGATCGCGTCAGTCAAGGGGCTACGGGTTTAACCATGGAGCTTAATGAAACACCACAATCTATTAGTGTTGTGACATCAGAACTCATTAAAAACTTCGCCGCCAATAGTGTTGATGATGCCCTAAGAATGGCCACAGGTATCACGGTTGAAAAAGGTGAAACTAATCGTACTAGCTATACCTCACGTGGTTTTGATATCAAGAGCACCCAAATTGATGGTGTTGGGTTACCTAATAGCTGGGGACTTGTGACGGGTGCCGTAGATAGTTATGGTTTTGAAGAAATTGAGGTTATCCGTGGTGCTAACGGCCAATTAACAGGGGTAGGTAATTCTGCAGGTACACTTAACTATGTTCGTAAGCGTCCTACTAATGATAATGAAGGGGAGGTTGGTTTAACGCTAGGCTCGTACGATTTAAAACGTCTACAAGCGGATTACTCGCTATTATTAACTGATAGTGGTAGTTGGGCGGCGCGTTTTATTGCGGTTGTTGAAGATAAAGAATCTTACCTTGATGGTTTAGAGGATGAACGTACTTACCTTTCTGCTATTGTTGACGGTCAGTTAACGGATAATTCAGCACTGACTTTTGGTGCATCATACCAAGATACTGATAGTGATGGTGTTATGTGGGGCGGTTTAGTTTATAACTATAGCGATGGCACTCAAGCTGAGTGGGATGTTAGTGCTAGCCCAACGCAAGACTGGACATCGTGGGATACCACTAAGTTTGATGCCTTTATCGAATATCTTTATGAGTTTGATAATGAGTGGGAAGTAAAAGCAACCTACACGCGACAAGATTCAGAAGATCAAGGTGAATTATTTTATGTTTATGCGTTAACGGGTACTATTGATGTTGATACTAACTTAGGTTTATATGGTAATCCTGGTGCATGGGATGGTGAATTCAGTGCTAATTTATTTGATGTAACAAGTAAAGGCTCATATCGCTTATTTGGCCAAGAGCATGAATTAACCGTAGGTGCGAGTATCTCTAAGAGTAGTGACCAAACGATCAACCGTTCTAATTATGATTATACCATTCCTGCGTGGGGGGCACTGCCGGCTTTTCCTTACGGGATAGATGTAATTCCTGAGCCAGAATGGAGTGATGCAAGTATTTATTCTGATATTGATGTGACTTTGACACGCGTCTTTGGCTCTACCAAATTAAATGTCAGCGATGACTTATTTTTAGTCGCCGGTTTTAATGCGGTTGACTATCAAAGAAAAGGTTATAGTAACTATACTGTTGCCGTTGATAACGATGAAAATGAAATTAGCCCATACCTTGCCGCGACTTATGCTATTACTGATGATATAAACGCTTATGCGAGTTATTCAGATGTATATCAACCACAAGAGCAATATGCTGAAAATGGCGAATTTCTAGATCCTAGTAAAGGGGTTAACTATGAAATTGGTTTAAAAACCCAATGGTTTGATGACATGCTACTGGCGACGTTTGCCTTGTTCTCAGGTGAGCAAGAGAATATCGCCGCTTATGCTGGTATTAACGCTGCTGGCTTTAGTTACTATGAAGGCACCAATGTTGATTCAAAAGGCTTTGAATTCGAAGTAACAGGTCAGATAACTGATAACCTTAATACTGTGCTTGCTTACACTTACGTAGATATCGAAGATAAATCAGGCGAAACGGCTAACGAGTGGGTTGCCAGAAATGTTGTGAATTTTTCATTAGCTTATACCTTGCCGGCATTACCGGAGTTGATCCTTGGTTTTGGGGGCAAATGGCAATCAGAAACTGAGAATTTTACTTATTCTCTGACACAAGACGCCTATCTATTAGTCAATGCGTTTGCTCGCTGGAATATATCTGAGCAGCTTGCTTTACAAGTAAATATTGACAATGTCACCGATGAAAAATATATCACCAGCTTAAATAGTGTTGGTTTCTATGGTGCACCAGTGAATGGAAAGTTAAGCGTGACCTATAGTTTCTAATTGGTCGTTTTTATTTATCTATTGTATTTATTCAGCTTAGAAACATTTACCACTGAGAGCACCGAGTCAGGTTATATGCTCCATGCATAACCTAAGTGACCTACATCCATGTAGGTCTTGCTTCGCACTATACCGAGAATAACAAATCTCTGTGTAGGCTCGAAGAGCCCTCTGTGAAGCATCGCGGCTCGGTGGTGAAAAGTTACTATCTATTAAGGCATTAAACTTAAGGTTTAATGCCTTATTTGTTATTTGAGCTTGTTACTTGAGTTTATTACTTTAATTTATCAATAAAAGTTTTTCTAAACTTGGCTAGCTTAGGTGACACCACCGCCTGACAATACTGGTTTTCAGGGTTGTTGATAAAATAATCTTGATGGTAATCTTCACCCGAATAAAACGTTTCAACGGCGCATAGCTGGGTAACAATGGTCTGCGCAAACATCTCGCTTTCGGTCATTTCTTCAACAATTTTTATGGCAATGTCTTGTTGGCTTTCATCATGGTAGAAAATCGCCGAGCGATATTGACTGCCAATATCATTACCTTGACGATTTAACTGGGTTGGATCGTGTAAGGTAAAAAATATTTCGAGTATTTGTTGGTAACTAATGATGGCAGGATCAAAGCTGAGTTGCACGACTTCAGCATGACCACTTGCACCGGTACAAATTTCTTCATAACTTGGGTTGCTACTATGGCCGCCCATATAACCCGAAGTTGCAGAAAGTATGCCTTTAACCTGAGAAAATGCGCCTTCTATACACCAAAAGCATCCCCCTGCTAAAGTCGCTATGTTTTGATTTTTATTGTTGTTAGTGTCGTCAGTGTCGGTATTTTTGGTCATTTTATGATTCTGCTCATTACATTGATTAAAAATAGATATATTATAAAAAGAATAGTAACTTATTTACCACCGAGCCGCGATGCTTCACAGAGGGCTCTTCGAGCCTACACAGAGGTTTTATTATGCTCGGTGTCGTGTGGTGACCTCTGTACCTGACGAATCCCCACGATATATATAAAAAAAACAATGAATTGATATAAATAAAAATGAACTTTCATGGCATTTGGTTATCAGATCTATCGCCAAACAAAAATACGCTACGTTGCTAGTTGCTGATAGGTTTTGTGCCGTGCCTGATATCTAAAAACCTTAACCAAGAAGACTAAAAAGTACAGAGATTTTAGTTAAAGGTTATGTCAGCTTTATGGGGCGATTGCGGTCATCTCAATTCGCTCTAAACTTGGAAAATTCTTTTTTCATTTTAGTCGCACCATTACCAGCAAGTATCGTATGGATTTCCTGGTGGGGCATGGAAATTAAAGCGTGATAACGAATAATAATGTTTAATTCTTCCAAATAGCCCTATGTCCACGGGAGAATTCTTTTTCAAAATCATACAATATCGAATCAAGTCCTTCATCCTCCAAGACTCTTAAAACGTTTTTTGGGGGATGGCAATGCTGCCAGGTTCCCAAAAATAAATTATAACTAAGCAAAAATTTAATACGCAGTTCATTTAAATCAAACTCTTCCGCAATACTAGCTACTTTTTCTAAAATTCGGAAAGTAAGATCTCGAATCTCTGTTTTGAAGCGGCTAATAAACTCATCCGACAAATTACTTTCTAGAATGAGCGGAGCGATACACGCTAAATAGACTCCTTTCGGAGCGTTCTTTGCAAAAGCAATATAAGCATCGATTAGGGCTTGTTGAAAATTGTCTTCGGTGGCTTTATCCATTAGCCTCATAATATTTCCTTCAAACGTAATAAAATATTTTGAAAGTAAAGAAAGATATATTTCTTCTTTACTTTCAAAATAAAGATATACGGTTCCTTTAGCAACACCTGCCTCTTTGATTATTTGATTAACCGAAGGCAAAGGAAAGCTCCCACTAACAAGCAGGCTTTGCGCCGCCACTAAAATGCTCTCTTTCTTAAGATCTTTCTCTTCCTGTGAATATGCTCTTTTGATTTTTTACCCCAAGCTAATGTTGTTATTTTCTATCCAAGCCAATGTATCGGCAATTGATTGTTCAATGGCGCGAGGCTTCCAGTTTAGTTCATTTCGAATTTTGGTAGTATCAAAGTCTTGCACGCTTCCATTTAAATATTCGCTGACAACGCCTTTTGTGATAGTACGCATACTACCAGTAAACAATGCTTCCATTTTATCTAAAAATGGCAGCAATGGATATAAAAAAGAAGGGACAGGTTTTGTGGGAAGTTTCAGTTCAGGTCGCACTTTTGCGACAATATCAATTATTTTATGCATTGTTAAAGGTTCGACTGCTGTAATGTATCGGCCATTTGATGCTTCATTCTCAAATGCATCAATATGTGCAATAGCTACATCACGGACGTCAACCAATGAAAATTCAATCGGCATGATCATAGGTACTTTTTCTTTCAGCATCTTCTCAAAAAGATAAGTCGAAGGGGTATGTTGATTAAAGTTTGGTCCAATGATCATTCCAGGTAATATGGACACCACATTTAAGCTTAATTCCTTGGCCTTCTGCCATAGGATTTTTTCGGCATCAGTTTTGCTTTTTGCATAAAACTCAGCAGCATTATCATTCCAGTTTTCTTCGTTCTTCTTTTGTCCGTTCATAGAAGAGCCAATCGTAGCAACGGAGGAGGTATAAATAATTTTTTTAATATTACACTCATTGGCTGCCTCAAGAACGTTAATAGTTCCGTCAATTGCAGGCTTTCTAATATCAAGTTCAGGATTTCCGGTATGCATTTTATAGCCAGCCGCCAATTGAAAAACACCA
This sequence comes from Colwellia sp. 39_35_sub15_T18, assembly GCA_002162675.1. Lineage (GTDB taxonomy): Bacteria > Pseudomonadota > Gammaproteobacteria > Enterobacterales > Alteromonadaceae > Colwellia. The sequence goes on along the minus strand of MAAE01000053.1, from coordinate 148,198 downwards.
TCCTGGTCTTTAAATGCACGTATGAGAGAATTTTTATCTAGAAGATCTGCCTCTACAATGTCTACTCCCATCGCTTTTAAACTTTTAGTTTTCTCATCATTACTTAAGTCACGTACCGTTGCTCTAACTTGATAACCTCGCTCAAGCAGAGCACCAACAATGTTAGTTCCCAAATGACCGTTAGCTCCTGTAACTACTACCTTAATATCTTTTTTTGCTGTGTTTATCATTTCTATTTCCCTGTATAATTTATTTAGCTGACCACTGGTCATAATTTATATTGACCGGTGGTCAGTTGTCAAGTATAAATATTGCTGTATTTACGATTTAAATTATTGGAGTGAGTTTGAAATTATTAATTATTCAGAGTGAATATTATTAAGTAGTTCTATTTCGTTACAACGTAAGCGTATAGCTAACGACATCGGCCTCTAGCGTTTGATCTCAGATGAAGGAGATCATCATGAGAATTTCAGGTAGCCAAAACAATGGCAAACCATCATTGAATATCACCAAACAAAAATAATAATCAAAGAATAGTCATGAAAGCCAAATAATTTTTATCAAAGATGCTTCTCAATGTCACGTCCTCAATGCATAAAACTCACCGTTTAAGTTTATTTTCAACCATTGAAAGTTCTATTAATGGAGGTACACTTTCCGTGATGGGATTAGAACGTAATATTGATAATAAAGCGGGTTGATAAGCTTTGCAATAACACCAATCTTCACTGTAAACTTAACACTATTTATCAACAGTTGATTGGTCAGATTTAGATGAGCGAAAACAGCATTTTTGACCTCTGTGGTAATACTTTTAAGCTGAATAAATAAAAAGAATATAAAGATTATATAACCTTTATTTAAAGAGAGTATCGTATTCTTTGTAACTTACCTAGAGCCAATTTACTCGACTCAAGTAATTAACAATTTATGAGTAACTAACAATTTATGTCACCATTTTTTAAAGTAAATAATTTTGCCGCAAATTCTAAATTAAGTAACCAAATTCAAATGGTACTTATTTTGCGTAGCGCGGCTATTTCTATTCAATTACTGCTTATTTTTTTCGTCAACTTGGTGCTGACCTATCAGTTACCTTGGACGCCCTTATTTAGTGTTATTGCCTTGGAGTTGATATTTACGCTGGTAAGCTTCGTTTTTTATCGACATAAACAGCAAATTAATCAATCCGCATTATTAGTACAAATTTGTGCTGATATTTTGTTTTTGTCACTGTTGCTATTTTTTAGTGGTGGTGCAACTAATGCTTTTGTTTCATTGTTATTGATCCCCATTGCTATTGCGGCGGTAACATTGCCTTCATCTTTGCTGGCGCTAGTGGCGCTGTTAGCAATCGCTTCTTATAGCATTTTATTATGGTTTTTACCGATGAGTGTGATGCATGGCAATATGCAAGGGCATTTTATTGGTATGGGCATCAATTTTTTATTTTCGACCTTAGTTGTGGCCGCTGTGGTGGGGAAAATGGCACGCAGTATTAGCCAAAGAGAATTAGCGATTGCCGCTTATCGAGAAAATTTATTAAAACAAGAGCAAGTAACATCGTTAGGCGTAGCCTCGGCGCAAATCACTCATCAACTCGCTACTCCCATTGCTACCGTGCAATTACTGGCTGACGAACTCAGCGAAGACTTTCCTGATAATGACATTATTGCAGATATGCAAAGCCAATTAGCACGCTGCACCGACAGCCTTAATGCTTTTCGCGCTATGGTATTTGATATTAAAGAGCAAACCATTACGGCGATCACTATTCATGACTTACTGACACAAGTGCTAGAAAATTTACGGGTTAATCACCCCGAGATAACTGTTGAATTGTCTGAGCTGCAACCGCAAGGTATTAGTGTTATGGCTGATGCTGCTTTATTGCCTGCTATCATCAATTTAATTAATAATGCCGTTCGGGCTACTAAAGCCAATAACACTCAGAAAATTTCCCTAACAAGTCGGGTGAACGATGCTAACTGGCAGTTTATTATTCGAGATTATGGTTTAGGTTTTACTTTGGAAAAGCTTAAACAACTTGGCGTAAAACCCGTTAGTAGTGAGCAGGGGTTAGGTATGGCGGTGTTGTTAAGTCATGCTAGTTTAGAAAGACTTGGCGGTAAGTTGGCATTAACTAACCATCACCAAGGTGGTGCTCTGGTTACCTTAAGTTTACCTCTTTAAAAGGCAGTAAAAGTAATGAAGAAACTATTGATTGTTGAAGATGATATTATTTTTGCCAATACCTTGATACGGCGATTAACCAAGCACGGTTTTGATTGTGCACATGCTGAAACTAATTCTGCAGCGCTATTGGCTTGTCATCGTCATCAGCCTAATTATGTTTTATTGGACATGAAACTAGCACAAGAAACCACCTTAAATATTATTACTCCTATACGGCAATCACGCCCGAACAGTCGTATTATTTTATTAACGGGTTTTGCTAGTATAGCTACCGCGGTAGATGCGATAAAGTTAGGTGCAGATGATTATTTAACTAAGCCGCTTGATACACAAACATTATTAGCGGCGCTGAATGAAAGTAAAGCTTCAGAAATTACCACCGATACCCAAATCGACGGTGAAACGTTGTCAGCAGAGCAAGTGCAATGGCAGCATATTCAACAAGTACTAAAAGTTAACGATGGCAATATATCAGCCACGGCGCGGCAATTATCGATGCACAGGCGCACTTTACAACGCAAACTGCAAAAACGGCCGCAGTGTTAAGTGATAGTAATCCCTGATGAATTCAAAGCATGACTTCGCCCTTAAAAGTTGTAAGCGACATGTTGATGAAACCTAACAATAACTTCTTCCTTGCTTGGCTCCATTTCTAACTCTGTTGCCATTAAATGTAAAGCTTGCTCTATTTGATTTAAAAAACGACCAAAACCGTGCTCGGTTTGGTTTTCATCTGTTGCGACAAAAACCAATTTAATATTGTCAACCAGCTCATTAGCATTCCATTTACTCACAATGCCACAAGGGTTTTGAGCGGGATTATAGCCAAGCATTTGCAGCTCACCTATGCGAGACACTATCTCATGAATACTATAACGAACAATGGGTACTAAACCATTCGCAATTAAAGCGCCATTATTTAAGTTGTAATGTTTAGCCGCTTGCGTAAAAGTGTCAGTAACATAGGTATATAAAGGGTTGTAAGGATCACTTGACGTTGGATCTACTTCCACCATATTGAGTAACCTATTAGAGATAGGTAAATTGACTATGACATAAGTCATGGCTGAGTGATACTCAGGTAATGCAACACCTTGGCTTGAATAACGACGGTTAATAGGTCGTAGCTTGTGAGCTTGGCTTGTTAAGCTATTATCGGCATTATTTGCTTTATGTTTGGCAAATAAATCATAAGTGATGTGCTGATGATCACGTAGGCGAATATCGCTTTCATTAACCGAGATTCTATCAGCAAAGGCACGCACTAGCTGTGAAATTTTAGCATGAAAACTGGCGGCATTCTCTCTGATATCAGTGCCAGTTGTTAAAAACAACAAGCATATTTTTTTGGCGCGCTTATTGGCATCAAAAAATGACTTTTTTAACAGGTGAGTTTCAGGATTATAATAAAATAAAATTTGCTGGTTGGTCTGCCATTGATGCATTTCTTGGTTAAAACGCACTCTGGCCAGTTTATCATTGGCAATAAATTGGCAATTTTCAATTTCATAAGTTTCACAATATTCAAATAATATTTGGGATAAGTTGTGATAAAAATCATAATAGTTCATCGTATTTTCAGCGTTTGATTGCAGTGAAAAGTTGGCAAGCAATTCATCTGTTATGAGCAATTCGGCTAAAATATACTGGTTATCACGAGCATTACTCGGAATGTGGCTTTTATGAGCTGCACTACGTTTTCTTATAATTGACATAGTTTGTCCTTGCTTACTTGGTAGGGAAGTCATTAGAATTGAGGCAATTGTAGGGGTTGTAGATGACACTTTTATGTCAAAGATGTATAAAAGTGTTCTGCAGTGTGTATTGAGTGTCTCTTGTCATTATTCATCGTCAAACTGTGATGAGCCAGGAGAGCTTTCGAGTCAACATTGAGGCTTTGTTGTGCTCGGTGTCGTGCCTAGTAAGACCTACATGGATGTAGATCACTTAGGTTATGTATGGAGCATATAATCTGCCTCGGTGTTCTCTGTGGTAATAAGCATTATATTTTTTAAATAAAAGGATAAATTTTGTTAGCAGAGCAACAAACATTGATCAGCGCGGTAAATGCTATTATGCCATTTGGGAAATACGCAGGTAGAAAGTTATTGCAACTTCCTGAACCCTACTTGGTTTGGTTTCACCGTAAAGGCTTTCCCGCAGGAAAGTTAGGTGAGCAGCTGGCCTTAATGTACGAAATAAAGCTCAATGGCTTAGAAGGAATGTTGCAGCCATTGTTGCAGGAATAAAGTCAGGAATAAAGGCAAAAATAATGAGCGGGTTTTATAAACTAAATTTATCTAACTTTTTAGATTTATATAGTGTCTTGTTCTATAAAAAATAGTTGCTATTTTCTAAAGAACTGTTTTTCTGGTAGAAGTTTTTCGCACAAAAAGCAGACAAAAAGTCATCATCAATAAATACTGTTTTTGAGGGTTTTTATCGTTTTTTTTATTTGCATCTAAGCTTTAAATCTTCTTAAATAAAAGTATCAGTCTTAGATGCTTTCTGAGCAAAGCTGATCACAACCTAACCTTAGTTATCACAGTGGTTTTAGTGTTAACTAATGATTTTAATAGTATTTATTACATGGTTACGAGGTGTTTATATAATGAGAAGACAAAAAAGGGATAAATTAGGAAGAGCGCATTCAAACGGTTATCAAGCAGGTCTTAGCGGTAAGTCAAAGGAGCATTGTCCGTATCAAGAGGTTGATCCTAAGTCGCAATGGCTCGGGGGATGGCGTGAAGCAGTAACCGACCGAAATATGGGGCTGTTTAAGTAAAACCATAACTAAAATTTATTTATTCAGCTTAGAGATATTTACCACAGAGACTAACAAAGTCTCTGTGTAGGCTCGAAGAGCCCTGTGAAGCATCGCGGCTCGGTGGTGAATAGTTAAAATAAAGTTAAAAATGATAGTTAAAATACAATTCACTGCCAACATCAATGTTGGCAGTCTACATTACTAATTGACTAAACTAATCAACTAACTCTTTCCCCCACAAACCGTACAATTTTGTTGTTTTTTCATGGTAAATTGCTGCCATTGGTTCGATAAACCATCGTATAAATTTAATTGATTAATTTGGGCGTCATGCTCAGTGCTATTGCCTGTTAGTAACTTTATTGCTTGTAGTGCTTGCATGCCGGCAATAATGGCCAGTACTGGGCCCAAAATACCTAGGGTTTGACAGTTATTGGCAGGGGGTTTTTCTGATGATGGGAATAAGCAGTGATAACAAGCGCTGCTCTCATCCCTTGGGTCAACGACTAATTGTTGGCCGTCAAATCCTGTCGCTGCGCCAATCACTAATGGCACCTTATGTGCCACACAAGCCTGATTGATTAAATAGCGGGTTTGAATGTTGTCAGAGCAGTCTAGTACTAAATCAACTTGCGGTAAGTAATAATCACAAAGCTCTCGATCTAGCATCTCGTCAATGGCTTCAATGTCGCTATCAGGAAATTGGCTGTTTAGTTTTTCTGCGGCAATGTCGGCTTTGTTTTGGTTAATATCTTGTTCGTTAAATTGAATTTGTCGCGGCAAATTGCTTAATTCAATGGTGTCGCCGTCGGCTAGGTACAAAGTGCCAACACCGGCTGCTGCTAAATATAAGCTAACAGGGTTGCCTAAACCGCCCACACCGACAATTAATACCTTGGCATTGCGCAGTGCTACTTGGCCTTGTTCACCAATTTTTTTTATCATAATTTGGCGTGAATATTTCAGCTGCTCTTGCGTTGTTAACACGTTATTTCCTGCTTTGTTGGTCGTTAATAAAGATAAGTACGCACCGCACCAGCTTTAAATTGTAAATAGACACTTTGCCCTATTTTAAGCGCTAATTGCTGTTGTGAGAAGGTACTTATATTAACAAAAAATATTTGTTCTTGACCTTTTTTTTCACCACCATTTTTCTTTTTACCACCATATAGCGCCGTGACGAGTACTTTATTGCCTTGGCTGTTGAGGGCCGTTATCTTAGCAAAAAGATGATTCACAATTGAAGAATTAAAGGGTTCAATAAGTGAAATACTAATATCACTCGCCAGTATAAAACAGCGTAATGTTTGTTCATGTAAAGGTTCGGTATTTTTTGCTAGCGCGGGTAAATAAATTTCTTGCTGTTCATCTAACGCTGAACTTAAAGAGAGCACCGCTAAGCCGTGACCGTTATCTAGGGTTTTAATCGGTAGTGATAAACTGGTTTGTTGGTGAAGGTCATTCTCGACTTGTGCATTATGCGAGGCATGGCTCTGAGCATAGTTTTGAGTATGGTTTTGAGTATAATTTAGTTGATGGATCATTTGATGAATGCCCCCATAACCAATAACCTTGCCTTGTGATAATACTAATAACTTATCGCACACTTGTTGTAATTCATCCATTGAATGACTGACATAAAGTATAGGTAATTGTAGTTGTTTTTGTATGTTAAGCATCAGTTTAAGCAGACTGGCTTTTGCTTGTCTATCAAGGGCGCTTAATGGCTCATCAAGTAAGAGTAATTTAGGCTCAGCAAGTATCGCTCTGGCTAATGCGACACGTTGTTTTTGGCCACCTGACAGTTCATCGACCTGTTTATGTAACAAGGAACTTAGTTCAGTTAACTTAATAATTTCATTGAAATCTAAACGACGATTTTGACAGCGTTTAGCGGCGAACTTTAAATTACCCAAGACATTTAAATGTGGAAATAGCCGTGAGTCTTGAAATACTAAGCCGATATGTCGTTGCTCAGGCTTGATAAAGGTTTTGGGTTTGCGGTCACTATTATTAATTAAACAGCTGTCATCTAAGAAAATTGTACCAACAAGGTTTTTTTCTAAGCCCGCTATAGCGCGCAAAAGAGTCGATTTCCCTGAGCCTGAATGACCAAAAATTCCAGTAATACCTTGCAAAGACAATGCTTGTTCAATGGTTAAATTAAAGGGGGGGAAATCAAGTTGAAAGCTAAGGTTAAGGTTCATTATTTACCCGCTTAGCTTTTTTTGCTGTTTTAGGTGTTTTAGGCGCTGCCCTGTTGAGTAGGTAAATGGCTGACAAAAGCACCATAGAGCCAGCCAGTAAACTGATTGCTAATAGATGGGCTTGGGCATAATCAAACGCTTCGACATGATCAAACAGCGCAATAGAAAGCACTCTTGTTTCACCGGGAATATTGCCGCCAATCATTAATATCACCCCAAACTCGCCAACCGTATGGGCAAAACCTAAACTGGCAGCGGTAATAAAACTGGCTTTGGTGCTAGGCAAAACAATATTGAAAAATCTATCTAGCGTTCCTGCACCTAACATACTACCAGCTTCAAGTAAGGGATCGCCTAATTGCTCAAAGGCTTTTTGCAGCGGTTGTATGACAAAGGGCATAGAATAGAGTACAGAGCCAATAACAATGGCGGAAAAACTAAAGGCGAGCTGTTGTCCTGTCGCTTGTTGCCATAGTTGTCCCGGTAAATACTGTGGCGAAAAAGCGATAAGTAAATAAAAACCTAATACTGTGGGTGGTAATACCAAGGGCAGGGCGACAATTGCTTCAATAATGACTTTAAAGCGACTTTGCATTTTGGCTAAAAACCACGCGAGTGGTGTGCCGATAAGCAGTAAAATTATGGTGGTGAGTGCTGCCATTTTTAAGGTGGTAACTAAAGCAAGTACATCAGGGCTGATCATGGCTCTGTTCCTGTTCATTATTGCCAAAGCTCGCATAACCCCAGTCAACTATTTTCTGCTGAACAGCAGCCGAGCGTAAATAGTCACTTAAACGTTGGGCATTATTGATGTTATCACTGCTTTTGATGATCACTAATTGCTGCGCTATTGCTTGATGATAAGCCGGCGGAATGATAACACCCGTTAAGTTATTTAGCACCAGTTGGCTGTTAGCCACTAAGCCGCTGTTAACGGCTTGGCTACGTATTTGGGCAAAGGTTTGGTTAACATTAATGCCTTGTATGAGTTTGGGTTGATATTGCGACCAGATATTTAAGTATTTCAGGGCTTGTTTGGCGGCTTTTCCATAAGGCGCGGTGTCAGGGTTGGCAATAGCAAAGCGTTGCGGAACCTTGTGTAAATCACTTAAGCGTGCGCTTGAAGTCATTGATAATAACGCCAACTGACCAAGGGCATAAGTGTGTCTGCTATTCGCTAATACTAAGTTTTGCTGTTCAAGTTGCGCGGGCCTTGCGCTATCGGCAGCAATAAATATATCAAAGGGAGCGCCGTGTTTTATTTGTAAAAATAATGTTCCTGTGGCACCACTGATCACTTGCGTGTTGATTTTGGTTTGCTGATGAAATTCAACAAGTAATTTTTTTAATACTGGAGTGAAGTTTGAGGCAACCGCAATGCGTAACGGTTGTTCAGAGGCACTCACTACTGAACCACTGCCGCCTAAAGCGAGTAACAGTAATACCAAGCTAAGTGGTAAGAAAAATTTCATTAGTTACCACTTAGCGGCTTTGTTTTCATCACTTGTTTTGGCATCTAGCCAGTGATTACCTTGCTTTGTACTTTCTTTTTTCCAAAAAGGGGCTTGTACTTTTAAGTAATCCATAATAAATTCGTTGGCGGCAAACGCATCTTGGCGGTGCTTACTGGTAACACCGACAAAAACAATTTGCTCACCAATAAAAAGCTCGCCAACACGATGAATAACTTTTACTCGACCAATACGCCAGCGCTCTTTAGCGGTGTTGATAATTTTTGTTAATGACTTTTCTGTCATACCCGGATAATGCTCAAGCGTTAAGCTGGTCACCTCTTTACCTTCGTTTTGATTGCGCACCCGACCTGTAAAAGTCACCACCGCGCCATCAATAGCATTATCTTGCTCAAGCAAGGCGACTTCATCAGCCAAGCTAAAGTCGGCGGTTTGTATTGATATTTCAGCATCAGTATTTGTCGTCATTTTTAATCTTCCTTCGTCACCATCATAGCTCGAAAATTACCGTAGGCGGGATTTTAATCGCGCAATAGCTATTCAATTATCCGCCAGTAACCGGTGGGAAAAACGCCACTTCATCACCTGATTTTATTGCTTGTTCACTATGCACCATGTCGTGATTAACCGCTGATAATAACGCGTTATTAGCAAATACTTGCTGCCAATTTTCATCTTTACTGGCCAGTGCAGTTTTTAAATCAGCGACGGTAGTTAATTGGTCGCTGTTTAATGATAATTCACTGCAATTTAATTGCTCGCGTAAAGCGGCAAAGAAAACAACTTTGATCATGATCTTTCTCTCTTACTCAAACCTTCGAAACTAGCTTGATTGCCAATGTCCTGATTTACCACCTACTTTGGTGAGCACTTTAATGCCATTAATTTCCATGGCAGGATCGGCCGCTTTACACATATCAAATAAAGTTAAACAGGCCACCGAAACCGCTGTTAAGGCTTCCATTTCAACACCCGTTTGCCCCGTTAAACGGCAAAGGCTTGTTACCATCACTTGTAAATTTTCTTCATCAAGGCTGAAATCAACTTGTACTTTGCTCAACATTAAAGGGTGGCATAAAGGAATTAAGTCACTGCACTTTTTCGCCGCTTGTATGCCGGCTATGCGTGCTACCGCAAAAACGTCACCCTTTTTGTGCTTACCTGTGGTGATCAACTCATACGTAGCGCGGTTCATTTTAATATAACCTTGCGCAGTTGCTGTACGCGAAGTCATGGCCTTTTCGGTCACATCAACCATGTTTGCTTCACCCTGCTGATTCAGGTGGCTCAGTGCAACATGGCTTGCTTTAGATACGGTAGGATCAGTCATTAGCCGCGACTCTCACACTTTTCTACGGTTGAAGACTCGGCAGTAATGTTTAAGTGCGGAACAAAGTTACAAGGCTTGTGACTGGCATCTAACTGCTCTTTAATCACTTTATCCCAAGCCGTTTTACAGGCATTAGTTGAACCCGGTACACATAAAATCACCGTTTTATTGGCGATACCACCAAAAGCGCGTGATTGAATGGTGGAAGTGCCTATTTCGTTTAATGATACGTGACGAAATACTTCTCCGAAGCCCTCGACGTTTTTATCAAACAAAGCCATTAATGCTTCAGGAGTGTTGTCGCGCTCGGTGAAACCTGTACCGCCGGTTGAAATGATGGCGTTAATGCTGTCATCAGCAATCCATTTTGAAACTTGCGCGCGCAGTTGGTAAACATCATCAACGACAATCGCTTTGTCTGCTAAGTTATGGCCAGCAGTGGTGAGGCGTTCGATTAATGCTTGACCTGAGGTATCATTTTCTGTCGTGCGTGTATCTGAAACGGTCAATACTGCAATATTTAAGGGAATAAAAGTTGTGCCGCCATGTGCTGACATAGGTTTTTCCTTGTTACGCTGCTTTGTTTAAAATAAATAGGTTAAAAATTAAGGGTTTACAAATTAAATTGTTGTTTTGCTTGCTGCCATTGTTCAGGCGTATTGCTATTAAATAAAGTCTTTGCATCACGGCTTTTAATCGCTTGATGGGGCACTTGCTTTAATAAGGCCTTAATTGAAGGGCCCTTTTTTTCTGATTGAGAACCTAATCGAGAGTCTTGGCACTTATTACTGTTTGTTATCGTAAAAGCTTGTGCTAAAAATAGCGCCACATAAGCATTATTAGGTAAATATAAGGGAATATTATGCCCAGCAAAGTAAGTCGCTTTTTGGCTTAACTCACCCTTTAGCCGTAAATCAGTTAATGCTCTGGCGGTGATAAAAGGTAAATCGACGGGTAATATTAATAAGGATTTAGCCTGTGGGAAGTTCGACAAAACACTGAAAATGCCGCCAACAGGGCCACTTTGCTTGACTTGATCGGGCACATCATAATTATCACCACTAACCACAATGTTATTAATGCCTGAATCACTCAGCATTTGTTTGGAAAATTCAAGCATGGAAGGCATGGAAAGCGTAGCAGTGCTTTTTCTCAATAGCTGTGCTTTATCCTGCCCCATACGAGAAGATAAACCACCTGCAAGCACGACACCTAAACAGCCATTGCCAATAGTTGCGTTGGTAAAAGAAGTCATACTAACCGCCTAACATGGCTAAATGCTTGGTAGCGCCAGTGAGCTTGTCATGTAGAAAGTGTGTTGCTTTTTTATCGCCTAATAAAGACAATATTTGTGCTTGTAGTGGCTCAATATCATCGCTTTGCATTTGTTCACGCAAAGATAAACCACTTTCACCGAATAAGCACAGATGTAATTTGCCAGATGAACTAACGCGTAAGCGATTACAGCTGTCACAAAAGTTTTTGGAATAGGGCATGATCAGACCAATTCGGCCTTGATAGTCGGGATGATAAAATTCTTGCGCAGGCCCCGCCGCTTTGTCTTGTATCACAGGTAACCAGCCATCAAGAATTAAATTTTGTTTAATGCGCGAGCCTTGGACATGTTGAGCATCAAAAAAGGCTTGGTTTTCGCCCGTTTGCATTAGCTCGATAAAGCGTAAGGTTACAGGTGTGTCTTTTAACCAGTCTAAGTAGCTTTGAATATCTCGGCCGCTATATTCTCGCATCAATACCGTGTTTACTTTAACGGTGGGGCGACCATCCGCAAGTGCCATATCAATACCCTTTAAAATGGTATTAAGTTTATTATGGCCAGTAATGGCAAGAAACTGTCTGGGATCTAAGCTATCTATACTGATATTGATGGCATCAATACCGGCATCTAACCATTGGGGTAAATGCGTTGGTAACTTGAAACCATTGCTGGTGATCACGACCTTTTTGATGCCTGGCGTTTGTTTACAAGTGGCAATGATCTCAGGAAGATCTTTTCGAAGGGCCGGTTCGCCCCCAGTGATGCGAATTTTTTCAGTACCAAGACCCGCAAATGCCGAGGTTAAGCGTTTGATTTCAGCAAGCGAGAGAAAATCACGGGGCTGATCACATTGATAACCGTCAGGCAGGCAATAAGTACACTTAAAATTGCATACGTCAGTAATTGATAGACGTAGGTAATAAAACCTACGGCCGAAGTTGTCTGTTAACATATCACCTTTCCAAATGTAGGGAGGCTAACGTGTTTCCTTGTTAACCCTGGCAGCAATAAATTTCAATAAAATCATTACTACGGCTCAAAATAACATGACCAGTTTATATAAAACGTGGCGTTAGCTATTTCAGCTCGGTGTAAAATACTCGCTTGAGTATATCATTTAATGACCTGCATAATAATATTTTTTGATTTCAGGCTATTTGATTAACATGAGTATAATTATCATAAAAGCTAAAGCACCATTACTTTTATGGCTAATTGAGAGATAATAGTGCTATTAAAAATACTCTAAATAAGTTAAGCGAGTTTGCCATGTCTGATTGTTGTTCTGCGCCCGGTTTATTACCCTTTGAAGATGCATTAGAAAATATGTTGTCACAAATAACACCCGTGACCGAAACCCTAACCTTGCCCATAACACAGGTGCTTAACACTGTATTAGCGCAAGATATTACTAGCCCTCTCAATGTACCTAATCATGATAATTCGGCGATGGATGGTTATGCCTTTGCCATTGACAGCTTATCTCAAGGTCATACTTTGACTATGGTGGGTCGCTCTATGGCGGGTGCGCCTTTTCAAGGCGAGTGTAAGTTAGGAGAATGTATTCGTATTATGACGGGCGCTAAAATGCCGGCATGTTGTGACAGTGTCGAAATGCAAGAAAATGTGCAAGCAGAAGCTGACCGTATAACTATTCTTAAAGGTAAGGAGCTGAAAGGAAAAAAGCTTGGTTCTCATGTGCGTAAGGCAGGTGAAGATATTCAACTAGGTCAACATGTACTTGCTCAAGGACAACAATTATCAGCCGTTGATATTGGTATTTTGGCTTCTTTGGGTGTTAGCGAAGTGAAGGTTTTCCGCAAAATTAAAGTAGCGTTAATTGCCACCGGTGATGAATTGAAATTGCCAGGACAAGCGTTAAACGCGGGCGACATTTATGAAAGCAACAGTTTTGTTTTACGCGCTATGTTAGACAAGTTACACATTGATGTTATTGATTTAGGCATTATTGAAGATGACTTTGAGGCGATAAAAGCGGCATTTGTTAGTGCTGATAGCCAAGCCGATGCGGTCATTTCATCAGGTGGAGTTTCGGTTGGTGACGCTGATTATACTAAAACAGTGTTAGATGATTTAGGCGAAATTGGTTTTTGGAAAATAGCCATGAAGCCAGGTAAGCCCTTTGCGTTTGGCAAACTGCCTAATAGTATCTTTTTTGGTTTACCGGGTAATCCGGTTTCTGCGCTGGTAACATTTCATCAATTAGCTATGGTTGCTTTAACCAAAATGCAAAACGCTCAAGTATTGAAGCGTACTACTTTACAAGTGAAATGTGGTCATGATTTGAAAAAATCGCCTGGTCGCATGGACTTTCAACGGGGCGTATTGAGTATTAATGAAGCAGGTGAAAATGTGGTTGAATCTACTGGTTCGCAAGGCTCGGGCATTTTATCTAGTTTAGCTCGAGCCAATTGTTTTATTGTTTTAGCGAGTAAACAAGGCAAGGTGCAAGCAGGTGAGATGGTGTCAGTGCAATTATTTGATCGGTTTATTTGCTAGCGTTTAATCATTCAGGATAAAAATCGATCATTAATTAAACGATTGTGCTGTTGTTACACTTTTATTATAGTAGATATAAGTGACTCTTTGCTTGCAGAGGTAAGTGGTGAAACATCAATTAAGTTTTGCAACTATTACGTTATTAAGTAGTAGTATTGCTGAAGTTATTGTTAATAAAGATATTGAAATTTCCCTAGAAATGTCAGAAGAGTTAGAAGCTTTTTTAACGGATAAGTTTAGTGGTGCTTTTGGTTTGCTGGTTAATAAAATCAATTACTATGATTTTTCTTTTGAAGCGAAATTGAGTATTGGCTCTCATGCTAATTTAAAGGCTATAGCCATAGTGAATTATAATGAAGAAAGTGAGTTAGTGACTAACAGTATTGTTAATCTTAGAAAAATAGATGGTTGGAATTTAAAATCTTTTTCTGGTATTGATTTAGGTTGGCAACAAGCACTTACTTGGTTAAAAAAAGAGTTAGCAACCGTTAGTGGCTAACTCTTTTTAGTGTGCAATCGGTTCAATACATTTACATGCTTATTACTTTCTTCTCTGTGAAGAAAGCACTATGGAGAAAGTACAGCTGCGAAGTTACTCTTATGAAGTACTCTTACGAAGTTACAGCTGTGAAAAACACTTAGCCGCCGCTTCTAAGGTTTGTTCAATAATTTCATCGCTGTGAGCCATCGATAAAAAGCCAGTTTCAAAGGCAGATGGCGCCAAATAAACCCCATGCTCTAACATTAAATGGAAGAAACGTTTAAATTTTTCACCATCACAGGCCATCACTTGCTCAAAAGTAGTGATGGGTGTTTCATCATTCGTGAAAAAGAAACCAAACATGGCACCGACATAATTAATGCTTAAATTAACACCGTGTCGCTCAGCCGCCGCTTTTAAACCCATGGCTAACTTTTCAGTCGCAGCCGTTAATTGCTGGTGTTTATCACCTTTTGCTAATTCAGTTAACGACGCTAAGCCCGCAGCCATGGCAATAGGATTGCCAGAAAGTGTCCCTGCTTGATATACAGGACCCACAGGGGCAATGTAATTCATGATTTCTTTTTTGCCACCAAAAGCACCAACAGGCATGCCGCCGCCAATGACTTTACCTAAAGTCGTTAAATCGGGTTTGATATTGTAATGGGCTTGTGCGCCGCCCAAGGCAACGCGAAATCCTGTCATCACTTCATCAAAAATAAGCACGGCACTGTATTCGTCACACACTGCACGTAAGCCTTCAAGAAAACCTTCAATAGGCGGGATACAATTCATGTTGCCCGCGACAGGCTCAACAATAATACAGGCAATTTGATCTGGATATTTAGCGAAAATTTCTTGCACTTGCTCAAGGTTATTATAACTAACCGTTAACGTGTGCTTAGCAAAATCAGCAGGAATGCCCGGAGAATTAGGCACGCCTAACGTTAAAGCTCCTGAACCCGCTTTAACTAACAATGAATCAGCATGACCGTGGTAGCAGCCTTCAAATTTTAATATTTTATCGCGACCGGTAAAGCCTCGGGCTAAACGAATAGCACTCATGGTTGCCTCGGTGCCTGAGCTAACCATACGCAAAGACTCCATTGACGGCACTAACTCACGTACTTTTTCTGCCATGGTTATTTCTAACTCAGTAGGTGCGCCAAAGCTTAAACCATTTTGAGCGGTATTAATGACCGCATCTAAAATTGCTGGGTGATTGTGGCCTAAAATCATTGGTCCCCATGAGCCAACATAATCAATATAAGCGTTATCGTCGGCATCATAGATATAAGCGCCCTGAGCACGTTTAATAAACGATGGCGTGCCACCCACACTGCTAAAGGCGCGTACAGGTGAATTGACACCGCCGGGAATAACTTCTTTTGCTTGAGCAAAAAGTTGCTCTGAATTGCTAGTGGGAAGATTAGTTGATGCATTCATAGTAAAAACTCTTTTAGGTTCATTAGTATCTTAGTGACTAAGTAAATACTTGACCTGAAAAAGACAAGTTTTCACTCATAAATTTTATAGCTTAGTTATTTATTAATAACAATATTAGCGTTTATTGGTGTGCCAGTTTACGTCTTTTTCAAATTGCGTTAATTGATCTTCAACACCTAAAGTTAACGCGAACAGTGCCATTCTGACTAACACACCATTTTGTGCTTGCCTAAAAATGGCTAAGCTGTCTAAATCATTTAAATCGATATCTAATTCATTGGCTTCAGGGCGAGAATCACGCGGCAATGGGTGCATGATTACTGTGTTTTCACGGCAGTATTTTTGGTAAACCTCTTTATTTAAACTGAAGTGACCACGATATAAATCGGCCTCGTCTTTACTGGCGAAACGCTCTTGTTGAATACGGGTTTGATAAATAACATCACAGGATAAATTACCCGCCATGGTATCGGTAATAATCACTTGGTGACCGGCATTTTCTAACGTTGAAATAACGCTGTCAGGCATTTGTAAAGCGGTTGGAGATACCATGGTTATTTTAATGTTTTTATACAGGCTAAGTAGTTTTGATAATGAATGCACGGTACGGCCATGTTTTAAATCGCCCATCAAGACAATATTCAAGTTGTCTAAGCCTTTTTGATAATGCATCATTTCAGACTGTATGGTGAATAAATCTAACAAGGCTTGGGTTGGATGCTCATTAGCGCCATCGCCACCATTAATCACAGGCACCGTGCTGCCTTTGGCAAATTGCGCGACTGAATGCATTTTTGGGTGACGCATCGTAATAACATCGCTGTAGCCGCTAATGACTTGAGCGGTATCAAATAAAGACTCACCTTTGCTTAATGACGAGTTCTCTTGTCCGACCGTTTCACGAACAAAGCCACCTAATAAATTAAAAGCCGTACCAAAGCTTACTCGGGTACGAGTGCTAGGTTCAAAAAATAGATTACTGAGAATGGCGCCTTCAAGAACATGGCAACGTTTTTTTCTCGCGGCATAAGGGGCCATTTGTGCTGAAATATCTAAAATTCTTGCGATTGCGTCACGGTCAAATTGTGAAACTGACAGGATATGGCTGCCTTGAAATGTCATCATGATAGAAATTATTCGCGGGAAAATTTGGCAGGAATATAGCACAAAAATTGAATTTTTTAAAATGGCAGCAATAAAACTTATTGGAGGTTTATATGTTAATTGGCAAGTTCCGGCATTAAAAAAGGCCGTTAAACGGCCTTTTTGCTTGCTTGATATTTATTGCTATTATTTATTGTTGGTATTTATTGTTGGTATTCAGTGTTGGTATTCAGTGTTGGTATTGTTTTCTGCGCATGTTTACCAACACTAATAACATCAGTGATAACCAAGCCATACTACCACCGCTACTTGAACGGGCGTTTGGGTTGGTAGGTGTTGGCGCGGCTGGCGTTGGTGTTGTTACCGCTGTTGAGGTGAAAACAACATTACGAATGTGGCCGTTATCATCGCCTTCTAATGCGGCGGCATCTTTTCGATAAACCCAAGTAATTCTATGCTCTCCCGCGGTAAATTCAACCTTGTCACTGGTATAAGCAACATCGCCAGCAATAAACTTAATTAATGCGCCATCAAGGTACAAGTATAAAGCATCATACGGGGAGTCTGGATCCTCGGTATTTTCCTCCGAAGACACCGACCACTCGAATGATAATTCACCTTCGCCTGTCAGCGTTACCATCACCGAACTTTCTTGGTTATCACCAATAGTACCACTTACAATCGCAGCTTCTGTATTGTCTAACTGCCAAGCAGAATCGCCACCACTATACCAAGTTAACGCTTCATCAGTACTCGACAGTTGCGTGTTAATTTCACTGGCAAGGGCAATTGTTTGGGCGCTAACTCTACTGCTACTGGTCGGAATATCATTATTGTCTGAGGTAATAATAATATTAGCATTATGCTTGCCAACCTGGGCGGCATCATAGCTAACATTAAGTTGGCAAGTTTCGCCAGCAGCAAGAGTATTACATGTACTATCATCAATAGTGAAATTAGCATCACCTTCAATTGCAAAGGTTAAACCAGCAGTTAAACTAGAGTTGTTAACTAAAAGCAATTGACTGCTCAGAGCATTATTTTGGGCTTGGATTCCAAGCTCAGTGCTTTGGTCAATGGCAATACCTTGAGTGATTTCGTTAATCCAATCGGTAAATAATGCTGAGCGAGTATAGACACCGGGAAAACCATCGGCAGCACAACCTATTCCCCAGCTAACAATGCCTATTTGTTGCCAACCTTGGTTAGTATTTACCATGAGTGGGCCACCACTATCACCTTGACATGAACCTTTACCCCCACCAGCAATAGTGGCGCAAATCATCGCATCGGTAATGCCTACGCCTTCCGGTGAAAAAACACCTTCATAGAGGTCGGTAAATGATTGCGCTAAAGTATTTTTACATTCTCCATTGGTCATTAATTGCAAATCAACTTGATGCAATACATTAGGGAAATTTGACGTTGGGCCACCACCTGCGTCATAACCTTCGCGGCCACCCCAGCCCGCTACGGTAACGGCACTATTTTCTATGGCAAGTTGTGATGTTTGTTCAAGGTCAAGCAGCGTTACGGCTTCATTATTGACACTTGCCACTAATTCTATCAGCGCAATGTCATTATCAAGCTCAATGTCTAATTGGTAATCGCCATGCATATAAATGCGCTGCACTGCTTGGGCGTTTTCTGCGCCGTTGCTTAAATCATACTCACCAACATTAACTTTTAATTGGCTGGCGTCAACGCCTTCTACGCAGTGAGAAGCGGTCAGTAACCATTTTCCCCCTAAAAATGAAGCGCCACAAGTGGATGATTGTGCAAGAGCAGAGGATTGAGCAACAGTTAAATTTGCCGTTGCGCCTAGCGCATCTTTTAAAATAACTCCGTCTGCTTGCGTGACAGCTACCACCGGGATAGTGCCGGTAAAGTCATCACCTAAAGTGCCATTGAGAATACCATCTATATTATTATAAATAATGGCACCAACACCACCGCCAGCTTGGCAGTTTTCAACTTTTACTGAAAAATCAATATCACCACGTTCAATCAAGCAGATTTTGTCCGTTGCATCGCTGCATTGGGTATCACCAATGCCACAATCAACGGTAATTCCCGTTGCTGAACCTGCGACACCGCCATTAAAGGCCAGACTGTCATAGCTTGTATTATCTACAATGAGTGAAGTTGATACTTCATTAAAGGTATAAACTAGTGCTGACATCCATGGCCAATCGCCTTCAGTTGCCACTTCACCGCCTACTATTTTAGGTTTTATTGGGCTAATTTCAGTGCTTTTTGCCACACTTTCAATACTCATTAAGAGTGTTGCTGTAAAAATAGCATACTTGATTAAATGATCCATTTTCCTTACCTCTAACTTGCTAATACTAGGATGATGAGTAAATAATTTAAATGTTAGTTCAGTGTTAATTCAGTGTTAATTCAGTGTTGATTTAATGCAATGCAGTATAAACAGAGACCAATTAAATAACCAGCTCTACGGTAGTTACTGTGAATAAATTAACTAAACGTGGGTTTTACGTAGGCTAAAATTATTACAGCAAACAATGCCAGTACAGGTATTTCGTTAAAAATACGGTAAAACTTACCTGAGCGGGTATTTTTATCTTGAGCAAAGGTTTTTAGTAATTTAAAACAGTATATATGATAGCCAAATAACATGATCACTAAACTTAGTTTTATATGTAGCCATTTCGCGGCAATAAACCAAGCATTACCATAGGCATAAATCATGGCTAAGCCAAATGCCAAGGTTAGTATTGCAAATGGGGTAATAAAATAAAGTAGACGCTTTTCCATGCCTTTTAATTGGGTGATAACATCGGGTGAGTTGCTTTCTGCATGATTAATAAATAAACGGGGTAAGTAAAAAATACCGGCAAACCATGCCACCATAAAAATAACGTGCAAAGCTTTAAACCATAAAAGGTGGTTGATGATGAAAGCACTCATTAAATTGATTTTCCTTCTATGGTACTGGTTAGTTTTCCAGTCACTAAATAATGACGAATTTGTTCAAAAGTAACAATACCGATAATGTCTGTGGTGTTGTGTTGATAAATATAAACACCACCACAACGGCTTTCTACCAGTGCTAAATAAGCTTCTGCTAAGGTTGCTTGATGTGATAGCGGCGTTAGTTTATGTAAGTGCATCTTATCTGATACTTGATAGCTGCTGTGTGTTTCTTCAGCGCTGGCGTTACTATTTTGATGTTTGGTTGCCAAAGGCACTTGTTCGTCAAACTCCGCCCAATGATAACTTATTTGTTCAGAGACTTGTTTGTTAACCATTATTTTTTTAATGGTTTTATTAATGATGGGAATATTGGCATGGCTACTTACCACACGTCCAGCAATAGCTTTTTCACTCGCTTGCTCTAATAATTCAAACTTAGCCACCATGATGCCAAGCACACCAATTTTTTGCAGAGTTTTTTCGATGGGTGGTTTGCGATAAATTAAATTTTGTACATCAAGCTGCATGGTAAATACCGAACGATTGTTAAATAATTGTCCAGAGATAATGCTGGCAATTGTGATAACGACCATCGCTGGCAGTACTATTTCTAATTGGCCTGATAATTCCACTACCGCCAGTAATGCCGCTAGCGGAGCATTTAAACTTGCTGCCATAAATCCAGCCATGCCTAATAAAATGAAGTCACTACCTATATGCTCGCTAGGTAAAATTTGCATAACGATAGCACCGGCAAAGGCACCAGTAATGG
The DNA here is from genome assembly GCA_002162675.1 of Colwellia sp. 39_35_sub15_T18. Taxonomy (GTDB): domain Bacteria; phylum Pseudomonadota; class Gammaproteobacteria; order Enterobacterales; family Alteromonadaceae; genus Colwellia. Next base: position 127,684 of record MAAE01000053.1, on the reverse strand, counting down.
CTCCTATACCAATGATGGGACCAATGATACCACCAGGAATACCTAAGCCTAGTGCGAACGTTGTCATAACAAACTTAGCTAATAGTAAGGCAAGTAACACGTCTATTTGCCAATTGTTGGTCAGTGAAACATCAATAGCGCCACTGCCTACACCCATGGCACCGGGAATAAGGTAACCTAAACTGCCAGTGATCATAGCGGCGAGCATAAGCCTGGGTATTATATGAAGTTTGACACTATGTTTGATAACAGTGACGAGGGTTTTATTAAAGGCCGCCGCTAAAGTGCCTAATAAAATAGCTAGAATTATTAATGGAATATAGTGTTGAGGAATAAGTTCTATTTTATGAAAATACTCAAAGTTATGGGAAACATCAAAAACACTGCGCGTCATTAATGAGCCAACAAGGGAGGCAAGCATCACTGGAATAAAAATATGAATTTTATACTCACGCATAATAACTTCCATTACAAAAATTACCGCAGCAATTGGAGTGTTGAACGTTGCGGCAATACCGGCAGCGATGCCGCAGGCACATAAGGTACGTATGCTATTGTATGGTAAGTGTAATAAGCTACCAATATAGCTGCTAGCTGCTGCTCCTAAGTGTACCGCGGGACCTTCCCGACCAACTGAGAAGCCAGAAGCCAAAGCAACGGCACTGCCGAAAAATTGATTTAAGGTGTTTTTTAATGGCATAACGCCATGAGCAACTTTCAGGCGATGCAGAACAAAAGGGATACCTGTTCTCAGGTATTTATAACCCGTTAACCAAGCGAATAATAAAATGATCAGTGAGCCAATAATAGGTAAATCAAAACGACTTACCCCATCTAAGGTGTTATAGTTGTCGCGCTCACTTAAATAGAGTTGTTGAATTTCTGCAATGGTTAAGGTGAATAATATCACTAATAAAGCCGAAGCAAATCCCCCTAATATGGCAAGCACACAAATTTGCCATGAGGTTTTGGGTAAAGCTAAATGCTTTCTTATTGCGGCAATTGAGATCATTATTAGTGGTTAGGTTTTTGATATTGTTTATAAGGTTATTGTACGTTAGATATGAATTGGTTAGCAAAAATAAATCTTAGAGTTGTTGTTGAACGCCTTGGGGCATTTAAATCAGCAATTTTTTTAGCGGCTATCATTGTGATATGTCTATTCACGGGTTATCGAGTAGGTAACTATTATCATAACTTTCAAGTGGCTACCCTAGCCCAGCAAAAACAGCGTTTAGATGATTTATATAATCAGCAAGCCAAACAAGTTGCGCGCATACATACCTTAGAGGTTGAATTAGCGGTAGAGCAATTGGCTAACCAACATAGCCAAGCAACGTTAAAACAAAGGGCAGATGAACATTATCAAGTGAAAAAGCAATTAGCTTTTTATGAAAAAGTAATGGCGCCAGAGAAAGAAGTTGATGGCTTAGTTATTGATAATGTAAAAATTAATGCTACATCAAGCCCTGAATATTATAATTTTCAAGTGATTTTAGTGCAGCAATTGCTGAAAAAGCGCTACGCAAAGGGTTATATCGATATAGAAATTATTGGCAGTTTGAACAGCAAGCCAAGCCGCATAAAGCTGAAAGATATTTCCACACTAGTGAAAAAAGATCTTACTTTTAGTTTTAAATATTTTCAGGTCATTGAAGGCGATTTCACCTTACCCGCCAATTTTATTCCTGAAAAAATTCAGCTTTCGGCTATTTTGACTAAGCATAAATGGCAAAAATACCAAAAGCTTAATAAGACGTTACCTTGGGCCATCGAATAATAAAACGATAATACTTGATTAAATTAGTCAGGTTTAAGATAATTAGCATGATTTTGTTGTTCATATTGTTGTTTTTTCCTTATATAAGTTAAGTAGAGTTCCATGTCCGAAGCCATTTCTGAGCAAGAGTTACCGATTAAATTTACTGACGCTGCGGCGAAAAAAGTATTGTCTTTAATCACTGAAGAAGAAAACCCTGAATTAAAATTGCGTGTTTATGTAACAGGTGGCGGCTGTTCTGGTTTTCAGTATGGCTTTACTTTTGATGAAAAAGTTAATGACGGCGATATGACCATTGAGAAACAGGGGGTTACTATGGTAATTGACCCCATGAGTTTACAGTATTTAGTTGACGGTGAAGTTGATTATCTTGAAAGTTTGGAAGGTAGTCGCTTTGTAGTAAACAACCCGAATGCCACCACAACTTGCGGTTGTGGCTCTTCTTTTTCGATCTAAAATGAAATGGTTATAATGCTGAAAACCTGCTTTTTGCAGGTTTTTTTGTTTCTATACTTTATCAAGTAACGGCTTTCTTATGTACATAAAGTTGTTCATCGGCTGCTTTGAGTAATTCATCCATGGTTTTCTTGCCGTCGCTTGCTGCTGCACCACAACTAATAGTGATAGGTAAATATGCTCCTTCATACGGCATAGGGTTTTGTTGAAAAAACGCAGTAAGACGCTGACAAGCTTGTAATGCTTCTTCGTATGTTTGGCTGGCTAAGGTAATCACAAATTCATCACCGGCATAGCGAAAGCACTTATCATTTTCACGGATCAATTCTTGTAATTGTGTTGCCACATAAGTTAATACTTTGTCGCCGCAGTCATGACCATAAGTATCGTTAATTTTTTTAAACTTATTACAGTCAATAAAAAGTACAGAAAATGGCACTCCGTAGCGTTTTTGGCGGATCAATTCTTCATTAATTGATACTTCCATTAAACGGCGGTTAGCGACGCCAGTTAAGCGATCATAATGAGCCATGTATTCTAACTGCTCACGGATCATGGCATTCGATAAACACAGGCTGACTTTTACGGCTAATTGCTCAAGATGTAGCGTTCCCAATTCAGCATGAAAACGATTTTTGTCATCGTCAGTGAACAGCAAACTACCGAATAACTCACCCTCTAATGTTAATGGCGTTAGTGCGGCCGATTGGGTTTTATCCATAAGGCTTTGCGGTAATATTGCTGCTATTTGCGTAATGTCATTGGTGAGGAAAGGCTGACGTTGTGGGTGGTAAGTTTGTAATTGCTCGGTAGCAATAGTTCGACAATTGGCTTGATGCCAACTAGTTTGCATATTGCCGCTTAGCAAATATTTGATTGGCGTTGGATCTACCAGTAATAAACAGATGCCGGTTAAATTGAATTTATCTTTAATAGTGGCTAGTAGTTGCTGTAATAATTCTTGGCTAGATTTACAGCTTAAAATTTGCGTTTCTATTTCAAAAAGTTTTTGGGCTATGGCTTCATTGGCACGTGAATTAGCGAGTACCTTGGCCAACTTTTGCTCTAATTCGGCTACAGTGTTCGACATGATGATATCAACCTCTTTTGTGCCTATATTCATATATGCTATAAGCACAAATTAAGGCAACAGGTTTTGAATTAGGGGGCATGTTTTGTAAGTAAACTTTAACCATCCATCATTAACATTTCAATAATTTTATTCATGTCTAAATCAAATTCGTCAGCACAAACCCCTTTTTTGATAAAATCTTCGGTTTCCTCTAAATTAATATCTTCGGTATCGACAAATTCATTGACGGTGACACTATAAAAACTGCGCACTTTCGGTTTAGTCGGGTTTTTCTCATTGCGCTCTTCTATCATCGCTAGTTTGTTCGAGGCAAGTTGTACCAAAGAGCCTATTGGAAATACACCAATACATCTTATGAATAGATCGACTAGTTCGGCATCTAAGTGATTCTTTTGTGCTAAGTCGCGTAAAATGGTGAATGCTTTAGGGTGTGAAAACCCTTTTTTATAAACACGGGTTGCGGTTAAGGCATCAAAAATATCACAAATGGAAATCATGCGGCCATAGCGGCTGATCTTTTTTCCTTTCACTTGAAAAGGATAGCCTGTGCCGTCAAGTCTTTCATGATGCAAAGCTGCAACTTCTAAGCTTAACGCACTGACATCAGGGATTTTTTTTATGATATCAATGGAATGGTTGGCATGGGTTTTCATGACGATAAATTCTTTATCCGTCAGTTTTCCTGGTTTATTCAATATCTCATCTGAGATCATGGTTTTACCAATATCATGTAAAAAAGCCCCAATGGATAATTGTTCAATGATGTCTCTGTCTAATTTAAGGTAACGGGCAAATAGGGTGATATAAACTGAAACGGCCACCGAGTGCTCTAATAAATACTCATCTTTTTCACGAATATTAACGATACAAGCTAATGAATCAGGATTATTAAAAATGGCATCTATGCTTTTGTTACAAACGCCAATGACAGGTGTTAAGTCTAAATCTGCGCCACTGAGAGCTTGAGAGAATAAAGATTTTTGAATGTTTTTTGACTCATCAAAAATGGCTTTGGCTTGTTTCACTTCTGCGGAGATTTTTGTTTTTGGATCATTGGCAGAGCTAGTGTTAATTGTTTTGCTTTCATCAATCAATACCGAAAGCACTTGTTTACTTTTAATATTATTAATGACTTTTTCGCTTTTAATGTGACCCGCTGTCGCCAAATTAAAGTTGCCTAGCTGTTTTGCTATTTTAACAACATAATGGCCTACTTTTAGCTCACTAATATCTATTTCTACTTTCAAATTTCTTCCATCTGAAATATTATTATATTTCTTAATTACACCTGTTATTTCAGTGTAGCGATATTTTATGAATTAACAATATTTTTTAGCTCTAAATGTATATAGTGAATTATTGGCGCTAATTTTGCTTCATTATTTACATTAATCGTTAGGTAATAAGTATGAAAATGAGTATGAGGTAAGGGATTAATTGACCAAAACGATGTCAGCTCATCGTCATTAGCTGTGGCATTTCAGGTTGATATTTTTATACAACTAACGTTAATTTTAAAGGTCTTATTTTAAGGCATTTTTCAAGGTGTTTTTTAAGGTACTTATGCGAATTTTTCTTGCTCTATTTTTATTACTGACGCTATCACCCGCTAAAGGGCAAAATTTGCAAGCGGTACAAATTTATACAGATGATCAATTACTTAGTTTAATTAAAGAAAATAAACATTTGAGCCAGGTAGTGCTGGACGAATGTCAATTAGTGCAGGATATTGAAGCCCGAGCAATTAAAGCTAAAAAACCCTCCTATCAATTTTTATGGGGTGACATGTTAGCCTATGGTGTCTGTGTTAAAAAAGATATTGAGCTAGGGTTACACTATATGCACTTAGCAGCAGATCAAGGCTTGTCTGAAGGGCTTGAGCAAATAGGTCGGTATTACCATGTTGGCAAATTCATGCAAGTGGATATGATGCAGGCTATTGTTTACCTAAAAGCTGCCGCTGCTATGAATAATCTTGCCGCTCAAATACGTCTTGTTAATATCTATGAGCAAGGTTATGGTAGCCCGTTAGATTATCCCATGCTTTATTCTCAACTTCATCACGCTGTTACTGATGACAAAGTAGTGCATAAAAAAATTAAGCAATTGAAAAAACAGTTAGCAACGAAAATGCCAACTCATGTGGTGGCTGCGGCTAAAAAAGCGGATTATACCAATTAAAGTTGCGAGTTTTCAGTTTCGGGTGGCAAGCGTTAAGTTTGTGGTATACTTATTTTAAGTAAATTTTTAAAATCAACTCATTACAACTAATTACAAGTAATCCATTATTTTGACCATTAACGATCCCCACGCCAAACGTGAAGCTAAAAAATACGAAAAGCCAGTCGCTTCGCGCGAGTTATTGCTATCCATCATTGAAAAATGCTCGCCACCACCAACGTTTAACAGCTTAGCTAAAACGTTGAAGTATCAAGAAGACCACCTGCTTATTGGGCTAAAGCGACGTTTACGGGCGATGGAAAATAGTGGTCAGCTTATTTTTAATAAATTTAAGCAATATGCTATTCCTGCCAAAAGTAGTTTGCTTATGGGCACGGTTATCGGTCACAGAGATGGTTTTGGTTTTTTCTCTCCTGATGATGTCAGCGTAAAAGATAAGCGCGGTAAAGATTTTTATATTTCTTCTCATGAAATGCAACGTGTATTTCATGGTGATATTGTCCAAGCCATATTAGTTGATCGCACTGATAGAAAAGGCCGGAAAGAAGTTAAAATCCTTGAGGTGATTGAACCTCGTAAAGCCCCCATTGTTGGTCGTTTTCATGTCGATCACCATGTTTGTTCAGTTGTGCCAGAAGACACTAAAATCAAACAAGAGATTTTAATCGATCCTAATGAAAAGTTAGGCGCTCGTCATGGACAAATGGTGGTGCTTGAACTTGTACAAAGACCCACTAAGCGATCTCATGCTATTGGCAAAGTAATTGAAGTGCTAGGCGACCATCTGGCGCCAGGTATGGAAATAGATATCGCCTTACGTGCTCATGATTTGCCTCATCAATTTTCTCAAACCGTGCTAGCAGAAGTTGCAGGTATCGCTGATGAGGTGGAAGAGTCAGCGAAACTGCCTCGTAAAGATTTACGGCATTTACCGCTAGTCACTATTGATGGTGAAGATGCGCGTGATTTTGATGATGCCGTTTACTGTCAGCCTAAAAAATCTGGCGGCTGGCGTTTATGGGTAGCTATTGCTGATGTTAGTTATTATGTTCGTCATGGCAGTGCTTTAGATGATGAAGCAATCTCTCGTGGTAATTCGGTTTATTTTCCTAGCCAAGTTATTCCTATGCTGCCAGAAAAACTCTCGAACGGTTTATGTTCCCTAAATCCTGATGTTGATAGACTGTGCATGGTTTGCGAAATGACCATAAGCGCAGCAGGTAAGTTGTCAGGCAGTCAATTCTATCCAGCAGTAATGCGCTCTCATGCTCGATTTACATATAGCAAAGTTGCGGCAATACTAGATGGCGAAAAGAATATAGATGGTCAAAAGCTTAGAGATGAATACTCAGCACTGGTTGCTGATTTAGAAAACTTAAAAACCATGTATTTAGCATTAAGCGATGCCCGCAATAAACGTGGCGCTATTGCTTTTGAAACAGAAGAGTCATTGTTTCTTTTTAATGATGATAAAAAAATTGAAAGTGTTGTACCGCTTATTCGTAACGATGCCCATAAAATCATTGAAGAATGTATGATTTTGGCTAATGTTGCTACGGCTAAGTTTATTGAAAAAAATAAAAAGCCGGGTTTATTTCGCGTACACGACAAGCCTAGTGAAGATAAATATAATAACTTTGTTAGTTATTTGGCCGAGCTGGGTATTACATTACCAGCAAGAAAGGAGCCAGAGCCGAGCGATTATTGTGATATTTTAGCAAAAGTAGCCAACCGTCCTGATCGAGATCTTATTCAAACAATGTTGCTGCGCTCAATGCGGCAAGCGGTTTATCAAAGTGATAATTTAGGTCATTTTGGTTTAGCCCTGCAATCTTATAGCCATTTTACCTCACCGATTCGACGCTACCCCGATTTAGTTGTACATAGAGTTATTAAAAATATTTTGGTTGAGCAAGCGAAAGAGCAAGAAGCCCTGAGCCAAATAAAAACCGCTAACGTTGGCGATTACGATTATAAATTAGAAGAAGTCATCGAATTAGGTGAGCATTGCTCTATGACTGAGCGCCGAGCTGATGAAGCCACTCGTGATGTTAATGATTGGCTGAAATGTGAGTTTATGCAAGATCATGTTGGTGACACTTTTAGCGGCGTTATTAGCACAGTAACTAATTTTGGATTATTCGTGCGTTTGCAAGACTTACACATTGAAGGGTTAGTACACATTACTTCGCTTGGGCGAGATTATTATCATTATGATGATGTCCGCATGTGTTTAACGGGTGAAAACACGGGTGTTAAATATCGTGTGGGTGATGTAGTTAAGGTGCAAGTTGCAGCGGTTAACCTTGATGAAAAGAAAATTGACCTAGCAATAGCAGAAAAAGAGCAAGCTAAAACGGCAAACCATAAGAAAAAAGGTGTTGGCGGGAAATCACTCGCGCCAAAAAAAGAAACTTCTAAAGTGAAGTCAAAAGTCAAAAAGCGTAGTGAACGTAAAAAACGTCCAGGCAAAAATGCTCGTAAAAAAGCACAACAATAATTTTACAAACGGCTTATTTTTTAACAAAAGTATTCGTGCGAAAGAGAAATAGAAATGGCAAAAAATGAAGAGTTAGTTTTTGGTATTCATGCAGTCAATGCTTTGTTAAAGCAGGCACCTGAGCGTTTTATTGAAATGTGGCTACTAAAAGGTCGCGACGATGAACGCTTATTACCGATTATTAACTTAGCGCGTAAATACGGTATTGCGACACAAATGGCACAGCGTAAAGTGCTTGATGATAAAAGTGAAGGTGAACAACATCAAGGTGTAGTGGCACGGGTAAAACCGGGTAAAATTTACACTGAAAATGATTTAGACGATATTATCGCGGCGGCAGAAAAACGTAATATTCCGCCATTTTTTCTTATCTTAGATGGTGTTACTGACCCACATAATTTAGGTGCTTGTTTACGTAATGCCGATGCCGCAGGAGTACAAGCTATCATTGTTCCTAAAGATAATGCTGCTAAATTAACGGCAACAGTACGTAAAGTTGCGGTAGGCGCTGCCGAGTCAGTACCTTTAGTGCAAGTAACAAACCTTGCCCGCACCATGAAACATTTACAACAACAGGATATTTGGATTATTGGTACTGCAGGGGAAACAGACACCTGCCTTTACGATGTTAAATTATCTGGCCCTATGGCATTGGTGATGGGCGCTGAAGGTAAAGGCATGCGCCGTTTAACACGTGAAAATTGCGATCAATTAGTGAAGCTACCTATGGCTGGCAGCGTATCAAGCTTGAACGTTTCGGTGGCTACTGGTATATGTTTATTTGAAATGGTGCGACAACGAATAAAATAAAAAATGACATAAGTGAAATAAATAATTTATAGTCATCGGCAGATTATTAACCCCAATAGACTTACTCCAAGGACGACCCATGAAAAAACTCTTTATCGCTATCTTATTGTTTATTACCGTTAGCTTAATTGCACCTAAATTTATTGGTGGCATCGTTGAGACTGAATACCAATCAGTATTAAAAAAAATAGCAGAAAACCCAGCAATTACGGTTAATAACTCAACATTTGTTCGCAGCTGGTTTGGTGGCAAAGTTACTACAGACATCACCGTATTACTTCATCATGATGATGTTGATGATATTAATCTTATTGTTGAAGATACGCTTTCGTTTGGCCCGGTAATTTTCACGGATAGCGGTGTTAAGTTTGCGCTGAGTTATTCTCAAGCCAATATAAATTTTAAAGAGCTATCATTGGATGAAGAAGTGGCCGATTTTATTAATGATAAAATACATTTTACCGGTTTGTTAACCTTCTCTAAAGACGTCGTTGCTACTATCGCTATTGATAAAATCTCTAAAGAAGTTGATGGTAATAACATTGTTTCATCACCAGCATTAGGTGAGTTTGTGTTAGAAAATGATAACAAAATTTACGGTGAATTTAATTGGCATGGTTTGAGTGCAACGACCAGCGAAGAAAGTTTTACTATTGAAAAAGTAAGTTTTACCTTGGATCAAACCCTTATTGCGGGCGATTATTATCAAGGTAATGCTATTTCTAGCGGTGATTTTAACTTTACCGTATCATCAATTAGCGCTAATGATGCTATGGGTAATGAAGTGCTGTTGCTGAAAGAGTTAATTATTGGCGCTATGTCGTCAGTAGATAATGATTTAATGAAAATCGCTGTTAATTATAGTGCCCAAGAAATGAAATCTGCCGGGCAGCATTTAAAGAATGCCAATTTAGAGTTGGTATTTAACCGCATTGATATTAACGTTATGCAAAAGGTTAATGCCTTACTGGCTAGTGTCTCTGCGGATGGCGAAGCTGTGTTAAATGAAAACAATATGAAAAAAATATCGCCATTAGTGACTGAACTTTTAGCCAGTGATCCTATTGTAGAAATAAAAGATCTTAGTGTTGAAACCCCTGAAGGAAAAATTGAATCTACCTTGTCAATGACGATAGATAAACAGGTTTTTGATGCTAGCAATTTAATGTCAATTATGGCGGCAGTAAAAGCTGATGCTAACGGTAATGCACCCATGCCTTTCTTTGCTAAACTTGGGCTAGCACCTATGATTGATATGTATGTTGAGCAAGGGTTACTGCTTAAAAAAGAGCAAGAGTTAAGTTTTAAAGCGAGCTTTGCTCAAGGGCAGTTAAACATTAATGGCAATATGTTCCCTTTATAAATGCAATCTATTTATAAATATTATCCCTTTATAATTGTCAATATTAGCATTTAGTCTTTATTCAACTTAAAAAATTACTACAGAGAGTGCTGAAATATTAGGCACCGCACAAGAATAATAAACCCTAGGCCGGGCATCGTAGCCCGGTGGCGCATAACCATTCAATTTCTTTAGCAAGCAGTACAATAAACTCACTTTTTGTTGCTTGCTTTTTGCTGTTATTTTACCTACAATACGCGTCCTTAATTCAGCCTGAACTTTTTGTTCCTTGCCTCAACTGGTGTTGGCTGAGCCAGATTATGAGGCTACAACCCATAAGGAGCTCGTAATGCGTCATTACGAAATCGTATTTATGGTTCACCCTGATCAGAGTGAACAAGTGTCTGGTATGATCCAGCGCTACACCGACTTGATCAATGCTGCTGAAGGCAAAGTCCACCGTCTAGAAGACTGGGGCCGTCGTCAATTAGCATACCCAATCAATAAATTACACAAAGCACACTATGTTCTTATGAACATTGCCGCGCCACAGTCAGTTATTGATGAACTTGAAACTTCTTTCCGTTATAACGATGTTATTATTCGTAACATGATCATGCGTACTAAAGACGCGGTAACTGAAGCATCGCCAATGGCTGCTGCTAAAGATGACCGTCGTGACGATCGTCGCGAAGTTAAGAAAGAGGTTACTGCTGCGCCAGTTCAAGCTACTGAAGTATCTACTGACGATAAGTCGGAAGAGAAATCTGAAGAAGCTGCTAGCGAAGAATAAGTAATCTGTGATGCTCTCTAAAGACTCTTTGCAAGACTCTTTACAGGAGAATTGCCTTGTGTTGACAGGCTCTGTGGTGAGAACCCCAAATCAGTCAACAAGCCCAGCGGGTATTTTTCATAGTCAGTTTTCAATAGACCACAAGTCTAATCAAAATGAAGCAGGCATGAATCGACAAGCATTTGTCAGAATACAAGTTGTTGCTACAGGTGATTTATCACACTTAACTCGTGAATTAGTTGTTGGGCAAATAGTAAAAGTGACGGGTTTTATTAATCGTCATGAATCAAGGAACGGTAATCCGCTCTTGGTATTACATGCTCAGCAGATACAAATGATTAATTAGTGTTTTATTTTTCTTAAGATGTAAGTCTTAACGTATAAATAAAACCGAATTCGGAGAATATTATGTCTCGTTTTTTTAGACGTCGTAAGTTTTGTCGCTTCACAGCGGAAGGCGCAACATCTATCGATTATAAAGATATTGCAACTTTAAAAAACTATATCACTGAAAGTGGTAAAATTGTTCCTAGCCGTATCACTGGTACTGCTGCTAAATATCAACGCCAATTAACTCGTGCTATTAAACGCGCTCGTTATTTGTCATTGTTACCATACACTGACTTACACAAGTAAGCTAATAAGGGGTTTATAATGGAAGTAATTCTTCTAGATAAAATCGCCAAATTAGGCGGCCTTGGTGACAAGGTATCTGTTAAATCAGGTTATGCACGTAACTACTTATTACCAAAAGGTAAAGCAGTTTTTGCATCAGAAGCTAACGTTGAGCACTTTGAAGCACGTCGTGCTGAATTAGAAGCTAAACTAGCTGACGTTTTAACAACTGCAGAAGCTCGTGCTGCTAAAGTTGTTGAATTGGCTGAAGTTACTATCGCATCAAAAGCTGGTGAAGAAGGTAAATTATTCGGTTCAATTGGTACTCGTGATATCGCTGATGCGATCACTGAAGCTGGCGTTGAAGTTACAAAAGCTGAAGTACGTTTACCATTAGGTGCAATCCGTGAAACTGGCGAATTTGATATCGCTATTCACTTACACACTGATGTTGATACTAGCATCAAAGTGATTGTTATCGCACAAGCGTAGTCTGTAGGAGCGACTTTAGTCGCGAGAAACTACTTTAACGTTAGTTTTAACTACAAACTAAAAACACCGTATTCTCTTAGAGATTACGGTGTTTTTTTATGTGTCCATTTTGTCGGAGCGGTTTTAGCCGCGATCAGATGGATGTGAAAGAGCGTGTATGTTCAAGATGAATATTGCAGCGATAAGTAGGCGGGAACTTGTTCGCGCTTATTGTTTCTTAACGGCAAGCGCGGTTAAAACCCCGCCTACCATTCATTTCGGTATTGGCCATTTATCCTCAGTAAGTATACCTCGTTCAATCATACCGCCAAGTCCTTGCATACCGCCAGTGTGCAACAATACAATATGCTCACCTTTGCTAAAGTAACCTTGTGCAAGTAAATCTAGCAAGGCAAGCACCATTTTCCCTGAATATACCGGCTCAAAGTCAACAGCTGTTGTCTGGTTAAATTCAAGTATGCGTTGAGCATCTTGAGCTGAAAACTTTGCGTAACCACCCCGGTGAAAGTCAGTAAGTACTTGCCAGTTGTTATGTTTTTCTGCTTGTCTGGGTAATAAGGCTTTTACTTCGTCAACCAGATATTCAGCACCCTTTAAAACCGCAATGCCTAGCAGTTTATGTTCAATGTCATAATGTTCCTTATCGCCAGTAATTAACCCTGCTAGCGTACCGCCACTACCAACGGGTGTCATCAAGGTGTTGAATTGTGTTTGCTGTTTGAGTTCGCTCATCACCTCGGCAACACCGGGAATAGCAAGCTCATTACTGCCACCTTCAGGGATGACAAAATAATTGGGGAATTGTGTTTGTAGCGCTTCAATAAAGTCAGCGTCATCGCGGCGGCGATAGGTTTTTCTATCAACAAAATGTAGCTTCATGCCCCAGTGCCGTGCCCAAGTTAAGGTGAAATTATTGGCGTAATCGCTTTCACCTCGAATAACACCAATACAGGGAACTCCTTGCTGGTAACATGCAAAAGCAAAGGCATGAATATGATTTGAATAACTACCGCCAAAACTTATCGCCCCTTTAAAATGTGATTGTTGTTTTAGGAAAGTTAAATTAAATTGTAACTTTCGCCATTTATTGCCAGCAATAATAGGGTGAATACAATCGTCACGTTTTACTGAAACTTGTACCTTGTGATGCACAAATAAAGGGTGTTGCAATAACTGAATGTTGGAAAGACAAGTCATAATTACTAAAATCAGAATAATTGAGATTAAACAGCAGTAATATACTAAAAAATAGGCAAAAATGCTTGCAGCTTAAGGTTAATAAAGGATAATGTTAAAAGTACTTCTTTTAAATGCTTTTAAAGCGTTTTATATAAAACTTCATAATAAGAATAAGATAGCGCTAATTGATGTCTCTACTCACACGGATAAGTCAGTTGTTTTCAAAACAACAATCAAATCAAGTTTTGGGCATTGCTCTGCAACAGGGATCACTTACTTCTTGTTTAATGCCTAAGATACAACAATTAACTCAAAACGAAGGTATTGAGTTGCCTCAACCCTCTTGTCAAAATACTCCGGTTATTTTATCTGATTTTGCTAAAGCTATTGCCGCATTGCACACAGATAGCCCACTAAAAGGGCAATGCCATCTTGTGCTTAATGCTCAGCAGTCACAAATTGTGCAAGTAGATAAACCGAATGTACCAGCCAACGAAATTATTTCAGCGTTAAAATGGCAAATTAAAGATTTAGTGACTATTTCGCCTGATAATATGGTGGTAGATTATTTTGATGGGCCTTTACTGTCTGGCGGTAAAGAAAAAATTAATGTGGTTTGTGCGCCGTTAAATGAGTTAAAAAAATTGGTTGCCGCCATTAATAAAACCGATGCTGAAGTGACAAGTATAATTACCGAAGAGTTTGCCTTTGCTAATTTATTGCCGGTACAAAATGACGCTTGTTTATTGGTGTGCCAGCAGCCTAATGAAGAAATAACTCTGCTTATTGTCAAACAAGGGCAGTTATATTTTCATCGCCGCTTGCGTGGTTTTAGCCAAATAGCTAAAAAAAGTGAAGACGAGCTAACCATGACCATGATTGATAGTTTGGCGTTAGAAATTCAACGTTCATCTGATTATTTTGAGCGTCAATTAAAGCAAGCGCCAATTAGAGCTATTAAAATCTTGATACCTATGGCATCGGAAAGCTTTTTTGCCCGAAAATTAGCTGAAAACACCCATCTTGCTGTTGATTTATTAGCCTTGCCTGACACTTTTGAGCAATATAAATACCGAGCGCATGCTGCTGCAATAGGAGCAACATTGCTTGCAACTCGGCTTGCTGAAAAAGAGCAATGGCAAGCTCAGGAGTTAACTCATGCTAGCTAGTAGTAAAAATAAATATCAGATCAATTTATTACAGGCAGAGTTATTACCTGAAAAGGCCGGGTTAACTTTAAAGCGTGTCGTTATATTGTGGGTATTGGTATTGGCCTTGATGGTAGCTTGGGCTATTGCTAGTCATTACACTCAAACATTACTAACCGCAAAGTTGACGGCTGTTCAGCAAGAAAATACCAAGCGTACTAAGCAGTTAGAGAACTTAAATAACGCGTTAAATAATCGCAAGGTCAATAGTGGCTTAGCAGAGCAACTTGAAACGATCAAATTACTGATGATAAATAAGCGAGCTTTGCATGCTAAGCTAACTAATCCCAATCAAACCTATGTTGCTGGTTTTGCCGCTGCCATGAAAGAATTATCTGACCTGCATCGTAAAGATATTCGCTTGCAAGCTATCCATATTAATAATGAACAAATGACTTTTAGCGGTTTAGCATTATCGCCAGAAGCGGTACCGGCATGGTTAGCGGGCTTTGAAAATTCATTATTACTATCAGGTAAATCGTTTGAACATTTTAAATTATCAGAAAATGAGCAAAACATTACTGAGTTTGTCGTTAGCTCTAAGAATGCGCCGGAGATGCAACCATGAACGAGCAGTGGCAAACATACAGTGAAAAATACTTGCAGTTGAGTGCTCGAGAGCAGTATTTAATTTTATTGACGGGTTTAGTCATTTTGTTTTTTATTGTCTTTCATTTTTTCGTTGACCCCACTTTAGTCGCCAACAGGCAAGCAAGTAGTAAAATTGATCGATTAACGAGCAGTAACTACTCATTGAAAAATTCAGTCGCTGAATTAGAAGCTGCTTTACATAATGATCCCGATGAAGCGGCCAGAAAAAAAATCGCTCAGTTTGAAGCTAAACTGGCCAAAGTTGATGCAAAATTGCTGACCTTAACCTCAGACTTGATTAACCCTATTCAAATGCGCCACGCTTTGCTTGATTTATTAAAGCTTGAAAAAGGCGTGTCGTTATTATCTTTTGAACTGTTAGGTGCGCAGCCTTTATTGGCCTTAGAAAGTCAAAGCAAAGACGAAAGCATATCAGTAAAACGACAAAGCAAAATAGGAAGCAAAGTAGGGCAAAACTTATATCGACATGGTATCAAAATCAAATTATCGGGTCGCTATTTCGAATTACAAGATTATTTAAAGCAACTTGAACTGCTGCCGTGGAAGTTTTTTTGGCAAGATTTTAACTTCAAGTCAATAGAGTATCCAAACAGTGAACTAGACATCATCATCTACAGCTTAAGTACTAAAAAGGAGTTTGTTGGTGTTTAAATTAACTCAGCTAATATCACTTATTACGGTGTTTTTCTGCGCAAGTATTTTATTTTCTACAGCTGTTTACAGTGCCAAAGTTGATCCTACTGGGCCTTTTGGCCACCGTGGTTCATCATCACAAATGGCCACTGAAAAAAAGCTAATTTTAGAGTCTATCATTCATGGTGATGGCATACATACCGTAGTTATTAATGGCAAGGTTATGAAGCCGAATGACACTATTGGTGAATATAAATTAACGGCAGTAAATGATAAAAGTGTGGTGTTACGCAGCGATACTCAGCGTATTAAACTGCATGTTTTTAAAGAGAATATCGTTAACGTTAGTGTCATCAAATAACGTGGTAGCAAATAATGAGAATAATAAAAAACCTATGAAACATTCAAAACTAAAAATAGCGTTATCTAGCTTGCTATTAGCTTTAACTGGCTGTCAAACAACACCCGATGCGCCTGTTGATATGAAAGATGGTTTAGACCTTGCTATTGAAGATACGCGCAAACTTAATGCGCCTAAACCGTTAACGCAAGTGCCAAACTCGGTACAAAAAGAGTTAATGCAACAAAACATGGCACAAGCTAAACGAGGCATGTTAAGTGAAAAAAGATTAGCAGTGTCAGCAACTTCTGTTGAGGCAAAAGATTTTTTTACCGCCATTGTTAAGGGCTCTGCCTATAGCATAGCTATTCACCCCGATGTTACTGGCAGCGTGTCACTAAGTTTGTCAGAGGTTACCTTAACTGAAGTGTTAACCGTAGTGCAGGATATTTACGGTTATGATATTCGTGTTAACGGCAATATTATTCAGGTTTATCCTGCGGGTATTCGCACCGAAACTATTGCCTTGAATTACTTATTTTTAAAACGTTTTGGTAGTTCTAATACCACGATAAACTCTGGCGGTGTTTCAGAGAATGATCCTAATAATGGTAACAGCAGCAATAACAGTAGTAATAGCAACAGTAATAGTAACCGCAATAGTAGCAACCAAGGTAATCAGAGCAATCAAGGTAATAGCGGTATAAACCTTTATACTGAAAATGAATCTGATTTTTGGAGCGAGTTAAAAGAAACCTTAACCGCTTTTGTTGGTAATGAAGGTGGTCGCTCGGTGATTATTTCTCCGCAAGCAGGTTTAGTGACGGTTCGAGGTTTACCGGCAGAAATTACCGCGGTTAAAAACTTTATTAAAGAAACCGAAACGCATTTACATCGCCAAGTTATTATTGAAGCGAAAATCATGGAAGTCACCTTAAGTGATGATTATCAACAAGGTATTCATTGGAATGAAGTATTAGGCAGCTTAGGCGATACTGATTTTACTTTCGCAACTACCGGCAGTATTGCTGGCACTGTTATTTCTAATAAAGTTGGCGGTACATCGTCATTGAGTTTTTCAGGCCCAGATTTCAGTGGCGTGATAAGTTTATTACAAACGCAAGGAAATGTGCAGGTACTATCAAGCCCAAGAATTACCGCGACTAACAACCAAAAAGCGGTAATTAAAGTGGGTGAAGATGAATACTTTGTTACTGAAGTATCGAGCACGACAACGACGGGCACCTCGACGACAACAACGCCCGAAGTTGAATTAACCCCCTTTTTCTCAGGCATTGCTTTAGATGTAACACCGCAAATAGACGCAGAGGGCGGCGTTATTTTGCATGTTCACCCTTCAGTAACCATCACGGAAGAGCAAAATAAAGTTATTCAAATTGGCACTCAAGAATTGATTTTACCACTGGCACAAAGCCGGGTTAGAGAATCTGATACTATTATTCGGGCGAAATCGGGCGAAATCGTGGTCATTGGTGGTTTAATAGAAACCTATACGGTTGACCAAGAATCAAAAACGCCATTGTTAGGTGATATTCCATTTTTGGGTGAACTGTTTAAGAGTAAAAGCGAAAGCACACAAAAGCGCGAACTAGTTATTTTGCTTAAACCAACCGTTATCGGCCAAGATACTTGGAAGTCACAATTACAGGATGCTCGGGCATTATTGAAAAAATGGTTCCCCGAAGAAGCCGAAGAAAACACTTCTCAACAGCTGGACATTAGTCAAAGTAATTAAAATAGCCGGTAACTTATGTATTTGTATCACTTTGGCTTAACTGAATTACCTTTTACCTTAACGCCAAACACTAACTTTTTTTTACCGCTAGAGCCTCATAATGAGGCGCTAGCAGTATTAATGACAGCGCTGAAAACGGGCGAAGGTTTTATTAAAGTTGTCGGTGAAGTGGGCACAGGCAAAACCTTGCTATGTCGCAAGTTGCTTAACGAAATTCCTGAGCATTTTGTCACCGCTTATATACCTAATCCTTATTTGAATCCAGATGAGTTAAGGCGTGCGGTAGCATTAGAATTGGGTGTTAAACAAGCGCAGCGAATGTCAGCGCAATTATTAACACAGCGTATTCAAAATAGATTATTAGAATTACACACCAAAGGGCACTCTGTGGTGCTAATTCTTGATGAAGCGCAAGCTTTGCCTGCCGAGAGTTTAGAGGCGTTGCGATTGTTTACTAATTTAGAAACAGAAACTCGAAAGTTACTGCAAGTGGTATTATTTGCTCAACCAGAACTAGATCAACGCTTGGCACAAACTGAGTTTAGGCAACTGCGTCAACGCATCACTTTTTCATATCTGTTGCGAGCAATGAACGCACAAGAAGTGCAGCAGTATATTCAACACAGATTGCAGGTTGCCGGTTATAAAGGGGCGACATTATTTTCAGCAAGCTTGTGTAAAAAAATGACCAAGGCTACTAAAGGGATTCCTCGTTTAGTGAATGTACTTTGTCATAAAATGCTGATGTTAAGTTATGGTCAAGGGCACTATCAAATGACCAAAAAAGAGCTTGCGGCCGCGATAAAAGATACAGAAGCCGTCTCCGCAAACAGCCTTGGTTACTTTAGTAATAATTACCTACTGGCCGCTTTGGGATTATTGATGATCATGTCGAGTTATGTTGTTTTATCGTTTTTCTTAAACACTAACTTATTGGGTGTTAACTTTTTAGGTGTCAGTTTATGAGTGTTATCAACCAAATGCTCAAAGATTTAGAGCAACGTACACCTGAGCAAGGACATGCGCCTAATGCTGTTATGGCGAGTAATAAACCGTCGACGGTGAAAATAGTTGCTATCTCTTTAGTGGTATTACTGAGTTTAAACGCGCTGGGCTTTTATATTTGGGATTTACAAACTCGACTCTCTAGCAGTGAGTTAAAAGCCCAAGAAAATAAAGAGCAGGTTATAGTCCGTCAAGCAGCGGCAAAGCAACCAGATTTAGCTCAGCATTTAGTCCAGCCTTTAGCTCAGCCTTTAGTTCGCCAAGCAGCGGCAAAGCAACCAGATGTAGTTCAGGCTTTAGCTCAGCCTTTAGTTCGTCAAGCAATGATAGAGCAACCAAATGTAGAGCAGGTTGCAGCCCGTCAACCAGCAACAAAACAGCCAATTATAAAACAACCTACTGTTCAACCAGCTATTCAACCAGCTGTTCAATCAGTAAAGGCTGAAAAAACCGTAACAACAAGCAAAATGACCGTTTCACGCCGTCAATTAACCACAAAAGAATTAGTCACACAAAAACTAGTTAACGCTGAAAAAGCAATAAACAGCAACCAAATTACCAAGGCTGAAACATTATTTGAAGATGTGTTGATCATTGAGCCGAGTAATAAACAAGCGCGCAAAAAACTTGCCGCATTATGGTTTGGCCGCAAGGCATATCAGCAAGCTGTTAATTTACTCTCGCAAGGAATTGCGTTAGACAAGCGCGATAGTGAGTTACGTATGCTCAAAGCCCAAATACAATTACAGCAAGGCCAGCATAAAGGCGCCTATCACACCTTGAAAGCTTTACCAGATCTTAAACAACAAGATTATCAGGTCATGTTAGCCAATGTTGCCCAACAAGTTAACGCTTATGAAAGTGCTATTAAGGCTTATCAAACACTAATCAAAATGCATTCTTACAGTGGTAAATGGCATTTAGGGTTAGCAATTGTGTACGACAAAAACAGCCAGTTTAGGTTAGCTGAAAAAGAGTATGCGTTGGCATTAAGTAAAAGTGATTTATCAACTGCATCAGCAGAGTTTGCCGCGCAACGTATGCAAGCTTTAGGAGAATAAATAATATGGTAGCCCCCAAATTAAAAATGCGTTTAGGTGATCTTTTAGTTCACGAGCACATTATCACCAACGACCAGTTGATGCAGGCGTTAAATAGCCAAAAAACCACTGGCCGAAAATTAGGTGATACCTTAATTGAACTCAGTTATTTATCCGAACGTCAGTTATTAAGTTTTTTAGCTCAGCAATTAGGTTTACCTTTTTTAGATATTAGTCAGCGCCGTATTGCTACCGAAACCGCTAGCTTATTAACAGAAGTTCACGCCAGACGTTTACGGGCACTTATTATAGAAGACCGAGGTGATTCTGTTTTACTGGGTATGAGTGATCCCGCCGATTTAAGCGCTATTGACCAGCTAGAGCAAATGTTAGCACCTAAGCGTTTAGAGTTAGCGGTAGTGATGGACTCACAACTTTTTGACGCTTTTGATGGTCTTTATCGCCGCACTGCCGATATAGAATCTTTTGCCAGCCAGCTTGAAGAAGAGTATGAGCAGTCTTCAAGCTTTGATTTATCCACCTCATTTGTTGATGAAACCGGTGATGCCACCGTGGGTAAATTATTACAATCGGTGTTTGAAGATGCCGTACAAATGCGCGCTTCAGATATTCATATTGAACCGGATGAAAATCAATTACGCATTCGTCAGCGTATTGATGGCGTGCTACAAGAAAATATTTTAAAAGAGAATAAAATTGCCTCTGCTATGGTACTGCGTTTAAAACTGATGGCAGGCTTAGACATATCAGAAAAGCGTATTCCACAAGATGGTCGTTTTAATTTGCAAATAGCAGGGCATAATATTGATGTGCGTATGTCAACCATGCCGGTTCAGCATGGTGAGTCTGTGGTGATGCGTTTGCTTGATCAGTCGGCAGGTTTATTATCTTTTGATCAAACAGGCATGCCTGACGATCTTATTAAACGTGTACGCCATCAAATTACGCGCCCTCACGGTATGGTTCTAGTGACCGGCCCTACAGGTAGCGGTAAAACCACTACTTTGTATGCCGCGTTAAGTGAGCTAAATGATGCCAGTAAGAAAATAATTACCGTTGAAGATCCTGTTGAGTATCGCCTACCTCGTATCAACCAAGTACAGGTAAATCCTAAAATTGAGTTAACCTTTTCTAGTGTTTTGCGCACCGCGCTTCGTCAAGATCCCGATATTATGATGGTAGGGGAAATGCGTGATCAAGAAACTGTTGAAATTGGCTTACGTGGCGCATTAACTGGTCACTTAGTGTTATCAACTTTACATACCAATGATGCCGTTACCAGTGCTTTGCGATTAATGGATATGGGCGCAGCAGGCTTTTTAGTGGGTAGCTCATTACGGGCGATTATTGCCCAGCGTTTAGTACGCCGAGTGTGTGAGCATTGTGTTAAAGAGTACACGCCAGATGCACAAGAATTGCTATGGTTAACTAACTTAGCGGGTGAGCAAGTAAAAACAACAAGTTTTGTTCATGGTCATGGCTGTCAATCATGCCAATATACTGGCTATAAAGGTCGAGTGGGTGTTTTTGAATTATTAGAAATGAATGAAGCCATGATGTCGGCATTAAAGCGTGAAGACAGCGAAGCATTTACCCAGTTGTCAAAAGCCAATCCTAGTTTCACACCCTTGGCTAATGCCGCTTTTGATTATGCCGCACAGGGTGTAACCACAGTAGAAGAAGTACTACGTCTAGTTGAAACAGTGTAGGCGTATATCATCGTGAGAAATTATTCGCACAAGGTATTTCGCACAAGAGAATGACGTAGGCGGGAATTTATTCGCGCAAGAATGCAGAACGCATATTCTTCTGTTCACGCTTGCAAAGAGGCATAAAAATAAAATATGGCAGCATTTAAATATATAGGCCGTGATGGTAGCGGCAGTCAAGTGAAAGGCACGATCGAAGCGGTCAACACTTCGGCTGTGGCTGAGCAGTTATTTAGAAAAAATATTACCCCGGTCTCGATTACGGCTGAACAGCAAAAAGACAGTGGTAGCCTTGCCAGTAAAGATGTTAGAGAAATTTTTGGTTTAACGCATGTCTCTCTTGATGAATTGATCATTTTTTCACGGCAAATGTACGCCTTAATGCGCTCTGGGGTTCCCATTTTGCGTGCTATTAATGGCATGGCAGAATCTAGCACATCCTTGTCATTGAAAAAGACCTTAGTTGATATTAGTAACCAGCTAGAAGGGGGCTACACCTTATCTTCAGCCATGAATCAGCACCCGAAAGTTTTTGGTTCTTTATTTGTATCTTTAATTCATGTCGGTGAAAATACCGGCCAATTAGAAGAATCATTTTTAAAGCTAACGACTTATTTAGAGCGAGAGCAAGCGACCCGAAAACGTATAAAAACCGCATTGCGTTATCCTACTATGGTCTTAATAGCGGTTTTTTCAGCCTTAGTTATTTTAAATATTTTTGTTATTCCCACCTTTGCCAATATGTTTGCTAAATTAGGGGCCGACTTACCCCCGATGACTCAGTTTTTGATCGCTAGTTCTAGTTTCTTTACTAACTTTTGGCCGTATATGATATTCGGGGGTGTGTTTGCCTACTTTGCCTTACGCCGAGCACTAAAAACAGAAACAGGACGTTATCGCTGGGATAGGTATAAAATTAAACTGCCCATTATCGGCAGTATTATCGAACGTTCAATTTTAGCGCGTTTCTCCCATAGCTTTGGCATCATTCTCAAAGCCGGCATTCCCATGACCACCGGCTTAACCTTAGTCGCCGATGCGGTTGATAACTCATTCATGAAAGAGAAAATTGTCGCCATACGTCAGTCAATAGAAAGTGGCGAGAGTTTATTACGCTCTGCCATTGCCAGTACTTTGTTTACGCCACTAGTAATACAAATGATTGCCGTAGGGGAAGAAACAGGACGAGTAGACGAGCTTTTAAAAGAAGTGGGTGATTATTATGAACGTGAAGTTGATTACGACTTAAGCACCCTTACCGCGAGAATTGAACCTTTATTATTAATTGTTGTTGCCGCTATGGTGCTAGTGCTGGCGCTAGGTATATTTACCCCAATGTGGGACATGGCGTCAGCCATGCAAGGTAGGTAATAGGTATCTTCGCTCATGGCCAATAACAGTGATAAAAAAGAAAAATCATTAGCAGAGTTTGTGGTGATTATTGTGCTTGTTGGCGTGCTAATGAGCGTGTTTATTAACTACTTTATTAAGCAAGAAGCCCACTTTAGTGAAACGGGTTTTAAAACGCTAGCACAAGCTTTTACCACTAAAGTAGCGACAATACATGCGCAGTGGTTGATGGATAAGCAGCCGCTCGTGGTCGAGCTTATTTCGATAAATAGCTCAGAAAAACAATTGATTACAGTAAATGAGTTAGGCTGGGTTGATGTTAAGCAAGCTCCCTTAGTGTGCGAGCAAATTTGGCAGTTAGTGATGGGCACACCGCTGAGCTTTATGAAACAGTCTATTACCGCCATAGAAATTCGGCATTTTTCGGCACAGCCACCACAAGGTGTCAGGTTAGTGTGTCGTTATATGTTATCTAGCGGTGCATATTTTGACTATAATCAAGGTAATGGCAGGGTTAGCGCAGTAGTAACGGTAGAGAGTTTGAAATAAGTTGATTATTTTGGTAATTTTGGTGTTAAATAAGTGACTTAGTAAATAAATCACTGTTACAATCGTTTAAAGTGTAAGAGGTTTTTATGAAACAGGCAACGCAACAGATAACGCAACAAAGAATGAAACAAAGAGTGCAGCAGAAAATACATAAGGGAACCAAGATGAAGAAACAAACAGGTTTTACCTTAATTGAATTAGTGATTGTCGTGGTGATTTTAGGCTTTTTAGCGGTAACAGCCATCCCTAAATTCTTAGATCTAACTGAACAAGCCAAGCAAGCCAATATTGAAGGCATGGCGGGTGGTTTTGCCACTGGTGTTTCTTTAGCTCGAGCACAATGGGAGTCTGAAGGGCGTCCAAAAAATGCTAGTAATCAACATAGTGTTAATTATGATGGTACAACGGTTTATTTAACCGTTGAAGTCCTTAATAGTGTTCGACCAGGTTATATACTTGGTACAACAGCGGCGTCAACTATTGCTAACGTTAATTGCATTGAAGTGTGGAATGCTATATTTCAACAGCCACCAAGTACCTCAACAACAGATTTAGATGTTGATAGCTCGGTAGACTACTTTGTATCAAAAGATACTAACAACCTCTGTCATTATTACTTAAAAGCCTCTCTAGCGCGTGATACCAATGATTCGACTAAATATGATGATCCAGCTAATAGTACAGCAGTAGGTAACAGCTTCACTTATGATCCATCCAATAGCGAAGTTATTGTTTACATCAACGATCAAATTTAATCCATTTAACCTTAATAACGTATTATCAAACACAGGAAATATTATGAAGTTCATGAATTCTAATAAAAAAGCTCAACAAGGTTTTACCTTAATCGAATTAGTTGTGGTTATCGTCATTTTAGGTATTTTAGCGGTAACGGCAGCGCCTAAGTTTATTGATTTACAAGGGGATGCAAGAGGTGCAACAATTCAAGGAGTGAAGGCTGCTATAGAAACATCTACTTCAGCTATTCATGCTAAAGCCTTAATTGTTAATAAGCTGGCTTCAACAAAAACTACAGTTACGGTGAATGGCAATGTTGTTATTGATGTAATTAATGGTTGGCCAACTAGTGCTAAAGCAAATACATGGGATAAGTTGTTAGATATTGATAGTAGTGAATTTACTGTTATAGAAGATGCAACTAAAGTTCCTGATGCACAAGATGGCATTGTTTATGTTTTCCCTGCGGATGCAACTTTAACCACATCGGCTTTAGTTGTGGCTTCAGCATGTTATGCTATTTATAATGAATCAGCTTCTAGCAATACTAAGCCAAGCATTAGTACAGTCATTACCGGTTGCTAACATTGTTACTAAAAAGAAAAAGGAGAGCATAGCTCTCCTTTTTTGTTTTGACTAAATTAAGGTAGGATAGGTGATAACTTATTTAAATAGTTATTTAGTCATTATAATAAAGCGCTAACAGTAGAGAATACCAAATGAACAGTAAAGGATTTACCTTAATCGAATTAGTGGTGGTTATTGTTATTTTAGGCATTTTGGCCGTCACAGTCGCGCCTAAATATATCAATTTAAAAGCGGATGCCCAAACGTCGACTTTACACGGTGTGAAAGCGGCGATGGAAGGTGCCTCGGCACTGGTTTACAGTAAATCACTGGTGGCGGGAAATCACAATGAAGCATCTGCAAGCGTAGACATAGCCGATGGTGTTAGTATTTCTGTAGGATACGGACGCCCTACCATTTTAGTGAATGATTGGCAGGATGAATTACTTGAGATTGACTCAACGGTATTCGCCGTAACTAATACCATAGATAGTGCTGTTGTCGTCTATCTAGCTGAGAATGAGACCCCTTTAATCTCTCAACAAGCTTGTCTTTCGTACTATCGCGCCCCCGATAATGCCGGGGATAAACCTTCAATAGGCACTAATCCTTGTACTTAGTGAGGCAGCTATAGACAGTGAATAATTCTCAATTTTTATTAAATCATAAGCATGCTGGTTTTACTTTAATAGAGTTAACAATCACTATTATTTTGATCTCAATAATGGCAGTAACGGTATTGCCAAAATTTTTCCAGTCTAATGGTTTTGAAGAATACACTTATCGTGATGAGTTGATCAGTAAACTCAGAGCCATTCAATTGCGTTCAATGCAGCAAATTGATAATAGCACCTGCAGAAATATTGAAGTAACGTCTAATGAAATCGGTTTATTCGCTACTGATTTTGACCCCGATGCTATTAATATTTGTAAAACAAGCCCCGCAGGAGAAACTACCACAGTCACCATTGATAGTAATCATAGTGTCAGTTTTACTGTTACTGAAAGTTTAAGCGGTTTTTCATTTTCGCCACTAGGAAAACCTGTCGGTTGCACACCTATAGATACATGTAAAATAACAATAACCATTACTGGTGAAAGTGGGGAAGGTGAATTAACGGTTGAAATTAATCAAGAGGGCTATATTCATGCGTCTTAGCCGTTCTTTTGCCCATCAGTTAAATAAAGGCTTCACCTTAATAGAAACTATTGTTGGCATTGTGGTGTTAGCGTTGTCCTTTTCTATTCTGACCACCTTGATTTATCCACTGTCGGAGCAAAGTGCTGATCAATTGCATCAAATAAAAGCCGCGGAATTAGCGCAATCTGTGCTCAATGAAATTCAACATAAAGCTTTTGATGAAAATTCAGATATGGCTGGTGGTCTAGTTCGCTGTGGCGAAACGGGTGCCGATGATTGCTCTGATGTTATGGGAAAAGAAACAGGAGAAACAAGAGCAACGTTTGATGATGTTGACGATTACAATAGCTTGCCAGCAGGGGAAATTGAAGACTCTCAAGGTGATGTTTTAACTTTATATACCGGCTACGCTATGAGCATTAGTGTTTGTAACGACGCTAACTATGACGGTAGTTGTACCGGCAATACATCAACCGCTAAATTGATTATCGTCACTATCACTACGCCGACCGGTTTTGTCTTAAACTTTTCAACCTATCGAGCCAACTTTTAATGAAGCCGTTAATGACAAAAAAATCTGCCGGCTTTACGCTGATTGAAATGATAACGGTTATTGTTATTTTAGGCGTACTCGCCGCCGCAACAACCAGCTTTATAAAGTTTGCCACACAAATTTATACCGAAACAACCGCCAGAGATCAGCTAGTATCTTCAGCACGTTTTGCTATTGAGCGACTCAATAGAGATGTTAGAAATGCACTGCCTAATAGTTTAATGATAACTGGCTCGTGCTTGAGCTTTACGCCTATTCTGGAAAGCACTATTTATGTCGATATTCCGGTAGAGCCTGAAGAGGCTAGCAGTACCATTGAGGTGATAGCGTTTGATGGCAGTTTTGATGGCAGTTTTGATGGCAGCTGGAGCGCAGTAGTTTACCCATTAAATACTGATGATGTATATGAGGCTAGTGAAAATAAAGTGCATGGTGTTAGTAGTATGAGTCTAACAGGTGATGTACGAGTAATTACTCTAGACGATACTGATGTCCACTTTGATGAAGACTCACCAACGCAGCGGCTTTACTTTATTAATGGTACCATTGATTATTGTTTGCAAGATAATCAGTTATTAAGAACCGATTCACTAAACAGTAACGTTTTAATGGCAGAAGATATTTCGACTATTAACAGTTCATTTGAAGTACAAGAAGCGACTTTATTGCGTAATGCTATGGTGCAAATACACTTTCAATTTGAGAAAAATAGTGAAACAGTCACCTTTACTAATGAAATACAGGTGTTAAATGTTCCATAAGCACTTAATAAAACCAAAAATGAACAATCGCCAGCATGGTAGCGCCCTTGTTCTTGCGATTTTTATTATTGTCATCATGACATTATTAGGTGCCTCTTTAGTTAGAATGACAGGCTCTAATGCCGAAACTATTGTGTATGAAGTATTAGGAACACGGGCTTATCAAGCCGCTCAGGCGGGGGCAGAGCGAAAAATGAGCGAAGTATTTCCCCTGTCTGGTAGCGGCTCATGCTCAGTAGATAGCAACTATAATAGCTTTACTACGGTTGAAGGCTTAGAAAACTGCCAAGCCTTAGATGTTGATTGCGTAGCAGATGCAGTTATTGATGCGGGTACTGTTGATGAAGTCACCTATTATACTATTACTAGTATTGGGCAATGCAGTGTTGCGGGTGTAGTCACATCAAGAAAGATTGAAATAAAAGCCAGAAGCTTATAGTGTCTGCTTTTTTTACGCTATTATAATTAATTAAAATAGCGTTTTTGTAATCTATTGAAAATATTGATTAAATTTTGTTGGCCTGAATCGTGCTATGTTGTGTTTATTATAATGTTATTTTTCATTTTTATGGGGTTTTAAATGGGTAAGTTTGTACTAGCGTTTACTTTTATCATTTCACTTGTTTCTTCTAATATGGTTAATGCGACTCTGATAACTGATTCTTCTTTGTTAACCTCTGATCACTATGTTACTTACGAAGGTGGCGGTGTCATCATAGACTTTGCTTGGGCTTCTCCTGTGAATGTTGAGTATTGGGGAGATCCTGATTTAAATACCACCAATAGACTTTATGCTCCAGAACTTCACGAAGGTTGGGGTTATGCAAGTGACAGTGATATAGATATTTTATTTGCCAACTTTACTATTGACGATTTTTCAAATGGTGATGGTAGCTATATTCAAGCCGTATCATTTTGGAATAGCGTTTTTGATGATATAGTTTTAACATTAAATGGCGTTGTGTTTGATGGTAATCTGCTTGATTATACTCCAGGCAAAGTTAGCAGCGAGTGGGCTTCTTCAGGCGTAGATGGTAGCCAAGTTTTAGGTAGTGGCAACGAAACTTTTTACGTAAGAACAACTATAATCAACAACCCAGCCCCTATTCCAGAGCCTTCAACTTTGATGATTTTTGCGCTTGCTTTAATTGCTTTAGCCAGTAAAAAACGTTTATTTAGCTAAACGGTTAATGATTATTTAACTGAACTCTTTCTAAGCCTCGCTATTGCGGGGCTTTTTCTTGCCAAAATATCGACCTTCTTTTTACATTAAAAGCGCTTTATATTGCATATTTAAGTGCTTAGCGGTACCTTTGCCTTACCTGTTATTTTTTCTTCCGCAAGCAGCAGTTAGGAACCTATCGATGCTTATTCGTTTTTGTTTTAGCTTTTTTCTTTTAATGTATAGTGCCGCAGTAATTGCTGTTGAATGCGCAGCTGTATTTAGCGATGGCATACAAAACAATAGCAATAGTGGCGAACTTATTTTTGGATCGGGCTCTAAAGTTACGAATAGTCCAGATAATATTTTAGACTCTAAAAATGCTATTGATGATATTTCGGGCGGCGTAAGCTGCGACAGCACAACTTGCTCAAGCTCAGGAAGTATTGCTTCAGCAGTAACTTATAATGATTTTCCTAATAGTAGTGATGATATTTCGGTCGCTTTTGAACAAACGCAATCAATTTCACCGGGTAATTATAACAATATAACTCTGGCTTCTTCAGCAACACTTAACCTTGCTGAGGGAGACTATACAGTTGAAGGCTCTTTAGCTGTCGGGTCTTCAAGTAGTATTAATATATCAGGTAAAGTACGTATATTCGTGAAAAACACGATAAATTTTAATAGCCCAACGTCGATCAATGCAGGTGGAACTGCGACAGATTTATTACTTTATGCAAAAGAAGATTTTAACATTTTATCTAGCGCTACGGTAACAGCATTTGTGTACAGCAAACAAGATGTAACTATCAATTCTTCTGCGACTGTTAATGGTGCCGTGAGCGGTAGAAATGTCGAACTAGTCAGTGCCTCAACGGTTAATTTTATCAGTGATGAGCCAGATTTTGGTGACTTTTGTGAAGGCACACCTGCTACCGTGTTTTCATGTGATGCTGATGACAGCATGTCAGTAATATTTAATGATGATTTCTCTACGACTAAAAACTGGCAGGCGGTAAATTTTGATAGAAACATTAGTAACTGGACAAGCGAAAGCATTCGTGATTCATCGGGTGAAGAACAAGATATTATTTTTGATATTAATTCTAAGCTTAATATTGCGGGTAACGCCCAAAGCGGCAGCCATAATGAATATGGTATGGTTAGCTATGAGCTATCAAATGAATCGATTGATAGTAGCGCGTCTGTAAGTTACTCCCTTTATAGCGAAATGGATGCCGATAAGGCCAATTTAAATAATGATTTAGGGATGATTTTTGGCTACAAGGATGATCAAAATTATTATTTAGCTAAATGGAATAAATATGGCAGTAGCTATAGTAGCAATACTAGCTTTCCTGGAGCATATCGAAGCTTTGAATTGGTGAAAGTGGAGTCTGGTACTGCTACAAGTTTAGATAACCAAGATAATATTGATTTAGGCGATAACTTTAGCATGAAAGTGGTGGTGCAAAGTGAAGGCATTGCTGTGTGCACAGGAGATAGTGATGGCAGTAATATGCAGTTGCAACTTTCAAGCACTGAGCAACCACCATTAAATGACTTTGGACTATTTAGTTATGATAATGATGATGGTATTTCAATAGATAATGTTGAAATACGCTGTGATGATTGTTTACCTTTATTTGATCACTTTGAAATTAGTCATGATGGCCAAGGCTTAACCTGTGAAGCTGAAAACATTACCATAAAAGCCTGTGCCGATGCTGCTTGTACTAGCCTTAGTACCGATGATATCGATGTGCAATTATCTATCAATGGCACGTTCAATAAAACTGTCACTGTTTCAGGTGGCAGCACTGATAGCAGCTTTTCTTATACTGATGCCAGTACAGCAACGCTAAGTTTAGATCAAAGTTACGAGTGCGCTAATGGCGGCTCTACCAGTTGTGATGTTGTTTTTGCTGATACAGGTTTTCGTTTTTATGCAGACTCAGAGGGTACTTCTATTCCAACGCAATTATCTGGTAAACCCTCTAATACTGGATTTAATACCCGTACGCTAAAATTGCAGGCCGTTAAAAAAGATCCTCTCGAGGGTGATTGTGACGCGGCGCTAACAGATAGCGTTATTGTTGAACTGTCGGCAAGTTGTAAAAATCCTAATGCCTGTCTTGACGGTGAAGCTGTAACTATCAATAGTTTAAGCACAGACACTGTTATTTCAACTCAAAATGATGGCGCTGCAGCTGTTTACACTGATGTTGCTATGAATTTTGGTACTAATGTGGACAATGCCGCTGAATTTGTTTTCACCTATCCTGAAGCTGGGCAAATGCAACTTCATGCTAGGTACAATATTTTGGACGAAAATGGTGATCCAAGTGGTGTGTACATGGAAGGTAGTAGTAATAACTTTGTTGTTCGCCCTTTAGGTTTTTATGTCAATGTAGCTAATAACCCTAAAGCACAAGATGCTACAGGCACTAAATTTATTGCCGCTGGCGAAGACTTCGCGACAAGCTTAACTGCAGTACAGTGGCAGTCAGAAGAAGATGATAATGATGGCTCAGCTGATGGCATACCTGATGATGATGCTGATCTTTCAAGTCATACAATAACAAAAAACTTTGGTAATGAAAGTGCAGCAGAAGCCGCAACCGCTGAAATCGAAAAGGGGCTTGTTGCACCTAGTTCAGGCAGTCTAGACAATACAGTTAAGTATAGCTTTACCAGTTTTGTAAATGGTGTCGCTACTAATAGCGCTATGACGTATGACGAAGTGGGTATTATTAGCTTTACTGCCACTGCTGCAAGTTATTTGGGCGCTGATGATGTTATTGGTAAGGCGCCCTATGTCGGCCGTTTTATTCCACACCATTTTGAGCTAAGCACAGGTTTTGATGGCGAGCTAAAATCTGTTTGCGATATCACTGATCCTAGCTCAGAAATGGCTTTTGCTTATTCAGGGCAAATGAGCAGTGAATTGTCAGCAAAAGGTGCTTTGCAATATGAGCTTGAGCCTGAATTATTGATCACTGCAAAGTCAGCGCTTTGCTCTGATGATGTTTGTTCAACGACAAAAAACTACACGGGAGATTTCATCAAGCTTTTACCTAGTGGTGTTGTTCATATCACTCCAACTGAAGATACTGAAAAAGATGGTGTTGAAGTCGACGGTGTCCCTAGGGTGAAAGTTAAGCTCACGGCAAACTTAACAGAGGGGACTTTACCTGAAGAAAGTAACGGCGTGATTACTTACGCATTTAATGCGGATGATAATTTTATTTATCTTCGTGAACAAAATGCAGAAATTGAGCCTTTTCCTGCAAAAATTGCATTAGGAATTGATTCAGTAGAAGATTCTGATAGTGTTCTCGCTATTGACGGTGACGATGATGCTGATAATGACCGCTTATGGGTATTAAACCTCTCGGGTGAAGAAGTACGCTTTGCTCGTGCTAACCTTGAAAATAGTTTTGGTCCAGAAACGTCAACGTTGGGGCAGGTGTTAACAATAGAGTATTATGATGGAGCAAACTTTGTTTTAGCCGATACTGATAATTGCACGCAATATAATTCAACTAATGTGAGCTTTGGCTCACCTAATGAAGTTACTCTGGATTCAGATGATATTCCTGCAGTTTCAGGAACATTTATAGATACTGATGATTTAGCTAATGGTGTAACTCGGCAAATTGTTTTGCCTGCAGCAGGCGCAGGTAATCAAGGTGAAGTTGAGGTTATTTATAGTATCTATGACTGGCTAAAATACGACTGGGCTTATGATGCTGAAGGTATTGATGGATTATATAATGACGATCCTCGCGCCATCGCCACCTTTGGGCTGTTCCGCGGTAACGATAGAATAATCTACCAACGAGAAGTGCATTAGCGGCAATTTATTGTGTGATATTACTTATATACTCATGATACTTCAAAATGGCTGAAACGAATATTTCGAGGTAACATGAGTATAGCGTAGGCGGGAACTTGTTCGCGCTCGTGTTGTTTAAAAATAAACGCGATTAAAATCCCGCCTACAGGTTTCCTTAATTCCGCATTTTGAAGTAGCCTGAGCTTTAATAGTCAGGTATGATTGTTCGATCTGTTATTCAAATAATTTCTCGCTCTAACTTTTGCGCTAATGAAGTCGCATTTTCACAGGACATTTCGAGCTTATGTTTAAAAAATTACGCGGTATGTTTTCTAACGATTTATCAATCGATTTAGGTACAGCTAATACTCTTATTTATGTTAAAGACCAAGGTATTGTATTAAACGAACCTTCTGTAGTCGCTATTCGTCAAGACCGTTCAGGTGGCTCAAAAAGTGTTGCCGCGGTAGGTACTGCGGCTAAGCAAATGTTAGGTCGTACACCGGGTAATATTGAAGCTATTCGTCCAATGAAAGATGGCGTTATTGCTAATTTTTTCGTCACCGAAAAAATGCTACAACATTTTATAAAACAAGTGCACAGCAATAATTTCTTACGTCCTAGCCCTCGGGTTTTAGTGTGTGTTCCTTGTGGCTCTACCCAAGTCGAGCGTCGTGCCATTCGTGAATCGGCCATGGGCGCAGGTGCGCGTGAAGTATATTTAATTGACGAACCCATGGCAGCAGCCATTGGTGCAGGTATGCCAGTATCAGAAGCCACTGGTTCTATGGTGGTCGATATTGGCGGCGGTACCACTGAAGTTGGTATTATCTCGTTAAATGGTGTGGTGTATTCATCATCGGTGCGCATTGGCGGTGACAAGTTTGACGAGGCCATTATTAATTATGTGCGCCGCAATTTTGGTAGTTTAATTGGTGAGGCAACTGCTGAACGTATTAAACATGAAATTGGCTCTGCGTATCCGGGTGAAGAGCTAATAGAAATTGAAGTACGTGGCCGTAACCTTGCAGAAGGTGTCCCACGTAGTTTTACCTTACACAGCAATGAAATTTTAGAAGC
Source organism: Colwellia sp. 39_35_sub15_T18 (assembly GCA_002162675.1). GTDB lineage: Bacteria > Pseudomonadota > Gammaproteobacteria > Enterobacterales > Alteromonadaceae > Colwellia. The sequence continues at coordinate 94,377 of MAAE01000053.1, read as the reverse complement.
CTTACAAGAACCATTAACGGGTATTGTCAGTGCTATCATGGTGGCGCTTGAGCAATCGCCTCCAGAGCTGGCCTCAGATATTTCTGAGCGCGGCATGGTCTTAACCGGCGGTGGCGCTTTGTTAAGAGACTTAGATCGCTTATTAATGGAAGAAACAGGCATTCCTGTGGTTGTTGCTGAAGATCCACTAACTTGTGTCGCCAGAGGCGGCGGTAAAGCCTTAGAAATGATTGATATGCATGGGGGAGATCTTTTCTCCTACGAATAGAATTGATGTTTCTTCTTTGCTATTTAACCCAATTACGGCGTTGAAAGTACTCATTGACTAACGTCAACTCCGTGCTTTCGCCTTGTACTTGAATTAAATTTCTGTGAAGAAACGATCAATTAGTAAAAAAATTGAGATAAATAAAACTCATAATTAGAAGCTATCAACCCGTAACTGGTTTTTATGAACCCAATTTTTAAACATGGTCCATCCCCACAGTACCGACTTGTTTTGGTACTTTTTTGCTCTGCTTTATTGATCTTTTTCGATCATAAAATGGCTAGCTTTGAGTCAGTACGAGGCTATTTGCAGTCTTTGGTTAGTCCTTTGCAATACATTGCTAATACCCCGAAGCAAGTCATGACTTGGGCATCAGAGAATTTAACAACTCGCCAACAGTTAATGACCGAAAACCACCAATATCGTTTAAATGAGTTATCTTTTCATGAGCAAGGCATGCAGCTTGAAATTATCAAACAAGAAAATGCGCGTTTACGGACATTATTAGCTTCACCATTGCGTAGTGATATTAAAAAAATGGTTGCTGAAGTGCTTGCTGTTGATAGCGATCCTTACACCCATCAGGTTGTTATAAATCGTGGCGCTAATGATGGTGTTTACGAGGGTCAAGTAGTACTTGATGCTCAAGGCATTGTTGGGCAAATTCTCCATGTGGGGCAAACGAGCTCGAGAGTGATTTTGATCACTGATATTTCTCATGCCGTGCCCGTTAGAGTAGAGCGTAATGGTTTAAGATTGTTAGCATCGGGTAGTGGTCGCATTGACCGATTAACCCATAATTTTGTCCCTCACAGCGCTGATATTCAAACTGGTGATACATTAGTAACCTCAGGTTTAGGGGGGAAATATCCAGAAGGTTATCCTGTTGCAACGGTTTCTTTTGTCAGCCAGGATGAGTCCAGAGAATTTGTCAGTGTTTATAGTGTACCAATAGCCCAAATTGATCGACTCCGATATTTACTTTTGCTTTCGGATAAGAAACAACAAAGTATTTTTGCCCCTAAAATTCAATCAACAGCAAAGGCAGCACAATAATGTTTGCTCATAATGGCATCATCGTTATTTTTACGCTGTTAATTGCCTTAATGGCAAGCATTATGCCTTTGCCATTAAGTGTTGACGCCTTTCGTCCTGATTGGGTGTTAATTGTTTTAATATACTGGACCATGGCGCTGCCCGGCCGCGTTAATATTATTACCGCGTGGATTATGGGTTTTTTACTCGATGTGCTACTCGGCTCTGTATTAGGTGTTCATGCTGCGGCAATGGCGATAGCCATTTATATTGTTGCAGAGAGTTTTCAAAAAATTAGAAACTTTTCTGTGTGGCAACAAGCCCTGATCACCGGTGTTTTGGCGGCTTTGTATCATTTAGTGGTTTTTTGGTTGCAACGCTTTTTGATTGATGTGGTTTTTCTAACCAGTTATTTATACCCGGTGATCACAACCATTGTTTTATGGCCTTGGATGTTTTTGCTATTGCGAAAAGTACGACGGAATTTTTCAATCAAGTAATGGTTGGTATCATGTTTTCGCTGATGTTTTTTGTATTTATTCAGCTTGAAAATATCTACCACCGAGGTCACTGAGGTACTACGCATTACACCGGAAATAGCAAAGCCTCTGTGTAGGCTCGAAGAGCCCTCTGTGGAGCATCGCGACTCGGTGGTGAACAGTTACTATTTTTTAAACAATAATTGAATCAATAATAATGAAAAAACTTGTACTTGCCTCTCAATCACCTCGACGACAAGCGCTGTTAAATCAGCTAGGTTATCACTTTAGTATTTTAGCCGCTGATATTGATGAAAGCGCTTATATTGATGAAAAACCCCACGATTATGTGTTACGCCTAGCCGTACAAAAGGCGCAAGCCATTTTTGAACAACTGCCGATACACAAACAAGCTGATACCCTAGTGCTAGGTGCTGATACTTGTGTGGTTAATAACGGAAAAATATTAGGTAAACCCGAGGATGAAAAACAATGTCTTACAACTTTGGGGCAACTAAGTGGTAAAAGTCATCAAGTATTAACCAGTATTGCAGTTGTTGGTGCTAATATTGTAGCCAAAGAGTTAATCACCACGCAGGTCAATTTTAAGCCATTGGCGACGACAGAAATTCAACGCTATTGGCAAACAGGCGAACCCTGTGACAAAGCAGGCTCTTATGCTATTCAAGGCATAGGTGGGCAATTTGTTACTAGCATTAATGGCAGTTATTCTGCCGTAGTTGGCTTACCTTTGTATGAAACCTCACAAATGTTAGCGAAATTTGGTTTGCCAACCAGTATTCAAGTGAATAGTTAAGTAGTGACAAGTGATAAGTCACGAGACAACTTGCTGTAGGAGCGGTTTCAACCGCGAAGTTATCGAGGATAAATCCTCTTCTACAACAAACAATGTGTTTGTTTAACTTAAAAAGTATGACCACAGAGAACACAGAGGTGCTTGGCACTACACCGAGTATAATGAAGTTTCTGTGTAGGCTAGAAGAGTTATTTGATAAATATTTCGGTTCGGTGGTGAAATAGTTATAAACAATAAAGTCAGATGGTTAGAATGTAAGTGACAGCATTATGCAATTGAGCCAATGGGTTCAGAACGACGGCAGGGATCAAAAATACTATGAGTAGTGAGTTATTAATTAATGTTACCCCGAGTGAAACGCGCGTTGCGTTAATCGAAAATGGCTCTTTGCAAGAGGTACATATAGAGCGTGAAGCAAAACGGGGCATAGTCGGTAATATTTACTTAGGTAAAGTGATCCGAGTATTACCCGGTATGCAAGCCGCTTTTGTTGATATTAGTTTAGATAAAGCGGCATTTCTGCATGCATCAGACATTAATTCGAAGCTCATTTTAAAAGAAGAAACAGAGCAAGTACCTGATATTCGTGCCTTAGTGCATGAAGGGCAACATATTATGGTGCAAGTGGTTAAAGATCCGCTTGGCTCAAAAGGGGCTCGTTTAACAACCGATATTACCATTGCTTCTCGTTACTTAGTCTTAATGCCTCATACTAGCCATGCAGGAATTTCGCAGCGCATTGAAGATGTTGCAGAGCGTAAGCGTTTAAAAGGGATTATCACTCCTTATTGTGATGAGCAGCAAGGTTTTATTGTTCGTACCGCGGGTGAAGGCGCTGGCGAGCAAGAGCTAAAACATGATGCGACATTTTTACGCCGAGTATGGAAAAAAGTACAAGAGCGTAAGCAACGTAAACAAGTGAACATGCCACTCTACCAAGATTTGTCATTGTCTTTACGGGTACTCAGAGATTTTGTTGGTATGGAGTTTGAACGTATTCGTATTGACTCTAAACTCACTTATGAACAGTTACGCGCCTTTAGTGAAGAGTTTGTGCCTGAGCTAACAAACGTTATGGAGTATTATCCGGGCGAGCGGCCTATTTTTGATTTATTTTCAGCTGAGGTAGAGATTCAGCGGGCATTACACCGTAAAATTGAGTTAAAATCAGGTGGCTATTTGATTATTGATCAAACTGAAGCCATGACCACCATTGATATCAATACTGGCGCTTTTGTTGGCCACCGTAATTTAGAAGACACTATATTTAGTACCAATATTGAAGCCACTCAAGCTATTGCTCGTCAATTAAGGTTGAGGAATTTAGGCGGTATTATCATTGTTGATTTTATTGATATGCATAATGACGATCATAAACGTCGAGTGCTCAGTAGTTTAGAAATGGCAATGTCTAAAGATCACGTAAAGCACAGTGTGCATGGCTTTTCATCGCTTGGTTTGGTGGAAATGACGCGTAAACGCACTCGCGAAAGTTTAGGGCATATTTTATGTGGTGAGTGTCCTGTATGTACTGGTCGTGGTAACCTAAAAACAGTTGACACGGTTTGTTTTGAAATATTACGTGAAATTGTCAGGGTAAACCGAGCCCATGATGCGGATAAGTTTATTGTTTATGCCTCTTCAGCGGTGAGTGATTTTTTAGTGAATGATGAATTTCATAACCTTGCAGAAGTCGAAGTATTTATTGGTAAATCAATAAAAGTACAAACAGAAGCTATGTATTCGCAAGAGCAATTTGATGTGATAATGATGTAGCGGTGTCGCCGCTCATTTTGGTTACCTAAAGGAAAACAATTATTAATGTCTGTTACAAGCGTATCAAATCGTTGGTTGAACCGTTTATATAAAATACTGGCTATTTTACTGGTATTGTTGGCGGTATTGATCAGTGCCTTTCGCTTGTTTTTACCCTACGTTGAACATTATCGTCAGGGTTTTCAAGACTATATTAATGAAAGCAATCAAACTGATGTCGTGATTGGCGGTTTAGGCATGAGTTGGCAGCGTTGGGGGCCAACGATTGTGACCAAGCAAGTTACCTTGCTTGATAATGATGATGCCTATATCTATATCGAAAATCTTGAAATGCAAATAGATTTTTGGTCATCTATTACTCAGCAGCGCTTGGTGTCTAGTAATTTAATTTTAGACGGCGCCCAGTTTAAACTGACGCAAGGAACATGGAACGGCAAAGAGCCTGCAAAGCAAACAAAAGCAGTGACATCAGATAACAAAGCTTTTAGTGGCTTTAAACAAATCACGTCCATTTTCTTAAATCGGTTAAATCAATTCACCCTGCGTAATAGTCACCTTACTCTTTACAATCAAGGTCTTGAGCGAAACTTCCACGTTAGCAATTTGCAGTGGGATAATCAAGGCAGCCGTCACTTGGCGCAAGGTAATATTGTTGTTAATGAACTAAGTAGTAATAATTTAACCTTAAAAATTGATGTTGAAGGTAACTCTGTTGATGAACTAAAAGGTTTGATGTATTTAGAAGCCAATCACCTTGATATAACGCCTTGGCTTGATACCGTTTTAGCGGTAGATAATGATAAAACCAAAGCAGACATTGGCTTTGCTACTTGGTGGACAGTCAATAATGGCAAAATAGAGCGATTACAAGTCGAGTTACACGACAACTATATGAGTTGGCAAGACAAAGAAGGCCAACATAGCTTGACGGTAAGTGCCGGGCAAATGTTACTGGTGGGAGGGAATTCTGCCACGGACTTTAAACTTTTTAGTACACCGCTATTAATGCAATTTGACCAACAAGATGAACAAGAATATATCGTTCAAATGAATAAAACGGCCGAAGGTTTTTCTGGTTACTTATCGGCTTTTGATTTAGCCTTAATTAGCCAATTATCACCCTTATTTATCAATGAGCAAAGCATCCGAGAGTTAGTCGCTCAATTAAATATAGTGGGTCAGGCTCGTGATATATATGTGCAAAAAAACGCAGGGAATATTCAAGCGTTAGCCAATTTTAGTGATACTTCAACTCAATATAGCCAAGGTATTCCGGGAGTAGAAAACTTATCTGGGCAACTCAGCTTTACTGAAAACACCCTACACCTTAATTTAGTAGCGCAACAAGGGGCGTTAGATTTTCAACAGCTTTTTATTGCACCTATTGTCTATCAGTCATTTGCAGCGGATGTTAATTTGAGCTTTGCTGATCATGCTTCAGGTAAAGCAGGTTGGCAATTACAGGTTAATAATATTGATGTGGTTTCCCCTGAGTTAACCCTGAGCGCTGATTTAGCGCTTAATGGCGCAGCCGATGGCGAAACAACCATGTCATTGCTCGCCTCTATTACTGAGGGAGATGCGAGTAAAGCGGGGCATTATTTTCCGTTAACGACCATGAGTGCTAACCTTGTTGATTATCTCAATACAGCGATTGTCTCAGGTCGAATTAAACAGGCACAAGTGCTTATGAATGGGCCTTTATCACACTTTCCTTTTACCGATAACTCAGGGGTTTTTGTGGTTGACGCTGAGCTTGAGCAAGCGGTATTTCGTTTTGATGATAAATGGCCGGCGATAACTGAGTTTGCGGCTAACTTAAATTTCACCAATAACAGTATGTTAATCACGGGGCGTGCAGGGAGTTTAGTTGGCCTTGATGTTAGCGGTGTGCAAGCCGCGATAGATGATTTAGGCAATGCACAAGTATTGACGGTTGATACTGTTATTAAACCATCATCGGCAGATTTTGTGGCCGACTTAATCGCGCAAAGCCCGTTAAAATCAAGTGTTGGCTCCGTATTGACGCAGTTACAGGTTAGCGGTGATATTCAAGGTGAATTTCATTTGAACTTACCTTTAAAGGCAACAGAGCAAGTGCTAGCGAGCGGTTTGATTAATTTTGTCGATAATCAAATGGCATTGCAACAACCGCGCATGAACTTTGCCAACGTTAATGGCCAGTTAAGCTTTGCTAATGAAGAAATAACCACTAAAAACTTATCATTAACTTGGTTGGATACGCCCTTATCACTAGCGATTAAGGGCGTTAATAAAGACAAATATTATAATACCGATATTGCCATAACGGCTAATTGGCAAGAGCCAATATGGCAACAACATGTGACACCGGCATTAAAAAAATATGCCAGCGGATTAGTGCAATGGCAAGGGAATTTGTCTTTACATCAGCATCATAATGGCGGTTTTTCTTATGATTTTAAACTTGATAGTGAATTAGAAAAAACGCTTTTACATTTACCGGCACCCTACAAAAAAAATCAGGGCGAGAAAGTGCCTTTAACTGTTACGGTTAGTGGCCAACTGCATGAGTCAACTATTAATGCCAATTATGGTGAGCAATTAAGCTTTTTTGGTGTACTTGAGCATGAAAGCAGTCACTTTCAGCGCTCACATCTCGTGTTAGGTGATGAAAAAATGCTATTGCCTATGGATGGTTTTCATATAACGACCAAATTAGCGCAGGCCGACTTTAACCATTGGCAGCCATTGATCACTGATATTATTGACTCGGTAAGTAGTGCTAGCGATGGTAAACCCGTAAAAGGCGCTGCTGAAAACACACCTAGCTTGTTTTCAACACCGGAGCGTATTCGCGGCACGTTAACTAAGTTGGATATTTTTGGTCAACAGCTCAATAATGTTTCTTTTAATTTTTTAGATAAAACTCATTGGTGGCTATTACAGCTTAATGCGAAAGAAACGCGTAGCCGTATTAGGTTTTATCCTGATCTTTTAACTCAGGGTATTGATATTAATGCTGATTTTATGCATTTTTCAACGACTACTCCCGCCCTCGGTAAAGATGCCCCGCCCTCGTTAGCAAATGAGGTGGTTGCTACCATTAATGAGCATGAGATTTTTACCAATATTCCTAAAATCAATTTGCATTGTGACCGTTGCCAAATAGATCAGATAGACTTGGGAGAGGTGAATTTTTCCATATCGCGTAAAAATGAACATACTATCAGCATCGATCATTTTAGTGCCAAACGTGAACAAGCAGAGTTTAAGTTTGCTGGTCAATGGCAAAAAAAGCCTCAAGGCTATAGTACTGATATTCAAGGTAATTTGATGTTGAAAGATATTGAATATGAACTTGAACAACTGGGTTACGGCTCTATTATCCGTGACAGTGGCGGTAAGCTTGATTTTACTTTGCATTGGCAAGGCGGGCCTCATGAGTTTGCTTTTGAGCATTTAAATGGTGAGATAAACACTAAAATAGATGATGGTTATTTAGCCGAAGTAAGTGATAAGGCGAGAATATTTTCAGTGCTAAGTCTTGAATCATTGGTGAGAAAGTTAACCTTAGATTTTCGCGATATTTTCAGCGACGGTATGTTTTACAGCGATATTAAAGGTGATTATCACATTAAAAATGGGGTGTTATATACAGATAACACTCGTATGAATGGCACCGCAGGCAATTTATATATTAAGGGCAACACCAACTTTGTCTCTGATGTGCTTGACTATAAAATGACTTACAAGCCAAACTTAACGTCGAGCTTACCTGTGCTTGCTTGGATAGCGACATTAAACCCAGTGGTGTTTTTAGCGGGTGTAGCGATAGACCAAGTGATCACCTCGCAAGTGGTTTCAGAGTTTAATTTCGAGTTAACAGGTAGTCTTGATGAACCTAATTTTAAAGAAGTTAAACGCAAAAGCCGTGATATCAGTGTTGGTCGTTCAACGCCGCCAGAATTTGTTGACAATAACGATAAAGACAATGGCAGTGATAAAGGCAATAGCAGCGATAGTAACAATAAAGAAGACAATGGTACTAAACCGCAATCACTAAAACAGTATAAAGCCATTGAAAATTTGCATGACTTACCTAATGAGCTGAGTAATGGTTAAAACTACTGCCACTAGAGCTGCTGCGATGGAACATAAGCACGTTAAGCTGAGTGCCATGCAACTCAATGCTAAGCCAAATGTTGCAGAAAACATTCAAGCTATTGCTAAACAATTAGCCCAATTAACGGCAGATTATGGCAATGACGAGCATATTGTTGTGCTGCCTGAGTGTTGTTTATTTTTTGGTGCTGCTGATCAGGCACAATTACAACTGGCTAAAGACAGTAAGCAATTGAAAAATGGCTTGGTTAGTACACTGCAACAAGAATTAAGCAAGCTAGCTAAAAAATATTGTGTTTACCTTGTTGGCGGCACTATTCCATTACTTAGCAGTAAAAGTAAAAATGAAAATGAAACAGCAGAGCAGTGCAATAAATTCACTAATAGCAGCTGTGTTTTCGGTCCAAGTGGTGAAATATTAGGGCGCTATGATAAGATTCACCTATTTGATGTTAGCGTTCAGGATAATGCAAAAAATTATTGTGAATCGCGTTATACTCAAGCAGGCAGTAAGCCCTGTTTAGTTAACACGCCGCTGGCTAACATTGGTTTAACGGTTTGCTTTGATATTCGCTTTCCTGCACTTTATCAAACGCTAAATACGTTAGGTGCTGATATAATTACTGTACCAAGCGCCTTTACTCGGGTTACGGGTAAAGCGCATTGGCAAACATTACTACAAGCTCGTGCCATTGAAAATCAAGTGTACATTGTTGCTGCAGGGCAGGAAGGCGTACATGAAAATGGCCGAGAAACATGGGGGCATTCTATGATCATTAGTCCATGGGGCGAAATCTTAGCTTGTCTTGAAGCAGGTGAGGGCGTTATTAGTAGCGACTTTAATCCTGAAGAGATCAAACGAATTAGAGCAAGCATGCCGTTAAAGCATGCTGTAATATCGAATTAGTACCGAATTAGTACTGAATTATTATCGAGTTAATACCCAATTAATACTGAGTTAATACCCAATTAATACTGAGTTAATACCCAATTAATACCTAATTAAAAGCCGAGTTATAAATGAATAAAGTTGAGCAAGCCTTATTAGCCGATAGCCATATAGATGATGCTATTTTATCAACCACCTTAACGAGTATGATGGCACGACAAGTCGACTTTGCTGATCTCTATTTTCAGTCTAGTCAGCATGAATCTTGGATGTTAGAAGACGGCATAGTGAAAGAAGGCTCTTATAACATGGAGCGTGGTGTTGGTGTGCGAGCAATTTCAGGTGAAAAAACAGGCTTTGCTTATTCTGATGATATATCTCCCCTTGCCTTGCAGCAAGCAGCCGATGCCGCAATGGGTATTGCTGATAGTGGTCAAGGTGCACAAGTTCAAGCCTTTAAACGTCAAGCACCGATAAAAATTTATCAAGCCATTGAACCGCTTGGTAGCTTAACCCAAGAGCAAAAAATCACTTTGTTACATGAAGTTGAAGCGCACGCAAGGCAGGTTGATAGCCGTGTTTCGCAAGTTATTGTCAGCTTGTCTGGGGTTTATGAAAAAATATTAGTGGCCGCCAGTGATGGTACTTATGGTACTGATATTCGCCCGTTAGTGCGCCTTAACTGCTCGGTGTTGGTAGAAAAAAATGGTAAACGTGAAAGAGCCAGCGCCGGTGGTGGTGCTCGTACTGATTATAGTTATTTCTTTGAAATGGAACAGGGTAAGGCTCGTTATTTAACTTACGCCGAAGAAGCTGTACGTCAAGCACTGGTTAACCTTGTGGCGGTAGAAGCTCCCGCAGGCGCTTTTCCTGTCGTACTTGGTGCAGGTTGGCCAGGCGTATTATTACATGAAGCCGTAGGGCATGGGCTAGAAGGTGATTTTAACCGTAAAGGTTCATCAACCTTCTCGGGTAAAATTGGTAGCAAAGTTTGTTCTGAACTGTGTACCATTGTTGATGATGGCACCATGGCAAATCGTCGTGGCTCGCTGAATATTGATGATGAAGGTGTGCCAGGACAATACAATGTGCTCATTGAAAAAGGAATATTACAGGGCTATATGCAAGATAAACATAATGCTAGCTTGATGGGCGTAAAACCAACAGGGAATGGCAGACGAGAGTCTTATGCTCATTTACCTATGCCGCGTATGACAAATACTTACATGCTTGCTGGTGAGTCTAGCCCTGAAGATATTATTAAGTCAGTGAAGAAAGGTATTTATGCACCAAACTTTGCTGGTGGGCAAGTTGATATTACCTCGGGGAAATTTGTGTTTACCAGCTCTGAAGCTTACCTTATTGAAAATGGCGAAATAACAACGCCAGTGAAAGGTGCAACGTTAATAGGCAGTGGCCCTGAAGCAATGAAGAATGTTTCTATGGTTGGTAACGATTTAAAATTAGATGCGGGCGTGGGTGTTTGCGGTAAAGACGGTCAAAGCGTCCCTGTTGGTGTGGGTCAACCAACCTTGAAAATTGATGAAATGACGATTGGTGGTACACAGTAAAAGCTTTTTAGAGTTATTAACTTAGAGTTATTAACTTAGAGTTATTAACTTCGAATTATTAGTTATGAGTGTCGAAAAGAAGTAGCGCTTCGATACTCGACACCTTACTTGCTCGTCACTGAGCGGTAGTATTTTCGTATGTAGGCGGGAACTTGTTCGCGCTAAATGCTTTTGTATAATGCTCTTGCACCAGCGCGATTAAAACCCCTCTACGTTTTTAGCTGTTTTCTTTTAGGTACTTTCTTTTAGGTACTTTCTTTCAGGTAAGTAAACAGGTTTTTATAATGTTTACCTAGCTTTTCAGCTTTTTTCTCTTTAGCGGCATGACGCACTAATTGTTTTAACTTTTGTCTATCTAGTTGTTCAAACTCAACTAATAAAGCTTCAATAGCGTCATTACCTTGTTCAATCAATTGCTCTCGCAAATTCTCTAAACGCTCAAATTTAGCCGTTGCTTGCTGATGCTTATTGGCCATCACATCAATCGCTTGGTGGATAGGGGCAAGATCTGTTTCCAGCAATATTTTGGCAATATGGCGAATATGGCGGCGAAGCGCTTCGTGTTTGTTTTTAATTTTATCGGCAACCACCATAGCGTCTTTAAGATCTTCACTGAGTGGCATAAGGCTACGTTGGTGCTTAGACATTTCCACTAAAGACTGTGCGAAGTCTTGCAGTTGGTGCATTTCTTTTTTTATTTCAGTTTTACTTTTTAATTCTATTTCTGGTGTTAAGTCGTCGATATCGTTGGCAGAGTGGGGCATAATGGTTGTTACTATAAGTCAAATTTAATCAATACTAACTTTATTATACGCAAATTACGGTAAAGTTGATATTCAAAAGCCCAAATAGATAATTATATGACCACAATCAATAAAACGACCGACCCATTACTTGAGCAAATGGATGAAGTAAAACACCGCGTCAGCAAGGTACTTGAACTTGCTAAATCGCTGGGTGCTGATGGCGCAGAAGTCGCCATGAGTCGGCAACAAGGCTTGAGCGTAGGCACACGCTTAGGGGAAGTTGAAAATGTTGAATTTACCAATGATGGTGCTTTGGGTATTACTGTTTATCAACAAGGAAGAAAAGGTAGCGCCTCAACGGCCGATTTGTCAGAGAAAGCTTTAACACAAGCGGTAGAGGCGGCGATTAATATTGCCAAATATACTTCGGTTGACGATTGTTCTGGCTTGGCTGATAAAGCGTTATTAGCAATGCAGAACCAAGATTTAGATTTATATCACCCGAAAGCATTAACGACTGAGCAGGCCATAGATATTGCTAAAGCGTGTGAGCAGAGTGCTTTAGAAAGTGATAAGCGCATTACTAACTCTGATGGGGCAAGTTTAGACTGTTTTTCAGGGTTTAAGGTTTATGGTAATAGTCATGGTCAGTTAGTGGGTTATCCTAGCTCTCGTCATAGTTTAAGCTGTGTGGTTATTGCTGGCAGTGATGATGCTATGGAGCGAGATTATGCCTATGATGTCAATCGCGATTTTACTTTGTTAGACAGTGGCGTTGATATTGGTAAAAAAGCGGCCAGTGAAGTTATTTCTCGCTTGAAGCCACAAAAACTATCAACCATGAAAGTTCCGGTATTATTTCGTGCCGATATTGCCAACACCCTCTGGGGGCATTTTATCGCCGCTATCAGTGGTGGTAATTTATATCGAAAGTCATCTTTTTTACTTGATGAATTAGGAAAAGAGGTCTTTCCTGAATTTTTATCTATTCAAGAGCGCCCTCATATTCCTAAGGCATTAGCGAGTAGTGCCTTTGATAGCGAAGGTGTGGTAACAACCGATAGAGATATTATTATTGATGGTGCCCTACAAACTTATTTGTTAACCAGTTACTCAGCGCGAAAATTAGGGTTAACGACTACGGGCCATGCGGGTGGTATTCATAACTGGTTAGTTCGAGATAAAAATATTGCTAGTAGAGGAAGTAAAGAAGCTGATTTTGATGCCATGTTAAAAACACTCGGTACAGGCTTGTTAGTGACTGAATTAATGGGGCAAGGCGTTAATGTGGTTAATGGCGACTACTCTCGTGGTGCTGCTGGCTTCTGGGTAGAAAATGGCGAAATAGCCTATCCGGTGAGTGAAATTACCATTGCCGGTAAACTACAAACTATGTTTAAAGGCATTGTTGCTGTTGGTGCAGATTTTGATAGACACGGTAGCATTAGCACAGGTTCAATATTAATTGATGAAGTGCAAGTGGCAGGGCAGTAAAGAGACAGTTTTCGAGTGACGAGTTGCTAGTAACTCACTGTTTTTCTAGGTTAATAACAGTGTTGCTGTGCCTAAAAAGGCAAAAATACCCACTACATCGGTGACGGTAGTAATAATAACGCCACCGGCAAGTGCGGGATCAATATTTACCCGTTTGAGTAATATTGGAATGGCAACGCCTGCCAGACCAGCAGCAGTCATATTCATTAACATGGCAAAGGCGATAACACCCGCTAAAGCTAGATCTTGTTTCCAAATAGCGACGAAACTGGCAATGATCAGTGCCCAAATAATGCCATTAAGAAAGCCAATGGCAATTTCTTTGGTTAATAGTGCCTTAGCATTACTATCACCGACATGACCAAGCGCCATGCCGCGTATCACTAAAGTGAGTGTTTGATTACCAGCAATACCGCCCATGCTTGGCACTAAAGAGTTTAATACCGCTAAAATAGCCAGCTGTTGAAAAACACCTTCAAACATACTGGTTACTGCTACCGCTAATAAAGCGGTAATAAGGTTAACACCTAACCATAATGAACGTTGTTTGGTACTTTTCATGACTGGGGCAAAGGTATCCGCCTCATCATCTAAACCCGCCATACTCATCATTGAATGTTCAGCATCTTCACGAATGATGTCGATGACATCATCTATAGTAATACGGCCAAGAAGATGTCCTGCTTGATCGACAACAGGTGCTGAAAACCAGTCATGACGTTCAAATAGCTGCGCAACTTCTTGCTCACCCATATCTGCCTGTACGGCTTCAATGTCGGCGTTAATCAGGTTAGAAATAATTTCGTCGGGCTTGGCGGTAACGATGGCAGCTAAGAATACCGCACCAATAAAGCGATTATTGCGGTCAACCACATAGAAAGAATCAGTCGCTTCTGGCAGTTTAGCTTTTAAGCGTAAGTAGCGTAATACTACATCAACAGTTACTTCTGGGCGTATGGTGATGGTGTCGGTGTTCATGATACCGCCAGCGGTATCTTCTTCAAAGGATAAAGCAGCTTCTACACGGCTTCTATCCTGTGAGTCCATCGAGTTGAGAACTTCTTGATAATCTCTATCGGGTAGGGTACGTAAAACCTCAGCAATATCATCGATGTCCATGCCTTCTGCTGCTGCAGCAAGCTTTTCTGGACGCATGCCCTTGAGGATGCCTTTACGTACTTCTTCATTAAGTTCTTCTAATACTTCACCATGAAATTCAGCATCAATAAGTTGCCATAAAACTAAGCGATTTTTTGCCGGTGAAGATTCAAGAATAAGCGCTAAATCGTAAGCTGGAAGCTCTTGTAAAAGCTTACGCACATAAACAAACATGCCATCACCAAGCGCTTCATTAACTTGGTATAGCCTTTTTTGAATACCTTCTTGCTCTGATAGTTCTGGCATAGCTATTGTGTCTGTTATTTAGGATTGGAGAGAATGTTTTGGAGATGTTTTACTGCTTAAGTCTATCGTAACTTAGTGGTTTTAGCAGCTTTTTTATTTGAGAATTTTTTTTATCGCAATAAAAAAGCCCTACAAAAATGTAGGGCTGGTTAGCTAATTTACCTTAGAATTTTATCATCACTCTGATTCATCAAACCTATTACCGATAAGCTGGCTAACAGCGATTAATGCTTGTTCGGCATCCTGACCTTGGGCGGTGACTTTTACTATTTTTCCTTGACCGCCAGCAAGTAGCATAATTGCCATAATGCTGTTTGCGTCGGCGCTTTTATTTTCTAATTCAAGGGTGATTTTAGCGGTAAAATTTTGACAAAGCTGTGCTAGTTTACTCGCGGCACGAGCATGTAAACCGAGTTTGTTTACTATGGTTAGTTCTTTAGAAACAGTGCTCATGATTTATTTCATATATTAGTTATTAGTTATTAGTTATTAGTTATTAGTTATTAGTTATTTTTGGTTTTTTCTATGTCTCTGTGATGAGTTTGTACGTCTTTTTGCTCTTTTCTAAAGTTGCTAGCCAGTAGCTCAGCGATATAAACGGATCTATGTTTTCCGCCAGTACAACCAATGGCTATAGTGACATAGCTACGATTATTACGCTCTAAATGTGGTAACCAAGTCATCATAAAGCTATTTATTTGCCAAATAAACTTGGTGACAATGGGTTGGCTAGCAAAAAAATCTTTAACTGGTTGCTCTAAGCCGGTATGCCCTTTAAGTTCAGCTTCCCAAAACGGATTAGGTAAGAATCGCGCGTCAAAAACATAATCAGCATCGGCAGGAATGCCATGTTTAAACCCAAAGGATTCAAACACTAATACCATTGCCCCGGTTTTTTTACCTAAAATACGTTCTCTCACTAAATCGGCCAGTTGATGTGGGCTTAATTGGCTGGTGTTAATGTATAAATCAGCACGGGTTGAGATGGGAGATAGCAGCTTTTTTTCTAATGCTATCGCTTGCTCTAAGGGGATATTTTCTTTAATTAACGGATGTAAACGACGGGTTTCGCTAAAGCGGCGGATTAAGTCTTTATCGTCAGCATCTAAAAATAATGTTGTCACTTCAATGGCACTAGGTAAGTAAGCAATAATCTCTAGAATATCTTCGGGGTCTTTGGGTAGGTTACGAACATCTAAACTGACGGCGACATTGTCGTAGTCATTAACAACGGTATGAGTTAATGCGGGTAGCAAATTAACGGGGATATTATCAACACAGTAATAGCCTAAGTCTTCTAAAACTCTTAAGGCCACTGATTTACCTGAGCCAGAGCGACCACTAACAATAATGAGTTTCATATTTTAAGTTCCGAGGTTATCCGTTTGAGCTTCAAGCTTGGAGTAATGAGTTTATTAGTTTCAAGTGTTGCTGTCTTCGAAACTCGCCACTTTATTTGCTCGTCACTTAATGTGTTTGTTGAATAAGGTTGAATAAGGCTTTTTTATTGGTACATTTTCGCACTTGTTTGGCCGTTTTTCGTTCACTGAATAGTTTAGCGATACTTTGTAACGTTTCTAAATGTGCTTGTGTGCTATCTTGCGGTACAAAGAGACAGATAAATATATCAACGGGTTTGTTGTCTATGGCATCAAAATCAATAGCTTGTTCTGTGGTGAGTAGTACCGCAACTGCTTTATTGGTATTTGCTAACTTGCCGTGCGGGATAGCAATACCGTTGCCAATACCTGTACTGCCCATTTTTTCTCTGTTGAGTAAGCTTTCTAGCAGAGTACTGCTATCTCTTTCACCTATTTCATTGGCGGCAAGCTGGCAAAGGGTTTCAAAAATGCGTTTTTTACTACTAGCTGGTACTGCACATTCAGTGCAGTCCAGTGTTAATATATCTTGTAGGGTCATAATACTTCGAAAGAGTTTTAGTGGTTGGCAATTTTGCCTTTATATTTGAGTACTTGACGATCTAATTTATCAACCAAGGTATCGATAGATGCGTACATATCTGCATTGATAGCTGAGGCATGAACTTCGCTGCCATTTAAATGTACAGTTGCTTCGGCTTTTTGGTCTAATTTTTCTACCGTTAGTACGACATAAACATTATTAATATGATCAAAATGTCTCTCTAGCTTGGCAAATTTCGTGTCTATATAATCGCGTAAAGAGGCGGTAATTTCTACATGGTGACCAGTAAGATTAATTTGCATAAGCATATTCCTTAATAAGTTAGGTTTTACAGTAAACTTTTACGCTGATTAGACGGTGGAATAGATAAGGATTCTCTATATTTAGCTATTGTCCGTCTGGCAACGTTAATTCCCTGCTCAGCCAATAAATCGGCCATTTTACTATCACTTAGCGGTTTAGCAGGTGTTTCCGCTAAAATGAGTTTTTTAATTAATGAGCGAATAGCGGTTGATGAACATTCGCCGCCATTTTCAGTGCTAACATGGCTGGAAAAGAAATACTTTAGCTCAAAAATCCCTCTTGGTGTATGCATGTACTTTTGGGTGGTAACACGTGAAATAGTTGATTCATGCATATCTACTGCTTCAGCAATATCGTTTAAAACCATAGGGCGCATAGCTTCTGCACCATGCTCTAAAAAGCCTTGTTGGCGTTGTACAATGCAGTTAGACACTTTTAATAGTGTGTCATTGCGCGACTCTAAACTTTTTATAAACCACTTAGCTTCTTGCAAGTTAGAGCGAATAAATTGCCCATCGTCAGTGGACGATTTTGTGGTTTTAGTCATCGCCGCATATTGTTTGTTAATGGCTAATTTAGGGGCAGTATCCGGGTTTAGTTCAACAATCCAGCGGCCATTTTTTTTATCTACAGAGACATCAGGGATAACATATTGATCATCCCCTTTAATGACGGCATCACCTGGGCGAGGGTTGAGGGTTTGAATTAAGCGCATTACTTCACGAAGCTGATCTTCCTTGAGCTTGGTTTTGCGCATTAACTGGCGGTAATCACGGTTACCTAGTAAGTCAATATGCTCACTTATGATGTGTTTACTTTCTTTTAAATAAGGGGTGTTATCATCAAATTGATTCAATTGAATGATTAAACAATCAGCAATTGAGGCAGCGGCAACGCCAATAGGGTCAAAAACATTAATACGTTTTAAGACCACTTCTACTTCATCAAGCTCTAGGCCTTCAATGCCAACACTGTCTAAAATATCCTCACAAGAAACAGTTAAGTAGCCTGCGTCATCAACAGCTTCTATTATAGCAATAGCCACTGTTCTGTCAGTTTCAGAAAATGGTGTTAACTCCATCTGCCACAAGAGATGATCTTGAATAGAATCAGAGGTTTCACCTTGATAAGTGAAATCTTCAGCAGGGCTGCTAACGGCTCCTGTGTTAGAGACGCCAGCGCTATAACTTTCTTCCCAAGTGGTATCAATATTTAGTTCTTCTGGGATGTCATTTTGTGCGAGTGCTTCGGTAGTACTCATTTCATCAATGGTCGTACTTGCCTCTTCGTTTCCCTCGGAGCTAGTTTGTTCTGTGCTGTTGGTGTTTGCAGAGAAAGCTTCTTCTAGTTTTTCGCTATTATTTTCGTTATTTTCAGTAGGAGAATCTTCATTGACTTCAAGCAGCGGATTACTTTCAAGAACTTCTTGAATTTCTTGCTGAAGCTCTAACGTCGATAACTGCAAAAGCTTGATGGCTTGCTGCAGTTGCGGCGTCATGGTGAGCTGTTGCCCTATTCGGAGTTGCAGTGATGGACGCATTTAGTTTTGTTCTTATCCTGTGTCTTGTTTTAATTATTTTAATGATTAAATTACTTATTTTTGATTATAGCTTAATTCATTCAGCATATTAGTAACTATAGCGTGAATTGTTCACCTAGGTATACATCTCTGACCTTTTGATTCGCAAGTATTTGATCTGCATTACCCTCGGCAATAATTTCGCCGTGGCTAACTATATAAGCATGCTCACAAACATCTAAGGTTTCCCTGACATTATGATCAGTGATTAATATACCAATGCCACGCTCTTTTAAATGTATGATGATTTTTTTGATATCGCCTACTGAGATAGGATCAACCCCTGCAAAGGGTTCATCGAGTAAAATAAATTGTGGTTCAGCGGCTAGGGCGCGAGCAATTTCTACTCGTCTTCTTTCACCACCTGACAAACTCATGCCTAAGTTGTCTTTAATATGGCAAATATTAAATTCTTCCAGTAAGTGCTCTAGCTTTTCTTGTCTTTGCCCTTCATCAATATTTTTACGTGTTTGCAAAATGGCCATAATATTTTCACTGACGGTGAGTTTTCTAAAAATAGAAGCTTCTTGGGGCAAATAACCAATACCGCGCCTTGCTCTTTCGTGCATAGGGGCAAGCGTGACATCTTGACCATTTAACATTATTTGGCCATCATCATTTGGTACTAAGCCAACAATCATGTAAAACGAGGTGGTTTTACCGGCACCATTGGGTCCTAGCAAACCAACAATTTGTCCAGTATTGACTTGTAAGCTAACACTTTTAACGACTTGTCTGCTTTTGTATGACTTAGATAAGCCTTTAGCGACTAGGGTTGCTGCTATATTATTCGTTGCGTTAGTTATTGTCATTGTCTTTCTTACTTGCTTTGCTCTCGTTGTTTTTTTCTTGTTGGGCTTTGATTTGTGCGGGCTGCAAAACAGTGGTAACTGAGTTGTCACTACTACCTTCAGCTTCTAACTTTTCACTTAAGGTGTTGTAAGTAATAGTTTCTCCGGTCACTTTGCTGCCGGCTTGTTTAACCTGAGCATTGCCTGAAACCGTAATGATATGGTTATCAGGTTGATATTTTATTTCATTTGCTTGCAAGCTTATGGTACTACCGTCTTCTAATTGTTGTTGAAAAAGTGCAGGTTTACCTTTAGCAAGGTAGGTGTCGAGTTTTTCACCTGTTTTAGCGTCGGTATTACTAAATACTTGCACAATATCGGCGGTGATAGCAATTGAGCCTTGGCGGATGCTAACATCTTCGAGATAACTGGCTATTTTATTTTTTAAATCAGCAGATTGACGCTTGGATTTAATAGTGATTTCTTGGCTAAGATCTTTCTTTGCGGCTTGGACAGAACCGACAAAGCTTAAAAGGGTACTGGTTAGTAATAAGCTAACCCCGATAGATTTTATTTGGCTAATTTTTATCATAAAGTTTTTCACATTATTTATCAGAAGCTAATTTAAGCTAGCTCTCGGTTTTTTTATAAATGGTGCGTACATGTTCGGTTAATGTCATTTGTTTCGTGTTCAAGTCAATGATTAAGCCCGAACCATACATAGTGAAGTCTTTTCCTTGTACCATCACGGTTTGCTCTGAACTAATTATATTGGTATTTAAATCTAATTCTAAATACTTACAATGAATCTCTTGTATCAAGCTGTTTTCATCGGTGGCCTTTAAATGGACACGATGATTTAAAATTACCCTGTTATTTTTATATAGTGTCGCTTCTTTTGCGCTAAGTTGCCATGGTGATTCACTATTTTTTGGGTGTAAAGTGTAATTTGGTAATTCAAAGTGGGTAACTTCAAGCTTGGCATAATGTTCCATTCTGTCGGCAACAATAGCATGAGATAGCCGGCCTGATTCAGTATAAATATTACTTTTTAGGGCTTCAGCAATAAAATCAGGCACCAAGTCATGATCAATATCTTCGCCGGGTACTGTTTGTGAGCTGCGCCATTCAATAATACCGTAGGCTGTAGCCCCTAACAATAATACTAGCAAGGCTAGTGAATGTAATCGTGTCATGATTATGTACTGGCGCCTGTTGCGTTATCAAGATTGCCTTGGCATTGCATAATGAGGTCGCACACTTCCCTTACTGCTCCAAAGCCACCGCGAACAAACGTGGTGTAATTAGCTTTTGCTAACACGCTCGGGTGAGCATCTTGCACGGCAATCCCTAAACCAACGTGTAAAATGCAGGCTAAGTCAGGAGTATCATCACCAATATAAGCGATTTCATCGGCTGATAAACTAAGCTGCTTGGCTAACTCAATCAGGGCTGGTAGTTTATTTTCTTGTCCTTGTACTAAGTGTTTAACGTTTAATGCCGACATGCGGTTGGCAACAATTGCAGAACGTCTGCCTGTTATAATAGCAACGTCAACACCACTGCAGCCAAGCGCTTTTATGCCAAAACCATCTTTAGTATGAAATGCTTTTAACTCTTCGCCGTCGTTACCTAAATAAATTCGACCATCTGAAAAAACACCATCAACATCACAAACTAATAATTTTATTTTTTTAGCGGCATTAAGTATGTTTGGGGCAACGTCGCCATAAAGGGTGTTTGTTGTTATGTTAAGGTTAGTGTTCATTACAATACTCCTGATCTGAGTAAATCATGCATGTTCATTGCGCCAATAGGTTGCTGATTTTCATTAATAATAATTAAACCGTTAATTTTTTTATCTTCCATAATATTCAACGCTTGTGCTGCTAACATATCGGCTTGAGCAACGCTGGGCGATGTGGTCATTACGGTGGCGATATTATCTTGATGAATATCAATTTTTAGATCTAAAATGCGGCGTAAGTCGCCATCGGTAAATAAGCCGACAAGTTTATCTTCATCGTTAATGACGGCTGTCATGCCTAAGCCTTTAAGAGACATTTCTACTAAGGCGTCTTTGATTAAAGCTTTTTCGTTGATTACTGGCAGACGATCACCTTGGTGCATTATATCGCTTAAACGCAATAATAAGCGTTTGCCTAAACTGCCACCGGGATGTGATAAAGCAAAATCATCGGCGGTAAAGCCGCGGGCATTGAGTAGAGCAACGGCAAGCGCATCACCCATTACTAAGGTGGCGGTAGTGCTTGACGTTGGCGCTAATCCAAGCGGGCAAGCTTCGATTGATACTTTGATGCAAACATGGGTGTCGGCTAATTTGGCGAGCGTAGAGTCGGTATTTCCCGTCATAGAAATAAGTTTAGCGCCAATGCGTTTGATGACGGGAATAATTGCCAGTACTTCACTGGTTTCGCCTGAATTAGAAATAGTCAGCACTACGTCATCTTTGGTGATCATACCTAAATCGCCATGGCTGGCTTCACCGGGGTGAACAAAAAAGGCTGGTGTACCTGTGCTGGCTAACGTAGCCGCAATTTTACCGCCAATATGACCCGATTTACCCATACCAATAACAATCACTCTACCTTGGCATGAAAACATTAATTGGCATGCATGCTCAAAACTGTCGTCTACATATTGCAATAACTCCGCTATCGCTTGTTGTTCAATATTGATGACATTCTTAGCAAGTTGTTTAAAATTTTTCATGGCGTTACTTTAAATAGTGAGTATTAAATAGTGAATATTAAATCGTGAGTATCTAGTGTTCGTTCGTTGCTAGTGAATGGTTGTTTGGCTAAACAGTAACACTTGATAAGCAATAAAGCATGTTAGTAATAGTGCGCCTTTTGCGCGGGTAAGCCTAAAATAGCCCGACTTTCGACTGAAGCATAATATAAATAGTAAGCCAGTAATGGCGAGCATTACTGGTGCATCGCGCAATGATGCTTCAGGGTTTATTGAGCCCGGAGCTATGATGCCAGCAAAAGGCAATACCGCTAATATATTAAATATATTTGAACCAACAATGTTGCCCATCGCGAGGTCATCTTCTTTTTTCAATATACTGGCAATACTGGCGGCTAGCTCAGGTAAGCTTGTGCCGATGGCAATCACGGTTAAGCCAATTACTAAGTCACTAATGCCGTAAGCTTTGGCAATAAATGTTGCTGAATCAACAAGGTAATGAGCACTTAGCACCAGTAATGTAATACCAACAAGTAGCCATAAAATAGATTTTGTTGTACTTGTTGCTTCGGGTAAATCTTGTTCCGCTTCAATAATCATCTGATCGTCAAGTGAATTGTTTTTTCGCTGTTTTAGTGCCTTGATTAACAAGATAGAAATAAAGCCAAAAAAGCTGACCATCAAAGCAATGCCTTCGGGAAAGCTAAAGAAATCATCAGAAAGCATCCAGTAGGCAAGCAGGGTTAATAGCAGTAACAGCGGTAATTCTTGCTTAATGGTTGAAGAAGAAACCACTAAAGGCTTTACCAAGACAGTAAAACCTAGCACTAGGGCAAGATTGGTAATATTAGAGCCAATGGCATTGCCAATAGCCGTGTCTGGGTTACCTTGTAGAGAAGCGGCGGCGGCGACCATCATTTCAGGCGCAGAAGAGCCCATTGCGACAATGGTTAAGCCAATAATCATCGGGGAAACGCCTAAATTTCTTGCTAATGAAGATGCGCCAAAAACAAATTTATCTGCACTCCAAACCAGTGCCGTAAGGGCAACTAATAAAATACCTACGTGTTCTAACATTAATAACTCCAGTTATGAGGGCTAAATTGTCGCCCGTTGCGAGTTAAAAAAAAAGGAAATAATGCGATTAGCGGTAAAATAGTTGTCGTTTGTGTTATTTTCAAGCACGAATTGAATTGAAATGAAAAAACTGAAATTTGTTTTTTACATTTTATTACATTTTCTGACATTTTTTATCAGACAATTTATTACTTTTTAATGACAATTTTTTTCTCTCAGGTAAAATAATTGTCATTCAGGAAAGTGAATTATTTAATTTTTCTCATAAGTAATCAAAAAGTAATCAATAAGTAATCAATAAGTAACATTGACGTTAATCTATGACAACACAAGTAAACTCTGACAATTTAGTGGCAATAAATAACCTAACCTTTAAACGAGGGGAACGTGTTATTTATGATGATATTAGCTTGGTTATTCCGAAAGGAAAAGTAACAGCCATTATGGGGCCAAGTGGCATTGGTAAAACTACTTTACTGCGCTTAATCGGTGGTCAAATACGCCCTGAAAGTGGGCAAATATTATTTGCAGGCAAAGATATTCCTAAACTTTCTCGAAAAGAATTATATGAAACGCGAAAGCGCATGAGTATGTTGTTTCAAAGTGGTGCTTTATTCACCGACATGAGTGTGTATGACAACATTGCTTTCCCCATTCGTGAACATAGCAACCTACCCGAAGCTATTATTGAAAAAATAGTATTAATGAAACTTGAGGCAGTAGGGCTGCGTGGTGCAAGAGATCTACAGCCGAATGAGCTTTCTGGTGGTATGGCGAGGCGTGTCGCTTTAGCCCGTTCTATTGCTCTTGACCCTGAATTAATTTTATATGATGAGCCTTTTGCTGGCCAAGACCCTATTTCAATGGGAGTTATTGTTCGTTTAATTCGCTCATTAAGTGATGCCTTAGGACTAACCTCCGTGGTGGTATCTCATGATGTGCCTGAAGTGATGAGTATTGCCGATTATATTTATATTATTGCTGAGCAAAAAATTATCGGACAAGGTACGCCTGAACAAATAAGGCAAGATGACTCGGCACTCGTTAAACAATTTGTACAAGGACAAGCTGATGGTCCGGTACCATTTCATTTTCCTGCACCGAGCTACCAACAAGAACTTGTTAAAGGGGTTGCCATTGATGCCCTTGCTAACGTAACGCAAGGTAATAAATAATGCAGCAGTTACAATTATTAGGGAAAAATACTTTAGCGCTTGTTAGTGGTTTAGGCAGAGCCGTTATTGTTTTGCTATCAGCCTTATTGCATACACCAAACCCAAGAAAAGGTTTACCACTGTTATTTGCTCAGCTCTATAGTGTTGGCGTGATGTCACTGGTTATTATCGTGGTTTCAGGTGGCTTCATTGGCATGGTGTTGGCGCTGCAAGGTTATACTATTTTGGTTGGTTATGGCGCCGAGGCAAGTTTAGGCCCTATGGTGGCGTTATCATTGCTTCGTGAATTAGGCCCAGTTGTTTCCGCACTGCTATTCGCAGGGCGTGCGGGCTCTGCTTTAACCGCCGAAATAGGGTTAATGAAAGCCACAGAGCAATTATCGAGTTTAGAAATGATGGCGGTTGATCCGCTGCGCCGTGTTATTGCGCCACGTTTTTGGGCGGGTTTTATCAGCCTACCTTTATTAGCCGCTATTTTTTCTATGGTGGGAATTTTTGGGGCGCACCTTGTCGGTGTTGATTGGCTTGGTGTTGATGGCGGTACTTTTTGGTCGGTAATGCAAGATCAAGTAGATTTTAATAAAGATATACTTAATGGCATTATTAAAAGTGTCGTTTTTGCTTTTGTTATTACTTGGATTGCGGTTTATAAAGGCTATGACTGTGAACCAACCTCAGAAGGTATTTCTCGGGCGACAACCGCGACTGTGGTACAATCATCGCTATTAGTTTTAGCGTTAGATTTCATCTTAACCGCGCTTATGTTCGCTAGCTAAGTTGTTGGCGATATTCCTCTTCTTCGTAGACGGGATTTTAATCGCGTCTGTTAACTAATAGATAAAATTTTAAGTAAATTAAATAGGGCGTTTGGTGAAAGACATGATGTCAAAAAAAGTAGAGTTAATGGTTGGTTTTTTTGTTGCACTAGGTATTGCAGCGTTACTCATGTTGTCGCTAAAAGTGGCTAACTCGGGAATTTCTGGTAATGGCGATAGTTATAATTTACTGGCTAAATTCGATAATATTGGTGGTTTAAAAGTTCGCTCGCCCATTAAAGTTGGTGGTGTTGTCGTTGGTCGTGTCAGTGATATTAGCTTAGATAATGAAGATTATACGCCGGTGGTAACGTTAAAGATTTATAAAGAATACAGTAGCTTCTCAGAAGCAACGTCAGTAGCCATTTTAACGTCAGGGTTATTAGGTGAACAGTATGTAGGTCTGCAACCAGGCTTTATGGATGACTCCCTTGAAACCCTACAACCGGGTGATTATATTGAAGATACTAAGCCAGCCTTAGTATTAGAAGAATTAATAGGGCAGTTTTTGTTTAGCCAAGGAAGTGGTGACGAATAATGACAATGAAGAGAGCGAGATTAACGACACCTGTATTGTTACTAGCCAGTATGCTGCTGAGTTTAGTGAGTGTAAATGCACTGGCTTATGATGATGCGGCAGTAGCCAATGCATCAGCGGCTACTCGTGTATACGTAGACAAAAAAAATCCTTATGTGATGATCAAAAAGGTGGCAGGACAAACCTTTAAACGCTTTGCCTCTGAAGAACAAGCGATTAAAGCCAACCCCAATCTACTAAAAGATATTGTGCGTGAAGAATTGATGCCTTATATCAATTACAAATACTCAGCGTTTAAAGTGATTGGCAAACATTTAAAGAAAACTACCGATGCTGAACGTCGTGCTTTTGTGCCAGTGTTTCGGGAATATTTAGTGACTTCTTATGCGCAAGTATTCACCCTTTATGACAATCAAGAAGTTGAGTTTGCGCCAGAGAAAAATTTTGCCGATAAAAAAATAGTGGCGGTTAATACTAAAATACTGATGTCAGGTAGAGATGATATTGATGTTTCTTTTAAGGTAAGAAAAAGCCGTTCAACCAATAACTGGAAAGCCTTCGATATGGTTGCTGAAGGCGTTAGTCTTCTTGATAGTAAACAAGCTGAGTTAGGCAGTATCATTCGCCAAAAAGGCCTACCTTATGTCACAGAAATGCTGAAGAAAAAAAGCGCGCGCAATATCGTTTTTAAAAATAAAGCGTCTAATTCAACTAAAAAAGCAGGCTAACTTGTGGCAGATATTAGTATTACGCTTAGCCAAGGCACAATATGTCTACAAGGCGAGTTAACTCGTCATACATTGAGGCAAGTGACTAAAAAAAAGGTTAAATCGCTGTTGGTACAAAGCAGTGCTTTAGTGGATTTACAACAAGTCAGTAAGGTGGATACCGCAGGACTTGCTTGGCTATTTTATTTACTTGAGCATGCACAGTTAGTTAATTGCCAATTACGTTTTGCAAATTTGCCAATTAAGTTAGATAATTTAATAAATTTAAGTGGTGTCGAAGGCTTTCTACCCAAATAAGCTTTTTACACCAATGACCTATTGAGGAAAAACCCTTGGAAGTAAAAGATATAGAAAAACTCATTAATGACGCATTAACCCTTGATGAACTACACGTTAAATTTGATGGTTCACAATGTAGTGTTGTTGCTGTCGCCGATATGTTTGCTGATTTATCGCGCGTTAAACGCCAACAGGTTGTTTTTGCGCCATTAGCGGATGCGATTAAAGAAGGCAGTATTCACGCGGTTACTGTTAAAACATTCACCAAAGACCAATGGCAACGTGATAAATTGTTTAATCTATAGCGATGTTAGTAGTCAAAGTATTAATATGAGTTATTGTGCATGGGTACGTGGAAACGAGTATCCATGCGTGCATGTTAAAAAAGTTAAAACATTCACTAAAGCCCAATGGCAACGTGATAAATTGTTTAATCTATAGCGATGTTAGTAGTCAAAGTGTTCAAAGTATTAATATGAGTTATTGTGCATGTAAACAAAGTTAAAACATTCACCAAAGGCCAATGGCAACGTGATAAATTGTTCAACATGTAACTCTTTGGTAAATACGTATGCCTTCATTCGTTTTTACCAAGAAAAAAGCTGCTCATTGAGCCAATTAATGTAATACTGGCTGTAATCAAGTATAGGGCACTAAATGAGCGGTTCCCTCCCCATTAATCAAAATTTAAGAAAGTAAGTTATTTTGGACGCATTTAAAG
Source organism: Colwellia sp. 39_35_sub15_T18 (assembly GCA_002162675.1). Lineage (GTDB taxonomy): Bacteria > Pseudomonadota > Gammaproteobacteria > Enterobacterales > Alteromonadaceae > Colwellia. The sequence continues at coordinate 67,153 of MAAE01000053.1, read as the reverse complement.
TTATTGGTGGCAAGCCACTACGTGGTGAAGTTACTATCTCTGGGGCGAAAAACGCCGCCCTGCCTATTCTAATGTCAGCACTATTATCAAAAACGGCTATTGTTTTTAATAATGTTCCCCAGCTAAATGATATTTTAACCACAGTTAAATTGTTAGGGCAATTAGGCGCTAAAACTCAGTGGTTAAGTGACAATCAATTACGTATTGATGCCAGCAATATCACTGAATGTTGCGCACCTTATGATCTTGTTAAAACCATGCGTGCTTCTATTTTAGTACTTGGCCCGTTACTGGCTCGCATGGGACACGCTGAAGTGTCATTACCTGGCGGTTGTGCCATAGGTGCTCGTCCAGTGAATTTACACATTCAAGGTCTTAAAGCCATGGCTGCCGATATTGATGTTGAAAACGGCTATATCGTTGCTAAAAAGCAAGGTCGTCTTGAGGGCGCCAATATTTTTATGGATATTGTCAGTGTTACCGGCACTGAAAATCTAATGATGGCTGCTGCTTTGGCTGACGGTACGACCGTTATTGAAAATGCTGCCCGAGAACCTGAAATTGTTGATTTAGCTAATTGCTTGATCAGTATGGGCGCGAAAATTTTTGGTGCGGGTACTGATACGTTAACGATTGTAGGGGTTGAAGAGCTAAGAGGTAGCGAATACTCAGTGATGCCAGACAGAATTGAAACTGGCACTTTTTTAGTTGCTGCGGCGGTAACCCAAGGCAAAGTTAAGTGTTTAAATACTAGCCCAAGCGCGTTGGAAGCAGTATTAGCCAAGTTGACCGAAGCGGGTGCCAAAATCACCACGGGTACTGACAATGACGGACAAGAGTGGATTGAGCTAGAAATGACCGAGCAGCCAAAAGCGGTCAATGTTAAAACTGCGCCACACCCTGCGTTTCCAACGGATATGCAAGCCCAGTTTATGACGATGAATGTTTTAGCTCAGGGTACAGCAACCGTGATTGAAACCATTTTTGAAAACCGTTTTATGCATGTGCCAGAATTACAACGTATGGGCGCCGATATTGCCCTTGAAGGTAATACCGCCATTGTCAAAGGGGTCGATTCCCTCAATGGTGCACAAGTGATGGCCACTGATTTACGCGCTTCGGCAAGTTTAGTGATTGCCGGCCTTGTTGCCAAAACCCCTACGCAAGTCGATCGTATTTATCATATTGATCGCGGCTACCTTCGTATTGAAGACAAACTACAAGCGTTAGGTGCTGATATTACTCGCATTAATGTTGATTAATATTTAGTTAGCTATCGTACAAAAAATAAAAACCATAAAACAACTTAGTATAAACTATGGGGTTTTGTGGTTTTTTCCGTATTATAATTGGTTAAAACCGCAATTTAACCAGCACATTCTGTTGTTCAAGCTTTAAAATTCGCCTCAAATGATTTTCGAAAATTAACTATACTCGTTCTATCTTGGAACATTATGGAGGATTGCTAATGCTTTTTACTGACTCTTTAATAACAGACTGTCCTATCCGTCAAAAAATACGTGATTTTTATCGTATTGATGAAAATATTGCCGTTGAGCATATTTTACCCTTTGCCGAGGTAAACGTTAGTGCCCGCAGCCGAGCTTGGGAACGCGCACGAAAAATGGTGCTGAAAATCCGTCAGGATCAAGAAGGTAATGGCGCAATCGATGCGTTATTAAATGAATATTCATTGTCTTCAGAAGAAGGCGTGGTGTTGATGTGTTTGGCAGAGGCATTATTGCGTGTGCCAGATAAACACACTCAAGACGTGCTTATTCGTGACAAAATATCTCAAGGTCAATGGAGTTCACATTTAGGGGCAAGTGAGTCTTTATTTGTTAATGCCTCTTCTTGGGGATTATTGATCACGGGCGCTATGGTGGGCTATGCGGATAAGCGTCATCAGGATAAGTTTAGTTTATTGCAGAAAACTATTGGTCGTTTAGGTGAACCTGTTATCCGTAAATCAATGAACTATGCCATGAAAATTATGGGCAAACAGTTTGTTATGGGTGAAACCATTGTTGATGCCACGATACGTGCCGCTGAGAAAGAGCAGCAAGGCTATGTTTATTCGTATGATATGTTAGGTGAGGGCGCCCGCACTATGGCCGATGCCGAGCGTTATTTAAAATCATATCAAGATGCCATCGACGTTATCGGTCAGGCGGCACAACGCTCAGGTAAAAATGATCCCCGCCGAGTGCCAGGTATTTCCGTAAAGCTATCTGCTATCCACCCTCGTTATGAATTCAGCCATAAGTCGCGAGTGATGGCTGAAATTGTGCCTAAATTAATGACATTGTGCTTACAGGCTAAAAAATACAATATTGGTTTAACGGTTGATGCTGAAGAGTCTGAACGTTTAGATATTTCACTTGATATTATTGCAGCGGTTTTCACTGATAACCGCTTAGGCGACTGGCAAGGTTTTGGTATTGCACTGCAAGCCTATCAAAAGCGCGCGCTTTTTGTCGTTGATTGGCTAAGAGCCTTAACATTAACAGCCAATCGCCGCATGATGGTACGCTTAGTAAAGGGCGCCTACTGGGATAGTGAAATAAAAAAGGCTCAAAAAGAGGGAATGAGTCATTTTCCGGTGTTTACCCGTAAATCATCTACGGATGTTTGTTATCACGCCTGCGCTAATAAATTACTCGCGTATCGAGACAGTATTTATCCGCAATTTGCCACCCATAATGCCTATACTGCCGCCACTATTGTAGAATTGGCCGGCGATGACAAACAAGGCTTTGAATTTCAGTGTTTACATGGCATGGGAGATTCTTTGTATGATCAAATTGTTTCGCAAGAAGCTATACAGTGTCGTATTTATGCGCCTGTTGGTCATCATGAAGATTTGCTGGCATATTTAGTACGTCGCTTATTAGAAAACGGCGCAAATTCCTCTTTTGTAAATGCCATTGTTGATGAATCTCAACCGGTTGAGTCTTTACTTGAAGACCCTGTTGAGAAAACCCAACGCTTACAAGATAAATACAATAAGCAAATCATCATGCCGATTGATTTATATCGAGATGAATTTAACCACAATAATCAGCGGGGAATTAAAGGTCGTGATAACGCTAAGGGCTTAGATTTAACTGACATTAATGAAGTTAGCCACTTGAAAATAGCCTTAGATAATTGGTTTGTAGATAATTTATTGAATAAAAATGATGTGCCTGATGGTGCTAATGCGGTAAAAAACCCAGCAAATCATAGCGAAATTATTGGTTTTCATTATCACCACAATAAAGAAGAAAAGTTGGTGATGATTGACAATGCCCAAGCGGCTTTTGCTTCATGGTCAAAAACACCAGTAACGGAACGTGCGGCACTATTATGTCGTATTGCTGATATTTTAGAGCGCCATCGTGATGAACTCATTGCTTTGTGTATTAAAGAAGCGGGTAAAGTTGCTCAAGACGGCGTTGATGAAGTGCGCGAAGCGGTTGATTTTTGCCGTTACTATGCTGCGCGTGTTATTGAACAAAGTAAGGATGAGCGCCTTGAAGCGCGCGGCGTGGTACTTTGTATTAGCCCGTGGAATTTCCCCTTAGCGATATTTTTAGGACAAGTAGCCGCCGCTATTGCCACTGGTAATACCGTCTTAGCAAAACCTGCCGAGCAAACAGGTCTTATTGCCTTACGTACTATTGAGTTGATGCAGTCTGTAGGGTTACCTGTAAACGTGGTGCAAGCAGTTATTGCTCGTGGCAGTGCTGTTGGTAGCACCATAGTGCCAGATGAACGAATTGCGGCTGTTATGTTTACCGGCTCTACCGAAACAGGTACACGAATTTCTCAAACCTTAGCTGAGCGTGGTGGTGATCAAGTGCCATTTATTGCTGAAACCGGTGGCCAAAACTGTATGGTTGTTGATTCAACGGCTCTGCCAGAGCAAGTGGTGGATGATGTTATTTCGTCAGGGTTTCAATCGGCAGGACAGCGCTGCTCCGCCTTAAGAGTATTATTTTTACAAGAAGATATTTCCGATAATGTCATTACTATGCTCAAAGGGGCTTTGGCTGAATTACATATTGGTGATCCCGCCAAATTAAGCACAGATATTGGCCCTGTAATAGATCAAAAAGCCCTTGATGCTTTACATGCTCATGCCGATTACATGAAAACCAATGGCAAGCTGTTATATCAATGTGAGTTGTTTGGCGGCCAGAGCGCTAATGAAATACCTGAGGTTGATGGTCATTTCTTTTTTGCGCCACGCTTGTATGAAATTAATGATATTAGTGTGTTGACTAAGGAAGTGTTTGGACCTTGTGTACATATTGTTCGTTTCAAAGGCAATGAAATTGAACAAGTAATAGAAAAAATTAATGGTACAGGTTTTGGTTTAACCATGGGTATTCATACTCGCATTGAACACAGAGCCATTGAACTAGCTAGGCTTTCACGAGCAGGTAATGTTTATATTAATAGAAACATGATTGGTGCTATTGTCGGTGTGCAACCCTTTGGTGGTCGCGGTTTATCGGGCACTGGGCCAAAAGCCGGCGGGCCAAATTATTTAAGTCGTTTAGTGGTTGAAAAAGCGACGCCAGATGAAGAGGGATTTAACTTCTTACCTTCGCAAGCTATCGCTTTAGCAGGAGATCTTCAGGCCCAAGAAGTGGCTAAAAAATTAATGAAAAGAGCGGATAAAGCTGAAAAAGAGTGGCGTTTAACCGGGCTTAATAACCGTATTTCTTGTGTTCGTCAGTTATTGGCTAAAATTGCTCATGTTGAAATTGTTGAAGACTTCGCTGATGATTTAAACCGCACTTTAGTTTCGGCGCGTGATCAATTAATTAAGATTGAAAAACGGTTAAAAAAACCGCAAACATTACCAGGGCCAACAGGTGAGTCGAACATTCTTTATTTAGAAAATAGAGGTACGATAATTTGCTTTGCAGATCAGAATGTTAGTTTTGATTTTTGGGTCATGTCGTTAGTGACGGCTTTAGCAACAGGCAATACCGTTATTTCGGTCGTTTCTGATCTTTTTTATGAAGAAGGACTTGCGTTTAGAGATAAGTTTTTGTCGACAGATGCTGGGGAAAATGTATTACAAGTAGCAAAGCTTTGCCATTTAGAAACTATGCTTGCTTATCCTACATTAGCCGGGGTTGTTGTTGACAGTAACTGTGATCGTAAGCATTACATGAGTGAAAAACTCTCCGAGCGCCAAGGAGCAATCTTACCTGTTATCACCTCTGAATACTCTGATAACTTAATTCAGCGCCTGCTAACCGAAAAAACCATTAGTATTGATACCACGGCATCAGGCGGTAATACCTCGCTAATGACCTTGATTGAAGAAGAATAGTGACGGGTTATTAAGACAATTTACTGGGCGTGTGATGCTTTTGTCACTCGCCACTTTTCATACTCGCCATTTTTCATGTTCGTTACCTTTTATGCTAATTATCGCTCGTATGATGGTGCTAGCTTTTTATTTCCTATTCGTTAAATCTATGGCATTATTTATTTTAGCCACTATAAATCATTGTGCTTTAGATAATGAACAAAACAAAATCCTTAGATCGTATCGATATGACCATTTTAAAAACGCTACAAGCAGATGGTCGAATTACTAATGTTGAATTAGCTCAAAAGGTTAATTTAAGTGCTAGCCCATGTTTGGATAGAGTTAAGCGCTTAGAAGCTGAGGGCTATATTAAACGTTATGCGGCATTATTGGATGCCAGTAAGCTTAATTATGGAATGACAGCCTTTATTCAGGTAACGCTAGACAGAACTACCGCGGATGTTTTTAAGTTATTTAAAGCCGAAGTGGTGAACATAAAGGAAATAGCTGAATGTCATTTAGTGGCTGGAGGTTATGATTACTTACTTAAAATACGCTTTATCAATATGGATAGTTATCGATTGATTTTGGAAAAAGTTGCTGGTTTACCCGCTATATCGCACACTCATACTTATATTGCTACTGAGCATATCAAAGAAGATGCTGGTGTGCCGTTTGAATAAACGGCATATACTGAGCGAGGACAATTTTCAATAATTAAGGATTCTTATGAACGCATACGAATACGCTTTGCAAGCGAATGGCTCTTTTGCCTTGCCTGATGCTTGTTTTAAAGTGAAAGCTTTGATGGAAGACGAAAATTCAGTGATCAGTGATTTTGCTGATGTGATCAGTGTTGACCCTTCTATGACTTCTCGATTATTGCAAATAGCGAATAGTGCCATTTATCATTTTCCTGGCGAAATAAGCACAATATCACGTGCAATCACCATTATTGGTACGCAAGCCATTTATAACATGATGCTAGTAGATGTTGCTGCGTCAGCTTTTAAGCATTTTGAAAACCAAGCCATTAACTTAAAACGTTTTTGGCGTATGAGTATTTATTGTGGTTTAGTGACCAAAAACTTAGCGATTAAAGCAGGAATTAAAGATATTGAACGCTTGTTTGTCGCGGGTTTATTGCAAAATTTTGGTGAGTTGTTAGTGGCAAAAATAACCCCTGAAATTGCCAAGCAATGTGAGCAATACCATAGTGATAATTTGCCTTGGGCCCTGCAAGAATTAGCGTTAGGTTATACTTATACGGATATTTCGGCTGAATTACTTAAGATTTGGCAATTGCCAGAAAAAATCATTCTTCCTATTCGTCATTTCAACCAAGCACAAAGTGAGCAAATCAATAAAGATGTCAAAGTATTAAACTTGGCTTCAAGGCTTGCCTTACTCGATAGTCATGAAGGTGAGTTTGACTATGATGAAGTCATTGATGAATTTTTGTGCCAAAGTTTAAAGTTGAGTAAAGAAGATATTGATCAAGTTGCTGAAATTTCAGCAAATGATGCAACAGGTATTTTAACGGTGATGAATCCAAAATTATTTTCTAGATAATAAAGTAGAGTAACTGTTCACCACCGAGCCGCGATGCTTCACCGAGGGCTCTTCGAGCCTACACGGAGACTTGGTTATTTTTGGTGTAGTGCGCAGCAAGGCCTACATGGATGTAGGTCACTTAGGTTATGCATGGAGCATATAATCTGCCTCTGTGGTAAATATTTCTCAGCTGAATAAATACAAAATAGACAAGTTAAAGGTGAAGTGGACAAAATACTATACACTTCGTAGTTTTTTTACCGGCCTTGAAAGAAGACAAAAATAATAAAGCTTGTTAGCATCAAGCGGCTTTAAAATATAAAAACGATAGATTTATAAAAATCATTAATTGATCAATTAAAATTATAATAAGTACAAACGAAGGAAGTTTATGAGCGCATCTAGAGAGCATTTTAGCTCCCGTATTGGTTTTATTCTCGCTGCGGCAGGCTCTGCTGTCGGTATTGGTAATTTAGTTGGCTTTCCGGTCAATGCGGCTAAAAATGGTGGTGGGGCATTCTTGCTTTTGTATGCGCTGTTTGTTTTTTTAATTTGTCTGCCGGTGATGATTGCTGAAATGGCTGTAGGCAGAAAAACAGCCAAAGAGCCTGTCGGGGCTTATAAAAAATTAAGTGGTAATAGCTCTTTGTGGGGGGCTGCAGGTTTATTAGGGGTATTAACGCCTTTTATGATCGCGGTATTTTACATGGTTATTACGGTGTGGCTTTTTGGTTATATTGTGCTAACCCTTTCAGGTAACTTGGATTACTTAGCGAGTAGCGCAGGGTTTGGTGAATTTGTTAATAGCCCATATTTGTTTGTTGCCATGGCCGTTGTGGCGGCTATTGTGAATTTTATTTTGGTTGCTGGCGTAAAAGACGGCATTGAAAAAGCGGCTAAAACCTTAATGCCTGCTTTGTTTGTTATGTTAATTATCATGGTTATTTTTGTTTTGACTCTTGATAATGCCATGGCAGGAGTGAAATTTTTCTTGATACCTGATTTCAGTAAAATAACGCCGAGTGTTATTAATGGTGCGTTATCACAAGCGTTTTTCTCTCTGTCATTGGGTATGGGTATTTTAATAACCTACGGTTCGTATATTAATAACCAAACTAATATTCCGAATTCGGCAAAGTTAGTGGCTATCACTGATACTGGCGTCGCTTTCGTTGCTGGTTTAATGATTTTACCAGCAGTATTTTCATTTAATCCTAATGTTAACCCCAGTGAGCTGAGTGATAGTTCAGTATCATTAATATTCACTTTCTTGCCAAAAATATTTTTAGCCTTACAAGCCTCTATTGGTTATATCGGCGCGAGCGCTGTTGCTGCCTTCTTCTTTATTTTAGTGTTTTTTGCGGCCATTACTTCCTTAGTTTCAATCATGGAAGTGCCAGTGTCTTATTTAGTGACCGAGAAATGCCATAGTCGTAAAAAAGCCTTATCTATTTTATTGATGACCGCGGGTGTTTTAACGGTATTTGCCACGGTTTCTTTTGGTATGGTGACCTTCTTTACGGAGTTTACTTCGTATGCAGGTAGCACTAAATCTTTCTTTGATATTGTTTATGATGTTTTCTACGACACTATTTTACCGTTAAATGGCTTTTTACTGTGTGTCTTTGTTAGTTATCGCTGGAAGAAAAAGAACTTATCAGAACATTTAAGCCTTGGTAATGATAATTATATTGGCTCATGGGTAGAAAAATATATTAACTTTTCATTGGGAACTTTTATTCCTGCTATTGTATTGATTATTTTTATTAACACGGTCACGCAGAAGTTCTTTGCGGTGAGTTTGTTTGGCTTCTAATTTGTAGAGAGTTTATATTTATTCAGCTTAAAAATTATTATCACAGAGGCAGATTATATGTTCCATGCATAACCTAAGTGACCTACATCCATGTAGGCCTTGCTGCGCACTATACCGAGAATAATAAATCCTCTGTGTAGGCTCGAAGAGCCCTCGGTGAAGCATTGCGGCTCTGTGGTAAACAGTGGTGAAAATTTTATACCTTAAGAAGAGAACAAACACTTTGAAACACTAAGCCGAGCAATGTTATTATTGCTCGGCTTTTTACTTTGATAACTGCTTCTTTATATATCCCCCATGATTGAATTTATTTCTGCTACAAATTTTACTGATTGCCAACGGCTTTTTCATGGTCGAGGCCATGGCTATAAAAACTTATCACATGTTAATGTTGACTGGTTATCACCTGTAATTTTAATTACCTTGTATAGCGAGGTTGATGAAGATTGGTTACTAACACAGGCTCAAGCATTACAGGCACTAATCACAGCTTGTCGTAGTGTGCAAGTGCAACGCCGCTATGAAAAATTTGCACCCACACAAGTGTTATTAGGTGAAGCCATTGATTGTACTATCGTGACTGAAAAGGGCTTGTCGTATCATATTGAGTTTGGCAAGACACAAAATAACGGTTTGTTTTTAGATATGGCGAATGGTCGTTCTTGGATTTACCAACAGGCAAAAGATAAAAATGTGCTGAACTTGTTTGCCTATACCTGCGCATTTTCTGTCGCTGCAACAGCCGGTGGTGCCAGTCAGGTGGTCAATATTGACTTAAGTAAGGTATCGCTAAGTAAAGGGCGAGAGAACCAGCAATTAAATAAGCTGGCAAAAAAAGACGGCAAGCAGGTTATCTTTGAAGGTGTTGATATTTTTAAATCGAATAGCCGCATTAAAAAATATGGCAAATATGATTTGCTGGTTTGTGATCCACCCTCGTTTCAAAAAGGCAGTGTTAATATTGAGCGTGATTACGCCAAAATAATTCGTCGTATTCCACAGTGGATGAATGCTGGCGCTAAGTTAATGTTATGTTTAAATTCTCCTGATCTCGATGAACAATTTTTAAAAGATGAAGTAATGCGTGAGTGTCCTGATTGTGTGTTTGAGCAGCGCATTGCTAATCCCGAGGTTTTTAAAGAAGCATACGCGGGTAAAGGATTAAAAGTACTCATTTTTTCATACCTGCCGGCAGACCATAAAGACTGATACTTTTGTAATTATTCAGCTTAAAAAGTATTACCACAGAGAGCACCGAAGTAGAGAGCATCGAGGTGCTACCATGACACTGAAAGCGATAAAGCCTTTGTGTAGGCTCGAAGAGCCCTCTATGGAGCATTGCGGCTCGGTGGTAAATAGTTACTATCTTTACAGTTCAATTCCTTTCCTAACACTATTCCTCTTTCTAAAGAATCGAGCAAACCTTGGTATGCCTGCTTGGGTTTTACCATTGTATTTATAGGTAATAGTGCTGCCAATTTCAGGGGGATTTTCCCGTTCAGCATCATTAAAGCCAGAGCCAATCTTAAAAATAATGCCGCTTGGCGTTTTGACTTTTATGGCACCAAGTTTTCCGGTGTATTTGCCCTTGCCCGCAATGTGTGCAATAACGATTGCTTCTGCATCTTGATGTTTTTTTAACTTCATGATGTTGGCCGTTCTACCAACATGATAATGGGCATTACCTCGGTGTAACATGAGTCCTTCGCCTTGGTGGGCGATAATGCTGTTAAGCTTATTGTCTAATTGTTGGCTATTTTGTAATTTGAATTGTTTGATCATAAGTAAATAAGGCGAGTTAGTTTGCTTCACTAATTGCTGCATCGCTTTTATTCGCAGAGTGAAAGTTTCGTTGCTTTTGGGTAAATCGAAAATCATAAAACGTACTCTTTGCCAGCAATTATTATCAATATTTATTTTCATTACGCAAGAAAGTGTTGGTTGAAATTGCCCGCGGCCGAGCCACAATTCACCATCCATGGTGTTTTCTGGCCAATGTTGAGTGAACCATTTAGGGCTATGGATCAGATTGCCTTGCCGGGTTAATAGCTGTTTACCATTCCAATAACCTCGAATTCCATCAAGCTTTTCAGAAAGCCAAAAGGCTTTAATATCGTCAACAGTTTTATAGGTTTTTGCGTGTTGAATAGCCGGTTTTGGCTGCTTGATATTTTGTGCGCTTAGCGAAGAGCAGATAAGCAATAAGAGTAAACAGATGGCCCTGCAAGCTTGTACTTGGTGTTTAAGCATTATCAACATCCATGTTTTATATGATTAATTGTAATTGTTCACCACCGATGTTTTATTGCTTTCAGTGTCGTGCGTAACAACTCGGCGTTCTCTGTGGTAATAATTTTTAAGCTGAAGAACTGTGATTACTTTAAGCATAGTCTAAAAATAGGCTATGCTTAAAATTATACCAAGTGCATAACAATGGATGCTTTCCCGCAAGCAAACTATTCAAGGACTGAATATATGGTTCAACTCAAATCGCTATTACTCATTGCTGTTTTTTTTATCACTTCCCCAACCTTAGAGGCCAAAAAACGTTGTAAGCCGTTATTAGCAAAACTGCAAAATATACAAGCAATGCAGCGCCATGGTTATTCAGCTAAGCAAGGGCTAAGTTTACGCAATCGCGAGGATAAAGCGCGTAAAAATTGGTGGCAATGTGAAAATGGTAGCGGTAAAAAGAAGAAAAAAACCACTAAAAAAAGTCAGCGTAAAACGGCTAGTTACAGCACTGAAAAAAGTAGTGTTAATCGCAAAATTATAAAGGCAGGTACGCCATTTAAAACCAGCAATACTATTGTCATTAAATCAAAATATCAAGGAGAGAAAAAACGCGCTTGGTTGGCATTTTATCAACAACCAACACGATGTCAGCGACCTAAAAATTTATCTGTGTTTGCTTTTTGCAGTGAAAATAAACAAACACAACGGGCAGGTTTTGAGCAAAAATATCGCCACGAAAGCAAATAAGTGACGAGATGTGAGTTTTGAAGCAACTATAATTAGCTGCTCGGTGCTGAATGGTAATTCTCTTTGCTGTTTTTGTATTGCTCAACCATAGCATCAACACTGTCTTGGCAATACTCTCGTAAGCCACTTAATAACATGTGTTTTTTACCATGACCAACCACTTCACCTTCGCTGATTAAATCAAACTCCAACCATGCATCACCGCGTTTTCCTTCAATGGATAAACTTGTTTGCGCAAGTTGTAGCGAGAGAGTTTTAATATCAAGACGTTCTAAATTTATTTTCATGCATTGATACATCACCATAGGGCGGGCAGGATTGATCATGACATTATTTTCGGTCATTAACTTCACTAAAATATCAGGAAAGGTATGGCCTGAAAAATCTACATAAGCCTTGGTTAAGGCATCTATTAATGACGGGCAGTGAGTTTTTTCGCCGCTAGCTGCTACCGACAAATAAGTTTTGTCTTTATCATCATTCACCGCAAAATTTTCGTTGATTTCATTAGGAAAAGTAAGGGCGATGCCATCATTTACCATGCCTGAAAAGTTAAAGCTCATTTCTTTATGTAAACCTGCTTTAGCGATGATCACCGAAAATAATAAATCTCCAGGCACACAAAAGCGTTTTGCTTCAATATTGTGGAGAGGATTAAAATCATCGGCCACTTGCTTAGCAAAATCACTACCTTGTTGACGTGTAAAGCTAATTTTATCGCCATCAAGAGGACAATATTGCTCAATAAACATAGTTTCTTTTATCGCTTTTTCAGACATGTATTATCACTTCATTTTTACAAAACGAGGCATTCTAACAGCGTTCGATCGATAAATCGAAAAAAACCGTCGAAAAATAAACATAGCAGACCTCTAAGTAGCGCTGTTAATGTCTGACTGCTGGCTAAGGTAAGTACTCACTAATTGCTCTTTTTTTATTTTAGTTAGCTTTTTTAATTGGTATTCTCTTTTACTTGCGGTGCTTTTATCTGCTGCGCTTTCAATAAAGACAAGTGTCACAGGTCGTTTTGCTCTAGTATACTTAGCACCAAGCTTGGTATGATTATGTTGATGTAAACGACGTTCAATATTAGTAGTGATACCTGCATATAGACTATTGTCATTACAGCGTAATAAATAAACATACCAAGTGTTTTTTGTGGTCATTATTGTTGAGTAAGCATTTGTTAAGAGTAAAGTTTGAATAAATTAATGGTAAATAAAAGTGTTAGAAATATCAAATAACGTAAGCCTTGCTGATTGGGAAATAGAACTTAGTGCCATTCGTGCTACGGGTAATGGATAGTGGTGGTCAACGGGTTAAGATGCTCTGCTCAATTAGAGCCATTAATTTTAGGGTAGGGGACTTATGCTAGAAATATCAAATAATATAAGCCTTGCTGATTGGGAAATAGAGCTTACTGGAATAAGAGCAACGGGTAATGGTGGCCAACGGGTTAATAAAGTGGCTACCGCTATTCATTTGCGTTTTGATGTTAATCGTTCGTCATTACCCGCCGTTTATAAAGAAAGGTTGTTGGCAAGTAATGATACTCGTATTACTAAAGACGGCGTTATTATCATTAAAGCGCAGTCTTTTCGAACCCAAGATATGAACAAAACCGATGCCTTAAAACGCCTGAAAGATTTTATTTTATCGGTAATAGTTGTGCAAAAGAAAAGGCGAGTGACTAAACCAACTAAGGGCTCCGTTCAGCGCAGATTAACCAGTAAATCCAATAGAAAAACAGTGAAACAGACCCGTCAAAAAATTAAATTTTAAGTTCCATGATTATAGAGAGCAACCATGCCAATTTCAGCCATAGGCGCAGTAGAAAAATTAACAGCCCAATTAGACAGCAACAATATTGTTCAATACCAGCTTCCTTTAGCTGCTATTAATGATGATGGAGAGCAGCAAAGTATTGACTTAAATCCATTAATTGGCAAAGAGTTAACCTTACACTTTCATAGTAAAATAGCGTGCAAGCATTGTGGGAAAACCACTAAAAAAAGTTACTCACAAGGTTTTTGCTACCCTTGTATGACCAAGTTGGCTCAATGCGATATGTGCATTATGAAACCTGAAACATGCCATCACCATCTAGGAACATGCCGTGAGCCAGAATGGGGGGTGAAACATTGTATGGTGGATCACTATGTTTATCTATCGAATACCTCAGCACTAAAAGTTGGCATTACGCGCCACACACAACTTCCAACCCGTTGGATTGACCAAGGTGCAACACAAGCCTTGCCTATTTTTAAAGTGAGTACTCGCTTACAATCAGGCTTGGTTGAAACCGCCTTAGCTGAATTTATCAGCGATAAAACCAATTGGCGAGCCATGTTAAAAGGCAGCAATGAGCCTATTGACTTAAAAGTTAAAGCGGCAGAATTAATTCCTCAAATTGAGCAGCGACTAGCAGATGTGGCATTGAAATTTGGTAGTGATGCCGTGCAAATATTGGATGAAGAGATGGTTGAGATAAATTACCCGGTGAGTGAATATTTAACTAAAATTAGCTCCTTTAATTTTGATAAAACGCCAATAGTGTCAGGTATTTTGTTAGGCATTAAAGGGCAATATTTAATTTTTGAGCAAGGGGTGATTAATATGCGTAAATTTTCTTCCTATCAAATAAGTGTTGAATATTAATCGCTGAGGGCGTTTTTTAGTCAAATTGTGCTAACTTTATAGGTAATACGATTAATCTTTGCTTATACTCAAATGAACTCAATATGCGAGTTTCAGGATGTCTGAGCGATTCATGAGCAAGGCGCATCTTTTTATTAATGGTTGTTCCCTTAAAAACAGATGCAACGAAGAGCATGATTTGCTCAGGCATCCCCAAAGGGCTGGTTTAGAAACGTTTTATGCGGCGTTATTGATTTCGACAATGGAACAACCATTCTCTTCAATCAATGCCTTGCCTAAAGACGTTTCTAATTCCAGCTGAATCCTGCATTTTGAATTCACTTGAGTATATACCAAAGGATAACAACTTATGAATGCAATTGACTACGCTGAAAAAGCAAGTGAGCTGTTTGTCTTGTCTGATTCTTTTTTGCGGATTAAAGAGTTAATAGATAATGAATCCTCGACTATTGATGATATTAGTGAGGTGATTTTAATTGATCCCGCCCTTGCGGGTAGTATCTTAAAGTTGGCGAATAGCTCCTTTTTTAGTTATCCAGGTAAAATTGATACCATTTCTAAAGCGGTTCTGGTGCTAGGTATCACTGAAGTTTACAATCTTGTTATCGCTTATTTTTCAACTCAAGCATTTAAGTCAGTAACGGCAGATAAAAAGTATTTAGAAGATTTCTGGGAAAGAAGCGTTGATTGTGCGCTGTTAATTAAATATTTAGGCAGTAGTTTAAACTTAGCCAATGCCGAGCGTTTATTTATTTTGGGCTTGCTGCATAATTTAGGGGAATTAATTGTACAGCAAGTTGCCCCTGAAAAAATTAGTCTATGTCAAAGTGATGATGCCAGTATTTACCCTTGGCAAAAACAGCAAGAAATTTTAGCTTTTACTTATGCAGATTGTGGCGCCGAACTGTTAAAATTATGGCAATTACCCTATAGTTTGGTGGCACCTATTCGAAATCAAGATGAAGATGATTTTGATTTAATAAATACGGAGTCGCAATTACTTTATCTTGCTAAACGACTGATGACTAGTCAGTTTATTAATAAATCAACAAGCTTTTCGCCACTTATTAGCGAGCAGCAATTAGTACACTTAGGTTTAAACGAAAAAACACTTGCCTCAGCAGTAGAGTATTGTGATTTAGAACGCTTGGGTATTTTGTCTATATTAAGCCCAAGCGCAGTGATGATTTATTAAGCGCTTAAATGAATATGCGAAGCGTTACTGGGCATCATAATACTGTTGTATTTATCTACGGGTGTTTGCGCAGCATTTTCAGATGATTTTTCAGGAAATATAACCCCATATTCATCGTTAGGTAAATTAGATCCTTGTGGCACACCACTTTTTACCGCGTGATGTACGGAACAATCTTTAAAAGAGGCTATGCTTGCTGCTTGTCAGGTAAAGGCCAAAACGTTTGTTGAGCAAGATTTATTGGGTTAACTAGCGGTTTTGGAGCAATCATCATTTAAGTTAGTTAATACTCCATTATTTAATAAATAAACTTGCTCAGCCATATTAATTGTTTCTTGTCGATGAGCAATCATGATCCGAGTCATTGGCAAATGTTGAATTTGCTCGCTAATTTTAGTTTCGTTATCTTTATCTAAGTGACTAGTGGCTTCATCCATAAATAATACGCATGGTGATTGATAAAGCGCACGAGCTAATAATAGGCGCTGAATTTGACCACCTGATAAATTAGACCCCATATCACCTACTAATGAATTATAACCCATGGTCATTTTGTTAATATCGTCATGAATAGCAGACAAGTGAGCGCACTGTTCTATTTTTAAATAATTGGGCTGGGGATCAAAAAAGCTTATATTATCCGCAATAGAGCCAGCAAGAAGTGTATCATCCTGCATAACCGCCGCTATTTTCTTACGATAATTCTTCAAGCCCACTTGAGTAATATCTTTACCATCAAGATATACTTTACCAGAAGAAGGTTGCAATAAACCCAACATAATCTTCATTAATGTGGTTTTACCCGCTCCTGATGCACCTGTAATAGCAATCGAGTCGCCAGCAGTTAATGATAAGTTAACATTATTTAATATTGGTGCTTGATCATCACTATAATTAAAGCAGATATTTTCTAGCGTTATTTGTCCTTTTGGTTCATCAGCCTCACTATTTGAAAACACGGCTTCACCTTCTCGGTTAGCTTCTTGCTCAGTCAAAGCAATATCGGCAATACGATCAAGATGTAAACGCATCATCTTAAATTGAATGATTTGTTCTATAAGGTTGGCAAATCGACTAGTTAGTTGGCCCTTATAAGCAATAAAAGCTAACACCATGCCCACAGATAAACTATTAGCCATTACCATCATGGCAGCAAAATAAATCACTAATACGTTTTCTAAGCCAAATAACAGTTTATTAAATGAATCAAAACTAATGTTTAATCGTCCTAAGCGTATTTCACTATTTATCACTTCAGCATAACGATTTTGCCAAATACCTTGACGTTGAGATTCATTACCAAAAAGTTTAATCGCTTGCATGCCACGAATGTTTTCTAAAAAATTAGATTGCTCTTTGGCAGAGCTTTGGATCATTTCTTCAGTGGCCTGATGAAGAGAGCGATACAAAGCCAAGCGCACTAAGGCATAAAGCAATATTGCCCCTAAAACAACGGCAGTAAGCTTTACCGAGTAAATTAGCATCATAATTAATACGGTAATTGCCATTACGCCATCAACTAATGTTTCAACAAAACCCGTAGTAATGCGCTCACGTATTTGTGCTAATGAGCCAAAACGAGAAACAATATCGCCGATATGCCGTGACTCAAAATAATTCATCGGCAGGCGTAATAAATGTCTGAGTAAATTCACTCCCATTTGCATGCTTAATAAACTCGACAAACGTAATATTAACCAACTACGCACCGCATCTGTCACTACCGAAATTACAGCAATTAAAGCAAACCCTATAGCTAAAACGGTAAGTAGTGGTTTATCAAAGCTGATCAGTACTTCATCAACTACCCATTGCATATAATAAGGAGCCATCAAGGAAAATAATTGCAACACTAACGACAAGCCAACAAGCTTTACTAACCCAGCTTTTAAGCTAGAGATTGAACTCCACAACTGAGTAAACTTCATCTGTGCTTGTTCTTTTTTCACCTCAAATTTACTGGTTGGGGTTAGCTCTAAACAAACCCCCGTAAAATGTTGGCTGAATTCCTCAGCGGTTAAAGTACGTTTACCTGTGGCAGGATCGTTAAAAGCAAACTTAGCTGAAGATCCTTTGCCTGAAACTTTAGTTAATACCACAAAGTGGTTTAAGTCCCAATGCAGAATACAAGGTGTTGCTAATTTATGCGTTTCGTCAATAGGGCACTGTAAGGCACGGCTAGCTAACCCTAAACTATCACCTAATTCTATAAGCTGTTGGAGATTCATACCCTTTAAATTAGCCGAAAATCGCTTACGCATTGCAGGCATATCGAGTGTATAGCCATGATAACTTGCAATCATGGCTATGGAGGCTAAACCACATTCAGCCATTTCAGATTGAAGAATTAAGGGGGTGTTTTTTGATAAAGAAAACTTTAATAGTTGTTGCGCTGAGGATGTTGACATGAGCTAAGTAAATCGTTCCAAACGAGGTGATAAGACAGCAAGCACAACAAAATAAATATACTTTGTTGTGCTCTTTATACTGAAGATTAAGTACCAATATATTTTTCTAAAAAAGAAAGTATTTTTTTATTGGCTTCTAATAAATTTTCTTCCTTATAAAAACCATGCCCTTCTTTATCTTTTACTAACCATTCATAAGGATGGTTTTGTTGTTCCAATGCCGCTCGTAATTTATTAGCATGTGATATGGGGGCACGTAAATCATCTTCACCATGAATAATTAAAACGGGCGCTTTCAATTTATCAACATGATAAATAGGTGATTGTGCAATTTGTTTCGCTTCATCTACACCTAATGTTTTATTTAAGTAGGCATCACCCCACCTTAATGTAGTAATATCACCGTCGGCATAAAGCAGTGGTAAATCATATACTCCGGCATAACCTATTGCACATTTAAAAAGGTCGGGCGATCTAATTGCACTTTGTAGAGCACTATAGCCGCCAAAGCTGCCACCAAAAATACAAAGCCTATTTTTATCAGCCACTCCTTGCTGAATAGCATATTTTGTCGCTAACAAAATATCATCTTGGATCTTACTACCCCAGTTTTCATATCCTGCTTCTTTAAATGCATCGCCATAACCTGTTGAACCACGAAAATTAACTTGAATAACAGCATAACCAGCATTTGCGAACATTTGTACCTGTCGATTATATTGCCAATAATCACGGGCATGTGGACCGCCATGAGGTAGAACTATTGTAGGAATATTAGATGATTTTCCAATGGGTAGCGTCATAAAGCCATTAAGGGTGTATCCATCAGGAGTTTTTATTCTAAAAGGCTCAACTTGCGCCAATTCTTGAGGTTTAATCCAGGGAGCGCTATTGAATAAATGGCGAGCTTGCATTGTTACTGTATCAAATAAATAAAATGCTCCAGGATTTATATCGCCACTAACTTTCACAATAACCTTTTTACCACCTTTTGTAGCGCTAGTAATCTCAACGTTATCCCCTTTAAAAGCACCAAAAATTGCTTTATGTAGTTTGGTACTTGCATTATTGTCATCAAGGTAAATGTAGCTTGGATAATCTTCATCAATACGTAAGCCGAAAACTTGGTTTACATTTGATTTTATCGAGTAGGTTGGTTCTACCAACTCGCTTCTATATAACAAGGTTTCTTTTTGTGTTTGCAAATCGTATTTATATAGGCCTTGAGTTTCACCATTTTTAGACTTTAGTGCGTAAATACTCTGATTATTTTCGGTAAATGCGACAGGAACAAACCCACCTTTAAAATCATCACTAAAGCTTTGCCAGTCACTCCCCTTTCCCTTTGAATAAAATAATTTTGTATTATAATTTTTATCTATTCCTGAAACAAAGCGAGGAATGCCTTCGTTATCAATAAGAAATTGACTATACGAAATAGGAGCAGTTTTAACTCGTTTTTCCTTACCGCTATAGATGTTTAACTTACTAACTCTGGGTAACACATCCGATTTTCTTGATAATTTTTGAGCTTGAATGAGCACATGTTTACGATCTTCTTTTAATATATCAAGCAAGAAACCTCTTTGAGCGGATAATCCTATGCTACTTTTAGAACGGTAACCAAAAATCATTCGAGCTTTTCTCCCATCGTAATTTACTGCGTACAATTCACCAAAATTAAGTGGTATTTCGAGTGCACCTCTTAATTGCTCTACTTGAATAATAACTCGTTCATTATTTGCCCAATAATAATCGGCTGGTTGGCTTTTTTTATTGGCATTTAAGGTATAAGTAATCGTAAATGTTTTCGCATCTAAAAAAACTAAACTCTTGCCGCCATCTACATTCACTAATGCAGCCAAATGTTTACCGTCGGGTGATATCTTTACATTATAGTATTGTAAGTGGCGGGAAAAATCTTCTACTGTAGCCGAATTTACAGGAGCTGCTGCAATAAAAGCAAACAGCATAATAAATGAATATATAGCCTTCATTAGAGTTCCTTTAGTAATTTGTTGTTGAATATAATCATCCATTTTCATTTTTTATCTAAATGTCAATTAATACACACTCACTGACAGCTCTCTATTTACTTCCATTCCATTTAATTAAACAAAAAATAATAAGTAGTGACCCTATTCATCACTGCTGGCGACACCAACCACATTATCACTTTTTTATCTTAAAAAAAAATTTAGTCCTATTACAAAAAAGAGTACAGAAAGACTAAAGACTTGAAGATTAAAGTCCTCTTCCATAAAGCTGATAATTAAAAATATAATTGATGATGTAAAACATCCAAGTATTTGCCTTTTGGTTAGTACTTTTTTCATATCCTATCCTTCTAGTATTGCTTACCTGATATACACTAACAGATTAAAAAGTAGCTAACGCATTAAAAATTAGCTACTAAAACTCATTTTGCTAAGCTGCACCATCTTTCATTCTGGAGTTATAAATATCAACACCCGTTAAAAATATTATCCCGCCTAGTGCGGATACAGCAGCTACCGTACCGACTATAGGAGCTACTGCCGCTATTCCAATAATCCCACCGATGGCACCAATACCTTCAACTACAGTTAAACCACCATTTACTTGCTCAATTTCACTAACGTTCAATTCACGCATTTGTTATACTCCGTTTATCTGATATTTAGGTATCAGATGATTAATATGCCAATATTAACCTATTTATTTTGTTTTCTATTGGCGGTTAATAGGCTGATTTTAGTTTTTCTCGCTAAAGTTCGACTAAAGTCAGCCACTCTATTTCCAATAAAATTAATTCTTAAGCTTAAGGAATAATTTCATCAGAAAAATTCTTCTAAAACAATTAACTTACTCTACCCTTCAGACTATATATTGGCTCAAGTAACCACTCTATTAAGGTGCGTTGTTCTAACATAATATCTGCTTCAAATAACATACCGCTTTTCAGGTCAAAGGTTTTACCAAAAGCTTGCATTTGTTGCTGATTTAACTTTGCTCGTAAACGGTAAACTGGTTCTTGTAAGGCAATAGGTAGTTGTATTTCATTCGGTGTGATCAATGTTTGGTCAATACGCATAATTTTACTTTCAATAAAACCAAAACGTTGGTAAGGGAAAGCATCAAAACGTAAACGGGAAGTATTGCCTACTTGGATAAAACCAGCAGAGCGTGTTGGCAGTAACAACTCTGCAACAAGCTCGGAATTTTCTGGGATAATATGCAACAAAGGTTTAGACTGTGCTTTTGTTTGCGATAGGGTTTCACCCTCTACGACTTGAATACCCGTAACAATACCGCTATGACTTGCCGTAATGGTGTATTTATAATTACTTGCTACTTGTGCTAATTGACGTTGAAGATCTGCTTGTTGACGCTTCAAGTTATTAATTCGCAAAGTGTACTGTTGAGGAATATTGGTAATGTTAAAGGCAACTTGGTTTAATTGGTTTTGCTGTTGCAGTAATAATCGAGCTGTATTTTGTTTTTCTTGTTTAGCCTCAAGTAAGGCTTGTTGCTGACGTTCTTTCTCTAGATTTGATAGATAACCATTTTTATTTAGTTGATTGAAGTTTAGCTGCTGCTCATTCAATAGTGTTAACTTCTCTTCAGCTAATATCATTTGGCTTTCAAGTGCTAGTTTTTCATTATTTAAGCCTGTTTTCTGAATGGTTAAATTCAATAGTTCTTGCGTTTTTAATGTTTGATGTTGACTTATCTCATCGCTAAGTAAGTTTGCCTGTGCATGAAGTTGTTCAGCAAGTTGTGTACTTAAATCAACGCCATTACTATTGTTTTGTCGAACTATGATCGTAGCAAGAGATTGACCTTTGACAACCTTATCACCTTCTTTCACCCATAATTTCTCTATAGTGCCGCTTTGGTTAGCAAAACTCTTAATAACACCGCTGTTGGGCATTAAAAAACCACGAACAGTTTCTTTACGAGAATATTCGGCACTAAAAAGGAAGGTAACAATGGCAGCAGCAACAGAGACTAAAATGAGTACGGTTAATTTAATCGATAATGGTTGAGCTAAGGTTATAGCACCGGTTAAGCGTTCACTTTGATGAGAAATAGCTTCCTTTCTAAATAACGACATATCATTTCCTTTGAATATTTAACGTCGCGAAATTTAGTCTATATTATTGTTTTCGTCAAGAGTTTATTTTGTGAAAAATACGCAAAGGGTAATACTTAATAAAAATAAAAATAAAAATAAAAAATGATAAACGTCAATCATTTATGTTGTTTTTTTAGGTGTTGGCGTTAAAATGCCATATAAAACGAGTTGAATAAATATCAGTCTATTTGAACTTCTTTTTTGACTCTTTCAATCGCATTTAAGCGCGCTTTTGCCATCGCCTCTTTTATCGCGATGCCTGTTAAACCTTGCTCAACAAATGTTTTAGCATTTACCTGACAAGCGGCAAGCATGGCCTCTTTTAAAAATTGCTCTTGTGGGTATGGGCGGTCTTCAAAGCCAAGACGACCAAGAAAGTCACTTTTACAGGCGATAAGAAAGTCTTCAAATTCTTGCGGTTTACGCCAAACATCAAGCTGATCAAAAATTTTCAATATAGTGCTAGGCTTTAACTGAAAAGCTTTATGACAATGCAGATGATGCTCACATACTTTTAAGGCCAATTGCTTATAATGAGTGGGCACCTTAAGTTGTTTGGCTATTTTTTCGACTAAAGGTAAGCCGGCTTTTTCGTGGCCGCGGTGGCTTGGCCAATGTTCACTTGCAGTTAAGCCTTTGCCAAGATCGTGACATAAAGCAGCAAAACGAATTGCGGTTTTGTTATCATGATTTTTTGTTAGTAATACTGCTTGTTGCAATACCATCATGGTATGCACGCCGCTACAAATTTCAGGATGCCATTGGGCGGGATTAGGGACGTTCCACAAAGCATCTAGCTCAGGCCATAGTGCTTTTAGTGCTTGGCATTGATGCAGTATTTGGAAGAATATTTCTGGGCTGGCTTGTTCAAGCTCATTTTCTGAATCGGTATCCTCAGCAAGTGTGCGTTGCATTTCTTGCCATACGCGCTCAGCACTGAGTGTTAATAGTTCGCCACTCTCACTAATTTTAGTCATTAAGGCAAGCGTTTCAGACGCGATAGTAAATCCATAGCGATGATAACGGGCAGCAAAGCGGGCAACACGTAATACTCTTAATGGATCTTCAATGAAAGCATCGCTAACGTGACGTAATA
The DNA here is from genome assembly GCA_002162675.1 of Colwellia sp. 39_35_sub15_T18. Taxonomy (GTDB): domain Bacteria; phylum Pseudomonadota; class Gammaproteobacteria; order Enterobacterales; family Alteromonadaceae; genus Colwellia. Next base: position 44,013 of record MAAE01000053.1, on the reverse strand, counting down.
CTCTATTTTCTAAATCTTGCTGGCCGTGATAGGGGTCAATAATTTTACCCTCACTGGTCATCGCCATGGCATTAACGGTCAGGTCTCGCCTTAACAGATCTTGCTCAATAGTCACATCAGGCTCAGCGTAGCAACTAAAGCCCGTATAACCTTGCCCTTGTTTGCGCTCTGTGCGGGCGAGGGCGTATTCTTGTTTAGTTTTTGGGTGGAGAAAAACAGGGAAGTCTTTGCCTACTTGGTTAAAGCCTAAGGACAGCATTTTATCTACACTAGCACCAACAACTAAATAGTCGTGATCTTTAACGGCTCTATTTAATAGTTGATCTCGCACAGCGCCACCGACAAGATAAACATCAAGTTCAGGGATATTTGTAATGGTGGTGTTAATGCTCAAAAAAATAGCCAAAAGAGAGAAATAATTGGCTAAAGTTTACCATAACTTTTCGTCAAGTACGTGCGTAAATTGTAGACTTCTTAGCAACAACAAGGTAATTTCAGCACAGCATTTTCTACTTTTGTCGTTTCGTTTTTATGTACACAAATTTCTTCTCGTTAAGTGAGTTACCTTTTTCCATTGCGCCAAACCCTAAATATTTATTTATGAGTGATAGGCATCGTGAGGCGCTAACACATTTAAGCTATGGCTTAGACGGTTCGGGTGGTTTTGTTTTACTTACCGGTGAAGTAGGAACGGGCAAAACGACAGTCAGCCGTTGTTTGATGGCGGACTTACCCGCAAGTACCCAATTGGCTTTTATTTTAAACCCAACCTTATCAAGTCAAGAATTACTGGCGACTATTTGTGATCAGTTAAAAATTCGTTATCGTAAAACGGGGGCAACATTAAAAACCCTGACGGATAAAATTTCAGAAAAATTATTAAAAAACCATGCTAATGACATCAATACTTTATTGATCATTGATGAAGCTCAGCATCTAGAAGCAGAGGTGTTAGAACAACTGCGTTTGTTAACGAATTTAGAAACTAACACAAAAAAATTACTGCAAGTTATTTTAATTGGTCAGCCTGAGTTGCAGCAATTATTGAAGCGTCGTGATTTACGGCAGTTAGCGCAACGCATTACTGCGCGTTATCATTTATTACCGTTAAATCAGCAAGAACTAGTCTTGTATATAAAACACCGCTTGTCAGTAGCTGATTGTCATCGTGCTCTTTTTAATGACGGTGCTTTAGCGGCTATTCATAAACTATCTCAAGGTATTCCAAGACTTATTAACTTGATTTGCCATAGTGCTTTGATGGCCGCTTACAATAGTAATAACAGCGTTGTTGATAAAAAAATTATCTTAAAAGCCGCAAGTCATGCCTTAGGGGATGATTTTGAACAGCCTGTTTGGTGGCAGCAGAAAAATACCAAACTGGCAATGGCGGGCAGTGCCTTATTATTAGTACTGTTTTCTGGCTATTGGTTAGGAAAAGCACAACCATTACAAGTAACCCCATTACAAGTTGAAAGTGATAATGCTCAAGAGACATTGCTGGTAGCTAACGGAGAAAATGCCAAAATAGCCGCTATTGCTGATGTGGTAGAAAAAGTAGCGACGCAACAAGTACAAGTTTCACCGCAACCATTCTTACCTGAGCCTAAACCTGAGGTTATCATCGAACAGAAAATCGTGTCTGCAGCAGCGCCTATTGCTAAAAATTCTAATCAGATGACAAGCAATCAGTCAGACAAGTTACAACAAGCAGCAACAGCAGTCGCACCAAATTTAGCTATCCCTCAAAAAGAAAACTACCAAGTGGCAGCCGTTGATGGCGTTTCTGATGATTTATTAGCACGTTTTCAAGCGGCGATAGATGACACCAAAAATGCAAATACTAATCAAGCAGAGGTGGAGCAAACACAAACGCTAGCTGACGATGTAAAGCCGTTAACCCAAATGCCAACATGGGTACAAAAAGGTATTCCTAGTTTGAAGTTTGAGCAGCATATCTATGCTTCAGACGGTGAAGGCTGGGTTAAAGTTAACGGTCGAGATAGATATGAGGGGGATATTGTTGTTGAGGGTTTAAGTATTGATAAAATTTTACCGCAACAAGTTATTCTGACTTATCGCGGTGAAAAATTTAGCTTACCAGCGTTGACGAATTGGTAGCGGCTAGTATCAAACTTTTGAAGATTGTATAACTAATGCTTTCCTATCTCTTTATTTAGCCAAGCGGTAATTAAATAGGCAGAAATAGAATCACTGCTACTCATTTTATATTTAGGTGTAAGTTGCGGTGTGTTTTGTTGTCCTTCGCTGTTAATAGCCGAGTCATAAACAGCAAAATTGGCAATTTGCTGTCGTGAAAACCATTGGGCACTTTCAAGGCTATCTTGTCGGGTATCAATTTTTTCTGAGCTTGCTTGGGCAATAAAACCTAGCATAATAGAAGCAGGAAATGGCCATGGCTGAGAAGCAATATAGCTTGGGTTTTCAGCAATTATTGCCGTTTCTTCAGCGACTTCTCGTATCACTGTCGCTTCGAGTGTCTCACCGGGATCAACAAAACCCGCCAAGGTTGAATATACTCCGTCAGGCCAGTTTGCTTGTCTGCCAAGTAAGCAGCGTGGCACGCCATCAGCAAACATTCTTTCAACCAGCATAATTACCGCAGGGTCAGTTCGTGGAAAGGTCATATTTCTACATTCACTGCACTTTCTAGCGTGACCGGCTTCAGCCGAGCGGTTAATGTTGCCACATTGCCCACAAAACTGATGACTTTTATGCCAATGTACCAAGCCCTTAGCCAAGGCTAAAATAGCGGCATCAAAGGGGTGAAGTAATGAGGTGTGTTTCCTTAACGATAGCCATTGCCCCAGTGTTAATAACTCTTCTTGGTCAGAAAATTTTAGTTTGTTCTGATCTACGGCAAAAATAGCTTGTTGCTCATTTCTGCCCAGAAAAATGCACTGGTCAACATTCAGTGTTAAAAGTTGTGCTTTGCTTAACAAAAGTGGCGCTATTTCATCAAGTTTAAAAAAACACTTACCGTTATTTATGAGGCAAAATAAGGTCTCTGGTTTATTAAATTCTGCGGTTAACCAGGTTTTATTTTTACGCTCATTACTGCATCTATCGAGTGGCATTTGGCTATAGGCGAATGTCATAAGTTTTTTACTGCCAAGCGGGTATTTTTGCTTCAAAAGCTTTAATTTTGTCAAGCTTTGCTAAAGTCCAACCGACGCTATCTACACCATTTTCTAGGCTGTATTTTTGAAACTTACTTAGGCTAAAATCAAAAGCAATTTGCTCACCGTTAGCGTTGATAAAGCTAACCTTGTTGTTAGGTAAATCAACCGTAAGGTTAAGCTTAGCGCCATCAGCTTGAGCAAATAATTGCTCAATTTCGCTTTCACTTAGTTTTATGGGTAATAAACCAATGTTGATGCAGTTACCATAAAAAATATCGGCAAAGCTTGGCGCAATGACCACTTTAAAACCGTATTCTTCTAATGCCCAAGGAGCATGCTCGCGGCTTGAACCACAACCAAAGTTTTCACGGGCTAATAAAATGCTCGACCCTTGGTATTCAGCTTGGTTTAAAATGAATTCAGGGTTTGGCTCTTTACCGCTATGATCTAAGTAACGGCTATCGTGAAATAAGTGTACACCAAAGCCAACACGTTCGGTTTTTTGTAAAAATTGTTTTGGGATGATTTGATCGGTATCGACATTAGCGATATCTAATGGCACAACCAAGCCAGTATGTGTGGTAAATTTTTCCATTTGCATTCCTAAAAATTTTAAGTAGCGATTTTTCTTGAAGCTAATTGCTTTAAATAGCAAAAAGACAATTGTTACGCGTTCAAGTCGACAAAATGACCTGTAATTGCTGCAGCGGCTGCCATTTCAGGGCTCACTAAATGCGTGCGACTGCCACGACCTTGACGGCCTTCAAAGTTACGGTTACTGGTTGAGGCACAGCGATCGCCTTCTTCAAGTACATCGTCATTCATACCCAAGCACATAGAGCAGCCAGGTAAGCGCCATTCAAAACCAGCGTCGCTAAATATTTTATCTAGTCCTTCACTCTCTGCTTGCGCTTTAACGCGGTAAGAGCCGGGCACAATAATGGCATCTACCGTGGGTTGTACGCTTTGACCTTTTGTTGTGTAATCTTTTACCACAATGGCTGCGGCTCTAAGATCTTCAATACGCGAGTTGGTACAAGAGCCGATAAAAACTTTATTGACGGTAATATCGGTAATTTTAGTGCCAGCCGTTAAGTCCATATATTTCAGTGCTTTTTTACAAGACTCTTGTTCAACAGGGTCAGTAAAATCATTTGGGTGCGGCACAATGCTGTCAATACTGGTCACTTGTCCGGGGTTAGTTCCCCAAGTGACTTGGGCTTTAATGTCTTTTGCTTCAAGGGTTATAACGCTATCAAATACTGCACCATCATCTGATTTTAATTGCTTCCAATCAGCAACCGCTTGCAAGAAAACGTCATTTTTTGGTGCGTATTCTTTACCTTCTACGTAATCAAAAGTGGTTTGATCTGGCGCGACTAAGCCTGCCTTGGCACCAAATTCAATGCTCATGTTACAAACGGTCATACGCTCTTCCATACTTAACGCTGCAATGGCTTCGCCGCAGTATTCAACCACATAACCGGTAGCACCAGCACTGCCTGTTTTACCGATAATGGCAAGAATAATATCTTTAGCGCTAATACCTTTGCCAACATGACCTTTTACTTCAATTTTCATGGTCTTCGCTTTATTTTGACGAAGGGTTTGCGTGGCAAAAACATGTTCAACCTCAGAGGTGCCAATACCAAAAGCTAAGGAGCCGAAAGCACCGTGAGTGGCGGTATGTGAATCGCCACAAACAATAATAGTACCAGGTAAAGTTAAACCAAGTTCTGGTCCCATAACGTGTGCAATACCTTGGTTTTTATGACCCATACCAAAAAGCTCAATACCAAAGTCTTTACAATTTTTTTCTAACGCGCGTAGTTGGTTTGCAGCACCTTCTCCTGCGGCATCAATTTTGATGGAGCGAGTTGAAATGTTGTGATCCATAGTGGCGATTGTACGTTCAGGATGACGCACAGGACGGTTATGAAAACGTAAGTTAGCAAAGGCCTGTGGCGAGGTGACTTCATGGATCAAATGACGATCAACAAAAAGCAAGGGCGTTTCGCCAGCCACATCTTCAACTAAGTGGTTTTGCCATAATTTTTCGTACATGGTTTGGGGAGTGTTTGTTGTCATGTTATGCGCTCTCTTTAATTCTGGCCAGTAATGTGTTTACAAATATAATCACCTACTTCGCTCGTGGTTTTAGCATTTTCTCTTTCGCCTGCTGGTAATAAGTCAGCCGTTAATACACCATTATCTAACGCCTTACCAACAGCCTCTTCAATTGCTTTTGCGGCAGCATCTTCATTTAGACTGTAACGTAGCATTAGTGCGGCTGATAATATTTGCGCAATTGGGTTAGCAATGCCCATACCAGCGATATCGGGTGCGCTGCCGCCAGCAGGTTCGTACATGCCAAAACCTTGCTCGTTCAAGCTGGCTGATGGTAATAAGCCCATAGAACCGGTGATCATGGCGCAGATGTCAGATAAAATATCGCCGAATAGGTTAGGGCATAGCATTACATCAAATTGATTAGGGTCGCGCACTAATTGCATTGCTGCGTTATCAACATATAAATGCTCTAACGTTACGTTAGGGTAGTCAGCGGCAACTTCTTCTACCACTTGACGCCATAATTGGCTAGTGGCTAATACGTTGGCTTTATCTACTGAGGTGACTTTATTGTTACGCTTTTGTGCCGCCTGAAAAGCAAGGTGGGCGATGCGTTTCACTTCACGGCGCGAATAAAACATTGAATCAAAACCGGTTTCTTCTTCACCTTCGCCTTTACGGCCTTTGGGCTCACCAAAGTAAATATCGCCTGTTAATTCGCGAATGACTAACACATCGAAACCTTGCTCAGAAATATCACTACGCAATGTTGATAATGAAGATAATGCTGGTTGTAATGTGGCAGGGCGCATATTACAAAATAAGTCGAAATGACCACGCAAACCTAACAGTGCACAACGTTCTGGTTGTTCAGTAGGGGGTAAGTTTGCCCATTTTGGGCCACCGACAGAGCCAAATAAAATGGCATCGCTTGCTTCACAGCCTTTCATGGTTGAATCAGGTAGGGCATTACCGTGGTTATCAATGGCTGCGCCACCAATATCATAATCTTTGGTATTCAGTGTTATATTGAATTTTTCTGCAATGGTCGTTAAGACCTTTTTAGCTTCAATCATTACTTCTGGGCCGATACCATCACCGGCTAAAATTGCTATGTTGGACATGTTTTTCAAACCTTTAATATATTAGTTATAGCGCGAACACTTTCTTCCGAAAATAAGCCGCCTACGTTCGTATGTTGTAGGCGGGATTTTAATCGCGCTCATTGATATTTTACTTTGCTGCTTTTAGCTCGGCAATGGTTATGGCTCTGTGTATGCTATTTAGTGCATGAACTAAGGCTTGCCCCGACGCTTCAATAACATCCGTTGCTAAGCCGTAGCCATGGAAATTTCTGTTTTGCCAAGTAATAACTAAATCTGCTTGCCCTAAACCATCTTCACCTGAGCCTTTATTAGATATTTTATAATCGCTTACTTCAAACTCAACATCAACCGCTTGTTTAATGGCTTGGTAAAGAGCATCAACAGGGCCGTTACCTGTGGTCGCTTGTACTTTAGAGCTATCAGTGCCGGCTAATAATTTGATACTGGCAGTTGCAAACTCGCCATCACCACATTGCACATTAATGGTGTCTAAACGATAGTGATCTTGGCTGTCTTGTTGCTGAATATTAAATAATAGCGCTTCTAAGTCATCATCAAACACTTGGCCTTTTTTATCCGCTAGCGCTAAAAAGTCAGCATAAAGTTTTTCAATTTCATAGTCGCTTTCTTGGTAACCTAAGCTTTCCATGCGGTGCTTAATGACATGACGACCACTGCGTGAGGTTAGGTTTAATTTAGTTTTAGCAATACCGACACTTTCTGGTGTCATAATTTCATAAGTATTACTCGCTTTTAACATGCCATCTTGGTGAATACCCGATGAATGACTAAAAGCATTACCGCCAACAATAGCCTTATTTAATTGCACTGGCATATTGCACAAAGTGCTTACCAGTTTTGAAGTGCGAGCAATTTCTTGGTGGTTTATATGGGTATTTACCCCTAATAAAGCTTCACGGGTTTTCATGATCATGGCAACTTCTTCTAATGAACAGTTACCTGCACGCTCGCCAATGCCGTTAATAGTACATTCAATTTGTCTTGCGCCTGCTTGTACCGCAGCCATAGAGTTGGCAACGGCTAAACCCAAATCATTATGACAATGCACTGAAATAATGGCTTTATCAATATTGGGCACACGGTTGAATAAGTCGGTAATGATACCTTGAAACTCAAACGGCATAGTATAACCAACGGTATCAGGAATATTTACTGTGCTGGCTCCTGCATCAATCGCGGCTTCAACCATACGGCATAAATTATCAATAGGCGTGCGCCCAGCATCTTCACATGAAAACTCAACATCATCAGTAAATTTACGGGCATATTTTACCGCGTGTACAGCCATGGCTTGTACGTCAGCAAATTCTTTACGTAATTTCTGCTGAACATGCACATCAGAGGTAGAAATAAAGGTATGAATGCGAAATTGATCGGCAACTTTTAATGCTTGCGCACAAGCATCAATATCAGCTTCTACCGCACGAGCTAAACCACAAACTCGAGCATTTTTGATGGTGCGAGCAATTTGCTGAACGGATTCAAAATCACCAGGAGAAGAAACAGGAAAGCCAACCTCCATGATATCCACGCCTAAACGTTCAAGCGACTGGGCAATTTGTAGCTTTTCATGTACTGACAAGCTAGCGTTTAACGCCTGCTCGCCATCACGTAAGGTGGTGTCGAAAATAATGACATTATCTGATGATAAGCCTTGTGAGGATGAACCTAGCGAGTTTGATGTGGTATTGCTCATGTTTTTATCCTTTATATGCCTAATGTGGTTTGCTGATGTTATTTAAAAGCTAACTAACACATAGACGTAAAAAACCCGCGTTAGTTAGCGCGGGTTTTAATTAATTCTTATTGGTGTATATTTTTAGACTATGCTCTGATTGAGTAATATCTGAAAATGTTATGAATAAGCAATAAAACCTAGCCGCGCACTTTGAGTACGAGGAGGAGGTTGAGGAGAATTTGCTTAGTTACTAATATCATTTTCTATGTTTTTACTTCTAGTCTTTTAATTATGCACTAGTTAATTATGCACTAAATAAGCATAATTAACACAATAAAATTTATTTAGGAGTCTATTAATAGCGCATTTACTCAATTTTTGTCAAATGAAAAAAATTTAACCGCTAGATGCTTTAGTTATATAGGTGACTTAATCTTGATGATTAAAGGTTGTATTCAACCTGTAAAGCAGCATTAACTTCTGTTTCATCATCAATATCATTATCAAAACTTGATTGGCTTATATCGCCAGATAAAGTAAAGCGCCAGTTTTTATAATCATGCTGAACGCTGCTCGATATCATCCAAACTTGCTCGGCAATACTGGTAACTGTGTTGCCAATAATGGGATCGTTTGGTGCTTTATCACTGTTATCATAGTTAAGATCTAAAAAACGGATTTTTGTGGTTAGCCGAGTGTTGGTGCTTAATTGTGAAATAGCGCCTAACACATAAGTTTTGGCATCATTCTCATAAGTGCTGCCAACAGTACGACCGTTATAACGCATGCCGGTTGAGTAAGTTGAGTGTTCATAATAGCAGTCACCAATGTTATCTCTTGTACCGCAATCAGCCAAGCTATCGGCTAATTCGATAAAAACAGTACTAGGCTTGCCAAAAATATTTACATGGGCATCAAAACCAAACTGAGGTTGTGCTTTGGTTAAATAGTTTAGTGTGCCTTCCTTACCGTCTTCGGCAAACTTTTGTCCGTAAAAGCTCATCGGCACATCAAATAAACTGAAACTATAGCGTAAATCATAACCAGCTTGTTGGTTAGCGGGGTTTGGGTTATTTTCATCGCACACTACATCGTCAATGCCGCAGTTGGTTTTACCAAGTAGAATATCGGCAAATGTAGATAAACTTTGGGAATGGCCTGCTCCACCCCATTGCGCTAAACGTGTAATGCCAAGTTCTAAATTTTTAAACGGTTTGAAATTTAATCTAAAGCCCCACAGCAAAGTATCGTTTATCGTGCGTTCATCATCCATTTGTCCCATAAAACTCGTGACTGTCCATGGAATATCAAATTCGGTGAAAGGAATGATAAAAGCCTTAGCAGATTTACGGGAAATACTAAGCGCGGTGATAGGCCTAGCATTGTTTGTTAAGCTTAAACTAGTATCCCACGTTGGCCCATACCAGCGATTTTGTCGGCCAAATGAAACTACCCAATTACCCATAAAGGCGGCTACATAACTCTCATCAAAACGTGTTTCTTTACCGTCTTGTGGGTTATGACTATAGCTTGGTGCTATTTTGAGGGCAAAATGATCAGACATCATGCTTGAATGCACCGTGATGCTGTTTTTATCGCTTTGGCTATCACCAAAACTAGTAAAGCGTTTGTTTTCTAATCCTACTTGCGCCTTAATGCGGGTTTGATTTTTTTTCGCTAAATTAAATTGATGTTTAACGTAAAAATAAGCGTTCTTTTGGTTTGCTGTTAAGCTAATTACGTCAATGCTTTTTAGGTCACGAATCACATCGTGCCACATCAGAGGATAAGTGGTTACTGGCGTGATTATTTTACCGGTATCAGCAAGTAATTGAATGTTGGCTTTTAAATAAATATCGGAAGTATCTATCCAAGGCTCGGCCATAGCAGAGGCTGCGAAAGTAAAACTACCAATGAAAAACAATTTTGCTAATGAATATTTAGAGAAAAACATGTATGAAAAGATCCGTTTACTAGCCGATAAATTGGATAAAAAACTCAATATTTGAAGGAAAAAGATTATACGTGTTTTCATAATGTTTATATAGGTTTAAAATGTAAGCATCATTATTCATGCAAGTTGAAGTATCTATGCCAGCTAAACGCTATTTGTTTTATATTTCCCAAAATTATTCTTATGCTATTTTACGACCTTTACAAGAAGAAATATGGGCAAGAGGTGATGAAGCAGCATGGTTTTTAGAGGGTAAAGAAGTTAATGGTAATTTTTTAAACTCAAATGAACAACGATTGCTCTCAATAGATGAAGTACAAAACTATAAGCCAGTTGCTATTTTTTACCCTGCTAATATTGCACCTACTTTTTTACCGGGTATTAATGTTGCCGTTTTTCATGGCTTTGATGCGGGTAAAGTAGATAAAAGAGGCAATAATGATCATTTTAAAGTTAGAAATTGTTTTGACCTTTATTGTACTCAAGGACCCAGTACTACGGAGCCTTTTTTAGAATTAGCTGAGCAACATAACCATTTTCAAGTAGCTGAAACAGGTTGGTGTGCGCTAGATTATCTTTATTTAGATCATGAAAAGCCCTCTGCAGGTAAGCCGACTATACTCTTATGCTCTACTTTTTCAAAAAAGCTTTCCTGTGCTCCTCACTTATTTGAAACAGTAAAAAGGCTTAGTCGATCAAATAAGTGGCATTGGCTGGTGCAATTCCATCCTAAAATGCCTGCTGATATAGTGAAAAAATATAAATCACTTCAAAATGAAAACTTATCTTTTGTGGAAACGGATGATGTTATTCCATTATTACAACAAGCGGATGTGATGGTTTGTGATACCTCATCAGTGTTGATTATGTTTTTATTGCTAGGTAAGCCTGTTGTGACATTTAATAATATTGCACCAACCGATTATTTACTTGATATTAATAGTGTCGATTTATTGGAGGAGACTATTGAAAAAGCATTGCTAAAACCATCAGAACTAATGAAGCAGATTGAACATTTTATTAGCATGACTCACCCCTATAATGATGGCAAGTCATCCAGCAGAGTGTTAAATGCTGTTGATGCTATGCTGTCTGATAAATTTGCATTAAGCAAAAAGCCGATAGATTTCTTTCGACAATTTAAAATGCGTAAAAAGTTAAAATATTGGAGGTTTGGGTAATTTTTTGAGCTGATAAAAGTGCTATAGCATAGCTTGAAAATAGTTTTCCATATTTTGAACCGTTCTCTTATGGGACATCTTTGTGGTAATGGTTTTTTGTGCATGAATACTTAGTTGTTTTAGCAATTCAGTGTTTTTACTTAGAAATCGAATACGCTCGGCAATGGCTTCACCTTCACCAATAGGCACAACATAGCCGTTAACTTTATCTTCAATAATTTCCATCGCGCCTTCATTGGCTGACGTAATCACTGGTGTGCCAACGGCAAGTGATTCAAGTACCACTCGTGGTAAGCCTTCACGCTCAGAAGGTAGTATTAATACATCACACGCTTTAGCTATTTGAGGTACATCAGAGCGAAAGCCTGTTTGAATAATTTTATCATTCATACCTGTAGCCTTAATATCACTAATATATGGTTCACAATCAAAATTATCGCCAATAAGAATTAACCTAATATTGTCAATATCGCTGAGTTCTTTAATAGCATCAAGCATGTACCGCATGCCTTTTTGTGATCTTGGGCTACCAATACAAACAACGTTAAAGTTTCCACTCTGCGTATGTAAACTGCTTAGCTCTACAGCATCACCTTGATACCAAGCTAAATCATGGCCTTTATAAATAGTAATGACATTGGGCTGAATAACCTCACGCATCTTTGGCTTAACGTATTTGGTTACAGCTTCTGATACGCAGATAGCACCATCTATACGAGGATGTAACATACATAAATAATTGGAAATATCGCTTTTGTATAAGCCGCCAGTTGTACCACGATAGGCTATCATTTTGGCTTTAGTACCAATACAGCCAAAAGCCGCATTAGGGATACCTTTTGACTCAGTGGCGTAAACAATATCAATAGCATTTGCTTTAATGTAGTGATGAACTTGTTTGATAACCGCCCAGCTATGTTTTTTTAGCGAGCGTAATGGGATTATTGTTAAACCAGCTTTTTTATATTCTTCAATATAGGCGTTGGTGTCACAAGTCATTATGGTAATGTCGTGGCCAGCTTTTGCTAAACCTATATAACATTCAGCCTCAGGGCGAACGGCGTGGTACGATCGGCCTCGGTTAGGGATCACTAATATTTTCATAAACTAATTTCCACTTCAAAAATAAGTGCTATTCCCAACTGTCCATAGCGCTACGGCGTCGAGCAAAAAATTTAGGTAAAATCAGTCCTAAAATTAGCCCTATGCCCAAAACAATGGCGCCATTGAAAAACCATTGCTTTTTAATATTAGTATCTTGATCTTTAACCTTGTTTTGTGTTTTTTCTAGTTGTTGCTGAACTTGCTTAAACTCAGTTTGTAACTTTGTCTTTTCTTGATTAAGTTGTTCGACCGTGCTTTTCAGTTCATTCATTTTACCATCAAGTTGTACATTATAGTCACTGCTGTTGGCTATTTTAGCGTTTAGATCGGCAACCACAAAGCGCAAACCCGGTTGGCTGGTGATATATTTAGACTCAACCCAAGTGATACGATTTTTGTCATCAATAATTTCACTATACTCATTTGATGATTTTCCTGTGGTAGCTATTTGGGTGCCAGCATTAATGGTACCTAGAATACGATAGTTAGTACCTGGGCCTGCATGCATGAAAATAGAGAGGTCGTCAGAGATGTAACCTTTTTCAGCCGCTTGAGCCTGAACAGAAAAAGCGACCGATAAAATGATGAAAAAGCCGATAAGGTTTTGTTTAGCAACTTGTATTACCTGCTGCTTGGAAGAAATGCTTGGAATATTCATGAAACAACCACTAGATATAATAAATCATTGAAAAGAAGATATTATGTGTTTGCTGCTTTGATATCAAGTTAATACCAATACAAATAAATATATAAGCCAGCTATTACTCAATCAAGCGGCTTGTTCTTGAAAATTTATCCTCATTAATATTTGATCACTAACTTACTAGCATTGGTATAAGATTAGGAATCCGTTGGTGTCTTGATAAACAAAGTGTATGCTGTGCGTGTTTGCAAGGTGCATTATAAAAGGGTGATGAAATAATAAATGAACACAGAAATAGAGCTTAAATTCCTACTATCAGCAACAGATATCGAAAACGACCGTGTTGCAGATAAAATAACAGCCATGCTAAAGACACAAGATATTGACTTTCAATACACCGAAAAATTGTTGGCTAATGACTATTTTGATAGCAACAATCTTGAATTAAGAAAAATGGATATGGGGTTGAGAATTCGCTCGCAAGGGCATAAATATGAGCAAACTATTAAAACGGCAGGTAAAGTGGTTGATGGTTTACATTCTAGGCCTGAATATAATGTCGATATTGAAAGCAACCATTTAGCGCTGGCTTTATTTCCTGTACATATTTGGCCTGAAAATTTTGATGTTAATGCTTTGCAGCAAAATTTGCAGGTTATTTTTACCACTAACTTTACTCGTCAAGCTTGGTTGATTAATCAAGATAACAATGTGATTGAGCTAGCCTTAGATAGAGGCACTATTAGCACCTCGACTTGCCCTAAATCTATAGCTATTAACGAGCTTGAAATAGAATTAGTGGAAGGTGAGCAACAAGCATTGTTTACATTGGCAGAGCAGTTAAAGACTATTGTAAACATTGAACCAGGTAATTTAAGCAAAGCGGCTCGCGGTTATGCGCTTTATAATAATTCTTAGTCTTTGCAACTATTTATAGCTATCTTTGCTGATAGCAAAGAGTCTCGCGAGTGGATACCTTATATAGCCACCAATAAAAAAGCCAGTAACAATTGTTACTGGCTTTATGTTATCTGGTTAAATAACCTAAACGGGTTATTTATTGCTGCAAATTAAAGAGCAACAATGTTCTCAGCTTGAGGGCCTTTTTGACCGTCAGTTACTGTGAATTCAACTTTTTGACCTTCAACTAAAGTTCTGAAACCGTCACCAACAATTGCGTTGAAGTGAGCGAAAACATCAGGGCCACTTTCTTGTTCGATGAAACCGAAGCCTTTTGCTTCATTAAACCATTTTACTGTACCAGTAGTAGTAGACATAACTATATCCTAAATTTTTTATGAGTAATGGTGCTTTTTAGCTGATTTATATGAAATAAACAGAAAAAAGCGGGTTTGCTAAAAAGTGTTGCTATTACTTATAAAACAGGACGTGTTAGTTCTGATAGACAAAAATTAACAGCGTAATGGTGTACAAAAATATAAAACGAACTTCAAGCGACCTGAATTATAAAGCCGTGCTGGTTGATGTCAATAGTTACTTGTCACTACTCAGTGAGAATAAAGCGATAATCAGCTGAAACTTAGTGTTTCAACTGACTTTTATCAATAAAAAAGTAAAAAATAAAAATAACCTTTATATTTTTTTTGATAAAAATCACATTTGTTATTACGAATCTTTTCGCACTATTTAAGTGTCTCTTTTACGCTATAAGCATTGCTAGTTATAGCTTATAACGTAAATAGTTATTTATATTGTTGTCATATTTGCTTCGTAGAATCGTCATTATCAAGTTATTTTTTGTAGCGTAACTGTCATTTTCAAACTGAAAGCCTCTTGTAAAGTTTTTATCACTGCTTTATAAATGGTGGTCATCAGTGGTTTTAAGCACTGATGTTAAACATATTTACTTGCCAAAAGAAGCAAGGAATATGAATAATTATAAAAATGATGAAAGCCAATAAGCTGTTTTTATACACTTTAAAAGCAGGTATAGGTTAGTAGTTAAAAACATAAATTTGAGAAGGAAATAACATGTCTATTAAATTTCGTGCAACAACGTTAGCCCTAGCTGTGGGCGTAGCGCTAGGCACAGCACCCTCGTATGCGGCTGAAGCCGCTGATTCAGCCAAAGAAGAGCAAATTGAACGTATCGCGGTAGTGGGCTCTAGGGCTGCTCCTCGTTCAGTGGCAGACTCTCCTGTACCCATTGATATTGTAGGTGGTGGTGAGCTAGGAAGAAACGCTTCTTCTGATATGCTTGATATGCTGCAAGCCGCGGTACCTTCATTTAATGTCCGTCAACAGCCTATTTCAGATGCGGCCTCATTTATTCGCCCAGTGAATTTACGTGGCTTATCTTCAGACTCAACGTTAATTTTATTAAACGGCAAGCGTCGCCATCGTGCCTCGGTTATTGCTTTTCAAGGTGGTGGCGTTAATGATGGTGCTCAGGGACCTGATATTTCGGTCATTCCTTCTGTGGCCCTAAAGCAAGTTGAAGTATTGCGTGATGGTGCTGCGGCACAATATGGCTCTGATGCTATTGCGGGCGTGATGAACTTTGTATTGAAAGATAATGCCGATGGCGGTTCAATTTCAGTTCGTCATGGTGAATATTATGAGGGCGATGGTACGCAATTAGTCGTCGATGGCAACGTTGGTTTACCTTTTACTGATAATGGTTTTGCCAACCTGTCTTTTCAATATAAAACAGCGGATGCGACTAGCCGTACAGTTCAGCGTCCAGATGCTCAGGCCTTGATTGATGCGGGTAATACCTCGGTAAATGATCCTGCCCAAACGTGGGGTAATCCTGAAATTGATGACGATATTACCTTGTTCGCTAATGTTGGTCTTGATATAGGCGACGATAAAGAATTTTACATGTTTGGTAACTATTCTGATCGTACCGCAACGGGTGGTTATTATTATCGTAATCCGCAAAATCGTGGTGGTGTATTTACGGATGGTAATGGTGATTTACTTGTTGGTGCTATGGATGGAAATGCTGCGGCATGTCCAAATATTGCCATTACTTCTAGTAATGTATTAACCCAAGACGATTATATTAATAATGTTGCAAATAATGATAATTGTTGGGCATTCAATGAGTTGTACCCTGGTGGGTATACTCCCCAGTTTACTGGTGTGATTAATGATACTTCATTAACTATGGGTACTCGTGGTGAAATTAAAGGGGGATTCTTAGATGAGGCTTTATATGACATCAGTGGCTCTGTAGGTCGTAACAAATCGACTTATACTTTAGCTAATACAGTAAACCCATCACTGGGATCATTAAATGTAGATCAACCTAATAATTCCTTTGAAGCGGGCTCTTATATTCAGTTAGAAAAATCTTTTAATGCTGACTTAGTCAAAGGTATTGATATCGGTTTAGATGATGATATGAATTTTGCAACCGGTATTGAATGGCGCCAAGAGAGCTTTGAAATAGTCTCAGGTGAACAAGCTTCATGGCAACAAGGACCTCTGGCCGATCAAGGCTTTAGTGTTGGTTCTCATGGTTTTGCTGGTTTTTCGCCAGAATCTCAAGGCATAAATTCTCGTCAAAGTATTGCCGCTTATGTTGATGTTGAAGCATATATAACCGAGGGCTTCTTATTAGGAGCGGCATTACGATATGAAGACTTTTCTTCATTTGGTGATACCATTAATTATAAGTTAACAGCACAATATGAATTAACGGATGAGTTATCCATACGAGCTTCTCATAGCACAGGCTTTAGAGCACCAACGGTTGGCCAAGCCAATGTAGTTAATACACAAACGTCGCTTGTTAATGGTGAATTAATTCAGTCGGCAACCTTTCCGCCAACACATCCTGTATCAGCAGAGCTAGGCGGTATTGAACTTGAACCAGAAGAATCAGTAAGTTATGCCATTGGTTTAGTCTATCAAAGCGGCGACTTCTTTATGACGGTTGATGCTTATAACATTGAAGTGACAGATCGTGTCGCTCAAACAGATAAGATATTTATTACTCAAGAGAATGTTGATAATCTTCAAGGTAAGTACCCGAGCCCAGAATTATTATTGGGTGGTTCAGTGACTTTCTTTGCTAACGATTTTGATACTACTACACAAGGTATAGATGTAGTGGCAAACTATGGTATGGAATTAATGGGTGGTGACACTAAGTTAAGTCTTGCTTATAACTATAATACCACTGAAGTTGATGATCCAGGTGAATTCACTTCTGCTTTTAAAGTTCGTCGTTTAGAAGAAGGTATTCCTGAGCATAGAGGAACGCTTACTTTGGCACAAAGTTGGGAAGATGTAAGCATGTTTGTGCGTGCTAACTATTTTGGCGAATGGTTTGCAACTCATGCCGATGAGCCAGATGTTGATAGCTCGTATGGTTGGTCAGAAACCGTTGGCTCATCGTTTACCTTAGACGCAGAAGTGAGCTATTTTGTTGATGATAGCTGGACGTTATCAGCCGGTGCTAACAACATTCTTGATACCGACGCACAAGAGCTCCAAAAGGATGGCGGTGCTTATGGGGTTGTAGGTGCTAAATTCTATGAAAGTGGTCCATTTGATTACAATGGTGGTTTCTACTACGTGAAAGCAACGTATAACTTCTAATATCAAATGAAGTATTGATTGTTCGCTTAGCGATAATTCGATAATTAAAAACCAGTAACAAATTTGTTACTGGTTTTTTTTTGCCTAAGTTGATCTAAAATAATATTGAAAATGCAACGTTAAGGGCTGTGATCTGGCTTTTGGGATTACGAGTAGCGCCGCGCGCTGCTTTGGAGTATTGGAGCCAGCACAAGTCGCAATGATTTAGTGCAATTACTATGAATATTATTGTATTTAAGACATAAAAAAACCTGCTCAATAGCTATATATTGAGCAGGTTTTTTTGTTTATTATCGTCATAAAGCGATATAAAGCGGTTTATATCCTTAATACTAAGTGGGTAATCAGTTAACCCTTTTAGTGTAACTTACTCTATAACTTAAACTCTTGTACTGATTGTTGTAGCTCTTCAGATAGTTTAGCCACTTCACTGCTTGAGGCTGCGGTTTGTTGTGAGCCGGCGGTGGTTTGCTCTGCAATGGCAACAATAGATTCTAAGTTTTCGCTAATTTCATGAGCAACAACGCTTTGCTCTTCAGCAGCAGTAGCTATTTGCGAGCTACGATCAAACGCTTCGTGAACGGCGTGAGTGATGGTTTCTAACGCTTTGTCAGCTTCTTCTGATTGATTGACACAATCCGCTGCTTTTGACTGACCCGCATCCATAACCGTTACTGCTTTACCTGCACCTAATTGCAAGGCTTCAATCATGGTTTGAATTTCAGACGTTGATTCTTGTGTTCTACTTGCTAGCGTTCTGACTTCATCGGCAACAACCGCAAAGCCTCGACCCTGTTCACCGGCACGGGCCGCTTCAATTGCCGCGTTTAGTGCCAGTAAGTTAGTTTGCTCAGCAATACCACGAATCACATCTAAAATACCGCCAATTGAAGCGCTATCTTGTTGTAATTGATTGATAACTTGTGCGGCTGATTCAACTTCACCGGCAAGTTGTTCGATAGTTTGTCGATTACGGGCTGAAATTGTTTTCACCCGTTCGGCTTCATCATCGGCGTGCTTTATTTCACCCAATGCATCGTTAGCACTAGACAGAACACTTTGTGCGGTGCTACTCATTTCTGTGGTAGCAGAAGCCGCTTGTTCAACTTGGTTGCGTTGTTCTTCAATGGCAGTGGTACTTTCGGCAGTTACCGCTGAGGTTTGCTCTGCTGCTGCGGCAAGTTGTGACGAGCGGTTAACAATACCTTCAATCAAATGACGTAAACTATCAATAAGTAAGTTGCAGTTTTTAGCCAATAATGCAAATTCATCTTGGCCGCTTTCATCTAATTTACGGGACAAATCGCCAGAAGCAACGATGTTAAGCATGTCATTAACTCGGGCTAATGGGCGAGTAATGCTGATGAGGGTAAAACGAGCAATAACGATGGCGATAAGAATAGAAGCCGCCATTATAATAGCTGTTTGGGTATTACCACTGGCTACTGAGCTTTTTACCAGTTCACTGGCTTGTATAGTGGCTTGGTTAGCTAAATCAACTTGTTTATTTAATATTTTGTTAACTTGCTCGGTGTTGTCTTCTGCCGTTTCTAACATGTTTTTCGCTTGTTGGTTGGCAGCTAATTGCGAACGTTTGTGGAATAGCACGCCAGTATTAGGAGATAATAAATCTTCAATGTCAGTAAAAGCCGCGGATAAATCTTGAGCTATATCGTCAACATCATTCATGGTGAGCTCAGCGATAATGTCATTTACTGAGCTTTGTGCACCCTCGAGATTAAATGATATTTCGCTTTCTATTAAATCTGCGGTGCCGTTTGCTAAGGTGTCTCGGTATTCAAATGATGATGAAACAATACCATTAAATTGATTTTCTAATTGTTCACTTAAGTTAATAGCGCGTTGTAATTTACTCTCAGCCAAGTCGTGATCAGCTAAGTCGAGCAATAAAGTGACGGCATCATCGGCTTTTTCTTCCAAGTTACTGACTTTTTCAGTTAAGGCGTTTTGTTGCTCAATGGATATTTTTCTATTTTTAAATACGGATAAAGCATTTTGTTCAAAAGTGCTATAAACTTTAGTTACCTTATTAAGATTTGATATAAGGTTGTTTTCATTTTCTACTAAGGTTTTTAATTGCTTAAATGCGGGGACAAACTGAGCTTTGACAGTATTAAAAGCTTGCAGGTTTTCTTCTAGTGAGGATAACTTAGTTTCGTAGAAACCTTTTAGGGTGAAGTTGGCCATTTGGTTCAGTTCAAGGGTTAATTGGTTACTGCCCTTTAACGTTGGTATGGCTAATTGGTTTTGTTGCTCGGTTGAGTCACTAATTTTATTAAGGTTGAGCCAAGAAGTTACGCTCGTTAAAACAAGTAGAATTAAAATAATGGTAAAGCCACCAATAATTCTCATCGCTACAGTTAAATTCATAAATATCACCAGTTAATTATAAGACCAAATGCATTAGTTATTGAATGATCATCTTCATAAAGAAAGATGCCATTCTATTATTTTATATATATTTTTATTTTGCGTATGCTTTCAGTCCCTTTAAAGCCCTCTTCATTGTGATCACATATCGGCTTAATGCAAAATATGTTTAATAACATTTTAGAGTTTAATGAGTATATCAAGCTGAACAGCTTTTTCACCTTTAAATATAGGCTAAAGCGCAGTTTTATGTGCTGGTTCAGTAAATGTTTTTTTATCATGCCAACGTAGTAAGGTTAGGTGGTTGCCCCAAACGCAACCAGTATCAAGGGCATAAATGTTATGATGTGAGCACTGTCCCATAAGCGTAGCCCAGTGACCAAATACCCAAGTTGTGGTGTTGATCACATCTGAGCGCTCATACCAAGGGAATAGTGTTGGTTTTGCTGGTTCTTTTATGGATAATAATGAACTGGGTGCAAGTTTTTGTTCAAACTCTAAGTGATTATTCTCATCGCAGTAGCGCATACGAGTGAAGGCATTGATGGTGTAGCGAAATTTATCTTCAGGACTCTGCGTTTGCTGCCAGTCATTAGGCTGTTCGCCGTACATTGCTCGTAGCCAATAGTCTTTTTCTGTTGAGATTAGTTTTTGATGAGCATTATTTCCTTGTTCAATAGCGTCTTTCAAACTCCATTGAGGTGAAATACCTGCGTGACTCATATAAGCATTATCATTGCCTATTTGCTGTAATAATGGCTGTTGTATCAGCCAGTGCATAAGCTCATGTATGTCACTGGCTGCAAGTAATTCGGCGAGCTGGTCTTGTTTTTTGACTTTTTTAATATCGGCATAAACGGCAAGTAGATGGAGGTCGTGATTACCCAAAACCACCTTGGCTGAATGCTTAAGTGACTTTATAAACCTTAGGGTTGCCAGAGAGTCAGGGCCTCGTGCCACCAAATCACCTGCAACATAGAGTTGATCGTTGTTTTTATCAAAGTTCACTTGGCTAAGCAGTGCTTGTAACTCTTGGTAACAACCTTGAATATCACCTACCAAATAAATAGCCATATAGCCCCTGCTTCTTCAATAGTCTAAATTTAGGAGTTAATTATTTCTGACTTCTGGCTTCTGCCTTCTGCAGAGCGGCTTTCACTGCACGTCTAGAAAGTTTGCTATCAGCATTTTCATCAATTTTAGCTGGGTTCTCGACAATAAAATTGGCGAGTTTTATGTAGTCATCTATTGATAAGTTTTCAGGACGCAGGTTGGCATCAATATTTAGCGACTCTAGCTGTTCAACGCTGAGTAGCTTTTTGAAGCTATTACGAATGGTTTTCCGTCGTTGGTTAAATGCAGCTAAACATACGGTATTTAAGGCATTGATGTCTTTTACTGGCTTGCTAATGGTTTTGTGTGGCACTAAGCGAACAATGGCTGAGTCTACCTTTGGCGCAGGTTTAAATGCCTCTGGGCCAATTTCCATCACAGGAAACACTTGGCATTGGTATTGGGTCATAATAGAAAGACGACCGTAGGCTTTACAATCTGGCCCTGCTGCCATACGCTCAACGACTTCTTTTTGTAGCATGAAGTGCATATCTTTTACCTTATCTTTAAAGGTTAAAAGATGAAAGATCAATGGCGTAGAAATGTTGTAAGGTAAGTTACCAAAAATACGTAATGGTTGTTCTAGTGCGAGTTGGGCAAAATCAAAGTTTAAGGCATCTGTTTCATAAATAGTTAAATGGGGCGATAAAAAGGGGTGGTGGCGTAGTCTATGGGCTAAATCTCTGTCTAATTCAACCACAGAAATTTTTTCGGCGCGCTCTACTACTGGCTCTGTTAATGCACCAAGTCCGGGACCTATTTCTACTAAATTTTCACCAGGCTCAGGGTTAATAGCATCGACAATATCGCTGATCACAGCGTCGTTGTGTAAAAAGTTTTGGCCAAAGCGTTTTTTAGCCTGATGGCCTAAGTGAGTTCTGCTATTCATAATTTCTCGTTTTTCTGGGCTTGCTATGCGTAAATATTTCTGTAAAAATAATCCAGCTTGCCGCTTTGGTTATTGTTGTTATTTGCGTCTATTAGCTAAATCAATGGCACTTTTCATGGCTTCCATCATGCTACCTGAGTCAGCTTGACCTGTACCTGCCAACTCTAGCGCTGTGCCGTGGTCAACCGAGGTACGGATAAAAGGTAAGCCTAAGGTGATATTAACCGATGCACCAAAACCTTTGTATTTTAACACGGGTAAGCCTTGATCATGATACATGCTTAAAACAGCATCGGCATCAGTGAGGTATTTTTCTTGGAAAATGGTATCAGCGGGTAGTGGCCCTATTATTTGCATGCCTTCATTTCTTAACTCGTCAAAGGCAGGGATCATTATATCTAGTTCTTCACGGCCTAAATGGCCATCTTCACCAGCATGGGGATTAATGCCGCAGGCGTATATTTTAGGTGAAGTTATGCCAAATTTTGTTATTAGGTCTTGATGCAAAATACGGGTTATTTTTTGTAAGCGTTCATAGGTGATCGCTTTTGAGACATAAGCAAGCGGAATATGTGTGGTTACTAGGGCAACACGCAAGCCTTCGGTGGCCAGCATCATCACCACATCTGAGCAGTTGGCTTGATGAGCAAAGTATTCGGTATGACCACTAAAAGATATGCCAGCTTTATTGATTAAACCTTTGTTGACAGGCCCTGTCACCATAGCATCAAACTCCCCTGACATGTTTTTATCGCTGGCTATTTTCAAGGTGTCAACCACGTAAGCGCCATTATTTACATCAAGAGTGCCAGCAATACAAGGCTGGGCTAAAGGAACATCTAAAATAGTTAAGCTGCCAGCCTCTTGCGGACAAGCCGCACTATTTAAGTCGTAGTCAATCAAGGTTATTGCTAGGTTTAATTGTTTTGCTCTTTGGGCAATAAGTGCTTTAGAGGCGACAACAATAATTTGCACTGGCCAAGCCTGTTGAGCAATCGTTATCGCTAAATCAGGACCTATGCCAGCGGGTTCACCAGGCGTGATGGCAATGCGTTTAGTCATTACTTTTCATCCTGTTCAAAGATTTCTATGTAAGCTTCATCGCGGGTTTCTTTGATCCAACGAGCGCTTTCTATGCCAAATTTACGATTATTTAAAATTTGATAAGCTCTATTTTGATTCATTTGCGAGGTGGCATCTACCATGCGTCTGTCATGAAGTTGTACGATATGCCAGCCAAATGATGAGCGAAATGGTTGGTGATATTCATCTTTTTTCATCGAGGCTAACGCATCTTTAAAAGCGGGATCATAGCTTTTGGGGTTAGCCCAGCCTAAATCGCCACCGCGTACTGATGTCGGTCCTTCAGAGAATTCTTTTGCTAGTTCTTCAAACGTTGCTTCACCGGCGTTAATTTGATCGATGAAACCTTTGAGCTGTTCTTCTGCTTTTGCTTCACTTAAAATAATTGAAGGCTTGATTAGTATATGGCTCGCATGTACTTCTTCTACTTCAACAATTTGGCGACCACGAATATCATGTACTTTTACAATACTAAAACCTAAGCCGGTGCGAATAGGGCCGACAACAGTGCCTTTGTCTTTGCCATCAATTAATTCTGAGAATAGCGTTGGCATTTCATTGATATTTTTCCAGCCTAAGTCACCACCTTCTAAGGCGTTAGCGCCGCCTGATGATGCGATAGCAATTTTAGTAAAGTCAGAGCCGCTATTGAGTAATTCGATAACTTTGTTAGCACGATTTTTAGCAGCAGTCATTTCTTCTTGGCTAGCGTCCGTTGGAAATTCAATTAAAATATGACCGAGGTGATATTCAATATCACTGTTGGTTTGTTCCTTCATTAACTCGAGTAAATTTGATACTTCTTGCGGTGACACGTAGATGCGACGTCTAACACTGTTGCGGCGCACTTCACCGGAGACTATTTCAGTACGAACACTTTCACGATATTTTTCATAGTCATTACCGTCATTAACTATCGCTTCACGAAATTGCGACAAAGAAAGTTTATTTTCTTGTGCCATATTACCTATGGTTTGATCGAGTTGCGCGTCACTGACTTGTACGCCCATGCGCTCGCCTATTTGTAATATAAGGCTGTCATTAATTAATTTATCCATGACTTGTGTACGCAAAGCGCTGTCTGATGGTAATGATTGCTTATTTTTTTCAGCCTGAGCTTTGATGTTTTTCAGTAAATCTTGTACTTCTGATTCAAGTACTACCGAGGCGTTGACTATGGCTGCAACCTTGTCTAATTGCTCTTCTTTAGCTTGTACCTGCATTAATGAGCTTGCTAGTAATAAGCTAGTAAATGTAATTCTTTTGACTAAATTTTTCATGTAATACGCATCTTCTAAACTGATTTGGTGTGTTAATCTTGCAAATAACTAGCTTGGTAAATTATTTCTAAGTAGTTAACTTTGCAAGTAGTTAATTTTGCAAGTAATAAGGGCGTTTATAGCCAAATATACTTGAGTTAAACATTTCTTGTGTACCAATAGCGCCTTGCTTACCATCAAGCCCTTTAATGATGAACTCTAACACGAAACCACTGTTAAATTCATCGCGGTTTTCGTTGAATGAGAGTTCATCACCTAAATTTGAGTTGATATATCTATGGTAGGCAATACGTACCGCCCAACAGCAGCTTTCATATTGAAAGCCGGCATAGCTTTCTATACTGCGACTATTTTTTAAATCTTCAGTAAAGCGACCGACAAAAGCCCAATCTTCATTAATAGCGAAGCTCGCTAATAAAGAAGCTTGTTCTAAGCTACTACCTGAGACATTACGAGTGTACCTATGGTTCAATTGAACTGAATTATATTTATCAATTTGATAATTGAGTGCCACTTGCCCCTTGTTGGTGAAGTTATCGATAGTATTATATTGAATGTCGGCACTGATTTGCCATTGATGATTTAAACGATAAAATAAATCAACGGCCATTGATGATTGTTGGCTTTTTGTGTCACTTTCAACTTCGGCATCAATAAATTCATCAAAAGTATTATTATCATCTAAATATTGAATACGACCCAAGCTAAGGCGAAATAGCTCTAAGTTTGATTTATCTAACACACGGCTGGTGACACCCCAAGTGTATTGATTAGCGCCTGCTATTCTATCTAAACCACTGTAACTTCTGTCTCTAAATAAACCATCATAATCGTCTTGCAAATTAGTGGTGTCGTATAATCCTATATCGGTTTGGTCTTTTTCAGGAATATACAAGTATTGCAGTTGTGGCTCTAGCGTATGTCGATACTGAGAGCCAAATAACGACATATTACGATCAAAGTTGATACCACCATGAAAGCGTATTTTTGGCAAGGTACGGTTTACGGTGGCTGATAATTCACTACCTGCTTGGATGTTATTTTGCTGGTAATAAGTATGCAACAGTTTAAATTCAGAGTTGAAAAACCATGCAGGAGTCGACATGGGAAAAGTTAGTCCTGCTTCAACATGGTAACGATTCGCGTCTACTTGTTCGTTTAACTCTGGCTGAAAGCTGGTTAGCTCTGAGTAAAGCTCAAACTGCCCGGGCAAATCTTGGTGCACAAATAAGGCTAGCGGCTGTTGGGTTGAAACCTCAACGTGAGGCAGGGTTTTGTAGCTCGCTTGGTGGTTACCTAAGACTTCAAAATCTTGTAGTTTCATCGTGGTTTGCCAACGTTCACCAAAATAAGCCAGTTCAGCTATTTGATATAAATAAGCATCATTAGAGTTGTATTGACTCGAGCCAATATCCACTAGGTAGTTATCATCACTAATGGTGGTGTAGTCAATATAAGCTCTAAAGTTATCCGAAAAGGTACCCACATGCTGGAATCTAGCAAGGTAGCGAGCATCTGTATTTGATGTTATGGCATTATCTTTATTTAAGTATTCTAAGTCGATACTACCGTTTTGCAGCCCAGCTAAGTATCTAAACTCAGTGTTTAATTGTGTGCCACGTTTTGACATATAGCGAGGCGTTATAGTGGCGTCCATATTGGGAGCAATATTCCAATAAAAAGGCGTTTCAATTTCAAAACCAGAATTGCTGGAACTGGAAATTTTAGGATATAAAAAGCCGCTTTTACGTTGTTTAGACACAGGAAAAGTGAAATAGGGCAAATAAAATACCGGCACATCAAATAATCTCATTTGTGCATGATAAGCACTGCCAATAGCGCCATCGGCAGATATGGTAATTTCAGAGGCTTTTATTTGCCAATCAGGTTTTTCACCAGGGCAGGTGGTAAAGGTTGAAGCTAATAAACTTAACCCTTGTGCTGAGCTGAGTTTAAGCTCGCCTGCGCTACCATGAACGGGATTGCCATAAAGTTGATAAGAGGCACCAAGCATACTTGTGATTTCATCTTTTTTATTGGCATTAAGTTCATCAGCAATAACACCGATACTTTGATTTTGATAGTGAATATTACCTTGAGCATTAAAAGTCATTAACTGACGATTAAAGGCTAATTTGTCAGCAATAACGATTTGATCTTTATCAATTAGCGTAACACCACCACTAAAGTTAGCTATTTGATCTTTTTCGATACTGGAATATTTAGAGGTAATATGAATGCGGTCATCAGTGATTTTTAATGCCTTGCTCACGATGGGAATGTAAGTTGGTATAGGGCATTGTGATTGCGGCTGAGCCGATACTGGCTGAGTTTGCTCGGCAAAAGCCGAACAACAAAATGCGCTACTAAGATAAGTAAAAACGCTACCAAGGAAAAAAAATTGTCGAGAAAAAAGCATTAATTCTTAAATGTTATCTTAAATATGCACGATGAAGCGTATATGATATAGCAAATGGTTAGGCAAGTGAATTCTAAATCGGTATTTTGCAGTCACTTGGTCATGCTCTTCTAGCTACGCGTAGCGAGTAAATAGTCGATAACTAGTAAATAAAGTGTAAGGTAATAACAAAAATATGCGCATTTGGGGAAAAGTTTTAGGTTTTTTATTTGGCTTTATGCTCAGTAAAAACTTGTTTGGTGCTTTATTAGGGGCTTGGTTAGGACATATTTTTGATCGCGGCCGAGGTTTCGATTTTAATGGCTTAACAGAAGGTAAAGAGGATGATGTCTCTCGTCAAGCGGCCTTTTTTTATAGCACCTTTTCGGTGATGGGGCATGTCGCTAAAGCGAAAGGGCAAGTGACTAATCATGAAATAGCGTTTGCTAGCGCCTATATGGATAAACTTAGCCTAAACAACGAATTACGCCAACAAGCTCAAGATGCTTTTCGTGAAGGTAAAATGGCGGGGTTTCCGCTTAAAGAGCGATTACGCAAATTTAAGCGCATTTGTGGCAACCGCCAAGATTTGTTGTTGATGTTTTTGGAAATTCAAATTCAGGTCGCTTTTTCTGATGGTGATTTAGACACCAAAGAGCGCGAAGTATTGCACACTATTGCTAAGCTTTTGGGGTACTCGGCTCGTCAATTAGATAACTTGTTAGAAATGATCATTGCCAGCGCAGCTTTTAATCAACAAGCAGGGCAGAGCTATCAGCAATTTAATGGTGGCAATGCCCCAACCAATGCTGGGCAACTGGATAATGCTTATAAAATTTTAGGGGTGAGTAAAGAAACGGCTCAAGGAGATATTAAAAAAGCTTACCGTAAACTCATGTCTCAGCATCACCCTGACAAGCTCATTGCTAAAGGGTTACCACCGGCAATGATGGAAGCGGCCAAAGAAAAAACTCAAGATATTCAAGCGGCGTATGATTTGATTACCAAGCAAGATAAATAAAATGGTGGGTATCAAGTTTCACCACTCGCGAGTTTGCTTACTCCTACCGATGGTTGTCTTACCAACCTATTGATTTTAACCAACCGTTAATTTGGCTCAGTAACGCTTGCTCTGGGTAGAAGCCCTGCGCGGTGTTATTGAGTTGTCGTTGACGGTAGTATACTTTCATTTCTTGTTTGGCTAAGGCTAAGCGTTGTGGTGCTTTAGCGATGACAATAGCGTTATCGTGTTTTAGGTATAAATCTAATACTGGTGGTTCGCTGTTCGCTAAGGCTTTAGCAAAGTCACGGTTGCCTTCATCGAGTAATGTGTCGCTGGTGAGTACATAACTGCTTAATAAAATAATGGCATTGGGCGCTTGTAGATTGTCGTTTGAATCTAAAGCAGCCATTAATATTGCGCCATGATTACCCTGAATAATCATAATAACAATACCCGGATATTCCTTTGCTTTGTCACTTATCGCGTTGATCATAGCGATAAAATTGATTTTATAATCATCAAGGCTAGTTTTATTTTCTTCTATTTGAGTGCTTAATTTAAGTGCGGTTGACGGATAATTGTCAGGCTTAGCATTGGGTTGAACACTGATCGTGGTCCAACCTTGTTTAGGTAAAGCTTTACGGAGAAAGTTAATCGCTTTTGGGTTCACCGCACCTTGCTGCCAATCGGGAACCAGTATTGCCACCCCTTTATTATTAGGACTAATGCTTTCATTAACTAGGGTGATGTATTCTTGTGCGCCAACAAGTATAGGTTTTACTTTGGTCGCGGGCAGGTAATGCTTTAAATCGGCTTGATGCTGTAGTGCTAGTGCCACAGGTGTTGGTACCGCTGTTGGTGTTGTTGTGGCGTTAGTTTTGTTATTAGCTTTTTTGGGGGCTGCTTGTGGGTCTTTCTCTGCACTTTCCTCAGCTGATGCTATGTTTTGCCAACATAAAAAGGCGAGCATAAATAGAGTGATTTTTGATAATGTCGTCACAAACGTTTCCATATTAAAGGCTGTAACTCTATATCGGTTGCTAGCATGATAATGTTAACTTTTTAGTGTTTTTTAGTCTTTATTCAGCTTAAAAGTCATTAGCACAGAGAAAACCGAAGTAAAGTATCGCGGCTCAGTGGTGCACAGTTACGTTTTTTAGGTCTTTGTACAGACCCTATTTTGTCAAGGGTATGTATAGCGTATAACTTATATAAACGGACAATCACTGGTAAACGTAATGGCTTCGCCTGTTGTTGGCTGAGCCAATGTCAGCATTTGCGCATGTAATTGCAACCTTGGGCTAACGGTTAATGCTTGCTTATGGGCATAAAGTCTATCTCCTAAAATGGGATGTCCTAATGCTAACATGTGCACCCGCAATTGGTGAGAGCGACCCGTAATAGGCGTTAGTTCAACCAAGGTAGAATTTTCTTCAAAGGCCAATACTTGATAGTGAGTGAGTGATTTTTTACCATTTTCATGGTCAACTTTTTGTTTCGGTCTATTGGGCCAATCACAAATTAGCGGTAAATCTACGCTGCCTGTTTGCTTTTCAACTTTTCCAAAAACACGGGCAATATAACTTTTTTTCGTTTTTCGTTGTTCAAATTGACGACTAATGGCGACATGAGCAGGCTTATTGAGCGCCATTACCATTAAACCTGAGGTCGCCATATCTAAGCGATGCACTATGGTTGCTGTCGGTAGCACACGTTGAACCCTGTTCTGTAAGCAATCTTGGTGCTCAGGCAAGCGCCCTGGCACACTGAGCAAACCGCTGCCTTTATTGAGTACAACCAAATCAGCGTCTTGGTAAACAATGTCAAGATAAGGGCTCATTGGCGGTTGGTAGATAAAATCAGGGTTGGCACTCATATTAATCTCTATTAACTCGTTACGTTTTTGATATTTATTTTAACTTAAAAATTTTTACCACCGAGGGCGCTGAGGTCATCGCACTACACCAAGAATAACAAAATACTTATGTAGGTTCGAAAAGTTCTGTGGCTCATTACTGCTCGGTGGTGAAACGTTACCTTTTCTAGTCTGTTCTAATCATTAATTGGTGACCACTATCATACGAATGGCTTCAAACGTTAGCTGAGCTTTATCAATATAATGATTTAACTCTGCCTGTTGATGACTAATAAAGTCAATTTCCGCTTGGCGTACGCTTGGATTAATCGCTTTTAATGCCGTTAATCGCTCTTGCTCTTGCTCAAGTTTGTTTTGCATGTTGGTTAACGCTTTTGCTTGAATAGCGGTAATTTCTTGTGCGCCGTGCTGTTCAGCTTTAGTCACCAAAGGCCCTATTTGTGATTTTAATGCTTTGGTTAGCTGTAAAGCCATTTGCTTTTTCACTGGCCTTAATTGTTTATCAAGTACATCTTCACTGACTTTTTCGGCGAGATTATTACCGCTTTTATCCACTAAAATACGAATAGGCGTGGTCGGCAAATAACGACCTAATTGTAAATGGGCTGGCGCGGTTGCTTCGACGGTAAATAAACACTCTAGGAAAAATGTGCCGACAGGTAGGGTTTCATTTTTCAATAATCCTATGCTGGCATTACCAATTTCATCACTGAGTACTAAATCCATGACGCCGCGCACCATAGGATGATCCCAAGTGAGTAATTGGTAATTTTCGTTAATTAAGGCGGTATCACGATCAAAAGTGATGGTGGTGCCGTCTTCAGGCAAACACGGAAAGTTGCTATTAAGCATGTGCTCACTTTGATTAAGCGCAATAGCATTGTCGGCTTTATCATCTTGCTGAACGCCAAAAACATCTAGGGCTTGAAACATAAATTGTGGCAGTTCAATTTGTCGATCACTTTTGGCAATTTTTTCGACTAATTCGTGCGCTCGGCCTTGGCCGGATGAATTCAATTCCAGTAGTTTGTCTCGGCCACTTTCTAATTCCGCTTTGATGGTTAAATGTTTCTGCCAGCTATCAGAGATCAGTGTTTCGGCGGCACTGGATTGTTGTTGATCAGATAAAGCTAGCGATAATAGCTGCTCACCAAAGGCTTCGTAGATAACTCGGCCAGTAATGCAGGTGTGTTCAAACGCCTGCATACCTTGTTGATACCAATCAAATAATAAATGCTGTGCTGAGCCTTGAAAGTAAGGGACATGTAAACGGATCACTTCAGTTTGGCCTATTCTGTCAAGGCGACCAATGCGTTGTTCAAGTAAATCAGGATTTTGTGGTAAATCAAATAAAACCAAGTGATGAGCGAATTGGAAGTTACGACCTTCACTGCCTATTTCAGAGCATAATAATAATTGCGCGCTGTCTTCATCTTGGGCAAAATAAGCAGCGGCTTTATCACGTTCAAAAATAGACAAACCTTCATGAAAAACGGCTGAACGTATGCCTTCTTTAATGCGCAGCGCTGCCTCTAAGTCGATAGCCGTTTGCGCGTGGGCACAAATAACCAAGACCTTCTCTTTTTTCAAGCTTGCCAAGAGGTTTATCAAGTAGTCGACACGGGGATCAAAGTCGGTCCAAATTTGTGTTTGTGCGTCAAGGCCATAAAGAATTTCTGGCGTGAAAATAGTTTTTGCTTGTTTCGATTTCACTAAGGCTTCGGGGCAGTCGCTAAGCATAAATTCGTTAATGCATGTTTGATATTGCTCTGGTAAATCTAGTGGCGCGGCATGCACTTCGCGGGCTGGAAAACCTTTAATGGTATTACGTGAATTTCTAAATAAAATACGACCCGTGCCATGCCTGTCGAGTAATTGTGCTAATAATTGCTGACGAATACTTTTTTGTTCATCGGCATTGTCGCTGTTTAGCCCGGTTAACTGGGCACTAATATCTGACTCTTTTAATAGTGTCGTTAAGGTGTTTTCTTGCTCTTGGTTAAGTGTTTCACCCTCAACTAAGGCGTTAGCGGCATCGGCAACCTCACTGTAATGAGATTCTTCTTCGGTGAACTTGTCGTAGTCAAAGAACCGGTCAGAGTCGAGTAAGCGTAAGCGAGCAAAGTGACTTTCATGCCCCAATTGATCAGGTGTTGCGGTTAATAATAAAACGCCGGGAATAACTTGTGCTAATTGCTCAATGCATTGATATTCAAGGCTAGGTTTGTCTTGTTGCCAGTTTAAATGGTGCGCTTCATCAACCACCATTAAATCCCAGTCTTCCTGAATAAGTGCATCGTACCACTGTGGGTTTTTGGTAATAAAGCCTAAGTTAACTAAAACTAATTGTTCGGTGCTAAAAGGGTTGGTTTCATCTTCACCAGCGGTTTCAACACAGCGATCGGCATCAAAAATACTAAAATTAAGGTTAAAGCGACGTAACATTTCGACTAACCATTGGTGCATTAATGACTCAGGTACTATGATCAAAATGCGTTTAGCGCGACCGCTCACTAATTGTTGGTGAATGATCAAACCCGCTTCAATGGTTTTACCTAAACCCACTTCGTCAGCAAGTAGCACCCGTGGTGCAAAACGATTGCCTACTTCATCAGCAATGTATAGTTGGTGTGGGATCAGGCTTACTCGTCCACCCGTTAAGCCCATTAATTCAGATTGCTGCTGTTGGTATTGGTGCTGTAAACAGTCTTTACGTAAACGAAACCAATCTAGTCTATCTACTTGGCTGTTTAACAAACGATCATGGGGTTTATTAAATTTGATAAAGTGATCTATCATCACTTCTTTTAATTTTACTTCTTGATCGTTATCTTGTCGAATACCATGGTAGGTGAGAATGCCATGCTCTTCGGTCGTAGATATTACCGTTAACGACCAGCCTTCGTGGCTTGGAATAGTATCGCCAACATTAAATATAACGCGCGTTAATGGCGCATTGGCTTTAGCATATTGACGTGCTTCGCCCGTGGCGGTGAAAACTATATTAACAAATCGGTGCTCTAACCCTGTAACAGTCCCTAATCCTTGATCTGATTCACTATCACTGATCCAACGTTGACCTACCTGAAATGGCATATAATAAGCTCCAAAATAACTTAAAATTCAAATAAAATTGTAGCGCCGAATGAGCAGCACCGAAAACGGCGCTATAGTACCTGTAAGTTATACATAATCATAGTTAGCTTTATTAAAAAAGTAGTAATTTTTCGCTTGTCATGCTCTAAATAAACTGCCATTGTTTACTATATCCATGCAACTTGCAGTTGTGTGGATATAGTAGTTGCTAAGCAAATTTTATAGCACTATTTTCTTGTCATTAATGCCGGAGATGCTTATATGAATGAAGAAAAAACTATTTATATCCTCGACACCAATATTCTACTGCACGAACCCTTCGCTTTTTTATCTTTTCAAGAACACGATGTTGTCGTGCCGATGACAGTACTAGAAGAGTTAGACTCAATAAAAGATCGACGTAAAGATGTCAGCCGAGATGCTAGAGTAGCTATTCGCGCGCTTGAAGATACTTTGTCTGACGCTACTCCCGAACAAGTACTTGCGGGGGTGAAATTACCTGAAAATGACGAGCAACACCCCAGTGGCTGTTTGTCAATTATCAATGATTACTCCTTAGCGCAAACGGCTAAAACACTATCCTTTAATGAAAATGATAATCGCATTATTAATGCCGCGTTGCATATACAAGATAAAAACCCGCACAGCAAAATAGTCTTAGTCACTAAAGATATTAATATGCGTTTAAAAGCTAAAGGGGCAGGGCTAGCGCATGTGGAAGACTACAGAACCGATCAGCTTATTGATGACATTCAATTTTTAACCAAAGGTTATCATCAATTTAAAGGCGATTTTTGGCAACAAATTAAAGCGTGTGATAGCGAATCAGACGGGCGATATACCACACACTTCATTGATAAGAGCACTGTGCCAGTGAGTTATATGAATGAATACCTTATTGATGAAAGTGAAAGCTTTGCCGGTAAGGTTACTGGTTGGGATGACGAGCAAATTTCCATTTTAGATTTAGGACGTGAGCGTTTGATGGGAAAAACAGCTTGGGGGATCCATCCTAAAAATATTTATCAAGGTATGGCAATGGACGCATTGCTTGATCCAAGTATTGATTTGGTGATTTTAACAGGGCCAGCAGGTTGTGGTAAAACGCTACTTGCGCTTGCTACAGCATTAGAGCAGGTTATTGAAAGAGGCTTGTATGACAAGATAATTGTCACCCGTTCAACGCCAGACATAGCTGAATCTATTGGCTTTTTACCCGGCACCGAAGTTTTCCTAATTTACATGTATTGTCAAAAACTTTATAAGATTAATGATTACATGGTACGCAGAGTGATATAGGTGTTAAATATTTATTGACAATTGTCAAAAAAGGTCTACATTTGAATAAAAGCAAGGCTCTATTCAAATGAAAATAAAAACCAACATCATCTCCCAATTCCCGTTTCAAGTTATTACTGAGCAACAACAAGCTACATTCTTAGAACAAAAGAGTTACTTTTCACCTGAAATTCGAAAAAATTTTACCATTGTTTTATTAGTTATTGATGCTTATCTTTACTCTTCAGGTAATACGCTAAGTTTAAAATCGTTCAATAGTAAAGCTCAAATTAGCGAGTTACTTACTTCAGTTATAGCCTTTATTTATACTCATATAGATGGAAGTATTAGTCATAAATACAATTACAGTCGATATGTAATAACTCTGATGAAGCGAATTGCTGACAATGCATCCGTAACCATTGAACCACCTAAATTATCTAAAGTTGCAGCTCACAAAGAAGTCCAAGTTATTATCAATACTCTTAGCTATATCAACAAGAACAAACTTAATTTTTATGCTGGTTGGTATATAGAAGATAACAAGGGCATAGAGCGCTCGGTTGCACTGAGTTTCATTCGTGAGGCGTATGGCGAAAAAACTACAGCTATTTTATTTGCAGCTTTGCAAGGGATGTGTAGAAAAAATAAAGATAAAACAGTGGAAACGCACCTAAAGCACTTTACAGGATTATTTAGGTATTTTATAAAACTAGCCACTTCGTTTAAGCAATTACAACATTATCTAAATAAAGATTTATCGGTTTATTATCTATCGATAATTTTTAATTTTGAGTTAAAAGATCATGTAGACGCGGGATTAGATGGCGCAGCTTTTACTAGGGCGTGGTCAAACAAGATGAATTTATTCAGAGAGTGCTTAATCGACCCGTCTATTTTTGACGAGCCTCATTTTCCTTTACCAGTGCCGAGATTCAAACAATCGATTTCACTACCAGGCTCTCATAATGATAAAGAAGCTAAAGAAAGCTCAGGTATCTTCAATAATAAATTAGTTACAAAAGTTCCATTAAAATATAACGATAACGAAGCGGTTAGAGAAATCATAAAAGATATTCGACGTGATATTGACCACGTAATGCAAGTGAGTAAAAAATCCTCAAAGTTAAATAATAAAAGACTTGAGAGATTTAAGCGTAAAACTCAACTAGCCAGCCCTAAAGAGCTTGGAGATTACAAAGGAGATATCTCTATTGACGAAAGGCAGAACATTGCTTGTGCAACATTCAATCATTACATGTGGGATCATCCTGGTAAAAAAGGCGGTTATGCAGTACTTCTTGGGTATAGAGATCAAACTAATTTCTTAAATCGTTTGTTATGCATTCCTACTCTTCATGTTTTGTATCCGCTTATACTATTGTTGGTACATGAACATCCAATAATCACGGAGTCTTGGTTGCTGAATTGGCAGTTATTAAATGAACGCAAAAAACCTTATGGATACATGCAATCTGGTAATTCATGGGTAATTCGTAGTGTTAAAAAACGAAGAGGTATGGAAAATGCGGAGCAAACTATCACTTTAAATGATACTTCCAAACCTATAGTTGAAAGCATTTTATCTCATACTAAAATCGCACGTGAGTACTTAAAATCAAAAGGTAGTGATGATTATCGTTATGCACTTATAACTGGCTCTGTAGAGAAAAAGCCATCAAAATTAAATCATATTACTAATTTGAAAAAGATCACTTCTCAGTCGATATTTACTAAATTGTTATCATCGGCCAGCACTAATGTTTCGAATGAAAGAGCTAAAGAAGTAGCAAGTTTATTAACGATAAATCGAATGCGTGCTAGCACGGGGGTGGAGATCTTCTTGCAAACTAATTCCATTAAGAAAATGTGCGAAGCACTGGGCCATAAAGAACCCCGAACAGATTTAGTTGAGAGATATCTTCCAGGGCCGATCCAGAGATTTTTTCAAGACCGTTGGATACTTATCTTTCAAAATGCAATTGTTTTTGAAGCGATGAAAGATTCAAAATACCTTAATAATGCTATTGATATCTCACCTGAATCTTTACCTGAATTTCTAAAAAATCATCAATTAGAGCCGATGAATGGGCATATATGGGATGGGAATGTGTTGCCTATGAACGTAATGTCGGTTCAACAAGAAGGTGCTGTTGTTATTTCTACGCCATTATTACGAATATTGTTGTTCTTTTTTAGTTCTTCATCAGAAGAAATTGCACTAATTGGGTTTCCATCAAACGTAATTGATACCTGGATTCAGTTGGCCACATTAATTATTACGCAAATAGAATACCAATTGACTTCATCTACTTTTGATGACGAAATTTTTGATGGCGAGATTATAGACATGTATAACGAGGCAAAGAATCAACCAGTAAAGTTCTCTCAGTTTCAAATGGGAGTGATTCATGAAATTAATTAAAGGAAGCAAGACTAGTCAGTTGTGCTACGAAAAGCTAGTAGTAGGACTAACTCCACAAGAAAGCTTTAATCTAAGTAAGGATATGGTTTCTGGTTACGTTAACGGATATGAAACATCCTTTGGCCAGCCAAGTTGGTTGAAGTCAGATATCGTCGAAAACCAATGGGAAATTAAGCTATCTAGTGCAAAAATCACTTTAAATTTTGATGTGAATTTCAAATCGAGCACTGGAGAAATTGAAAATTTAACAGCCCCAAAGCACATCAAATTATTAAACGTTTTTAAATGTTGGTTATTAATCCAATCATCACCACTACATACCGGATTTCAGTCAATTTCTAATGAAACCTTATCAAAGAAAATAAGGAACACACTTTATTTGATTGATTACATTCTTCTAAACTCAAAGCAACTTAAATTAGAAAAACATTTTAAGTTGTGGTGTAAAGATACTGTTATTACTTTACTTTCTAGATTGTTTGATAAAGATAGTATTAGTAAAGGTGTATATGACACCGAGGAAAAGATCGATATTCATATTGAGAAGAATATTCGTAAATATAATCCAAATGAGTTGGAAAAAAGTTTCATCAAATTGTCTAAAAAATTTAATTTGGATAGTAAATCTATTATTAATGATGATCATGAGTTATCTAAAATACTGGGGTTTCTTCATTTAGAAAAAGCATTTGAGAGCAAAAAAGACAACAGCCGTTATGGGAATTTAAGCCTAAGTTATTTAAGAGAAACACTTTACAAAAATACTCTATATGGAGGTAGGGTTCAATTACCTAAATTGGATAGGTACTCTGTTGGCGAAGGCATTGATCACAATAGAACTAGTGAGTATGTACAACATCCTTTGAGTAAACGTTATGAGATAGGAATTTCTGAAAAGTACTTTAGAACAATACGTCAGAATTTATACATGTTATCAGACATTAATCCCTTTGGTCATTTAGTGCAGTTAGAAACAGCGCAAGTTTGTAGCTCTATTTTCGAAGAAATATCAATAAATTCACTGATGGGCAAGCCTGCAAAGCAAGTGGGCCGAACTGTTACTATTGGTGCTGGAGAGGTACTTCCACAAATTAAAAATGGATTTGAATTCATCTACGAACATGCTGAGTTAATACTTCAAAATGTTGAAAATATTCTATCGGTTAGTGAAGAACAAATCCAAAAAACATCACTTAAAGAGTTTACTCATTTCGGCTATAAAAAGTATTTATCAGAGGAAGCCATTTCGCTTGGTATAGAGGTTGTTGGGTATTATTCAACAGAAAAAGATTTATATAACAAGCGAAGAGAAAACAAAGATTTATTTTTCTTGTTTAATGTCTTGCAGGGAGCATTACAGTTGATTGTAGGTGCAACCATGGCAAGAAGAATGGGAGAATTGGTGGAGCTTGATCCCTACGAAGCTATTACGCCCAAAGATATTGACCCTAAGGAACTTCCTACCCAAGATTTTAATTTGATTTTTGACAATCGTAAGTCAGGGGTCGCTTATGGTGGAGAGATCGTTAGAGAGCAATTAAGCCGACCAATATTGAATAGTATCGCAGCCCTTATATATAAATGGCAATGCTTTAATTTGAGGTTAAAGGAGCATGGGGTACTTGATCATCTCAAAGAGTTGGGGTTGTTCACGTCATTAAGCTTTAAGTCGCTCGCAATAAAGGAAGGAAACTCTGAATCATTTGTCGATAACTTAGATGCGTTTTGTGATTATTTTGAAACTCGTACTTATGTTGATGAGCAAGGGGTAAGCCGAAGGTTATATATTAGA
Source organism: Colwellia sp. 39_35_sub15_T18 (assembly GCA_002162675.1). Lineage (GTDB taxonomy): Bacteria > Pseudomonadota > Gammaproteobacteria > Enterobacterales > Alteromonadaceae > Colwellia. The sequence continues at coordinate 5,917 of MAAE01000053.1, read as the reverse complement.
CAACATCAACTTAGACGTTTTTTTGCGATGGTTTTTTATTGGGCATATGGGTATGAGGCTAGTGAAACCTTGAGATATTTTATGGCGCATACGGATATAGAACATCTTGAGCAATATGTAGTGGAAGAAACTTCAGGTGAGATATTGCGAGGGGTACAAGCTGAAAGAATGATTGATGGTATTCGCAATAAAGATATTAGCGGGTTAGGTGAATTAGAAGTAATTTTAAAGAATAAGTTTGGCTTAAAAAGTTTGGAATATAGGACTTATGAGGAAATCAGTGAAGATATTGAAGATGAAATCATAGCACTGGAAAGCACTCATGATCATGTAGTTCCCCAAAGATACAAGAACTATACAGTGTTATTAAGTTCTCTCGAAGGGTTATTAGAAAAGGGAGTGTTAGATCTTAAAGCAGAGTATGTAACGGTTACTAGCAGAGATGGCAAAGATAAAGCGGTAATGGACTTGGTGTTAAAATATGAGCAAACATGAAGAAAATAGACTTAAAAAAGCTGCATCTTTAAAGGATAGAGCGACTTTCTTGGACAATTTCGAAGAGAATATAGAAGAGTATTTAAAAGATGAAGAGTTAATTCTAGCACTAGCTAAACAAGAAAACTGGTCGAAATTTTCTGGTTATAACTTTATGTCTATGTCGAGAAATAGTTATAAAGATGCTGCAAATACATACCTTTCTGATGGCTATGAAAAGATAGACAAATTAAGAAAGTCTGCTCTTACTGCCATAAATAATTCTTTAATAATGAAAGAGAAAGTCCCTAGAATAATTAGAGCAGATACCAAAGAAGGTATGAGACTTACTATAAAGGCACAAGAATCTCAATTGTCAATCGTGAGAGAGGCAAACTTGGTTCTTTCAAAGGCAATCGAAGTTACCGTTGATGCCTTAGATAAGTTGGCAAAAGAGACACGGGATGATGACATTAAAGACATCATTGAATCTGAAATGTCTAAAGTAAAGTCCTTATTACGTAGAAATTTCAAGTTAAAAGATGCGGATATAAAAAAGAGTAAGGCTTAGCAAAATGAAAAAACATAAACTGGTTGAAAAGCTTAATGATGATGCGAAAATACCATTTTCTTACGATGAATTTGACGTAGAATATCGATACAAAAATGTTATGAATATGCCTACATTGAATTGGCCTAATAGTGTTCCATGTGTTGAGGCAAATTTATATTTGCTTAGTGGAATTATGAATAAGTCTTGGTCAATTAAACGAGATGGCGGAACTGCAAAAGCCAATGCGAGTATTCTCTCACATATTATTCGTTTTTGTTTCGATAACCGTATTCATTTTTGTGAGTTAACAGATAGTTATTTCGAATTTTTTGTCAAACGATTAATGATGGAGAAAAAAAAAGATGGAACTAAGTATAGAAGTAATACGCGTGTAGTAGAAATAGGAAGGCATACATTAAGGTTTTTAATATTCGTAGGTAAAAAACATTATGATAAATACTTCATCGGAGAAAAAGCCTGTCGGCTTACATGCTTTGAACTTGAGTATAAGGAAGGTAATGTCAGTCGAAAATATTATAATCACCTCTCCTTACCGAGTAAAGATGTCTATGTAAGGCGTTTGCCTGTTGCATTAGCTGATGTATCTCAACTATATAAGCTAGTGGATGAAGGAAGCAGCAAATCACTTATTGCAAGAGATTCATGTTTAATAAAATCATTTGATGCTACTGGAGGTAGGCGTAGTGAAGTTGCAAATTTACGGGTTCCTGATGTTGAAAAAGCTTTATCAAGCGATGAAAAAATACCTATGTTACGCTTGATAACATTAAAGCAAAAAGGGCATGAAGACCTCGAAGTGGAGCGTGAAATTCCAGTTTATAGAGGTACTTTACGAGCTATCAATAAATATATTAAAAGGACGCGTTTGCGAATTATCAAAAGAATAAATAAAGGAAGAATAGCTAAAGGAAATAAAAATATTATTGACCATGACTTTGTATTTATAAGTGAAACTACAGGTAACCCTTTAAGTGCAGACAGTATAACAACAATGTTCAATAATTGGGCAAAGGCTATAGGTGCGAAAGGGGACTTAATAGCCCATGCGTTTCGACATAGTTATATTACTAATATTCTAGCTATGCTTATAAAAGATTTTGAATTGAAAGAAGAAAGCGAATTAAAAGCAAAATTTGCTACGGATAAAGTATTCAAGTTAAAACTGCTCAGTTGGACAGGTCATAAAAGTTTAAAATCATTGAATAACTATATTCATTTAGCTTTTGGGGATTTATCAGGTATTAATGCAACTATGGACAAAGTAATAGTGCTGAGTAGCGTTAATTCAGCTCAAAAAGAAATAATTGAATTGAGACAAAAAATTGCAAATGGAAAAATAAATGCTTCTGAATTAATTGATGAAATGGATCATTTACTAGGTGATTTAGAAGAATTACTTCAAGCATGATAAGTGAAGTTTGTGGTCAATTTGAAACTTTCACTGGTTAGTTAACTTCGTGGTGCTTAATTTTCTAAAGGAGCTTGATTTTTAAGTCTTTTATAAATATAGAAATATGAAAATAATTACTTAAACAGGGAAAATTGATTGTTAAACTTGCCATAAATCTGCTAATGTTAATAGTAAGTATTAGATAAAATTTATGATTTTTTGATATTGTCATTAAATTGTAATTGTAAAGAAGCTTAATGGAAATCAGGGATAATGATAGAAATAAAGCGGATATTGATGGATCTAATATTTAATTGGTTTTTACTGCATGCAGCAGTTAGGGAAAGTGGTGAAGCCTATAAATAAAACACTGTTCTACATCTTCTCAACAATATTGCTTCTATTTCTAGAAGTAACAGATAAATTTTCCTCTAAATACTTCACAAGAAGTTCTGCAAGAAGAACTTGCAGGTTTATTTTAAGTGATCGTCAAATCGAACTAACAAAAGTTTATAGCCGATTTCTAGATCACATGAATCAATATGAGAATTTTATATGAAGAATCCTAATGAAAATAGAAATCCACGTGTACTAGATACATCAGCCCTTGTTCATGATCCCAAGAGTTTGTTGGCATATCGTGATGACATTTATGTTTGTTTAACAGTTTTAGAAGAGCTTGATAACCTAAAAGAGCGAACAGATAAAAACGTTAGCCAGGATGCTCGTGCTGTTATTAGGATGTTGGAAGACATTATTAATGGCCATTCCAGTGAAGAGATGGAAAAGGGTATCCAGTTACCTTGCACAGAAACCGCGAAACGTGGAAAGCTATTCATTGGCATCGATACTCAGATCGACTTTGCAAAAGAATTAAAACACGCGATTGGAAGCGATGCCGATAATCGAATAATAAATTACGCACTTTATCTGCAAAATACGTTAAAGCAAGACGTTACGATTGTTAGTCGTGATATTAATATGCGCTTAAAAGCACGCACCATTGGAGTTGATGCTGAAGATGTATTAGTCGATAATCAAATTTCGGATATTGACTTACTTTACATGGGAGTACAGTCATTCACTGGAGATTTATTTGATCGATGCGAGGAAGAAAAAGACTTTGCAATGTCAGGAAAATTATATCGTTTTAACCGTGATATTTTCAATGAAGAAGCCCAACCCAATATGTACTGGTATGATGAAATTGGTCATATTGGAAAAATAAAAGAAGTGACGGACGAACATGTTTTTACGACCCTGCTGCAAAGGAAACCAGAAAAGATTTGGGGGATACTTCCGAAAAATCAACGACAAGCAGTTGCATTAGATCAACTTGTAGACCCAGATTTTGATTTGAATATTCTCCTCGGCCCTGCTGGCTCAGGTAAAACTTTTTTAGCGATTGCAGCAGGGTTACACCAAGTGATCGAATTGAAACAGTATAAAAAAATTGTTGTAGTTCGTAGTCGAGATTTTATGGATGACGACCCAGGTTTTCTTCCGGGAGATTTAAAAGAAAAGTCAATGCCATTACTCGCAGGTATCACCGATGCTTTGATTTCTATGCACTCACATGACGATGAAGATGAAAAGAGTACTCGCGCCACCGTTGAACATATAATTGATAGAGCTAATATTGAATTCACCAGTATGGCTTATTTTAGAGGCAGATCTATCGATGATGCAGTGTTAATTATTGATGAAGCCCAAAATATGACTAGGGCACAAATGAAAGGAATGCTCAGTCGTGGAGGAAAAAACTGCCGTACAATCGTCCTTGGGAATCTTGCACAAATTGATGATCGGTTCGTCACTGCTACATCGTCAGGGGCTAGTGCAGCGGTGAATATTTACAGAAATTATGAAAAAGGAAGTGTTCTAATCTTTGATGAAGTTGAACGTAGTTCATTAGCTGAGTTCACTGAAAAGAATTTTTAGTATTCACTCACTATCAATAAAATATGTTTTTATAGCCATAGCTTTTAATTAAGTTATGGCTTTTTTTTGATGTTAGTTTCTACAGTTACTTCTTAAAAATTGGATAGGAACCTAATAAATTAAAGGCAAAAAAAAAGCATCTATTAAAAATAGATGCATCAAACATAAAACGCTAAGGGAATAACATTACTGCTAAGTAAGAGTTTGCTTGGGTTATTAAGTTCAACTTTTGTATTAAACAATTAAGTACGTTGAAATAAGTTTCTAAGTTTAAATCCTTTGAGGCAAGCTCAATAATGATATCCATTTGGTTTGGTTGAGTTCTCTATAAAAATATTAACTAACTATTCTGGTAGTAATACTGAGGGGCTACATCCCAAAGCTTCGGCTAATCTATAGAGTGTTATAACTGTAATATTTAATTCACCGCGCTCAATTTTTCCGATGTGACTTGAGTCGATATCGGCTTCATTAGCTAAGTTACTCTGCGACATATCTTTTTCAACCCTAGCGAGTTTTATTTTCTTACCAAGTCTTTTAGCAATACTACTCATTTAATTTTCACTTAATTAAATAAATAAATTCTTCCATGTTTAAAATTCCATTTCGAGGTATTAAAATACCTTTAATTGGTGTTATGATGATTTTTTTAAGTGTTTTAATGATTGGGGTTTATCAGTGTGAATGTTAATAAACAGATCTTACAACTAGTTAGAGATCCATCTTTTGATAATATTTTCCCTAACAAGATGATAAAAGCTTTAGGAGAAAGAAATGGAAGTGACTATTTAAATACTTTGGCTCTGATGTCTGCTCAAATAAAGCTGCTGCTTAAAAATGATGTGATAGGGAAAGTAGATCACGATTATGTAAAAACGCAGCATCCTCATAAACCAACTTTAACTAAAACAGCAATAAGCCTTAATAAAAGATACATTAATTATAAACAACAGTTACTGCTAAATATGGGAGAAGCAGAAGAGTATAAAAAACTTTGCGTAGAATACCCTGAGCTGCAATTTGAGCTGCAACCTAAGTACAACAGTGTAAGAGAGAAAAACACCAAAATACTTGGCAACATTAAAGCTATTGAATCATTACTAAACAATAAGAGCACGTAATCATTATGAGATTAAGAAGATGGCAGCATGAATGCGTGGAACTTGCCCTAAAAAAATACAGTTCTGGCCAAGTTCACTTTCTGGTGCAAGCAACACCAGCGGCAGGAAAAACATTCATGACCTCAAATTTAGCTAATCGATTACTGAAAGGTAATCATATTGATTTAGTACTTTGTTTTTCTCCTTCAACTATTGTTGCAAATGAATTCACAGAGGCATTCAGTGGCATAACCAAATGTTCTTTTAAAGGAAAAATTGGCGATAAAGGACAGTCGATAACTTACCAGAAGATGGCATATCTAGACGAAAGTTTCTGGTCATTATTTGATAAGTTCAGAGTATTAGCTGTTTTTGATGAAATACATCATTGCTCTGGTACAAATGATGAAAACTCTAATGAGTGGGGCAAAAAAATAA
>MAAE01000049.1 GCA_002162675.1 Colwellia sp. 39_35_sub15_T18 | reverse complement strand
GGTTGAAAGCAGAGGTTGTTGCTTATTGCAGAGGTTATAATTAGCACAGTCGCTTGTGGGTGAAATTGTAAAGTCGAACAAAAATATTTTTATTAATTCTTTGCTTTATCATAAGTTATTGAGTTTATATACCACACTTTTTTACCTTCAGGAGTCATTACGATGACTTCATCATCAACTTCTTTTTTTAACAAGGCTCGCGCCATTGGTGAGTCAATGCTGATATAATCAGTGCGACCAAAAATTTCATCATAGCCAGTGATTCTTACCGATAATATTTTGCCGTCATCATTTTCCAATACCACCCGAGCACCAAAGAAAACCTTTCCTTCTTGTTGAGGGGAATAGTCGACGATTTTTAGGGCTTCTAAACGCTTTGATATATAACGTATTTTTTTATCTATTTGCCTGAGCTTACGTTTATTCTCTTTGTAATCAGCATTTTCACTACGGTCACCTAATGAAGCTGCCCAGCTAACTTTAGCCGTTGTTTCAGGCCTTTCTGTTTTCCAAATAAATTCTAATTCTTTTTTCAAGGCTTCGAAGCCTTCTCTGGTGATTAACGCAGTGGCCATTAATATTACTCTTCATTTTAGGCTTTAAATTTACATTTTGAGGAAGGGTGCAATTCTCATCAGTATCGCTCTTTAATATACTGTCATTAGTTGTTTTCTCCAAATGATAGCACGGCAAAAATTCACTAAAGAGTAAATATTGTCATGCAGTTGGTGTTGCCATCATAAATTTCGCTCATTTTATTAATAGACTGCTATAGTCAGTACGCCTTTAGGAGAAAAACACTGAATCCTGCCTCTTGCAGTATCATGGGTATAAATTAGCTACTTGCACTAAAGTGCCATTGTAACGTTTTATCAATTTCAGTCATTATCAGTATAAAACTATTATGGATAAATAATTTATGCGGATTCTAAAACAATTTCTAACATCTTTTTTTGCTGTTTCACTCAGTTTTTCAGCGTTTGCTAATTTTACCGAGCTACAAAGCTTTGGTGCTAATCCTGGTTCGCTTGCCGCGAGCTACTTTTCACCACAACCACAATCTTCAGCACTGGTGGTTTTACTGCATGGCTGTGCGCAAAATGGTGAGCAATTAGCACAGCAAAGTGGCCTACTTGGTTTGGCAAAAAAGCACAAGTTTGCCTTACTCGTGCCGCAACAAGGTTTAGGTAATAATATAAAGCGTTGTTTTAATTGGTATTCAGCGGATGATTACCGCAAGGATAAAGGCGAAAGCTTGTCATTAAAAAATATGATTACTCACTTAAAACAGCAATTAGCGAGCGAAAATATTTATATCCTTGGACTTTCGGCTGGTGGTGCTATGGCTAGTAGTATGCTGGTTAACTACCCTGAACTGTTTTCTGCTGGCGCTGTAGTCGCGGGCATTCCTTACCCTTGTGCTGATGGTTTAATTACTGCTATTTCTTGCATGAAAAATGGCCCTTCTCAAACTTCT
>MAAE01000010.1 GCA_002162675.1 Colwellia sp. 39_35_sub15_T18 | reverse complement strand
TACCTTCTTGAAGTGCTTTTACTGCTTCTTGAAAATCGAATTGAGTTGTCATATGTCATTCCTGTTTTTACTAGTTTACTGAAATGACACAGATTTGTGAACACTACCTGCAAATGTTCAGGTGAAATTTCTGATGAATAAAGCATTCGCTTTATAACTTTTTTTACTTTTATTTAAAGAGTAGCATCTTCGCTACTCTTCTTATGCTATGAATCAAATACCAACACTCAATAAATCACTGACAATTAGCATCTTTAACAAAGACGCTAATAAGCAGACTAATGCAGATACTAAATATCTCATTCAACTAGGTTGCAATAATTATGTAGTATCCACAGCTACTAAAAATTTAATTGAAATATTGCTCATAGAGCCAAAAGAATTGATCACGCTTTCTGAGCTATATCATGCGCATTTTCAAGAACATTTAAATTCAAATGAAATATTGCAATTAATTGAACAGTACATTCCTAAATCCCTTCTAGAAGGTGCTCCTGCGGTACCTGCTAAAACGCCTTTTACAATAAGTAGGATCGTTTTATCTCCTAGTATGGTTGAGTTTTTGTCATCTAAACTAACGTGGCTTTTCAAACCATTAGTAGCGCTATTTTTAGTTTCAATATTTTCTACCATTCACGGTTACGCACTTATCAATGAATTTAATCTTTCGACTAATTCTTGGAACGATACTAACGTATATTTATTTTTACTCGTAATGTTGTTTAGTTTCTTTGTACACGAATTTGGGCACGCAACAGCCTGCCGAAATTTTGACTGTAATCATGGTGGTATCGGTGTAGGACTTTACCTAATATTCCCGGTGTTTTTTGCTGATGTAACCTCTGCATGGAGGCTGTCAAAATATCAGAGAGCGGTGATTGATTTAGGTGGTCTGTATTTTCAGGCCATATTACTAATATTTATTGACTTGATAGCGTTGCATCTTAATTCGGCTTTGTGCGCAAAATTATCTACTGTAATCACGTTTACCATGCTGTACACATTAAATCCGTTCTTAAAGTTTGATGGCTATTGGCTGCTAAGTGATTTAAGTGGCGAGACAAACTTACATAGGAAAATGCGTACAACGATACGTTCTATCGTTTCACAAGCGTTTAAGTTATCATCTTTATCAAATATTCTGTTAAAAAATTCCAAACTAATTTTAGCGTACAGTGCATTAAGTATTGCGTTTATCATTTACTGCATAAATTTTCTATTCAACGAATTTAAGTACATATACTCTGAATTGCCATTAAAGCTCGAGTTGTGGTTAAACAACTACACATTAGCGACAGATAATACATTCTCAAAATTTACACTAGCAATAGATCTGATTGGTATTTTCATCTGGCCATTACTCCTATGCACGTTTCTATTATTTGCCATAAAAAAATTGATGTCTCTCATCATTTTTGAACCAAAAGAACCGACCTAAATAAAATTGAAAGGAATAAATCTGAATGTTTTTTAATGGTATTTTATCATGTTTATGTAAACGATCGATAAACCGTAAATTGATAGTGTCGATGGTCGAGTCTATGTATGAAGCCAAATTCAATAGTACATCAAACACAAATATAATTTTTGTTATGCCATATTGCGAGTTACTTATCCAGTTTCTTAATATGTTGAGTCGCCGAAATTCGCATATATATTTTATTGTAAATCGACACGAGGATTTACCGTATTTAGCTAGATTGAATTCGCTGTCAAATTTAAAATTCATACAGCAAGGAACTGCTTTGGATAAACTCAGTCATGTAAAAGGAGCGATATTTATTTCCTGTCCGGAAATGCATACAACAACTTTAACATCGGGTGTTCCACATTCTTGGAACAACCAAGATTATATGTTTTCAATGTTTGAATTTATGCTGGCACTAAAATCCGGTTCGATTATAGGCTCCTTTAGTTATTCAGATAATGAATTGAAATTGTACTCCGAAAACTGTCATAGCAACTATGATATTCGGCACCAACTAATGGAGTGTTTTAGAGCAATCTTTGATTGTTACTCAACATTAGCTAGCGAAAGTTCGTTTAAAATTTACACTTTAAACTTTTTGGAAAAGCACAGCTTTAATACTTTACGATTAAATCGCTTGCGTAAAATAAATTACTTAGAAGGAATCCTTAGAGAAATTGAGGCGCGCAGTGGTTATCAAAGGACAGTATCACAGGAATTCATAAAGTATGTCTCGAACGAAAAACGCTTGATCTTGAATGAGGTTAAAGTATGAATATTTTGTTTAATTTCAGACTCTTTTTTCTAATATTTGGTTCACTTTTAACTCTATGTCTCAATTCAAAGATTAGACGTAAGGTTATGGACTCTCTAACAATTGTTGCACCAAATCGTATTACGAGATTAAAGCTTACGTATCGGCACATACATGCAATGTCAATATTTCGATTGATTAACGAGTTTTTATTGATATCTAACCAAAAGGCAATAGATCGATTTATTTTTAGCAAAGTACACGTAGATTCACCCAATATTCTGGATGACATTAAAAAGCACAAAGGGGCAATAATTTTTGCAACTCCGCACTATGGCCCTTTTATTATAGGTTGTTTGAAAGCGTCAAAGGAATTTGCAGGCAATAAACGAGTGTATACATTTTATGATGCGCCTGAAAAAACGGAATCTTCAGCCCCTTTTCAGAAAATACTAGAGAAAGTACAGGGTAGCATCGTTTCGGTTTTTAATGATAACGCAGGAGTGATTAAGGCACTGCGAGCCCTTCGCAATAAAGAAATTGTGGCTATTTTGCCTGATGTATACGATCTTTCAGGGCAATCGTTAGCGGTACCATTTTTTAATCATTTTACTCAGGCGATGAGTGGCACAGCTTTTCTGGCCACTCACTCAAAGGCAATCATCGTTCAGGCATATTGTAAAGTTAATTGGTTTGGGGAGGTTAATATTACCCTTGAACCACCTATTTCTCCCAAACCAGAACTATCTTTTGAGCAAAATACTTATTTTTTGACAAAATGCATTTTTGAATCATTGGAACGTCATATCAGACAGAGTCCTGAATATTGGGTTTACCTTTCTCAAATAAAGTCTCGTTTAGAGCACCCGCTAGCAGATGGCGACATGTATACACAAATCAACAAAGATGTTTGCACTTTGCGAAAGGGTTTAGACGTTCCTGATGATATACAATTTTTTAATTAGTTAATTTTTTTATGGAGATAAATTATGTCAAATGGTTTACAGAAAAAAGTACAAAATAAAGTAATGTCAAATATTGCTCAGTACGGAAATATCCCTTTATCTGAAATAGATTTAGACACTGAGGTTGTGAATACAGGATTGGATTCTTTAGGTGTAGCCGAGTTTATTTTCAGTATTGAGGATGATTTTGGCATTGTTATAGAAGATGCAAAGGACATTGCAAGTAGATTAAATTACGGAACTGTTCAAAACGTAGTTGATCTAGTGTTAAAAGAGCTCGAAAGCAAGTAACTAGCATAAGTGCTCACTAATTAGAGAGAACAATATTATGAAAAATAGAGTTGTAATAACCGGTTCAGGTATTGTTTCCAGTATCGGCTTAGGTATTGATGCTTTTAAGAAGTCAATTTTTAACGGCGTCAATGGCATTTCGAGAATAACGCGATTTGACAGTGATAAAGTTAACTGTAAAAGCGCAGCGGAAGTTAAAAACTTTGATTTTTCTGCGTTCAATATACAAAGTTCTGGCTTTTACGATAGGTACTCGCAATTTGGAATTGTAAGCGCAAAGGAAGCCCTTTCAAATGCAAACCTTACTATTGGTGAAACCTATGATATTGAAAGAACAGCGGTAGTTTTCGGTACCGGAATTGGTGGTATTGAAACCCAGGAAAAAGGATATGAGAAGCTTTTTATTCAAAATGGGAAGAGATTACACCCATTTACCGTTCCAAAAGCTATTCCAAGTGCAGCAGCAAGTTTAATTAGTTTGGAGCTAGGCATTACTGGTCCATGTTTCGGAGTTACAAGTGCATGTTCTTCTTCTGGTCACGCAATTATTCAGTCTTATTACATGTTAGCTTCTGGTTTAGTCGATATGGTAATTACTGGTGGTGCTGAAGCACCAATTTCATATGGCGTTGTAAAGGCTTGGGAGGGCATGAGAGTTTTAGCAAGTGATTATTGCCGTCCTTTTTCGCATAAACGTGGGGGGACAATTCTTGGCGAGGGAGGTGGTACTCTAGTATTAGAGACTTTAGATGCTGCCTTAGAACGTAATGCACCTATACTTGCTGAAATAGTGGGTGTTGGAATGAGCTCAGATGCTTTTCATCCAGTTAAACCTCATTTAGAAGGGCCAATACGATCTATGAATCAGGCGATTAACCATGCTGGAATACGAAATAATGTTATTAATTATATCAATGCTCATGGGACAGGAACCCATCTCAACGATATGAATGAAACACTTGCTATTAAAAGCGTTTTTGATACGAATGCGCATAAGATCGCTGTGTCATCAACTAAATCGATGCATGGTCATACTTTAGGCGCTTCAAGTGCAGTCGAGGCAATAGCTACAATATTATCGTTAAATCATCAAGTCATTCCTCCGACAATTAATTTTGTACCAGGTGATGATGTATGCGATCTCGATTATGTTCCAAATCATTCACGAGCGTCACAAATTGATTTTGCGCTGTGCAATTCATTTGCATTTGGTGGTCTCAACACATCTATATTATTTAAATCTTATTATTAATTAAGCAAAGTTTATAAGAATTTAGTGCCTTAACGCCATGCGCGACTTTAAAATTTCGTTACCAAGGTTGAAAAAGGCATGTTCTAACTTTATATAGTAATCGCCAAAAAATATTATAAAGTGATTTAGAACATGCCATTAGAATATTTTATCATCTACGTTTATTGTTGGGTAGATGAAAACTACGCCGATATCTTAGGTAAAACTAAAATAAAAAAGTTACTTTGAATCGCTATAAAGAAAAGTGAAAGGGTTACAATGTAACCAATGAGAATAGATATTTTCACGCGTTAGCGTGGAGGGGATCATTATTAAAATGGCTGCTTGATTCACAAATCAAAACCAATTGATTTAGCGCTTGCAAAACTTTTATGGATCGAAGTGATGTTCAATGTTTTCGTAGCAACAGTGAAGTCGCATGACATTTACAAAAGGTAGTGTTCACAAATCTGTGTCATTTCAGTAAACTAGTAAAAACAGGAATGACACATGACAACTCACTTCGATTTTCAAGAAGCCGTTAAAGCACTTCAAGCGGGTAAAAAACTTAATGGTAAATACGGTGTACTCACTGGACTTATTAAACAATTAAGTGAAGCAGCCCTGCAAGCTGAGCTTGAACAACACCTTGCTAACGAACAACAACCTAATCGTAAAAATGGCACTAGCACTAAAACGGTAAAGTCCTCTGTTGGTAGCTTTGAACTTGATACACCAAGAGATCGAAGTGGTAGCTTTGAACCTCAACTTGTTAAGAAAAATCAAACTTCACTTACCGATGAAATAGATCAAAAAATCCTTTCCATGTTTAGCATGGGCATGAGTTATCGAGATATTAATAAACACATCGAAGATATGTACGGCATGAACGTCGCTACGGGCATGATAAGTGCGGTCACCGACAAACTTTATTCCAGAGTTAAAAGCATGGCAGCAACGGCCTCTCGATAGCCATTATCCGATTGTTTGGCTTGATGCTATACATTACAAAGTGAAAGAAGATGGGGGTTATATCAGCAAAGCAGTTTACACCTTACTTGGCTTAGATATTCACGGTAAAAAAGAAATACTTGGCTTACACCTATCAGAAAATGAAGGCGCTAATTATTGGTTATCTGTTCTTACTGATTTAAATAATCGAGGTGTTAAAGATATCCTTATTGCCTGCATTGATGGGCTGACGGGGTTTCCTGAGGCGATAAAGGCTATTTTTCCAGAGACCGAAGTGCAATTGTGTATCGTTCATCAAATACGCAACTCAATGAAGTATGTTGCCTCTAAGAATCAAAAAGCGTTTATGGCCGATTTAAAGCCTGTTTACCGCGCACCAACGAAGGAAGCCGCAGAGCTAGCCCTTGATGAACTTGAGGCTAAATGGGGTGGCTCTTATCCGTTGGTCATTAATTCTTGGCGAAATAAATGGCATAACTTGTCGGCTTACTTCAAATATCCTGAGCATATTCGCAAGGTTATTTATACCACAAATGCTGTTGAAGCTGTGCATCGTCAGTTTAGAAAACTGACGAAAACAAAAGGCGCTTTTCCAAACGAAAATAGCTTGTTGAAGTTGCTTTATGCTGGCATATTAAACGCCACTGAGAAATGGACAATGCCAATACATAATTGGAGCCTTTGTTTATCTCAGTTAGCGATTTATTTTGAAGGACGTTTAGACAGCGTGCTCGATATTTAACAATTTAAGCTGACACAGAATTTTGAACGCCCCCGAAATTTGTCCGCGTGCTTGCATTTGTTAGGCACGTAAATTACTTATCGCTTTGGTGTGCAGTTGAACATCCACTGCACACCAAAGCGATCCGTTAATTTACCAAAATAGTCGCCCCAAGGTTGGATCGCTAGTGGTGTAGTAACTTGCCCTCCATTACCGAGAAGCTCAAACAGGTTCTCGGTCTGCTGACGATCTTCTAACTGAAAAATCATGGCCGAGCCTCTCATCGGTTCAGCATCATCATTATCAGAGGCGTAAAACAATATTCCTGGCCCTTCGAATTGAGCGTGCATAATTTTTCCGCGCATCATTTCATTACTAACAGGCATACCATTCTCACCGAACCGCAAAATATCTACGACCTTACCAATGCCGCAACGGGTGTAGAAATCTAAAGCTTGTTCACAACAAGTCGTAAAAAAGAGATAGTTAGCCAAATACATGTTTATTTCCTTTGCGTGAAGATCTGCTCATTTAGTGCCTAACGAGCCTGTAGAATTACTCGTTTTTAAAATTATTTTTAATCAAAATACTCTAACTGGATTGTTTTCTTTTAACAATCAAAAACGTTTACGTTTTTGGCGATACCAATTTCCATAAGGTATGATGGGATGGCTTTGTTCACACTCAAGCTGAACGACTTACTTGCAAAAATCCATCATTAAAAATCTCATATACTCACCTAGGGAGAACTATATCGTATCTAAGTGAACGTAAATGTGCCTAATTTCAAGGGCTAATTTAGGTCAGCAATGTGCTAGGAAGCGTCCATACTTCCTGAATCAATTGAGATTTAAATATCTATAGTTTCAGATATCTCAAGTGCATCATCGACTTCTATACCAAGATAACGAACGGTACTTTCTAGCTTTGTATGATCAAGTAATATTTGAACAGTTCTCAGGTTTTTAGTTTTTTTATAAATCAAAGTTGCTTTAGTGCGTCTCATTGAATGAGTGCCATAAGATGTTACATCCAAGCCAATACTAGCAATCCACTTTTTGACTATTCTGGCATATTGCCGAGTCGATAAATGGGAATTATCTTTTACTCTACTTCCAAATAAATAATCACTAGAACGAAGTGATTTAAATGAGATCCACTTTTGTAAAGCAGTTCGAGTTTTTTTGTTATTTCAAATTGAACAGGAGTCCCTGTTTTTTGTTGAATTAACATAGCTCGTGATTGAATGCTTTTCCCATGTGCAATACCCGACACTTTAAGTTTTATGAAATCACATGCTCTTAATTTACAATCTAATGCTAAATTAAACATAGTTAATTCTCGAAGATTATTGGCTAAATCAAGTCTTGTTCTGATAGACCATACATCTTCAAGTTTAAGGGGAAGTTTTTGCCCTACGAGCTTACCTTTGTTCCAACTTGGTTTTGGTTGATAAAGTACAATGTTATGCATAATTTTACTCCTTCTTTAAGTGAACTATAATTATGAAACCATCTCGATTAAATTACTTATTGGAGGCGCCTCATAACTAATGAACCTGACTGGATGAACCCAGCCAATGACCGTAAGACGCCATATACTGAAGAAGAACTTGAGTTATTTGTTGATGGTTTTATTGAAGGCTTTGGGGATGAGTGGGAATATTTAAAATTCAAAGTGGGTGAATCAATGGCAAGGCAAAAAATTAAGGACGGATTCATAGCTAAAGATGAAAATAATTTACATAATACCGAACCAGATGGAGAGGTTCATTAGATATCGAATAGTGCCTTAGCTGACATTAGCTACTGGTTATTATTTAGGTCAACTGATAGCCTTAGCTGACATTAAGCTTTTGTTAATCCTTGATCATATTTAGAATAATATCACCCTAAATTCACTGCTTTTTTGTGGGGCTGGTTTAAGCTCATACCTGCCGTAGAGCTTCCATTACTTGATGGCATTTATTATTTTGTAATGTTAAATATTCTTTTCCCCACTCCTTAATCGAAAGCATCAAAGGCATCATACTGACTGCTAGAGGTGTCAGAGAATAAACTACTTTAACGGGCACTTCTGGATAAACTTCCCTGTGTATCAGATTTGACTCTTCTAATTCTCTTAACTGGCTAGTCAACATTCTTTGAGTAATATTTGGTAATAATCGGGTTAATTGATTAAATCGTTTCGGTTCATCTTTAAGCTTAAACATAATAACAATTTTCCATTTCCCCTTGATTAGGTCGATTGTAGCCTCGACCGGACACGACGAATAATTCTTTACTTGTTTTGTCATTTTTTCGCTCACTAGTAGGTATCAATTTGTATAGTAACGTAGAAAAAACTGCCTTCTTGTAAATATTTATCACCTATTTATACTCAGCAAACTCTGAATTAAACAGTTTCAATAATTCTAACTTCTGATGAAATAAAAAAGGAAAAATTTATGCTAATTACTCGTAAACGTCTATTCGATTGTTCTTTAATAATCACGACTTTATTGTTCGTATCTTTACTAATCACGACTATGTTGCACGTACCTCCAGCAATATCAGGGTCGGTTAAATTGTATGATAAGCCAAAAACGGTTGTTACAATTAACGATCCAACAATTTTTCCTGAAAGTATCACCTATAATTCAAAGAGTAAACGATTTTTGATAAGTTCGTTCAGGCATGGAGCAATCTATGAAGTAAATCCAGATGGGCAAACCACTCAAATAGTAAGTGATAACCGATTATGCTCAGTATTAGGGATTCGTATTGACCTTAGCTTAGACCGACTATATGCGACCAATTCAGATGTAGGCGCGTGTACAAAACCAACTAAAGAGGGTGTCAAGAAAACAGCAGCATTAGCAATTTATCAACTCAGTAATGGGCAACCTATCGACTATATTGATCTGTCTGAATTACTTCCAAATGATGCTCATTTAGCTAATGGTCTTACTTTGGATAATAAGGGTAATGTTTATATTACTGATAGTTTTTCACCGACAATCTACAAAGTCGATAATAAGGGAAATGCATCTGTATTTATCAACAATAAGGAGTTTTTGGGTGAAGGAATTAACTTGAATGGAATTGTGTTTCATCCAGACGGTTACCTTTTGACTGTTAAAAAAAGTACAGGGGAACTTTTTAAGATTCCAACGGATAATCCTAACGGTTTCACTAAAGTTCAATCTGACACTAAGCTCGTTGGTGGTGATGGAGTAATCCTTGGTTCCAACAAGGAGCTAATTGTTATCGCTAATCAAGCATTGGGTGTTAACAATAACTCAGCATATTCTCTTAAGTCCTACGATAACTGGGGTAGTTTTACAGTTACTGGTCGTTATAAGTTTGGCGATGTATACCCGACAACAGCTACAATTAAAGATAAAAAAATCTTTGCTGTTCATAGCAATATCAACAAACTAGTAGCAGCACCAATAGGTAAAAAACATACCATCAAACAAAGCGCACTGATTAAAGAAATCGGGGTTTTGGTAGCTGATAAATAGGGATATATACATAAGACTTATTACTTAATATTCAAAAAGAAACTTTATTTTTTTGCATATTAAACTTCCCAACGACCGCTTTGGTGGCTTTGTTGACTATCAAGATGAAGGTAGCTCAACGTTTAATAAACACTAAAAACAGCTCGAAAATCCATTGATGCTAACGTCAGTATCGTATCTAAGCAGACTGTTCTGATGTCTGTTTTTCATAAATAGTGAGAAAAATATGTTTAATAAAACGTTAAAAATAGCAGCTTTTAGTTTACTTTCTGTTATGACCATAGCTTCTGCTTCAGCCAGTGATCTGAAACAAGGGGAAATTGTAGAGGTTGAAGGAAAAATTGCTAAAGTTTATGTCGGTACAGCTAATTCAATTGTGAAAGGACAGCTGCTGCAGATCAATAGATTGCAAGCAACAAATAGTGTGCTTGAAGGTGATCCTCTGTATTCATACCAAGAAGTAGGTAAAGTTTTGGTTAATGGGTTTAGCAAATCGCAATATATTAATGTCCAAATTACCGAAGGAAACCTCAAACTAGGGGATAGGGTAAAAATAAGTAGCTTCGTTACGCGTAATTTTCCATCTCAAATTGTTAAGAAAATCATTGAAAGAATCGATATTCCAGAAACCGACGAAGAGTATAGATTAATGTTGGTAATTTATCCTCCAGGAAACCTAGGGCGCCCACATATGCATCCTGTAGCTGGTCTCAATTATATTATTTCAGGTACTGCAGAATCCAAATATGAAGGGGAAGGGGAAGAAATAATCACCTATAATGCTGGAGACTCTTACACTGACCCATCAAACAAGAAACACTTAATTTTTAGAAACGCCAGCCAGATGGAAGAGTTACGTTTTTTAGTAGCATATAGAGTTAAAAAATCTGGCGTTTTTGCGTTACCATTAAACTAATGCAAGTAGGAAATGAATGTCTGAGTGGGTTTTAATACCTACCTGAAAACAGCTCAAAAAGCTATTGATGTTAATGTCAACTAACGGCTTATAGCTGTCATTGCAATTGAATTTGTCATATATGAAAGATTAAAGTTAGCTTTATTTTTTGCTTTTATACTACAATCTATAAATGAAAAAAAAATCACATTTATTATTGTTCATATATTGTATTTTCTTATCAACTATAGCTTTAAGTAAAGACATTAAAATTTCTATGAATGAATTTTGCCCTTATCATTGCACAGAATTAGACGGTGGGTGGGATAAGGAATATCCAGGCTATGCTTATGAAATATATGATGAAATATATTCATCAGCTGGATATGACTTTAAAGCAATTCAAAACCCTTTTCATCGGGGAATGCAAAGTGCTAATACAGGTAACGTTGACGCGATTAGTGGACCAATAAAAATAAAATCTAAACATGAATCAGAGATAAAAATTCGGCAAAACAAAAATACCGGAACAATATATAGTCAGTTGATTTATTCAAAAGAGCCAATTTCTCTTTATCATTCTAGTTGTTTCTTTGGAAAATCTGATATGAAATGGAATTACAAAGGAATTCAATCTATTTTGTCTTATAAAACTGCTGTAGTTAAAGATTTTGACTATGGAGATATTTTGAACAGGTTTATTGAAGTTGAAACTAGCAAAAAAAGCAGTCCAAGAGTGCAGTTAATGTTTGGGAAAGATATACAACTAAGAAACTTCAAAATGTTAATGAGTGGCCGTGTAGACCTAGTCCTTGCAGACTTGCAGGTTGGCTTGTATACAATAAATAAAATGGAAAAAAAACAACAATTAAAAAAAGGTTCACTTAAATTATTAGGGTGTACCGAAGAAGGGCAGCGACATTTATATGTTGGTTTTTCACCCAAGAGGCCAAAAAGTTCTAGGTTATTAGCCCAGCTATTTGATCAAGGTATAGTTAGACTAAGAAGCTCTGGGAAACTAAAACTTATATTAGATAAGTATGGACTCGATGATTGGGCTTTAGAGAATTAATAATACAAATATTTTAGAATATTCAAATACTAGTTACTCTCTTCTCTTTTTTTAATTTCACCCCAGTGGTAATTACTAACTCAATAATTTTAATTTGTTCTAAAGAAAATAGCTTGAAGTGTCCATTGCGTTTCAATTATTTATGTCTGCTTATGCTTTAATAATGATCCTAATTAACAGGAATTTTAGCAAACTGTTTTAGTCTCTATTGTGGGAAAGCGACTATTAATAGTCAATCTCATTTTCTGATTTATAATCTAAAATATTATGCGTAGACACAATTAGTAAGCTTATAGCTAACCTAAATAAAAACGATTACCACTATAACTACCTGTTTTAGTTGTCTATTAATTTAAGTTTTGCTTGAGTTTAGCCAATAAACAATGCAGAATTCGCACACTTACTGATTAATAGATGAATAGAGAAACTTGATGTTAAACTCCGCAATGATTGAAAAATTAAATATCCAAATAAATTTAGAGTTTTACTCATCTAATTTGTATTTACAAATGAGCGCGTGGTGTGAGGATAAAGGCTTTGAAGGCGCAGCAGAATTTATGCGTAAACATGCCGATGAAGAAATGGAACACATGAAGCGTTTGTTTACTTATGTCAGCGAAACAGGTGGCATGCCAAAAATAGGCACTATCGAATCTCCTAGCTGTGAATATGCGAGTTTAGGTGCTGTGTTTAGAGAAACCTATGAACATGAGCAAGTAGTGACAAGATCAATTAACGACTTGGCTCATACCGCATTTACCACTCAAGATTACTCTACCTTCAACTTTCTGCAATGGTACGTTTCTGAACAACATGAGGAAATGAAATTGTTTAAAGGTATTATTGATAAAATTGAACTTGTCGGTGAAGACGGTAAAGCTTTATTCTTTATTGATAAAGACTTGGCAGAAATGGCTAAAACGGGTACGACAAGCATAATGGCGGCCAACGCTATTGTTTAACGACTGAAGTCGGATAGTTAATTTTTTTTATCAATAGTGACTTCAATTGTTTTACTGTCACCTGCAAACCATTTTTGTACGTAAATAGAACCCAATATGGGGGGCATGCCCTCTTTAGGGATTTCTTTGTAACGTACACTGTTTTTATTTTGTTTTTCAAATTCAAAGGTGATGGTGGTTTTTGCCATAAGTAGTGAGCATTTAGTTGAGTGCTAGGTCAGTTATTGTAAGCGATAAGTGACTTTAATAACTCACTTTAATAACTCACGCTAATAAATAGTCCCAAAGGCATCAATTTGGGTGAGATAAATGCGTAAGTCTAACTCTACTTGATGATAGTCGTTCATCATGTGCTGGCACAGCTGGTAAAAAGCTTTGTTGTGCTGCTTTTCTTTTAAATGCGCCAATTCATGTACCACAATCATGTTTAAAAAAGCGTCCGGTGTGTTTTTAAATAAACTAGCAACGCGTAATTCATTTTTACTTTTTAATTTGTTGCCTTGCACGCGTGACACATAAGTGTGCAAGCCTAACGCATTGTTAATAATGTGGATTTTATCATCAAACTTTATTTGGCTTAATGGTGCCGACTTCTTTAAATAGTGATTCTTTAAGGTCACCACATAATCGCGTAGCATTTTATCATTGCTGATATTGTGGGAAGTAGGGTACTTTCCTAACAAATATTTGCTCAAGGTTTTTTGCGCTAGCATTTGTTGTACTTGGCTTTGCACCGAGGGTGAATAAGCCGAAAGGTATTTTAGATCATTAGACATGGGTTAACTTTTAGGAATAGCAGCATTGACGTAAACATCAAAACGATTTTTTTTCATGCTAATGCTCATCGAGGGTTTTTTGTCAGCCAAAAAGGGCGCATAGTTTGGGCGCTTTACGACGACGCGATATTTAGCAAGTTCCAGAGCTGGCGCTAGTAGGTTGTCAGCATCTAAATCTTCACCCACTAAAGACTGAAATACCCGCATTTCTTTTTTTACTGCCGCTGACTTTTCTCGATGTGGATACATGGGATCAAGATAAACAACATCGACCTGTTCGGCTAAATTCATCTGTGTGCTCGCTGAGGTCGATACTAGCTGCATGCGCTCGGCAATTTCACTTATCTCACTATTAAGCTTGGCTCGCTCTAAGCCGTCATTAAGTAAAGCGGCAACAACAGGCATACGTTCCATGAGTGTTACTTGGCAACCAAGACTGGCCAGTACAAAAGCATCACGGCCTAATCCTGCGGTGGCATCAAGTACATGCGGAGTAAAACTGTGCTTTAAGCCAATGGCTTTGGCGATATCTTGTCCGCGGCCACCACCAAATTTTCGTCGATGAGCGCTGGCTCCGGCAACAAAATCAACTTTGATACCACCCAACTTAGGTTCGTCTAGCTTTATCAGTTCTAGCGTTTGTTGGTTGAACTGTAATAAAAATTTTACTTGTGGGTGTTTACTGACAGAAGCGGCGTCACCGATATAGCTAAATTGCCATTTTTTTGCTACTTTTTTGGCGGCATCACTATCCACACTGTCAAGGTAGGCTACGGCAATATGTTGGTAATTAACGTCAGGCATTAAGTTTGTTGCTCTAGTTGCACATGATTATCGCCACCTGCAAAGGCAATTAATCGGCTGAGTTGCATTAAGCTGTAACCTGATTTTTGTTGAAGTTGGTTAAAATAGGCTTGAATAGCGGTTAAGCTTTTTTTGCTTTGTAAGCCACCATCAATAATTTTTTGGGCACGTAAGTAAGCTTCAACGTCTGAGCTTAAAAGAAAAGTATCTTTGCTTAGTAAACGTAAGGCATAAGGACCGGTGTTACCACCTAAGCGCTGTCCCTGTTTTTTAAGGTGCGCCCATAAACCAATGATATCGCTAGACGGCCAGTTAGCGATAAACTCCGCAAAACTACTGCCATTTTGTTGCTCTTCAAAGATCATTTGCGCATTGGCTTTGATGGTTTTAACTTTGTTGTAGTTGCGAATGATTTTAGGATCGGCTGCTTTTTTCTCCAGCATTTCTTCGGGCATCATTAAAATCTTTTCAATATTAAAATTAAAAAAGCTTTCTTCAAAATCAGGCCACTTATTTTCAACAACACGCCAAACAAAACCTGCTTTAAAAATTTGTTTGGTGAAGGCGCTCAGTATTCTATCGTCGCTTAATTGTGATAATGATGAAGCATCAGCCATGTCACCATAATTTATTCTATCGTCGCTTAATTGTGATAATGATGAAGCATCAGCCATGTCACCATAATTTATAGCTAGCAACGCCTCTAGCGCTTGCTCGCCACCCTTTCGCTGAGCAGCGCGTTGGTATAAGCTATTAAACTTTTCTATCATTGTTGTTATGCCTCAATACCACAATGACGAAGTAGGGCATCAATTTCTGGTGCTCTACCTCTAAAGGCGGCGAATAATTCGCTTGGCTCTTCACTACCGCCTTTTTCTAAAATGTTAGTTAAAAAAGACAAGCCTGTTTGTGGATTAAAAATACCTTGTTGTTCGAATAAACTAAAAGCATCGGCAGATAATACTTCTGCCCATTTGTAACTGTAGTAACCCGCCGCATAACCACCACCAAAGATATGGCTAAAGCCATGCTGAAAGCGATTGAAGTCGGGTGCTTTCACTACTGAATATTGTTCGCGTACTTTATTGAGTACTTGCTGAATGTGATCGCTTGTTGCGTCACTGCTATAGCTGGCGTGCATGGTGAAATCAAAAATACTGAACTCTAGCTGACGTAGCATTTGCATGGCAGATTGGAAGTTTTTCGCCGCCAGCATTTTATCTAGCAATGCTTGTGGTAACGATTCACCCGTTTCGTAATGCCCTGAAATAAATGATAACGCTTCACTTTGCCAACACCAGTTTTCTAAAAACTGGCTTGGTAATTCAACGGCATCCCAAGGTACTCCGTTAATACCGGCGACAGCGCTGGCATCAACTTGGGTGAGCATGTGATGAATACCATGACCAAACTCATGGAACAAGGTAACCACTTCATCATGAGTAAATAAAGCCGGTTTATCGCCGACCGGGCCATTAAAATTACAAGTTAAATAGGCAACCGGGTGCTGAAGCTTGCCACTGGTAGTTACTAGACGACCAACACATTCATCCATCCAAGCGCCACCACGTTTTTTCTCGCGGGCGTATAGGTCTAAATAAAAACTGCCGCGTAATTCGCCATTTTTAGCAAAGACATCGTAAAACTTAACGTTTTGATGCCAAACATCAACGCCTTCTCGTTGTTTTATGGTTAAACCAAATAAGCGATGAACGACTTCAAATAAACCATTTACTACTCTATTTTCTGGGAAGTAAGGGCGTAGTTGCTCGTCAGAAATAGCATAACGGCTTTGTTTTAACTTTTCGCTGTAATAGGCCAAATCCCATGCTTGTAGTGCTTTAGTCGTCTTTTTATCAGCTGACGTTGGTAAGTATTCACTTTCGACAAAGTCTTTAAGTTCTTTGAAGTCTTGTTCGCCTTGATGCTTTGATTTAACGGCAAGGTTTTCTAAAAAGTCCATCACTTCATCAGTAGTATTGGCCATTTTGGTGGCGATAGAGTGCTTAGCGTAATTGTCAAAATCAAGTAAGTTGGCTAGTTCATGGCGCAGTGCTAATAGCTCGTTCATGATATCGCTATTATCAAATTCACCCGCGTTAGGGCCTTGATCAGACGCACGAGTAACAAAGGCGCGATATAGTTTTTCTCTTAACGCTTGGTTGTCACAATACATCATCACGGGCAAGTAGCTGGGCATATCTAAAGTGAATAAATAACCCTGTTGCTCTTTACTTGCTGCTAATGCTTGTGCCGCAGCTAAAGCGCTTTCGGGCAATCCGGCGAGTTCGTTTTTATCACTAATATTAACGCTAAAGGCATGGGTGGCGTCTAAGACATTATTACTAAACGTTGAGCTTAATTCTGATAAGCGAGTAACTATTTCACCGTAGCGTTTTTTATCTTCATCTTTTAAGGCAATGCCTGACAATGTAAAGTCACGCAATGCATTGGTGATTACTTTTTGCTGTGCTGTAGTCAGTGTGGAAAATTCTTTATTGTCTTTTAAGCTTTGATAGGCTTGATATAAGCCTTGGTGTTGACCGACAAAGGTGCCATATTCAGACAATAACGGTAAGCATGATTCGTAAGCTTCACGTAACGCATCGGTACTTACTACTGAATTCATGTGTGAAACTGGAGAGAATAGCTTTGACAATACATCATCAATGGCATCAATAGGCTCTACTAAGTTTTGCCAGCTAAAATTTTCATGTTGGCTCAATACATTCGCAATAGCTTCTTTACAGTTTTTAATGGCTTGCTCAACGGCAGGTTTTATATGCTCAGGTTTTATTTTTGAAAAAGCAGGCAAGTCATAGTTTTGCAATAAAGGGTTAGTCATAATAAGCACAAGTAAGTAAACGATAGTCTAGATGTAATGCCTCTAAGGCTATTATTCAAGGGGATTTACGTTTGCAGGTAAAAAACTTGTCGGTTCATATTTTGCTTATTTTTATAGCTGTTATACTGAGCTTATGTTCAATATGTGTGCCATTGTAGTGAAACCCTATAGTTAAGGTTGTAATGATTTGAAGTGTGTAAGTTTCTTGAAAATATCTCAACTCCTTGTACTTGTTGTATTATTTAGCTTTAAATTACCGGCTGAAGATCATAGTAACGTCAAAAATCTCTCCTTAGAACATATCTCCATTAAAGAAGGATTATCTCAAGGTACGGTCAATAGTATTTTAGCCAGCCGCAGTGGCTTTGTTTGGCTGGCTACCGATAATGGTATTAATATTTATGACGGTCATACAATAAAGCGCCTATCTGGGCCTAATAAAAGTTTTATTGATGTGAGTGTTTACTCAATAAAGCAGGACAGCCAAGGCGGAGTTTGGATCAATGTCGATGATGGTTTGTATCGCTTTCAACCAGAAAACAACCAATACCAGCATATTTTCCGTAATGATGACAACCATCATGCTATTGACGTTGCAGAGGGTAAAAATAGCAGCAACGACAATGGTTACTGGATTGCCACCACTAAAACTATCGGCTTTTATTTGCCAAGTCAGCAACAATTTCAAACAAAATTGAATTTATCAACAGAGCTACTTGGTAAAAATAATATTTATCAAATAACATATCATAAACAGGTGTTATATATTGCCACACGCATTGGTGTCTATGGTTATGACATTAATACCGGGCAATGGCGAAAGTTACCTAATCTAGCAAACATTAATACTCAAGATAATTTTAATCTATTAGAAGCAGGCAAAAGCTACGCTTTATATATTAGTGATCAAAATGATTTATATATAGGCACAAACGATGGCGTTTTCAGTGTCAATGTTAGTGATATTAAGCAATATATTCAAGAAAAAAGCTCATTGTTAGGCTATAAGCAAATACTGAAAGAAGTCAGTATTTGGCAGTTTATGTACGAAGATAAACAGCTTTATATTGCCAGTAATAAAGGCTTACACAAGGTTGATGTGTCGACTCAACAAGCCAGTTTTTTATTTGGTTTTAGTGATTACTTTGACAATGTTTCAAACAATGCGGTTATATCAATAGCACAAGATAATCGTGGCGTGTTTTGGTTAGGCTCAGAAACATCGGGCGTGTATTTGTGGGACCCAAGTCGTGAATTAATTAGTAATTATCGCTATCAAAAAAAGGCTAAAAACAGTTTAAGCCATAATGCCGTATGGGTTTTGCAGCACCATAGTGATGATGAGCAAAAGTTTTGGGTGGGCACTACTCAAGGGTTAAATTTAGTGGATAAGGCTAAAGGCACCGTTGAACAATATATGTTGGGTAATAGTGTTAAAAGTCAATTTAGTGAAAATCATATTTTTGAAATTTTTAATTACCGCAAAAACAACTTGTTAATATCAACCTCGAAAGGACTTTTACAGTATGACATTAGTTTAAAACAAGTTACTGAATTGCCCTTTAGTGGTGAAGCCGCCGAGGTTTTAGCTAAAGATCACTATTCAGTATATATGCAGGCGCAACGTTATCTTTGGCTGGTGTATGAAGAAACGGCAGTTATGTTTGACTTGCAAACAGGTGAACTTGATGACTTATCTGAAATTGCTTCCATAGTGCCATTAAAGAAAGTCTATAGTTTTCTCGGACTACTCCCCAACAGTCAAACGATGCTTTTTAGCACTAATGATAGCTTGTGGGGATATGATTTAGACAGCAAAGTAGTGAAGCGACTCTATCAGCACCCTGACATAACGGCTAGTAAATGGGGCTCGTTTGATAATTGGGCTATTGATAAAAACAATATATTTTGGTTAAGTTATCCTACAGAAGGTTTAATCGGTTTAGAGTTACCGACATTTAAAGCAAAATACTTTTATCACAGCAATAATTCTATTATTGACAATAATGTCTATAGTTTATCAACGGATGATGATGGCGATATATGGTTTTCTAGCCATAAAGGCCTCTTTGTGCTGGATAGTGATAATCAACATATTCGCCACTTCACTCTTATTGATGGTTTGCCTGCTTTAGAATTTAACTCAGGCGCAAAACTTCAATTTACCGATGGACAGTTAGCTTATGGCTCTATGGAAGGAGTTAGTGTTTTTGAGCCAAGGCAATTAAAAGACAAACACCCTAAAAGCAGCATAGAAATATACATAACAGGTATTGAGGTTATTTCTCGAGATTTAGACTTGCCTTTATTGATCAATCAACAAGAAGAGGTGCAATTACAGTACGATGATGTTGGTATTCGCTTTAATTTCTCGACACTTTCCTATGCCGATAACCAAGAGGTAGTTTTTGAATATCAATTAACGGGTGATAGCAGCGTTACTTATCCGATCACGACAAATAATAGTATCTCTTTTCCTTATTTACCTTCTGGTCAACATACCTTGTCTGTTCGTGCAATTTCACCTGCTTCAGGGCAATATTCGGCCACAAAGCAAGTAAAAATTAGGGTAAGTTATGCGTCATGGCAATCACCTTTAGCCTATGTTATTTATGCCATTACTTTATTTATTTTCTTTTTTACATGGCTTTATAGAAGAAGCATACAAAGGCAGGAGCTATTAGCTGCCCACAAAGAGGTTACCTTTCGAGAAAATCGGCTACAATTGGCCTTAGTGGGTAGTAATAGTGAAGTGTGGGATTGGCAAGCGCGCGATAATTTAATGTTTGGTAAACGCATAGCACAGGAGCTGGGGCACGTAGATTTAGCAACGTCGCACAGCTTTGAGCAACATATTGAGTTAATTCACCCTGATGACAAAGAAATATTTCTATCACGCTGGCGGGCATTTATTAACATAAATAACCAGGAAGAAACCTTTGTATGCACCTATCGTTTGCAACACGTTAAAGGACACTGGTTATGGTATAAAGATTTAGGAAAAATAGTTAGCCTTGATGAATATAATGAGCCGAGCCGAATAACAGGTTCTTATGCAAATATAACTAAAGCCAGAGCTGAAGAAATTCGCAGTCAATATTATGGTGAAGCATTTAAGCAAACAAATGATTGGGTGCTTATCTTTAATAATGATTTTACCCGAGTAACTGCCAATCAATCATTGCGAGCTATTTTTGGTTGGCCAGATGAAGACTTTGAGTTTAATAGTAATTTAATGGGCTTGAATAAACGACGCTGGCACTTTTTTCAACAACTATTTATGTCACTCAATGAAGGCGAGCATTGGCGTGGTGAAGAGCTGGTAATCACTGACTCTGGTGACGAGTTCCATGTGCTGGTAAATATTAATGTTGGCATGAGCCATACCACACGTAATCTACATTATGTTTGTGTTTTTACCGATATAAGCGCACAAAAAGCCGCTGAAAAAGAGCTGCGTTATTTAGCTAACTATGATCATCTCACTGATTTACCCAATCGCAGTTTATTACTAGAGCGCATTAAGCATGCTATAGAGTCTTCAAAGCGCAAAAACACTGCCATTGCTTTGTTCTTTATTGATTTAGACAGATTCAAACAAGTAAATGATTCTTTGGGTCATGATAACGGGGATTTATTGTTGGTTGAAGTGAGCCGCCGTTTATCGGAACTATTGCGAATGGATGACACCGTAGCGCGTATTGGTGGCGATGAATTTGTGGTGCTATTGGAGTCATTTCGTAATACTACTCAATTAGGGCAAGTTGCTCAAAAAATTATTACCTCCATAGAGCAGCCTGTAATGCTGCAAGAAAATAAAGTGAGTATTGGAGCAAGTATCGGAATAGCCTTATACCCTGATGATGCTATTGATTGTAATGCGCTATTAAGGCATGCGGATGTTGCTATGTATCATGCGAAACAGTTAGGGAGAAATACCTTTCAGTTTTTCACACAACGTATGAACTTTGAAGCGAATGAACGGTTAACCAAAGAGTCTAATGTCAAATTGGCTTATAGCAATAATGAGTTTTTTAATCATTATCAGCCTATTATTGACGCTCGTACCGGAAAAGCGGCCGGATTTGAATTATTAATGCGCTGGCAGAGTAGCCAAGGTTTAGTGGCACCAGCGGGCTTTATTGGCATAGCAGAAGAATTAGGATTGATTATTCCTATGACTGAAGCAGCATTAGAGCGAGGTTTAGTGGATTTGAAGAAGTGGCACAAACAGCGCCCTACGTTGTATTTGTCGGTTAATTTATCACCGCAACATTTTGCTAAAACAAGCTTAGTTACTTATATTGCTAACTTATTAAAAAGCTATGATTTACCTGCCCAGCTGTTGAAAATTGAAGTGACAGAAAGTGCATTATTATCAGAACCTGAACAAGCGATAAAAACGATGCAAGCCTTGTCATCTTTAGGGGTTATTTTAGCACTTGATGACTTTGGTACTGGCTTTTCTTCACTCTCTTATTTGAAGCGACTACCACTTGATATCATCAAAATAGATCGTAGTTTTGTCTCAGGTATAGGAATAGAAAATACCGATGAGGCTATTGTTGAAGCGACCATTGTTTTGGCAAAACGATTGAATATGCATTGTATTGCTGAAGGTGTCGAAACAACCGAGCAGCTTGAATACTTAACAAAGCGGCACTGTCATTACATTCAGGGTTATTTGTACAGTAAACCTGTTGATGCAAAAACCATCAGTGACTACCTCAGTGCTAATATTGTTGAGCTAAAAATAACTTAGTTTTGGTAACTTCAGTCAATAGATTGAATAATTTTCTTTTGTGCCCATATCTATAGCTAAGTTAATTCCAACTGAAATCTATATTTGAGTTCATTTGGATATCTCAATATAAAAATACTTTTTGGAATTATATTATGACCCAACATTTTGATTATTTATCCATAGGCGCAGGCAGTGGCGGTATTGCTTCTGCTAATAGAGCTGCAAAACTTGGTAAAAAAGCCGCGGTAATTGAAGCAAAACATATAGGCGGAACTTGCGTTAATGTCGGTTGTGTACCGAAAAAAGCCATGTGGTACGCAGGACAAATTAGTGATGCGCTAAAGTACGCGCATGATTATGGTTTTAAAATAGATCAGCAAGGCTTTGATTGGAGTCATCTTGTGAAGAACCGTGAGGCGTATATTGAGCGTATTCATGGTGCCTACCAACGAGGCTTTGATGCTAATAACGTTACGGTTATTAATGGCTTTGCTAAATTTGTTGATAAAAATACCGTAGACGTTGACGGTACCTTGTATACCGCTGATCACATTACCATTGCTACCGGTGGCCGGCCGTCAATTCCCACTATTGAAGGCGCTGAATACGGTATTGATTCCGATGGTTTTTTTGCGCTAGACAAGCAACCTGAATCTGTGGCCGTTATTGGTGCAGGCTATATTGCCGTTGAACTGGCAGGTGTTTTTCATGGTTTAGGCACTCAAACTCATTTATTGGTGCGCAAAGAAAAACCATTGCGCGGCTTTGATGAAATGTTATCAACAACCTTGGTAGAACAAATGGCCCAGCATGGACCAACGCTACATAACCACAGCACGCCAGAGCGTATAGAAAAATTAGCCGACGGCAATTTAATGGTGCACCTGACCAATGGGCAATCTATCGGTCCTGTTGAAACACTTGTCTGGGCAATTGGCCGAGAACCAGCGACTGACAATATTAATTTAGAGCTTGCCGATGTTGAATTAGACGAACGTGGTTTTATTGTTACCGACAAATACCAAAATACTAATGTTGAGGGTATTTATGCAGTAGGTGATAACACTGGCCGTGCGCAATTAACCCCTGTTGCCGTGGCTGCGGGTCGTCGCTTATGCGAGCGCTTATTTAATAACAAACCCGATGAACATTTAGATTATTCAGGTATAGCCACCGTTGTCTTTAGTCACCCGGTTATTGGCACAGTAGGCTTGACTGAAGCCGAGGCTGTTGCCGAGTATGGCGAAGATAATATTAGTGTTTATAATTCGCAATTTACCGCGCTTTACCAAGCGATCACCGAAGATTATCGTGACCCTACGCGTATGAAGCTTATTTGCGCAGGAAAAGAGGAAAAAGTTGTCGGCTTGCATAGTATTGGCTTTGGTAGTGATGAGCTGTTGCAAGGCTTTGCTGTTGCCATGAAAATGGGCGCCACTAAGGCTGATTTCGACAATACTATCGCCATACATCCTACCTCAGCCGAAGAGTTTGTTACCATGGCTTGATAGTGTCGAAAAGTCACTACCACAAGTTTAGAACCTTGGAAGTAAAGGTGTTAAGTAGATAATGCCGCTCAGTTAAGAAATTTTTAAGATCCATTGACCGATCTTTTGGTTAAGGTATATCCCCGTGATCAATGAAGGTGCTTGATTTATACAATGATGAGGATCATGATAGATCTTGAAGCCCTTCATTACGCTAGTCGTGATGGTCGCGTTCAAGATCGCATTAAAGCCATACTCCTTCGTTCTGAAGGTTGGTCAACAGCAATGATTGCACAAGCATTTACGACTTCATGAAATCAGTATTGTTAGGCATCTTGATGTGTGATGAGTATATTCTCTCCCGTCGATTGAGAAGCAA
The DNA here is from genome assembly GCA_002162675.1 of Colwellia sp. 39_35_sub15_T18. Taxonomy (GTDB): domain Bacteria; phylum Pseudomonadota; class Gammaproteobacteria; order Enterobacterales; family Alteromonadaceae; genus Colwellia. The sequence goes on along the minus strand of MAAE01000010.1, from coordinate 34,510 downwards.
AAATTATTCTATAAATTAATTAATATGCTTCGAGAAAACTTGAAGCAAGCAACAGGCAAATCTTTTGAACATGAGAGCTTGTTTCAAAGGCTTATGCAACGAACCTTTAAAGGCGAACTTTAACTTTTTAACTGAGTGTAACGGATCAAAAAATGACTGATTTAGTTTCTGATGAACAAGCACCAAATGGTGAGTTTCTATTTTTTACTTCTGAAGACGGTAAAACACGGGTTGAGTGCCGCTTTGGCTCCGATACCTTATGGCTAACACAAGCCTCAATTGCTGACCTTTATCAAGTCACTCCTCAGGCAATTACTCAATATATTAAAGCTATTTTTGATGAAGGCGAACTTGTACAAAATTTAACTTGTAAGCATTACTTACAAGTTCAAATGGAAGGTGAAAGGCCTGTAGAAAGAAATAAACTTCATTATAACCTTGCGATGATTATCGCTATTGGCTACCGAGTTCGCTCTAATAGAGGCAGTCAATTTAGACGCTGGGCAACACAAACTTTAGAAGAGTATTTAGTTAAAGGTTTTGTCATGGATGATGAGCGGTTAAAAAATCCGCCCGTTGATCAATCTATGGTGCCAGACTACTTTGATGAAATGCTCGAACGCATTCGTGATATTCGTGCCAGTGAACGAAGGGTTTATTTACGTGTTCGTGATATTTTTGCTATGGCTGCAGACTATAAAGCAAGTAATAAAGAAACCAGTCACTTTTTTCAAAGTATTCAAAATAAATTGCATCATGCCACTACAGGCATGACTGCAGCAGAGTTAATTTCCACAAGGGTTGATGCAGACAAACCCAATGCAGGTTTAACTTCTTTTAAAGGTGAAGAAGTACGTAAAGGCGATGTTACCGTTGCTAAAAATTATTTAATGCAAGATGAAGTATCTGAATTGAACAGAATTGTCACCATGTGGTTAGATTTTGCTGAAGACCAAGCACTTCGTCGTAAGCAAGTATTTTTAAAAGACTGGGATGCAAAATTAGATAGTTTTCTTGAATTTAATGATCGAGACGTTTTACAAGGTAGAGGCTGCATCTCCAAACAACAAGCAGGATGTTGTATGTCGAACTTCAATTTTTTAACAGAATGGCTTGAGTTACAACAGCACGCTTAACAAGCGGAAGCCGTGATTAATTCAGACCCTCGCTCAAGCTGTTTTTACAGTCGTTACACACTTGAGCGATTGCTACCGTGGATGTATGAGTTCGATAACTGGTTAGAAAACGCACCACCATTAATGCCAAAGAAGGTACAGCCTTACTACAACAGTATTCTTATGGTGTTTTTATGACTTATGCGCATTGGGCTTGGTTTGCATTAGTTGGGATATTTTTTTCAACCTCATCATTACGTAGCAAAATGTTTAATCATCAAAAACCAATCAATCAAGTTATCGGGTGTGCTTTAGCATCTCTAGGTGGATTACTGGCGGTTGCATCGATTGCTCATTAACCCGCTTTAATCGTATTTACTGTCATGAAGTTTTAGATTGTTATTAGTTTAACTTATTGACTGGAGTATGGAAAATAACCGATAGTTGGACGGTAGAATATAATCACGAGCGACCACACGAGTCACTCAATGATTTTGCTTCTAAGCTTTATGAACAATTAAGGCAGGAAAATTCTATTAAAATCTGATCTATAAATGGGGTGGTTACACTCTTACTCTGATAAATACGGTTATTTTCTTTTCAAAAATGAAAAGTTAGCTAATCAATTATTGGAAAATGGAATATAAGCTCTTAATCGAGAACTTATTAACAATAAATAAAAAGGAAGAAAAATGAAAAAAGTATTGATAGCTAGTCTTTGTTTACTGAGCCTTAATAGTGTTGCCAATGTAACAGGTGTTTATGAGGTAAAGCGTGGCTTTGCTGAAACACTTGCAATAAGCGAAACTGAACAGCTTGGTAAGTATAAATTTATTATGAAAGATGCAAATAATAATAAATTAAAGATTAAAGGCTCATTACGCGGAATTTTAGATCCATTAACACAAACACTATCACATACTTTAGTGAATGCTGATAGGACAGGTACCTTAATTACGGCTGGTGACTCTGTAACTAATGTTTATGGTGGTGATCCCGTTTGTGCTAATGGTGCTACTCATTTTCAAGTTGAAGAGACTCTTTATATAGTTGCTGGCACAGGTATTTATTCTGGGGTACAGGCAGGTAGCTATGTAGTTGTTGATGGTGTCATTGGTAATTGTGCGGCGTCTAGAGGCTATTTACAAAATGATTTTACCGTTACAGGCGGTATGATTACATTTAATTAGATTGCCAAAAGTCACGTCTATTAAGGTGTGACTTTTTACTCACGTTTCAGATGATATTAAATCCTTCTAACGCCTTTTAACGGAAAGTGTCAGATCAAATCTGACTTGTACATCTTAAAACTGTTTATTGACAGTAAATCTGCTAGCATCTAGTTGCTTTTACTGAGGTTGATTTTTTCTATGCGGATATTTGTTTCCTATTTGGTTGTTGTGTTGATTGCTTTGCAGTCGGTATTATCGATCCCTGATACGGCAACAACGCATCAATCTTCTCATCAAGCTTCTCATCAAGAAAGTGACCATCATTCGGCTGTTGAGCTGGCAAGTTTATATACGCAGCTTGAGAGTGCAGATAATAGTCATGCCAACCATAATGAAGCTGATGATCATCCCGATTGTCATCAAAGTCATTGTCATCATGGCGCAATAGTTTTTGTTGAGCTTGAAGCGCCATACGCTTTTGCTAAGCAAATGGTCAGTCAATTGTCTCTAGCTGAGCGCTTTTTTGTTTCCTATTTTATTAGTCCTGATTTACGCCCTCCCATCGTTTAGTTTGTTTTAAATTTTTAAACTACTTACCAGCTGTCATCCTTATTGTGTCTTCATTAGGGGCTCAATGCGTGGCGAGTAGTTATGGTTATTATTTTTACAAATTTTACGAGTTAACTATGAATTCTTTTATTAAAACTAATTTGTTGCTTTTGGCTATGCTACCAGCAACTTTTTCTCTATTACTGGTTAGCGCTTCTGCTAACGCAGCGAATGCCAGCAGTACGGCGGCAAGTAAGCATGCAAACGAAGTGCAAGTTTTATCCTTTAGCAAAGCACAAATGCATTTAGCCAATATCAAGGTTGCCAAGCTTGTTCCTAAAAAAATGACGCAGCGCCTTTATGCGCCAGGAGAAGTTAAAGCCAATGGCTATACCAGCTACTTGGTTTCACCACGGGTGGAGTCAGTGATTTTACGCCGTCACGCTATTTTAGGAGAGCATGTAGAACAAGGGCAGGCGTTAGTGACCTTGTTTAGTGAAGCCGCAGCAGAGGCTCAAGCCAATTATCGTATTACTTATGCTGACTGGCAAAGGGCAAAAAAAGTTGGTAAAGCGGTTATTAGTGACAGTGAACTGTTAACGGCAAAAACGGATTATATTGCCGCCTTTTCGCGCTTAAAAGCCTATGGTTTAAGCCAACAAGCCATTGATGATATCGGCAAGGGTAATTATTCGGCCTTAGGTGAATATACCTTAGTGGCTGAGCGCGGTGGGGTTGTGCTTGAGGATGATTTTCAACAAGGGCAAAGAGTCGATGCTGGCGATACTATTATGGTACTGAGTGATGAAAGCGAGCTTTGGGTAGAAGCAAGATTAGCGGCAAATAACCAAATAGCACTTAAAGCAGGTGATATGGCACAAATAGCGGTTGCTTCAGGTAAAGAAGAGCAACTATTCAATGCCCAAATTATTCAGCAGGGACACACCATAGAGGTTAAAACCCGTACCCGTGTTATTCGCTTAAAAGTTTCTAATCCAGATCATAGTTTGCATCCGGGGTTATTTGTTGATGTTTACTTTGCTTTAGCTAAAGAAGAGCCAGTAATGGTGGTGCCAGAAACAGCCTTATTACGTGGCGCTGATGGCGATTGGCTGGTGTATTTACAACAAACAGACGCAGAGCACGACCATCAAGAAGCAGGTACAGAACACGATGAACAGATAACTTTCATACCACAAGAAGTTGAGTTGGGAGGGGTTTATCGCGTTTATTTAAGCGCACAGCAAACATGGCAAAACTGGCGAGAAATTAAAGGTGTGGCAGCCAGCGGCTCAGTAGCTATTACCGGTGCTTTTTTCATTGCCTCACAAGCTGCGAAAGCTGGCTTTGACGCCCATAACCATTAATTTCTGGAGTTCGTTATGTTGAAATCAGTTGTTAACTGGTCGGTTAATAATGCCTTATTAGTCGTTATTATGTTGTTAGGGTTAGGCGTCACCAGTGCCTTTGTTATTCCAAAATTAAACCTTGATGCTTTTCCTGATGTCACCAATGTGCAGGTAGCTATTAATACGGAAGCGCCGGGCTTGGCCGCACAAGAAGTTGAGCAGCTCATTACCTTTCCTATTGAAGCGGTTATGTATGCTTTGCCTGACGTTGAACAAGTACGGTCAATTTCTAAAACGGGTTTATCCGGCATCACGGTGGTCTTTAAAGAAGGCACCGATATTTACTTTGCCCGTCAATTAGTTTTTGAGCGTCTGCAAGCGGCCAAAGAACTGATCCCCGAGGGTATTACTGTGCCTGAAATTGGCCCTAACACTTCCGGACTTGGTCAAGTTTATCAGTACTTACTTACCGCTACACCCGAGTCAGGGCTTGATACCATGTCACTGCGTAGCCTAAATGATTATCTTGTTAAATTGTTATTGATGCCCGTAGGCGGGGTAACAGAGGTACTTTCTTTTGGTGGTGATGTTAAACAATACCAAGTACATCTTAATCCTTCACGCTTGCTGGCTTATGAATTGAGTCAGCAAGAAGTGATGTCAGCCATTGCAGCAAATAATCAAAATGTTGGTGCTTGGTACCTTAATCGAGGGCAAGAGCAATTAGTGATCCGCGGTATGGGCTGGCTAAATTCAGGCGATTCTGCGTTAGAGCAAATAGGGCAAATTCCCCTTAAAACCCTTGCTGGTGTTGTTGTCACGGTTGATGATGTTGCTGAGGTTAGTTTAGGTAGTGAAATTCGCCAAGGTGCGGTAACTATGTCGCGTCGCGATGAAAATGGTCAAATTCAAGCATTGGGTGAAGTGGTGTCGGGCATAGTGTTAAAACGTATGGGAGCCAATACCAAAAGTACTATTGATGGTATTGAAGACAAGATAAGCATTATTAATCAAGCCTTGCCCGAAGGCGTTGAGTTTGAAGTGCTTTATGACCAATCCGACTTAATCACTAAGGCTATTGAAACCGTGGTTCATGCTTTGCTGTTGGCATTTATTTTTATCATTATTGTCTTGGCGTTATTTTTGATGAATTTACCCGCGACAATTTTGGTTTTAATGTCTATTCCTATCGCTATTGGTTTGGCCTTAATGGTGATGGCATGGCAAGGCGTGTCGGCAAACCTTATGTCTTTAGGAGGGCTCGCTGTTGCTATTGGTATGTTGGTTGATGGTGCTGTGGTGATGGTAGAAAATATTTTCAAGCACCTTGCAAAGGCAGGATCTGATGACAAGCCATTAAGCCATAGTGAGATAAAAGCCATCGTTAGGCAGGCGGCGCAATCCGTTGCTAGGCCGATATTTTTTGCCAGTGCCATTATTTTAGTGGTATTTTTACCCTTATTTAGTTTTGAAGGCGTTGAGGCAAAATTATTTCAGCCGATGGCCGTTAGCATTATGCTAGCCATGGTGGCGGCATTATTTGTGGCCTTAGTTATTGTACCAGCACTGGCGAGCGTGTTATTTAAGTCAGGTGTACGGGTCAGAAATAATCCCTTGCTTAATGGCTTGGAGAAGCTGTATAGCCAAGCCTTATCGACCGCATTGAGATGGAAAAAAACAGTGGTAATCAGCGCTTTTACGTTATTAATTGCCAGCCTAGCTTTGGTGCCTCAATTGGGTACTGAGTTTGTACCTGAGCTAGAGGAGGGCACTATCAATCTTAGAGTTACCCTTGCCCCTTCTGCCAGTTTAGCTACCGCGCTTGAAGTTGCGCCTAAGTTAGAACAAATATTGTTAGGTTTTCCTGAGGTAACTTATGCGTTAAGCCGTTTAGGACGCCCAGAAATAGGGGGCGATCCTGAGCCAGTCAATAATATTGAAATATATTTAGGTTTAAAGCCAATAAGTGACTGGCAAAGTGCCAGCAATCGTTATCAATTACAAACGCAAATGCTCGCTAAGCTTGAACAGTTTCCTGGCTTGTTATTTAACTTTTCGCAACCAATAGCGACGCGTGTTGATGAGCTGCTGTCGGGCGTTAAAGCTCAACTGGCGATAAAATTGTTTGGTAAAGATCTTGCGGTGCTTGCCGATAAAGGTCAGCAAATTGCGCAGGTTATTGGTGATATTGACGGCGCTAAAGATGTTGCCATGGAGCAAATTACCGGGGAAGCGCAGTTAGTGATCACCCCAAAACGCAAACAATTATCACGTTATGGTGTCTCGGTTGCCGAGGTGATGTCATTGGTCAGAGATGGTTTAGGTGGCAGTGCCGCAGGACAAATTATTGATGGCAATGAGCGTTACGATATCTATGTGCGCTTAGCGCAAGAGTTTCGCCAAGACATCAGTGCTATTAAAGAGTTACGTTTACTTTCCAAGTCGGGGGCATGGCTGCGTTTAGCTGATATTGCTGACATAAACATTGCCTCAGGACCACCGCAAGTAAGGCGTGATGATGTGCAAAGGCGTGTGGTTATTCAAGCCAATGTGCAAGGTCGAGATATGGGCAGTGTCGTTGCTGATATTCAGGCAATGATTGCTGAAAAAGTCACCTTGCCTAGTGGTTATAGCATACAAATTGGAGGTCAATTTGAATCTCAACAACGAGCACAACAAAGGCTTGCCCTTGTGGTGCCTGTCTCCTTATTGTTAATTGCCTTGTTATTGTATTTAGCTTTTAACTCGCTCGGGCAAGCATTGCTTATTTTAGTGAATGTGCCTTTGGCAATTATTGGCGGCATAGTCGCCTTGTATGTTTCAGGGCAATACCTTTCGGTACCGGGCTCCGTTGGCTTTATTACCTTATTTGGGGTTGCTGTGCTCAACGGCGTGGTGATGGTAGAAAGCATTAATGCGCAGGTTAAACAACAGGTCACTGCTGGCTTTACCGTGACCGACGCTATTTTTGTTGGCGCTAGCGCTAGGTTAAGGCCAGTATTGATGACGGCACTCACGTCATTGCTAGGTTTGTTACCTATGTTGCTGGCAACAGGTGTGGGTGCTGAAATTCAAAAACCACTGGCGACGGTTATTGTTGGTGGTTTAGTCAGTGCTACCTTGTTAACACTTTTTGTGTTGCCTGTGCTGTATCAAAGTTTTTCCACAACCCAAATAACAAAGCTTAACTAATGCGCTATATACCCCTTATTAAAATATTGATATGGTTGATTAATGGATATTAAATAAGGGAAATGGCATGGGTTTTTCAGTTTATAAAGATTTATCAGAACAAGAAATAGTGAGTAAAATCAGTAATAGAGAATGTTTTAGCGCCACTATTATCGGTGGCGCTTTTACTTTGAAAATTGAAAAATACCTACCAGCAATGTCGGCGGCTATTCATGATGGTGGTCTATTAAGAACGGAACTTTTACAAAACTGTTTATTAGACCAATCACAGCGTTATTATGAAGAAGATCCCCACACAGGCAGTTTTATCCTCGAACAAGCAATTACCTTAATTGCCCATGATTCCCGTTATGAATATGATTTAAACCGTAACACCGAAGAATGTGTTTATGAAACCGCTTGGGGGGTTGATGTTTGGAAAGTGCCTTTAACAGCCGAGGCTATTGCAAAAAGTAAGGCTAAACATGCGCAGTTTTACCGTATTGTTGGTGCTATAGTTGAGGCTTTACAAGCCGATTTTGGTCAATGTATTGTTTACGATAACCATTCATACAACTATAAAAGGCATGAACGCCAAGACCTACCCGTATTAAACCTTGGCACCACCTCGGTTAAAAGTGAAAAATGGCGTCCCGTCATTGATAGCTGGCTAGCCAATTTACAAGCCATGCAGGTTGATGGCGTTGCAGTGACCGCCGCAGAAAATGATATTTTCTTTGGTAAAGGCTGCTTGGCGGCTTTTTGTCATGGTAATTATGACAATGTCTTGGTACTTGCCACCGAAGCAAAAAAAGTGTTTATGGATGAACTTACCGGTCAAGCCGATGCTATTGTCTTGCCGTCGTTGCAAAAAGCCTATAACGCTAGTATCAGCCAGCATACCCAAACCTATATTAATGACTACCATGGTAAGTAATTAACAGTGAATATTATTCCTTTTCGTCTTTTTAGCTCTGCAGTTACGTTAAGCGTAGCGGCTATTTTTTTACTGGCAGGTTGTGAGCAACACAAAGCGGTGAGTTTACCCAAAACCCCGCCTATTGCTGATATTGACAAAATTGTTAATTATTATGATATTCATCATCCTGTTATTGGTCGCAAGGGCATGGTGGTGAGCCAAAGTGAACTGGCGAGTAATATTGGCGCTGAAATATTACAACGTGGCGGTAATGCAGTTGATGCCGCGGTGGCGGTGGGTTTTGCTTTGGCAGTAGTCTTGCCGCGCGCAGGTAACTTAACGGGTGGCGGTTTTATGCTGGTACACCTAGCGGAGCAAAATAAAACCATTGCCATAGATTATAGAGAAACGGCGCCAGCTGCTGCTTTTGATGATATGTTTATTGATAGCACAGGTGAAGTTGATCATAGCAAGGCGTTAGAAACACTTTACGCTGCGGGAGTTCCTGGTACTGTTGCAGGCTTTGAATATGCATTGAAACACTATGGCACTATGACGTTAAAGCAAGTGATAAAACCGGCAGTTAAAATAGCTCAGCAAGGCTTTATGGTGAGTGATGATATGGTGCGTATTGTTAAAAAAACGCAAGTGTTGTTGCAAAAAAATGCTGAAACCTGTCGGGTGTTTTTTAAGAAAAACTGTCAGTTATACCAAACAGGTGAGTTGTTTAAGCAAGCAGACTTAGCCAATACGCTTGTCTATTTGAGCGAGCAGGGGGCTGACGGGTTTTATCAAGGAGACATCGCTAAAAAAATAGTATCGGCAATGGCTCAAGGACAAGGCTTGATCACCCTAGAAGATTTGCGCAACTACCAAGTAAAAGAAGTTAGCCCGATTAAAAGCCGTTTTAATGGTTATGAAATATTTACTATGCCACCGCCCAGCTCAGGTGGCGTGCATTTAGTGCAAATGCTAAATATGTTAGAGCAGCTACCTTTAGAAGGCGTGGCTCAAGGCAGTGCCGCCATGATGCACTTTCAAGCTGAAATTTTTAAACGTGCTTATGCCGATCGCAGTAAATATTTGGGAGATCCTGATTTTGTTGATGTGCCTGTTAATGGCATTACCAGTAAAGCTTATGCTAAACAGTTAAGCCAGCAAATTAGCGGTGATAAAGTCACTCCTTCGGTACAAATCAATGCAGGACAACCTAGTGATTACGAAAGTCCCGACACTACGCATTTTTCGGTAATGGATAAACAGGGAAACGTTGTTAGCAACACTTACACCTTAAATCATTATTACGGTAGTGGTATTACTATACCGGGCACGGGGCTGCTGATGAATAACACCATGGATGATTTTTCAGCTAAAACAGGTACCCCAAACAGCTATGGTTTAGTTGGCGGCAAAGCGAATGCTATTGAAGCGCAAAAGCGGCCTTTAAGCTCAATGACACCAACCATAGTGTTGAAATCAGGTCAGCCTTTCTTAGCAACAGGCACACCGGGCGGCAGTAAAATTATTACCTCGGTATTTCAACAATTAGTGAATATATTATGGTTTGATATGAATGTTAGCGAAGCGACTAACGCCCCGCGTATTCATCACCAATGGCAGCCGGATATTTTGTATGTAGAGCAAAATATTGCTGCAGATTCAATAACGCTATTACAACAAAAGGGCTATCAGGTTGAAATATCAACATCTTTAGGGAGTTTGCAAAGTATCATGCTAAAAGAAGGTGTTTATTATGGTGCGGCCGACCCTCGCCGGCCTAATGCTAAAGCGGTCGCTGTGAACTAATTGCGATAAATTAATAGCCAGTAAAGTCTATATTGCTTGGCTCAAGCGATCTCTCTTGGGCCAATTATACCCTAAGTAATTATCTTCTAAATAATTAGACAATAAGCAATCATGGCTTAAGCAATAGCTACCAAGCTAATACATCCCTCATCACCGACCAGCGAGGTTTTTTGGCTTTAGGGTTTTCGCCTAAAATCCAGTAGTCATAAACTTTTTGTTGAAAGCCACTATCTTTTTTCAGCCTCAGCCAAGTATCAATAAATTGCACATAATCAGCTTGCCCTTTCGGTAATACTAGCCCGACAGGTGCTTTTAGTTTTAGCCCTTTAGGAATAATGGCTGAAAACTCAGGGTATAACATTGACCACGCCGAGCCGACTTCAGTTGAAAATAATACCGCATCAACCTGTTCATGTTTGCCTTTTAAAAAATGCCTAATATCGCTAACTGCAACGATTTCAGCATTTGGGAAATATTCTTTGGCTATCTGTTGATAATAGTTACTTTTACCAACGCCAATAGTGAGTGTTTCCATTGCTTGAATGTCATATAGGTTAGTAAACGCATCGCGTTTAGAGTCGTTTAATAATAAACCCGCAGTATGGCTAGTGTAAGAATCAGAGAAATTGACCGTTAAGGCTTTCAATGGCGTGATAGCACGGCCGCCCACTGTAATATCAATACTGCCATTAGCTAATAATGTCGCCTCATCTTTATAGTTTTTTAAATAAATAAAGGCTATTTCTATATTAAGATCTTTGGCAAATTCATTGAGTAACTCTACATCGTAACCCACTAATTTATTATTATTGTTACGAAATGCAAAAGGCAGACTGGCTTTATAGTAGCCAACGCGGATGCTTTTTCTCGCCATAATAATATCTAATCTAGGCTGTTGTTGCTCTGCGGCGGTTAGTGGCGTTAATTCTTTATATTTTACCGTGCCAACGGGTTTATTCATCGCTTGCATAGACTCAAAAGTTTGTACTCCCTCATATTTATAAGGGATCAACGCTTTTAAGGTAAAGCCAGCACCAATCATAACCGCAAAAGTAATGGCTAGATGGACACCAATGGCTTGCATCATTCTATGCCATTTTACTTTTTTAAGTACCGCAGAAGCGACGAGCAAAGTGACTACAAAACCATGTAATGCCGCTAAACCAGTGGCAAACCTTGCCGTAACCACACTACCTAATAAATACAATTGAAATTGATCGGCGGGTAAATCGAAATAATTGAGCAAAAAAGGGATAGCAACGGCCATTGAGCCAAAAGCGGTGAGTGCACCCAGAACAACAAACGAAATGTATTGCTCGAACCCAAGTGGCGAGCCAACATACCAAGCTGAAAAAAGAATGAAACCAAGGCCCAGTAAAGTGCCGGTACTTGGAAAACTGTAGGCCGTGGGCACCATAACATCAACGGTCGAGTCAGTTTCTTCGCATTCCATGCCGTGCTTAGCTAATAACTCTTTACTACGTTCTATTATCATCGGCAGTACCACCAATACTGTGCCTGTTGCTAGCGCCGTTATTGCGGCTTCACCTGCGGTTGATAATATCTCTCGATAAGAAAAAGGCGTGGCCCAATGTATTAACAAGGGTAAAAACACAAAGGCCAGTAAAGCGGCAGCGGTAATATAAACCCATAAAAATACCTGTAAACGACCCAGCTCTTCAACCGCTAAAGTACCTGCTGCTGAGGCCGAAATGGCAAAAATACCCAGTGGTGCTAATTTAGCGACGTAAGAGGCGACCTTCATTAAGCTGTCACCGACATTGGTGGTGAGATTTAATAGCGTTTCTTTATTTTTAACTTGAATTAATGCTACCCCCATCAATAAAGAAAATAACACCACTGCGGGTACGACGGTTTCAGATAACGAGGCGAAAATATTGCTGGGTATATAAAGTTTAATAAAATTAAAAGCGGCAGGTTCGGCCGTCATACTGGTACTAAAAAAACCACTGGTTTGCCAGTTAGGGTAAGCCAAGGGTAATAGTAATAAGGTTAGCATGACCGATAGCCACATGATCAAGATAACTTTTACCGCTCTAAAGCCGATTCGACTGGCCATTTCACTGTCAAGACGTCCTAAGCCGCCGATAATAGACACTAAAACATAAGGTAAAACCGTCATTTGCAATAAGCGTATATAAACATTTCCTATTATTTCTAAATCACCTGCAGGTTCTCCAACAAAAACACCTGTGCTAATCCCTAATAACAGGGCGATAATAACGCGCTGAAAAGGGCTTAATTTTTTATACATTTTTATCATTGTGATCTAATTCTCCGTTAATTAGAGCCTGTTATGCCGATGAGGTTTACTGTTTCAAACACAAGTATGACTAATTTTTTACAGTGTAAAATGTTTAACATTTTATGACTAGTAAAATGGGGGTTTAGTTTTATATTCATCTTGTTATTTGATTGGCTCACCATCAGCCCTTAGTGATAAAGGTTTTTAAGTTGGCCAAATACAGTAAACTGACATTAGTGGTCAACCACAGATTTAACCACTTTAATATTTAATCGTTTGGCAATACGATTTAAGTTTGCCCGGTCGGTGGACAGTCTTCTGGCTGTCGCCGCCCAATTTCCCGATTCTTGCCTTAAAGTTTGGCTAATTAGCTGGCGTTGAAAATGTTCAGTTGCTGCTTTTAAATTGGTATTAGTAAGTTCTATATCCGCGACAACGGCTTCATTTGTTTGAGTTACTTTTGCCGTTGCAAGCGTATTAAGGGAGCCGCAATCACTTATCTCAATAGCGATAATTGCTTGCTTTTTTTGCCGTGCTCTGGCCTTTAATGCTGCTCGGCTAATGACATGTTCTAGCTCGCGCACATTTCCGGGCCAGTTGTATTGCTCTAAATGAGCAATGGCTGCTGCGGTTATCTTTAATTGCGTAATGCCCAGTTTTTGCCGTGTTTGCTCAACAAAATAGCCACTAAGTACTTGCACATCGCCAACTCGTTCTTGTAATTTGGGCACTCTGATCGGGTAAACGCTTAATCTATGATACAAGTCAGCTCGAAAGCGACCAGCTTTTACTTCTTCTTTTAAATCTCGATTGGTTGCGGCAACGATACGAACATTAACTTCTTCAACGTTATCTTGCCCAACAGGTTGAATCTCATTGCTTTGTATTGCCCGTAAAATTTTGCTTTGTGCCGCAATCGGTAGTTCGCCTATTTCATCTAAAAACAAAGTACCGCCATCAGCTAAAGAAAACTTACCGGCACGATTTTTTTCGGCACCGGTAAAAGCGCCTTTAACATGACCAAAAAGTTCACTTTCTATCAGGTTTTCAGGCAAAGCGGCGCAGTTAACATAAACCATAGGACCATGTTGTCGTAACGATTTGTGATGTAACGTACGAGCAACCAACTCTTTACCTACGCCCGTTTCACCATAAACAAGAATATTAAAGTCTGACGGGGCAACAATATCGAGTTCCTGTTTGAGTTGTTGCATGATCGGGCTTTCGCCAATCAATTCGCCACCATCGCGTTTCCATGCTTGTTCGGTTAGTTCCGTTACCACTTGCTGTGAATGATCGGCCTGACTTTCTAATTGTTCGATTAAAAAGGCGGTATTAAGTGTTGCCGATGCCATGGCTGAAATCACCTCTAAGGTGCGTTCGGCAATATCGTCAAAAATATATGGCGTTAAGCTATCTATGGTTAATAAACCCAGTAATTTATCATCATAATAAAGGGGTAAACCCATGCAGGAATGAACCGGTAAATCTCCAGCACGGTCAACTAATAAGCCGTCATAGGGATCGGGCAAGGGTGAATCAGCCGCAAATCGAATCGGCGCTTTTGATTGACATAAAGCGGTAAACCTTGGGTGTTCAGCAACGAGAAAGCGTCTACCTAAGGTATCTCTGCTTAGCCCTTGTAATGCGATAGGTTTAAGAATATCACCATGATAAGACAACAGCGCTACCGCATCACAAACAATGGTTTTTCTCACCGTATCTAATAGCCGCTCAAACCTATCTTTGGTATTTAAGCTACTGGCTAAGTTAAGCGCTAATTCAATAATGGCGGTTGATGATATTTGGCTGATATTATTCTCCTTTCTTGAATACAAAATAGCACATAAGTGTCATTAAGACTACAAAATTAAAGGGTCAAATAGACTGCACATACAAGTAAGAACAAAACAAGCTCTTGATTAATATGGCTTAATTTTGTTGGCACCTACTTTGCAGATACTTGTATCTATGTTGCCAATACTTTGTAGCTACAGAGTTAATACCGATACGGAGTCAAACATGTATTCACAATTTATTATTGCGAACCAATTACCCGCAATACCTAATGCTTTAAATTATCAGAAGTGTCTGATTTTGGGTAACTATTTAATGTTGATATCTTTTCTTGTCGTTTCATCAAGTATTTTCATTACTTTTGTATTCGATGAGCTATTCGCTATGTCAGTGCAAATCTTTGCGCATATCGCCACCATCGTTTTTGCTGGTCTATTGAAAATAGGTTATGTACTGCGTTGCGTCGCGCTACATGGTTTTGGTAAAAGGAATTTTTAACATGCTCACTATTCAAGACCCAGAATTAACGCAATTAATGCATGAGAAAATGCATGAGAAAATGCATGAACAGCAACCTGCTAGTTGGCTTAGGCAACTCAACCAACAGCCAATTTTAGACTTGCCCTTTAGGAGTTATTTTCTCTTAGCGGTGGCTTTTTCCATCATAGCGATAGCTATTTGGGCCGGTTATTTGAATGGTTACTTCACTTTTTCCACAACGGGGTTATCACCGATAATTTGGCATGTGCACGAAATGATCTTCGGTTTTTCTGCCACCATAGCGGTAGGTTTTATATTAACAGCAGCGCAAACATGGACCGGTAAAGCCAGCATCAAGGGCTTGCCCGTGCTCTTGTTTATTATTGTTTGGCTTATGGCGAGAGTGTGCTTACTCATTAATCAGCCGACATTTATTTATATCGCTATCGCTTTGCAATCTTTGTGGTGGCTAGCGTCAATTGCGGTATTTAGTCATTTGGTATTATCGAGCCAAAATAGACGTAATTACTTATTTATTCCGCTACTTATTAGCTTAATGCTACTTAATATCACCTTATTATCGCTAGATTTATTGAATTACAGTGAATTAGCACAGCATATCGCCCGTACGAGTATTTTAATGTTTTGCCTGTTAATGGCCATTCTTGGTGGTCGGGTTATCCCCTTTTTTACCAGCTCAGGAGCCAAGTTAAAAGCGATAACAACGCCTACTTGGCTAACTACATTGCTGATTGCCACATCGGTCGCTGGCATAGTGGTATTTATTCTTTCAGCCTTTATTGAACTGTCTTTTAGCCCGGCAGGTTTGATGATTGTGTCAGGTATATTACATATTGTTAGGCTGAGCTACTGGCGCAGTATTGCTACTTTAAAAATCCCGCTACTATGGTCACTACACTTGGCTTATTTCTCACTGGGTTTCGGCTTGATATTGCTCGGCATAAGTTACTTACCGTTCGAATACCTGAATATACCATTACAGTTTTCTGATGCACTACACCTGATCACCATAGCGGCGATGGCTTTAATGATCTTTTCTATGATGTGCCGGGTCTCACTTGGTCATACGGGTCGAGCATTAATCGTTCATCCCTTAGTTTCTTGGTTATTTATTTTCATTTTTATCGGCGCTACTGCCCGAGTTTTACTGCCAATATTTCATCTGCCATTGCTTGGCTGGAACAGCAGTGCATTTTTATGGCTACTGGCCGCCAGTTGTTTTTTAAAGGTTTACTTTCCCGTGCTAACCACAAAAAAAGTTGAACGTTTATATGCCAATAAAAACACTTAAACCCATTCAAGCAATACAAAGTAAAGAAGGTAATAAAAGGCACAGTGCCTTTTATTGCTAAAACGATTCCCTTTCAATGTAAACTAGGAGTAATAATGTTAACCGAACAACATATACAGATAGTAAAAAGTACCATTCCCATTTTAGAAAATGCCGGCCCTGCTTTAACAGAACACTTTTATCGTCGCTTATTTTTGCATAACCCTGAATTACAAGATATTTTCAATATGTCTAATCAGCATAGTGGCAGACAACAAGTAGCACTTTTTGAAGCGATAGCAGCGTATGCAAAAAACATTGAAAATGTTGCGGTATTACAAACAGCGGTAGAACGGATTGCCCAAAAACATACCAGCATAAATATTCAACCTGAACACTATAGTGTTGTTGGCCATCACTTAATCGAAACGCTTCGAGAACTCACTGGCGATATCTTTACTGCTGATATCGAGCAAGCTTGGACTACAGCGTATCAGTTTTTAGCGCAGATTTTCATCAACAGAGAAGCTGAACTTTACCAACAACGAGCCGCAACGAAAGGCGGTTGGCGAGGTGCACGCGCATTTAAAGTGGTTGATAAAATTGTCGAGTCTGAATTAGTGAAAAGTTTTATTTTTGCGCCGCTAGATCAACAAGGGGTGATAGGCTTTTCTCCGGGTCAATACTTAGGAATTGAAGTAACCCCGACCGATAGTGAATACAAAGAAGTGCGCCAGTATTCATTGTCAGCTCAATCAAACCAGCAGAGTTATCGAATTTCGGTCAAACGAGAAATTAACGGTGTGCCAGGAAAAGTATCAAACTACCTACATGATGGTATTAATGTGGGTGATGAAGTTAGTCTCTATGCGCCAGCAGGTGATTTTTTCTTTGTTAATCGTCAAAAACCGGTAGTACTCATTTCAGCAGGCGTTGGTATTACACCGATGCAAGCAATGTTAGAAACCTTAGCTGAGCAAAGCTATCAAGAGTCAGTACACTATTTACATGCTTGTGAAAATAACGAGCAACATTCTTTTGCACAGCGTACCACAGAGCTAATGAATGAAAATGACTGGCAACAACATATTTGGTACCGAAGTGAAGACGTTAAACAGCAGCAGCCACATATTAATCATGGTGTTATGGGTTTTGGTGAGTTGTCTTTACCGATAAATGAGGGTGATTTCTATCTTTGTGGTCCCATTGGCTTTATGCAATTTGCTAAACAGCAATTACTGACATTAGGTGTACCAGAAACTAGTATTCATTATGAAGTATTTGGTCCTCACCAGTCTTTGTAAAATAGCGATAGTGGCAGCATTAAAAAATGCAGAGGCTTATGCTTCTATATTTTTAAAAAATCATTCATTGGTCACTTTTTAACTGGTTGAACAGTTGTTAGGTCACGTCAATGCTTGCTTATGTTTTTTTGTTATTTTTTTTGTTATAAAACTGTAAAAAAAGTTTAACAATATACTAGCAATGCAGTGAAAATCTGGTAATCTCTTTGCACGTTATTTTTGTGGTTGTATTTTGTACAATCAAAAAGTAACGGTGGATAAATTTATTTATCCACAATAATAATAAAAATAAAAAAATGTGTGCTAAAAGGATTTTTCTTACCTTTTTTCAATAAAATCATATATGTGAATAAAAGTACCAGAATAGCGATATTTGCTATTCTGGCGTTTTTCCCTGTTTACTAACAAAGTTATCCACATTTGAATGGTGACAATTGTCACTGCATAGTAGAGCTAAGGCTTGGTTTGTGTCATGCTTAGCCCATCTTAATGTTTAGACAAAATCTCCATGACAACTTTGGCCGAAAACTCCCCAAAAACTCTTGCAAAAATCAACCAGCCGCTTATTTTAGTTGATGGTTCATCCTATTTATTCCGCGCTTATCATGTGCCTTATTTACAAGCATTATCGACGGCGGATGGCCGACCTACGGGTGCCATTACTGGCGTGCTTAATATGATCCGCAGTTTAAAAAAGGATTACCCTAATGGTAATGTTGTGGTGATCTTTGATGCCAAAGGTAAAACGTTTCGCAACGATATGTATCCAGAATATAAAGCTAATCGCCCGCCTATGCCGGATGATTTACGTAGCCAAATAGCGCCTATTCACGAAATTATTACCGCCATGGGCTTACCGTTATTGGTTATCCCCGGTGTTGAGGCTGACGATGTTATTGGTACCTTAGCTAAACAAGCCGACGAACAAGGTATAGAAACGGTTATTTCTACGGGTGATAAAGACATGGCGCAGTTGGTTACCCCACATGTGCGATTAATTAATACCATGACCGATGTTGAAATGGATGAAGCGGGTGTAGTCGAAAAATTTGGCGTTCGCCCCGATCAAATTATCGATTATCTAGCGTTGATGGGGGATAAAGTCGATAACATTCCCGGCGTGGTTAAATGTGGTCCTAAAACCGCGGTTAAGTGGTTAGCTGAGCATGGCACACTCGATGAGGTAATAGCCAATGCAGACAAGGTTAAAGGCAAAATTGGTGAAAATTTACGTGCTGCGCTTGAACAATTACCATTGTCTTATCAGCTAGCCACCATTAAATGTGATGTTGAACTAGAAAAAAGCGCAGAGCAATTGCACGCTATTGATGCTGACATTGATGCATTAACCGAACTGTATACAGAATATGAATTAAAACGCTTGCTTGCCGATATTACTAAAGGCGGAGCAGTAAGCGCTGCTGAGGGCAAACAAACGGCAACCAGTATTTCTGCAACCAATAAGTCAACTGCTGTTGAGGTTATCCCGA
This sequence comes from Colwellia sp. 39_35_sub15_T18, assembly GCA_002162675.1. Taxonomy (GTDB): domain Bacteria; phylum Pseudomonadota; class Gammaproteobacteria; order Enterobacterales; family Alteromonadaceae; genus Colwellia. Next base: position 15,801 of record MAAE01000010.1, on the reverse strand, counting down.
CACCAGTTAATAACAGTGAATACGATATTATTGTCGATAAAAGTAGTTTTGAAACTTGGCTGGCTAAATTAACGGCCAGTAAAGCCTTTGCCTTTGATACTGAAACCACCAGTGTTAATTACATGAAAGCCGAGCTAGTGGGCTTGTCGTTTGCTGTTGAAGTGGGTAAAGCTGCGTATGTACCATTAGCTCATGATTATGATGGCGCGCCAGAGCAGTTAGACCGAGATTGGGTCTTGGCACAATTAAAGCCTTTATTAGCAAGCAGTGCCATTAAAAAAATAGGTCAAAACTTAAAGTACGACGCCAATGTATTAAGTCATTATGATATCAAGTTAGCTGGTGTTGATTTTGATACCATGATTGAATCGTACTGTTTTAATAGCGTTGCCACTCGTCATAATATGGATGCCTTGGCATTAAAGTATCTTGATTATAAAACCGTACATTTTGAAGACATTGCTGGTAAAGGCGCTAAGCAATTAACCTTTAATCAAATCGATATTGACAAAGCAGGCCATTATGCTGCTGAAGATGCAGATATTACCTTACGTTTACACCAAGCCCTTTTCCCTGCGCTTGAACAATTACCTGAACAACTTAGCGTTTATCAAAATATTGAAGTACCACTAATGCCTGTGTTGGCACAAATGGAGCAAACCGGGGTGCTGATTGATTGTGATGTGCTTGATCAACAAAGCCAAAGTATTGGTCAGCGTTTAGATGAATTAGAAATTGAAGCCCATAACTTAGCGGGGAAAAGTTTTAACCTGAGCTCGCCCAAGCAGTTGCAACAAATATTGTTTGAAGAGTTAAAGATTCCGGTCATCAAAAAAACCCCTAAAGGTGCACCATCAACCGCAGAAGAAGTGCTACAAGAGCTGGCGTTAGATTATCCATTACCGAAAGTTATTTTAGAAAACCGTGGTTTAAGTAAGCTAAAATCGACCTATACCGATAAATTGCCCTTAATGGTTAGCAGCAAAACGGGTCGAGTACATACCTCATATCATCAAGCGGTTACGGCAACGGGGCGTTTATCATCAACGGATCCAAACTTACAAAATATTCCAATTCGTAGTGAGCAAGGACGAAAAATACGCCAAGCCTTTATAGCGCCTGAAAACTCTAAAATTGTCGCCATTGATTATTCACAAATTGAACTGCGTATTATGGCGCATTTATCTAATGATAAAGGTCTCGTCACTGCCTTTAGTGAAGGTAAGGATATTCACCGTGCCACGGCGGCTGAAATTTTTGCCGTTGAGCTTGATGAAGTAACTACCGAGCAGCGCCGTAGTGCTAAAGCCATCAATTTCGGTTTGATTTATGGCATGTCAGCGTTTGGCTTAGCGAAACAGCTGAATATTGGTCGTCATCAAGCACAAGAATATCAAGACAAATACTTTCAGCGTTATCCGGGGGTACTGACCTACATGGAAGAAACTCGCCAACAGGCAAGTGAGCAAGGCTATGTTGAAACCTTGTTTGGTCGACGTTTATATTTACCTGATATTAATGCTAAAAATGGCATGCGTAAAAAAGCGGCGGAGCGTGCTGCCATTAACGCGCCAATGCAAGGTACGGCGGCCGATATTATTAAAAAAGCCATGCTGGCCGTGGCTAACTGGTTAACCGAACAAAATGATGATCGCATTAAAATGACCATGCAAGTGCACGATGAACTGATTTTTGAAATTCATCAAGATATTGTGAAAGAAACGACCGCTAAATTAGTTGAGTTAATGAACAACGCTGTTGAGTTGAGCGTGCCGCTTATTGCCGAGGCAGGGATAGGTAATAATTGGGATGAAGCCCATTAGCGTAGCTGGGAATTTATTCGCGCAGATGTTAGGTTATTTGCGTAGGCGGGATTTTAATCGCGTAGATATTAAATTATTTACGCGATGAATGAAATTATTTTTGTCTTGATAGGTTCTTATTAGCAACACAGTACTATCCCTTGTGTTGTGTGTTTCTTGTTTTTGCTGCCATTTTGCTATGCTACTACTCTGTCATCAGTTTAGCAGTTTGGCAGTTTTTTTGTTTTAGGCTGGCGGGTTTTTTGAGTAGCAAGTCGCTTGACGATATAAAGGGCTAAGTCTTAGGCATTGGAATAACGCTCTTTATTACCAAGCCAACGCTGAATAAGCGCTTGCGCGCATTCTGGGTGCTGACGAGATAATAAATAGGCTTTTTGCTGAACATCGGCAATCAAATAACCATCACGAACCAGATCGGCAATTTTTAACATCGCCAAGCCCGTCTGCCTGGTACCTAACAACTCTCCCGGCCCCCTGATCTCTAAGTCTTTTTCGGCAATAACAAAACCATCATTACTGTTTCGTAATACCGCCATGCGTTTAGTGGCGGTTTTAGTTAACGGCGCTTTATACATTAATACACAATGAGAGGCGACAGAGCCACGACCAACACGACCACGCAACTGGTGTAACTGAGCTAATCCTAAGCGCTCAGGGTTTTCAATGACCATCAAGCTGGCATTGGGGACATCAACACCAACCTCAATCACGGTGGTGGCGATAAGTAAGTGCATCTCACCTGCTTTAAATGCGTCCATCACTTGCTGCTTTTCAGCCGCTTTCATTCGACCATGTACTAAACCTATATTGAGTTCAGGTAATTGCGTCTGTAATAAAATAGCGGTCTCTTCAGCGGCTTGGCACTGTAGTACTTCTGACTCTTCGATGAGTGTACATACCCAATAAGCTTGACGATTGTCATGCGTACAACCTTGACGAATACGCTCAATAACAACATCTCGGCGTGAGTCAGGTAACGCTATGGTGTTTATGGGCGTGCGACCGGGTGGTAATTCATCAATAACAGAGGTGTCTAAATCGGCATACGCTGTCATGGCTAAGGTGCGAGGAATTGGGGTTGCCGTCATGATCAACTGATGGGGATAATTGTCGTCAAACTCGCCTTTATCTCGTAAAGAAAGTCGTTGTTGAACGCCAAATTTGTGTTGCTCATCAATAATGATTAACACCAGCTTTTTGAAAATAACATCGGCTTGAAATAATGCATGGGTGCCAATAACCATCTGCATTTCGCCACTGGCTATTCGCGCTAAAGCCTCACGGCGCGCTTTGGCCTTGGTTTTGCCAACTAACCAACCGACGTTAATATTTAACGGTTCGAACCAATGTTGAAAATTGATGGCATGTTGCTCAGCTAAAATTTCAGTGGGTGCCATTAAGGCCACTTGATAACCTTGGCTAATGGCCGTTAATGCGGCTAAGGCAGCCACTAAGGTTTTCCCTGAACCAACATCCCCCTGCACAAGCCGCATCATAGGTTGAGCTTTAGCTAAATCGGTTTTAATTTCATCAACGACACGGGCTTGGGCATTGGTAGGAGAAAAAGGTAGTGTGGCTAAAAAACTATTTTCGTTTTCTTCATGCACGGTCAGCGAAATGGCTTGGTGAACATCACTATTTTGTCTGACCTTTAACATGCTTAAATTATGGGCGAGCAACTCTTCTTTAATCAATCGTAATTGTGCCGGATGTTTACCATTTTCAAGTTGGCTGGTTGAGGCTTCTGGTGGTGGCCGATGAATTATTGTTAGCGCTTGTGATAAAGAGTAGCTTTCATCAAATAAGCTGCTCGGTAGTAATTCTTCAATTTGTCCGCGTTGTAAACGAATAAGTGCTTGATCAGTTAAATTACGCAATGACAGTTGTTTTAAACCATCAGTGGTTGGGTAAACAGGGGTTAAGGTTTCTTCAACCTGTGTTAATGCTCGGTCTTCATCAAGCGCTTTGTATTCAGGGTGCACTATTTGAAAACCGCGCGGTCCGCGTTTTATTTCACCATAACAGCGAATAGTACGGCCAACACTTAAGCTGTTTTTTTGGCTAGCAGAAAAACTGAAAAAACATAATTGTACAGTGCCGGTACCATCGTTTAAATCAACCACTAACATACGGCGTTTGCCGTGAGTTATTTGATTATTCGTTATTTCGCCGATAATATTAGTGTGGGTACCCGGTAAACAGTCTCGCAGAGTGGTTACCCGTGTTCGGTCTTCATAGCGTAGGGGTAAATGAAAAAGTAAATCTTGCACTGACACTAAGCCGATTTTCTCAAGCCTAGCCGCCATACTTGGCCCGACACCTTTAAAAGTCGTTAGGGGTATTTGCGATAATTTAGTCAGTGCTTCCATAAAAGAGATTTTGCGGTTAAAACCGCTCCTACCGATCAGTCATCAAGATGTTGCCAAGCACTTTTATCCATTTGCATTTTTTGCCACCAGAGTTCATCCGCGACAATTTGCCCTTCATCATCAATGGCAGGATAAGGAAGCCCTTTACGCTGACATGCTTCGGCAAAAATAGGATGGCCGCCTTCAAATAATGTCCGCTGACGACGTTCGTTGCTTAGGCTTGGTTTGTTGTACATACCAGCTAGTTGGCGTTGACGTTGTGCTTCATATAATACCACCGAGCAAGCAACCGAAACATTTAACGATTGCACCATGCCAATCATAGGAACAACAATGTCTTGATCGGCTAACTCAAGGGCGATTTTGGAGGTACCAAATTTTTCTTGTCCTAAAATAATAGCGGTGGGTTTGGTGTAATCAATTTCGCGAAAATCAACGGCGGTTTCAGACAAGTTAGTGACTAATATCTGCATGCCTTGCGCTTTTAACGCGGTAATAGCATCAGCGGTTTTGTGATAGTTATGAACGTCAATCCAATTTTGACTACCGGCGGCACTGCCGCCACGCACCTCTGCTTCGTCACTTTTCCATACGGCGTGTACATCGCTAACACCTATGGCATCGCAGGTACGCACTACCGCCGCTAAGTTATGAGCTTTGTGTAAACCTTCCATACAAACGGTAAGATCAGGCTGGCGTTTATCTAGCATAGCATTTATGCGTTGAAGTCTTTCTGGGGTCATAATCTTTTAAATAATAAAGTTAACATTCTAAATTTAGCTTGATGACGAAAATTTCTAACGTAAGCTCGGTAATTCCATAACACCATCAATTTCAATTTCAACGTCTTTAGGTAATTTTGAAATTTGAATAGCTGCGCGGGCAGGGTAGGGTTGTTGAAAATATTTAGCCATAATTTCATTAACTGTTGCGAAGTTACTGAGATCAATCATAAAAATATTTACTTTTACCATGTCGTTAATGGTGCCGCCGGCAGCTTCACAAACGGCAGACAAGTTTTTAAATACTTGTTCGGTTTGCTCGGCAAAGCCACCAGCAATCACTTCCATGGTTGCCGGTATTAGTGGAATTTGACCCGATAGATAAACCGTGTTGTTTACTTTAACTGCTTGGCTATAAGTGCCAATAGCACTGGGTGCTTGATCCGTGCTGATAATACTTTTCATTTTATTTCCCTAATTTTTGTGTTTTCGAAACTCGCTACTCGTAGCTTATGGTTTCTATTTATTTCTGATGACGCGTTGAACGTCAATCATGACTTTAATTTTTCGAATAATGTCAGCTAAGTGAATACGGTCTCGACAGGTTATTTCCATATCAATGACATAAAGACCAGCCTCTTTCTCACCTGAGTTTAGGCTATGAACATTAGAACCGCATTTAGCAACAACATTGGTAAGCAGTGCCAGCGCACCTTGGTGATTAATAATTTCTACCCGTAATTTGGCGATAAATTCTTTGTCAATATCGCTATCCCATTTTACCGGAAATAAGCCACCTTGTTCGTGACCCTTGATATTGCGACAACCTTGCTGGTGCACCATTAAGCCTTTGCCCGGGCTTAAGTACGCTAAAATAGTATCTCCAGGAATAGGGCGACAACATTTACCGTAGTTAACTAACATGCCTTCAGTGCCTTTAATGGGCATTTTATTTTTACTATTTGTTGATGGTATTTCGCTGTCTTCAGTAAATTCATCGGTAAGACGCCTCGCAATACCAATACTTAAGGCATTTCCTAAACCAATGTTAGTGAGTAATTCTTCGAAGTCTTTATTGCCACTTTGTTGCACTACTTCGGCTATTTTTTCTTCGCTAACATCTGCTAACTTTACTTTGCCTAAGGCATGGCTTAATAATCGCTGACCCAGTTGTTTTGATTCGGCTTGTTCGCGTGAACGTAAGTAAGTTCTAATTTGTAAACGCGCTTTGGAGGTAACCACAAAGTTTAACCAGGTTGCGTTGGGTCTTGCGGCAGCTGAGGTTACTACTTCTATTGTTTGGCCAGAATCAAGTGGTCGGCTCATCGGGTAAGGCTTTCTGTCAACTTTAACACCAACACAAGAGTTACCGACATCGGTATGTACCGCGTAAGCAAAATCTACGGCAGTTGCTCCCATAGGGAGTTCAATTATTTTACCTTCGGGAGTGAAAACATAAATCTCTTCTGGAAAAAGATCTGATTTTACATTTTCAATAAATTCAAACGAACTACCAGCACTTTGTTGTAGTTCGAGTAAACTTTGCATCCAGCGACGGGCTTTCATTTGTGCGGTGGTATCAGCGTTGCCACCGCCTTCTTTATATAACCAGTGGGCTGCAACACCTTTGTCAGCCATTTGCTCCATATCTTGGGTTCTGATTTGAACTTCGACCGGAATGCCATGAGGGCCAATAAGTGAGGTATGTAAAGAACGATAGCCATTGGTTTTTGGAATGGCAATATAGTCTTTAAACCGCCCTTCAATGGGTTTGAATAGGTTGTGCATGGCACCGAGAGCGCGATAGCATTCATCAATTTTGTCGCCAACAATAACGCGGAAGGCATAAATATCCATGACCTCGTTAAACATTAATTCTTTATTGAGCATTTTACGATAAATAGAGTACAGGTGTTTTTCACGGCCGATAACTTGGGCGTCAATATCGCTTTCAGCTAGGCGTGATAACACTTCTTCTTGAATATTATCTACAATAGTTTTGCGATTACCACGAGCACTTTTTACGGCCGATTTTAATGCTCTTGAGCGCATGGGATACAGGGCTTCAAAGCCTAATAGCTCTAACTCGTTTTTTATGTCATGAATACCTAATCGATTGGCAATGGGTGCATAAATTTCTAGGGTTTCACGGGCAATGCGGCGACGCTTGTCTGGTCGTAACGAGCCTAATGTCCGCATGTTATGGGTTCGGTCAGCGAGTTTGATTAAAATAACACGAATATCTTGCACCATGGCTAAGACCATTTTGCGGAAATTCTCCGCCTGCATTTCTTCTTTGTTATCAAACTTTAGCTTATCAAGCTTACTCACCCCTTCAACTAACTCTGCGACTGTGTGACCAAAAAGCTCGGCCAGCTCATCTTTAGTGACTGCCGTATCTTCAATAACATCGTGCAGTAATGCCGCCATCAAGGTTTCATGGTCAAGGTGCATTTTGGCAAGGTTAATGGCAACAGCGACGGGATGGGTAATATAAGGATCACCACTAGAGCGCATTTGGCCATCATGGGCATCACGAGCAACAATGTAGGCATGTTTAAGCAGGTCAACTTGTACTTTTGAAAGATAAGTAGTGCTTAACTCTTTTAATGGTTCAAATAGATACACCTATCGCTCCAAATTGACGGCAAACTAAAATAAATAATGTGATTACAAGGCTAGAATACGTGGCTTTGCGCTAAATGCAAAGAAAATTGATAAGTGTTATAACGAGCAATAAAAAACGCGTAACTTATTTTCTATTATCATAGAGAAAAGTTACGCGTTTTCAGGTTAAATTTAGCGGTTATACGCTTTAATTAACCTAGTTCTTGTGGTTGTTCACCAACAATTGCAGCAACAGCATCTAATTCAGCAGTATCTTGTTGAATTTGTTCTTGACGATCAGACATGTCCATTGAACTAGAGGTGACTAAACCTGCTTCAATTTCACGCAAAGCTAAAACGGTTGGTTTGTCATTTTCAACATCAACCAAAGCATCTTTACCGCCCGTTGCAATTTGACGAGCACGACGTGATGCGACTAACACCAAATCAAAACGATTACCGATTTTTTCTACGGCATCTTCAACAGTTACGCGAGCCATTTGGTCACTCCAACTTAAATTAATAAAATAGCGCTGCATTTTACTGACAGCTAGGTCATTTAGCAAGTAAAAGCCGCATTGGCTTTTGAAATCATTATTTTCTCTGATTAATTTTTTGTTAACAAATTAACTCATCAAGCAAAACTTTATGTTGCGCAACTTGTTGGCTGCGCTTTAAGCGCTGATTCTTCACTATGGTGGTAAGGTCAACTAACGCTTGTGCAAAGTTATCATTAATCACTATGTAGTCAAATTCTTGGAAGTGGGAGCACTCCCCTTGAGCCTGTGCCATGCGGTCAGCGATGATGTCTTCACTGTCTTGACCTCGGCCACGTAATCGACTTTCTAGCTCTTTTTTTGAAGGTGGACTAATGAATATGGTAGTCACTGATGGTTTCTTCATACGCACTTGTTGTGCGCCTTGCCAATCAATATCAAGAAAAACATCAATACCTTGTGCAAGTTGTGCATCAATGGCGGCTTCAGAAGTACCATAATAATTACCAAATACTTCGGCATGCTCATAAAAGGCATTTTGCTTTATTTGTTTTTTAAAACTTTCAACAGAGACAAAATGATAATGTTCACCATTATTTTCACCGGGGCGTGGCTCGCGAGTAGTGTGAGATACCGACACTTGCATGGGTCTTGTCGACTCTTGCTCTCCTTGCTCTAATAATGCTTTGATTAAGCTGGACTTTCCTGCACCGCTAGGCGCTGAAAGAATAAATAAGTTACCAGAAACTGTCACAGTTAAACCTTGTAAATATAATGAATTGCTTTTGTAGGCAGGAACATATTGTTTTGTTCACGCGAATAAATTCCCGCCTACAGGTGGAGCATATTGTTATAAATTAGTACTTTTATAAACTAGAGCACTTTGGCAATTGATTGCGCCAAGTAGTCAACATTGCTGTTAGCAATACCAGCAATACTCATGCGGCTAGAGCCGACCATATAGATGCTGTATTCATCTTGCAACTGCTGTACTTGCTCAGGGGTTATACCTAAGAAAGAGAACATACCCGCTTGGCGAGTGATAAAGCTAAAGTCGCGTGTTACGCCGTTTTCTACTAGCTTATCAACAATTAACTGGCGGTTACCGTTAATGCGATTACGCATTTCAGCTAATTCACGATACCATTCGTTACGTAGTTCGTCTGACGATAAAATGGTTTCAACCAGTGCCGCACCATGTGCTGGCGGCATAGAATAGATAACGCGTACCACAGACAATAATACCGAATTGGCAATATCAACCTGTAAGCTTGATGCACCAATAATAGTACAAGCACCAATGCGTTCACGATATAAACCGAAGTTTTTCGAACACGAGCTACAAACAACCATTTCATTTACTGATTCAGCCATTAAGCGTAAACCGTAAGCATCTTCGTCTAAACCTTGTCCGAAACCTTGGTAAGCCATGTCGACAACGGGAGTAAAACCAACTGATTTAGCCACGTCAGCAACTTGTTGCCATTGCTCTTGATTCAAGTCCATACCACTTGGGTTATGACAACAAGCGTGTAATAACACGGCATCGTCGCTAGGCACTTGTTTAAGTACAGCTAACATACCGTCAAAATCTAAATTTTTGTTTTCATGATCATAGTAAGGGTAAGTTTTTACCGTTAAACCTGCCGCTTCAAACAAGCCTGTATGGTTTGCCCACGTTGGGTTACTCACCCAAATAGTGGCACCAGCTTTACATGATTTAATAAATTCAGCCGCGACGCGTAGCGCACCAGTACCACCGGGAGTAGAAACCGTACGAGCACGGTTTTCGTTTAATACTTTGTGATCTGCGCCAAAAATAAGGTTAGCCATTTCATCATTAAAAAGGGGTGAGCCGGTTGGACCAATGTAAACTTTACTGGTTTCGGTATCAGTGCGATGCTGCTCGGCTTTTTTTACACAATCAAGCACGGTTGTTTCACCGGCTTCATTTTTATAAACGCCAACACCCAAATCAATTTTCTTTGGGTTTGTATCTTCTCGGTATTTAGCTAATAGCCCTAAAATAGGATCGGCAGGCAAAGCTTTTAAGCTAGCAAACATGACTGAAATTTACCTTATATTTGAGCGCTTCAATGTTAATGAATTAAACCGCTTGCATTGAAAGAAATAGTGAGATGCAAGCATAGCTCAAAAGTGCGTTAAGATTAAGGATTTTTAATGCATATTTTAAGACTAATTTTGTTGCTTGGGTTGTGTAAGTAGGTTTTTATTGTTTTTTGTCGAGTCGAGTATTGTGATGGTTAGTTGCTTTTATTGCATACGGGGTTTTATTTTCAAACGGAGATATATGAACAATTAATAGATCAATTGCTTGGTTTAAGCATGGAGTGTCAATCATCTCATGTTCATTAAATGTTCAATTTATTTGATTTGCTCACGATTAATCCCCATTATGATTGTATCAATTAGTTTATCTCGTTATACTGACAACACTGTTTACTTACACAGTACTCAAAGAGAAGGAGGCATTATGAGTTATGAATCATCACAAATAGCTAACTATTTTATCGATAAAGCTCACTCTGAAAATATAAACATGTCTACGTTAAAATTAATGAAAATTGTTTACATTGCTCATGGTTGGGGTCTTGCTGTTTTAAGTAAAAATATTTTAGGCGGGGAGCATGTCGAAGCATGGCAACATGGCCCGGTGATTCCATCCTTGTATCATTCATTTAAAAAATTTGGCAGTAATCCAATAAAGGAATATGCAACAGAGTTTAAGTTTAATGATCTTGATGATGATCCTGACAATTTTAGCTTTGATACAATAATCCCCAAGGTTGAAGATTCTGATACTAACTTGAAGCAAGTTTTAGATTTTGTTTGGTCTGTATATAAGCAATATACGGGTTTTGATTTAGTAAACATGACACACCAAGCAGGCACACCATGGAGTGATAGCTTTAAAGCTGGTGAGCGCCATGTGGTAATAGAAAACCATAAAATTGAAACTTTTTATAAACAGCAGGTTACGGACTTCTTGCAGAAGGCTTCTTAATTAAATGGCATCAGAAAATGAGTCTCTTTTAGAGTTACTAAAAAAAACAAGTAGCGATAAAGTTGCTAAGTCCATCTCTAAAGACACCCCACCAAGCAAAGAGCACTTAGATGGCCTTGAAAGACAGGATGAATATTTTTTATCTAAGCATATTAAGAGAATTAAAATAGCTGGACTATATTCTTTAGCTTTCCTAAGTATTGCGGTATCTCTGGTTATCACGTGCTTAATAGTTTGGGTTATCTTTAATTGGTTCGGAAATATTGCAGCGGACGCTAAAAAAATTGAATCATTTCTTAACTCTACCATGACACTAATTCTTACTGTATTAAGTACGTTATTCTTAAATTACGTGTTAACCAAGAAAAAGTAGCTTGATTTTACGCAGTTGATTATATGATATGTTACAGTTTTTAATGGGTTGAAATACAATCAAAGTTGAGTCATTTCGTGATATTGCATCGTTCAAGCACACCATTTTACGGGTCATAGCTTATCAATTGTTTGTATTGAATTAACTTAAGTTAAAAAGTATTAGTCAACGCGGCAATCAAACCAATAACACCACCAAAAACGCCACCCCAAACCACTAGCCAGCCTAGGTGTTTCTTGATCATGGTTTGAATAATTTCTTTTACTAGTTGTGGTGTTAATTCATTGAGACGTTTTTCAATAATATTACTGACCTTTTCTTGCATATTGGCGATCATATCAGGCTGCTCTAATTCTTCGCGTAGTAAATTATTGAACTGTTCACTTTGGCTGATCTCTTGTATTGAGATTTTCATTTTTTTGATAAAAGGCTCTTTCATCGGCTGTAAAGCTTCACTACCACCAACCATAGCCAGCATGGGCGCAAAAGAAGAATCTTCTATTACGGCAACTAAGTTATTAAAAGCAGGGGTTAAATCAATTTTTTCAATAACCGGTGTTAGATCAATGCTGCTGGCCGCACCTGAGCCAGTTGATAAAAAACGGTCGATATTTTCTTTAGTGAAAAATTGTTCCATCATCAGTTGGCGAATGGCAATTTTAAATTCTTCAAAGCGGGCAGGAATAACGCCAGAACCATAAAGTAGCGGCACTTTTTCAAAGAGCATGTGTACAGCAAGCCAATTGGTTATTGCGCCAGATAAGGCGAACAGACCAGTTGTATAGACAATATGGCTCCCTAAAATGAAACCAACAAGGGTACATATTAAGGCGATAAAGTTAGTGACCAGACTTTTGTTCATTGATGACTCCGCAATAAGGTATGCGATTTGGGATTTTTGTTGGCGCTATGATAGCATTGAATTTACTTCGCTAAAATGATGATGACATTTATTCGGATTGAGGGATTTATTCAATGTTTAAGACGTTACTTGTGCTGTTTTATTTTGCATTTATTAGTGCTTGCGGTGCTGATAACGCTACTGATCAGCAATGGCGAGCGTTAGATGTCAATAATACCGTATTATTAACCTTACCCCACGGTAAAGTGGTGATTGAACTGGCACCGCAGTTTTCACCTAAGCATGTTGAGCAATTTTCAGCACTAGTTAAAAAGTCCTTTTATGATGGCACTACGTTTTACCGCGTTATTGATGGTTTTGTTGCCCAAGCAGGGCCAAAAGATGGCAGTAAAAAAGATAAATTAGTGCCTGTACTAGCAATAGAAGGGGAGTTTTCAATCGATAAAAACACACCGTTTACGGCAGTGCAAAAAGGTGATTTATTTGCGCCGCAAACGGGATTTCAAGCAGGCTTTGCTTTAGCGAATGATAATAACAACCGTGCTTGGCTAACTCACTGCCCGGGAACGTTGGCGATGGCGCGCGGTAACGACGCTGATTCTGCCTCAAGCCATTTTTATTTTGTTATTGGCCAAGCACCGCGCTATTTAGACAGAATAATGACCATTTTTGGTCGTGTGGTTTATGGCATGGAACATATTCAAGCAATACAGCGTACGTCAGTTATTGAAGGGGAATATGCGGTAGATAGCCGAAAACATACTGCTATTATTAGCATGAAACTAATGAGTGATGTGCCAAAAGCAGAGCGAATTATCATTGAAGTTGAAAGCACGGAATCAGCAGCTTTTACCGAGCGTTTAGTAAAACGCCGTGCCCGTGACCATGAGTTTTTTTATAAAAAACCGCCACCCGTGCTTGATGTTTGCCAAGTGCCAATTAGAAGCCGTTTAGTTAAATTACCGAATTGAATGCGCGTTTTATAGTGTGCGGTAAACACACTATAAAACTGAGCAGTTTATGCTAATGGTATAACTAACCTTCTAACTGGAAAGTTAATCCGGCATTTTCTTGCAAACGGTCAATTAATAAAGTGCCCATTGCTGAAGCAGGTGTCCAGATACCGCCACCAGCAGCATCTAAATTTTTCAGTAAACAAATAGCGCTTTCACTGATCATTTTACAGGTTGAACCGTAACCCGGATCTTTATCGCCTTTAACACTGGCCATTAAGATCTCGCCATTACTGTTAGAGCCGGCAAATAACACATCATAGAAACCCGTTTCACGTGCTTCTTTTGTCGGGCCTTCACCCGGTTTCATCGGATCAGTTGCCATTGACTTGTCTGCTGCGACCATTTTTGCCATCGCCTCGCCTTTCTCGCCAGCGCCGGTGAGCATCATTTCATCGTAGACAAAATCATCACCATATTGATGCGCTAATAATAAGTTGCTGCGGTGTATGTTTTTAGTATTGATCGTCGCCATAACAAAGGGAGCTGACCAGCTATTTAAATCTTGGTCAAAAATAGGCGCCATACCTGAAGGTTGTTCTGGACCCGTAAATGAGCCCGTTAATGAAAATGGGTTAGATAGCACTTTGATTAATTCTGGATTTTTAGCCGCCGCTTTCATGGTTAAACGAAAACTTTCTAAAGTACCCCCTGAAAAAGTGCCTTTCATCGCTCGTACACGGCCTTTAATGCGTGATAGTGGCTTAGCTAATTTTTCAATGGCAGCATTTTGTAAAAAGTGCACACCTAAATCAAAAGGTACTGAGTCGAAACCACAAGAAAAGACAATACGTGCGCCACTAGTTTTTGCTGTTTCTGCATGGGCAGCAATCATTTCATGCATCCAAGCAGGCTCACCACATAAATCTACGTAATCAGTGCCTATTTCACTACACATACGAACTAAATCGGAACCGTATTTTTGGTAAGGACCAACCGTAGTTAAAACAACTTGGGTACTTTCAAGCATAGCCTGCACTGTTGCTGGTTTTTCTGCATCAGCGATTACAAACGGCACATCGCTTGGAATACCCATTTCATCACGAACCTGCACGAGCTTTTCTTGGCTACGGCCAGCCATTGCCCATTTTACTTCACCATTTACGCCGTATTGATTATTTAAATATTCACAAACTAAGCGGCCTGTATATCCTGTAGCACCGTAAACCACGACACCAAATTGTTTATTTGTAGACATTTTCTTTTACCTTTTATTTTTTATTTAACTCTGAATAATGAAGTATAGGTCATCCTTTTGGAGCCCCTTTACTTATCGCTTATTTTGAATATTGTTACTTTGCATAGATGACAACTTCTTCGTCGAGAACACTGGCTAATAATGGGCTTGATTCAGAACGAGCAAAAGCATCATCAATCGCTTTAAAGCGTTGTTGTACAACTTTACGGTAGTTAGGATGGGTAAATATATAAAGTTCTTTATTACTAACCGCTTCAACGACACGATCACCAACAATAGCGGGAGATAAGCCGTTATCAATCACTTTTTGTATGTGTTGCGCCGCAGCGGAAGGTTGAGCGTTATCTTCTTTTTCACTTTTAAGCTCGCTAGGCTTATTACGGGTTGATAAATTGATGCGTGTTTTAACAAAAGCAGGGCAAAGTACGGATACTTGAATGTTGTGTGGTTTTAATTCGGCATACCAGCTTTCAGACATACCTACTACCGCGACCTTAGTGGCCGTATACGCACCAGAGGTAGGTACACCCATCATGCCTGCCATAGACGCGACGTTAATTAACCAACCTTGTTCGCCGTGTTGCTTCATTAAAGGCACCATGGTTTGCGTACCATAAATAACCCCCATTAAGTTGACATCGAGCACCCAACTCCAGTCTTTGTTGTCAGTTTGCTCAATAGTACCGGGGTTGCTACCAACACCAGCGTTATTAACTAGCATGTGAATTTTTCCAAAACGTTCAATCGCTTTGTCGGCTACGTTTTGCCATTGGGACAGGTTAGTTACATCCATTTGCACAGCTAAGACATTAATACCTTCGCTTACTAATTTTGTTTTAGCAATGTCGAGTTGATTGGCATCTATATCGCCTAATACAACATTCATTCCCTGTTTACCCATAGCACGAGCGATACCAAAACCAATACCTTCTGCGCCACCACTAATAACTACCGTTTTACCTGAGAATTGATTCATGTTATCGACCTTTAATTTGTTTATTTTGTTATTTTAAATGCTATCCATGAGCTCTATCTGCGGTTCAGCAGCCAAATAACCAGCCATTTTTTTACCACAATGTTGGTAGTGCTCTGTTTTACCATGAGCTTTTAATGCTGATTCGTCGGCGTATTGTTCTAATACAATATAAGTTTGAGCGTCATCACGAGACTGATGAAAAGCGTAAAGTAAACAGCCTTTTTCGTTAGTCAGTACCGCGGCAACTAACTGTTTAAAAATAGCTTCAAATTCTTTATTTTTACCGGCAAGTACTTGTAATTTTGCTGTGACACCAATAGTCATAATAGTTCTCTA
>MAAE01000061.1 GCA_002162675.1 Colwellia sp. 39_35_sub15_T18 | reverse complement strand
AACCGACTACATTCTTACTTAGGGTATCAAAGCCCTAATGATTTTGAATTGAAAATTAATGAGTTAGAAAAAGTAGCTTAACTAGGGTGACTGAATTTACTTGACCAGGTCAATATCATTAAATCTTCTATTGGGGGAGTAACTAGCTCTCATATCGACATTTCTTATTCAAAAGGTAAAGCTGTTAATGCGTTAGAACCTAGTGAAAATTCGAATTATTTTGGTGTTGCTTATATTCTGTTCATATCTGTCTATTTCGTTTACATGTTTTTTTCCCTATTTAAGGGAAGAAAAACTAATGCAATTGAATTTAGTAGCTATGAAAATATTTTAACTGTTTTAAACGAAACTAAGCCTTTTTATGTTAATCAACAAGAATGGAATTCAGCAAGAAATAAGTATATTGAAAGTAAAAGAGATATTAAATATTTTCACTGTACTAACTTACAAGAAGATGAAAGTTACAAAATACTAAATGCAGAAAAGCCACACAATTTAACAGACTTTGAGTGGACTACCCTCATTGAAACTATGTTAGAGCATTTTATTGATTTGTTTGATTATAAGGTTAAAGAGAGTCCCAAAACTGAATACTTGCTTGATTTAATTTCAATAGATAGGCCTAAAAATGTTTCTGAACTTATATGGAAAAAATTGAATAAGAAAGCTTGTGAAGAGTTATTCGTTATTAGTAACTTAGATAAATATGGTTTTAATTACTTTAGTAAGCCCAGTACTACAATAATGATGGGAAAAAGGCCTAAAAACATAGATCAAGAAATGTGGTCTGACTATGTAACTGCTTTGAAAAGTAAATACTTTATTTATATTTTGTATGATTTGTCTGAAATAATTAGTTCTAGATTACTTGGGACTGAAAAATATGATCTTGATGTCCTTGATAAAGTCCAGAAACAAGATATCGAGGAGTTTATATACCAGTTAAAATTCGGAGGATTTAGTAATATTACTTCTGTTTATAATGCTAAAGCCTTCTTGGAAAGCTCAGAATATGATTGGTTGAATGAAGATGAACGTTCAAGGCTAGAAGAAATTGCAAATGCATATATTAAATTAGAAAAAGATATTGAAGAGTATGAATCATTACGTTCGAGTATAGAGTCGATTATCAGTGGAGTTAATTTAAGTGATAAACCAGAAGAGTTAGATATCGAGCACTGGAATAAGCTTAAAGAAGTTGAACGAAAAGTTATTGACTTGTCAGAGGAAAATAAAAGTGAAAGTGCATTGATTGAAAAAGAAAAAATAGAAATACTTGAAGTAAAAATGAGAGTTACAAAGCAGTTATCAATCATTAGTAATGTTCTTAATAACCCTAAAACTATCAATGAAATAGAAGATTATGATAATCCATTCGCGGTGGGAAATTTTAATAACTTGAAAAAAATTGCTGAACTTCTCGAAAGAGAATAATTTAACTTAGTCACATAACTCTGTCACATAAAAATTAAGGATGTTAGGATGAGTAATACATTCAAGCAGTTATGTGACTATGGATCTTGTGTCGGGTAATCTCTCGCTCACCGCCATATAAACAAACCTCTGATTTCTCAGGGGTTTTGTTGTTTTTGGCACAGGTAAAACCTCTGTTACAAAAAGAGCGGGTTATATCGTTGCCTCTATGCGAACGGTTAAATTAGTTAGTAACACATTGAGTAAAGGCTTCCATACTGGATGTTATTGAATCGTTTCGCCAAATGATAGCTGTCACTGATTTTTGCCACTTTGCGGGTAGTGGGTGAGTTTGAATTTTTTGGCTAAACGGATAATGCTCTAATAAGGCTTGAGGCACAACACCCACTCCCATCCCAGCAGCGACGCAACTTAGTAAAGTGTGATAAGAGTTAATCTCCACTATTTTGGCGATGATATTGCCTTGCTTTAGCCAATCGGTGAGACGCGTACGATAAGCGCAACTATGGCTAAAGCCGAGTAATGTTGGCTCCAGCTGCAAGTCAGTAGGTTTTTTAATGATTTTGTGGTGAAGATCAGATACCAAGATTAACGTTTCCTGATAAATAGGCAGAATGCATAAGCGATTATCGCTAGGCGGATCGGCCACGAAAGCCATATCTACTTCCCCCATTAATACTCTGTCGATTAAATCGCCAGTGGGAGCGGTTTTTATATTTAGCTCAATATCAGGAAAAGCTTGATGAAATCGTACTACCGGCTCAACCAAGCGTGTTGCTGCAACAGCTTCCATTGCTCCCACAGTCAAAACTCCTGTAGGTTTGTTTTGTTGTAACTCTGCAATTGCCTCTTGAGCGAGATCTAAAATTTGATGGGCATACTCTAACAATCGCTTGCCAGATGCTGAAATTTTAAGGCGATTTTTCTCTCTCAAAAAAAGTGATGTACCCAATTCATCTTCAAGCTTTTTAACACGAGCAGTAACATTAGATGGTACGCGATTAAGCTTTTCAGCTGCACGTGTAATACCTCCAGATTCAACAACTTGTTTGAATATAGTTAAGTCAGATAACTCCATAATACTCAGTGTCCAATATTTCATTTTAAATGAATGTGTTGTTCATTATTATTCATTATTATTCATTATTTGTGAATATTCAACTGCGTTATCATTGCTGGTAAATTAATTAAAGAAATTCTATGAGCGAACAAATGAAAGATACTCAAAAAGGTTATCTGTACGCCTCTGTTGCAGTGTTAATATGGACAGGGTTTATATTGGTATCACGAATGGGTGGTATCAGTGATTTAGGACCGTATGATGTGATTGCGATACGTTATTTAACCTGTACTTGTTTATTATTGCCTGTGTGGTGGTTCAGATATCGCTTTAATCTACTCAATGTTAAGCTAATTGTCGCAAGTATGGTGGGAGGATTAGCGTATGCATTATGTACTTTTAGGGGCTTTCAACTATCTCCTGCTTCTCATGCTGCTGTGTTGCTACCTGGTTTAATGCCGTTGTTTATTATTCTATTGTCCGCTTTAATTAATAAGAAACCTCAAGATAAGTCAAAATATTTGGGTGTCGTCATTATTACCCTTGGTGTGGCAGCAATGTTTTATCAACAGTTTTCCGCAACCCAAAACTTTTCAGAAGGTCATCTTTGGTTAATTGCGGGGGCTTTTTGTTGGTCGTTATTTTCAGTGCTTATTTCACGTTGGAATATTACGCCTTGGGAAGCGACCGTAAGCCTTGCTGTTATCACCTGTATACTATATTTACCTGTATATATAGCTTATTTGCCTAAGTCTATTTCAAGTGAGTGGTGGCCTGACATTTTACTGCAGGTTTTTTATCAAGGTGTACTGGCGACAATTGTTCAGATGATTTTTTATGTGAAAGCGGTTCAATCTATAGGCCCTGCTTCTATGGGGGCAATGATGGCGGCGGTACCAGTATTATCAGGTGTTATTGCTATTTTTCTATTCAATGAGCTAATAAGCACTGAACTTGTGGCGGGTTTAATATTAGTGAGTATAGGGGCTTGGCTGACTCATAGTAAATTATTTCAAGCAAAACTAATTTCAACTAATGCCTGATTTATAAAGACAAATTAAGCATTCAAATACATTAAGGAAGACATTATGCCCTATGTAAATATTAAAATTACCGATGAGAAAGTTACCGCAGAGCAAAAAGCGGCTTTAATAAAAGGAACAACTCAGTTGTTGGTAGATGTGCTTAATAAAAATCCCGCGACAACGGTTGTGGTGATTGATGAGGTAAATACCGATAACTGGGGGATTGGCGGTAAAGTAGTGACTGACTTACGTAATGAAGCCAAATAAAAATTAAGCATAATCTTTATTCCGACCCAGGCAGGTTTGATCTGCCTTTTGGTAAATTAAAAATCACTATATTATTTTTGATTACTTTTAATCCATTTTTTTAATGGAATAAGCCAAGTCGGATCTGGTGTATAAAAAGCACCATGTTTTTTTCCTGTTGATATGGCAATCTCTTGATAGGAGACGATTGCTTCAGGGTTTCTGATTATTACATCATTGCAAGAGCCTACATTTCAATAGTAATTTACATGGTCACGTAAGTATTAGCTACAGGTAATAAGCATACCAATTAATTGATATCATCAGTGCTGATAGTATCAGTAAAGGTTTAAGGATAAGTTTTTTATTTTTGTACTGACATATTTATTTAACCGTAGTTGCTTAGTTACTTAGTTGTTATTTGTAGACCAGTCGTTTTAAATGCTTTGACTTATTTTTAGTAAAGGTCTATATTTCAATCTTAAAGTTTAAACTGACTGGTGTTGATTTGGGGTTTGAGTTGGTTGTACTCGCATCAGTTAAAAGGTAAGAATGATGATTGGTTATATGAATTAATCATGTCAACTAATCATGATCAGCGACCAGTTCATCAAAATAAACTTAGTAAATATTTTATTAATACTTACCAAATAAAAACTTATCAAACACAAATAGCTTTAAGGAAAATCATGTCATTAACACCTTCAGCCATGCTACCTCTTGGTAGTAAAGCCCCTGATTTTAATTTATTAGAACCTAAAACAGGTGTAAGTAAAAGCCTGCAGCAACTTAAAGGAAAGAAGGCAACAGTTGTTATGTTTATCTGTAATCACTGTCCTTTTGTTATTCATATTGAGCAGGCGTTGACTCAATTAGGGCGTGACTATCATAACAGTGAGGTTGCTGTGATTGCGATTAGCGCTAATGATGCGAACAGTTATCACGAAGACGGTCCTGAATATATGGCCAAAAAAGCTATTGCTCAGGATTACCGCTTTCCTTACCTATACGATGAGAGCCAGCTAACGGCTAAAGCTTATAAGGCTACTTGCACGCCAGATTTCTTTTTGTTTGATCAAGAACTGTCTTGCGTTTATCGCGGTCAATTTGATGATTCTAGGCCGGGAAATAACAAGAAGGTTACTGGTAACGATCTGCGTCAAGCAATATACAATGTTGTGACAGGGCAAGCCATAGATGAAAAACAATACCCAAGTATTGGTTGTAATATTAAGTGGAAAACCGCTTAATCTAACTAAAAAATAAATCTTTATGTAAGTGCACGAGTTAAAGGCTAAGCCATTACTTAACACCGTAAGTTAAGTAATGGCGTTAAATCATCGCTGGTATGGGATTATCTATTTAGGCAACGTCTAATTGCTGAAAAGTATCGGCCATGATAATGACCCATAGTTTTTGTTGTGTTGCTAGCCAAAATAAATGACGGCGCTAAAGTGGTTGTTAGTCATGTTAGTTTTAAAATTAATAGCAAAGCGTTCAGTGAGCTTTTTAATGAGTTTTAAGCCTAAACTAAAGTTTTGTTGTTCATCCGTAGTAGGTGCTTGTTCATTAGTAAATGTTATTTTATTTTGCGCAATGGTGACGGCAAGTACTGTTAAGCCATTGCTTTGCATACCATGATGTATGGCATTGTTAATTAAATTGAAAAATATCAACTCCAAAACCTCTTCTGGCATGGCTGTCTTAGGTTGAACATTATTTATATTATCTAGCGTTATATCGAGATGATGGACAAGAGCAAGGTTTTTTGATTCGATAATTACGTTATTAAGTATTGTGGTTATACAGCTTGCACCTTGATACTCCTCTGTAGAGGTAAGCCAAAGTAAGGCATTGCTGATGCGTTTGATGCGAGCAAGGGATTTTGCAAATCTTTGCATTGCAGGTTTCTGGTACACTTCGGCGTAATTGGCCTCAATAAGCTCCAATGAATGACTCATTACTTGCAGCGGTGTTCTTATTTCATGACTCATGCCTTGGTTAAAAGCTACTTGCTCATCAATGAGCAAAGCTTGTTTGGCTAATGCTTGCTCTAGCTGCTCGGCGATTGCTTTTATGTCTGCTTCTTCAATATCAATAACTTTTGCGGGCGAAGCGCTCTGTGGTGCATTTTTTTGTTGAAAATGTTGGCTCAAACGGTGAAAAGGCTTTAAGGCATGAGCCGAAATAGCTTTGGCAATGAACACGGACACGAGTATGCAAGATAGGAATACCAACAGTAAAATGGAAAAAATATCTTTGGCACCACGTTTAACCACAACTTGTTCGGTTACATCCATCAACAGCAAACCGTCAGTGACTTTCATGTAGTGATAATGCTTATCTGCATGGTTAAACTCACCAAATAAATCATCAGCATCAAATTCCATAAACTGCTTATTTGGGGAGAGTGTTAAACCAAACTGGGAAAGGTCGGGCATTTTCTTAACGTTCAGTGGCAAGGTTTGTTGTTGCTGTAATTGTGCATTTGCTTGTTGTAGTTGCTGATTAAACATAACGTCTTCCAGCGAGTAAGCAATGAAAAAAGTGACCAATGAAAATAAAACAAATAAACAAAATGTCAGTAAAGCAATCACTTTGGTCAGTCTGATTGATAAGGTAGCTGATTTAAATAACCTCAAAACGGTATCCTATGCCTTTGATGGTGATAATAAATTTTTGACCAAAAGCTTGCTTAAACTGTTTCCTTAATTTATAAATATGCGCTCTTAAAGGATCGCTATCCGGAGTATCTTCTCCCCATAAGGTTTGGTGCAGTGCTTTGGTTTTTACCAACATTGGCGCTGCATTGAGCAGTGCGGCAACTATATCAAAACCTACTTGATGTAATTGTGTTGTTTGATTGTTAAAATGAAAAATTAGTGTCTTTTCATCAAGTTCAACGCCATTAAAAAAACACATCGCTTTATTAGCTATGCTAGTTTTAGTTAAGTTAGCCTTACTTAAGTTCGTTTCGATGCGAGCTGATAGCTCCGCAAACGAAAAGGGTTTGACTAAATAATCCCAAGCGCCTGATTCAAAGCCTTTTAAAATATCATCAGTGGCACCTCTGGCTGACATGATAATGACGGGCAGTTTAGTTAGCTTATCTTGGAGTAGTGAACGGCAAATATCGAAACCGTCAATAAACGGTAAATTAATATCGAGTAGTACTAAATCATAGCTGTGCTCATTCAAATGGTTCATTGCTTGTTTGCCATTATAGGCAAAATCAAGCTGGTAACCTTTAGGGGCTAAAAATTCAGCGATACCTGCTGCGATATCAAGATCATCTTCCACGATTAAAATATTTGCCATGCTTTTATTTACTCTGAGGTTTAATCATTTTATAGACTTCAGGTATCAACCATTTCTCTAATGCAATCCAGCCATCTTCAACTTGCATCATCACAACAACTTGCACGTCGGCGACCGGATCTGCCCAGAAAACTGTCCCGCCCATGCCAGCCCAAAAAAAACTGCCTGGATTTCGAATATCACCACTCGTTTCTTTGATACCAATACCGTAGCCGAAACCAGCACCTTGATAGATTCTCGGTAAAAAGTGCGTATCTAAGCCGGTGGTTTTTGAGCTTAACATTTTTTCTACTAATGACTGAGATAATATCCTTTTACCATTAAACAGACCTTTGTTTTGCAGCATGGAGACAAAATTACTGTAATCTCTTGCTGTCGACACTAAACCACCGCCACCTGAAATTAGCGCTGCTTGCTCAAGATATTCACTGTCTTTTCCTGTTTCAGAAAATAGTATTTTATCTTGATTGAACTGATATGCTTCTTCAAAGGTACTGGCATCATACTCATACATGTCTACTAAGCGATGCTGTTTGCTTGTCGGCACGTAAAAACCAGTGTCTTGCATATTTAATGGCGTAAAGACGTTTTTTTGTAAGTATTCATCTAGCGGCATGTTGGCAACAGCTTCAATGATGGCGCCTTGTATATCGCTAGCAATACTATACTCAAATTTACTGCCCGGTGTAAATTTCAAATCAATACCAGAAAGATCATCCACTAAGTCAGTTAAGTTATTGTTACGGCTTAACGGGTTAGCGAGTAAGTAACGAATATCGACCCAACTCTTTAAACCGCCGCCATAGCCAAACCCTGCGGTATGTGACAGTAGTTGATGCACGGTAACAACTTGCGGTTCACCGTTAAATTCAAACGGTTCAAAACGGGGTAAGTAGGTTCGAATGTCTGCTTGCAAAGAAACTTTTTCTTGAGCCACTAGCTGTAACAAAGCGACAGCAGTAATGGGTTTACTCATTGAATAGAGTCGAAAAATTGCGTTTTTTTGCATGAGTTGCGCTTGTTCAACATTTATTTTTCCATAAGCGCTGTAATGAATGGTTTTATCGCCTTTCTTTATTAATACAACGGCACCGGGTAATTTGTGCTGTGTAATTAAGGCATTGAAGTTATCTGAAAATTGCTCGGTTGCCAACGCCGATGCAGAGATTAAGCACAGACTGAGTGCTGATTGACAAAGTTTTTTGATTAGCATGAGTTTCACCTTTTATTGAGTTGCTAATAGCATAAAACAGCTAATGTGAACTCAATGTAAATTAGGCGCATTTGGGTCGGTATGTTAAATCTATTCTAGTCTGAGTTAAGGCATAGCAGCGTTCACTCTTAATAGGGCAAAATCAGCTAAAAATTAAGTTAGAATTTGTAACTGTTCACCACCGAGTTGCGATGCTTCACAGAGAGCTCTTCGAGCTTACACAGAGACTTTGTTATTCTCGGTGTAGTGCGTCTCTGTGGTAAATATTTCTAAGCTGAATAAATACGAATTATTGATGTTTAGCTGCTTTTTTAGTTTGTTTAGACAACTCGAAATCAAATTCATTAGGAAACAGCACTAAGCCTTCTTCTGCTTGGTTAGGAAAAACAACAATAGCAAGTTCATCTTCTTCTAAACCCGGTGTCCAGCGACTTTGCCATTTATTAAGTGATATAGCTTCAGCTTTACATTCTTGCCAGTCATCCGTAATCCAATGTTGGGCAAATTCTTTATTTGGCCAAACCGGTACACAATCTTCGTCTTCGGTGTTTAGCATCATACAGCCATGCTCATCAACCAACACCCAAACTTCTCGATGCTTGATTACTTCTTCAAGTAAATACTTAAAGCGTTTTTGCTGGTCGTATTTTTCAATGGTGCTAATTAATTCTGGCGTTAAAGTCATGCTGGTAAAGTTCAATAAGAGAAGAAAACGCTATAGTACAAAGATATCAAGTGAGGAACAAATGATATCTTATTAACTGTTTATTCCATTAACTGCTTATCTCATTAATTAATCGTTTCATTACGGTTAAAGACGCGCAATGTCTTCCTGACACAGTTTAATCAAACACAAGCTGGTTGTTTACTCGCTTTACCTTATTTGTGATTTTGAGTTGCATTGCTTGTTTTCCCCCTAGATTTGATAACATTTCATCCACTGTATCTTTTAATTCAACATCGATATTATTATAACAATCTAGTACGCGCTGCAGCTTCCACTGATGAAAGGTCATAATGGCACGGTTCTCTTTCACTCCACCGATTGAAAAAGCATGGTTACCTATGGTTCTTGGCACTTCATTTTTGGTCGGGTTTTGTTGCTGCCATTGTTGCAATTTTTCAACGGTACTTGCTAACACAGGCCAAAATTCAGCGAATATACGCTGTAATAGTGGGTATAAAGTCTCTGGAACCTCATCATTACTTAACCAGTCGCCATGTTGCGCAGTGGGACTATTCATCCGCTCTACCCATTTGGCGACATTAGGCGCTATATTTTTCATTAGCTTACCAGGAGCAGGGTCTCTATAAAGATGTGCATACAAGGGGCCTATCAAACCAAAATCACCGAGGCTCGGCTTTGCTCCCAATAAATAGTCATGAGTCGAAAAATGTTGCTCAAGAAAATGTAAAACGTGATTTTCGTACCAGTCTTCGATAGCAGGGATAGTCGCGGGTGTTATGCCTAAAATAGGCACAAAACCTTTAAATTTACTGCCTATTTTTTTGCCTACAAAAGCACGTATAAATGCTGGCATTCTCGGTGTAACAACACGACCAAATTCTTCATAGATAAAAGGAAAATTATCTTTATTCCAACGGTAATGCATTGCTGGTATTAACAACCATTCGTCTGCCCAAATTTCAAATAGTTTAGACACCAATTTTTGTTTAGGGCTTGATGGTACCAGAGGATTCTCGGGATGGCGTTTCTCCATGGTATCGATAATGACAGTGGTGTCTTGTATGTATTCTTCCTGCGGTGTTTTTAGCACAGGAATAAAACGCACGCCAGTATGAGGAGTGATAATATTTTTATAAACTTTAAGTGAAGAAAAAACTTCCTCAAACGGCAGGCGTTTGTTAATGAGGTAAGCTCGTGCTTTTCCTGTGTACAGCGAAAGGGCAGAGCCATAAAGGGTGTATTTATTAGACATTGTTGTTCACCAATTTATTATTATTAAAACTATTAGACCGACTAAAAGTAGATTGTCATTCAGAGCTTTCCTCAGTTTTTTTAATTTTTACTGAGTGAAATACATAAGCACTACATAGTATGTTTTTGTGCTCAGCTATTTCAACTAAAATTCTTGGTATTCGTTGCTAACAAATTTTAAGACATCTAGATAATTATTAGCTAGATGTCTGTGAAACCCCTGTTACTTAAATATTTTCCATTTCCGTTACGTGCTCTCGAAAATAGTCAATTTTGCCGTCAACTTCATGAGAAATAATGAATGTACGGCTAAATATTTCTGCTTCCCTAACGGCGTAGAAAAACTGCTGCTCAAAAATAGTCATATACCAACCGCTTTGTAGTGCACTTGAAGATATGTTTATGATCTTTGTTCCTTTTGGGAAAACTTCACTGGTTAGGCGTTGTAAAACAGTAACAAAATCTTGTTTGTTATCACATTGTTGCCACTCTATATCGGTATCATCGTCATAATGATCGATACGAAAATCAATGTTATCGCTAATTAAATCGAGGAGAGAAAAGTCTCCCTCTTCAAATTTATTCAATAATTGGTGAATTGGTAATGGCTCTTCTCTCGTTAACATTTTTTTTGATTCCTTATAAAGTTGAGATCTAATCCTATACTTTGCTTATATATAGTTATAATATTTAAATTATTACTTATCCATAGAAAATATTAATGTTAGAACTTAAGCCGCTAAGCTACTTTATTGCCGCTTATGAGGAGCGCTCAATAACCTCAGCGGCATCACGATGTTTTATTACTCAACCCTCTATAACTCATGCAATAAAAAGTTTAGAAAACAAACTTAATAGCACACTTTTTTTACGCAGTCGCCAAGGGTTAACTCCCACAGAGCAAGGTCATCAACTCTATAAAAAAGTCAAAGTATTACTGCAACAAAGTTTACAAATTGAACAAAGCTTTGTTGATGCTAGGGTACAAGTGATTAAATTATACTTACAGCATGATTTGCGGTTAAGCCGATATAATTTACTGTTTAAATTACTACGCGAACAACAGGGCGCTATTGAGTTTACTTTAGTTGATAACATTGAGCAGGCTGATATCGCTATTATGGATATTGAAAGAGTTCCGAGTCACTATAATTACCAAATGCTCGAACAAGAAGATTACTATTTAGTTGTGCCTACTGATCATCAACTTGCGGGGCATATATCAGTAAATATTAGCGATTTAGATAAATTAAACATTATTCAGCGGCCATATTGCACCCAGCGTAAAGTCTTTGAGCGCTTATTGAAAAACCATCAAGTTGAAATAAACATTGTTGCTAAAGCGCATCATGACCAACAATTATTAGATATGGTAGAAGTAGGGTTTGGGGTCGGCATTATTCCTAATTTACACAATGAAAAGAATAATCATATCGTGCATATTCCGATCATTCTTGAGCAAGCCATTAATAGAGCCATTGTCTTTGCTTATCGAATGAATCAACCAATAATTAAACAACTTATTTCATCATTAAATTTTGATTTTATAAGAAGTAAGTTTTAACAGCAGAATAGATATTCTTCTATAATTCAATTTGAGCAAAAACTAGCTGATTATTAAAAGCTTACCCCATGGCTTTGCTGCTTTTAGGTTTTTAATTTTCTTTAAATAGCATAAAGTTGGCGACTAGCATTTTTACTGGATTAAATAACTCTTGAAAACTCCATCAGCATTTATTATTGGCGCAGCTAAAAAACAAGACGAGGTAGGTAGTCTTGAGCAGGTTTTATCGCTCGAATCACAATTACTTCAACGTGGTATTACGCCTAAATATTTAGTTATAGAGCCTTTACAGACTGACTGGCATAGCCCTGAGAAAGAACATCACTTTAGAAGTGGCTGCGCTCCGATTGAAGCGTTGGCGGCAGCAAAAAAATTAATAGAAAATGGTGAAGCTGCGGTGGTAATTAGTGGTGAAGATCATATAAAAACGGCTTATAGCCGAGAAAAGCGCTTAAGTAAAATGGCCGTTTATGGTCAAAGTTATCCATTAACGCAAGCCTATACCGATTTAGCGCATGCCTTTAGTGAATACCACACTATTACAGCGCAACAATTTAAAGAGTTTTCTAGTGCACTGTTTGAAAATTACCAAATAAGTTTCCGTAACGCTTTGTC
Organism: Colwellia sp. 39_35_sub15_T18; assembly: GCA_002162675.1. Taxonomy (GTDB): domain Bacteria; phylum Pseudomonadota; class Gammaproteobacteria; order Enterobacterales; family Alteromonadaceae; genus Colwellia. Next base: position 49,064 of record MAAE01000061.1, on the reverse strand, counting down.
TGATAGCTTTACCCCTGAATTATTGCCCGATTTGCGTTGGCATAAACCGATAACCGACTTATTTAGAGGGGTTGATTGTGCGAATCCTATGGTAGATTTTTCCGGTCGGTTATTGTTAACGCGTGCTGATATCGCCGAGCAGTTGGGCGTTGATAAAAGCCAATGGTTAAAAGTGAAAGCCGTAGGACTGAGCCGCCTTGATGGTGATGGGCGAGATTTTTTAACGGATATCTCTCGATATGAACATTTACAACAAGCTTATCAACAAGCCTGTGACGAAGCGGGTATCGACTTTGTACACCTGTTCAAAGGAGGCGATGCTTTATTAGAAACCTATACTTGCTATCCTGTTGTACCAATGGCCTTTTTATTAGTCAGTGGTTTGGTTAATGTTTTAGAGGATATTCCAGACTTTCTCGCTGAACATAGTATTACCATTACTGGCGGCATGAATTTGGCTAAAGCCGCATGGAATAATCCAGCACTTAATGCTCTGGTGCTAATGCATCATCGCTTATGTAATGGCCAAGAAAGGTTTGGTTTAATCCATGGCAATGGTGGCTTAGGTTATCGACAAGGAATCGCGATTGTAGAGCGTGCTTACGTTTAAAAGTTTTCTAACTTGTAAACGGGGCTTGGTGCATCAACTCGGCTATTTTTATGATTCTTTATAACTATGACTTTAGTTCTGCTAAGGCAGCATTATAGTGAAGTTTCAGAGTTAACATGACAGCAATTTGATTTGAAACAGATACAAAAAAGCCCTAACCGAGGTTAGGGCTTGATGCTTCCTACGAAGGAATGGTGCCGACTGTTGAGTAGAACTGCCGGACTTGTATGAATTACTGATTCAATCAGTAATTCGCAGTCTTAACATGAATTTAAAACGAAAAAAAACCTTAACATTGCTGTTAAGGTTTCGTTTCTTCCTTTCGGAATAAATGGTGCCGATTGTTGAGTTGAACTGCATGGTTTATATTAGCTACTGATTCAATCAGTGACAGCTTTTCTAGACAAATAAAAAAGCCTCAACAAGAATGTTGAGGCTTCGTTATGAATGGTGCCGACTGCCGGAGTCGAACTGGCGACCTACTGATTACAAGTCAGTTGCTCTACCAACTGAGCTAAGTCGGCACACAAAGCTGTGTGCAGTATTCAAGTTTAATATAAACAACCTAAATACTTTGGCACCGAAGTATTACTGAATATTTCTATTGAGCACCACTTCTGTAAATGGTGCCCCGACCCGGATTTGAACCAGGGACACGAGGATTTTCAATCCTCTGCTCTACCAACTGAGCTATCGGGGCATTTCATTGCTAATCGAGGTGTTTCGCTACCTCGTTAAGACGGGCGCCATTAGACTGTTTTTAGCTTTGTTCGTCAACTGTTTTTTTAAAATTTTTTATAAAATAGGTTTGTTTGCTGTTTTTTTATGCTTCTTGCTGGTTATTTAACAGTTATCGTTATTTTATTTGATATCACAGGCTTGTTGTGGGGAATATGCAGGTAGTTGCCTAAAACAAGTTGTAAGGTGTGTTTTCCTGGCGAAAGTGTTAATTGTGTTTCGGTTTGTCCACCACCAAAGTGTTTTATTTTATCGGTTGCCGGTAATGATGCGTGCATATCGGGTAACGTGTCGGTATCAATTAAAATATGATGATGACCCGTGTTTTTTTTATCTATGCCAGCAGGTGCTACGCCCATACCGTTTAAACCAAATGTTACGGTGAAATTTTCGGGTACTGTTTGGCCGTCAACAGGTGAGATAAAGTAAACTTTAGCATTGGCAGGCGCTGTTGAGCTAAGTTCGTTACTTAATACTGTACTACTAAGGCTGCTTAAAGCTAGCGCTAGGGTGATAATCAATTTTTGCATGTTATATCCTTAATCGGTTTTAGGGAGATATACTCAAATGAACTCAATATGCGAGTCCTGCATTTTGAATTCACTTGAGTATGTTATGATGAAGGTGGTACATAACCTTCAATTTCTGGTTCTTTTCCTTCAAATAAATAATCTACCATGGCTTTTTCTAAAAAGGTACGGTCATCAACATTCATCATATTCATTTTCTTTTCATTGATCAGCATAGTTTGTTTTTTTTGCCAAGTTCCCCATGCCTCTTTAGAAATGTTATCAAAAATGCGTTTTCCAATTTCTCCGGGGTATAATTGAAAGCCTAAACCTTCGGCGTCTTTTTTAAGGTGTTGGCAAAATACTGTGCGGCTCATAATGTTTCTCTTTGGCTAGGTGTTAAATATGCTTTAATAAGTTGATTAATTTTTGGGTTGAAGCGGCTAAACCAACACTGGCTTCAACGGATAAATCATACCATTTTTGCGGCTGTTGTTCGTTTATTTCTGTTTTTATTTGCGCTAAGGGCATTGCTTGGCAATTAATAATAATGGCTTCAATATCTAAATGGAAATGGCTGAAAGTATGTCTAAATGAAGTAAGCGCTTCTCTTGATTGCTCTTGTAAATTTAGCGTTGTTAACAATTCGGTTATTTGTGAGTGCTTGTTCACTTCATGAAAACACCATAGCCCTCCCCATATTCCAGCGGGCGGACGTTTTTCCATTAAAACCTGGCTTTTACCTTCGATAGCGAGTTTAGGAATGATCATTATCGTGCTTTTTTCAGGAATTTTTTTCTTAGGCTTTTTCTGCGGATAGTTACTTTGTTCTTCACCCGCCAAAGCTAAACAACTTGTTTGCAGCGGACAAAGCTGGCATTTAGGTTTACTACGGGTACAAACCGTGGCACCTAAGTCCATCATGGCTTGATTGAAATTTGCTGTTTCGAGGGCAGGAGTAAGTTGTTCGCTTAGTTGCCATAAGCTTTTATCAAAGGCTGACAAACCATTGTAACCCGCGACTAAGTAACATCTAGCTAGCACGCGTTTTACATTGCCGTCTAATATCGGCTGATGCTGATTGAGCGCTAAAGATAAAATAGCACCCGCGGTGGAACGTCCTATACCGGGCAGGGCAACAACCTGCTCAAGAGTTTGCGGGAAATCGCCTTGATGATCGCTGACAATAAGCTTGGCGGCTTTATGCAAATTTCGGGCTCGGGCGTAGTAACCTAAGCCCGTCCAGTGATGTAGTACTTTGTCTTCATCGGCTATTGCTAAGTCTTTAATGCTTGGAAAGCTCTCCATAAAGCGTTGGTAGTAAGGAATAACGGTAGCCACTTGTGTTTGCTGTAGCATTATTTCAGAAATCCAAACACGATAGGGTGTTTTGTTCTGCTGCCACGGTAAATGTTTTCTACCTTGTTGGTGATACCAATTTACCACTTGTGTGGCAAAGGTTTGTGCTGAGGTATTGGTTATATGAGTATTGATAAGGATAACTTTAGGAATTATTTTTGGCTTAGTGTAACTAAAAGGGAAGCTGTGCTCAAAAAATAGTTTTGTTTTATAGCATGAACAAAGTCACTTATTTCATCGTCGTAAAGTTTATCGCCATAATTTTTCGCTATATTTTGAAAAGTGAAGCCTATGAAGAGCATTATTTTGATGGCTTTTACCACTTGCTTGAGTTTTCCATTAAATAAAATTGTTTTATTGACCGACTTATCCTCTGTATAATAACGCCGAATTTTATAAATAAGGTTTCCTGATGAGATTAGATGCTAAAAACCGCAGTCGCCGTCTGCGTAAAAAACTTCGTGTTGATGAGTTTAAAGAATTAGGTTTTGACGTTGCATGGCAGCTCAATGACGGTATTACCGGTGATGAACTTGATGCCTTTATTGATAAGTTTTTTGCAGAAGTTATTCAAGCCAATGATTTAGGTTTTGGTGGTGAAGGCGATACTTTATGGCACGGCTTAATTTGTACGCAAAAACTTGGTTCATGTACCGATGAACATAGAAATGCCGTAGAAAAATGGTTAACTGATAATGGTGCTACTACCGTTTCAGTTAGTCCACTATACGATGTTTGGTGGGCAGAATAAAAATCGAATTATATTGAAGAAAAGCGATGACAGATAAAATAGAAAAAACACATAAAACCTTAGAGCAAGCTGAGCAAGAAGGTAAGTATATTCGCAAGGTGCGTAGTTTTGTAAAACGCGAAGGCCGATTAACTAAAGGGCAAGAGCGAGCGTTGAATGATCATTGGGCTGATATGGGCTTAAGTCATAGTAACGGCTTAATTGATCCTCAAGCACTTTTTGGTAATGAAAACTCAGTAACCTTAGAAATTGGCTTTGGTATGGGAAAGTCTTTGGTTGAAATGGCTAAAGCGGCACCAGAGTTAAACTTTATCGGCATAGAAGTGCATAAGCCGGGTGTCGGTGCTTGTATTTCTTTAGCGGTTGATGAAGGGGTTAGCAACCTAAAAGTATATGAGCATGACGCCATTGAAATTTTGGCTGACTGTATTGCTAATAACAGTTTAAGTACGGTGCAACTGTTTTTCCCCGATCCTTGGCATAAGAAAAAACATCATAAGCGTCGTATCGTTTCTGCTGAGTTTGTGGAAACCATTCGCCAAAAGCTTAAAGTTGGCGGTGTTTTTCACATGGCTACAGACTGGCAAAATTATGCAGAATGCATGTTAGAAGATATGCAAAGTGCGCAAGGGTATAAAAATATTTCTGAAACTAGTACTTATGTGCCGCGCCCAGATTCTCGCCCGTTAACTAAGTTTGAAAATCGCGGCCAGCGCTTAGGTCATGGTGTTTGGGATATACAGTTTTCTAAAATGTAACTTGTCAAACAAGGCTAAAGAAGAAAGCGCTTTTCAATATAGAATAAGTGCTGGGCATTGCGTAGGTTGCCAGAATCTTTTAACCATTGCTCAGTAATAATTTCTCTTTGTAAAGCCGCATGTAATATGCGGCTTTTATATTGTGTCCAATAAAAAATGCTTGCTTCTTTGTGGCAGTCACTATTAGGAAAAATGTCGCAGCGACTTTCTTCTAACTCGTCAATAATGCTAGCAATCACTTTATCTTTTAGTTCATCTTCAATTTTTTGTTTAAAACGACTAAAACGCTTGGCCTTAATCAGTTGCCATATCAACCAAGCTAGTGCGGTTAATGCCAATATTGCGATAATCTGCATTTGTCTTCTCTAGTAACAATTCTACAAGAATGATAACAATTTTTGATACTAAAATATCTGATTATTTTTCTATAGTTAGGTAAACTAGCGGGCAATTTTAAATAAGGACTTTTAACCCTCATGTTTATTCTTAGAATACTTTTACTTGTTAGTTTAAGCGTTATTGCTTTGGGCGCGAGCGCTGAAAATACCATTCAAAAACTTTATAAATCGGTTAACCCTGCGGTAGTTGAACTACACGTTAAAGCGTTAGCGGATCCAAAGCCTGGACAAGCGGCTTATAAGGCAAGTGTTGCGGGCTCTTTAGGCTCAGGTGCATTAATTAACAAAAAAGGGCGTATTTTAACTGCGGCTCATGTTGTTGATAAAGCTACCGATATTGAAATTGTTTATGCTGATGGTACCAAAACCAGCGGCCATGTAGTGTGGGTTGAATCTATGATTGACCTTGCCATGATCCAAGCCGTTGATGTGCCTGAAAACATAAAGCCATTAAAATTGGCTGAAGCTAACAGCTACCAAATAGGTGAGCAAGTTATTGTTATTGGTGCACCTTACGGGGTAAGTCATAGTTTATCTGTGGGATATTTAAGTGGTATTCGTGATGGTAAACAAATTCCTGCCACAAAAATTACACCACGTTTATTGCAAACTGATGCTTCTATTAACGTGGGTAACTCTGGTGGGCCAATGTTTAATAGTAAAGGTGAAATAATTGGCATTGTCAGTCATATTTTATCAAAAAGTGGTGGCAGTAATGGTTTAGGTTTCGTGGTCTCTATAGATACTATTCATGACATTATGGATAGCGACCCGGGTACTTTCTCTGGCTTTATTCCTTTTTTACTTAATGAACAGCAGTCTTACGCATTAAATAATGCCGCAGGCCATGGCATGCTTATTCAGCATGTAGTGCCGCGTACTTTAGCTGATAAACTCGGTTTTAGGGGCGGTAATATTAATGTCACTATTGGTCACACATCGCTTTTAATTGGTGGTGATATTTTGTTATCAATAAACGGCCATAAAATCACCGGTATAGAATCAGCTATAAAAATTAAACAACGTATGGCGGCAGTGAAAAAAGGTGATGAAGTCTCTTTTACCTTCCTTCGCGCAGGTGAAGTGAAAACTGTGTATTGGCAGGTAGCAACCAAACAATATTAATACTGTGTAGTAGTAAATAATAAAAAAGCGGCAAATAAATTATTATTTGCCGCTTTTTTTATTTGTTGTTAGTGACTTTTTCAGGTGGGAAGTTTGTCAATATGCTATTTACTGTTAACGTTACGGCGTTATTAACCTCTTCAGCAGTCAAATCACCTTTGGTCTCATAGTTATCAGTGCCGTGCCAAACAGCTTTACCATCATGACTCATATCAATGGTTATTTTGGTAACAATGATTGCGTCACTATTGATGGGGCCACTCGTACTTACACCTATACTGCCGCCGCCATGACTGCTTACCCTTCCTGTGCCAAAGCCGATATTAAATGATGAATTGTTCTGTTTTTCTTGTTGGTTAAAATAAACCTTGATTGTTATATCAGCACTTTGATTGTCAATATAATTTACTTTTGTTAAGCCTTTATTCGACAAGCTTTGCTCAACCGCCGATTGTATACGGTTAGTCATTACCGGGTTAGCGTCAAGTGTGGTCTTTTGCTGTGGACTAAATTGAAAGTCAGTAAAAGATGCAAAATTAGTTTTAGGGTTAAAATCAATTGTTGTGCTGGGTTTATTGCTACAGCCAGCGAGTAAGCTGAGTGCCAAAACAGCCAGTATTAATGTTGAAAAGGTTATTGTTTTTTTCATATCGTTCACCGTGTTAAGTCATTAACTATATGATATACCCCAAGTTCATTGTTAGGAAATAAAAAATTGTTAATGTGAATATACTGTTGTTAAATTGCTGTTAACATTGAATTTTACAGTTGACATTTAAGTCAGATTTGCCTTAAATGGTGAAACAAAGATCGGTATGATAAGGTAGTTTTAATCAATACTTCAATAATTTCAATGAGTAGCATTAATGAATAAAGCAGTTGAAATAAATGATAAATTAACAAAGCGCTTACTACTTTATATATTATTGTGTAGTGTTTTTGTCTCAGTGTGTTCCACATTTGTACAGCTTTATGCTTCTTTTCAGGATGATCTTACCCTTTTAGAACAACGCTTTGACAATATTGAAAAAAGCTATATTCCTTCTATAGCAAGTAGCTTATGGGATTTTAATAAGCCACTTGTTGCTCAGCAAATTCAAGGCATTGTTGATTTGCCAGATATTAGTTTAGTCAAAGTCGAAAATGATTTTGACTTTCAACAGCAAGTAGGTGATGCCAGCGTAGAGGCCAAAAAAGTTGTTGAGTTTGCTATTATTCATGATGGAAATAAGGTTGGTAAGCTGAAAGTTTATGCTGATTATCAAGACATATATCAGCAACTCTGGTTACAAGCGGGTTTTATTTTAACATCTGAATTCATCAAAATATTTATCGTGGCATTTTTCATTATTGTCATTATTGATAAACTGATCACTCGTCATTTGTTTCAAATTACTCGTTATGCTCAGCAGTTGGCTAGTCATAACTTAGACGAAGAATTATTGTTGTCGAATCGCCCTGAGGCAGAAGACGAGTTAGACTACCTTGTTAATGCCATTAATGGCATGCGTTTGAAACTGAAAAATAAAATAGTGAAACTTGAAGACGCAGAAAACGCGTTGCTGACCTTAAATGGTGAACTTGAAGTTAAAGTGCATGATAGAACGGCAAAACTCGAAAAGAGTAATCAACAATTACAACAAAGCCTTGACGATTTAACACTCGCACAAGATCAATTAGTACAATCTGAAAAAATGGCTTCACTTGGTCAGCTAGTTGCTGGTGTTGCGCACGAAGTTAATACACCTTTAGGCATTTGTGTTACCTCTATTACGGCATTAAAAGAAAAAGTAGACAGCTTAAAAGAAGCGGTAGAGTCACAGGAGTTAACCAAATTATTTTTATCCGACACCTTAAATTTACTGGGTGAATACGAACAAATTATTGAGCGTAGCTTAAATAAATCAGTTGAGTTAATTCGTAGCTTTAAATCGGTTGCCGTTGAGCAACATACCGATCCGAAAGTGAATATAAATCTGCACCAACATGTTTATGATGTCGTTAATACCGTTAAAACAATGTTTAAACACAAAAAATATCACATTCATATTGACGTTGATCAATATTTCTCTTTAGTTACCTATCCGAGTGCTTGGAACCAAATTTTAACTAATTTTTTGATGAACTCGCACATTCATGGCTTTGAAGATCGTCGAGAAGGGGAAATATCAATCGTTTTTACCCACTCAAAAGGTTATTTAACACTACTTTATGGTGATAACGGTAAAGGCATTGAAAAAAGCTTTAAAAAACGTATTTTTGACCCCTTTGTTACCACTAAGCGTGGCCAAGGGGGATCAGGATTAGGTTTAAATATTGTCTTTAATTTGGTTAATGCTAAGTTGTCTGGCACCATCACCTCAGTTGAAACAGATCAAGGCGTTTGCTTCAAAGTAAAAGTACCTATTGAGCAGACTAAAGAAAAAAGAATAGCGTAAGTAAAGCAGGTTAAAATTTTGGTAACTGTTAACCACCGAGCCGCGATGCTTCACAGAGGGCTCTTCGAGCCCACACGGAGACTTTGTTATTCTTGGTGTAGTGCGTTAGCAAGATCTACATGGATGTAGAACACTTCGGTTATGCATGGATCATATAACCTGCCTCGGTGCTCTCTGTGGTAAATATTTCTAAGTTGAATAAATACAAACTTTGTTGTTAATACGTGATGGCAAGGCGTACAAATATTGACTTTTTCTTACTAAATCTATACTATCCACGCCCTTAAATTCCCTATGTTTGCGAATAGTTGCCTATACTCAGGTGACTATTTTCTACTAACTTTGCCTGCGTATTTTTTACCTCGCAATAATTACCAACGAGAACAAAATGTTTGAATTACACGCAAGTTCTGTGTCTAACCTAAAAAATGATGTGCTGTCAGGATTTACTGTTGCCTTGGCTTTAGTGCCTGAAGCAGTTGCTTTTGCTTTTGTTGCTGGCGTAGACCCTTTAGTGGGGCTATATGCCGCTTTCATGGTGGGTTTAATTACTGCTGTTTTTGGTGGTCGCCCAGGTATGATTTCGGGTGCTACTGGTGCCATGGCTGTTGTTATGGTGAGCTTAGTGGCAATTCATGGTGTTGAATATCTCTTTGCTACTGTGGTGTTAACAGGGGTGCTGCAAATACTAGCAGGAATATTTAAGCTGGGTAAGTTTATTCGTTTAGTGCCACATCCCGTTATGCTTGGTTTTGTTAATGGCCTAGCTATTGTTATTTTCTTAGCACAGTTAGGGCAATTTAAAGAAGTTAATAGCGCTGGGGAATTGGTATGGATGCAAGACGCTGCTCTATACCTTATGGCAGGCTTAATATTATTAACGATGGCAATTATTCACTTCTTTCCTAAATTAACTAAAGCTATCCCTTCTACGTTAGTGGCCATTGTCGGTGTTTCTATGTTGGTATTCGCTATTGACCTAGATACAAAGGTTGTCGGCGATATAGCCTCCATTGCTGGTGGCCTACCAACCTTCTCAATGCCTGATGTTCCTTTTACTTTAGAGACCTTGAAAATTATTTTACCTTTTGCTCTTGTGCTTGCCGCTATTGGTTTAATCGAGTCTTTATTAACACTGACGCTTATTGATGAACTAACAGGTACTCGCGGTCGTAGTAATAAAGAATGTGTGGCTCAAGGTGCAGCGAATACTGTCACTGGCTTTTTTGGCGGTATGGGTGGTTGTGCCATGATAGGGCAATCTATGATCAACGTTAACTCTGGTGGCCGTGGTAGAGCTTCTGGCATAACCGCAGCATTGGCGTTACTTGGTTTTATTTTGTTTGCCTCATCGTTAATCGAGCAAATTCCTCTAGCAGCTTTAATAGGGGTGATGTTCATTGTTGTTATTGGTACCTTTGAATGGTCAAGTTTTCGCATTTTGAGTAAGGTTCCTAAAGGTGATGCCTTTGTTATTATCCTTGTTTCTGGTGTTACTGTTTATTCTGATCTCGCGATTGCGGTAATCGTTGGTGTTATTGTTTCAGCATTAATATTTGCTTGGGAGCATGCCAAGCATATCAATGTTATTCGCAGCACCAATGAAAACGGTTCAACTGTTTATGAAGTTAATGGTCCGATATTTTTTGGCTCAATTGCTAACTTTTTAGAGCAATTTAGCCCTGAAAAGGATGCCGATGACATTATTGTGGAATTTAAAAATGCCCGTGTTGCCGATCATTCTGCTATAGAAGCCATTGATACTTTAGCCGAACGTTATATTTCTCGAAACAAAACCATGCACTTAAAGCACCTTAATAAAGAGTGTAAACAACTGCTCGCCAAAGCAGATAAACTGGTTGAGCTTAATGTTATTGAAGATCCTGATTATCATATTGCTACCGATAAATTGGCTTAATCGCTTATATTAAAATAGTGCGCTGAATAAGTTATACTTAACTTACAGCGCATTTTTATGTTCAGGACGAACGGTATTTCGCGGTGACAGGACGTCAAAGAGCGATTATGTTCAGGACGAACGGTATTTCGCGATGACAGGACGTCAAAAAGCGATTATGTTCAGGACGAACGGTATTTCGCGGTGACAGGACGTCAAAGAGCGATTATGTTCATCCTTGGCGGTCGTATGTCGTGGTGCCATGGATGGTAGTGAACGTGTATGCTTTTTCATGGGGTCATATAGATTAATGCAGTTAGAGTTTTTTGACGTACCAAGCCCTTGTATAGGTATTTGCGAGTCTGATGAAAAAGGTTATTGCCTTGGCTGCATGCGCTCGCGTGATGAAAGGCAGAAGTGGCAAGTTTTTGATAGCGATAAAAAACAAAAAGTGATTAAACTTTGTCTACAAAGAAAAAAACGTAAACAAAATAAAGTTAATCACCAAACCATTGAAAAATCACCAGGACAAGAAATTGAACCAACAGAAACTAGCTTACAACCTTCATTATTAGACCCGCCCAGCAAAACAACACTTGCTAATAGCAGTGATTTGGATTTTGAAGATTTTGAATTATAAAATAATATAATTTAGCCTTAGAAAAATACCAGAAAACGGTTGCGAGCACTGAATTTTATAGCTATTATACGCGCTCTTTACAGCACTGCCTTTTTTATAAAGTATTATAAAGCGTTATAAGGTCTGTTTAAGAGATTGCCCCGATAGCTCAGTTGGTAGAGCAGAGGATTGAAAATCCTCGTGTCCCTGGTTCAAATCCGGGTCGGGGCACCATATTTATGTTACATTTAAAAAAGCCTGCAAGCAATTGCAGGCTTTTTTGTTTTTGTGTTTATTAGGTTTACTGATCGGGCTTAAACATACCAATAAATCATTAAAAAATGGCAACTGGCGCCAGCTAAAACAAATAGGTGCCATATAGCATGGTTAAAAGGTATTTTTTTCTGCACATAAAAAAATACTCCCATACAATAGACTAATCCGCCTAAAGCAAGCAATGTTACAGCGTTACTGGGCAGCACTTTATAAAGTTCACCTAATATACTAAACGAGATAAACCCCATGCCTATATAGGTAGTTAGTGATATTTTTTTATATTTGCTGCCAAATTTCATCTTAAAAATGATACCACCAATGGCAATAGCCCAAATGAGTACCATCAAGCTATAACCAAGTGTACCGTGTAAGCTAAGTAATAATAATGGTGTGTAAGTGCCGGCAATTAACAAGTAAATAGCGCAGTGATCTAATAGTTTGAATACTTTCTTAGCTTGTTGATTGGCAATGCCATGGTAAAAAGTTGAGGCTAGAAAAAGTAAGATAAGGCTAGTACCATAAATGCTAAAACTTATGGTGCGTATTAATATCTCATTATTTGCAGCGCTTGCCAGTGATTCGCTTGTAACTGAGCCTTTTGTCGCTGAATAAGTTAGTAGCATGATAAGTGCTACGATACTAAGCAAAACACCTAAGCCATGACTAATGGTATTGGCTAGTTCTTCTTTAGCACTATAGGCAGGTGTTTTTGTGCTCATAATAATTTACCGAGGATAATAAAATACTTAAGCGTACACTTGTACGCTGTTTTGCTGAGGATAGCAAAAAGCACCACTAAAGTGAAGAAGCCTGATCAGAAGAGATGGCAGGGGTATACAAGATGATAGCTCTTAGGTTTTAAGAGCTAATTTAGGTGAAGGTATAAGGGAAGTTAGAGGGCTAAATCTATAACCATTTCTTTTAATTCATCTTTTGAAATTGAATTACTATGGTTTGTATCGAATCGATTAAAAATAGACTCACACATACGAATGCCTTTGTCTTGTAGTAATACATCAATTAACTCGACAAATTCAGTACGACTAATAACGCCGTCTTTATCTTCATCAAATACTTCAAATAACTCATCGATCCACTGGTTTAATTCCATAAAAATACCTTTAATCTAATCTTTTAACTAATGCTATAACTAAACTTTATCCTGAATAAGTGACTTTTGGAATGGTTAATTATAAATATTTACAAATAGCTACGTTTTAAATCGAGATGAAATAAAATAGAATGCCTAAATTGTAATGAGATTGTTAATGAATCAAATGGAATATTAGAATGTTCAAAAGCGGAATAACTATTTTAAGCGTACTTTTATTGGTAAGTTTTAATGCTTACAGTCAAGAAAAAAACGTAGTCATAGAAAACTGTCATGTTGATGGCGTTAAAGCGCAAGTAAAGTGCGGTAAATTATCAGTACCAGAGAATTATAATAAAATTGATGGTGAGCAGATTAGTATCAATTTTGTTGTTTTACCAGCGATAGATGATAGCGATAAAAAAACACCCTTGATGTTTTTAGCTGGTGGTCCTGGACAAGCGGCAGCCGAGCTGGCTTCAGGTTTGCGTCAGGTATTTAATGAAGTGCGTAAAACGCGTGATTTGATCTTGGTTGACCAACGAGGCACTGGCGAGTCTCACCCGCTGCAATGTGAAGAGTCTTTAGAGCAAAACCCGTATGAAATAACGCCAGAAGAGTTTTCAGAGCAAGATATAAAAGATTGTTTAGCAAGCTTTAGCGGTGATTTAAGTCAATACAATAGTGAAAATGCTATTCGTGATTTTGACGCTGTGCGTGTGGCGCTAGGCCATAAACAAATTAATATTTATGGTGGCTCTTATGGAACTCGGGCAGGGCTTGTGTATATGCGCATGTTTCCCAATGCTTTGCGTAGTGTCGTTTTAGATAGTGTCGGCCCCATAGAAGTGCCTATTGGCTTATTTGGGCAAAGCTCTGCACGGTCGTTCAATTTATTAGTAGAAAACTGTCAAAAAGAGTTAAGTTGCCAAAAAGCATACCCAGAGCTTAAGCAAGAATTTACAGCGTTAGTAGCACGTTTAGTAAAGGCTCCAGCACAAGTTAGTATTGCGCACCCGCGGCTAGGAACAACGACTAAGTTTGTGATCAGTAAAGCAAAGTTATTGGGCACTTTGCGTATGCAATTATATTCAGTAGCAACTCGCTCCTTAGTTCCCTTGGTGATCCATCAAGCGTATTTAGGCAATTATATGCCATTAGCCGGTTTAGTTGCCCAGTCAGAAGGTGGCCAAGGCATTTATCTTGGTTTGTTATTTAACATTACTTGTAATGAAGATTACCCAAGAATATCGGCCACTGACTTTGAGCAAGATGCGGACAATGATTTTGGCGGTGGTGACAGTCACTTCGGCTTTAAAATGGTTTGCCCCATTTGGCCGCAATACCGACCTAGTGAAGAATTTTACCAAACGGTAACTGCTGATATTCCAACATTAATTCTCTCGGGTGATTTAGATCCCGTAACACCACCAAGTAATGGTGATTATAGTGCGAAATCACTGCCTAACAACCATCATATTGTTGTTGAAAACGCAGCACATACTGTGGCGATGAGTACCTGTGCCAGTGACATTATTAATGAATTTTTAACCAGCCTCAAGCCCAAGGAGCTTGATGAGTCTTGTTTAGACGATGTGCCTAATGAATCTTTTATGACTAACTTAAATGGCGGTATCTTAAGTGATGAAATATTCAATAGTGAAATATTAAGCGAAGAGAAAAACAATTTAGATATTTCGATAAAAGCACAAGCAGGTCAAAAATAATGATACAAGTTAATAATTTGCGCAAAACCTTTGGTGGTAGTAAAAAAAGTCTTTTTAGTCGCTTAAGCAATAGTAAAGAACAAAGCGGTGTTATCGCCCTTGATGGTTTATCTTTTACGGCTAACGATAGCGAAATCACTGGCATATTAGGGCCTAATGGCGCAGGAAAAACCACCTGTTTGCGCACTCTTTATGGTTTATTAAAAGCCGATGAAGGCAATGCCACTATTGATGGTATTGATGTCGTGGAAAATCCGCTTGCTGCTCGAGCTCGTTTAGGCATATTTCCTGATAAATTTGGTTTGTATGAGCGTTTAACGGCTTATGAACAAATAGACTATTTTGCCAGTATTCATGGTTTGCAAGGTGACGCTAAGCACCTCGCCATTGAAACAATTATCAAAGATTTAGATATGACGGAATTAGCGCACCGTAAAACCTTAGGATTTTCTCAAGGACAAAGAATGAAGGTGACACTTGCGCAAGCATTAGTGCATCAACCCAAAAATTTCGTGCTTGATGAACCGACACGCGGTTTAGATGTAATGAGTACTCGGGTATTGCGCAACTATTTAGCGCGTTTTAAAGAAAAGGGGCACTGTATTTTATTTTCATCTCATGTCATGCAAGAAGTGGCGGCTTTATGTGATCGCGTCATTATTGTTGCCAACGGTAAATTAGCCGCAGAAGGTACGCCTGCCGAGCTTTGCGAGTTAGCAGGTGAAACTCAGTTGGAAGAAGCCTTCGTTAAAATTATAGGTTCAGATGAAGGAGTAGCGGCATGATTAATTTCTATATAAGTCAGTTTAAAGCGCTGTTAAGTAAAGAGTTAAAAGAAGCTTTTCGTGATAAACGGGCGATGTTAGCTGGTGTTAGCGCGATGATGATTTGTTCAGCTATCTGTTTAGTTCAGGGAGTACGAACATGATCCAATTTAAAGCGTTATTAAGTAAAGAGTTAAAAGAAGCTTTCCGTGATAAACGGGCGATGTTAGCTGATGTTAGCGCGATGATGATTTGTTCAGCTATCTGTTTAGTTCAGGGAGTAGCAGCATGATCCAATTTAAGGCGTTATTAAGTAAAGAGTTAAAAGAAGCTTTCCGTGATAAACGGGCGATGTTAGCTGGTGTTAGCGCGATGATGACTTGTTCAGCTATCTGTTTAGTTCAGGGAGTACGAACATGATCCAATTTAAGGCGTTATTAAGTAAAGAGTTGAAAGAAGCCTTTCGTGATAAACGCGCGATGTTAGCTGGTGTTAGCGCGATGATGATTTGTCCTGTCAGCCACTTAACTAAAGGAGGATAGCATGATCCAATTTAAAGCGCTGTTAAGTAAAGAGTTGAAAGAAGCCTTTCGTGATAAACGCGCGATGATGATGGCGATGATGATGGCAGTAATGGCACCGGTAATGATCTTTGCTATGTCAAAAGTGATGATCAAAGAAGCAGTAGAAACGCCAGCTATTTATATCAAAGTGGCGGGTGCTGAACATGCTCCTAAGTTAATTAAAGCGCTAAATGATGATAATGTTTTACTATTCAGCGATGTCCCCAATGATGAAAAAACGATATGGGATGAGAGAAATCTTAGCTTAACCATTCCAATGAGTTTTAATCAAGATATGTTGGATGGTAAAACCATCGACATTTATTTAAGCGCAGATTACAGCGAGAAAGCGAATATGTCTCCTGTGCGTCGTATTAAATATATTATTAATAACTATGCGCGCGCTATTGGTTACAAACGCTTGCTAGTACGTGGTATTGATGTGCGTTTATTGCAGCCAATAAAAATTATTGAGCAAGATACGTCGTTGCCCAATTCCAATGCGATGATTATTTCTATGATGTTGGGTCTTTATTTATTAATGGCCGCTTTTATGTCTGGACTTCCTGTCGCTATTGACGCAAGTGCCGGTGAGCGAGAGCGCAATGTGCTAGAAATGTTATTATGCCAACCGGTAAGTACGGTTAAAATTGTTGCCGCTAAGCTGTGTTGTGCTAGCCTAATCGCTTGTATTGGTGTGTTATTAACTTTAAGTTTAACGTCGTTCTCCGTCAGTTTTATTGATTTAACTAAAATTGGCGCCAGCTTTAATTTAGACACCTTTACCATCACGGCATTATTGTTGTTATTACTGCCAATCTGTTTTTTTGCTTCAGCCTTACAACTCTTTGTTGCTTTTCAATCGAAAAACTTTAAAGAGGCGCAGTCAATGGTTTCTATGATCATCATGTTGCCAGCCATGGTGCCTGTGATCATGATGTTTGTTGATAACAAACCTAAGTGGCTTGATTGGTTACCTATTTCGGGGCAGTCACTTATTATGGAAGATCTTTTTAAAGGTTTACCTGTGTCATGGACGCTATTGGGTTTTACTGGTTTAGTGACTATCGCTATGACAGTGTTATTGGTGTTGTTGATGGCGAGAAAATTACGCTCTGAAAAAGTAGTCTTAGCGTTAAGCTAATTTTTGTTTAAATAAATGTAACGGTTCACCACCGAGACAGATGCTCCACAGGGGGCTCTTCGAGCCTACACCGAGGCTTTGTCATACTCGGTGATCTCTGTGGTAAATATTTTTAAGCTGAATAAATACAAATAAATCAACTTAAAACGGCGCATTTGATTCGCTGCTTTTATTTGTTAATGTAGTTATTGGTTGTATTTTATTTTGTATATCTGTTGTTTTTATGTGTTTTATTTGTTGCTAGCTGCCTTTTCTTTGGTTATATTCATTACACAATAAAATAATGTCAAAATTAAAAGCTTTGTCGTGCTATTTTCTTCCTTAACTTGCCTTAGCGGTTAGCGATAAGGTCGATATAAGACAAGACAAAATGAACTAAACCCCCAGTAGTTTTAACATGTACATTTTGGGCTAATTCAGGCAAAATATGCGGCATTATTTTTAGTAATTTTATTGTGCGGCCAAATGCACAATCAGAACTTACGGCCTTTTAGGTTGTTTATTTGAGGAAAAACTATGTTTACTCGTGATATGAATATTGCCGATTTTGATGATGAACTTTATCAAGCAATGAGCAAAGAAGTAGTGCGTCAAGAAGAGCATATTGAACTAATTGCTTCTGAAAACTACTGTAGCCCACGTGTTTTAGAAGCACAAGGCTCACAATTAACCAACAAATACGCTGAAGGTTATCCTGGCAAACGTTATTACGGTGGTTGTGAATATGTTGATATTGCTGAGCAGTTAGCTATTGATCGTGCTAAAGAATTATTTGGTGCTACTTATGCCAATGTTCAACCACATGCTGGTTCTCAAGCAAATTCAGCCGTTTTTCAAGCGCTAGTTACACCGGGTGGAAAAGTGTTAGGGATGAGCTTAGCTCATGGTGGTCACTTAACACACGGCTCGCACGTAAACTTTTCAGGTAAGTCTTATGAAGCATTTCAATATGGTCTTCACCCTGAAACAGGCGATATTGATTATGATGAAGTTGAGCGTTTAGCCAATGAACATAAACCTGAAATGATCATCGGTGGTTTCTCTGCGTTTTCTGGTATTGTTGACTGGGCACGTATGCGTAAAATTGCTGACAGTGTTGGTGCCTACTTCTTCGTTGATATGGCTCACGTTGCTGGCCTTGTTGCGGCAGGTCTTTATCCAAACCCGGTACCACATGCTCACGTAGTTACTACAACTACTCATAAAACATTAGCAGGCCCACGTGGCGGTTTAATTGTTTCGGCTTGTGATGATGAAGCAGTTTACAAAAAATTGAACAGTGCGGTATTCCCTGGTGGTCAAGGCGGACCATTAATGCATGTTATTGCGGCAAAAGCGGTAGCATTTAAAGAAGCATTAGCACCAGAGTTTAAAGTATATCAACAAAGCGTTTTAGATAACGCTAAAGCTATGGTTGCTGTGTTACAAGAGCGTGGCTATAAAGTGGTTTCAAACGGTACTGATAACCATTTGTTATTACTTGATCTTATCGATAAAGATATTACCGGTAAAGATGCTGATGCAGCGCTAGGCAAAGCTCACATCACAGTGAACAAAAACTCTGTACCGAATGATCCACGCTCTCCGTTTGTAACTAGTGGTTTGCGTCTTGGTACTCCCGCTATTACTCGTCGTGGTTTTGGTGTTGAAGAAACTAACGCGTTAACAGGTTGGATTTGCGATATTTTAGATGACATCAATAACGAAGCAACAATCACTAAAGTTCAAGCAAGCGTTAAAGAATTATGTTCACGCTTCCCAGTATACAAATAACGATTAGTAGCATATTGAAAATGTAAAACTAATTTACTAATCACTGTAAATTTATATTAAAATGGCCGCAATTAGCGGTCATTTCTGATCTTAATACTCGAAACTTCTCACTTACCGAAGGTAAAGCATGTATTGTCCATTTTGTAGTGCATTAGACACTAAGGTTATTGACTCTCGTTTAGTCTCAGATGGTCATCAAGTCAGGCGTCGTCGAGAATGCCTTGCTTGTCATGAGCGTTATACAACGTTTGAAACAGCTGAATTAGTGATGCCGCATATCATAAAGCGAGATGGTACTAGAGAGCCCTTCAACGAAGACAAGATGCGTAGTGGATTAATGCGAGCGTTAGAAAAACGCCCGGTAAGTACTGAGCAAGTTGAGCTGGCAATTAATAAATTGAAATCACAAATGCGCGCTACTGGCGAGCGAGAAATCAGCAGTGAAATGCTGGGTAATTTATTGATGACACAATTAAAAGAATTAGACAAAGTTGCCTATCTTCGTTTCGCTTCGGTCTATTTATCCTTTGAAGATATTAGTGAATTTGCCGATGAAATTGCTCGTTTAGGCAAAGAAAGTCTTAGCCGAGGAAAAAGTCGCCAGAAAAAAGCTGATGGAAAGTAAGATAAGAATAAGATAGAAGGAAGTTAATAGTGTTTAGCAAGCAAGATCACCACTATATGGCATTAGCGATTAAGCTAGCCAAGCAAGGTCATTATACCACTTCGCCAAATCCTAGAGTAGGCTGTGTGTTGGTTAGCTGTGTTGAGGGTAAAGAGCAAATTATCGGCAGGGGTTATCATCAAAAAGCAGGGCAGGGACATGCCGAAGTTAAGGCACTACTTGCAGCTAAAAGTAACTATCCACAGTTAATAAAAGACGCTACGGCTTATGTAACCTTAGAGCCGTGTAGCCATTTTGGTAGAACACCACCTTGCGCGCAAGGTTTGATAGATGCAGGCGTAAAACGTGTGGTAGCAGCCATGGTTGACCCCAACCCAGCAGTTTCTGGTCGTGGCTTGAGCATGCTTGCACAGGCGGGTATTCAGGTTGAACACGGTTTATTAGAAAATGACGCTAAAGCGCTTAATCTAGGCTTTATTAAAGTGATGACACAAGCGCTACCTTATGTACGAGTAAAGTTAGCCGCCAGCCTTGATGGTAAAACGGCGATGAAAAACGGTGAAAGTAAGTGGATTACATCGAGTGATGCAAGGCGAGATGTACAAAGGCTTAGAGCACAAAGCTGCGCTATTATTGCTGGAGCTGATTCCATTTTAACGGATAATGCTAAAATGACCGTGCGTTGGTCTGAATTAGGCACTCTCAAACAACATTATGCTGAGCATGATGTTCGTCAACCCGTTAGGGTTGTTATTGATAGTCAAAATCGTTTAAGTCCTGATTTAGCCTTTTTTGAGCAAGACAGTGAAATCTTGTTGATCAGAAATAAAGCACTGTGTGATAATTTAATTGATAGCGCCCTTGAAAAATCACCTCAGTGGCCTCATTTTGTTGAACAAGTACCATTACCTTGTATTGAAAATACTCAAGGTAAAGATAAAATTGACTTGAAATCCTTGCTAAGTCTGCTCGCTAAGCGGGGACTTAATGATGTCTTAGTCGAATCTGGCGCAACATTAGCCGGCGCTTTTATCGAACAAGATTTAGTGGATGAACTGATACTATTTCAAGCCCCCAAGTTAATGGGTGGCGACGGCAAAAGTGTTGTCACCATGGCAAGTATTACTAAGTTATCACAAGCTAAGTCACTCGCCATTACCGATGTTTGTATGGTGGGTTGCGATTTAAGGATCACGGCTCAACTAAAGTAAGCGACTTATTTTTATAAATGATTTTAAAAGAAAATATTCGCGTTACTAAATATAAAAAATGAACAAAGAGAAATTATGTTTACTGGAATTATCGAAGCTGTTGGCACCATAAAAGCCATTAATATTAATGCTCAAGGGGCACGCTTAGTCATTGCGACTAATGACCTTGATATGAGCGATGTTAAATTGGGTGACTCTATTGCTACCAATGGTATATGTTTAACTGTGGTTGATTTTAGTCAACAAAGTTATAGTGCCGATGTGTCAAACGAAACGCTAAAACGCACAGGCTTTGCTGGTTATAATGTTGGTATGCAAGTTAATTTAGAAAAAGCCATGTTAGCCAGCACCCGTTTTGGTGGTCATATAGTGTCGGGTCATGTTGATGGCGTTAGTGAAGTTTTATCAATCATCAATAATGGTAATAGCATTGAATATTGGTTATCAATGCCCAATGATTTAGCGCATTATATTGCTGAAAAGGGCTCGGTAACTGTTGATGGCACAAGCTTAACTGTGAATGCATTAAGTGACAATACAGCTGACGGCAAGTTTAGATTAACGATAGTGCCGCACACGGTAAAAGAAACTATTTTTGCTCACTACCAAGTAGGTACTAAAGTGAACTTAGAAGTAGATTTAGTCGCTCGATATTTAGAACGTTTACTAACGAAAAACAACACCGCGCAGACATCGCTGCCTCAGTCAAACGTGACAGAAGCTTTACTGCAAAAAGCAGGCTTTATAAAATAGCGGTAAATGCACTTTTTCAATAACACTTTTGCGCAATATTTTTGCGCAATATTTTTGCGCAATATAGGCGAAATAATAATAGCCGGAATATTTTTAAAAGAAAATATTCCCACTAGTGTCAGATAAATAATCAAAGAGAGTCCAATGAATTTAAATACCCCACAAGAAATAATCGAAGATATTGCTTTAGGTAAAATGGTTATTTTAATGGATGATGAAGACCGAGAAAATGAAGGTGATTTCATCATGGCTGCTGAATTAGTAACACCAGAAGCCATTAACTTTATGGCAACTCACGGTCGTGGTCTTATTTGTATGCCAATGAGCCGTGAAAAATGTGAAAAGCTAAAGTTGCCGTTAATGGTTGATAAAAATGATGCGCAATTTAGCACTAATTTTACCGTCTCTATTGAAGCCGCTACAGGCGTAACTACTGGTATATCTGCTGCCGATCGTGCTACTACCGTACTTGCCGCCGCCAACAAAGGTGCTAATCATCTTGATATTGTTCAGCCAGGGCATATTTTTCCACTGATTGCTAAAGACGGTGGCGTATTGAATCGCGCGGGTCATACTGAAGCGGGTGTCGATTTAGCACGCATGGCTGGTTGTGAACCTGCTGCCGTGATTGTTGAGATCCTCAACGAAGATGGCACTATGGCTCGTCGTGCTGATTTAGAAATTATTGCTAAAAAGCATGATATTAAAATGGGCACCATTGCTGATTTAATTGAGTTTAGAAACTCGACCGAAACTACTATTGAGCGCATATCACGATGCAAACTACCCACGGCGTTTGGTGAATTTGACCTAACTGTATTTAAAGATACCATTGATGGTCAAGCACACTTTGCCTTAACTAAAGGTGAAATAAAAGCGGATCAGCCAACGCTTGTACGCGTGCATTTAGAAAATACTTTTAGAGATTTATTATTTAGTCAACGTGAAAGTGTCGCTACATGGCCAATGGCTAATGCCTTAGAAAAAATAGCCAAAGAAGGCGGTGTTTTAGTGTTATTAGGCAAGCATGAATCGCCAATGGAACTCATTAATTTAGTTGAAAAATACGCCAAAATTGATGCCGGTGAAACGGTTAAAGAAGTAAACCGCCATGTCGGCTCTCGTAATGTTGGTGTTGGCTCACAAATATTAGCGAACTTAGGGGTGAGTAAAATGCGTTTGCTAAGTTCACAAACTAAGTACCATTCTCTATCAGGTTTTGGTTTAGAAGTAGTAGAGTATATTGCTGATTAAGTTGCTGAGTAAGTTGCAGAGTAAGTTGCAGAGTAAGTTATTTTACTAGCGTTTACTGACGTATAGTAAAATGCGGCAGTACCTATTCAAGCTCGCAAACTAGGTAGCATTATCTATCAGGCTTTGGCTTAGAAGTAGTTGAGTATATTGCTGAGTAAGTAAAATTTTTCTTTTTTAATGAAAGAAATAAAGCTATTGTTGGGTCTGGTTTATTGTAATGAATTTAAGACCCAACAAAGATACCGACTAAATAGTAACTTCTGATGAAATTAGTGCATAACAACAGATTGATAGTCATGCTAATGCTGATAGCCTTTATTGGTCAGTCGATGGCAAGTACAGCTATGCCTTATGCAGAAGCTTCTTGTACTCATGAGTCTATGAATGCTGATATGTCTATGATGAACCATGCCAATATGGTTGATACGCCTATGCTTCATACTGATATGATGTCAGTAAACGAAGAGCAAGGTAATGATCAAAAAGCTACGATGGATTGTTGCCAAGAGCAATGCCAATGCCCTATGAGCGGTTGTGTTAACCTTTCTTTTTTGCTTAATACAAGTTTTAACTCTGAGGTCATTGCCGAGCAAAAAATACTGCAATCCTCTTCATTACAACAATCAAAAATCAATTCTTCTTTATATCGCCCACCCATTTCATAACTTCACGGCATACCTGTGCCTAAAATTCCTTGATAACTGTGTTAATTAAGTTTGCATTTATTCAATTTTAAAAGCATTACCACTGAGAATACCGAGGCCACCGTACTGCACCGAGAATAATAAAGTCTCTGTGTAGGTTTGAAGAGCCCTCTGTAAAGCATTGCGGCTCGGTGGTGAACAATTAGTTAGCATAAATGAATTATTCTCCGTATTTACACAAGTAAAGAGAAAAGAAGTATGAACAAATCTAGTCCCTTATATAGCGGCTTCGCTGTATTTACGGCTTTATTAACTATTTTTATTATTAACAATAGTTATGCTGAGTCGCAACCATTAGGCTTTGCACAAGCCATTAAAGTCGCACAAGAAAACGATCCTTGGTTGGCGGGTAGTCGCCATAAACAGCAGTCGTTAGAATCATTGAGCCATGCGGCCAATACTCTACCAGATCCTAAAGTGTCTATCGCCTTTGCAAACTTACCTACCGACAGCTTTGATTTCTCTCAAGAGAGAATGACGCAATTTAAAGTAGGGGTTTCACAAATGTTTGCTCGTGGTGATAGCCTTGCCATTAAAAATAAACAACTTAAATTACAGTCGCAACAACAACCACTGCAACGTCAAGATCGGCAAAGCAAAGTCGCGGTAACGGTTGGCAGTTTGTGGCTTGATTTATACCGAATACAGCAAAGTATCAGCTTAATTGAGCAAAACCGTAGTTTGTTTGAACAACTCAGTGAGTTAGTTGAAGCTAGCTATGGCAGTGGCTTAGGGAAAACTAGGCAATATGATATTGTTCGTGCCCAGTTAGAGCTAACGCGATTAGAAGATAGATTAAATCAACTAAAACTAGAGCAAAATCGTTACCAAGGCATGCTAAAGCAATGGTTAAGTGATTTTTCTTTTGAAAATATTTCAACAATGGCTGCAGATTCAAAACATAACTTAGCCACGCAACCTATTAGTAGCGAGTTACCGCAATTAACGCTGATTAAAAAATCTATTATTTACCATAAAAAAGCGTTAAAGGCTGAGCAACTCGCTTTGTTATTAGCTGCCCATCCATCGGTGCTAGCAATGGATAAAAAAATTGCGGCTACTCGCAAAAATATTGATTTAGCCGAGCAAAAATATCAACCTCAGTGGGGAGTTAATGCCAGTTATAGTTATCGCGCTGATGATCAAATGGGTAATAGCCGTGCTGACTTATTTTCGCTTGGCGTTGTCTTTGACGTACCGCTATTTACTAATAACCGACAAGATAATGAAGTTAAATCGGCCGTATCTAAAACGGAAGCCATTAAAACAGAAAAATTATTACTGATCCGTCAATTAATCTCCGCTTTTGCCAGTGCTAAAGGTAGGCTTTTACGTTTGAATGAACGACAAGCCTTATACCAAGAGCGATTATTACCACAAATTCATGATCAGGCTCAGGCGTCTTTAACCGCTTATACCAATGATGATGGTGATTTTGCTGAAGTGGTTCGCGCTCGCATTGCTGAGCTAAATGCTCAAATCGATTTTTTAGCTATTAATGTACAACAGCAAAAAATCATTCTAGAAATTAATTACCTTTTTGCTGGCTCTATAGTGCCGTCACCAAAGGGAGAGTCATAATGAAAAAACCAATGAATTCAAATAAAAAAATGCTAATGGTCGGTTTAGGCATGGGCTTAGTGGTTGGGCTGGTGGTGAGTTTACTTCTTCTTAATTTAACAGCCACTAAAACGCCAACAACAAAAGAAGTGGCAGAAAAACAGCCGATGTATTGGGTTGCTCCGATGGACGCTAATTATAGAAAAGATAAACCGGGTAAATCTCCTATGGGTATGGATTTATTACCTGTTTATGCTGATTCAGGAACAGGCCCTGATGAGGGATCCGGCACTATTCGCATTTCAGCCGATGTCGTAAATAATTTAGGGGTTCGAACGGTTGCTGCACAATATAAATCTCTGCATAACCAGATAGATACAGTGGGGTATGTGACTTACGATCAAGACAAACTTGTACATATTCATCCACGAGTTGATGGCTGGATTGAAAAGCTTTATGTGAAAACTGCCGGTTCAACGGTTAAAAAAGGTCAACCGCTTTATGGTATTTACTCGCCAGAATTAGTTAATGCTCAAGAAGAATTTTTATTGGCATTAGAGCGTAACAATAAGCGTTTAGTTAAGGCGGCTGAAAATCGTTTAGTGGCTTTACAGTTACCAAAACTAGCCATCGAAATCTTGAAAAAAACACGTAAGGTACAACAAAATATTACTTTCTATGCGCCACAAAATGGTGTGGTGGAAAACTTAAATATTAGGGAAGGCTTTTATGTAAAACCGGGTGCGACCTTAATGTCTATTGGCGATTTGTCTAGGGTGTGGATAGAGGCGGAAGTATTTGAGCGCCAAGCAGCACAAGTACAGGTGGGTACAAAAGTCACTATGCGTTTAGATTACTTGCCCGGTGAAGAATTTAACGGCCAGGTTAACTTTATTTATCCAACCTTAGATGCCAAAACCCGTACCGTGAAGGTGCGGTTACGTTTTGATAACCAATCAGGTGATTTTAAACCTAATATGTTTGCACAAGTAGCTATTCATACTAGTGATACCACGCCAGCTTTGCTTATTCCAAAAGAAGCGTTAATACGAACGGGTAATCAAGACCGTGTGGTATTGGCGTTAGGCGGCGGTAATTTTAAATCAATTGCGGTGACTGTCGGTCGTTTTGACAATGAGTCAGTAGAAATACTTAAGGGCTTAACTGATGGTGAAGAAGTGGTTAGCTCAGCACAATTTTTATTGGACTCAGAGTCGAGTAAATCGTCAGATTTTATGCGTATGAACCATGACAGTAGTGATATGTCTATGACTGAACTTATGCCTGAACCTATGCCAGAAATGAGGCAAGTGATGTCAGCGACAACCACAGGCCGTATCAACTCAGTGATGGCGGCTCATCGTATGGTGAATATCTCTCGTGCTGCCATTGAAAAGTGGCAACGCCCTGCGACGAGGCTAGATTTTTTAGTCGATGAGACACTCGATATGGCGGACTTTAATCAAGGCGATGACATTAAGTTTACCTTTGAAATTCATGGCGATGACTTTGTTATTACTGATGTTATTACCGACCTTAGTACCGATGTTATTACCGACGTTATTATCCTTGAAAATAAGTTGCAGGAGTAAATTATGATTGCTGCAATTATTCGTTGGTCAGTTCATAATCGTTTTTTTGTACTGTTAGCAACCTTTATCTTAGTGGCTATTGGCTTGTACTCGGTAAAAAATACCCCTGTTGATGCCTTGCCTGATTTATCAGATGTGCAAGTTATCATCAAAACCAGCTATCCCGGACAAGCACCGCAAGTGGTGGAAGATCAGGTCACTTACCCGTTAACTACCGCCATGTTATCGGTACCCGGTGCGGAAACCGTACGAGGTTTTTCTTTTTTTGGCGACTCTTATGTTTACGTGATTTTTGATGAAGACACTGACTTGTATTGGGCACGTTCGCGAGTATTAGAGTATTTAAGTCAAGTTGCCCCTAATTTGCCAAGTTCAGCTAAGCCGCAGTTAGGGCCCGATGCTACTGGCGTGGGTTGGGTGTATTTATATGCCTTGGTTGATCGAACAGGCCAGCATGACATAAGCCAATTACGTAGTATACAAGACTGGTTTTTAAAGTATGAGCTGCAAACCGTATCAGGCGTTTCTGAAGTTAGCGCTCTTGGCGGCATGGTTAAACAATACCAAGTGCAGGTCAATCCAGATAAATTACGCGCTTTTGGTATTCCGTTATCGTTAATTCAACAGGCCATTAAGCAAGGCAACCAAGAAATAGGTGCATCCGTTGTTGAAATGGCAGAAGCCGAATACATGGTACGTGCCACAGGTTATATTAAAAATGCCCAAGATTTAGAAAACATCCCGTTAGGGGTTAATCAAAATGGCACACCGCTGTTATTAAAAGATGTTGCTGATATTGTTATTGGCCCACAAATGCGCCGCGGTATTGCTGAGCTAAATGGTGAGGGCGAAACGGTTGGCGGTATCGTTGTGATGCGTTTTGGCGAGAATGCCCAACAGGTTATTATTAAAGTTAAAGAGAAGTTAGAGCAGCTGAAGCAAGGTTTACCCGATGGCGTAGAAATTGTCACCGTTTATGACAGATCAGCTTTAATAGAGCGAGCCGTCGATAATTTAGCTTTTAAACTGTTAGAAGAGTTTGGCGTAGTTGCGCTAGTGTGTGTGCTATTTTTATTTCATGTTCGCTCATCGCTTGTGGCGATTATCAGCTTGCCCGTTGGTATATTAAGCGCATTTATTATTATGCATGCGCAAGGGCTTAATGCCAATATTATGTCGCTGGGCGGCATTGCAATTGCCATCGGCGCTATGATTGATGGTGCGATAGTGATGATTGAAAATATGCATAAGCACATGGAAAAACTGTCAGCTAAAGGTGAAAAACTTACCAATGAAAATCGCTGGCAAGTGGTGGTTGATTCAGCCACTGAAGTTGGCCCGGCATTATTTTTTAGTTTACTGATTATTACCGTAAGTTTTGTACCTGTTTTTACCCTAGAGGCGCAAGAAGGACGTATGTTCTCACCGTTAGCGTTTACTAAAACCTATGCTATGGCTGCTTCTGCTGCATTGGCTATTACCTTAGTGCCAGTATTAATGGGATATTTCATTCGCGGTAAAGTATTGCCTGAGCATAAAAATCCGATAAATCGTTTGTTAACTGCCATCTACTTACCTGCGCTTAAAATGGTGTTAACTTACCCAAAAACAACCTTAATAGCGGCGATAATGATGATAGGGGTAGGTCTTTATCCATTAGATAAAATAGGCAGTGAATTTATTCCACCGTTAGATGAGGGTGATTTAATGTATATGCCAACCACATATCCAGGCATATCTATTGGGCAAGCACGACAGTTACTACAGCAAACCGACAAACTGATTTATACCGTACCAGAAGTTGAGTTAATACTAGGTAAAGTAGGGCGAGCAGAAACAGCGACGGATCCCGCTCCATTAACCATGATCGAAAGCTTTATTCAGCTAAAACCAAGATCACAATGGCGAGCAGGTGTCACTATTGAAAGTTTGAAACAAGAATTAGATGCCTTGGTTAAATTACCCGGTGTAACAAATGCTTGGGTCATGCCAATAAAAACCCGTATCGATATGTTATCGACAGGCATTAAAACCCCTGTGGGTATTAAAATTTCTGGCCCTGACTTAGCTGAGATACAAAAAATTGGTCAACAAATTGAAGTTATTTTAGCTGATGTAACCGGCACAGCCTCGGTATATTCAGAGCGTGTTGCTGGTGGTCGCTATATCAAGATAGATATTCAGCGCGAAAAAGCCGCTCGTTATGGCCTAAATATCAGTGATATTCAACAGGTTGTTGCTACTGCTGTTGGTGGTATGAATGTGGCTCAAACCGTAGAAGGCTTAGAGCGCTATCCTATCAATATTCGCTATCCGCAAGATTATCGTAATTCACCAGAGCAGTTAGCTTTATTGCCGATAGTTAGCCCGAATGGTCAACGTATTCCATTGGGTGATGTGGCGAATATTTTTATTGAAGATGGCCCGCCGGGCATTAAATCTGAAAATGCTCGTTTAAATGGCTGGTCTTTTATTGATATCAATAGCGACACTGATGTGGGTCGTTATGTTGAACATGCGCAAAAAATATTGCGTGCGCAATTAGTTTTACCCGCAGGTTATAGCATTACATGGGCAGGGCAGTACGAATATATGCAAAGGGCAAAAGAAAAACTCACTTATGTTGTGCCGCTAACCTTAGCCATTATTATTGTTTTGCTGTATTTAAACTTTAGAAATGTGATTGAAGTAGCGATGATCATGTTGACCTTACCACTAGCGATGGTGGGGAGTATTTGGTTAATGTATCTTGAAGGCTATAACTTCTCGGTAGCGGTGGGGGTTGGCTTTATCGCTTTGGCAGGGGTTGCTGTTGAAATTGGTGTCATCATGCTGGTTTATCTCAATCAGGCTTATCAAGAAATGTTGCAAAGGCATCAAGAAAGTGGCGCAAAGGTTGATGAATCATCGGTATTTGCGGCGGTGCTGGCTGGAGCTGGCAAACGTGTTCGCCCGGTGATGATGACAGCTGCCGCTATTATTGTTGGTTTATTGCCCATTTTATATGGCACAGGAACAGGGAGCGAAGTAATGAACCGTATTGCCGCGCCTATGGTTGGCGGTATGGTGAGTGCAGTAATATTAACCTTACTTGTTTTACCGGCGCTATTTTACCTATGGCGTGTTAATGCGCTGAAAAAATGATCTAGCAGGGGGGATTGATTTAAATTTTGGAGCTATTGCAGGAAAGGGCTATAAAATCAGCAAGGGATGTGGCAGTTCAGGGATGAAGATCTGCTAAAAATTTAGCGTAAAGTAGTAGCGTTAAAAAATAGTATAATTAAAGTGACAGAAACAAAAAAGCGAAGAACGAGTTTACCTCTTTCTTCGCTTTTTTAGCTTATAAGTTAAAACTTATACAGCTAGAACGTTTTCTGCTTCAGGGCCTTTTTGACCTTGTTTAACAGTGAACGTAACCGCTTGGCCGTCAGCTAGAGTACGGAAACCGTCTCCAGAGATTGCGCTGAAGTGAACAAACACGTCAGGACCATTTTCTTGCTCTATAAAACCGAAACCTTTAGTTTCGTTGAAAAATTTAACTTTACCAGTAACTGTATCAGACATACTTACATTTTCCCGTAGTCATAAAATAATATTAATGTGGCATCTTCTTGTTAAGGAAACTCTCAACAGAAAGTAATACCGTTTTCACCCGAGTAAATGCCCTCTACCATAAGTAGTACAGGAAGAGGAAGGAAACAAACCATATTCGTAACAAAGCGTATTTGGAACAAACAAACAGTCTGCATTGCCTAAATCCGTTTGTTAAGAATATTCAAATACATAGGTATCTGATAAATCTAAAACAAAAGTTAGTATCAACCTTCATCCGCAACGCAAGCACTCAACGCAAAAGAAGCATAACACAGGTATTTTGAATATGCCTTATAAAAAATTGAAATAGTTCAATTTATATTGGAATAAAGAACAGTATTAAGTTTTACAGTTGCCGACTTTTTCGCGTCATAAAGTACTTAGTTGAAAGCGCGATTGAAATCCCGCCTACGTTAAAGAATTACTTCGTAAACGGGAAATTACGCTGCAAGGAAGTATTTAACTGGTTTTTTTGTTCGCACTAGAGAAGCGCGATTGAAATCCCGCCTACGTTAATGAGTTCTTCGTAGGCGGGAATTTATTCGCGCAGACTTTACAGAGCAGCTATTTGTGCCTTTTGTTCAAGCATTTTTATTAGCGCTGATTCTGCCTCTGCAAGCTTAGCTTTTTCTTTATCGATAACAGCAGCAGGTGCTTTGCCAACAAAGTTCTCATTGCTTAATTTACCACGGGTTCTAGCGGCATCTGTTTCTAATTTATCAATTGCTCTGTCTAAACGTGCTAGTTCAGCTTCTTTATTAATTAAACCTGCCATAGGGATCAATACTGATAAATCACCCACGATAGCAGAAGCTGAGGCTGGAGCTTGTTCGTCATCGCTAAGTATTTTTATGCTTTCAAGTTTAGCCAGTGAGCTTAAAAACTGCTCATTTTCAGCTAAACGGCGTTGATCGTTGGCATTGACGTTTTTAAGTAACACCGGTAATGATTTACTTGGTGATATATCCATTTCACCGCGAATATTACGAATAGCGACGATAAACTGCTTAACCCACTCTAAATCATCAATAGCTTGTTGATCACATTTGCTTTCATCAAACTGAGGAAATGCTTGTACCATGATTGAGTTATTAGTGTTCGCACTATCTGTTTTAGCATTCTCTATTTTATAAACGCTAAGCGGTTGTACTCGCTGCCAAATTGTTTCAGTGATAAATGGCATGATTGGGTGCATTAGACGTAATAATTGCTCTAATATGTTCACTAAGGTATGACGTGTGCCACGCTGTTGTGCTGCACTGCCTTGCTCTTTTTGGTTAGGAGCTATCACTGGCTTAGTTAATTCTAAATACCAATCACAGAATTGGTTCCAAGTAAATTCGTATAAGGCTTGCGAAGCAAGGTCAAAGCGGAAAGAATCAAAGGCTTCATGCACTGTTTTCACGGTTTGTTCAAACTGACCTATGATCCAACGATCAGCCAGCGAAAGCTCCATTTCAGTCTTTTCTTGAGTAGAGCCTGTTTGGCCACAGTCAAATTCTTCGGTGTTCATTAATACATAACGACTAGCATTCCATAACTTATTGGTAAAGTTACGATACCCTTCAAGGCGTTTCATGTCCCAGCTAATATCACGACCTGTGGTGGCAACAGAAGTTAAGGTGAAACGTACTGCATCTGTGCCATGGGCTTCAATGCCGTTAGGAAACTCTTTTTTGGTTAATTTTTCAATTTTCTTGGCAAGTTTTGGCTGCATCATGTTGCCAGTACGCTTTTGCAGTAAATCTTCTAAAGAAACCCCATCAATCATATCAAGAGGATCGATAACATTACCCTTTGATTTACTCATTTTATCGCCATTTTCATCGCGAATAAGGCCGGTCATGTAGATTTTCTTGAAAGGAATTTGTGCTTTACCATTTTCATCTTTATTAAAGTGCATGGTCATCATGATCATGCGGGCAACCCAGAAGAAAATAATATCAAAACCTGTTACTAAAACATCAGTAGGATGGAAGGTTTTTAAATCGTCAGTATCTTTTGGCCAACCTAACGTTGAGAAAGTCCACAGGGCAGAGGAGAACCAAGTGTCTAGTACATCGTCATCTTGCTTAAGTATTATATCATCAGCGATATTGTTGTTAGCGCGAACATCAATTTCAGTACGCCCTACATACACTTTACCATTTTCGTCATACCAAGCCGGAATACGATGACCCCACCAAAGTTGACGGGAAATGCACCAGTCTTGAATGTCTTTCATCCAAGAAAAATAAAGGTTTTCATATTGTTTAGGAACAAATTCAATTTGACCGTCTTTTACTGCATCAACGGCAGGGCCGGCAAGTTTCTCAACGCGCACATACCATTGATCCGTTAAAAGTGGCTCAATGATCACGCCAGATCTATCACCATAAGGGGCAACTAAATCGTGATCTTTAACTTCAACTAATAAACCCAGTTCATCAAATTTAGCCACAATGGCTTTACGGGCAACAAACCTGTCCATGCCCGCAAATTCACTTGGCAGCTCAGTGCTATAGGCATCACAAAGTTCACCTTTAGTATCGTAAACCTGTGCCGTTGCTAAAATTGCCGCGTCTTTATCCAAAATATTAATTTGTGGTAAGGCATGACGTTTACCTACTTCGTTATCGTTAAAGTCGTGGGCAGGGGTGATTTTCACACAACCTGTGCCTTTGTCCATATCAGCATGATCATCACCAACAATAGGAATTAAACGGTTTACTAACGGTAATAAAACTTTTTTACCAATTAAATCTTTATAGCGTGGATCTTCAGGGTTAACGGCTACGCCCGTATCACCTAGCATGGTTTCTGGGCGTGTAGTGGCTACTACTAAGTAATCAAGTCCTTCAGCGGTTTTGGCGCCATCAGCTAATGGATAACGTAAATGCCACATGTGGCCTTTTTTATCTTTATTTTCAACTTCTAAATCAGAAATCGCCGTGTGGAATTTTGGATCCCAATTAACCAGGCGTTTGCCACGATAAATTAAGTCATCTTCAAAAAGGCGTACAAACACTTCTTGTACCGCTTCTGACATGCCTTCGTCCATAGTGAAACGCTCGCGAGACCAATCAATAGAGTTACCTAAGCGACGCATTTGTTTGCCGATAGTACCGCCAGACTCTTCTTTCCATTGCCAAATTTTGTCGATAAAACCTTCACGGCCATAATCGTGGCGAGTTTTGTCTTCTTCAGCAGCAATTTTACGTTCAACCACCATTTGTGTAGCAATACCCGCATGATCGCAACCTGTTTGCCATAAGGTATTTTTACCTTGCATACGTTGGTATCGAATTAACGTGTCCATGATGGTTTGCTGAAAAGCATGACCCATGTGCAAAGAGCCAGTGACATTAGGCGGTGGAATAGCAATGCTGTAGCTGTCGCCTTCACCTGTTGGGCTAAAATAACCTTGCTCTTCCCAGCTGGTATATAAAGATTGTTCAATGTCGGTTGGGTTGAATGTTTTTTCCATCATGTTCTCGAAATAAAAGTTTTAAATTGTCAGTTGGGGTTGACGTTACATGGAGGTAACTTACAAGACAATGCTTGGAGCATATAGTCTTGTCCCAACAAAAAAGTACAGTGTAGTAGAACTAGTATGATCTACATGGATTGTGGTTCAATCACTGCTTGATTATCTACCTGAAAACCCCACTGACGGCAAGTTTTAAAGCGCTCTCTGGCTTGCTGTTTTAGGGTTGCTTCACTCGGTACAAAATCAACAATTAATTGAAATTGATTGGCAAAGTCAGGCACTGTGTTTGTTAAATTAATAAGTACTGGGCGGCGGCCTTGCGGTGCTTGGTGGCTAATTTCTACCGCGGCCCCTTGTTTAGGCCCTTCACCAACGAGGTTATGAGGCACAAAACTGTCACTGTCAAAAGCCCAAAGCAGTTCATCTATTTGTTCGGCGCTTTGTTGGTCTTGGGTGTAAATAAATACCCGTTGGTTTTGCCGATAAAAATGACTCGCTTGCAAACAAGCATGATAAAACGCTGAGCTAGTATTATTAGCCTCAGCGTTGGTTTTTATATCAGTGCTGTCATCATTGCTCTTCTCATCATTGAGAAGATAAAACATGACTTGAGTTTGCATTGCTATTTATCTCTTATCATTTTTCGAAACTCGAAACTCGAAACTCGAAACTCGAAACTCGAAACTTGAATTACTCGCCTTGCTCTTGCCCAGCACGATTTAACATAAATTGCGTTAGCATGCTAACAGGGCGACCTGTTGAGCCTTTGTCTTTACCGCCACTACGCCAAGCTGTACCAGCAATATCTAAATGCGCCCAATGATATTTTTTAGTAAAGCGTGCTAAGAAGCAAGCCGCAGTAATAGTACCTGCGCCTTTACCACCAAGGTTTGTCATATCGGCAAATGGGCTTTCAAGTTGCTCTTGATAATCATCCCATAAAGGTAAGCGCCATGCTCTATCGCCACTTTGCTCTGAAGCATTTAATAATTCATGGGCTAAAGGATTGTGTGAACTTAATAAGCCCGTAGCATGCTTACCTAAAGCAACCACGCAAGCGCCTGTTAAGGTGGCAACATCAATCACAGCTTCTGGTTCGAAACGCTCAACATAAGTTAACGCGTCACATAACACCAAGCGACCTTCAGCATCGGTGTTTAATACTTCAACTGTTTGGCCTGACATGGTGGTGAGAATATCACCAGGGCGATAAGCGTTGCTGCTGGGCATATTTTCACAGCCAGCTAAAACGCCAATTACTTTAATGGGGAGATTTAACTCAGCTAAAGCGTGCATAGCGCCTAAAACACCTGCTGCTCCGCCCATATCGTATTTCATTTCATCCATGCCTGCGCCTGGTTTTAATGAGATTCCGCCACTGTCGAAAGTAAGGCCTTTACCCACTAAAACAAGCGGTTTAGAGTCATCATCAATACCGTTATAGGTTATAATGCTCATTAATGATTCATTAACTGAACCGCGACCTACTGCTAGATAGGAGCCCATACCTAGCTCTTCCATTTCTTGCTCGCCAATAATGGTGGTTGAAACATTATCGTAATCATGAGCTAAAATTTTGGCCTGCTCTGCTAAATAAGCGGGATTACAGATATTTGGCGGCATGTTAGCGACGTTTTTACAGGTATTAATACCTTCTGAAATAGCTAATGCATGGCTAATAGCGCGTTCACCAATAGGTAATTCACGACGAGTAGGCACATTAAAAACTATTTTACGCAATGGTCTGCGTGGTTCTTCTTTGCGTGTTTTTAAACTATTAAAGCTATATAAACCATCTTGAGTCGCTTCTACTGCTTGGCGAACTTTCCAATAAGTATCACGACCCTTAACATGCAGTTCAGATAAGAAACATACCGCTTCCATTGAACCTGTTTCGTTCAGGGTATTAATAGTTTTGTTGATAATTTGACGATATTGGCGCTCATCTAGTTCACGCTCTTTACCACAGCCCACCAGTAAAACGCGTTCGCTTAAAATATTAGGTACATGATGCAATAATAACATCTGCCCTGATTTACCTTCTAAATCGCCTTTACGCAAAAGGTTGCTAATATAGCCTTCACTTATTTCATCAAGTTGCTCAGCAGTAGCACTGAGGCGACGAGGTTCAAATACACCAACAACAATACAGGCACTGCGTTGTTTTTCGGGGCTACCACTTTTTATACTGAACTCCATGAGTTCTCCTTTTGCATAATAATTTACTTTAACTTACTAAAACCAGTAAAAAATAGTTAAGTTTACTGTTATTGTTATAGCGCTAAGGGCTATAATTACAGCCGCATCAAACAAATATATTTGTTTATTGACTATATAGTTTAGTTATGAAAACGGCAAGTCTACTAGAAAAACTAGCTGATTGTCAGAAAAAACACAGTTTTTATGGGATCTTTTTGTGATCATCTTTCGTTATTTATTAAAAGAAGTGGCTAAAACACAGCTAGCAGTATTTCTAGTGTTAATGACCATTTTTATCAGTCAAAAATTTGTTCGCGTTTTAGGGGATGCTTCTGAAGGCAGCATTCCTGGGCAAATGGTGATGATTTTTATTGGCCTTAAAATTCCTGACTTAGCGGGCATGATGTTACCGCTCAGTTTATTTTTAGGGGTATTGCTTGCTTATGGCCGCATATACGCAGACAACGAAATGACCGTATTACATGCCTGCGGTGTTAGCGAATGGTATGTGGTTAGAGTAACGTTAGTGTTGGCGGTTATCACCGCACTATTTACAGGCTTATTTACTTTATATTTAGCGCCCATGGCCTCAGAGTATCAATATCAAGTAAAAGATGAATTAGCCGCTGACTCAGGCTTAAGTGCATTAGTGGCAGGGCGTTTTCAAAAAACGGGTAATGACAAAGCTGTTATTTTTATTCATGATAAACACCGCGAAGATAATGGCTTTGACAAGGTTTTTGTTGCGCAATTGCCGGATGAAAATAATCGTGAAGAAAGTATTATCAATGCCAGCTTAGTTTATGCCAAACAAGGACAAGTATTTGAAGAAGAAAGCGGCTCACAACGTTTGGTATTAACCGATGGCACTCGTTACCATAGTGATGCTGAAAATGGCGAGTTTCAATCGGTTGCTTTTGATAAATACTACATTCAAATTCTAGATCAAAAAGTAGAGCAGAAACATCGCAAACTAAGCGCTTTACCTACATCACAATTATTTTCGGCAGCAGATCCTAAACTGGCTGCCGAATACAGTGCCACTATTCAATGGCGGATTGCTTTTCCTTTAGCCTGTATTATTTTAACGTTTATTGCTGTGCCACTGAGTGTGGTTAATCCTAGACAAGGTAAATTTGCTAAAATGCTACCAGCGTTAATGCTCTTTCTTGGTTACTTTCTTTTATTAACAGCTATGCGTTCAGGCATTGAACGACAAGCACTACCAGCAGGTATAGGTCTGTGGCCAATTCACTTAAGTGCCTTGGCTTTAGGTATTACCTTATTGATGAAAGAGCGTAGCAGTGGCAGAAAAATTAAAGCTAAATTACCGAGCTTTAAACGTAACAGCGCGAGTAAAAGTGATCACACAAGAGGGCAAGCATAATGAAAATATTAGATGCTTACATTGGCCGTATTATTGCCTCAACCACCTTTTTAACTTTAGCGGTTTTTATCAGTGTTAGTGGCATTATAAAATTTGTAGAGCAAATGCGTGCGGTTGGCCGTGGTAATTATGATTTATCTCATGCGGCGCTGTATGTGCTGTATGCCGTACCAAGAGATGTTGAAATATTTTTTCCGATGTCAGCCCTGATTGGTGGCTTAATTGGTATAGGTATGCTCGCTAGCAATAGTGAATTAGTTGTGATGCAAGCGGCGGGTTTATCTCGTTTAGATATTATTAAATCGGTAATGAAAACGGCTATTTTGTTGGTTATTGTTTCAATGGCTGTCGGTGAGTGGCTAGCACCTAGCGGAGAAGCAAGAGCGAGAGAAATTCGTGCGCAAGCCATTTCTGGTGGTAGTTTAATTTCAGCTAAAAACGGTGTTTGGGCCAAAGATGGCGCCTACTTTGTTAATATTGGTGAGGTTTTAGAGCAAGGACAGCTGAAAAAAATTCAAATTTATCGATTTAATGAGCAATTAAAGTTAGAAAGCTGGCTAAGTGCAGAAAGTGCCAGTTATCAAAACAAGGAATGGCTATTATCAAATGTTGTTAATACTGAGCTCAGCAAAGAAATAATCACCACCAGCAAAGCCGATACGCAAATTTGGCAATCATCATTAACGCCGAAAAAACTGGGTGTGGTTACGGTTACACCTGAATCACTGTCTATTCGTGGTTTGATTGATTATTTGGACTACTTGGAAGCTAACGCCCAAGATCCAAGCCGTTATCAATTAGCCTTCTGGCGAAAAATAATGCAACCCATTACTTTAGCGGTAATGTTATTGGTCGCTTTATCTTTTATTTTTGGTCCACTGCGCTCGGTATCAATGGGGGCAAGAATTATGATGGGTGTGGTAACGGGCATTTTATTTTTTGTTTGCAATGAGGTGCTTGGCTCGCTCAGCTTGGTTTACCAATTTCCACCCCTGATAGGTGCTTTATTGCCGAGTATATTGTTTATTAGCGTTTCTTGGTATTTTTTGAATAAAAAAATAACCTAGCCAAAGCGACGACCATAGAGTTAATGGCTTCGAATACATATACTGAAAGGAGATTGTTTTCGAAACTATTAACTCGCAAAATTTTATAACCTTCCTTTATTTTCCGCTAACGATAAAACCACAACTTCAGTGTTAGTTAATCTATCTTGTAAGCTAAGTTTGTTTTTTCGATCAAATAGCACCGTTAAATTACCCAAACCAAGCAGGGTGGGTAGTAGCCGCTTTAAGCCTGTTACTTTATTGATGCGAGTGCCATCTTGGTTCTGTAAGCGTAATCGCCAAGCTTTCATGCCTAGCGTTTGACCCGTTTTAGACCAGAAAAACACAAAGAAAAAACTCACCCAAGCAATATTCCAACCATAGATTAATGCGCTGTAAATAATTGAGGAACGCTGTAAATCAATAGTATGTTCAAAGCCCTGCATATCAATTACAGCAAATTTTATCAATAAATTAAACAGTAAAAATGCAATTGCTCCAGCGAACATATAAACAGCAATGGCAATAAGTACATCGTAGACCCAAGAGCCAAAACGGCGCCTAAAACCTGCTCGGGGAAAGTGCTCTGGCTGACTTATACTAGAAACGCTCATTGAAATCTCATGTTAGGGTAGATATTTCGCGCTAGTCTAACAAACTTTAGCAAAAAAAAGGCAGGAGAATTTAATTTAGTATAAATATCAAGCAACTTAAGAGCTTGTTAAAATAATGTGATGGCAGTAATATATCAATAAAGGTTCATATATCAATAGGTGGTTTAATGGCATTATCATTTTCAGCCCATGGCAAAGCTTATATTTCTGTTGCTGATAGCATTATGACTATTCAAAGTAGAGGGCCATGGAATGTTGAGTACTTTACTGATATGCATAGTGAAATTCTTGAAATAATAAAAAAACATTCACTCACTAACTTTGCCGTTTTACTCATACCGTATGGCGAAGCTATATGTGTACATGAAGCGATGAATTATCACATCAGCTTTTTGCGCAAAGGTAGCTCCAATGCTGTGGCAATAAATTTATCTTGTTGTGATACGCCTTTGAGTACCGAAAATATGTGTCGAAATATCTATGAAGGAGCAGGCTTAAAACATCAGTTTTTTTACGACAATGAACAAGCAATAGATTGGTTGAAAAAACAAAATAGCTAAGATCATTGTAGGTAATTCCTCTCGATTTCTTATCGCAGCTGCTAACAAGTTTTTTGCATTCCCATTTGCCGTCCAACACTTTGTTTAAATAAGCAACAAGCAAGCCATTAAATGAGAAAAACACTTGTCAATCAAGCTTTTTCTCGTATAATGCCAAGCTCTTATTTCAAGTCATCAATGACCAGAAATTAGCAGAAAACAATTTACAAAGAACTCAGTTTTTAAAGCGAAAAATGACTTCTTTGCAAATTGCAAAATTGGCTTACAAGCCTTTGCCAGCGTGATGAAATTGGTATACATAGGGGATTCAAAAAGGAATCCATCTACAGTGTAATCGATTGATTTTAAAGAGAAAAGTCGCAAAATATTAGCAGTTGCAAAATGTATAGAGATGTATAATAATCAGTTGCTAATATTCTAGAATACAAGTATTTATATAAGTTTTAGGTTCAATTTGTTGTAATGTTTTATAAGATTACTTGGAAGTATTTTTACAAAACCTTATAAGGTTTAACGGCTTTGCCGCTGTGGTGAAATTGGTATACACGAGGGATATCGTGTTTAATAAATGAGTCCCACTTAAAAGCGATTTTAAGTTCAAAACTGGATGAATTGCTGGAAATCTAACATGTAATGATGTGGACAATCAGCAGCCAAGCCGCTAGCAGCGGAAGGTTCAGAGACTACCTGAGCGATAGCAGTATTGCTTAATAACAGGAATTAGCTAAGGGTTAATAACTTAGTGAAACAGCGTCCAGCCCTCTTATTTGAGGTGATGATATAGTCCGTGCAGTAACGTAAGTTATTGATTAACAAGTCAAAATCCCTTTTCGAAAGAAGTGTCGGTTCGAGTCCGACCAGCGGTACCATTTTAATTAAACCACTTAATAAATTGAGTGGTTTTTTTATGCCTAAAATTCATCAAAGTTAAATTCCGATTGACAAGTGTTGACATTTGTGGTAGAGTGTGATCCTGTTTTTTATGAGGAGTTTTAATGCAAGATGAAATTAAACAAAACGCAGATAAAAACACGTACCAAAATCCATTCTCAAAATCACAAGAACAACGCAAAAAATTAACACTTCCACTTCCTAAGTTAATAGAACTTGATGAAACATTTAACATTGTTTTTTGTTGTTTATTAGCTAAGCACATAATTGATACAAATAGTCTAACAGACCTCAAAAAAGTACTTAAAGCTGTCGCAGAGTATAAAATTGTGCGAGAGAAAGACCTACTTAACTCACACAGTGCGGGCTACTTTTCATATAAAGGCATACAAGAAAACAAACAAGTTTTTTTCAAAGAAACACCGAGCGGCATTCTAATCGGTTTTTTGCAAGAAACTGAATACATAGCAAAATTTGAAGAGTACAAGTACTACACGCTGCAAGAGCTAATAACAGCAATAGTTGACGCATTAGCTGATAGCGACTTCTAACCCCAAATAAACAACATATTTTTAATTCATTCATTAATTAATTTTAAAGGGAGAAGTATGCCTGATTTTACAATGTGCAAAGGATCTGAGTGTCCAGTTAAAAATTTATGTCATCGATATCGCGCTGCACCGGATCTTGTGCAGCCATATTTTCAAGCACCTTTTGATCACAAAACTCAGCATTGTAAAACGTTTAAAGCTATTGGTCTTACGCCTGTTATGTCTGAAGAAGATGCAGACAAATATTGGAGTAAATATGTCTGATTTTTATAAAAGTAATCATGATCGACAAGTCAAACTATTGAAGATGCTTAACAATAAAATGACTCGTAATTTGTTAGTTGAAAATGAGGTAATCAATCTAAATTACATTGGCAAATTAAACGCATTGCTAAAAAACAAAGATGAGAATGAGTTTTATCAAGTAGTAAGTAAGTTAGTGCTAAACAATGAAAGCGTGGCTGTTTTTACTTTTGATAGCATTGAGATTCGTTTGAATGTATTTAGATTTACTGAACCTGGAGCTGAAAATAGAGAAAGCTTTCAGTTCTTTAGTTTTGTGCTGTTAGAAGAATTTAACGAGCAAGTCTTTTCAGATGAGCAAATGATGGAATGGTTGGACGATGGAGTAATTATACTTGATATCTAAAAGTAAGCACTGCGAAATTGAAGCTTATGTAAACTCTGGTGTGATTAAAGCGCTTCATTTGCGTGATACGCCAGAGCGCTCTTATAAGCTCGCTAAAGCAGATTTACAGTTCGTTATCGATGAAAGACTGCAAGTTTCTTTTTCAAAGAAAATTAATGAAATAAAGCTTAAATTATTTATACAAAAAAGTTTCAAAGGGCCGCTACATTTGTATGATACCTCAGAGCTCTGCTATATAAATATCAATGGCTTGCCAGCCGTTTGGCACATAACAACGGTTGATAAAAATATAGGAGAAATGGTTAAAGCAAAACATTTTCAACATCAAAATATCGTATTTAAACTTACAGTTTTTAAAGCCTGTGACTTTGCTCGAATAAATCAATTTGGAGTACTAAATGACTAAATTATTTTCTCTTTTTGTTATCGTTTTATTACTAACAGCGTGCGGAGGTTCTGACTCTGGCTCAGCAGATATTGGAGAGAATGCAAAAAACGGAAACACTATTGAAATTACTTATGTTGCAGGTGAAATTAAATATTCAGCTGATAGTGAGGATAACATTACAGCACCAAAGAATGATTTAGCTTATGGTTCTAGCGGTATTAATTGTGCCAATTCATCTTATTATTTTGAATCTGAAAATGTTGTGGTTTTTGGTGGTGAAGGCTATCTAGAAACCGACATGAAATATGCGGCTACTTTAGTTGAGCAAAATCTGGATACAGCATTTAGCAAAATGGATATTACTAAAGAAGAATTTGATTTAGCAAGACCTTATTACATTACTCAAGTTGCATATATAATAATAGAGCTGATGTCTGATGGTTGGGATGATGCTGATGGTAATTATTATGATATTACAAGCTTAACTCTAAATTATCCTTTTAACTCGGATGGTTGGACAGAAGCTAGTGGTCCTGAAAGGTTTGCTCTTGTTCATACTTATTGGGACTCTTTAGATAAAGCAGATCAATATTTGCTAGGCAAGGAGTTTGATAAAGTTAGTGATTTTAAGATATCAGAATTGAACGCTAATGTTGGTGATTATAGAATGCCGTTTAAAGTAATGGTTTGTTTGTCTGATAGAATGAATGAATCTCAGTATGGTGAAGGCACATTGCTTGGTATGAACTTAGCTCATCACTCTGTATATAAACGTGCGAACAATGATGAATCACAAGTTGTTTTACATGAGCTTATCCACACTATTCAGCAAAACATTTCTTCACCTTTAAAAACTATTGGTTTTACATTAGATCATTGGTTCAAAGAGGGTCAGGCAACATTCTTAGCAGGTCAAAACAAAGCTAGTACCAAAGATGGAATGCGTCCTATTGATGTAGTTACTTATTATGATCAAGGTCAAAACTTTAGCTCTGGTAATGACGCTTATAAACATTACGCTTTGGCTTACAGCTTGATTGCTGATAAAGAAGCAATGAAAGGCTTATTATACGATGTTCGAAACTATAGCAGTGGTGGTGAAACAACTCCCAGTAATGGCATATCAGGTACTGTATTTGAATCAGCTTTTGATTCAAACATGACTACAACACTTCAAAATTTCAGAACTAACTACAATTCTTTCTAGCTCAAAAACCTACATCTTTTTTGATTTCAAATAACTAGGAGAAGTGTATGTATTTTGTAGGTCCGTTATTCGGCTGGATTATGTGGCTTTTGACGCGTAAGCGTAGCCAGCGCAGGGCAATGGAAGATTTTGTTCAGGATTTATTTGGCTGGTTTCCAAATTTCGTTGGGGATGTGTTTTCATTTTTATTGGTAAATGACATAGCTGTAATTATATACATTT
This sequence comes from Colwellia sp. 39_35_sub15_T18, assembly GCA_002162675.1. Classification (GTDB taxonomy): domain Bacteria; phylum Pseudomonadota; class Gammaproteobacteria; order Enterobacterales; family Alteromonadaceae; genus Colwellia. The sequence goes on along the minus strand of MAAE01000061.1, from coordinate 6,049 downwards.
TGACAGCTGGAATCTTTGGTCTTTGTGTAGATGAAGCGCTTCGTTAGCATTAAATAAAAGAATTAATTGAGCTCAATTGTTTAGTGGTTTTTTTATGAGGAAAAATATGATTTGTGGCGTTATGGGTGATTATATTGGCAGCATTTATGAGGATCAATCGATTAGTTCTTTTAATCTGCCTTTAATTACAGCGAGTTCTCATATTACGGATGAGTCAGTAGGAATTGGAGCGATTTGTGACGCACTTGTTCACAATTTAGATTACTCAGAAGCATTGTTGAAGTGGTTTAATCGCTTTCCTGATGTTAATTACGGTTTTGGCACTTCTGAATTCATAATGGAGAACAACACTGATTACATAGGGAATTCTGAAGGTAATCTTGCAGCATCAAGAGCAGCACCAATCGGTTATTTGAGCAAATTGCCTTTAAGTTTGATTTTGGAATATGCGGAAGCATCAGCTAGACCTACTCACAACTCTGAAAATGGAATTAATGGTGCTAAGGCTATTTCGTATTGCATACACAGTATTTTAAACGGAAAAGGTCAGCAAGAAATATTTAATTATCTTTTTTGTGAATTTGGCTATTTAATGGATTTTTACACGCTTGAAAATATAAAGAATACCAATGAAACAGGTAGTAGTGCTTTCAACACTGTGCCTATGTCAATTTGGCTTGGAATGACTGGAAATAGTTATGAAGATACTTTGCGAAATGTTTTATATATAAACAGCGATGGATTAGACACCGACTCAATCCTTTCCATGGTTTCTTCGGTTTCTTATGCATATAATTTTGGCGGAAATAGAAAAAATTCTGACAAAGATAAAGGGTATAAAAAGCTTGAGTTTGAAACCAAAAAATATCTTTTTCAAAGCAGGGTTAATCAACCAATTTTGCAGGTTGTTCAAGAGTTCGAACTTAGTAAAGAGATTTGCGGAATTCCTTTTTAGTTTAATAAAAAAATAAGCGTAATAAGTGGTGTTTTTAACTAATTAATGCGCTTATTTACTACACACGGTGGATTGGAAGTGCTATAATTAAGTATAAGAAAGCGACACACTCTCGTCGCCACTGGGGCAGGTTTGATCACCTGCCTTTTCTTATGACTTTTCATATAGCTCTATGCTGCAAGTAAGCATGAACTTTCACTTCTGATATGATTCAACCACATTTTTGTTTCAGCAGTTAGATTAGCTGTTTTAGCACGCTGTCTGTCCTTTTTATTAGCTGCCACAACTTCGATATTGAATTCTTTTTCGAGTATTGATGTTAGCGTAGACATTTTATTTGTGTATGAGATTTTAGTGTTTTTAAAGTAACTGTTGAAAACATCAATAACTTTTCTTTTATGTATGCCAACCTTTAATTCTGCATTAACTAAAAAATCATGAAATTTAGCGGCATCATCACTGTTAAATCTGTATTCTTCATCATAAAGTTTAACTGTATCAATTAAGCGTTGAATAAATAGTTTTTTGAATTGCATGTCAATAGTAAGAGATTCATTTGATTCAGCAAGTAGTAATGCCTTTATTGTGCTAGTACCAGCTTTGTCGAAATCAAGTAAATCTTGACTAACTTTAGACACTCTATAGAGCTTTCTTAATTCAAAAGCTCTCAACTTATGCTTGTTATCATTATTGGCATGAACACCCATTTTGATGATGTTTTTAGCTTTTATTTCATCAATTCTTTCAGCAGCAATTGTTTCTCTATCACGAACAATAACTTCTTCTTTTTGTCCGGCCTTTAGATTTCTATTGCCACTTTGATTTTCTTCATCATTACTGTAAAACTCAACTTTATGACCAAGAAATTCATAAATTGTAATTACTGTAAATTCATAGTTTTCACGCATTTTGTTTTTGTATGCAATGCGATTAGCTATGCGCTTTAAGTAAATATTGCTCATCATTTTTACAAGTTTTTCTTCAGTAATATCATCACTACATTCTTTATTAATCATATCAATAAGTATACTTGTTGAATTAGTGCAAAGTTTGCGCTCAACTCTGTTAAAGCTAAGAAGAATTTCTTCTCTGAATCTAAATCTATTATCTGCTTGAGTTAAATCATTGGGAGCTGATGTACCATTCGCTAACAAAGATACTTTTTTATAATCAGGGTCAAGTACACTTAAACCATTTTTTGCAGCTGTGTTATAAAAAACTGCTTGTACGGATTTAGCTATCTCAGAAAAGTTACTAATATTTTTTGCTTGCTCTGATTGCATAAATGCAGCGTCAATTTGTGCATACTCAGCAATGTATTTTTGCTCTTCTTTTTGGTCTTTAGAGTCTTTTTTTGGTACGCCATTGATTGCTAAGATATCAGCATCATATTTTGATTTTTTATTGCTGTGTTGAGCATCGATGAAGCCTGCTACCTTCTCATTATTTATTAATGATTTTCTCATCAATTCAACATTTGTAGCGTAAGCCATAACTTTAACTACTGGCTTTTTGAACTCGCTTTTTTGATTATAAACATAGATAGTTTTATTATTATTTTCTGTAAGCTCATATAACCAATCAAGCGTATTGTCATTTACGAATTCGTCAGCAACAAATACTGATTCCGAATTAATTATTTGTTGGTTCAATCGTTCTTGAAGTAAGGCTCTGTCGCTTAATGTTCCATTGCCAACGATGTCTGATGTTGAAAGATCTTCTAGTGCTTCTATTTCATCAAGAAATAAGTTCTTTGACTGATTACGCATATTATCGTATTTGTCATCTAGCATTAATTTAAGCATTACGCCTAGAGCACCTTGTGCTGAAGTGTTTGCGTATGCATTGTGGTAGTTTCTGATATCTTCATCATCAATTAACTGTTTTGTTAAAGTTTTCGAACCTGACATGTAGATCGGGTAATTATTATTAATACATGATTGTTCGAAAAGACGTTTAAATAGCTCTGACTTGCCTGTGCCTCTTTCGCCATTAAAAATATGAAAACCTGGCTTGTTAAGTAAGTAGTTCAAGTCATCTTTGTAATCGACATCAACAAAAACAACTCTTTTGTCATCTTTGCTTATGCTAATAGATTTAATGATTTCTTCTTTTGTTATTTTAATATCGGCTCTTAATTCTTCAATTAGCTGTTCTGAGTTTTGAACCTCTTCTTTAATAACAAGCTCGATGTTTTCAATGTTTTTCTTTGATAACGCTTTCTTGCACTCTCTAAACACTCTTACTTTCTCTCTTTCAATGTCACTGCTAGCACTTGCAAGATTTAAGATAAAAAGTGCCTTAGAAAGAGGTGTAGAGCCTAGTTTTATTTTTGCTTCATTAAGCTGGATTTTTACTTGATAAGTTCGTGCTATACATGCGTCACGATAAATGTTGTTTTCGTCAGAAACGATAATGATGTTTGATTTTTTAACTTCCTCTTCAATTGCATTAACAACTGATTGAGTTATGTAGCTGGTAATTTGCTTTTGTGCTTTGGCTGGAATTGCAGGGGTGTCATCACGACTAATATATAGATTCATTGCTTTACTCTCTTTTTATGTGTCTACATCTGATCAGGATGCTGGTTTCAGTATTTTTGATTCCTTGACTTGTTTAATTATTTTACCAAAAGAATAAGGCTTAAACAATACTTTTTCATATAATAATTGATGGTTATGGTTATGGTTGTATAATTATGTTAAAAAAATACAGTACAATCAGATAGTGAGGATTTAAAAATAAATCTAGATATCCATCGAAAGTATTTTGGATTTACCAGACTTCGTCTGAATATTAGCCAGAATTCTTTCTTCTTTTGTGTGGGACAAATCTTATTAATTAGGCAGTTCTATATATTTATAGGGTGTGGTGGTATTTGCACCACCTGTATTAAATAATAAAAAAGAAAATTAGGAGTAATAATATACTGGTTTAAATTCTTTGAGCTTGCGAAAAAGGTAAAATAAAAATGTATGTTTTGTAATAACAAAGTTATTATATAGAATCACCAAAAGTCTTACTCCTTTATAAAGACCTCTCAAACACCTGTTATTGTTGCATGTTATAATGCAATACAATACTGTATAATAATAGTGCGAGAAGGGGGGGGGTGACAGGTATTACTAAATTAAAGCTTAAAAGTACTGACTTAAAGCAATACAGAGAAAACTCAATTGAAGAGCAAAATGGTGAGTGTCCTCTTTGTCCTCTTTGTCCTCTTTGTCCTCTTTGTCCTCTTTGTCCTCTTGATTCACATGATGCAGTGCAAGATCACGATCAGCACAAAGGTTATTGCAGAGATTAATTATGTCGAGGATGCAATTCTTTAGAAGGCAAAAGAATCAATGCTATTAAAAGATTCGGTAAAGGTGTTGAAGTTTTCCTTGAAAATCTAGCTAATGTACTGGGCTAAAGATTTTACTGATAATCCTATTCATCCAACTTTTAAAACTTATTTTGATAAAGAAATCAGATTAACAAACAAAAAGATTAAGTCATCTAAAAGTCTGACACTGTTATTAGACTAAAAGAAAAACGCAAAGACTAAAAGCAAAAATTGTCCACATTGACATAGCTGCTTAACTAAGAAGTCGTTTATACGCTATATAAAAAGGGTTTTACAAATGGTAAGACCAAAGTTTGAACCAACAGATGAAATTAGGGATGTCGTTCGCAATGGAGCAATGATTGGCAGTACCTAGGACCAAATTGCGACTATGGCAACCCTTCATCTTCAGAATAAGTATAAAGTGGCTGTTAAGAGCCATGATAGGTTTTCAAAAATTAATGCCGCCAACAATTAACTACCTGTTTTATCTAGTTATTCGAGTTCTGTAAGCAAAAAGAGATTACAGCGACAATATCAAAATGATTACAACGACGAAAGGCCAATTATAAAGGCAAAGCTCGTTGACATATTAATGGAAGCGCACTGGCTGGTCATCCTGCTTTATTGATATTTGCATTAAAAACACAATTTGGCATGAAAGAAACCTCGGCTCACGAGCACACAGGCAAAGACGGTTAGCCTCCCAGATACTAGGGGAAGACTTGAAGTTAACAGTCAATCAGAAGAAAACCCATGTAGCTCATAGTAGTAAAAGGGTTAAATTCTTAGGGGTAGGGGTTGGTAGCCGATTTACACGGATACAGGAATCGAAACTTATTGGTTGTAAAAGAAAAGTTAAACAACTAACCAAACGTAACGGCGGAATAAACTTAGCTTAGCGGTGGTAATTAACCCCAGATCGGGTTAAGCGGCAACCATGGTATTCCTCTCAACGTCAGATATATTAAGGCGTGGCTTATTTTCTTTAAGGCAATAAGCCACAAGTCCCGCTAACATATTCAACATAAAACCGTTTGGGCTACGGTGGCGCGAATGCTCTATTTGAGAAATATTCTTCAATTGGTCATTAATCGTTTCAATAATAAAAAGTCTAGAGAGCATTGCTCTATCCCATAATGACAAGGCTTTGGATTTCATATTTCGTCTTACTGTTGTGATCAAATTTACACCATCATCTTTCAATTTCTCTGACAGTTTTTTACTGATATACCCTTTATCTGCATATAACTTACCCGAAAGTTTTTTGGTTATATCTGCTACTGGTTTCGTATCATGTACATTACCTGTGGTGAGTTTAGCATCAACTATTTCACCTCGATAATTGGTGACAAGATGAAGCTTAAATCCATAAAACCATCCCATCGTTCCTTTACCACGCTGAGCAATACCACCAAATGTTTTATGTCTAGGGATGCGTAAGTTATGGCACACTTTAATACTGGTTGAGTCAATAAATTCAATACCTGTAGCATCACCTTTGAGTGTTGAAAAATAACTTGATAAAGGAATAATTGCTTTAGGCATAAGCTCTAAGAATCGAGTGTAGCTTAATAAATAAGGGAAGTGACTCTTATAGAACTTAGCGATATAACCTTTATAATAACTTTTGAAATCACGGTGATGAGACTGACCTGGTCAAGTAAATTCAGTCACCCTAGTTAAGCTACTTTTTCTAACTCATTAATTTTCAATTCAAAATCATTAGGGCTTTGATACCCTAAGTAAGAATGTAGTCGGTTACT
>MAAE01000072.1 GCA_002162675.1 Colwellia sp. 39_35_sub15_T18 | reverse complement strand
TTACTCATACTTTGAGAAAAAGCGAATTAGAAAGGACTTTGGTAAAAGTGCACAAGTAATGGAATATCCATTCTTGTTGTCCATTCAACTCGATTCTTTCCGCAAGTTTATTGATATTGATCCAACAGGTGAAACCGGTCTAGAGGCTGCTTTCCGTTCTATTTTCCCAATTAAAGCTTATTCAGGTAGCTCAGAATTACAATATGTAAGCTATCGTTTAGGTGAACCGTTATTTGACGTTAAAGAATGTCAAATACGTGGTGTAACTTATTCTGCACCGCTACGCGTTAAATTACGCTTAGTGGTATACGATAAAGAAGCTCCGGCAGGTACTGTAAAAGATATCAAAGAGCAAGAAGTGTACATGGGTGAAATCCCGTTGATGACAGATAATGGTACTTTTGTAATCAATGGTACTGAGCGTGTTATCGTTTCACAGTTACACCGTTCTCCAGGTGTATTCTTTGATCATGATAAAGGTAAAACGCATTCATCGGGTAAAGTGTTATATAACGCACGTGTGATTCCTTATCGTGGTTCTTGGTTAGATTTTGAATTTGATCCAAAAGATAACTTATTTGTTCGTATTGATAGACGTCGTAAATTGCCAGCATCTATCATGTTACGCGCATTAGAGTTTTCTACCGAAGAAATTTTAGATATGTTCTATGACACAACTAATTACGCCATTAAAGGCGATAAGTTGATCATGGATCTTATCCCTGAGCGTCTTCGTGGTGAAACGGCTACTTTTGATATTTCAATTAAAAAAGGTGAAATATTAGTTGAGTCGGGTCGTCGTATTACTGCTCGTCATATCCGTGCTTTATCAAAAGCCAAAATGGATAAACTAGAAGTACCTGCAGATTATATCGTTGGTAGAGTATTATCAAAAGCTTATATTGATAAATCTACGGGTGAAGTAATCGCTGAAGCCAATGCTGAAATTACCTTAGAATTATTAGCTGAACTTAGCCAAGCAGGTCATAAAGTACTTTCTACTTTATATATGAACGAATTTGATGTTGGTTCATATATGTCAGACACTTTACGTGTCGACAGCTCAACTAACAAATTAGAAGCGTTAGTTGAAATTTATCGTATGATGCGCCCAGGCGAGCCGCCAACAAAAGATGCTGCTGAAACATTGTTTGGCAACTTGTTTTTTGCGTCAGAACGTTATGACTTATCAACAGTTGGACGTATGAAATTCAACCGTCGTGTTGGTAATGCTGACGATATTGGTAGTGGTGTTCTATCAAAAGATGACATTGTTTCGGTCATGAAAACCTTAATCAACATTCGTGATGGTAAAGGCGAAGTTGATGATATTGACCATTTAGGTAACCGTCGTATTCGTAGCGTAGGCGAAATGGCAGAGAACCAATTCCGTGTTGGTTTAGTTCGTGTAGAGCGAGCTGTGCGTGAGCGTTTAAGTCTTGGTGATTTAGATGCAATTATGCCGCAAGATTTAATCAACGCTAAACCCATTTCTGCGGCAGTGAAAGAGTTTTTTGGCTCATCACAATTGTCACAGTTTATGGATCAAAACAACCCGTTATCAGAAGTAACGCATAAGCGTCGTATTTCTGCCTTAGGGCCGGGTGGTTTAACCCGTGAACG